>NZ_KB850224.1:667923-1668251 GCF_000369805.1 Acinetobacter sp. NIPH 2100 | reverse complement strand
GTTCAGGTTCAGGTTCAGGTTCAGGTTCAGGTTCAGGTTCAGGTTCAGGTTCAGGTTCAGGTTCAGGTTCAGGTTCAGGTTCAGGTTCAGGTTCAACCATAACGGTTTCTTGTTGGACCGCAAGCTGACTTTCTAAAGCCGTGTTTTGAGCGGCTGGTTGAATACTGCTGGTTGCAATTTGCGTTACAGCTGCTGCGCTGACAGTGACCTCATTGGGGGTCATTGGTCTAAATGCCAATAAACGCAAGACCGTCATTTCAAAGCCTTGTTCCTGAGTCACAGCAAGTTGCAACTCAGTACGCCCTTTACAGGCAATTTGATAATAAAGCTGTAAATCCTGAGCAGAAATAAGTTTTGATAGTTGCAGAATTTTCTGATTAATTTCTTCACTATATTTCAAAGCAAGATCAGGTAAATACTGCAACAGCGCCAATTCATGCAAAGTTGAAACCAGTTGATCTAGTACCAAAGAAACATCTAAAGCTTGCTGTCTAAATTGCAACAATAACTGACTGACATGGGCTTGCTGATTTTGATGAATTGCTAAAATCAAATCATAAATAATGGTTCGGTCAATCAACCCCAACATATCTTTGACATCTTGATGATGTACTGCCCCCTGACCATAGGCAATCGCTTGATCCGTTAAAGATAAGGCATCACGCAATGAACCCTGTGCAGACTCAGCAATTTGCCAAATTGCATTTTGATCAGCTTCAATATGTTCTTTATTTAAAATCGCAGTCAAATGCTCAGTAATTTCATCAACTGCCAACGGACGCAAGGTAAATTGCAAGCAACGTGAAATCACGGTAATTGGTAATTTTTGTGGATCAGTGGTCGCAAACAGGAATTTGACATGCTCAGGCGGCTCTTCCAATGTCTTTAACAATGCATTGAATGAGTGCGTTGAAAGCATGTGCACTTCATCGATCAGGTAGACTTTAAAACGGCCTTGAGTCGGTGCATAAGGAACATTGTCGAGTAGCTCACGAGTATCTTCAACTTTGGTTCGTGATGCCGCATCAATTTCAATTAAATCAATAAAACGACCTTCATTTACCGCTTTACAGGTAGCACATACCTCACACGGCGTCGAAGTAACACCCGTTTCACAGTTTAAGCATTTGGCTAAAATACGGGCAATCGTGGTTTTTCCGACGCCACGCGTACCCGTAAACAAATAAGCATGATGCAAACGACCGCGTTCTAGCGCACTGGTTAAAGCACGAGAAACATGGTTTTGCCCCACTAACTCATTGAAATTACGTGGACGGTATTTTCTTGCCAGTACTTGATACATGTATGCTCCTTTTTGCATCTTAAGGATACTGTTTTTTTGAAAGGCTGTGAATGAATACGCATCTAATTGATCAAGTTTAAATACATTCCATTACTTTTGATGGTGATTTCTAAGTATTTCATCACTTTTACACAAGACTTGCGCCAACATTCAACTCAAGTGACAATACGCACCAATTTATATGTTGTTGGTTTCATTTCCCATGTCTCAATCTTTAGCGGTACTCGGCGGCATTACCGCAGAACAGTTTCTTAATGAATATTGGCAGAAAAAGCCATTATTGGTCCGTAATGCGATGCCAGAAATTATTGGCCTATTGGAGCCAACAGATGTTCAGGAGTTAGCTTTAGAAGAACACGTGACTGCCCGCTTAATCCGTCAAAAAAATAAAAATCCAAACGAATGGCATGTAAAGTCATCACCACTGACCAAAGGTGATTTCCAAAAACTACCCAACCTATGGACGCTACTGGTTCAAGCCGTAGATCATTATTCATTTGATATTGCTGAACTGTGGAAAAAGTTTCCTTTTATTCCGCAATGGCGTCGTGACGACATCATGGTGTCTTATGCACCTCAAGGCGGTTCAGTTGGGAAACACTTTGATTTTTATGATGTGTTCTTGGTACAAGGTCACGGCCACCGTCGTTGGCAGTTAGGTCAAATGTGTGATGAATCAACTCAATTCATTCCTGACCAGCCATTAAAGCTCTTGCCTGAAATAGATGTACAATTTGATGAAGTGCTTGCACCTGGTGATTTACTTTATGTACCGCCTGGCCTCGCGCATTATGGGGTAGCAGAAGATGATTGCTTGACCTTCTCTTTTGGCTTCCGTATGCCAAACTTGTCAGAAATGATTGATCAAGTTAGTGATAAATTTTCAGAAAATACCTCACTCAAAAATCCATTGCTCGATATCGTGCGTCAACAGACTGCACATTTGGGTGAAATGAATAGCACTGAATTTGCTTACCTAAAAACTCAATTATTAGACTACCTCACGCAAGCGCCTGAATTTGATGCAGCAATCATGGCCTATATGAGCGAAGCAAGTTATCCCAACAACATTCCTGAACCTGAAGAAGTGGATGGCAATGATGTAGCCGAAGTGATTGGCGCTGATTACCAAATTATTTTAGAGCCCGCTTCAAGATTACTTTACAGAAAACAAGACCAGTCTCTAGAGTTTTGGGCAAATGGCGATACAGTGTGTGTATCTGAAGCATTTATTCCTTTTTTGAAGCAGATTGCAGATGGAGAAAGCTTAGTACTGGACGAACGCTTTAATGACACTGAGGTTCTGGAAGATATCGCGCTATTGCTCAACAACGCAATTGTGATGTTATTACCCCCAAATTAAGTGATCTATCGTCAATTTTTATGCCTGTGATTGGAATCATTTCCAATCACAGGCATGATTTTGTTATAGAATTAATGATAAAAATAAATCCCTACTTTTTATAATGATTACATTTTAATTCTTGAATAAGAATTTTTTTTAAATAGACTAAATCCAATTCATTACAAAAACATTAGATAGAAATCAACTTGATATAACAACTCGGAGACTGACTTGTGTTTAAAAAAATCTTATGCCTTTCATTTCTCACTTCATCTTTAGTTCTACAAACCAGCCATGCCTGCACACGTGCAGTGTATCTAGGTAATAATGACCATATCATTACCGCACGATCGATGGATTGGAAAGTCGATGTCGCCACAAATCTCTGGATCCTACCAAGCGGTGTTGTACGAGATAGTAATGCCGGACCAAAATCACTGAAATGGAAAGCCAAATATGGCAGCGTGATTGCCACGGGTTATGACATCTCAACAACCGACGGGATGAATGAAGCAGGTCTGGTCGCCAACGTGTTATGGCTGGTCGAATCTCAATATCCAGATACAAAAAAATCGAATAAACCACAGTTGAGCATTTCTGCTTGGGCACAATACGTACTCGATAATTACGCAACCGTTTCTGAAGCGGTCAATGCTTTAGAAAAAGAACCTTTTGATCTGATTACCGACAGTGTGCCTGGTGAACAACGACTCGCAACATTACACCTCTCGATTTCAGATAAAACCGGCGACAGCGCCATTATTGAATACATTGGTGGTAAACAAGTCATTCATCATGATAAGAAATATCAAGTCATGACCAACTCGCCAACATTTGATCAACAACTCGCGCTCAATACCTATTGGCAACAAATTGGTGGAACTGTGATGCTGCCTGGCACCAATCGAGCGGCTGATCGATTTGCCCGCGCATCATTTTATATCAATGCCATTCCTAAAAATGACAATCCTAAAGATGCCTTAGCTTCTGTTTTTAGTGTAATTCGTAATGCATCTGTACCCTATGGCTTGAATACTGCAGAAGAACCGAATATCTCCTCGACACGTTGGAGAACTGTCGCTGATCACAAACAACAGCTCTATTTCTTTGAATCGGCAGTTTCACCCAATGTATTTTGGGTAGATTTAAAGAAAATTAACTTTAAGGATGGTTTAACGCGTAAACTTGATCTAGGTAAAGATCAACAAAATACCTTTGCAGGTGATGCAACAGGTCAATTTAAGCTCGCCAAACCATTTGAATTTCTTGGCCCACAATTACATCATTAACACTGAAATATTGAATACATCCTAGAGAGTTGAAAGATGAATAAAACTTTATGTTTACTTAGCCTTTGTATTGTTATGAGTGGTTGCTCAACCTTACCAGACTCATCTGCACCTTCAACAGACAATCTAGCAACCGCAGGTTCATTGACTTGCAAAGCAAACGAACTTTGCCCCAATGTTTTTGTTGAATGGGACAAGCAACACAAAGCGCAATTAAGCGTAGAAACGGTGCTCAACAGTAGTTATGACTACTATGACATCAAAGGCATTACCTTCTTCGTGGATGGAAAAGCCTTTGCTTACAAACCTGTGGGCCCAACAGAACAAAAAAACATTAATCGACTCATTCCTAGACGCTCATCAAATAGCTTTGTGCTTCCAAGTACATTCCTTTATGAACTAGACAAAGCAAAAAATGTTGAGCTTTCAATCGAAACAGATAAAGGTAACATTAAGCGCTCAGTTTACACCCCAAGCCAACAATCAATGCTTTACCATAACTTTGTAAAACTTATCGCAACCCTACCAAGTAAATCTTAAAATAGAAAATTATACGATTAAAGTCAGTTATTTATTTTAACTATAAGTAACTGACTTTTTAATATTTGGATTATATTCAAAAATCGACTACAGAGTAAAATTTCAAAACTCGAGTATCTTTAATATATACATACCTACAAACAAGAATAAATCTCAATATAGATAGCTTTATGAAATAAAATGTGGGTAAAATGAGTTATCCTTTGAAAACAATTAGATGAATAATCACCAATCAAAGCTGAATAAATTCCCATATGTTTTTATTGTATTTTAAGATTTAATTAATAGTTATTTTCTATAGTCATAAAATATTATTTCACCACCTACACTTGAAAATATGAATTAAAGAATCATTTAAATAAATAATATTATTTTCCCCTATGATATTTTCAAAATACCATGTAAAATCCGTGCCAAAATTGCATAATGAAATGCAACATGATGCTCTTGGCGATGGGCGAACTCGAGGCGTTGTATGTCAAAAAAAGAAGATATTATTAGCACTGCATTAAGACTTTTTAATTCGCATAGCTATAATTCAATTGGTGTTGACCGGATCATTAGTGAATCTGGTGTCGCAAAAATGACGTTCTACAAATACTTTCCATCAAAGGAAAAGTTAATTGAAGAATGCTTGATACAACGGAACACCAATCTTCAAACTTCACTCAATGCAACTTTGGCAGAATGTGATGAAGACGATCATCTTGGTCAACTCAAAGCAATTTTTGGTTGGTACGCTGCTTGGTTTAACAGTGAAGATTTTAATGGCTGTATGTTTCAGAAAGCATTAGAAGAAGTCATCAAAATCTACCCTTCTACATTGCAACCTGCCACCCAATATAAAATATGGTTAACTGCTTTAATCGAAAATTTACTTAAAAATCTTGATATTCGTAACCCGACCCATCTTGCAACTTTGATTGTGAGCATTTTGGATGGTATGACAATTCAAGCACATGTTAACAAGCACTCTGTCGAGATGGATGAGTATTGGAAACGTGTTGAACATCTAATTAACTTTGAAAAAGCAATGGCATAAATATGAGATATCCCTTTAAAAATAAAGGGATTTTTTAAAAGTTAGAATGCAGATATCATTGAATAAAAAATAAAGCGTGATTTATAGTTATTATTGTGGCTCACGCTTGCGTCTGAGTGTAAAAAAGAATAATAAATATTATTACCCTCTGGCGGTTGTACTTTCGCACTTCCGATCCTTCTTATGCAGACAGATCGTTCTGTCTTGTTTCTCATTATATATACTTTCCCCTAAAGCGCAATCTTTTTTTCAACTTTTTTATATTCATTAAATATATTAATAACTTAATTTTATTGTTTAGTATTTTTAAACAATAAAATATTCCAATTGACTCCGCTAGATGATACCACTTGATAAAATTTTACCAAAATAACAATAATGTGAATAAAATCACATTATTTATTATTAAAACAGAATATTTCACATTAATGCACTATTTTATCACTTTTACTGATATACATTTTCATTAAAAACCATTGCAATTATTCAGTTTTACTACAATTTTCTCTTTGTCTGACTTTATACTAGCCACGGCTGTAACCTAGTGAGTATATGCATGCAAAAGGATTTCGAGATCGAAGCAATGAGAGAGTCTGCTGGTACAATTGTCAATGTACTAAAATCTCTGGCGAATACTGATCGTTTAATTATTTTGTGTCATTTGGCTAAACAAGAACTTAATGTTTCACAAATTGAAGAATTGACCCAAATTTTTCAACCAACACTCTCTCAACAATTGATGATGTTAAGAAAGAGTCATGCGGTTTCTACCCGACGTGATGGTAAACAAATTTTCTACTCGATTTTGGATCCAAAATTAAAAGTGGTTTTGAATACCTTATATGAGCATTATTGCCCCCACGCATAATATTGCAGTAACTGTTTTAACCATACCCTCTTTAGCATTTTTTCTGCATAATATATATAAATTTATGATTTAGACTATTGTGCATGAAATTGTTATCCCTCAACTTAGCTAAACTATTTCCTGCACGAAAATGGTTAAGTCATTATCAACTTTCAAGTTTCAAGTCTGACTTGATTGCAGCTTGTATCGTATTAGCCATGCTCGTACCTCAAGGTATGGCTTATGCAATGCTGGCAGGATTACCTCCAATTATGGGGATATATGCCAGTATATTACCCATGATTATCTATGCGTTTACGGGAAGCAGTACTACCCTTTCTATTGGACCTGTGGCCATTATCTCCATGATGGTCTTCGCAGCACTCAATCCATTATTTGCTGTTGGTTCGACAGCCTATATTGAAGCTGCATGCTTATTGGCACTGTTAGTCGGCATCATTTCCCTACTTTTAGGATTATTTCGTTTTGGTTTTCTGATTCAGCTGATTAGCCATCCTGTGATTCAAAGTTTTATTATTGCTTCAGCCCTACTGATTGCTCTAGGGCAGCTTAAATTTCTACTCGATATTCCGCTTCAAGCAAGTAACATCCCCGAATTTATTATAAGTTTTTCTCAAAATTTTGATGTGATCAGCCTAACTGGTATTAGCTTTGGACTTATCTCCGTTTTAATACTTTTTGTGCTTCCAAAGTTGATCAGATCGGAGTTTCTTAATAAGACATTACCTTTACTCCTCGTCCTGTTCTCTATCGCTGTCATCAGCTTTTTAGGTAATGATTATAATGCCATCAAAACTGTTGGTATCATTCCTACAGGTTTACCAAGTTTAAATTTTCCCACTTGGAATCTCGAACTAGTTCAACAATTGTTACCAAGCGCTTTTATGATTGCTATGATTAGTTTTGTTGAATCTTTAGCCATTGCTCAAGCCACAGCGCTACAGAAACGCGATGATTTGAACAGTAATCAGGAACTGATTGCATTGGGTTTAGCCAATATCGCCGCAGGAATAAATTCAGGGTTTCCCGTTTCTGGCAGTTTATCTCGTACTGTTGTAAATACCGATGCAGGCGCAAAAACCCCAATGTCAGGAGTAGTTTCATCCTTACTCATGATTGTAGTAAGTCTCTACTTTACTGGTTTCTTTCAAAATCTGCCTTTGGCTGTACTCGCAGCAACAATTTTTGTTTCTATCTGGAAATTGGTGACACTGACACCATTCATTGAAACCTGGAAATATTCAAAAGCAGATGGTCTGGCCATGTGGGTAACGTTCTTTGGTGTAACCTGTTTGGATATTTCAACTGGACTGATTATTGGTATTGTACTGACTTTCATTTTATTGCTGTGGCGGATCAGTCGACCACATATTGCGGTCATTGGTTTAATTGAAGGTACTCAGCATTTTAGGAATGTATCAAATTACAATGTCATTACAACAGCAGCAATTGTTTCCTTCCGTGTAGATGAAAATCTGAGTTTTTTGAATGCACATGTTCTAAAAGGTCATGTGATTACCGAAGTTAGTCAAAATCCTCTGTTGCAACATGTGGTGATCAATTGCTCAAGTATCAGCAATATCGATCTGAGTGCATTAGAAATGTTAGAAGATCTTAATCAGGAACTGAAGCAACTCAATATTCAACTGCATTTGTCTGAAATTAAGAGCCCAGTTATGGATCGACTGTCTAAATCGCAACTGATCAATGAGCTGACAGGACAAATATTTTTATCACATTATCAAGCAATACAAACACTTTCACCTGAAATGCTTGTAGAATGAACGGCTTTTATTGGATTTTTTTTATACAAAAGGATGTGTCATGTTTTCCTAATTTTTTTTAAAAAACATTGTGTTAATTTTTTGGTTATTTTTAAAGTAATTGAATTGCAAAAAAAATTTTATTATTCACGGTACTTAGGTATAGAATACCGCGCTTGTTTAACCTTAAACCGTGCATAGGTTTATAAGGCCTTTATATGTTTAATGTATTGTCTCGCTTGAGTTTAGTTAGCAAAATTATTATCGCTATTTTTCTAGGGATTGGAGTAGCTCTTCTCTTTCCTAACTTTACACCCTACTTAAGTTTATTGGGTGAATTATTCATTAAAGCATTAAAGTCTGTTGCACCGATTTTAGTTTTTGTTTTGGTTCTATCTTCAATTGCAAATTTCCAGATCGGTCAAAGCTCGAATATCAGACCTGTGCTTGTATTATATGTTGTAGGTATGCTACTTGCCGCATTTAGTGCCGTAACAGCAAGTGTCCTATTTCCAAGCCAACTGTTTTTGCACTTACCAGCAGAAACTGGACTTCAAGCACCAGGCAGTCTTGCAGAAATTTTAAAGAATCTACTTTTAAGTTTTATTGCAAACCCAGTACAAGCAATTGGTGAAGCAAACTTTATTGGTATTTTAGCTTGGGCCGTTGGTTTGGGATTGGCTTTACGTCATAGTTCAGACAATACAAAGCAAGTTTTGACAGATGTTGCTCATGCTGTAAATAAAATCATTCATACCGTGATTGGTTTCGCACCTATTGGTATTTTTGGCTTAGTTGCAGTGACCTTTGCTGATGCAGGCTTGGCAACATTAAAAAGCTATGCGCATCTCTTATTCGTATTGATTGGCACCATGGCATTTGTTGCACTTGTCATCAATCCGATTCTAGTTGCGATTACGATGAAAGCGAATCCATATCCATTAGTCTTTACCTGTTTAAAAGAAAGTGGAATTACAGCCTTCTTTACGCGTAGTTCAGCAGCCAACATTCCTGTCAATTTAGACCTTGCGCAACGTTTAGGTGTCAATGAAGCGACTGCAAGTGTATCTATTCCGCTTGGCGCAACCATTAACATGGCGGGTGCAGCAGTGACGATTACAGTACTGACTCTGGCAGCTGTACATACCTTAGGTATTCCAGTTGGTTTAAGCACCATGATCATTTTATCTGTGGTTGCCACTGTCTCTGCTTGTGGTGCATCAGGGGTTGCTGGTGGTTCTTTGCTGTTGATTCCTGTTGCTTGTAGCTTGTTTGGTATATCATCTGAGATATCAATGCAAATTGTTGCGATTGGTATGATTATCAGTGTATTGCAAGATTCAACAGAAACCGCGTTAAACTCATCAACGGATGTGTTATTTACCGCTGCAGTTGATTTCAGAGACCGTCCAAACTCATAGGTTAATATGCCACTTCAACGTTTACCCAACTGGATTCAACTTGGTGCTTTCTTACTTGCACTGAATGCAGGGATGGTAAACGTTTTAGGCTTATTTACACTGCTACATCAATCTGTTTCTCATATGACTGGCAATGTCAGTATGCTTGCAATGAGTTTACTGGACTGGCAGCCTGAGCATTTTATCTATCTAAGTCTGGTTGTCATTTGCTTTGTCATCGGCTCTTTTTATAGCGGCCTGATACTTGGCAATGGCAATGTTGCCTTTGGTCGACACTATGGCCTTCCATTGAGCTTGGTTGCGATCTTTTTATTCCTCACTTGGTTGTTACTTCCCTATTTTCCGCGATATGGTTTATTGTGGGCCTGTGTTGCCATGGGGGTACAAAATGCCATGGTGAGCCATTACAAAGGCGCTATTATTCGTACCACGCACTTATCTGGTGTCCTCACTGATATTGGTTTAGCATTGGGCTATAAAGCACGCGGTCTAAAAGTAGAAAAACGTCGTATTTTTCTGCACCTACTCATTTTTATGGGTTTTTTATGCGGTGGACTCATTGCGAGTGTGCTTTATCCTTATTTAAAATTACAGACCTTTCTCATTCCTACTGGCTTAAGCTTGGCAATGAGTATGGCCTACTGGATTTTCTATTTTCGTTCTTCATCAAACTCAAATTTGGATTGAATTATGGTTAAAAATGCATTGCAAGCTCAGTTGTTAAAAGCGGGTTTGGTTGATAATAAGAAAGCTAAGAAATTAACCAAACAAGCACAGCATGGGCAACGCACAGGACAAAATGATGATGCGGCATTGAAAGCTGAAATTGATCGTGCCAAGCAAGAAAAGTTAGCCAAAGACCAAGCATTGAATTTAGAAAAGCAGAACATCTTAGAAGAAAAAGCGTTAAAAGCATCTATCATCCAAATGATCAAACACCATAAAGTCAAAGAAATTGAAGGTGACATCACCTATCAATTTATTGATGAAGGTAAAATCAAAAAGGTCTACCTTTCACAGCAAGTTTATAATGCACTTGTTTCTGGTTCGTTGGTGGTTGCCAAAGATCAAGAGAGCTATGCTTATCTGCCTAAAGCACTTGCAGAAAAAATTGATCAGAAAATGCAGGGTTTCATCTTAGTGAATAATAATACTGAGAAAAATGATCAAACCACAGATGAAGAAGATCCATATGCAGCATACGTTATTCCAGATGATCTGATGTGGTAAATCACTTCAGACTTATGTAAAAATGCCTTTACAAATCGTATGTAAACTGTGATCAAACTTATATAAATCCCTATTACACCTTACAATTCTTACTTTAAGAATTTATAAGGTGTTTTGGGTTTGGATTATTTAAATTATATGCGTAGCGAGCTTAGCCATTACCCATGGCTAGAAACAACGCTTGCATTAGCAGTTTTGATTTTGTTTGCAGCACTTGCAAACTTTATAGCTAAAAGAATTATTGTCCGTGGTATTCGCCACTTAATTACAAAATTTAAATCCCCAAACCAAGCAATATTTGCACAGCATAGTGTTACCCGCCGCTTTGCGAATATTGTTCCAGCTCTCGTGATTATGAATGGTATTGTGACTGTTCCACATTTGCCGGAGAAGTTCATTAGCTTCGTACAAATGGGTGCACAAGCCTTTATCTTCCTGACGCTTGCACTCACTATCAGTGAAGCATTGAACATCTTTAATTTGGTCTATCAACGTAATCCTAAATCCAGAAACAAACCGATTAAGGGCTATCTGCAACTTGTTAAACTCATCTTATTTGTTGTCTGTGGCCTGATGATTTTAGGCACTTTCTTGAAAAAAGATGTGTTTACTTTACTTGCAGGCTTCGGTGCAATGGCTGCAGTGTTGATGTTGGTGTTCCAAAATACCATTCTTTCTTTAGTTGCCAGTGTTCAAATTGCTTCTTATGATATGGTTCGTATTGGTGACTGGATTGAAATGCCATCGTTAAATGCAGACGGCGATGTCATTGATATGTCATTACATACAGTGACCGTACAGAACTTTGATAAGACTTTTACCACCATTCCAACCAATAAGCTGGTGACGGACACCTTTAGAAACTGGCGTGGGATGAGTGAATCTGGTTGTCGTCGTATTAAACGTTCACTGTTTCTAGATCAAAGCAGTGTTCACTTCATGAGTGATGCGGAGCAGCAAAAACTAAAAGATTTCTTGCTACTCGACCAGTACCTCGATGCTAAAAAATCTGAAATTGAAGAGTTCAATAATCATTTGAGCAATCAGTCTCAGTATAACCAGCGTCGTTTGACTAATCTTGGGACATTCCGCGCTTATGTTGAGTTTTACTTACGTCAGCACCAAGGTATAGCCCAAAACCAAACTATTTTGGTACGTCAAATGCAGCCTACCAGTGAAGGCTTGCCTTTAGAAATCTATGCATTTACCAATACCATTGCATGGGCTTCTTATGAAGCAATCCAATCTGATATTTTTGATCATCTAATTGCGATCATTCCTGAATTTGGTCTACGAATTTACCAAGCGCCATCTGGTCATGATTTTCAATTGCTTACGACAGAGCAAGAGACCAAAGCTTAAATTAAAAACTAAAAAAGCACCTACGGGTGCTTTTTTAGTTTTTTCTATTCTACAGACTTGAAGTTGGTGGGTCATACAATCAATAATCCTAAAGAGAAAATATTATGTGATTGATATTTCTTTAGTCATTTTTTGGCCTTTTCGTAAAATTTCAAACTTAACAGTCTCTTTCTTTAGGTAATTAGAAATATCTACAAAATGACTTACATCTCTTACCACAATATCATTAATTTTTAGAATAATGTCGTCCTCCAATATTTCCCCGAAAGCGGCAGATTTCTTTGATATAACTTTAGCCTTTATACCTTCTAAGTATCCAGTTCTAGATTTGTCTAAATCAGATAAATCAATGGGATAAATTCCTGTAATTGACTCAAACCTATAAAAGTAACTGACTGTATATTCTTTTTGTGGTTGATAAATGGGGGCTGATTGAGTTAAGGCTCCATTGATATTATTGGATGTATTCACGCTCCCAAAGCCATTATTTTCCGCTTGATTTTGAGAATTATGAGGAGCTGGTGTTAAGAAATTATAGTATCCTATTGATTCTGTTGATTGATTATTGCTAAATAATACTATCTGAGCGCCGAGTGAGTCTGCTCTTTTTCCCCAATTCATTAACGATATAGTCATAACCTTTTGAACTGTCTCTTCCATTAAATTTCTGCGATTTAATCGGTACAAAACCTTCTTCTAACAATTGTATTGTTGATACATTAAACTCTTCTGTTTTCAAAGCTTGTGCTTTTACAAACTGGGATTTATTTGCTTTCTTAAAAAGGGAAACAGGAATATAAATATTTGCTGATGTTTGAGTACTTAAAGAAAGTACCATGAAGCTAGAAAAAATAGCTCTAGTTAAATTTTTCATATAAAAACCACTTTTCTAATGTTATATAAATAAATCAAGCAATCTAAGAAACTAGAATAATACGAAAATCATATCAAATCTGATTTTTGTATTAAAGTTTTCAAGTTAAAAATACTCTGAAAGTTATTAAGTTGTAGTCTATTTCTATAAGCCATCGTCTAAAATATCAATCTTTTATAAATTATAAAAACCACAAGCTATTTGTAATTCATCTCAAAATACTTCCGACAACCTTCCATCCATTCTTTTGATACTGGCGGCTGTTCTGGGTTTTCTGTATTTGCCAGTTCACAATCCTCAGGGTTGTTTAATCCATTGTCTATCGGAAAAGAATAACCATAATAACCATCACTATTCTTCGGATAGCCCCCTGTTTTTTTATAATCCCAATAGAAGTAGCTCACGAAAGCCAGTGTCGTTCCCACTATGATAAAAAAGAATCCTTTTAAGCTCATTTTTTGCCCGAATTGTGCTTTACAACATTATAGGCAACTTTATTAAACATTTAGGGATTTTTTAGCTTCAGGTAAATGCAATTTTTCGAACAGCAATGGCCTGTTTCACTTTTATTGAAGCACAACATTTTGGACACACAATAAAAAGCCCCAATAATATTTGGGGCTTTAGACTGACTTTTTACTCAATCCCACTCGAGCTGAAACTGAATATTGGTATTGGTAAAATTAGGATTTAAGAAAACTCTATAACCGGCTTCCTTCAATTCCGTCACAACAATATCTGCGTCTTCGCTACTTACCTCATGTTTTGAAAATTGTTGCAAGGCATCTCGGTCGCCATCATTGGCCCTTAATTTGATCGTACTGGAAATCTTTGAGAGAATTTTATCTACAGTTAACTTTTTAACATTCGCGTTGGAAATTGCAGTTGCTTTTGAAGCGGGTAACAAAATTTCTTCGTTCACCGTATTCCGCCTGTGATATCAGAATAAGAAAAAATTATAATATGTTCTAATTCCAGTTTTTCAAGGCCACAACACTAACTAAACGACAGATTTTGGCGCAGAGATAATTTTTCTGTATCTAACGTATAAAAAAACCACAATACTGCTCAGCACAACCATCTTTAGGCCATTGTTCCATTCCCACTAAAGTTTACCTGCTGGTTTTGAGGGGCTTCATCTCTACCTTTCTCTGAGGTGGAATAATGATCTGAACGCGTTTATTCGAACTACCGCGAGCCTCGACATCACCTATGGTTAAATTATATCTGAGTGTTTCACCTGAAATACTTGAGCCATCCATGAGAATTGATGCATTGCCTTTTAATACGATCTCTGTTGCTGAGGTATTGTAATCAACACGATTGGCTTTACCATAAACCATTCCCTTCTCCTCACTCACTTTCTGTTGAAATCTGACAGGACTTCCAGTTAGCGTAAGTTGGTCAGGCTGCCCATTTTTCATTGTTCCAATCGCTTTAGCCGCTTGGATATCAATCGTCCCTTGTTTGATTTGAATATTTGAAGCGGAGAAACTATTTTGATTTGGACTATAAAGTGTGTTCTCTGCAGCAATATGAATGGACTGCTGAAAGTCAGACTCGATAGCGCAAACATGTGTGCTACACATCAAAATTGATGTAATCGAAAGGATTTTCTTCATGATAATATTATTTTAGATCAATGCATTTACCAGCTGCAGATCTTAGCATAGCAAATTGTAAAATGAGATTAATTCTTATTTAAAAAAATAATGAAATGAAGATAACGATAGACCTCAAATTTTATAAAATGCCTGCTCTTTAAAAGTAAGAGAGGAAAATCCCCTCTCTACACATCACTATTTACAAACAATATCCAGTTTTTCAGCATAATAATCAGTCGATACTTTTAAATCAGATATCAGCTTCTCTTTGGTGTAGTCCTTTGGTGCAAGTTTTAGCAAAGCAGGAATATACTTTGATTCATACAGATTTGGATAATCTTTGCAAAGTACCCGTGTCTGCTCTTGTTTGGGTGTATCTGGGTTGTCCAAAATGTCCATGTACTCGGAAATCTTGTTGTCCACAACTTCAAAACTTTCTTGTGCTTGCTCAGTTTTAACTTCTGGTTGTTTATTACAACCAACAAATAGGATTGAAATTAGGCCGAGAGATAGAATTCTGATTTTCATAACAATGCTGCATACGATAAATTCATAAAAATCCGCTATCGCGGGTCATTTGTTCTAATTTATCATTAAAGACTGACACCGTAGATATCTTTTGTACCTGTTGGGTAAGAAAAGTTTAACTGCATATGCTCAAGCAAAAATTCTATGGATGTCTCTCCAATATCCGCATCGCTATTAGATAATTGTGCTTTAAAATTGAATAAATGATAAAAATAGAAGTGGTTTTAATTTTAAAACCACTTCTTTTTTGGATATTACTTATAGATAAATTTCAGGCGGATACGGCGTATCGTCACTAATTGGCGTGCACAATGTATTTTCAACAAAGAATCCATTGGGTGCCTGTACTGTATCAATGGTCACAGAATCCTGCATCACTTGCGGATAGGCCCAAATAAACTGCTTCATCAGTCCTAAAGGTTGATTATTCTTCATATCCCCAAATACACGCTGCCAAATTGGTGTTCGATAAGGCTTGGTCTTATCAAATCCATACAGGTGTGCAATTGATGAATCAGGGACAAATCCTGTCAAATAAGCCACTTTATCGGCTGGATAGTTCAAATCTTGTGTAGGAATCTCTGCTACAGCTTGATGTGCTAAACCTAAACGCGCTTCCAAAATCCAGTCATAGGCTTCCGTCATGATGTAATCAAAATTCGGATAGCTATAGTGCTCACTTGGATAATTGATATCTGTCGCCAAGGTTTCAATAGGTGTCCGAATCGTTGGGAAGAAAATCAATGGACACACTTTCGCCGTTGGATACTTGGTTTTAACCACTGTACGAATATCTCGACATGTCTGCCCAAGTTTGTTGCGTAACCAAGCCTTAAACTCATCATATGGTGTCCCTGTTTTATGGACCGCATCATAAATCGTTCCCAAATCTGGCGCATATAAACCAGTGTCTGCATTAAATGCCAGCTTGGTTGGAAAATCATAGACACAAGGTAAATCTGTGCCTTGGTTATACCACCACCATGGTTCACCGATCTGCATATTCACGGGACATCCCCCTACGACCATCATATCTGCAAACTCGATAAATACTTTATGCAGATATGCCAAAGCATTTTGGTCACAAGGGCTGAAAAAATAACTAGGTGGCTCATAACCCGTACGACCTAAGTTGCTATTCCAATCACGTTGTGCCCAAAACTCATTTGCAGCTAATGAATACATTTCAAAGCTCACACCAAATACAGGCAGCATCCCTACGCTTTGCAATGCCTGCGAGAAGCGCTCATGCCATTTACGGGTACAGGGATTCACAACAGCTTGGTTACTCACCAATGTATCTGGAATTTGCCATTTATTGATATCACTTTTCCAAGACATTTCAGGGTATTTTGACATGCCACAATAATGATTAATCAAACCGTGGTAGCCCAAAGCCTGCATATTATCGACCAATCGCTGTGGGTTGAGATCATAATGATCATCATAACTAGTACAAATGCCATAGTTATGCTGCGGCACAGAAACCCGCTTGAGCGTAAGTTTGGCATTTGGCCCCGTAGTTACAGAGTTGGTGATACGGATATAGCCATCTTCTGCTTGGGTTAATGGTTGGGTCGAGTGAGCATTGTAGTTCGAGGTAAATCCAGAGAAAGAAATTCGCTGAATATTAGTAACAGGAAAAGAATCGGTTGCTGCAAAGCCTGCCTTGACCGTATTCCAATTGATATGAATATGCGCTGAGCGAGACGCTGGCTGATTGGCATAATTAAATAAGACAATGTAGGCGACCTTGTCCTCACCATTGGCTTTATATTGCACCGTCAATGTTGGTGTTAAGGTTGGATTATTTAACATTGGCATAGATGCTGACAGTTCAATATCGAAATCCCAAATCACACCGCTATAATCATATTTGGTTTCATAAGCCAAAAATTTATGGTCTTTCGCATCATATGAATCCCAAATAATCCCCGCAAGATCGGTTGTGGTACGTGAGCGGAAGGATGCTTCAAAGCCATTGCCATAATTGGTAATCGCAAAAGACATGGTTTGTGGGCCATCAATGCGCCAGTACTTTGGACTAAAACGATTAATCATTGACGTCTGGATATTTACAGCGGGAGTTGTTTTTAAATTTTTTTGTTTATATTCAAAAGTATTTGTCATTTTAAAAATGCTCTCATTCATCATTGAATCTTTATCTTAAGCGATCAGGATTTTTTGACTGTTTGCATGAGTAAGGATTGATTAAAAAGAACGCACTTATTTCGACTTTATGTAAAAGCAAAGTTTATAAGGTCAATAAAAAAGCTCATCTTGTGACGAGCTCTTTTTGCTGTAAAAACGGATGCTTAGAAATTGTAACGGATACCCACTTTATAAGTGATTCCATCTAAATCTAACACATCAGATGCAGTACTCTCACAGAAATAACCAGTACATACATCATCAAAGTTTTCGATATACAACCATTTATAGCCTAACCCTACATACCCAGCAATATCTTTTTGAATATAGTGACCTAATTCAAAATCAATTGGTAAGGTGACATAACGCAGCTTGGTATCATAGTCATCTGCATCAAGCCATGCATAACCAATACCAATGCTTGCATTCGCATAAGTATTGTTATGATCATAAAATCTATAGCCACCTTTCACATTAATTTCAGTACTTTTCCAATCTGAATTTTTTTGGTAGTTCAAACCGAAAGTTGTACTTAAGGTATCCAAAGCGGTAAAGGTAATGCCTGTACCAATGCCATTTAATTTCTCATGACCATCAATCTCATCGGACTGCAATCGAGAACCATAATATTCTGCAAATATAGAGGTCTTGATGCCACTATTACTCTCACTGCGATAATCTTGTTCTATGGGTTGGACTGTGCGCTGTCCAAGCTCTTGCGGTGTCCCATAATTGACTTGTAAAGGTGTATCTGCCCACCCATTCGCGCCCATAAGAGATACAGTTAACCCCATCACCCCAACAAGTATTTTTTTCATCCTAATGCCTATTTTTATTTGAATTGAAGAGCTTAGAGAATAATTTATTTTTAATTTTTTAAAAATCATTTTTGCTGAAAGACTATAAATAAAAGCGAGAAACCGATATCTGGTAAATCATTTGGTATTTTTGGTGAATTTATTCACACAATAGTCATATCGTTCTTTTATGGTCTGATGATTACTTAATCGGATACATGAGCAAAAAAGATCACCCTCACTGTATTTAATTTCGCTTGGCACAGCAACACCAGCACATTGCAAATCAGTCTGACCTATTTTGGGAATAAGAATACGACTATCCACTTTAAACGCATAAAAAAATCCACCCACAACAATTATGATGAGAACTAAAATCGATGAATTATTTTTAAAGAAATTTTTCATTATTCAAAATGTATAATCATACCGATCTAATAAGATAGATAAGTACCCATTCGTTATGTGAAAAGACATCTTATTTTTTACACTTATAGATGACCATCCAAGTATGATCACAAAACACTCAAAAGCAATCACAATGAGTGTTTTGTGATCATCAAAATTTCAGCTTAGAATAACAAAAATACATACACTAAATTTTAGCTATAAATCTCTTTGTATAAGCGTTTAGATATCCAATCAATAAAAGCTATTTTATTGCTAAATTGAGGGGTATTAAATAAGTTAATATCGAATTCGAAATGATCAAAATTCAACAACTTATAAACACCCCCACCTAAAGGGACCAAATGAGTATATGGATATTTAATCGCTTTCAATGCATTTCTTAAAAATAATGCTTTGATTTGTAAGTCACTGTTTTTATAGGACTGATAACTTTGAGAGTTTATAAACAATTCATATTCACGATCTAAATTTTGAATAACTTGAGAAACAACCACTTTATGCTCCTTTATTATTTGAATTATTTTTATACCACAGAAAAATAGAAAGCCCATCATTTGACAAGCTTTTATACAATTAAACATAAATCTTATTTGATGCTTAATTCATCATCTTTCGCAACAATGATCGAAGTGAGCATTGGAACACCAAGAATAATCGGAACCATGATAATCCATAAATCCGTGGTTAACTTACTGGAAAAAAAGAAATGAATCACAATAGCAACTAGCGCCAGTACTGTGAATAAAACACCCATGAATCGAACTGCAAATTTAACAAGCATTTTTAAACTCCTTATGATTCTAATATGTATAAACAGTATACGCCTACTCCATCAGTTACAGCATTTTCTTTTTCTATTGCACTATAAAAGCAACTTATATATTTCTAAAGTTAAAAAAGCCCAACATGAAGTGGGCTTTCCTTTAAAAACGAGAATTATTTGGCTTCGTTTACAGCAACGATAAACTGGCTGCAATTTGAACCTTCAGAAGCATTTGCCAACTGTTTTTCAGAAAACTGGAACTTTGATGCAACCGATTGATAATCCTTCTTAAGACTTTGACCAGTCAATGTACCTAATTGTTTAACTTGCTCTGGCGTCAATAATTCATTTTCAACCGCTTGATTCATCATGACACAAGCAGTCGTCATTGCATCATAACGTGCCGCAGTTTTTGAATAACCGAATGAACCGATCAAACCGCCAATAACCAGACCGACAAGTAAAGACAAAATAATATGCTTTTTATTCATTTAAGTAACCTGAACAACCAATAATAAAATTAAGCAAATCAATATATTCACTTTCTTAAGATAAACGATTTATTTTCTGTTTTTATTGTAGAGCGCTTTACATGATTTAAGCTACGAAATGTAATTTCTGATGAATTCTAGAATTTTAACACTAAAAAATGATCAGAATGACCTTACTCTTGTTGCATTCATGGTCAGCAATGATAGCAATCCAAAATTAAGCTATTCTAAACGTATAAAAAGCATCCTTTTAAATCATATTCATATAAAAAAATAATTCCTCTCAATTTCATGTGAAGCTCATCACAGGAACATCTCATCCGAAATAAATAGCCATTAAATTAAATGCTTAAATTTACTGGAATTTTACGCTTTATAAATTGGCAGGTCTGCTTTTATCGACATAGGATAAGAATGTTTAATTATTGGCGAATTCACATATTTAAAAGGTGCTTTTTTTAATTTAATCTACGCAGTTAAGAGCCTTTTGCTCACTTAATAGTTCATACTTTAAGGATATCTATGGATTTCACTCTTAATCCAACATATACGCTCATGCTAGCGGTGTTGGTCCTCTATGTAGGACGCATTTTAAACAAGCACATCCCTTTTTTAACAAAATATAATATCCCAGAACCCGTTGCTGGCGGCCTAGTAGGCGCAATCATTTTTTATTTAATTCATCAATTTGCGGGTTATACAATTTCTGTAAATAAACCGATGCAAGACACTTTTATGTTGATGTTTTTCGCATCGATTGGTTTAAGTGCAAATTTTGCCAAACTTAAAGAAGGTGGCAAACCATTAATCATCTTCTTAATTGCAATTTCCTTCTTTGTCATCATTCAAAATGGCGTCGGTATGGCAATTGCGTCTGCGGTGGGTCTTGATCCATTAATGGGTGTGGTTGCAGGTTCAATTGCCCTCGTAGGCGGTCTAGGCACTGCGGGTGCTTGGGGTCCTATTTTTGAGACTAAATATGCTGTTGAAGGTGCATTGCCAATGGGTATTGCCAGTGCAACTTTTGGTATGGTTGTTGGCGGCTTAATGGGTGGACCATTAGCACGCTATTTAATTCGTAAGCACAATTTAGCGTCTCCCCTAAAAGCAGAAGTACGCGAAGAGAATAAAGATTCTCCGCTGACAGACAGTGAATATACCTTTGAAGCACCGCAAAAAGTTCGCTTGATCACTGCTGATAACGCCATTGTGACCTTAGGTATGTTTGCATTTGCTTTAGCATTTGCAGAAACCATGAAAAACCTGACGATTGGTACTGCAATTGAATTGCCTACCTTTGTATGGGCACTGGGTGGCGGTATTCTCTTACGTAATGTGTTAGAAACAGGCTTAAAACAAGAAATCTTTGATCGTTCAATTGATGTATTTGGTAACACTGCCCTCGCACTTTTCCTCGCCATGGCACTGGTATCATTAAAACTTTGGCAGTTGGCAGATCTTGCAATTCCAATGATTATCTTGTTGATTGCTCAGTCTATTGCGATGTGGGTATTTGCGGTTTATGTGTCTTTCCGTGTCATGGGAAAAAACTACGATTCGGCAGTATTAGCATCGGGTCTATGCGGTTTTGGTATGGGTGCAACACCAAACGCGATTGCAAATATGCAAGCGATTACCAATATGTATGGTCCTTCGCATAAAGCATTCTTGATTGTTCCACTTGTCGGAGCATTCTTTATCGATCTTGTGAACGTGGTTGTTATTCAAAGTATCTTACAAATCTTTGGTTAATACCTAAATCTTGAATTGACGCTTGATTGAATTTATTAAAGCCATATCTTCAAAGGATGTGGCTTTTTTATGTCTGGTTTTTAAACCTCAATCAAGCAAAAACTGCGATGTTTTATCCTTAAAATCGATTGAAAACTTATTTTTGTCCTATAAGCACATGGTGAACAATTTTACTCAATGCTAAAAATTACTTATTCAAATTCATTCGTAATTTTATATTGGGTGACAGGTATGATCACAGAAAATCATCAGCTAAAAGCAAGAAAGGTATATTTCGATTTTTCCGACTCTTCTGTTTGTTGGATGCCAAATGATCCTCTATGTTCCCACATTGCCAATGGTATCAATATGTTGTTACCTGCTGGTGAATTTTGGTTCTGCCGAGTTTTTAATAAAGCCGTCCCTTATGTCACTGATGAAACATTAAAACAAGAAGTGATCGGATTTGTGCGCCAAGAAGCAGCTCATGCGCGTGCACATGAAAAAGCACAAGATTTTCTAAGAGAAAATGGCTACGACATACAAGACCCATTAAATCGCGCTCACTTTATTTTCAATATTCTATTAGGCGATAAGCCATTGGGTCTGCCATTTTTAAAAGGCGAAAAGCTCAATGCGTATTGGTTACTGTTTCGTGTTGGCGTGATTGCTGCAATTGAGCATTTTACTGGTACGATTGGACAGTGGACACTGGATAGCAAGTCTTGGGACAAAGCAGATCCTGCGATGACCGATTTATTCCGCTGGCATCTTGCCGAGGAAGTTGAGCATCGTTGTGTGGCTTATGATTTATTTGAGCACTTACTCACCAACAAACTTGGTTTTTATGTCTCTCGACAAGTGATTATGATGGGTGTTTTCCCTTTATTTATTTTCTTCCTTGCTGATTTTGCACGAAGCCTTGGACAACAAGATCTGGAACATAAAGATATTCAAAAATTGATGCGCCGTGGATTCTTTAGCTTTATCCGTGAATTTGAAAAGACGGCAACTCAAACCGATAATCTGCCAACAATCAAATATTTGTGGAAAGCAACATTGCGCTGGACTTCTCCGAAATTTAATCCAATTGATGAAGGAGATACTGAGCAGGCATTGGCTTATATGGCTCGTTCACCAGCAGTACAATATTTTGAACAAATGACGCAAAACTCTGCAAAAGCAACTATATTAAGCTAGTCTTCAACTTTCAGTAGCAACTTGCTAGATGACTGAACACATACTGTAGCTCACATCCTTAACACGTTTAAGGATGTGTTACGTTATAGACACTCTTGAGTCTAAAAAGCTTGGTATAAATCAAAACGTCTCGAAAACCTGCCCAATCTACTGTCAATCAACATGAAAACTGGGTTTTCTTTAACTCATTTTTCAGCGCAAGATAATGTTCTTGGGCTGTATTTTGATTAAGCTTAAATTCATTTTTTGTCTGGATAATTTCATCAGTGTCTTGCATATAACGCTGATAAGCTGAATAACGATCAATAATGAGTTGATGCAAATTCATTTTGCTCTTTTCAACCAAGCACTCTTTTTGTTTTGCCTCTAATTGCTCAAGATTGGATTTTTCCTTCCCTTTCAAGCCATATTCGAATTGAATTTGATCATCTAGAGATTTGAAATAAGCATCAGACAAATTGACGTAATTTTCTCTAAAATTATTAATATTTCCTGCATGACTTATACTTAAAAAAAGCATAAATATAGCTGTAACTATTATTCTCATCACCGTTTCAATATATATTAATTTTCATCTATTATATCATCATCACGGATAAAATCCGACCCACACTTTATTTAAGATTTAAAACACAAAATATTAAGATATTCTAAATAAAATAAGATCATCTCGATATTTTCATTTCAAATTTTAAAATTCTATTCAACAGTAAGATTAAGCTACTTTATACATATTCCTTTAATTCAATTTATTTTAAATCTATTACTTCATTATTATGAATACTCCAAAAACCTTAGCTCTGCTCTAAATTAAAACACTCTTTCTACAATACTCTTGATACGCATCATTTGCTTTCTTTTGCCGTTTCTCATCTTATTTTCTGTTATCCTACAAAGGTGAGCTGAATCGTAAGACATAATCAGAGGAAATGCGGCATGCTGCAATGGTTTGAAAAATTAGTTGATCCCTATCCAACGAAAGACTTAAACAAACCATTACCGACTACTTTTTTTGCTTTCGTTTGGCAAGCAACTAAAGGTATCCGACCTTATCTATTTATCTTGATTGCATGCACCGCAGCCGCTGCAAGCTTTGAAGCATTATTTTTCTCTTATATTGGTAAATTGGTCGATTGGCTGACACAAAGTCACCCCAGTACATTTTTAGAAAATAATCAACAAAACCTCACCATCCTGATTAGCATCCTGTTTGCCAATATTTTCTTTGTCAGCCTGCAATCTGTGGTCAAACACCAAGTTTTGTTTAGTAATTTCCCAATGCGCATGCGTTGGCGCTTTCATAACTTGTTATTACAACAAAGCCTAGACTTCTTCCATACTGACTTCGCAGGGCGTCTTTCTGCCAAGGTCATGCAAACCGCTTTGGCTGTACGCGAATTCTGGATGATTTTAGGCGACATGCTGGTCTATGTACTGATCTACTTCATTACGATTAGTGTAGTATTAGGCTCTATTTCTCCTATCCTGATTATTCCTTTAATGTTGTGGCTGGTTTTTTTCATTGTGATTGCCAGCTATTTTATCCCCCGTTTAGGTAAAATCTCCAAAAAACAAGCAGATTCACGTGCGGTCATGACAGGTCGCATTACCGATGCTTATACCAATATCCAAACCGTAAAACTCTTTGCTCATGCAGGCCGTGAAAGCCAATATGCCAAAGAATCTATGCAAGAATTTATGGTGACGGTATATAAACAAATGCGTTTAGGGGTCAAATACGAAATCAGCATTCGTTTACTCAGTGCATTTCTATACATTGGTGTCATTGGTACTTCAGTTTGGTTATGGACACAAGGGCAAGCTGCTATTGGGGTGATTGCAGCTACCACGGCGATGGTATTGAAGCTTGATAGTATGGCTGAGTTTTTAATGTGGCATGTCACCATGCTATTTGAAAATGTCGGTACCATTCAGGATGGCATGACCACCTTAGGTAAACAGATCCAAATTCAAGACAAGCAAGATGCGACTACATTAAAAGTTCAGCATGGTGAAATCCGATTTGAGGACGTTAGCTTTGCTTATAACAAAAAAAATGTCATTGAACATTTTAACTTAACCATCAAACCTGGTGAAAAAATTGGCGTTGTTGGGCGTTCTGGTGCGGGTAAATCGACACTGATCCAATTACTGCTGCATTTTTACGATATCAACCAAGGTCGTATTTTGATTGATGGCCAAAATATTCATGATGTTACTCAAGATAGCTTACGCGCCAATATTGCTTTAGTAACGCAAGATACCTCTTTATTACACCGAACTGTTGCTGAAAATATTAAATATGGTCGCCCAAATGCGACTGAAGCCGAAGTCCAGCTTGCGGTTAAAAAAGCAAGAGCAGAAGAGTTTATTCCACAACTCACAGACCAAAAAGGTCGTGTTGGTTATGATGCCTATGTCGGTGAACGCGGTGTAAAACTTTCTGGTGGACAGCGTCAACGTATTGCGATATCACGTGTTTTCCTAAAAGACGCTCCAATTCTGATTCTGGATGAAGCAACCAGTGCACTTGATTCGGAAGTCGAAGCCGCGATCCAAAGTAGTTTAAATGACTTGATGGTTGGCAAAACGGTCATTGCAATTGCACACCGTTTATCTACTATTGCTCAAATGGATCGCCTTATTGTCCTTGATCAAGGTCGAATTGCTGAGCAAGGAACACATGAGGAATTGATTGCCAATGATGGCTTGTATGCACAATTATGGAAACGCCAAACTGGTGGTTTTCTAGTTGAACAGCGAGTGACTCAGGACACAGAATAATGTTGTATTTAGAAGACTTAAATGTTGGTGATCGCTTTAGTAGCCGTGAATATGAAATGACACTTGAAGAAGTGAAACAATTTGCCGGCCAATATGATCCCCAACCTTTTCATTTAGATGAACAAGCTGCGGCACAACACCCCATTTTTCAAGGTTTAGCAGCAAGTGGCTGGCATACCTCAGCTGTCACCATGCGTCTATGGACAGAATGCTTTCCAGTAGCCGGTGGGCTGTTAGGTACAGAGTCAAGTTTGCGCTGGCCACGCCCAACCCGTGCTGGCGATAAAATTCATGTTGAAGTTGAAATTACTGCAATTGTGCCATCTAAAACAAAAAATGATCGTGGTATCGTCAGCTACGTGACACAAGCTTTGAACCAACATGGTGATGTGCTATTAATATCTACAACCAAAATTCTAGTCTTTAGAAAAGCAATTTAATTGTTGAACATTCGGTGACTCTTTTGTCCAACAATTTTTATGATTGATAATTTTATTTCATGTAAAGATGTTTAAGACTTAAATGTTTAAAAGATATTGGCAAAATTGATGAGCGCCACGGAAAGCACATGAAAACAACCTCAACTCGTCAAGATCAAGGAATACCAGGCGTCTATGGCTTATTGCTATTAGATGTTGTTTCTCGCTGGGGATATAGCGATGAAACATTGTTTGCTCCATTTCATTTAACGAGTGAACAGCTGGCTGATCCAAACTATCGAATTCCAACACCGATTGCGAATGAATTGGTGAAACACGCTTTGCGTTTGACTGGTGAAAGTACACTTGGCTTTCATCTAGGTACGCAAATGCGTATTTCCATTCATGGCTTTATCGGCTATGCCATTATGACGGCGCATGACATCACGGATGCGATTGCATTGGCAAGTCGTTTCATTCAGTTACGCCTTCCCTTTTTACAGCTCTATTTTTCCACCTTCGGCCCAAAAGCCACCTTACAGCTCCAATGTGATATTGAAGTTGAGCCCTTACGCACCGAAATCATTTTAGGTTTAACCATTGGTATCATGACCATGGCCAAAGCCCTCACTGGAATTGATGATTTAAAAGGTGAAGTTGACTTAGATTTTGCTGAACCAGCAGGCTTTGACAAATACAAAGACCGTTTAACCAGTACAGTCCGCTTTAATCAGCCACATTTGATTTCCAGCTTTGATAAAAAATATCTTGGCTTAAAGATGGTCAATGCAGATGCGATTGCCAGTCAGATTGCAATTAATCAATGTGAAACTGAATTATCAGCACTGGGCGAACGTCGTCGTCTAGCCATGCGAGTCCGTGATATTCTGACCAATTCAGAACAGCATTATTTAAGTATTGAGAATGTGGCTGAACGTCTGCATATGTCAGATCGAACCTTGAAACGTCAATTGGCAGCAGAAGGAACCTCCTTCTCAACCTTAGTCGATGAAGTTCGTTACCGTCATGCAACGTCTTTACTGTCTCGAACAGATTATAGTCTAGAGCAAATTGCAGATGAGCTCGGCTATTCAGATGTTGCGAATTTTAGCCGGGCATTTAAGCGTTGGAGTGGTCGTAGTCCAAGTAACTGGCGCAAAGACCCTTATTTATAAGATTGTAAAATGTTGTGGGTTTATGCAAAGCTAAACCCTTCATTACCAAAACTTTTGTTTTGATTAAAAAACCTGTATAAAGCCAATAAAATGATGCGACAGATTGTTAAGGAGTTGTCATGAATCATCCAGCGGAATTGAAATATGCACGTACGCATGAATGGGTAAGAATTGAGGGTGACCTAGTTGTTACGGGAATTACTGACCACGCACAAGATGAGTTGGGTGATTTAGTTTATGTGGAAACGCCTGAAGTTGGCAGCCATGTAACCGCAGCTGAACAAGCCGGTATTGTTGAGTCGGTAAAAACAGCATCGGACATCCATGCACCTGTGTCAGGCACCGTAGTTGAAGTCAATACTGATCTTGAAGATGACCCTGACTTTGTCAATGATGAACCTTATGGCAAAGGCTGGATTTATAAGATCAAACCAGACAATATGGCAGATGTTGAAAAGTTACTTTCAAACAGTGACTATGAATCAGGTTTATAATTTTTAAATCTTGAATATTCAAAAAACCGAGTGATCTATTCACTCGGTTTTTTATTGCTACACCAACTATTATTTTACGAGAATCCACGCATCCTGCCAGTTCGAACCAGTGGCAGGAACATATTGATGCGCTTGGATGGTACACCAACCACTATAAGGAAATGGCTTACACTGATAAATACGTCCATCACTGCCTAATACCTTAGTCCCTGCCTTGTATGTACTGATATTCTTCGGATAAACAAAATCATAAGAACCACCACCACTGATCGGTGCACGCTCAATTTTGATTTCGACACGTTGGATGCCACTATTTAAACTACTATAAACATCATTTCTCCCACTGACTGGTACAATCTCACTATTTGTGTTTTTAACGCCTGCCCGTAACGCGCTATGTTCTCGATTAATCGCTTCTGCTAATAAGCGTGGCCAAATATTTCGACTGCCATTGGCCGTACTTGTAATCAGTAATTCTGTTTTTAAATTTGAATTTTCACCATTACGATCAAACACACGCGTCGATACCCGATCATTTTGCAATAAGTCATCAAGCGGATTGATATCGCCAATATCATTCCAACTTTGAACAGGTTTCGGGGCCTCTGGATCGACTGGTGTGGTCGGATTTCCTGATCCAACATTTACATCAATGACATTATAAAAAGCATTACTGGTATCACCGATATCCCAAATGGCTAAAATGACATGATATCCGCTCCGATCTGCTGGCACATTACAACGATGTGTGACCACACTTGCAGGTTTTTGATATTTCCCGTCCACGCTACAAAAAGGATTGAGATCAAAAGCACTACGTGCCAATGCTACGGAAGGATTCCACCCTTGCTTCGTGATAAAATAACGCCAGCCTTGGCTCACATGTTGTGCCGTAAATTGCCAAGTAAAATCATTGGGGCCAGTGGGTAAATTTGTTTTTACCCATCGTGTTGGTGATTGCGCATTCAGTTCTGAAAATTGACTCAGATTCGCATTGGCAATCTGTCCATCTGGTGGTCCAGACTGCGGAAAACCTTTAGGTGCTTCTAAGCTTTGCGGTTCCCAGACAATGCTTCCACATTGTGCATTTTTATTAAGCTTACAGGCGTAAGCACGAGATTCAGGTTTAAGTACATAACCATGCGCAAAAACCAAAGATGGCACAGCAGGTAATACCAATATTCCAAACGAGATTAAACTGCGTTTAATTAAATGTCGCATCATCATTATTCTACCTTCATTATTTCACTTATTTATTGTTGTTAAGCATTGGTGTTCTTAAGACACCTCTTAGACCATAGGTTACCCGCTTAGGTAAGACAACCACCTACTCTGTAATGATCTGTAATATGTCAGATGACTTGATCACAGGAATAAAGCGTTGTGTTGACCCGATCAAATTATTTCACAAAACCATTATTTTTCAGTGCAAGTAAAAAAGCCCAATTCGGTTTGAACTGGGCTTTAATAAAAAATTATTCGCTTAGGATTTAAGCAACATAATCGACTTGGATACCATCAACTTCAGAAACTAAGTTTTCAAAAGAGAAAATCTCATCAAGTTGAGTTTGTGTCAGTAAACCGCGCTCTAAAACAACCTCTTGAATGGTTTTGTTCTCAGCAATACATTGCTTACCAATCTCATCGCAGAGCGTATGGCCTAATAATGGATCAAGCAACGTAATAATCCCGACACTACGCATCACTGCATCATGGCAAGCCTGTTCATGTGCCTTGATACCACGTACACATTTTTCATCCAAGCTCTGAATCGCATGAGTAAGCAATTCGATTGATTCATTCAGTGAAATCGCAATCACGGGTTCCATCACATTGAGCTGTAACTGACCAGCTTCTGCCGCAAAAGTAATGGTTAAATCATTGCCAATCACTTTAAAAGCAATCTGATTGACCACTTCAGGAATGACAGGGTTTACTTTCGCAGGCATGATCGAAGAACCAGCTTGCAATTCAGGTAATTGAATTTCACCTAAACCTGTACGTGGTCCTGAACTAAGCAAACGCAAGTCATTGCTAATTTTTGAAAGTTTGCATGCAAGACGTTTCAATGTACTGGATAGGATAATAAATACACCGCAGTCACTGGTTGCTTCAACATAATCTTCGGCACCGACCAGATTCAAACCTGTAATGTCTTTTAAACATGAAACGGCTTGGACGGCATAACCTTTTGGTGTATTTACACCTGTACCGATGGCTGTCGCACCCAGATTCACTTCAAGTAACATTTCTCGAGTACGCTTAATCAAGCGCACATCTTCTTTTAATAAGGTCGCAAAAGCATGAAATTCTTGTCCGAGTGTCATCGGCACAGCATCTTGCAATTGGGTACGTCCCATTTTTAATACATAACGGAACTCAATCGCTTTATTTTCAAATGAAGTAATCAACTTATCCATTTGCGTGAATAAAACATCTAAAGAACAATAGGTTGATAAACGAATCGCGGTTGGATAAACATCATTGGTTGATTGTGACTTATTGACGTGATCATTTGGATGAATCACATCATATTGACCTTTTTGATAGCCTAATGATTCAAGTGCAATATTTGCAATGACTTCATTGGTATTCATATTAATTGAAGTGCCTGCACCGCCCTGATAAATATCAATCGGGAACGCATCTTGCCATTTTTCAGTTTCAGTCATTAAAGCATCACAAGCATGCTGAATCGCCAAACTTTGTTCTTCTGTTAATTTACCAAAACTTAAGTTCGCTTGAGCCGAAGCTTTCTTTACTTGAGCTAATGCACGAATAAAGTAGCCATTTTGTCCAACTTTTTGCGAAGAAATTTTAAAATTTTCAATTGCACGCAGTGTATGAATTCCATAATAACAATCTGCTGGAACTTCTTTTGCGCCGAGCAAATCATGCTCTATTCTTATCGTTGCCGCTTGAACCGTTTCCACTTGCATTTCTCTCAGACAATGCACCCTTATGGTGCAATAAACTAATATGAAATATTCCAACTGATTTTTCATTAGCAAAACTGCTTAACATTATATTTTTTTATAGTGAAATTTCTCTGGATTGTTGCCTTTGTAACAGTATGTGTCATAGTTTTTGTTTGATTTTTAGCTCAACAAATTTAATCTACACATGTACATTTGATGAATTGTAACTTTTAAATACATTGTGATTTATTTTTAAACAGCAAAATCTGTTTTTTTGGCGAAAAAAAATCCTATTTTTTGAATTAAAAAATTAAGATTCATACACTTAATTTAAATTACACAAAACACACAAATAATATACATAAACATAACAGTGTTTTAAAAATCATTTGTGCTTGAATCTGTGACCTTATCAATCCCAAGAATAGTAAATCATTTTTTTAGCTATTCAGGTGTGATTGCAAATTATGGATATGTAAGGACAGGCATCCATTATGAATTTTTCTAACCCCACTGTTGTTGTATTCGTGGTATATATCGCCGCCATGCTTGGCATCGGTTTATACGCCTATTTTTCTACTAAAAACCTTGACGATTATATTCTCGGAGGCCGAAGTCTAGGCAGTTTTGTAACCGCTTTATCTGCGGGTGCATCAGACATGAGTGGTTGGTTACTCATGGGCTTACCTGGCGCTATTTACTTAACTGGCTTGTCAGAATCATGGATTGCCATCGGCTTGATTATTGGCGCATGGTTAAACTGGTACTTGGTTGCAGGTCGTTTACGTGTACATACTGAAGTACAAAATAACGCTTTGACCTTGCCAGATTATTTTACCGGTCGTTTTGATGACCAGAAGAAAATCCTACGCGTCACATCTGCATTGATTATTCTTGTATTCTTTGCGATTTATTGTGCTTCTGGCATGGTCGCTGGTGCACGTTTATTTGAAACATTGTTCCATTTGCCATACTCAACAGCGTTATGGCTGGGTGCATTCGCGACAATTGGTTATGTTTGTATTGGTGGTTTCTTAGCAATTAGCTGGACAGATACTTTCCAAGCAGGCTTGATGATTTTCGCATTGTTACTGCTTCCTATCGTAACTTACATGTCTTTAGGCATTGGTATGGAAGAGTTTACTGCAGTCGTTGAATCTGTACGCCCTCATGCTTTTGATTTTGCAACCAATTTAAGTCTTGTTGCGATTCTTTCAGCTGCAGCTTGGGGTCTAGGTTATTTTGGTCAACCACATATCCTTGTCCGTTTCATGGCAGCTGATTCAGTGAAATCAATTCCAGCTGCACGCCGTATTGGTATGACATGGATGGTTCTATGCTTAGCGGGTGCAGTAGGTTCAGGCTTTATCGGTATTGCTTACTTCCAAATGCATCCTGAATTCGCTGCAGCAGTAACGGCTAACCCTGAAACTGTGTTTATGGAACTCACCAAAATTTTATTCAACCCTTGGGTTGTTGGTGTGATCCTTGCAGCCATTCTGTCTGCAGTCATGAGTACGCTAAGCTGTCAGCTTCTGGTTTGTTCTAGTGCTTTGACCGAAGATTTGTACAAAGGCTTTATCCGCAAAAATGCATCTCAAAAAGAACTGGTGTGGATTGGACGTGCGATGGTACTTGCTGTTGCAATGCTTGCCCTCTCTCTCGCTCAAAATCCAGAGAGTAAAGTTCTTGGCTTAGTTGCTTATGCATGGGCTGGTTTCGGTGCTGCTTTTGGTCCGTTGATTATTCTTTCATTGTTCTGGAAACGTATGACCTTAAACGGCGCATTGGTGGGCATGATCGTTGGTGCATTGACTGTAATCTTGTGGAAAAACTTCTTTGGCCATACTGGTGTATACGAAATTATTCCAGGCTTCGTTTTTGCTTTGATCAGTATCGTGGTGGTGAGCTTACTGGGTAAAACACCAAATGCAGCGGTAACCAGTCGTTTTGAACAAGCTGATGAAATCTATACACGTGAAATGAAATAATTCTTGAATGAAAATTTAAGGGGCTCTAGAGCCCCTTTTCTTTTGCTTAAAATTTTGTTTTTGATTTAATTTTTATTTTTGAACTGTCTTTCACGACCTGCATCACTGGGTAACTTCGAGTTTCCTTCACACCCGGTAATTGCCATAATATCTGGCCCGCAATACGACGAAACTCTTCCATCCCTGCGCTGCGCAGTTTAATCAGAAAATCAAAACCGCCACTGACCATATGGCATTCCACAATTTCTGGATATTGCGTTACTGCATCAATAAAATCATCCAAAACATGTGGGGTGGTTTTATCCAGCAGTACTTCAACAAAGACCAAAAAGCTCGCATTCAGCTTATTGGGATTGAGTTTTGCCTCATATCCCAAGATGAATTCATCCTTGGTCAGCTTCTGGACACGCGCCATCACCGCAGTCGGTGATAGGTTCACGAGTTCTGCTAATTTACTATTAGAAATTCTCCCATCTGCTTGAAGAATATCCAGAATTTTTAGATCAGTTCGATCTAACGCATAAATAGGGCCATTCAACTGAATTTTCCTCTAAAAAATAAGTAAATTATAGTGAGTTACTCGGGTTTCATTCTGTAATCATAAATTATCTAAACCTCTCTACTCAATATGTTCTAGAGATTGTTATTGGAATTTAGTATGAATACATTGGATACTCCCGCACAAATGGAAACAGCTCACATAGACGGTTATATTACCGAATTTAAAGAAAAAAGTGAGTTTGAGCAACGCATTAATACAGCTTGGCGACGTGCTGAGCCTGAAGCAGTCGCTGTACTCGCTGAAGCAGCAAACATTTCTCCTGATCTTGACCACAAAATTTATGAACTTGCTTTTAGCCTAGCGCATAATTTACGTGAGCGTAAAAGCTCGGCTGGTAAAGCAGGTATTGTTCAAGGTTTACTTCAAGAGTTCTCACTTTCTTCGCAAGAAGGTGTAGCGTTGATGTGTTTGGCAGAAGCTTTGCTTCGTATTCCAGATACAGCAACCCGTGATTTATTGATTCGTGACAAGATCAACCAAGGCAACTGGAAAGAACACGTAGGTCAAAGTAACCTGATGTTCGTCAACGCTGCTGCATGGGGTTTGATGTTAACTGGCAAGTTAATGGAAACACCTAAGCAAACCAGCTTGTCTAGCGTATTAACGGGTCTTTTGGCGCGTAGTGGTCGTGGCATCATCCGTAAAGCGGTTGACGTTGCAATGCGTATGATGGGTGAACAGTTCGTTACTGGTGAAACCATCGAAGAAGCTCTTGATCATGCAAAACCATTTGAACACAAAGGTTTCCGTTACTCATACGACATGTTGGGTGAAGCTGCACTTACTGAACATGATGCTGAGCGTTATTATAACGACTACACGCAAGCGATTCATGCCATTGGTAAAGCATCAAATGGTCGTGGTGTTTACGATGGCCCTGGTATTTCAATCAAGCTTTCTGCATTGCACCCACGTTATCAACGTGCGCAAATTGATCGTGTACATCACGAACTTTACAATAAAGTTTTTGAACTTGCGTGCTTGGCAAAACACTATGACATCGGCTTAAACATCGATGCAGAAGAATCTGAACGTTTAGAAATTTCTCTCGAATTGCTTGAGCGTTTGTGTTTCGAACCAAAGCTTGCGGATTGGAAAGGCATTGGCTTCGTTATTCAAGCTTACCAAAAACGTTGTTTCTACGTTGTTGATTATATTGTTGATCTTGCAAAACGCAGCAACAAACGCCTGATGATCCGTTTGGTGAAAGGTGCATATTGGGACAGCGAAATCAAGAAAGCGCAAATTGATGGTATGACAGACTATCCTGTGTTTACCCGTAAAGTACACACCGATTTGTCATACATTGCTTGTGCGAAAAAATTACTTGCAGCACCAGATCAAGTTTATCCGCAATTTGCGACACACAATGCGCAATCACTTGCAACGATCTACACCTTGGCGGATCCAAGCAAATACTACCCAGGTCAATACGAGTTCCAATGCTTGCATGGTATGGGCGAGCCATTGTACGAACAAGTTGTCGGTTCTAAAGAAGATGGCAAACTAGGCGTTCCATGTCGCGTTTACGCACCTGTTGGTAACCATGAAACATTATTGGCTTACTTGGTCCGTCGTTTACTTGAAAATGGTGCCAATACTTCATTCGTAAACCGTATTGCTGATAAGACCTTGAAAGTTGAAGACCTGATCCAGTCTCCAATCAAAGACATTCAAAGTTCAGCACAAGAAGAAGGTCAGCTTGGCTTAAAACACCCTGCTATCCCACTTCCGCATGATCTTTATCCATTACGTCCAAATTCAAATGGCTTCGATCTGAATAACGATCAACCATTAACAGATTTAGATGCAACTGCACAAAAACTTCGTGACCACGTGTGGAACAGTAAGCCTCTGCTTGGTTTTGAATCAACAGTTCACGATCAAAGTAATGCAATTGTAATTACAAATCCAGCACAAAATAGTGAAGTGGTTGGTCATGTCAATGAAGCAACCAGTGCAGATGTACAACTGGCACTTGAAGCTGCTGTGCAAGCACAACAAAGCTGGGCTATGACGGACAAAGCAGAACGTGCTGCTTGCTTAAAACGTGCTGCCGATTTGATGGAAACTCGCATTCAAGAGTTGATGGTATTGCTTTGTCGTGAAAGTGGTAAAACCTATGCCAACGCCATTGCAGAAGTTCGTGAAGCGGTCGATTTCCTACGTTACTACGCAACACAAATCGAAAACTTACCTGCAAATGCACAAGTAAAACCATTGGGTACAGTGCTTTGTATCAGCCCATGGAACTTCCCTCTTGCAATTTTCTCTGGTCAGATTGCAGCTGCTTTAGTTAGCGGTAACTGCGTGATTGCAAAACCCGCAGAGCAAACACCACTGATTGCAGCTCAAGCAGTTGAAATGCTTTGGGAAGCTGGCGTACCTCGCGGTGTGGTTCAGCTGCTTCCTGGTCGCGGTGAAACTGTTGGTGCTCAATTGAGTCAAGATGATCGCATCCAAGGCATCATGTTCACAGGCTCTACAGAAGTTGCAAAAATCTTGCAAAAGACTGTGGCAAAACGCTTGTCTCCAAATGGTCAACCGATTCCGTTAATCGCGGAAACAGGTGGTCAAAATGCAATGATCGTCGATTCTTCTGCCCTGACTGAACAAGTGGTACTCGATGTTGTCAGTTCTGCATTTGATAGTGCCGGTCAACGTTGTTCTGCCCTGCGTATCTTATGTGTTCAAGAAGACAGCGCTGCAACCGTCATCAAAATGTTGAAAGGTGCAATGCAGCAGTTAATCGTAGGTCATCCTGCGATCTTAAAAACTGATATTGGTCCTGTAATCGATACCGAAGCAAAACAAACGATCGATACGCACATTCAAAAGATGAAATCTAAGGGTTATCCTGTTCATCAATTGATGTTCAATGATGCTGCAAGCCAACAAGCACTTGCACAAGGTACCTTCGTTCCGCCAACGGCAATCGAACTACCAAATCTTGATGACTTAGAGCGCGAAGTATTTGGTCCTGTATTGCATATCATCACTTATAAGTACGGTGAACTTGAGCAATTGATCGATCGTATCAATGCAAAAGGTTATGGCTTGACCATGGGTCTACATACCCGTATCGATGAAACCATCAACACTGTGATTCAACGCGCGGAAGTAGGTAACTTATATATCAACCGTAACATCGTTGGTGCAGTTGTAGGTGTTCAACCATTTGGTGGTGAAGGCTTATCTGGTACTGGTCCAAAAGCTGGTGGTCCGCTTTACATGTACCGTTTGATGGAGCATTGTTCTGAGAAAGTATTAGCAACACCATTTGCGGTGAAAGCTGAAATCTCTAGCTTTGATGCTGTATCGAATGTTGCTTACCAAAACTTGTTGTCATGGGCAAATAAAAATATGCCTCAAGCAATTCCAACGATTCCAGCATTTGGTGTTGGTAAGTTCTACGAATTGCAAGGTCCAACAGGTGAAAGCAACCAATACATTATCTTGCCTCGCCATCGTGTACTTGCTATTGCCAATGATGAAGCTGCTCAATTGCAGCAACTCCTAGCAATCTTCGCAGTAGGTAGCACAGCAGCTGTATTAAAAGACAATGCATTCCTAGTGAAACACAAAGCATCTTTACCAAAAGATGTATTAGATGCGACCACTGTGATTTCAAGTGTTGAAGCAGATCATTTTGATGCTGCTTTACATCAAGGTTCAGTTGAACAATTAACTGACTTACAGCATAAGATTGCAAACCGCTCTGGAGCAATCGTGGGAATCACTCACCTTCAAGTGAATGAGCAAATTCCTTTAGAACGCCTAGTCATTGAACGAGCAATTAGCGTAAACACTGCAGCAGCAGGTGGTAATGCGAGTTTAATGACTTTATCTGAAGACTAATTTTCAGTCTTCTATCTCCTAACCCGAACCATGTTTACATGGTTCGGGTTTTTTATTTATACTCACATTAAGTACAATCAATTACATGCATATCTTTTAAAGACTTAGGATCAAAAATATATAATTCATTTGATTTATATTTAAACAAATATCGATCTTTATCAAAAATTTTAGCGCTCAGGTATCTATCCCTAAATTCATTGTTATTCAGAGATATATAACAATTCAACCACTTTCCTTCAGCAAAAATAGAAATCTTAAATCCATTCTTTTTATCCTTTAAAGTTAGTAAGTCATTCAACGGAACGTCTACTTTAGAGTTAGGAGATATAGATACCATCTCTCCATTATCTTTCTTAATTTTTACAGCAATATCTGTTTGATTATTTAATTGCACATATTCCATTGAATCTAAACAACCAACTAAAAAAATAGGAAAAATAAGCACTATTAGTTTCATCGTCATACTTGATAGACCTCAATTGTTGTAATTAAATAAATAAGAGCCACCAGAATCATAAATAGAATTTCATCAAAATTATTCTAATTTTATATACTTCATAGCAACAAACTAGGTCAATCCTCAAAACTTTGATACCATTCCCGTTTAGATTTCACCTGCAGTTTTCTTTTTTATGACCGTATCTTACCAACAGCAACTTCAAGAAAAAGTTGAACGCATTACCACACAATTTGCATCGTTCAATCCACCAGCTTTAGAAGTGTTTCAATCGCCTGAACAACATTTCCGTATGCGTGCAGAATTTCGTATCTGGCATACCGAAGATGATTTGTTTTATGCTATGTTTGAACGTGCTGAAGATGGTAAACAAAAAGAAGTTATCCGTGTGGATGCGTTTCCGATTGCAGATAGAAGCATTAATGATTTAATGCCGCGCTTATTAGAAGAATTAAAAGCAGTTCCTATTCTATCGCAACGTGTTTTCGAAGCAGACTTTCTCTCAACCTTAAGTGGAGAAATGTTAGTCACACTGATTTACCATCGTAAATTAGATGCTGAATGGGAAATTGCAGCCAAAGCCTTAGCAGAAAAGCTGAATATTAAAATTATAGGTCGCAGTCGCGGTCAAAAAGTGATTATTGGTGACGACTACGTCGTTGAACAGCTCAATGTTCATGGCCGTACTTTTAAATATAAACAAATCGAAAGTAGTTTTACCCAACCCAATGCGCAAGTGTGCCAACATATGTTGGAGTGGGCTTGTGATGCAGCGGAAGCTTCAGAAAAAGACCTGTTAGAATTGTACTGTGGTAATGGTAACTTCACCCTACCACTCTCATTAAAATTTAAACGTGTCCTTGCAACTGAACTTGCCAAATCCTCGGTATATGCGGCGCAATGGAACATTGAGCAGAACCAGATCGCAAATATTCAGGTTGCACGTTTATCCGCCGAAGAATTCACCCAAGCCTATCAAGGTGAACGTGAGTTTAGACGCTTACAAGAAGCTGAGATCGACATTCAAAGCTACGACTTTGACACGGTTTTTGTCGATCCTCCACGTGCAGGTATCGATGATGAAACGCTTAAACTATTACAAGGTTTTGAGCGTATTCTTTATATTTCATGCAACCCAGATACCCTGCACGACAATTTAAAAATACTCAGTCAAACACATCGAATTGTGAAGTTTGCGATGTTCGATCAGTTCCCTTTTACCCATCATGTGGAATCAGGTATTTTGCTCGAAAAGATTTAAACAAATTATTTCAACGTAACAGAAATTTATAAAGGGTTCGAGTAACCCTTTATTTTTATTCAAACTATATTTATAAAAAAGTGATAATTTTCAAAGGTCAAGTCATTCAACTGTCATAATTTCGTTAGAGATTCAAAGAATCATCGAAAAAATTGAAGTTCAACTGCTGCTTTTATCACTTAAGCTGACTTGTATTTTATTTTAAAGTGGTTATATTTCGAGCTATGTTAGGTTGTATATGAAGGCTCTATGAGTTTTTGGCAAAAACTGTTCAATGCAGATGAACAATACAATGAACACAAGAACCAAACTTCTTGCGTCGAAAATGATTGCTCTTGCAAAACCAATGAACAACTGTTGGATGCTTTAGTTAAAGCAACAGATGAAGATGTCATTAAAGGCATTAAAAAAGTACTGATTTCTCGAGGTTACAGCCGCAAAGAATTACTTGCGATGATTAACCCGCCTATCCAATAAAAATAAGCGCTCTCTAATCTCTTTGCATAAAGAGATTAGGGTATCAGCGCGACTTACACTTTTCTCTATTCACTTCTGCGACAATTGGCCCCAAATTAAAGGTTTGATCATGTCGTTTGGTTTTTGCTGAATACAAACTTGAAATCGAACCATCCAGATACAGCGCATTATCTATTTTCAATTGCTGCTTAAAAAATTGTGCAAATTGATAAAAACTGACACGTTGCTGTGAAATCACAAAATACAACTGATTATCTTTAACGCCGACCCCATTTCTAATTTTTAATGAATTCGAGTCAGCCAGAAACTGATTGTTAATTTTTCCCTTATAGATCAGCATGGGCCCTGATTGCGTTGCAAACTGTGCTTTAAATGGATCTCGCTTATAATCAGCGGTCGTTTTAATTACAGCATGATGATCATTCCAAGCAACGACACCATTGGGCTGCATAAAGAAATTCCCAACGCCCTTTGCTTCATTGAGCTTAGTCAGCTCTTTCCCATTTTCGATATACAAACCCACAGGTTGAAAATCTGCATGATACATCCCTGCATTCATTGCAAAACTGAGTTGCTCACAAGCAGGTAACATGTTCTGGATTGCAGCAAACTTCTGATAATAACGATTACTTTGAGCTTGTTTTAAGAATAGCTTCAACTGATTGAGCTGTTGTATTTTAATGACATCATATTTTTGATGATTCAATTGCAAGGTTTCATGCTGCATCGCATTCACAGTCGGAACAGCTAAAAATGCAAGTGGTAGGAAAAGCCATTTTTTCATCATAAATACAAATTTTAAGCCTCTATTTGTGTTTATTTTCCCATAGCAAGGCATAGCACTAAAGAGCAGATACAAACACCACACATAATCATGGACTTGAAATGCTAAATAGCCTCGATTGATTCACTTTTTTTCATTAAAATAAGGGTGTAAATACAATAACCTTGTATCCACATGCAGCAAAAACATCCGCGCTTTCCAATTGGCGCACATCTGATCGTAAAACACTTTGGTTATAGTCACCACGGTATCTATGCAGGACGTGGTCGAGTCATTCATTACTCTGGTTTTGCCCATATTTTTAAAAAGCATCCAATTGAAATGACCTCTATCCAATGTTTTGCGCGCAGTAAGCAAATCTACGTGCGACATTACCCATCCCCACGCTACACCGCTAAAGCCGTTGTACGGCGTATGCGCTCACGCATGCATGAAAACCACTATCATTTAATTATTAACAACTGTGAGCACTTATGCACTTGGGCAATTACAGGCGTTGAATCCAGTACTCAAGTTGAACGCATGCAACGTCGTCTTGCGACCATTGGCTATGTCAGTTCTGTCATGAGTTATATGAATGGTCTCATGCTTACGGTGGCAACCGCCTGCTTCGCGATTGTGCTTTACATCAAAATGATGCTGCGCCGACAAGCCAAGAAATCGGTCCCCGCTTATTTACATCTCAAAGAAAAACATTCTAAAAAGTAAATTGTGATCGATTCAAAATCGTGTTTTTCACTTCTTTATTGATTTTTAATCCGCCTTGTTTTAGTATCTTTGCTGATACATCTCGTATCGCTTCCATATCGAGGGTTTTATGTTGGAGATAGCAGTAATCTGGTAACTAAATTTCAATAACACATTGAAATTGGTTATCTATGCGAATTTTTTGGCTTTATGCCTAACTTTGCCTGTGATTATTACTATCTGGATAACAACATGAACTTATCTAAGTCCGAACAACGGACACTACACGTCTTAGCTAAAGGCGGAAAAATCGTAAAACTTCGCAATGACCTTGGTCAAATCATCGCTGTAGAGTGCTACAGCCGAGAAGGTTTCCTGCTGTCCGATTGTAGCCTCGACGTTTTTAACAAGCTAAGAAAGAAAAGATTGATTAAATCCATCAATGGACAACCCTATCAGATCAATTTACAAGGGCTGAGATCCGTGCGCCCACAGTTAGACAATCGTTAACAAACAACCATCGCTTTGGATGAGCTCTGGTTGTGTATAGATGATGTCTAACACAAGCTGAGAACGGGTTTGTCCAAATTACAGATGGTTTATTTATGAGAAATAAAATGGAACTAGATGTCATTCAAAACCGCTTAGCATTTTTGCGCGAAGCAGAAAAATTGAAAAATGTGATCCGCTTTTCACACACCTCTAATGGCCGTCAAGAAAGTACAGCCGAACATAGCTGGCGTTTATGCTTGATGGCGATGATTTTTGCAGATCAATTTAAACAGGTTGATTTTGAAAAGCTGCTCAAAATGTGCCTGATTCACGATCTCGGTGAAGCAATCCATGGTGATATTCCAGCCATTCTGAAAGATCAATTTCCTGATAAGCATCAACAGGAGAAACAGGATCTTTATCAACTGACGGAATCTCTGGATGAACATCCACAGACCTTGATTCGAACACTTTGGGAGGAATACGAAAATGCATCGACTCCTGAAGCAAGACTTGTCAAAGCACTGGATAAGTTGGAGACCATTTTGCAGCATAATCAAGGCATTAATCCTGCTGATTTTGATTATGCTTTTAATCTCACTTATGGTGAAAAATATACAAATGCCTCACCCTTACTCAAACAGATTCGAGGCATTTTGAATCAAGAAACACAAGAGAAAATAAAGATGAACATACATATTCGAGATGAAAATATCTCTGATATCCAGAGTATTTTTACTTTAACCCAAGCTGCCTTTGAAACTGTAGAACATTCCAGTCATACCGAACAGTTTATTGTGAATGCTTTAAGAGATTCAAACCAGCTGACCTTATCTTTAGTCGCAATACACAACCACAAACTCGTCGGACATATTGCTTTTTCACCCGTGAAAATTTCTGATGGTACAACAGGTTGGTATGGACTTGGTCCAGTTTCTGTACTACCAGAATATCAAAGTCAAGGTGTAGGTTCCAAACTGATACGTACTGGTATTGAAGCACTTAAAGACTTAGATGCAATGGGTTGTGTTTTATTGGGTGAACCAGAATATTACGGCCGATTCGGCTTTAAAGCAGATTCAAGACTACGATTAGCAGACGTTCCCGCTGAATACTTTCAGGTCTTGCCCTTCTCTGAACATGTCCCTACTGGTGAAGTTGTTTATGCTAATGCATTCCATGCCACGGCATAGGCTTCTAGGCTAAATTACATTGAGATAGAAGTTCATATCGAATGGTATGGGCTTCTATTGTTTTAATGGGATAAAGCAACTCGTTCAGAAGCATGTAAAGCTGCCTCAAAGGTCTCTGCATATCCAGCAATTAACTCAGCTTTATCAGTTCCATTAATAATTCGCCGAGCACCGATATAATCTTTGTGATTTTGATGGATGTAATTTGATAATTTTTTACCCGTAAACATGCCCTTTTTCATTCCAACAATCATGACACGGGCTGCGATATCCGCTTGTAAAGCCAGTTTTGGATTTTTGACTAGATCAACTTTGAGATAATCCCCCATGCGCTTATAGTTCGCCAACCAAGTTAACTGTACATAGCCATAGCCAATATAGGGATAATATTGCTTAGATCTTAAATATTTTTCGGAACCGTACTCAATCACAGGTTGCATGGTGTGTGCTGTTTCATGCCAAGCCGTTGCCAACATATAGGCGGCTTGGGGGCGTGTGATACCCGTGTCTTCATCTAAAACCGAAACCAAGAAATTAATCCCATCTACCTGAGACTGACTAAGTTTTCCAAATGTCTGACGCAAAATATCAAAACCCTCTTGTGTTATTTTCATGTCTTTTTCCTCTTTATAATAAAAACCGCCCGAAGGCGGCATTGGATTTTTTAGCTAAAATTTATCTTTAAATTCCTTCACCTCTTTGGCAACATCCAAGATGGTCAAGTCTTCTCTTGCATTAATATAATTAAAAGTCCAACGAATGATCGCCCATACCGGCAATCCACAAAGAAAGTACAGCCCACCTAAGGCAAATGCGCCATAAGGGTTTTGACTCCACTCTTGCAAACTAAAGTGCTGAATCACAAAAGCACCTCCTGCGATACTGCCCACTGCTGTTGAAATGAGTGAAACCACCCATTCACGTCGAGACTTAGGTAGCCGAGTCATGATCACCACCATCCAAGCCAAAAACATAAAAGTAAGTGCCATCATGACAATAAAAAATACTCCATAGGATTTAATAACGGCTGCAATCCCTGCACCCGTTGAAACAAACTCTGTCATTATTTTTCCTCCATAAATAGAAAGGCCTTAACTTATTCAAAGTTAAGGCCTAGATTGACGTTTTAAGCAAAATCACATCACATACTGCTCTCAATTCATTTTTATCAACCTCACTTATTAATTTTCTTTAAATTCATACTATTGTGGATAATGCATCATTTCACTTTGCTGATGATGAAACTGAATAAAATCGCCTGCATTCACTTGCGAACCCAAGATTTCACCTTTACTGGTTAAGTGATAATAAACACCATCTTCGAGTTCAGATGGCATTTTATAATCCAAGCTGACATAGGCTTCTCGCAGATCAAAATCCAGCTGCTGTACATCAGCTTGAGCCACGATTTGATAATACTTTGGCAATTTCAGCGCATTCGTTGAATGCCATGTTCCAACGAGCTCGTAGTCAATAAAGACTTTCATCGATTGAACACCTGTAATTTCAAATGTCACAATCGGCTTTGCTGATGGATGCGCTTGAATGAAAGTGACATTATTTAAACTATTATATTCTCCCAAAGTCACCACAAATTTTTCATCCAAAAAATAACTATGGATCACAAAGCCATTTTCAATCTGGCTTAATGTCACTTTATATTCAGGTTGCTGATCCACACCTACGATGACCATTGAGCCTTGCGTTGCATTTGTACTGCTCAGCGAAAATTGACCTTTCTGGGCTTGGAAAAATGCAGATACAGAAGCTTCGCATGTGTCCTTTACTTTGACAGAGCCCAATTGATCATTTCCTTCAATATATGCAATCGCCTTTAGATCGGTTGTCGTCTGCATGATCGCGGGCACAATATCTGCATAAGAAAGAAGGTCTAGATGTTTGATTGAGCAAGAAGCTTGCATCATTTTATTTGTACAATTCATTTTAATCACCTTCAGTTATTTTCGGCTTTTAAGTCACTCATAATGGATAACGACTGCTAACCCGTAGATATAAAAAAACTCGGTATCCACAAGGAACCGAGTTTTCAGGTAATAAAAAAGCCCATCTATTGATGAGCTTCTTAGTTAAGGTCAAATATATATAAATCGACCATCATATTAAAACTATAACTTAATTTCCTCAAAAATGGAAATATTAAATTAGAATATCTTTGTAAATATTTCTTACTAAAATCGATTAACTAGAATAGCGATACTCACTCTTATTAATCAAAAATAAATAATCAAATAATTTTTATATTAGTCTTTATTTAGAATCAAAACGACTAACACAATATTTATAGTTTTCCTCTTTACTTACGTGCCCACCCATATGAACGCATGAGCAAAAATTTTCCATTTCATTGTATTTTATTGATTTAGGTACATCAACGCCATAGCATCTAGAATCTATCCGAACAGGTTTTGTTGGAAATAATGAGTTTGATCCATAAATTGAATAGAAAATTCCACCCAAGACAACAAAGATTAAAGTCAAAATTGATGAATTTTTTCTGAACATATTTAGCTTCCTTATCTTTGGATATTTTTTATCGTACTTACATATTAAAAGCCCACCTTAAAATGAGCTTTTAATAACAAATATTTAAACAATAAAATAAGAATAAATATAGCGCTTATAATTATAACTATAAAACATTATACCTTCATTATTTTATAAATATTTCTTCTATATTCTTCAATTGCTGCTTCAGCCTCATTAATTGCAGTTTCAAGCACATTCATCATTTGAATCTCGTAACCTTTCCATGTCTTTCTATAACAATCAACATTCATCTGATGCCGACTAATACCCGCATAGGCTAACCGCCCTTTGGCTGTATAATTTTCTTCCAAATCTGGATCTAAAACAAAATCCAACACCATGCGTGCTATCAACCAAGCCAGATGGTACATCGCAATACGTTCAGGTTCTCGTTTTCTATCTCGTACTGCTTGTTCAACAAATACGTTAGCCAAATGCTGACGAACCTCTTCATAGTCCTGTTTGCTTTTATGTTCAAACACAATCAATGCGGTAACCGACTTTGCCAATTGACTTTGCATTGAGGCAATCGCCCCTAAACGATCCTCATAACCCAACGGTCTCTCACCTGTACCACGAACAAAAGGCTCTAAGTTTGGCGAACGCATTGTGAGTCCACGCATTAACCATTCAAATTTTTCAAACTTTGCTATATTTGCATTCATATCTTCACCTCGTATTGATTTATATATTTTGTGATTTAACGATTATTCTTTTGGGCGCGTTTAGTGATACTTTTCTCTCGCTTCAACAATCGTCATGGCCTGATGAATTTCTTCAAATCGAGCTTTTGTACAGGGCCGAGTTGCACTTTTGATTTGAGAAATATAACTATGTGCACAACCTAGAATCTGCACCAATGCTTTTGCTCGTCCCTTATGCGCATCTAGCCACTGGCTGAACATTTGAATTTGAGCTGCAGTTGCTTGATTTGCGACTCGTTCAATTTTCTTTAATTCTTTTTGGGTTTTTTCTGGTGATACAAACTTAACAATATGACTTGGTCTTGCTTTCAAGCGCTGCTCATATGTATTTTGAATCTTTGTGATGACATTGCCTTGTGCCAACCATGCTTCAATTTCCGTATTGAGATTTTGCTTAATATGCATGTTGGGATTGATTGACTTGTTCATACCGCACCTCTCGCATTTAACCGAATGAATAGATCAATTATATTAGTAAACTAATATTAATTCAATAAGAATACTAATTTGACTTCACATTAGCTTACTAATATTCTTAATTTATTGATTTAAGGTGTATTAAAATGCTTAAAGACCGGCTCAAAGAAGCAAGAAAAAATGCCAGGAAGTCGCAAAAAGATGTGGTTGCTGCGGTTGGTATTACACAATCTGCGCTCAGCCAGCTTGAAACAGGACTGGTCAGTTCATCATCACATTTAGCTTCGATTGCTAATTTTTTGGGTGTAGATGCCTATTGGCTGCAAACAGGTCAAGGACATGCCACGCCGAAAGAATCGAATCATGAAGATGCTTCGAATATCTCCCCTGTAAAAGCCAATATGGCGCCAGTACTCTCCTGGGTACAAGCGGGTGTTTTCACCAATGTTGAATCGGTTGATATCACACAGGTTGAAGAATGGCTTCCACTACCAGATGATTGCGATGACTGCTTCTATCTAAAGGTACAAGGTCTGAGTAATTATCCTGTCTTTCATGAGGGCGATTACATCTTGGTTGATCCAACCGTGCAATACAGCGATATGCAGTCAGGTGATATGATTGTAGTGAGGAAGCATGAAGACGCAACGTTTAAGCGTCTAGTGATTGAAACGGATAATTCAAGATATTTGCAGGCACTCAATCCTGAATTCAAACCCAATATCATTCCACTGGATGAAGAGTGTATTTTTGTTGGTGAAGTGGTCGATTCAATTCGTTATATCTACCAATCAAAACGCAGATCCAAGATCAAACACAGCTGATGTTTATTTTTATTAGATTACTAATTTTTAACTAATATTAGAATTTTAATAAATATATATTATTGGAATCCAAAAAGCCTAGATGATGTGCTCATCTAGGCTTTTCCTTGGGATTAATATTACTTCGCAGCAGTTGCTTCGGTTGTAATATTCACAGTGATCTTGTCACCAACATTCGGGACGTAGTTACCGATACCAAATGCAGAGCGGTTAAAACTCGTTGTTGCATTGAAACCAATCGCAGGTACTTTCGCCATTGGATGCTCGCCTTGTTTATTTAGAACAGCATCTAATACCACAGGCTTGGTCACACCTTTAACCGTTAAATCCCCTGTAATTTTGAAGTGTTTTTTATCTTTGGTTTCTACTTTGGTACTTTTAAAAGTAATGTTTGGATATTTCGCAGCATTAAACCAAGCTTCTTCTTGGAATTCTTTATCTAAAGCAGCAACATTTGTATTCACACTGCTTAAAGGAATCGTCACTTCCACAGATGAATTTGCAGGTTTTGCAGTATCAACTTTAATTGTGCCTTGAATATCAGTGAAATTTGCGCTTGGCGTAGAGAAACCAAGGTGATTCCAGCTAAACACTGTCGCAGTATGTGTTGGATCAATTTTATAATCTACAGGTGCTGCCAAAGTCACTGAACTTGCTAAAGCAACTGCTAAACCGAGGCTTAATGTTTTAAATTGCATTTTTCGTATCCTTGTTTGGTATCGTCATTAGTGTATAGATCAAGTATTTTTATTCACCATTCTTTATAAAACGATATGTTTCATCCATGCAACAATAAAAGCGTTACAGTTGTTATTTAAAGCGCCTATCATAAGACCATTCGGTACTAGACAATTGAACATCGAAAGAACATGATCAATTTAGATTTAAATTCTTAAAGATAAACAACAAGGCAGAATATGACTCACACAGCACAAGCACTCAGTACATCAACACCTTATCGCGTTAGCTTGACAGATCCTGCTGGTCATACATGGTATGCAGATGAGCCAGCTGACAAAGGTGGGCAAGATACCGCGCCAAATCCAGTTCAGCTGTTACTTTCCGCTTTGGGCGCATGTACCACCATTACTTTAGAAATGTATGCCAAGCATAAAGGCATTAAGCTAGAGCACGTTCAAGTGGATTTAGCACTGAATCCTAATGGCGAGCCTGAGTCAGGTCAAAATAATATTGAACGTAAAATTATTCTCAAAGGTGAATTTAACGAGGATCAGCATAAACGTTTGTTAAAAGTCGCAGAAAGCTGTCCGATTCATAAGTTGTTAACGTCTAATATTTCGATTCAGAGTGAATTAAGTATTGGATGAATGATATAAATAGATTTGTTGTAAAATTTAGGTTTCGGCAATCCAATCTTTACAAAAAAAGCTGGGCGTACACCCAGCTGAGAATTGCTACTGATAATCAGGGTAGTTTGGAGGGTATTTATTACCTTTCAATAGTTCAATAACACCTAATGGATTAATAACTAAACCAATATAAGAGAGTCTATTTTCTCCGTCCAATCTACCAACAGAAGTGAAGTTTTCATCGTTGATATGCCACACATGCCAGTTATGAGATATATTTATTCGCTCCCCACCAACCTTATTACCATAATCATTTGTATCCCTGAAGAGAACTTTAGATATATCCCCAACTTCTGAGATATTCCCAACTTTCTCCCATAAATTCATTTTTAATCCAAATTTAGTTACACAATGAGCATAAAAATCAATCTCTCCACTGACTACTTCCAATAAGTCGGAATTGTCATTCGGGGAGTACACTTTATTGAACACCCCGATAACATCACTATTAAGTTGAGTTAAGTCAAAAGCTATCAACTGAAAGTATTTTTTACGATTCTCATCGAGCTTGACAGAAAATATATCACCTATTTTAGTACTTACTCTTACTATTATTTAATACCAAACCTTTCCCAGTATTCCTGAGCTTATTGAATTTCTTTGGTTTAATAGCATACCGCCATTCTTACCATCACATATACAGAGAACAAATGGTTATGCAATAGTAAAACACTTTCCTGCTGAAAGAAGAAAATTTATCTAAGAGATTAATTTATGTGACGAATTTTGCTCCACTTGGTAATGAAGGAGCCGGAAAATAACCATCGCGTGTTGGATGAATAATTACTACATTAATCAAAGATAAGAAATGGGTAGTGAATAACAAAGATATTGAAACCCTAAGAGCAAACACAGTGAAACGGTGAAGTAAAAAGGCTGGGATTTACCCAGCCTTGATTTGCTATTCAAATTCAGGATAAACGAAATCGTATTTGCCTGTTTTTATGCGTTCCACAATATCATTAGGGTTAACAACAATGCCTATCTCAGCTTTCCTATTCTCACCCTCTAACTTACCAACTCGAGTGAATTCATCGTCATTGATATGCCACACATACCATTTTTCAGATATCTTAATTTTGTCCTCACCAACCTTGCCACCATAATCATTCGTATCTCTGAAGAGAACTTTAGATATATCCCCAACTTCTAAGATATTCCCAACTTTCTCCCATAAATTCATTTTTAGGCCAAATTTCGTTACACAATGAGCATAAAAATCAATCTCTCCACTGACTATCTCAAATAAATTAGGATTTTCATTCTGAGAGTACACTTTATTGAACACCCTGATAACATCACTATTAAGTTGAGTTAAGTCAAAAGCTATCAATTGAAAGTATTTTTTACGATTCTCATCGAGCTTGACGGAAAATATATCGCCTATTTTAGTTTTTGCTCTAGCCATTATTTAATAACCAAATCTTTCCCAGTATTTCGGGCTTATTGAGTTTCTTTGGTTTAATAGCATACCACCATACTTGATCATGGATTTCAACACGGAAGTTTTAAAAACAAAAAAAGCGCTCTTAATCAGAGCGCTTTTTTTATACCACTTAATTCAATTAAGCAGTCAATTCTTTAACCGCAGCCACAACCGCTTCAGTGGTAATACCGAAGAATTGGAACAAGTCTTTTGCAGGAGCAGATTCGCCATAAGTGGTCATACCGATCACTTTACCGTCTAAACCAACAAACTTCCACCAGTAATCCACATGTGCCGCTTCAACCGCTACACGTGCACGAATATGTGCAGGCAATACGGCTTCACGGTAAGCAGCATCTTGCTTCATGAACTCTTCAGCACACGGCATAGACACCACACGCACACCTTCAAGTTGTGCATATGCTTCCATAGCCAATGAAACTTCTGAACCTGTTGCGATGATGATTGCTTTTAACGCACCTTTTTCTTCAGCAAGCACGTAACCACCTTTTGCAACATTTTGAATTTGAGCTTCATTACGTGCTTGGAATGGCAAGTTTTGACGAGAGAAAATTAACGCTGATGGGCCATCTTTACGTTGAAGTGCAGATTTCCAAGAAACAGCTGCTTCCACTGTGTCACATGGACGCCATGTATTTAAGTTTGGCGTACCGCGTAACGATGCAATTTGTTCGATTGGTTGGTGTGTAGGACCATCTTCACCTAAACCGATCGAGTCATGTGTATAAACATGAATCACACGTTGCTTCATCAATGCAGACATACGCACTGCATTACGTGCATATTCCATAAACATAAGGAATGTTGCAACATAAGGAACAAAGCCACCGTGTAAAGCCACACCATTCGCGATTGCAGTCATACCGAATTCGCGAACACCGTAATACACGTAGTTGCCCGCTGGGTTTTCTTGTACGCCTTGGCAACCTTTCCAAAGTGTTAAGTTAGAACCCGCTAAGTCAGCCGAACCACCTAATAATTCAGGAAGTAATGGGCCGAATGCTTGCAAAGTATTTTGGCTTGCTTTACGTGTTGCAATGGTTTCTGCTTTTGCGTTTGTTTCAGCAATAAATGCGTCAGCTTGTGCAGCAAATTCAGCAGGTAAATCGCCATTGATACGACGTAATAATTCAGCTGCTTCCGTTGGATATTTTGCTTGATATTGAGCAAATAATTCATTCCAAGCTGCTTCAGAGGTTTGACCTTTCGCTTTTGCATCCCAAGCTGCATATACATCTTCTGGGATAACAAAAGAATCTTCTTTCCAGCCTAATGCTTCACGCGTTAAAACGATTTCGTCTTTACCCAGTGGCGCACCGTGGCAATCTTCTTTACCTTGTTTGTTTGGTGAACCTAAACCAATAATCGTTTTACAGATAATGATGGTTGGTTTATTGCTTTCAGCTTTCGCTTCGACAGTTGCTTGACGAATTGCAGCAGCATCATGACCGTCTACACGAAGGACTTGCCAACCGTAAGCTTTGAAACGTTGTTCAGTATCATCACTGAACCAGCCTTCAACTTCACCATCAATTGAAATACCGTTGTCATCATAATAAGCAATCAGCTTACCAAGACCTAAAGTACCTGCAAGTGAACATACTTCGTGAGAAATACCTTCCATCAAACAGCCATCACCCAAGAAACAGTAAGTGAAGTGATCAACAACATTCAAACCGTCTTTGTTGAACTGAGCAGCTAAAGTTTTTTCTGCTAATGCAAAACCAACTGCATTCGCAATACCCTGACCTAATGGACCAGTTGTTGTTTCGATACCAGGTGCATAACCATATTCAGGGTGACCTGGTGTTTTAGAATGTAATTGACGGAATTGTTTTAAATCATCAATCGATAACGCATAACCCGTCAAATGCAATAACGCATATTGCAACATTGAGCCATGTCCATTCGACAATACGAAACGGTCACGGTTCGCCCATTGCGGGTTCGTTGGGTTATGATTTAAAAATTCACGCCAAACCACATCAGCGATATCTGCCATCCCCATTGGTGCACCTGGATGCCCTGAGTTTGCTTGTTGCACAGCATCCATTGCCAAGACACGAATTGCATTTGCAATACGACGTTCATTTAAAGGGGTTGTCATAAGTCAGAATCCGATTAAATCAATAATATGAGTGAAGATGAGAAATCATCTTTCAAAAACTGCGACTATTGTCTTAAAAAAACGACAGTGGGTAAAGTGCAATACACGATATTTCTTACTTTTCCCGTATTCATTTGGCATTCTGTGGGTAAATGTTCAAGTGATAAACAAAACACTGCGCAATCCAGAAAAAATTTAGACCGTCGATTACAGCTTTATTCATATAAAAAGCACTAAATATCAATTTTACTGATACACATATCAATAAAAACATAATGAAAATAGAATAAATTCCTGCTTTTTAGTCAGCTTGTGCTAGTCCTATAAGCCAAGTCGATGTAACATACTCTGTCTTTTTGAAAATACCAGTGATAGGACGTTCATGCGCGAGTATGCTGTTTTTACTTCAGAATCTGTAAGCGAAGGTCATCCAGATAAAATGGCTGACCAAATTAGCGATGCAATTTTAGATGCAATCCTAAAAGAAGACCCGTATGCGCGTGTCGCTTGTGAAACATTAGTAAAAACAGGTGCGGTTGTTCTTGCTGGTGAAATTACAACGACAGCAAACGTTGATTTTGAAGCAATTGTACGCCAAACCGTAAATGGCATTGGTTATCATCATTCTGATTTAGGTTTCGATGGTTCAACTTGTGCCGTGATCAATATGATCGGTAAACAATCTCCTGAGATTGCGCAAGGTGTTGACCGCCAGAAACCTGAAGATCAAGGTGCGGGCGACCAAGGTCTAATGTTTGGTTACGCAAGCCGTGAAACTGATGTGCTGATGCCTGCACCAATTTCTTATGCGCACCGTCTGATGGAGCGTCAAGCAGAGTTACGCCGTTCGGGTGCATTACCGTGGTTACGCCCAGATGCGAAGAGCCAAGTAACATTTGCTTATGAAAACGGCAAACCAGTACGTTTAGATGCAGTTGTATTATCAACTCAACACGACCCTGAAATTTCTCAAATTCAGCTGAAAGAAGCGATTATTGAAGAAATCGTGAAGCCGATCATCCCTGCTGAAATGTTTCATGCGGGCACCAAATTCCACATCAACCCAACAGGTATGTTTGTGATTGGCGGCCCTGTAGGTGACTGTGGTTTAACTGGTCGTAAAATTATTGTCGATACTTACGGCGGTATGGCGCGTCACGGTGGCGGTGCTTTCTCTGGTAAAGATCCATCGAAAGTTGACCGTTCTGCTGCTTACGCTGGTCGTTACGTTGCAAAAAACATTGTTGCTGCTGGGTTAGCAGATAAATGTGAAATCCAAGTCAGCTATGCAATTGGTGTTGCTGAACCAACTTCGATTTCAATCAATACATTCAATACAGGTAAAGTATCTGACGAGTTGATTATTCAACTTGTTCGTGAACACTTCGACTTACGCCCATATGGCATCACACGTATGCTGAACCTGATTCAACCGATGTACAAGCAAACTGCAGCTTATGGTCACTTTGGCCGTGAAGGTTCAGACTCTGCCTTTACTTGGGAAAAAACAGATAAAGTTGAAACGCTTAAGGATGCAGCTGGATTGTAATCCGCACTGCTCTTCTGTGAAAAAGCTCGCAATTGCGAGCTTTTTTATTGCCCCGACATTATTTATTCGAATTGGTATTATCTTGCTTAAACATTTCAAACAAGGAATTGCTTTGCACTGGCTGATCTTCTTGATGATGCTGAGTATATAAATGTGCAAGTTTAATCACGACAACAACTGCAAGACAGGCCGCTACACAAAACATCCACATTCCATACGGACTACGGATATGATGAGAACCACAATATGGGCACTCTTTATCGGTTGATGCGACGACCTTGTCACAACATGCACAATGATATTGATATAACATCATTTATTCCTCCTACCGCTTATTTTTTATTTTCTTTTTACAACATTTTCAAATGTCACACTTTTATCCTATGAGAAAAAAAACGAGAATTCAATCTAGTTTTCTGACCTATTCATTCAAATTAACAAATTTTTATGACAATTTGATTAGATTCCACATCCAAAGAAAATCTTTAAGTTATTAATATTATTTTGATCTTTCACATAATTTGATAAAATAATCTTTTCAAACATGTGGAATACATCATGACTGAATTAATTAATAAAGGTGGATTTCGCGAGCGAGCAAATCGTAGTCGCAAATACAAACAATCTGAAAATGAAATTACTACGCTCCGATCAAGCCAATATCAGCCCCAAAACAAAGAAGCAGATAAACAAACGCCCAATTCAGAGCAAATAGCGAATCAGCAAGAACAGAATGATCAGACATAAAAAAAGCACACTATAAAGTGTGCTTTTTTAAACGCATTAGATTAGTTTACATCTTTAAATTCAATTTTCTTTTGATCAGGCTTCACTTCACGCGCCTCACCATCAATAATGGTTGAATCACGATATTGACCACCACCTTGTTGGTTCTGCATATCCTGCATTTGACGCATCAGATCAGCAAATGGATTTGGTCCAGCAGCACCTGCACCGCCGCCCATACCCCCCATCATTTTATCCATCATCGCTTGCTGGCGTTTCGCCATGGTTTTCATCAGTGCATTACGAAATGCGGTTTGAACGGATGGAATCAGTACCAATACCGCCAACACATCAGAAATCAAACCAGGAACCATTAACAAGAAACCAGCCATCGCAAGTGCAAGTTTTTTGGTTACCGCTGGATCACCGCCCAATTGTCCGGTCATCTGCATTTGTTGTAACTGCGGCATAATACCCGAGGTACTTGAACGCACAAGGTTTAGACCAATAAAGAATGCGAGAATGAACCAGAAAAAGACATACCACATACTTCCAACGAGGTCACCCACGCCAATCCAAACTAAAACTTCAGCAATTGTGCCAAATACCACGATAAGAAGTAGATTCATGTCAAATCTCAAAAAATTAAAACTTTGTGCAATATTGATGAAACAATCCTGACACAACAAATAAAATAAACTCAATACATTAATTGATGGGTACATTTCTTAATTTATCAAGTCTTATACGATAGCTTGTACAAAAAAGCTCCCAATTAAATTAAATCCAATTGAGAGCCGAGCAGACCTGCTTTGAAGATTAGCCACAACTTGCTTGAGTAATCTTTTTAGACTGAGGGTCAATGGTTACCGTAACGCGGTTTTCACGATAGTCCATGGTTACAGGCTGGTTTGGTCCAACACTGCGCACAATCTCAGACTTGGTTTTTTGCTTGATTTGCGATTCTGTTAAACCAGACTGTCCAACCAACTTAGCTGCTTCATCAGCGATACATTTAGGTTGGTTCGCGCGGAAAAGCTCCCACTCTTCAACCACTTGACCATTTGGTAATTTACAGTAACCTACCTGACCATTGGTTTCATTTCGAATCTCTAACTGACCCCCTTGCTCAACACAATATTTACTAGCAGGATTCGCCATACCAATTTTAGGTGGTGTAGTGTCTTTATTCGGTGTTGCTGAACACGCTGCAAGTGAGGTAAGAACCGCAGCTAAAACTAAGATCTTTTTCATAATTTGAATTCTGATAAAGTGAAAAGGCAAAGATAGCAAAAAAATTCAAAGATTATGTCTATGATTTGAAACAAAAACATAGATTAGCGTACGTCTTGCATAGAAATACAGCAGAGAGATTCCCAATCGATACTAACGTGGAACGTCGATGCAAACTGAATAAATTGGAGCAGCTCACATAAAACTATTGGATAATGAAATATTCCAGTCGAATTGCTTCATCAACTAAGTAATGTTCTTTGATCACATAAAAATGAGGACGGGTCGCAACCCACTCATCCATCTCCAGGATCGCTTGTGTATACCCTGTCACCGCAGAAAAATCTTTGACTTGTATAATATCCATGGACTTCATCCTTTTACCTCACTGCATACATAATACTTATCCATATATAGAAAAAAATCAAATTAATCGGCTCATTCAATTTCTATCTGTCATGATCACTCATCACGAAACAACATAAAAAATGCCTCACATTTAAGAGGCATTTTTATATTACTTGATGATAAATAGATGGTTAAAACGAAACCATTTTGCCCGGATTGAGCATCCCTGTTACACCATACCAACCTTTTGACATTGGAATCGCCAATGGTGCCAACAAACGCCCAAACAGGATATCGCTATGCTGAATTTTGGTTAACATCGCATAATCCTGATTCAAACCCGCAAAATCATCCGCAATAGCCTTACCAATACGCACCGTTTGCGCTACACCATGCCCACTCCAGCCATGTACCGCATAAATTGGAAATTTATTTCCAAACTTACGACTATCAGTCGCGCCATTCATGGTCAGATCACTGACGCCACTCCAACAGAAATCCATCTCAACATTTTTTAGCTGTGGAAACACTTTATTCACTCGGCCTAGTAAATATTGATTAATGTGCCCTACACTCCAGCTTGTACCTGTTCCTTGTCCGCCGAAAAGCAATCTATTCTTCGAGACACCACGGTAATAATCAATCTGTAATTGCGTATCGTAAACAGGATGATCCTGAGGTAATAATTCAGTTAGTGGCACTCCCAATGGCGCCGTCACTGCGATATAAGTATGGAATGGAATCGCGGTTTGTTTCTTTTCAGGGAGCAACTTAAACGCGTTATGGTGCACAGCAATCACCACACTTTTACGTGCTTTTATCACACCAGTCGCTGTTTGAACATAAATACCATCTGCTTGCTCAGAAATTGAAGTGACTTCAGTTTGTTCAAAAACTTTCCCAGCATTTTTACAAAAGCCATGTACCAAAGCACGGTTTAAAGCCAAAGGATGAATATGTCCACCCAAGTCATCCACCAAACCACCTTTATATAGGTCAGATTTGATTAACTCTTTTAATTCATACTCACCCACAACTTTCGTATGATCTTCGCCCAAATATTTCCGAGCATCTGCACCTTGAGTCAAAGCAATCAAATGACCCTCATGCACTGCAGCGGTAATATGTCCACGCTTACGCGCTAAATTTACAGCATACTTTTCTGCAATCTGATCAATTAAGCTCATCGCTTCTGTAGAGGTAAAATGCCACAGTTTTTTAGCATCTTCATAACTAAAGCGCTTAATCATTTCTTCAGCTTCCCATCGTGCCAGACCAGGCGTAAGCTGCCCGCCATTTCGACCTGAAGCGGCAGAGCCAATTCGATTCTTTTCAACCAAAATCGTATCTACACCTTGTTCAGCCAGATGCAAGGCTGTTGAAGCACCCAACAGCCCTCCGCCAATAACGACTACATCGCATTCTTGATCGGCAGTTAGAGCGTCAAAACAAGACCAATCTTCCAAAGCGCTTTCATAGTAATTTGCAGGATGGTCAAACTCACCATGCTTTGGATTGACCCAACTCCACTCATTAGAATTTTTATATGCTTTGCTTTCTTTAAATACAACATCATCTAAATGCGTTGGTTTTTTTATATCGCGATACATTTGAAATTCACCTAAAAACAATTTCTTACTCAATAATGTACAAAGCTTATCCCAACAAGAATGAACAATAAAACTAGAATCTTTCAATAATTTTGATAGGTCAATAACGCTGAGAAACCGTTAATGATTGATCCGCAATACATATTATTTTTAAATCTTGAATATAATTTTTTGAATTAAGAAATTTACGAAACAGAAAATGGACCCGAATTTAAAAAAGCACCCGAAGGTGCTTTTTTCTCTCATAAGCTCGTTGCAATCAATACGACAAAGCTGAATAACAACGTACCTAAAGATCTTTTACAATGTACATGAACTTCTTGCTCAAACCCTTGAGCATACGGCTCCAAGTTTTCCATAACTCTCACGCTCATCAAATGTACTACACTGATTAATTTGCCTAACAAATTAATAGAAATAAATTAGCAAAAAGTCGTATATCTCGCTAGTGCAATTTTTCAACCAAATGGTGAATTTATGACAAAAATCGACACTTAATACAAAATAATTAAAAAAAGAGCCTGCCTTAAGAAAACAAACATGAAGACCTAAAAAAAGCCCACCAAAGTGAGCTTTCTTTAAATATCGTACTTCGTTTTAAGCAACGACTGTAATACCACTTGCTTGAGGGCCTTTTTTACCTTCAGTAATTGTAAAAGACACGCGTTGACCTTCGTGTAGAACTTTGAAACCACTGCTTTGGATTTCGCTGAAATGAGCAAAAACGTCTTGTCCAGAGTCTGCATGAATAAAGCCAAAACCCTTAGTTTCGTTGAACCACTTAACTGTACCAGTCACAGTATTAGACATATATTTAAACCTATTTTAAAAAATTTGGGGCGCTGAACAGCGAGCAACTTGGAATCATAAACTCTGAGAGGAAATCTGATAAAACGAAAGGTTTATCTACAACTATGAGATGCAAGATTTTCTGAATCAACAGCGTTATTCTTCTAGTTAGCTTTTACTATACACGACTTTACATTTTTCACGCAATCTCAATCTCTATTTAAACCTTTTATTCCAATACAAGGCTAGACCTTAAAGACGACTAAATATTTTATTTTTACTTTAATTTTCATATATTTAAAATTATAGACTTTCTTTTAAATTATAAAATCTGATGCTTATATAAAATTTTAACATATTATTTCATGCCATTTTGACCTCAAATAGCAAACCATATTCCCATAATCCAGCTTCGTTTTATACTTTTTACACGTATTTTTAGGCACAAAAAAAGCCCACATGTTGTGAGCTTTTTTTTCACTGGTCTAAAGTACTTAGATAACAGTAATAAGAGTTGCTTGTGGTCCTTTTTTACCTTGACCAAGAACAAACGAAACGCGTTGGCCTTCATTCAAAACTTTGAAGCCTTTGCTTTGGATTTCACTGAAATGAGCGAAAACATCTTCACCAGAATCAGCTTGAATGAAACCAAAACCTTTAGTTTCGTTGAACCACTTAACAGTACCAGTAACTGTATCAGACATACTTTTAAACCTTTTAAACTTTGTTCATTTATGAGTTAGATCAAAATTTTTCAATAATGATCTAACACAATCTATCGTTATTAGATAGATACTACAAGTGCAAGAACTGTTTATGTTAATCGATAAAGCTGATTAACATCCGTATAGAAGCTTTTCCCGTCCAAATTAAAGTCAATTTCTTGACCTGATTCCAACAGTACTTTCTTTCCAACCTCTACCCATTTAGAACCGTTCAACGTATTTTGCTGACGTTTCAATGGGATGATTCTCACACAAATTTCGTTGCCATTGCTGGCTTTGGCTACACGCCATTCATTAATAATTTTTAACACAAAATCACTCATTCCTGAGCTCAAGTGATCGATTTTGTTTACTATAACGCTAGACAGATGAGAGATAACAACTACATTTCTAGAATCTAATAATTTTTAGCTTTATTTAGGGTTATTTCAGCTAACTTCATTACTGCCTATTCTTTTTAGACAGTAACTTTAAATACATCACAGAGCATAACTAATTTAATTCGGTTGGTAGCGGGAGCTGGATTTGAACCAACGACCTTCGGGTTATGAGCCCGACGAGCTACCAGACTGCTCCATCCCGCACCGACGAGTTAGCTTTATACGCACATCTAACCCACAATGCAAATTATTTTTATAAAAATCGCTTAATTTAGCAATTAACGCCTAAATTACACACAAATCGATCAAAACTCACGCTCACCCAATGTATCTGAGTTACGCTTGTAGCAGAGCGCTAAATACTTAGATATTGAACTAATCACGCAAGATTCGTTCAATAAAACAACTATTTCTTTATAATTCAAAATTCTACAAAAATATTATGCAGTGAAAAGCCCATTATGTAACAATATCAGCACCCTTTCTTTCATATAGCACTTCATGTCATTAATTATTGGTATTGACCCCGGTTCACGCATAACGGGTTACGGAATTATCGAAAAAGATGGCAATAAGTTACGTTTTGTCGATGCTGGGACGATTCGTACTGAAACACAGGAAATGCCTGAACGTTTGAAGCGTATTTTTGCCGGCGTCGAACGTATCGTTAAATTTCATGGCCCGACTGAAGCTGCTGTAGAGCAAGTGTTTATGGCGCAAAACCCCGATTCAGCTTTAAAGCTCGGTCAGGCCCGTGGTGCGGCAATTGCTGCACTGGTCAATCTGGATTTACAGGTTGCAGAGTACACCGCACGCCAGATCAAGCAGTCTGTTGTGGGTTATGGTGCTGCAGAAAAAGAACAAGTACAGCTAATGGTAATGCGTTTGCTCAATTTAACCATACAACCGCAAGCAGATGCGGCCGATGCCCTTGCGGCAGCAATTTGCCATGCCCATGCTTCAGGCAGTATGAGCAAAATGGCAGTACTCAATGCACTAGGTGGTATGGCACGTGGGCGAAGTCGTTCAAGTAGCAGACGCCGTTAGTCCTCTTGATTCACCACTCGATAAATCATTTTTCCCATGTCATGCGCTTGCAAGCCTCTCTCTCCATTCCTAGCTAAAAGATCGCCTGCCCGCGCATGTAAACTCACGATTTCATGCAATGCAACTTGCTGATGAAATTGGGCTTTTAAACTGGCGATCATCCCCGCCAATACATCTCCCATTCCACCTGTACCCATGCCTGCATTCCCCTGTGTACAGATAAATAATTTATCTTCTAAAATTAAACTCCCTGCACCTTTCAATACCCATTGCCCTGCATACTTTTCTTGCAGTTGCTGAATCGCAGCAATTCGATCTTGCTCAATGTCAGCAGCAGTACATCCCAATAAGGTTGCGGCTTCACCTGAATGCGGGGTGACGTAGATATGAGCACCCAGTTGTTCCGAATTCTTTGCTAAAAACCAAAGTGCATCGGCATCCAGCACAACTTCTAAATGTGAATTCTGATTGAGCAAATTAAACCATTGCAGATAAATTGCTTCTGCCCATTCGTCCCGCCCTAAGCCCATACCAAAACATACGGCATCGACTGCTGTTAATAGTTGTTGGATGGCTGCTTGGTCTAAGCCAAGAATATCACGCACCATAATATTAGGTGCGCGCGCCAAGATGGCTTGATGATGTTTTGCATGACAAACTACGCTGACTTTACCAGCCCCTGCATGGAAAGCAGCTTCAGCCGACATAATGACCGCGCCGCCCATATCGGCATGTCCACCAACAACCAATACATGCCCATAACTGCCTTTATGCCCAAAAGCCTGACGTTTCGGCAAAACGATTTTTTCAGGCGATAAATGAGCTAGTGGTTTTAATTCAACGTCTGCTGGAATCAAACTGACGAGATGTAATTGCCCGACATATTGCTTCGCCTGCCCAGTAAATAGCCCTGCTTTATAGCCGAGAATCGTAAAGGTATGCTGAGCTTGTATGGCACATGGTATGGCTTGTCCAGTATTGGCTTGCAGACCACTTGGAATATCAATTGATACTTTTAAACCTGTTTGTGCATTGAAGAGTTGAATAATACCTTGCCAGTTTTGATCAAGTACTCGGTTTAATCCGATGCCAAACAAAGCATCAATATGGCAATCAAAAATGGGGAGTTCCTGATGGACATCATTTTCAGACAATAGGTAATCAACACTTTGAATATTCACTTGATGCTGTTGCGCATAATCTGCTGCTTGTTTTAAATCTAAAGATTGACCGAGTTCAGTTGCATAAACTGTGATGCGAAATCCCTGTTGCTTCAGAAAAGCTGCAATATAGTATCCATCACCTGCATTATTGCCTTGCCCGCACCAAATCGCGATCTTTTGAATTTGGTTTTGCTTAAATTGCTCGACCAGTTGCTGTGATATTGTCCATGCTGCCTGCTGCATTAACCCTAAAGATGAATTTTGCTGAGCAAACCAACGTTGCTCCCATGCTTGAATACTTTGGCTATGGTAAACTAGGCCTTGCATGTTTTTCCCCTTTATTATCGGTTTATGGCTTCCAGCACCCTATCTCAAACACAGTCTCAAAAAATCGAGCTACAACAGCTTGATCCTGAGGCGCTTAAAGCATGGATAAAAACTCAGGCTTTAGACTTGGGCTTTTCTGATTGTGTCATTGCCAAACCAGATGCTCAAGATCAAATGCCTCGTTTCAAAGAATATTTAGAACGGGGTTATCATGCAGATATGCACTATTTAGAGGAAAACCTAGAAAAACGTGCTGATCCAACATTGCTGGTGCCTGGGACTAAAAGCATTATTTGTGTGCGGATGAACTATCTTGTGGCATCGCCCAAGCCCCGTTATGTACCATTTGAACCAAATTCGGCCATTATTGCGCGCTATGCACGTGGACGTGACTATCATAAAGTCATGCGTGGGCGGTTAAAGACTTTAGCGAGTCGTATCAAAGAAAAAGTCGGTGATTTTGAATCACGTCCTTTTGCCGACTCGGCACCTATTTTTGAAAAGTCTCTGGCTGAAAGTGCAGGTATGGGCTGGACGGGTAAACATACCTTATTGATCCATAAAAAATCAGGCTCTTTTTTTGTTTTAGGTGAACTGTTTACTTCTCTAGAACTACCTTTTGACCAACCTGCGACTGCACATTGCGGTTCATGCACTGCCTGTATCGACATTTGTCCGACACAGGCAATTGTGGAACCGTATATGTTAGATGCAAGAAAATGTATTGCATACTTAACCATTGAATATAAAGGGATCATTCCTGAAGAATTACGCTCTGGCATCGGCAATCGTATTTTTGGCTGTGATGATTGTCAGTTGATTTGCCCATGGAACGGTTTTGCCAAAACTGCGTCAATTCCTGACTTTGACCCAAGACATGGTCTAGATAACATTCGATTACTGGATATCTGGCAATGGGATGAAGCGACATTCTTAGCCAATACTGAAGGCAGCCCAATTCGCCGTACAGGTTATCAGTCCTTTAAACGCAATATTGCAATCGGCCTTGGAAATGCTCCATACTCAGCTGAAATCGTCACTCAATTGCAAGATGCGAAAACGTTGCACGATGAGATCGTCAATGTACATATTGATTGGGCAATTCAACAGCAATTGCAGCAAATAAACGTACACTGAATAGAAAAATGGTGTTTTTTGCCCTTTGGCTTTGGCACGATTTCTGTATGATGAATCTCAATGTCTGTAATCAATCATCATGGATATAACAATGACTTTACGTAATGACTGGACTCGTGATGAAATCCAAGCTTTATATGACCAACCTTTTTTAGACTTAGTATTTCAAGCACAAGGTGTTCATCGTCAACACTTCCAAGCAAATGCGATTCAGGTCAGTACCCTACTTTCGATTAAAACGGGTAAATGTCCAGAAGACTGTAAGTATTGTTCGCAATCAGCTCGTTACGATTCTAAATTAGAAGCAGAAAAGCGTATCGCAGTCGATAAAGTCATCCGTGAAGCACTCTCAGCGAAAGAGTCTGGTTCATCACGCTTTTGTATGGGAGCCGCTTGGCGTAACCCACATGAACGTGATATGCCTTACGTGCTTGAAATGGTACGTGAAGTTAAAGCACTAGGCCTAGAAACCTGTATGACTTTAGGTATGCTGAACCAATCGCAAGCTGAACGTTTAAAAGATGCAGGCCTGGATTATTACAACCATAACTTAGATACCTCTCGTGAATACTATTCACATATCATCAGTACCCGTACTTTTGATGATCGTCTTGATACGCTAGATCATGTACGTCAAGCAGGTATGAAAGTATGTAGTGGCGGTATTGTAGGCCTAGGTGAAAGTCGTAATGACCGTATTGGCTTGTTACATGAACTTTCGACCATGCCAGTACACCCTGAGTCTGTACCAATCAATATGTTGGTTCCAATTGAAGGTACACCGTTGGCGAATGTTGAAAAGCTTGATGTGACTGAATGGATCCGTACCATTGCTGTTGCACGTATTATCATGCCACACAGCTATGTTCGCCTCTCTGCTGGCCGTGAATCATTGAGTGATTCTGACCAAGCCCTTGCGTTTATGGCGGGTGCAAACTCACTCTTCTCAGGTGATAAACTACTTACCACGCCAAATGCGGGTGAAGGTAAAGATCAAGTTCTATTTGCCAAATTAGGTTTAACCGCAGAAAAACCAAAGCCGACCGTTGCTGAACTTTCCGTAGATGCCATGAGTGCATAAACCAAAAAGCCTTGTCACATGACAAGGCTTTTTCTTTAGAGATGATTAAATTGATGTCACCAAAATGCCATATTCAGCATTTAAAAACATTCCTATACGGATGATATCAACGCCTGCTGCATGTGTGACTGACAGTTCTTGGCTATGCACATCAAAATGAAATGAATCAAAAATATCCTGATGATGCATCAACCATAACACTGTATCGGCAATATTTTCATCTACCGTATAGGTTTCCGACTTAAAATCTTTATCCATAACACGATGTATATCTTCATTGGATCTATACATCATAACGGATCAAAGGCTTTAACGCAGCTTGTAAAAAACACTTAGTAAAGGACATTACTCACTAAGTGTGTAAAACGAGAATACACCTTTAAATATTTAAGCCGCTTGCGGACTCACAATCGTTTGGCCTGCCTTTAAACTTTCAACAGCCTTTGTATTAAATGCCAAGGTCAGCACATGGTTATCTAAATGTACATGATAAGACTGGATCAATGACTGCTGCCCTTCATCTGTTTCAAGCACGTATTCATCTGCAATATTTAAGATACCCTCTAAATTGGTCGTACTAGAGGCACGATCATGGCTGAATAAATCATAGATCGTCTGTAAGTTGAAGCTAGTCTGCTGTTCCGTAGGATGACTTTTTAAATAACTTTCTAGGAATAAAACAAACTTATGTGCAAAGAAATAGTAGTTTGGTTTGTGGGTATAAAGCATGTTCATTGAAAGCTCCTCTCGGCGTTTTTTTCATCTAATCATGACTAAAAAACTAAGGATTGAACCTTAAAACATTCTTAAAAGAACTTTGAGCTTTTTGTAAACACACTTAATAATCATTCTAAAAATTTGATTATTCATCTAAATTATTTTTTCAGTTTTGTTAAGCAAATCACATAAAAATACAATTTCCGCCAATTATTGATCAAAAAATAATCAAATAGTCCATTTTTTATGAAAGGAAAAAACAATCAGTCTTAAGCAATTTTAAACAAACCAGTTGGTAAAATAAGTTCCACATAAAGTAAAAACTTTTTATATCAACAACTTATAAACAATCGGAAAATTAGATTAAAAACCATCATAAAAATGTGACGTGGTTTGCATTTTTAAAACCTATTGATATATATTTCGCACATTACTTGTTCAGCGCAAAAATCCAACTGAGAAGTAATTTTAATTCAAACTTTTAGCCGATGTGTTCGAGAAATTATTATGAAAAAACTTGCTTTGATCGCTACTCTTTCAGTTGTTGGTATTGCTAACGCTCAAGCTGCAGATGGAACGATTACAATTAATGGTCTAGTAACAGACAAAACTTGTGACATCGTGACTCCAGCGGGTAAAGACTTTACTGTTACGCTTCCTACTGTTTCTAAGCAAACTCTTGCTAACGCAGGTGCTGTTGCTGGTCGTACACCATTCCAAATCAACTTAGGTAACTGTTCAGAAGGCAAAGTTGCAACTTACTTCGAACCAGGTGCAACTGTTGATTTCAATACTGGCCGTTTACTTAACCAAAATGCTGCTGGCGCGAAAAACGTTGATGTTCAATTACTAGGTAACAACAACCAAGTAATCCCAGTTCTTGCTGCTGGTAGCAACGGTGCTCAAGCGAACTCACAATGGGTTGACGTTGTAGAAGGCGGTACTGCTGACCTTAACTACTATGCTGAATACTATGCAACTGGCGCATCTACTGCTGGTGAAGTAAACACTTCAGTTCAGTACACTATTATTTATCAATAATCTTTGATAAATGGTGCGAATTTCTAGGTTTCTAGAAATTCGCAGTTGTACACTTCACGCAATCATAGAGTAAATTTAAATGGCACTGAACGGTTACAATTTTTTGCTTGGTTTAACGATGTCATCGGCTTTAATCGCAAGTCAAACACATGCAGAAATTATTTTGCATGGTACTCGCGTTATTTATCCATCAGATGCTCGTGAAGTGACTTTGCAAGTCAGTAACAATGGTTCTAAGCCATCGCTTGTTCAGGCATGGATTGATGAAGGTGATGCTAAAAGTACACCCGATCAGTCTAAAGTTCCATTTATGATTACGCCCCCTATTTCACGTGTTGATCCAACGAAGAGTCAATCTCTTCGTATTACTGCATTACCAAATGCAGCTCAATTAAATCAAAAACAAGAAACAGTTTTTTGGCTGAATGTTTTGGATATTCCACCAAGACCAACAGCGAACAGTAAAGATGCTGTTCCTGATAATTTTTTACAGCTTGCGATCCGTTCACGCATTAAATTTTTCTATCGTCCAGCAAGCATTAAAGCTGATGCCAATCTTGCTGGTGAAAAATTGCAGTGGGCTAAAAGCGGTCAAACATTGATTGTAAAAAATCCAACGCCGTTTCACGTCACCATGACTGCGGTGTACCAGCAAAATGCAGGAAAACCTGTTGACTTGCTGCCTAAAGGTTTGATGTTACCACCTTTTTCAGAGGACAAGATCCAATTGAAAACTGGTAGTACCGAAAAGCTCAGCTACGTGAATATCAATGATTACGGTGGTCGTATCGAACACCAGATCAAGCTTCAATAACAAACAAATTTATTTCCACTCAATAAGTGATTTTGTACCTATCCTTGAATAGGCGAACGGATTATGTCAAAGAAAAATGCAACAGCTAAATTCTTGAAGCGTCGTATTTGTTATTACCTTACTTCTGGGGTAGTCACAGTTACGATGCCTATGGCTGTTTATGCAGTAGAACAGACAGCAGAACAAGCACCACCAATGGAAGCAGAATTTGACTCTGTCTTCTTGATCGGTGATGCACAGAAAGTCGATATTTCTCGTTTTAAATACGGGAACCCAGTTTTGCCTGGTGAATATAACGTTGACGTTTATATCAATGGCAACTGGTTTGGCAAAAGAAGAATGATGTTCCGTTCAACTGAACAAAATAAAAATGCCTTTACCTGTTTCACTTCTAGCTCATTGCTTGAATATGGCGTAAAACAAGACGTTCTTGTCAATCGTACTGAAACTGCTGCGTCGAATGCCTGCTACAAAATCGAAGAGTGGATCGAAAACGCCTATTACGATTTCGACACGTCACGTTTGCGTGTCGATATTTCGATTCCACAAATCGCCTTACAAAAAAATGCACAAGGCTATGTTGATCCGAGTATTTGGGATCGTGGTGTCAATGCTGGATTTTTATCGTATAGCGGTAGTGCCTATAAAACGTTTAATCGCTTAAATGAAAATAAAGAAACCACCAATGCCTTCATGGCAATTACTGCGGGCGCCAATATTGCAGGTTGGCAACTTCGCCACAATGGTCAGTGGCAATGGCAAGATGGTGCTCAAAGTGAATTAGATTCAACAACTAAAAAGAAATCAAACTACGAATCGACAAGCACCTATTTACAGCGTGCTTTCCCTCAGTATCGAGGAGTCGTTACCTTAGGTGATAGCTTTACCAATGGTGAGTTATTTGACTCATTTGGTTATCGCGGTTTAGATTTTTCAAGCGATGACCGTATGCTACCGAATAGTATGCTTGGATATGCGCCACGTATTCGCGGTAACGCAAAAACCAACGCCAAAGTAGAAGTTCGCCAACAAGGTCAGTTGATTTATCAAACCACGGTTGCGCCGGGTAGCTTTGAAATTAATGACCTCTACCCTACAGGTTTTGGTGGTGAACTCGAAGTTTCGATTATTGAATCAAATGGCGAAATACAAAAACTTGCTGTTCCTTATGCATCTGTTGTGCAAATGCTACGTCCAGGCCTAAGCCGCTACTCAGTCACTGCGGGTGAGTTTCGCGACCGTGATATTGATTTAACGCCGTGGGTAACACAAGGTAAATACCAACGCGGTATTAATAACTATTTGACGGGCTATACAGGTTTTCAATTAGCGGAAGACTATAGTGCTTTATTATTAGGTGCGGCAGTTGCAACACCAATTGGTGCAGTATCATTCGATATTACCCAGTCCAATACTGACTTTGACAAGCAAGGTTCTCAATCCGGACAAAGCTTCCGTCTAAGTTATAGTAAGCTCATTTCACCGACCAACACCAACTTAACTTTGGCAGCGTATCGTTACTCGACTGAGAACTATTACAAGTTACGTGATGCCCTACTCATTCGCGATCTTGAAGATAAAGGCGTGAATACCTTTGCTGTGGGTAAACAGCGTAGTGAGTTCCAAATCACCCTAAACCAAGGTTTACCTGAAGGTTGGGGTAATATTTACATGGTTGGTTCTTGGAATGATTACTGGAACCGTAATGAGACCAGTCGCCAATATCAAATTGGTTATAGCAACAATTATCATGGCTTAACCTATGGTCTTTCTGCAACCAATCGTCAGATCGAATACGGTTCAAGCAGTACGCAAACACGTGATACAGAATATTTGATGACACTTTCTTTCCCAATCAATTTCAGAAAGAATTCGGTCAACGTCAATGCAAACGCATCTGAAAACAACCGCACAGTCGGTATGAGCGGTATGGTTGGCGATCGTTTCAACTACGGTGCATCTGTATCTCATCAAGACAGACAGAACCCGAGTTTCAACGTTAACAGTCGTTATCGTACAAACTTTGCGACGGTTGGTGGTTCTTATAGTATTGCTGATTCATATCAACAAGCGATGCTTAGTGTTAGTGGTAGCGTTGTTGCTCATTCGGATGGCATCCTGTTTGGTCCTGAACAAGGTCAAACTATGGTACTTGTGTATGCGCCAGATGCTGCAGGTGCCAAAGTCAACAACACCGTTGGCCTCAGTGTGAATAAATCTGGTTATGCTGTTATCCCGTATGTAACACCGTACCGTTTAAATGACATCACACTTGATCCTCAAGAAATGTCGACCAATGTTGAACTAGAAGAAACCAGTCAGCGTATCGCGCCTTTTGCTGGTGCGATCGCAAAAGTTGATTTTTCAACCAAGAAAGGTTATGCCATTTACATCAATACCAAAACAGCAACGGGTGAAAGCTTACCATTCGCTGCACAAGTCTTTAATACTAAAGATGAATCTGTAGGTATCGTGGCACAAGGCAGTATGGTGTATTTACGTACGCAAGAGCCAAAAGGTGATTTGTACGTGAAATGGGGCGATGAAGCCAATGAGCAGTGCCATTTCAGTTATGATGTTACAGCACAACTTTCTAACGACCAGCAAAGCATGATCATGTCTGAGGCCGTATGCAAATGAAAAAATTACTCTTAAGCAGTGCCTTAGTTGCTGCAGGTTTTGGTGTGAATACAGCAGCTCAAGCTGCTTGTTCAACTAGCGCAGGCTTCACCACTATTGATGTTTCTATGCAGGTTGGACGTGTTGTTGTTCGACCAAGTGACCCTGTAGGTAAAATCTTGGTAAAATCTCTTTTCGAGATTCGTCCCAACGATAAAACAACATATAGTTGTAGTCGTAGCGATATGATGGTCGCACGATTATTACAAAATTATGCAATTAGCCCACTCGGCGATAATATTTATTCGACCAATATCCCAGGAATTGGAATTCGTCTTTACCGAGAAGCTTTTAATGCAACGAATTTTTCAGGATATTATCCTTACACTCGATCTGTACCAAGTACTAGTATTAAGCTTGCCGAAGGCTATTTCGTTGTTGAAATTGTGAAGACGGCAGAAAATACAGGCTCAGGAACATTAGTGCCCGGTGTTTATAGTACCTATTACGCGGGAAACAGAAATGACCGTCCATTTTTAACCAGTACTGTTTACGGTAATGCAATTACCATTGCTTCTTCCTCTTGCGAATGGAGAGGTGATATTAATAAAGCAGTACAGCTTCCAACTGTGATGAAATCGGGCTTTAAAGGTATCGGCTCAACTCAAGGCGAGCAATCTTTTGACTTAAATATTCTTTGCAATGGTGGTGAAAATCCAACAGGTTATGAAGAAAAAAACCTCATTAGTTTAACCTTTGATTACCAACAAGAAGGCAATAACACTCAGGTTTTAAAGAATCTTGAGCCAAACTCGACCAAAGCAAATGGTGTTGGCGTACAGCTTGTATGGAATTATCAAAATAAAAATCAAGTGATTGGTTTAGGTAATAAATTAGAGCTAGGAACAGTGAAATCGAACCAAACTGTTCAATACAATGTTCCACTAACAGCTCGCTACTATCAAACTGCAGCCAATGTCACTGCGGGTAAAGTCCGCGCTATGGCTACTGTGACCATTCAATACGATTAACCTTTTATAAGACCTCTTCCCAAACGAGAGGTCTTTTTTTATAAAAACTCAAAAAATAGAATTAAGTTATTAATTTTTAAAATCAATAACTCAAGAAATACTCACATTTAATTTTTGATAAAAAACGTAAATAACACACCAGAGGAATAATCCATGAAAAAACTGAGCATATTTGCACTTAGCCTAGCCTTACTCGGCTGTGGCGAAAATCAAAATGGTTCACAACAAAATGCTACTTCTACTCAATCAACAGCAACAACATCCACAAGCTTTAGTTTACGTAGTTCTAGCCAACCACAAACTTGTCAGTATAACTTTGATGCCACACAACAAGATTATGATACTTGGAACAGTCTGAATCCCAACTATCTGATGGGTGTATTCCCTACAATCAATGGGCAAAAGTTTAGTTTAACTGTCGCCCCTCCATATTTTACAGACCATTACCCTGAAGAAAATATCACTCTTAATTATTTTGACTTCTTGGCAGCAAGTAAGAAAAGATTGCAAACATCGGGCGGCAATGACGGATTTCTCCCTCCATTTCTCGATAGTTCAGGTGATCTACCTTTACCGAATACAGGGATTCTTGCTTTAGAAATGCAAATAGACATTCCTGCAGCTCCACTTAACGGTGGTTACTATGGCGAACCTAGTTCATCATATTTAACTGATATCAACTTCAGTGGTGAAACTGATAATGGCTATATCGTAAAATCACTCTATTCATTTGCAGCTGGCAGTGCTGATCCAGATTTTGGTGAGAATCCGCCATTTGTATTATTCAACCTCGGTTACCAAAATAGCGATAATACTGAGTATAGCTCAACCGCTTATTACTACAATAAATTAACTGAGTATCAAAGCAAATATCATCGCGTAGGTATCTATATCAACCAAAATACCAAACAGGTTGGCTTTATTGTCAATGGCGTTGATCAGGGGTATCAAGGAATACTCCCTGCCCCATTGAAAAATATAGGTTTTGATATCCGTAGCTGGGTTGGTTCAGATAAAGACGGTAAATTCTCAGACAAACTCGCAGGACTAGAGTTCTCATCTGAGTTGATCACGGACCGAAATGCCTTACAGTTCAGCTATCCACAAGGCGCAACAGACATCTGCGGTAACACAATTTAGTTCATTTAAAGCTGTCAAAGCCTAATCATTTGATTAGGCTTTTTATTTTTAAAAAATGGAAATAGCATAATTTTCCAGTAGCAACTGTATAGCTAAGTTCCATATTTGAATTTCAAAAACATGCGACAAAAACTATATAATGTATATCAGACAGGTCAGGTTATAAATTCCCATTAAGATAAAAATATGTGACTTAATTAACAAAATAAAATAAACATACTATTTATCAATTTTAAAATAAAATTTTAAACAAATCACACTTTAAAAAACTATTTTAATAATATTTAATATTAATGTTGCCTTAATAATAAAACTCATGTTAATTAATGCTTAATACATTTATAAAAGGCAATAAACATGTATAAAAAAATTTATAAATCTGCCCTACTTTTATCATTAATGGCGTTTGCTTCGGTAAGTTATTCAGCAAGCACCATCCAATTGAATGGAAGTATTGTAGAAGATACCTGTTCGCAGCAGCATCAAAACAATGACTGTCAGCAGCTGAACGTTATACGCGATAAGATCGACACACAATCTATTTCAATCAATGACTTAAATATCCAAACACAAAAAAATACGACTACAGATATTAGCTTCGAGCAGCTTTCTGATCAAAAAAGTGCTGTCATTACTGCAAACTACTACTAGTTATTATTTTATTATCCTGTATGTGAACTAATTTACACTTAAATTAGATTAGTTCACATAATCAACTTAAATTATTTACAAATCAAATCAATTGCTAAAACCACCAAATTTCGATTAATGGATCACATTTTATTTAAAATTTAATTAAAATAAAGTTAAGATAATTTTATTATAAATAATATTATTTAAGAAAAGATAAAACAAAAATTAGAAAAACTAAAACTATATTTAAATTATTTCCCAATTAAACATGGCTATATATTGACCAGCCGAATCATTTTCTATAGTTTTTAATTGATGAAAATAAAAACACTTTAAAATAATAAGGAATAAAAATGGATCACTTGAAATCCGATTCACAAAACAATAGCACCTGCGTTGATTGCACAAAAGATCCAATTGAATCTTTGAAAGCAATGTTTGTCGACATGGTTCAAGCTGGCAGAATTGGTAAAGGCCAATGCCCTGCTATGCGGCCAGTTTTTCTCAAACCTCACGGGATTGCCGCTGCCGAGTTCATTGTCCGTGATGATTTGCCTGAAAAGTTACGTGTCGGGCTATTTGCAAATATTGGCAAAAGTTACCCGACGTGGATTCGCTTCTCATCAGATACAACGCCCACAAATACAGATTTCAAATCTACGTTGGGTATTGGCATTAAATTATTTGATGTCGCTGGTGAGAAAATACTAGGGAATCCTGATGCTGATACCTTTGATTTTATCCTACAAAACTTCGATTCCTTTTTCGTTGACACGGCCAAAGACATGTGTGAATTTACCAAAGCAGGTGTTGTCGATGGTAATTACGATCCTTATTTAAAAGCACATCCCAAAACTTCAGAATTGTTGGATGTGATGGCAAAACCCGTTGCCAGTGTTTTGGCTTCGACTTATTGGAGCGGTTTACCATTTCAATTTGGTCAAAATGAATATGTAAAATATAAATTAGAACCTGACTTTTATCTTGATCCACCTCAGCACTCGCCCAATGACCCTTCTTATTTAGCTACAGATTTAATCACGCGCCTAAAAAAGTCAGAAGCACGTTTCCGCTTCATGATCCAACTCAGAACCAACCCTGAAACAATGCCGCTAGATGAAGCAACTGTGGTCTGGCCAGAAGATCTAAGTCCACCAATACATATCGCTGATATTATTATTCCTATTCAAGATATCTCTGCTCGTGGACAAGCCCAATACGGTGAAAACTTATCCATGAATATTTGGCGAGTCACCGCCGAACATGCTCCAGTAGGTTCGATTGCAGACGCACGACGTGTTGTTTACGCTGCATCTGCTGAATTACGCCGTAATGTAAATGGTGTTCCCTTAGGTGAACCAGACACTCCTCGTCCGCTTATTTCACCTGCTGCTTGCATTGATACCCAAATTGTACGTGCAGCAATTCATCCAGCGATTGGTATTGCACGTGTAGGTGATAGTGAAAATGAGTTCTTTATTGGTCCAGAAGTTGTAGATGCGCCTGCGGACCTAAATCAACAGCCTAATAGTTATAGAGATGCAACGGGGGCAATAAAAAGACAAGCTGCCCGATTCCGTATCTATGGTTATAACGCTGCTGGAGACGTGGTTCGAGAACTTAGCCCTGACAATGCAGATATTGTCTGGACTGTTCATGTGGCCAACCGTAAAGCTGAATGGTATCAATTTCAATATGCACTTGATATCCCAGAGGCAGTAAATGCACCAGACAATGCTTTTACATTACGCAACCCAAAAGTTAGGCCAATAAACCGTCATAAGTTAGCCATTGATCCTGGTCCACGAAGTATTTGTGGCCGCAATATTGCAGGTGGTGCTGAACATCGTTTTGATACAGGAACTTTTCAGGCAGCAGCGGATCAAGCCATCACGGTACCTTTAGGTGAAATCCAAACGGATGAAAATGGGCGTTTATTGTTTTTGGGAGGACATGGAAAATCAGCTTCACCTACCCAAGCCCCTGTCTATGATCCAGATAACCCACCAAGCTTTAATAATGCTGATGATTGGTATGACGACACATCTGATGGTCCAGTCACAGCAAGCGTATCGATAAATGGAATTGCCATTCCTGTTGAATCAGCATGGGTTGTCGTTACTCCACCTAATTATGCGCCTGATGTAGTCAGTTGGCGGACGATGTACGATCTCATGTGTGATGTCTATGTCAATGCAGGCTGGATGGTCATGCCAGAAAAGCCCTCTTTTACCAAAGATATATGGCCACTATTAAAGCGCCTAGGCGGCTTACAGTGGGTCAATAAAGGTTTTGCAGCCTATTTCGCTAAAGGTTGTCCTATGGATTTTAGCAACCCAGTATTGCTTGCCAAACTTTCTTATAAAGTCAAAGATAAAACCTTAGCTGATCCGTATAGTGAGCTACGACGTGCAATCTTCCACAATTTTAGAACATCAAAACCGATAGTCGCCGAGCCAGTACAATGGCCACATATCTGGCCTTGGATTTATGGCGATGCGTTTGGCAGTTTTTCAGAAAATGGAACTGGCAATATGCTCACCATGACAGGTTTACAAGAAGGCTTACTCCGTCATTGGGTAGAAGGAAATTTTATTGATGACTGGTCAAATGAAGAAATTAAATTACCAAGCTCATTAGATCAAGTTCCGCTACAAGAGCAACCACATACATTAGATCAAGCAGCCCTACATTATTGCTTAGCCGATACTTTCCATCCTGGTTGTGAAATGACATGGCCCATGCGTCATGCCAGTATGTATAGTTCACCTTTTCGAATCCGACTACGTTCCAACTCGGATCCTGAACCTGATTATGGTGCCACCATGACACCTGTCAAAGTTCAACAAGTAGATGGGCCTTTATATGCTCAAATACCGGGTAGCATTACCCGTTGGATGGCGATTCCATGGCAAGGTGATACAGCATTCTGTCGCTCAGGTTATGACCCTGATTTCGACCCATACCTTCCAACATTTTGGGCAGCCCGTGTTCCAAATCATGTCCTAACCGAGCAAGACTATCAAAAAGTGATTAACTTAGACCTACCACGAGAAGAACGTATTGCCGCCTTTAATCAACGTCGTAGCTGGTTACGTGCCATCCAAAATGCAGATACGGCAGAAGTGATGATGCGTATGATTGCGCATTTCAATGAGCTTGGTATTGTTGAAGTACGCGAAGGTTTAAAAGATGATCCTGATATTCCTGAATATCTTTATGTTGAAACTTTGATCGCAGGCCAATTAAAAACAGCAGCAGAATATGCAACCAACTTATTAGAAAGCAGAGTCGAGCCACTAACCGATCTTGAAAAAGCAGGCTGGGCAAGCCATGAACAATTATTAGCATTCCGTTCTGTACGTGTACAAAAACGCTAAAATGGATCAATTAACCACAGATGTGTGCATAGCAGGTCGAGGGCCTGCTGGCATTATCGCGGCAAGACAACTTGTGTTGGCTGGATTCTCCGTCATCATCATTGACAACCCGAGCCATAAAATACATAAATTCGGTGAAACACTACCTGGCTCAGCAATTCGATTATTAACGAAGCTTGGTCTTCAATCTGTGATTGAAGCTTTACAAAAGGATCAGAATCTTCATCAAGATTATTCACCACGTGTCAGTGGAAATATGTCCTTTTGGGGCAGCGAAACTGCATTATTTACGGACGCTCTGCAAGATCCCTATGGCTTTGGACTGCGTATAGATCGGCAAGTATTTGATGCGCTTTTAGCCCAACACGCACAAATTGATAAAATACCGCAATTCAGTACCAACATTTTAGATTTAAAAAAAATTGATAATAACTGGAATGTTCATTTGGAATGTGGCACTTCAATCTCAGCAAAATGGATAATCGATGCAACAGGTCGAAGTGCTAAAATAAGTCGTCTATTGGGTATTGAACGTCATCGAGGAATCCCTTTGGTTGCGTTGTATCGTAGTTGCACACCTGAAAAAAATATTTCATTCAATAAAACAATCATTTCTTCCGATAAAAATGGATGGCTATATGCAGGTAAAATTTCAGAATCCCACTGGGTTATGGGTTACCACACCACTCCTAAAACAGCATCTACATTGCATAATAATGCGCAGAACTGGAACAGTATACTTGGGAAAAATACAACAATCTCAGGTCTGTTAGGTCACTTAGAACTAAAAAAAGATATCTATGCTCATGACGTTCGCAGCGCTTGGCTAAAACAAGGATTAGGCGATGGTTGGATTGCTTGTGGTGATGCATTACTGGCATTTGACCCTATTGCAGGACAAGGCTTGTTTAATGCGATTTATACAGGTATGAAAGCAGTCGAAAACATTATTCAATCTGCAAAAGATAAGCACTCACAAGCACAGTACCTAGCAGAAATAAATCGGGTGATAAAAACTTATGAAAACCGCCGATATGCTTTATACAAACAAGAGCAAAGATGGTTAAATAGCGCCTTTTGGAAAGCGCATCAAACAACCACTGACTAATATAGACCTAACAGTCACCATAAGTATGGCAATCAATTAGATAATCGTATGACACCAACCCAAATTCTTTTCATTAGAATAAGCACTTTGCTCAACGGTTTTATGCTAAGGAGCATATAAATGTTTGATTTTATGCCATTGATGCGTTTTAGTTTATTGTGCTCGATTGCTCCAATACTCGTTGCTGTGAGTGGATGCGCTCATACTCATCAAAAAACAAATATTGTAGCCAACACACACAGTATCCCTTATCCAACCATTGATACGGAATTAGGTGAAAAGTTACAACCAAACGAAAAGATTCTGGCTGAACAAATATCTGAGCAGATTGGACAAAGTATCCGCCAGCAATACGCAGCAGGCCATGCGTTGCGAGATGCACATCCTAAAGCTCACGGCTGTGTTCGGGCAGAATTCCATGTCTCAAAATCCTTGCCATCAAATTTAGCTAAGGGAATTTTTATACCTGATAAGACCTATTCAGCATGGATTCGTTTCTCCAATGCTTCAGGAGATGCCACTAAAGCTGACTATAAGAAAGATGCCCGTGGTATGGCAATAAAAATTCTAGGAGTTCCAGGCAAAAAGATCATGGAAAATGATGATCAAGCAATGACACAAGATTTTATTATGATTAATCATCCTGTATTTTTTGTGGATAACCCTCAACGCTATTTATCTTTTATACAGGATATAAATAGTGAAAGTACGCTCAAAAAATTACAGATCCCTTTTGCTCTCGGTTTTCAGGGAACCATGAATGCTTTTAGAGCAAGTAATTCAAAAATTTCGAATCCTTTACAGACCCGATATTGGTCCATGGTTCCCTACCAATTAGGACTAGGCACTGAACGGCAAGCTGTTAAATATTCAGCAAGATCTTGTTCTCAAAATTTAACCACCATCCCAAATCAACCAAGTCATGATTTTTTAAGAGAAGCTCTTCGCAATAGTTTAGAAAAAGATGATGCATGTATGGAATTTCTTATCCAACCTAGAACATCAGATAAAATGCTCGTCGAAGACTCAATGACCGAATGGAAAGAAAGCCAAGCTCCATTTTATCAAGTTGCAACGATCTATATACCTTAACAGACCTTTGATACACCTAATCAAAATGAATTTTGTGAGAATCTTTCATTCACACCTTGGCATTCTCTACCTGAGCACAGACCTTTAGGTGCCATAAATAGATTGCGTAAAGTGATTTACGAGAATATTAGTACGATTCGACATGAAATGAATTCTGCTGAAAGAAAAGAACCTCAATGAACCATTCTATTCGTTAATCTTTTCCATTACCCAGAAATAGTAACCTCATTCTGACCATCTCTTGGGAATTTACATTCACCTGTAAATTCTTGAGCATTTCCGTGCTCATTTTCCGCACAAAACTCTAAGTAAAGATATACGTCTCCAGTTTTTTTATTTATATAATAATTGCCGTTGAGACTATTATTAAAACTGACTGTCTTTTTCTTCCTTACATAGGAAATCACTAAGGATTTGCACTCTTCAATTAAGTTCTCTTTATTTAAGTTAATTTCTGATATCCGTATAAAAGAAGAGCTTTTACTCAAATTATTTTCATCATCTTGATTAACATTCTCAATTAAATTTTGCTCTAAACCACTTAGAATATTAGAGTCTTTACTCTTATAATCTTCAAAACTTTCACATCCCAATAAACATAGAAGCGTGGTGAAAGCTAAGATATTCTTCACTTAAATAATCTATGAAATTAAAAAGTGTAAGATAGCAAAAATAATAAGAGATGACAAAATAAAAATAACTAAAGATGCTCCCCTTAATAAAATCTCGTTATTTTAGGATTCGTGCGATGATAGGAAAATTAAATTCTATTCAAAATATTAAAGATTATTTTTATTTCATTTAGCTGATATTTGAAAAATATTAGCTTTCATTTCCTTTTTTCATCTAAATCAGATGTACTATTTAATGCATTTAATTATGTAAATTTCCATAAAAAATTATCATCTTATTATTAGTTATTTATTCCTCATTGATAATAATTAAATCTTCAATCGATGGCTAAATATTTATTTGTACATATTTACTTTATTTTTTAATAACATAATCATTATTGATGGATGAATCATCCTATCTGATTTTATGACTGTTATCACCAACGTTTTATATTTCTTTGAATGTCATACTGTCTAAACCATAATGACTGTAGTGGCTAGATTAGCCGCTACGCCAAAGTTGCTGACGAAAAATGCCTATTCCCCTACTTGAGCTATTAGTTTTAATGCCTACACAACGCTTACATAAATTTAATCAATAAAAAAGCACTTACAATTAGTACATGTAAGTGCTTGATATATATGGTGGGCCCACCGTGACTTGAACACGGGACCAACGGATTATGAGTCCGCTGCTCTAACCAACTGAGCTATAGGCCCTAAACTTAAATCATATTTTATGTATGATTAATGCTGCCTGATCTTAGTTAAATTTAACTTAAATTACAAGCAGATGATTTTATCAAATTACTAAAAATAATGTTAAAAATCATAAACTGCGCTGATTCTATCTGATCTTTACAGCTTGAGTAAAGATCATATTGCACTATTTTGATCATTAAAAAGACATCCAAATTTCTTTTTATCTGGTGTTTTCGGATATGTATTTTCCTGAAAACTCGTATTACACTGCTGCCATTCATTGCCTATGATGACGAACATGAGAAAAATTTTAGGAAAATCTATTTTTAAAGCAACAGGTTGGGAATACAAGGTTGATCCAACCATTTTAGAAAAGAAACAAGTCATTATTGGATTTGAGCATACCTCAAACTTAGATACGATCCTCTCCCTCGCTTTATTTGAAATATTAGAACTTAAAATTCATACCCTGATCAAAAAGGAATTATTCAAAGGTCCTTTAAAACCAATCTTAGAACGTTTAGGTGGTATTCCAGTCGACCGCAAAGCCAATAAAGATATTGTGACGCAAATGGTTGAACTGTTTAACCAAAATGACAGCTTTAATCTAGTGATTGCACCTGAGGCAACACGTGCGAAAGATGGGGAAGAGCGCAAACCCATCCGCACGGGTTTTTGGCATATTGCCAAAGCAGCCAATGTGCCCATCATTTTGATGTATGCCAATGCTCGTACCAAACAAGGTGGTATCTTGGGTAAAATCTACCCGACCGATCTGCAACAGGATCTGGAAAAAATCAAAGCGCTTTATGCTGAATATGATATTGATGTCAAAATTAACTAAAACATTCAGTCTATTTGATCAATTTTTGAAACTTGATCAAGATTTTAAATTTTGAATTTAGGGTACGAGAGTTTTCAACAAAACCATCGCTATGCTAATATTCCTGCACTTTTTTAAGTTTTAATTTTTTGGAGTTACTTCCATGGCGGGTCATTCTAAATGGGCCAATATTAAGCATCGTAAAGCGAAACAAGATGCGAGTCGCGGTAAAGTTTTTACTAAATACATCCGTGAAATCGTGACTGCTGCACGTTTGGGCGGTCCGGATGCGGCGAGTAACCCTCGTCTGCGTGCTGTTGTTGAAAAAGCACTTTCAGTGAATATGACACGTGACACGATTAACCGTGCAATCCAACGTGGTGCTGGCGGCGAAGATAATGATGATTTAAAAGAAATCACCTATGAAGGTTATGGTGTTGGTGGCGTTGCAGTTATCATTGAAACAATGACAGATAACTTAAACCGTACCGTTCCAGATGTACGTCACTGTTTCAGCAAAACCAACGGTAATTTGGGGACCAATGGTTCTGTTGCCTACTTGTTTACCAAGCGTGGCGAAATTTCTTTTGAAGATGTTTCTTTAGAAGACAAGATCATGGACATCGCATTAGAAGCGGGTGCTGATGATATCGAGATCGATGAAGACAGTATCTTGGTGATTACTAGCCCAGAGAGCTTTGGTGATGTTCAGGATGCACTTACAGCAGCAGGTTTAAAATCTGACAATGCTGAAGTTGTGATGAGCCCATCGACTAAAGCTGAAATCACAGATATCGATCAAGCAAAACAAATCTTGAAAATGATTGATATGCTTGAAGATCTTGATGATGTTCAAAACGTTTATACCAACGTTGAATTCTCTGAAGAAGTATTAGCTCAACTTGATGCCTAATACGTTCTGATGATCAAAAAATGCATCTTTTTAGATGCATTTTTTTATAATTTATTTAAAAGTTTATAGCAGTTAAAAACATTGTATTCTTTGATCACAAAGCTTGAATGCAGTGCAACTACGCTATCAATCTTACCAATACGACGTAATAAGATTTCACTATAGTCATCCATATTACGCGCCACCAATTCCAAGATAAAATCAGCACTCTGCCCTGTCACTAAAAAGGCATTGGTCACTTCTGGAATATCTTCAAGTTCTTGCAAGAACTTATCAAAAGTTTCACTGTCGTGTTTGCTTAATGAAACCTGCAACAGAATATGTAAGCTAAAACCAAGTTTATTAAAATTAATTTCGCGTTTGAGCTGTCCCATCACTTGGGATTCAATCAAATTTTTAATACGACGATGCACAGAACTTACAGAAAGATTAATACGCTCTGATAGCTCATTCAGATTGACATCTTCATGGGTTAAAATTTCAAGAATCTGTTTATCAAAACGATCCAATTCCATTCTACAGTTCTCACTCTAAATTTATGTTTTTATCGGAACTGCGCACTCAGTAATTTTTAAGGGTCAAGGGAAAACATTCGTTTAACTTTTGACGATGCTGCATGGATAACGCAAACATGATTCCGATAAACTTGTGGTTTATCTCTGTCTCAAAGCCGAAACAAGACCTTTTGAGCAACTGTTCAACTGATCTCCCAATAGTTGAACAACTCGTTTCGATCCCCATCACACCCTGAAACATAAGATAACAAAGCCTTTTTATAATTATTTCCCTCTTTTCAGTTTTTTTAAAGTAAATTTGGCAATAATTTCTAATATTTTCTGCTTAAAACGAATTTTCTTTTAAAAATTAATTTTATTCCCTAATTATTTTTTGCTTTATCGATCATTTTTCTATTTTCTTTCTCATAAAAAAGCCCCGATTATTTTCAATCAGGGCTTTTACTTGCAGAATATTTTACAAACCACGCCAATCAACTCGCGCATTCCGCTCAGTGGCGTAAATCCGCTGTACGTATTGTCCAATCGGCAGGTCGAGTAAATAGTCATAATATTGTTTCAATTCGCTATTAAATTGTTCAATATCATCACTCTCCAATTCCCACGGCGTACCTTTAATCACCAGTAAAGGCGCGAGAATAGAACACACTGCAATATCAGCTAAACCAAGACGATCACCTACCAAATAACGTCCTTGATTATCGATCAAACGCTGATTGAGATCAGTAATCAACTCAGTCATACGTAACTTCGATTGAGCGACTTTTTCAGGGTTCAACTTGTAATTGGTTGAGACCAGACTTTTTAAAATTGGTTTGGAAATTTTTTCAAACTGACGTAAATAGCCTTGTTCACCCATCATGATTTCAAGTGGATGATCACCCACTGACAGCGCATGGGCCAAAGACCAACGGCGTACATGAACACCGAGTTCATCTGCCAGCTTGTCAATTTCTAAAGCTTGCTCACGTAATTGCTCATCACGTCTCAATAAGGCATGTTCAGGATATGTCGTATCAAGATATAAAGCGATTTGTGTTGAATCAGCAACCCAGCGCTTATCATCTTTCAGCATAGGCAATAAATATTGCCCAGACTTTAGATAGGTAAATGCGCGATGGAAACCTGGAATTAAATTATGTGCCACATAGTCCAATTCCTTATGATCTAACAACCAGCGAGCTTTTTCGCAATAGTGAGATAAAGGAAATTGGTATAAAACCCGCATAGACTCTCCAAATTTATTTTTCTACTCGATCAAACATAAGGTTTTCCCTACTTTAGAAGTAAAAGCTAATGAATACAATGTCCTTTTCGCTCGATCTTTTTTAATTTTGGCGAAGTATCTTTATAAATTTTCGTGGTGAGAATATTCCTTTCTTTCATAGAAAAGGACTTTTTATACTGTTTAATAAATTAACAACCATCTCAAGTTATTGTTTTTAATCGCTATTTAATATTAATTTTTCTGTTATTTTTCTCATAAAAAATGCTTAGGAATTATTGTGATATACAAGCCATAACTGATGGTTTAGTTGAAAAGTAAAACTTTTGTAAAGTGTCTCTTATCTATTAGAGGTGCTCACATGTCCAGTAATCAATCAGTGATCCAAGCTCAAACACAACTGATTTCAAATGATCAGCAGGCCATCAATGCTGCCTATCAAGTTGCTGACTTTGCATTAGAAGATCGAAATGATCGAGATCAAAATCGTATTTTACCCACCGAACAAATCATTCATTTTAGTCAAAAAGGTTTAGGTGGAATCCGTGTACCACAACAATACGGAGGGGCTTTTGTCTCCAATAAGACCTTGGCACATGTGTTTCGTATTTTAAGTAAAGCCGATGCCAATGTCGGACAAATTCCACAAAACCAGTTTGGTCTTTTAAATTTTATCAATATCACAGGTTCAGATTCACAAAAACAGTTCATCTATACTGAAATTCTTGCAGGCAAACGCATTGCCAATGGTGGGCCTGAGAAAAACTCGAGAGACACCAAAGCCATTCAAACGACGCTAAATTTTGAACATGATAAATATTTTTTAAATGGTGAAAAGTTTTACTCGACTGGAACTAGCTTTGCAGACTGGTTAGCCATCCGTGCACTCCATCCTGAAGGTTATACCGTATTGGCAATCGTTGATCGTCATGCCGAAGGCGTGGAAGTGATCAATGACTGGAATGGCTTTGGGCAACGCACCACAGCCAGTGGTACAGTCAAATTAAACAATGTTGAAGTTGATCCTGCATTGTTTTTTGATGAACGCATCATCGCCGATACTCCTAATGTTCGCGGTGCGTATTCTCAGCTCTTACAAGTCGCGATTGATGTAGGAATTGCCGAGGCAGCATTTGATGACACGTTGTCCAGCATTCGAAAAGCCAGACCGATCATCGATTCAGGTGTAGAGAAAGCCAGTGAAGAACATTACACCCTGCAAGAAGTCGGAAAGCTTAACATCCTACTCGATGCAGCCATTTTATTACTCGATGATGCTGCCGAATATCTGGATGAACTAGATCAACTCACTGAAATCTCTGCCGAGCAAGCTGCTCGTGCCTCAATTTTAGTGGCTGAAGCAAAAATCTATGCCAATGATGCTGCCCTGCATATCTCCGAGAAACTACTGGAACTTGGTGGCAGCCGCGCCAGTCTGAGCCAGCATAATCTTGATCAACACTGGCGCAATGCCCGCGTGCACACCTTACACGATCCTGTGCGTTGGAAATTCCATGCCATCGGTGACTATTACCTCAACGGTACGCACCCTGCCCGCCATGCCTGGATTTAAGGAGTAAATCATGACCTCATACCAAGAATTACAAGGTTTTGCCAAAACCAATCTTAAAACAGCACATATCATTCGAAGCGATGCGGAAGCACTGGACATTGCCACACAACTGAGTCAACAGTTTAAACAAGCTGCTGTAGAACGCGATGCCAATCGAAACTTACCGTTCACTGAAATCGAAACCTATAGCCAGTCTGGTTTATGGGCGATTACCGTACCTAAACAGTATGGCGGTGCAGAGGTTTCCAGCCTCACCGTAGCCAAAGTCATTGCCCTGTTTAGCGGTGCGGATGGTTCGATTGGACAAATTCCACAAAATCACTTCTATGCATTGGAAGTACTGCGAAATACAGGCACAGAAGCACAAAAGAAACGTCTCTATCAAGAAGTTTTACAAGGCGCTCGTTTCGGTAATGCACTGGCTGAATTTAAAACTCGCACTTCAGCCCATAAGCAAACCACATTGATTCCAAGTGAAAACGGCTATCTGATTCAAGGAGAAAAGTTTTATTGCACAGGCAGTCTATTCGCCCATCGTATTCCAACCTTAGTGGTGGATGAAGCCGGTAATGAGTTTCTAGCTTTTGTACAACGCGACAGCCAAGGCCTTGAGCTGATTGATGACTGGTCTGGTTTTGGTCAACGCACCACAGGCAGTGGCACAGTCAAGTTTAATCAGGTCTTCGTTGCCAAAGAAGATGTCATTCCTTTTGATACCGCTTTCAAACAGTTGTCTTTGGTCGGACCATTTGCACAAATCATGCATGCTGCGATTGAAGTTGGGATTGCCCGTGCCGCATTTGAGGAAACACTACAACGCGTGCGTGTGGCTCGCCCCTGGATTGATGCCAATATTGAATCAGCAACTCAAGATCCATTAACTCTGTCTGAATTGGGTCGCGTAGCAACTGATGTTAAAGCCAGTGAACTATTACTCAAACAAGCAGCTCAATCAGTTGATATCGCTAAACAGGAACTCAATGCAGAGAACTTAGCCAAAGCCTCAATTGATGTCGCCAAAGTTCGTGCGCATAGTACGGAAACCGCCTTAAAAGCATCTTCTAAATTGATTGAATTGGCAGGCAGCCGTGGCAGTCAACGTGCAGATGGTCTCGATCGTCATTGGCGAAATGCACGGGTACATACCTTGCACGATGCCGCACGCTGGAAATATTACTTTATTGGCAATTATGTCCTGAACGGTATCTTACCACCACGCCGAGGGACACTGTGATGAGTCAAAATCTCCCGAAGAAAATTTTACTGAATGCTTTTGATATGAACTGTGTTGGTCATATCAATCACGGTTTATGGACCCATCCGCGTGATCAATCACATCGCTTTAATGAACTGAATTATTGGACTGAATTGGCACAAACCTTAGAACAAGGTTTGTTTGATGGTTTATTTTTAGCTGATATTACGGGCGTTTATGATGTCTATCAAAATGGTATCGATCTGACCTTAAAAGAGTCGATCCAGTTGCCTAGTCATGATCCCTCGACCCTGATTTCAGCAATGGCCTTGGTGACACAGAATTTAAGCTTTGGCGTGACCGTCAATCTAAGCTATGAACAGCCCTACCAATTTGCACGCCGTTTTGCCAGTCTTGATCATTTAACCCGAGGTCGTCTCGGTTGGAATATTGTCACAGGTTATCTGGATAGTGCCGAACGCCTGATTGGACAAAAAGGCTTAAAAGATCATGATGCGCGTTATGATCAGGCCGAGGAGTTTCTACAGCTTTGCTATCAATATTGGGAAGGTTCTTGGGAAAATGATGCCTTAAAGAAAGATAAGCAACAGCGTATTTTTACTGATCCAAACAAAGTCCACTCGATCAATCATCAAGGGCAATATTACCAAAGCCAAGGTGTATTTCAGGTGGCGCCGTCGGTACAACGTACCCCAACATTATTTCAGGCAGGTGCTTCACCGAAAGGACTACAGTTCGCCACGCGTCATGCAGAATGTATTTTTATTGGCGGTGATCAACCTGAAAAAATACGTCAGCAAGTCAATAAGATACGACAGCAGGCTACGCAACAAGGTCGTGATGCGCATGGCCTTAAGATCTTTGTCGGGATTACCGTTGTTGTGGCTGAAACACACGAACTCGCACAACAAAAACTGGCTGAATATCGCCAATATGCCAGCCCTGAAGCAGGTTTAGCCCATTATGCCAGCTCAGTCGGTATTGACCTTGCCAAGTTTGCTGATAATGAAGCGATTCCCTATCAAAAAAGCAACAGCATTGCTTCCGTCAATGAAAAATTTAAAGAACAGCGTATCAGTAAAAATGACCTGAAAGCCCAACATGTTCTCGGTGGACGTTATCCTCTCATCGTCGGCAGTGGTACTGAAGTTGCTGAATATCTGATTGAGCTGCTTGATCAGACAGGCATCGATGGTTTTAACCTGACCCGTACCGTTGCGCCTGAATCACATCATGATTTTATTCGACTGGTGATCCCAGAGTTACAACAACGTGGGCGTTATAAAACTGAATATGCAACAGGTTCACTGCGTAACAAACTGTTTGCTCAAGGCGATCATTTAGCCGCAAGCCATCCTGCCGATCAGTTCCGGTGTAGAACGCATAACAACACCGATGATCTAAAAAGAATTGAAGAAATTAGTGCTTAGCACTTACACGTTTAAGAATAGAATTGGAGAAATAAATGGCTCAAACTACCTCAAAAAAATGGTTAGGTATTGGCCTTGTCGTTGTTATCGCAATTATCGCGTTATTCATTTGGAATAAACAAAGACACAATAACAGCAGTGAACTAGTGATTGGTATTAGCCCTTCGTTTGCACATCCCCTACAAGTCGCTGCGGATGAAGCCAAACAACAGGGTTTAAATGTGAAATTGGTGGAATTTTCCGATTGGAATACGCCGAACATTACCTTAAATCATGGTGACATTGATGCGAACTTTTTCCAGCATCAACCATTCTTGGATAATGCGATTAAGGAAACGGGGTTTAAATTAAAATCCTTTGCTGCAGGTGCGGCTTCACATGTAGGACTGTATTCCAAAAAATATAAAAGTTTTGATGAACTCCCAAATGGCGCAACGGTTGCCATTCCCAATGATCCCGTGAATCAAGGTCGTGCATTACTGCTTTTACAACAAGCTAAGCTGATTGAACTTAAAGACAGCAATAATCACCTTTCTGCACTAAAAGACATTACTGCAAATCCGAAAAACCTGAAATTTACCGAAGTTGAAGGTCCTCAAACTGCACGTGCCATTGATGATGTTGATTTAGCTTTTGGCTATCCACATTACTTACGCTTGGCAAAAACGGCTGATCCTGAAAGTGCCTTACTGTTTGATGATAATACCAACAAGCGTTATGCGATTTTATTTGTGGTGCGTGATAACTATCAAGATAAAGACAACAAACTACAGAAATTTGTCGAGATTTATCAAAACTCGCCGAAAGTCAAAGCCGCATTAGACAGCGATTTTGGCCCAACACTTTGGTTCCCTGGCTGGAAGTAAGGAGAACAATGATGGTGAGTTTTGGATCACAGGTTGATTTTTCAGTTCCACATCTGAAAATACGCGGCTTAAATAAATTTTATGAAATACAGGGCCAACGCCTACATGCCTTAAAAGACATTAATCTCGATATTCCTAAAGCGCAGATTGTCGGCATTATCGGTAAAAGCGGTGCGGGTAAATCATCACTTATTCGTACCTTAAATGGTCTGGAAGCAATTGATACAGGCAGTATTTTGATTCACCAACAAAATATTGCTGAACTGAGTCATGCTGAGTTGATCAAAACACGACAAAAAATTGGCATGATTTTTCAGCATTTTAATTTAATGTCTGCCAAAACCGTATGGGAAAATGTGGCTTTACCGCTGCGTATCGCAGCTTATGACAAGGCTGAAATTGAACAACGGGTTAATGATGTACTGACACTAGTTGGATTAAGTGCCAAACATCATGATTACCCTGCCCAACTCTCAGGTGGGCAGAAACAACGTGTCGGTATCGCCCGTGCTTTGGTTTCTCAGCCTGAAATCCTGCTCTGTGATGAAGCAACGTCGGCACTCGACCCCGAGAGTACTGCCAATATCCTTGCTTTGTTAAAACAGATCAATCAAGACTTGGGTTTGACCATTGTTTTGATCACGCATGAAATGCAGGTTATTCAAGAGATTTGCGATCAAGTGGTAGTGATTGATCAAGGGGAAATTGTTGAAGCTGGGCAAGTCTGGTCAGTATTTTCAGATCCCCAACAACAAATCACGCAAGAATTACTCAATCTTGAAAAAGTGAACTTACCCTTTGAACTGAGCCAAACCCTTGACCAGCACACCACCCATCAGATTTTAAAATTGAAATACGCAAGTGAATCGAAATCGGTTCCTGATTTATACGAATTGCTTGGTGGTTTTAATAGCCCAGTTCAGATCTATCACAGTCAAGTGGACACCATTCAACAACAAACCATTGGCTCACTGGTGATTGGTATTGGCAACCTTGAATTTGACTTAAATGACGCACAATTTGAAAAACATCCTGTAATTACACAACTTGAGGTGATCGGATATGCACAATCAGCTCATTGATTTACTACTGACAGGAACAATCGATACTTTAGTGATGGTCGGTGTTTCAGCCATTTTTGCATTTTTGATTGGTTTACCGATTGCCTTGATTCTCGTCAGCACTGCAGATTTTGGTATTTATCCATCCAAGAAAATTAACCAGTCATTAGGTTGGGTGATTAACATTACCCGTTCAGTCCCCTTCCTGATTTTAATGGTGGCATTAATTCCGTTTACCCGTTGGATTGTCGGCACCAGTTATGGTGTGTTAGCCGCAATTGTACCTTTAACCATTGCCGCAATTCCTTTCTTCGCCCGTATTGCAGAAGTCAGTTTACGTGAAGTCGATCAAGGCCTGATTGAAGCAGCACAAGCGATGGGCTGTAATCGTAAACAAATTCTTTGGCATGTGTTACTTCCAGAAGCCTTACCAGGGATTATTGCAGGCTTTACCGTGACCATTGTCACCATGATCAGCTCTTCTGCCATTGCCGGTGCGATTGGTGCAGGTGGACTCGGTGATATTGCCTATCGTTATGGCTATCAACGTTTTGATATGCAAGTGATGTTGGCCGTCATCTTGGTATTGATTGTCTTGGTCATGCTCGTCCAAAGTACAGGCGATAATATTGCCAAACAGCTCGATAAACGCAAAGTTTAATGTCGAATTGATAATCCGCTCGAGCCATGACTTTGTCATGGCTTTCATGTAAAATCAGCAGCAATTTTTAAATAACACATTTGTGAGTGGTTTCATGGGTTTTAATTGCGGTATTGTTGGTCTGCCAAACGTAGGTAAATCTACATTATTTAATGCATTAACAAAGGCAGCGATTGCTGCTGAAAACTTTCCATTTTGTACCATTGAACCGAATACAGGGATTGTACCTGTTCCAGATCCACGCTTAGATAAACTTACAACAATTGTTAAACCACAACGTGTTATTCCGACTACGATGGAATTCGTTGATATTGCAGGCCTCGTTGCAGGTGCATCAAAAGGTGAAGGTTTGGGTAACCAATTCCTTGCCAATATCCGTGAAACAGATGCCATTGCACACGTGGTACGTTGCTTTGAAGATGAAAACGTCATTCATGTGAATGGTAAAATTGACCCATTAGATGATATCGCAACGATCAATACCGAACTTGCACTTGCGGATCTTGATACTGTTGCAAAAGCTTTGCTACGTTTGACTAAAGCAGCAAAAGGTGGTGACAAAGAAGCGCTTGCAACCAAAGCGGTTTTAGAAAAAATTCAGCCTTTGCTTGATGAAGGCAAACCAGCACGTGCGGCTGATCTTTCTGATGACGAACGTAAAGCTGTTCGCGGTTTCGGTTTAATGACGCTTAAACCAACCATGTATATTGCCAACGTAGCAGAAGATGGTTTTGAAAATAATCCACACCTTGACGCAGTAAAAAAACTTGCTGCTGAAGAAAATGCCATTGTTGTTCCCCTTTGCAACCAGATCGAAGCTGAGATTTCATTATTAGAAGATGAAGATCGCTCTGAATTCCTTGAAGCAATGGGTATGGAAGAACCTGGTCTAAACGTGGTGATTCGTGCAGGTTATAGTTTACTTGGCTTACAGACCTACTTCACTGCAGGTGTACAAGAAGTTCGTGCTTGGACCGTTAAAGTCGGTGCAACTGCGCCACAAGCAGCTGGTGTCATTCACACTGACTTTGAGAAAGGTTTTATCCGTGCAGAATGTGTTGCATATGATGACTTCATTCAATACAACGGTGAAAACGGTGCCAAAGAAGCAGGTAAATGGCGTTTAGAAGGTAAAACTTATGTCGTTCAAGACGGCGACGTATTGCATTTCCGTTTTAACGTTTAAATCAGTATTGTGATAGCTAAACCGCCAATAATGCGCTTATTGGCGGTTTTTTATTGAGTAGCCTGAACGTTTAAAAGCATTTATTGCTTAAATAAAAAAGCCAACACCGAATAGTATTGGCTTCCTCTTACTGAAATAGTTAATTTAAGACACTGTTTGCGGCTTCATATCCATTTCAGCACGTTTCATTTGCGCTTCTTTTAAAATACGCTCATGTAAAGGCTTACGGAATCCGAGCAAGAAAACAAATTCTGCCAGCACAAATAATGGTCCGATCGCCAAACCAATCAAATCGTCAACAAAGGCAGGTTTTTTCTTCTCAAAATAATGACCGATAAATTGAAATACCCACCCCACCACAAAAATACCAATACTGGCACCTAACCAACTCCACATTGGTAAAGCTGCAATTTTGACAGCGAATGGATAAACCAATACGAATAAAATCAGCATGAGAATGCCGAATAGTTTATCTAGTGAAATATAATAGAGTGTACTGAGAACGATCAGCACCAGTGCTAAGGTAATTGAAACACCTGAAATGTCCACACCTGCACGGGCAGTTAAGCATAAAGTGGAAAAAACAATTAACGGAATCCCCACAAAATGGGTCACTATATTACTTCGATCTAAGTGATAAGCCGCATACTGGCTGAGCAGACGTTCCAAATTTGTCATTTCTCATTCCTCATATAATTCGTTTATGCTGTTAATCTATAAGAAATATCAATGTGAAGTTGTCATGTAGCTGACATATGGATCTATTTTTAACAAAGGAAATGTTGTGCTAGACCCAATTTATATCGAACATTTGCAGCAAAACGCTTGGTTTAGTCATCTGGCTGAACCCTTTCAAAAATTTATTATTGAGCGTGGCAAGAAATATATCGTTGAAAAAAATGCTGCGGTGTTTAGTGCTCAAGATATTTTTGACGGTGTTTATGGTGTTTTGGAAGGTTCCATCAGCCTAGGTTATATCGATGTGAATGGTAATGAAGCGATTGCCGCCATTGCAGAGCCGATCATGTGGTTTGGTGAAATATCACTCATCGATCAACAACCCCGTTCGCATGATGCAATTGCATTGAAAAAGAGTGTCGTGCTACAAATTCCTGCCCTGCCTTTACATGATTTTTTGCTACAAAATCCTTATTATTGGTACTACTTCGCTTTACTGACCAGTCAGAAATTACGTTACGTCTTTTTAGAGCAAATTGCGATTCAAACGCAGAGCATTAGCCAACGTCTGGCACAGCGTCTATTATTTATCTTAGAAGGTTATGGCAACCGTTCCTTTATCCAAGATTTTCATATTCAAATCTCACAAGACCAATTGGCCAATATGCTGACCGTATCAAGACAAACAGTGAATCAGGAATTGAACCTGTTCGAGAAACAGGGAGTCATTCATTTAGGATTTAAAAAAATTGAAGTGATTGATCTTGATGGACTCAGAAAGCTGGCAACAGTGGGTCATCTCAAAGAATAAGCATAGAATCTTTTTATTTTAAATCGCTAAGTAATGCTATTTTTGCAATATGCTTCTAAACTTAAACATAAATTAAAAGACAAACTCTTACTATAAAATGCTACGCATGCTCTAAAATATTTCACAAAATCAATCTGCTTTATTGACTTCAATCCATCTACATTAAAGCTAAGCACTATCGCTTATCCGATGCAGATGACAATCATGAGAAAAATTGCAACGATTCTAACCTCAGGTTTATTTACCGTATTAAGCGCTAGCGCATTTGCCTGCCCAAAAGGAACCCAACTCCAAGGTGGTACAGGACCAAATCATAAAGGTGGAAAATGTGTGGCCGCTGGTGTAGTCAAAACCAAGAAAGAAACAGTCAAAGCGACAAATACTGCTAAAAAAGAAGCGATCAAAACCAAAGATACAAGTAAACACGAAGCCATGAAAGCTGCGTCTGATACCAAGAAAGTGACCAGTACTACTGCAAGCAAAGCAAAACAGGAAGCAGCCAAGACAGTAAAAACATCATAAGTGAGTGATAACTTTAACCATAAAAAAGCGAGATTTATGATCTCGCTTTTTTATTGCTATCAAATTATTTCGGTGAGGTATTTCCTAAAGCAGGATTATCAATTGCATCCTTACACTGTGCTTTATCACGCTCATAATCAGCCTGCTTTTGAGTAGACGCATTGGCATTGTCTTTTACATCACGTGCCCATGTATCCAAGCTGGTGAGTGCTTTACGGCAAAGTGCATACTTCCCTTCCGTCACTGAGTCAGTCATTTTGACATTGATACGCCAATCTGTACTGAGTTGACGTAAAGGCTTCCTGACTTGTTCTTCAATCTCAGCAACTTGCTGATCATAAACAATCGAATCAATGTCATTAATCAACTTCCATGCTGCATTGGCATAGGTTGTTGCATCATTGTTGAGTTTTGGCGCAGGTTTGATTTCTACCTTTTCTTTTGGCTCATTATTTGAGTTTCCGCAAGCAGCCAATAAAAACGCACTGCATAACAGGATTGCAGCTACAGGAGAGTTTGAATTAAACATAGCAAATCGCCGAGGAAACATTTGGACATTATGCTAGTCAATTTGGGAATAATTCTCAATGTTTGTTACTTATTTACTCAGCAGAATGCCTTTTACTCTAAGCATTTGATTTTATAGTCTTGTTCAGCATAAAGTCAGACTTGTCCATATATATAAAATTAAAACTCAGAGAAGGAAGAAATCCACAATGTCACAAATCAAGATTTATGCCTTAAAACCCACGATTGAGCAGTTTAGGAATCAACTTTCTCATGCCATACATCAAGCGCTAGTGGAAAGTTTGAATTATCCCATCGAAAAGAAATTTCAGCGTTTTATTGCACTAGAAAAAGAAGACTTTATCTATCCGAATGATCGTAGTCCGCACTATCTGATTATTGAAATTTCTATGTTTGAAGGCAGAAGCACTGAAGCAAAAAAACGCTTGATTCAAAGCATTTTTACTTATGTCCAGCAGCAATGTGGGATTTCAACCCAAGACATTGAAATCACAATTTTTGAAACGCCTAAATGTAATTGGGGGATTCGCGGACAAAATGCAGATGAATTACTACTCAATTATCAGGTCAATGTTTAAACAGACAAATCAACATTCAAGTGCTATTTTCTGTCTAACAAAAACCATGTTTTTTGTGTCATATAAGCTTAATTCAGCAAAAAGTTCTGCTATGCTTAAACGCAAATTACTCAGGATAGGATTATTCGCATGAGCGTCACTCTAGGAACTCCACTTCAATCTTCTGCATTTAAGGTTTTACTGTTAGGTTCTGGAGAGCTAGGTAAAGAAGTTGTGATTTCTTTACAACGCTTGGGTGTCGAAGTTCATGCTGCGGATCGCTATGATCATGCACCAGCGATGCAAGTAGCTCATCATGCTTATACCCTGAATATGGCGGATCCAACTGAGTTAAAGCAACTGATTGAAAAGATCAAACCAAATTTAATTGTTCCTGAAATTGAAGCAATTGCGACTGAAGTTTTAGTTGAAATTGAACAAAGCCAAACTGCAACAGTGATTCCATCGGCTAAAGCTGTTAACCTCACCATGAACCGTGAAGGAATTCGTCGTTTAGCAGCAGAAGAACTTGGCTTACCGACCTCTGCCTACCGCTTTGCCAATACCTTGGAAAGCTTCCGCGCTGCCTGTGATGACATCGGTTATCCAAACTTTGTAAAACCAGTAATGTCTTCTTCAGGCAAAGGCCAATCACGTGTAAAAAGTTTTGATGAAGTGGATGCTGCATGGGAATATGCAATGCAAGGCGGTCGTGTCAATCAAGGCACAGTGATTATTGAATCGCAGATTGATTTTGATTTTGAAATTACCCTACTCACCGTTCGTGCCAAAAATCCAGAAACTGGCGAGATCGAAACACATTTTTGTGATCCGATTGGACACCGCCAAGATGCAGGCGACTATGTCGAAAGCTGGCAACCACAGTTAATGACACCTGCTGCCCTACAAGAATCAAAACGCATTGCCAATAAAGTCACTGTTGCTTTAGGTGGTTGTGGTATCTTCGGTGTAGAACTATTTATCAAAGGCGATAAAGTCTGGTTTAGCGAAGTTTCTCCTCGTCCACATGACACAGGTCTGGTGACTTTGGCTTCACAGTTCCAAAGTGAATTTGAATTGCATGCACGTGCAATTTTAGGTTTGCCCGTGAATACAGCTCGTCATAGTGTTGCTGCAAGCGCGGTGATTTATGCGGGTGTTGATGCAAAAAATTTAAGTTTCACTGGCTTGAATCTTGCTTTAGCCAATCCAAACACAGACTTACGTTTATTTGGTAAACCTGAAGGTTTTAAACGCCGCCGTATGGGCGTTGCAACTGCCCGCGCAGAAACAACTGATCTTGCGCGTGAACTGGCTCAGCAGGCTGCAGACCAAGTGAGTGTACAAACCAACGCTTAAGATCACCTTTCGTTGCCATCATTATAACTTCCCCTCTTGATTTAGAGGGGCTTTGATAGAAGACTAGCTTTATGATCAAGACCTCTCCATTGCTGAACTACGTCACCAGTCTTCATGATATTCAAGCCATTAACCAATGGCGTAAGGATGTAGAACAGCAATTACAGGAGAGTTATGAAAATGGACAACCCATTCGTGAAGTGATTGGCGCACGTTCAGACTCCATTGACGAAGCGCTGATTTTTCTTTGGAATCATGCAGGCCTTGACCAAACAGAGTTGGGCTTATTTGCAGTCGGTGGTTATGGTCGCCATGAAATGCTGCCATATTCAGATACCGATATCATGATTTTATCTGAAGATGATATCAACGAAGAACAAGAAAAACTGATCTCAACTTTTATTTCTTCCTTATGGGATGTGGGTAATTTCAAACCAGGGATCAGTGTTCGGACCATTCAGAATTGTGTCGAACAAGCCATTAACGATTTAACCGTTGCGACCACGCTGATTGAAGCTCGTCTGATTATGGGCAACGAGCAGTTGGCAAAATGGCCACGCCGTATTGTGGCGCAAACATGGACGGATAAAACCTTCTATGATGCCAAAATGGTCGAGCAAGCCAAACGCTATGCACAGCATAATAATACGGAAAGCAACCTAGAGCCCGACATTAAAAATGCTCCGGGGGGTATTCGTGATATTAACCAAATTGGTTGGATTGCCAAACGCCATTTCCGTGTCAATCGTATTTATGATCTGGTTCATTTGGGTTTTATCACTGAATTTGAGTTGGGTGTACTGGAAGAGGCTGAAAGCTTTTTGTGGGAAATCCGTACCCATTTACACCGTTTAGCAAAGCGTGATGAAAACCGCCTGTTGTTTGAATATCAACGTGATATTGCAGCAAAATTTGGCTATGTTCGTGAAGAAGGCCAACCGGTTAATTTTGCGGTTGAACAGTTCATGAAGCGTTACTATCGAACTGCACAACAAGTCTCAACACTGAATGAAATGCTACTGGCCTATTTCAATGAGTCGGTGATTACACCGCGTCTGCCTGATTATGAACGTGACATTATCGAGATTAATGAGCGTTTTAAAATTGTCGATGGCAAACTTGCCGTTCAACATCATAAAGTATTTTCTGAAGAGCCAAGTGCGATTTTAGAATTGTTCTTTCTGTTGGCAAATCGTCCAGAAATTACGGGTATTCGTGCCCGTACTTTGCGTCTACTGGTGCTTGCAGCAAAACGAATTGACCAACGTTTCCGCGATAATCCAGAACATCAAGCCTTGTTTATGTCGATTATTCGCTCGCCGCACCTCTATGACACTATGGTGGCGATGAAGCGTTACGGTGTTCTTGGTAATTACATCCCTGCCTTTGGACAAATTACAGGATTGATGCAATACGACTTATTCCATATTTATACCGTCGATGCGCATACCCTTCTGCTCCTTCGTAATTTAAGTCGTTTTAAAGAACCTGAATTTGCGAAAGAATTCCCCGTGGTGAGTTCGGTATTCCAACGTATTGCCCGCCATGACATCGTCTATATGGCTGCAATTTTCCATGACATTGCCAAAGGTCGTGGTGGTGATCATAGTGAACTTGGGGCACTTGATGCGATTGAATTCTGTCGTACCCATGGTTTTACTGAGCGTGAATGCAAACTGGTTGCGTGGCTGATTAACAATCACTTATTGATGTCGCTCACTGCACAGAAAAAAGATATTTCCGACCCAGATGAGGTTAGAGAATTTGCTGAAAAAGTCGGCGATATGGAGCATTTAGATTATCTCTATACCCTGACCGTTGCAGATATTAATGCAACTAATCCAAAACTGTGGAATACATGGCGAGCTTCGTTAATGCGTCAGCTGTATACCTATGCACGTGACGTGATCCGTTCAGGTTTGGGCCGCCCAGTCGACTATCAAATGCTGATCGAGGACACCAAATTTGCTGCCAGTGAACTGTTGGTGAATGACTTTTCGCTTGCTGAAGTGGAGAAAGTTTGGCAAGAATTGGGCGATGAATACTTTGTCAAAGAATCGGCCAATGAAATTGCATGGCATACCCAAGCCATTCTACAACACGGCGATAATCCAGAACCATTGGTGTTATTGCGTGCACACCGTAATGCTGCGGACGATGCAGTTCAGATCTTTATCTACACCCGCGATCAGCCAAACTTATTTGCCACAACGGTGGCCGTGTTAGACCGTATGAATCTTGATGTTCAAGATGCACGTATTATTACGGCTTCGACCTCATTCAGTCTCGATACTTACTTAGTGCTTGACCGTTTTGGTACCTTGTTGACGGATCCTGATCGCGAACGCAAAGTAAAAGACGCTTTGATTGATGCATTGAGCCATTCAGATCAGTATCCAGGTATCATGCAACGCCGTATCCCACGTCATTTACGCCATTTTGATGTGCAGAATACCGTGGATATCGTCCTCAACCCGACCTTACAGCAACACATGGTCGAAATCTCGACGCTCGATCACCCAGGTCTATTGGCACGTATTGGTGGCCTATTTATGCTGCAAGGTTTGGATATCCATTCTGCACGAATTGCCACGCTGGGCGAACGTGCGGAAGATATTTTCTTTGTCACCAAGAAAAATGGTGTCTTGCTCACCGATGAAGAAGTGAAAACTTTTGCGGAAAGCTTAAAAGCCGCTTTAGATGAAGCATCGAATCAAATTTGTAATCCATCTTAAATTTTATTGTTTGGTAACTGTTTAAATGAACTCTAGCTTGTCGTTATTGCATCCCTATCCTTTTGAAAAGTTAAATCAACTTTTTAAAGATGTGCAACCTGCCAATTTACCATTGATTCCCTTATCAATTGGTGAACCAAAACATCCAGCGCCAGAGTTTGTTAAGCAAGCCATTATTGATAACTTTGCTCATCTATCGACCTACCCAAATAGTAAAGGCCTACCCGAACTACGCCAAAGTATTGCACAGTGGCTGACAAATCGCTTCCAGTTGAATCAGATTAGTGCAGAAGATCATATTCTGCCTGTTTCTGGTACTCGTGAAGGCATCTTTTCATTTGTTCAAGCACTGATTAAGCGTGAAGAGGCACCCTATGTGGTGATGCCAAATCCGTTCTATCAAATTTATGAAGGTGCAGCCCTGCTTGCTGGTGCAAAACCTTATTTCATTAACTGTACCGAAGAAAATGGTTACTTAGGTGACTTTGATGCGGTTCCAGCGGAAGTATGGGAAAAGACAGCTTTACTATTTGTATGTACCCCTGGCAATCCAACAGGAACAGTACTTTCAAAAGAGCAATTTAAAAAATTGCTTGCACTTTCGGATCAATATGATTTTGTAATCGCATCGGATGAATGTTATTCGGAACTTTGGTTTGATCAAGCACCGATTGGACTTTTAGAAGTCTGCGCTGAAATGGGCCGTGATGATTATAAAAATTGTATCGTGTTCCATTCACTTTCTAAACGTTCCAACTTACCAGGCATGCGTTCTGGTTTTGTTGCGGGTGATGCAGCCCTATTGAAACCATATTTGCAATACCGCACTTATCACGGTGCTGCGATGCCCGTACAAAATCAACTGGCTTCTATTGCAGCATGGAATGATGAAGCGCACGTTGAAGAAAACCGTCAGCAATATCGTGCCAAATTTGATTTATTCCAGTCTGAACTCGGTCACTTATTGCCGTTACAAAAACCAGATGCAGGCTTCTATTATTGGTTAAAAGTGGATAATGATGAGACTTTTGCCAAAATGTTGATGGAAAAGGCGCATATTAAAGTTTTACCGGGTCGTTATCTGTCTCGTGATACAGAACAAGGGAATCCAGGTGAAGGTCATGTGCGCATGGCTCTTGTTGCAGATTTGGCCCAGTGTGAAGAAGTGGTCAAACGACTAAAAGCTGTTTTATAGAATTTTATTGTTTTAATTAAAAAGGCTAAATCCAATTGGATTTAGCCTTTTTATTATATTAGAGATAAAGTTTACCACTTATAGTTTACGCGTAAATCGACTGAACGACCTGCGCCATAGTAGCAATAAAAAGAACAAGCGCTCACATACTTTTTATCAGTTAAGTTTGTCGCATTAACTTGAACATCTAACTGCTCATTTAACGGATAACTTGCCATTGCATCTACCAAAGTATAAGACTTCACCTCATAGTCTGGATAATATTGCTCATCATTGGTACTTCCCACATAACGAACACCTGCACCTAAACGCAGTCCATTCAGGAAAGTTGCATCCGTAAATAAATAGCTAAATTTAGCAGCAATCTGATCATTTGGAATTAATGGTGTACGAATAGTTTTTCCACCGTTGAGGTCCTGTTTTGAATCATTATGGGTATAAGCAAGTTGGGTAGATAGGTTATCCGTCAACTTTAGATCAGCCTGAAGTTCAACACCTTTATTGGTACGCTTTCCTGCCTGTGATTGCACATTAGAAGCATCACTCACCAACGCATTTTTCTCAGTTAAATCAAAATATGCCAGTGTGATTTGCCCATTTATCCAATCTGGAGCATATTTAATACCTGCTTCATACTGTTCACTCTCATAAGGCTTATAAAAACGCCCTTGTCCATCTTTACCTGTAGATGGCCTAAATGATGTTGAATAGTTTAAATAAGGTGAAATATCCAACGGTGCGTGATACATCAGCCCTGCATTATAACTAGTATGATTCACATCATAAGCTTTGCTATTATCAACAGTTGATTCAGCTTGATCGTGACGAATCCCAACATTCACATCCACAAGATCATTAATATTGGCTTGGTTAGCAAGATAGAAACCTAATTGTTCAGTTTTAAGATTATATGGAGATCCTGTCACGGCAAAATCTGGCGTATGTACAGGATTAAACATATCGATTTGTGGAACTGAACCAAAACCGTTGTTTACACCATCAATCTTATTATGTTGGTAATCCATACCAAGCATGACCTTATTTGAAACTGACCCAAAATTAAAATCTTTAACGAGGCGGTTATCAACGGAATAAGTATCAGAAGTCCCATTGGTATAAGAATATCCGCGACGGGCTAAACGATCACTAATAATTGCAGGATCTTCATCCCATAATTTCACACGAGAATCATTATATGCAAATGTCGTTAATTGATTTAAATCGAGACGTCCCCAACGGAAATTTTGACTCGCAATCAAACCATTTTCAAACTCATGAGAAAACTCATAACCAATCGAGGTTTGTTCAAGTTTTGAATAATCTCTTTCAGGTTCACCTAAATTAGTTTTAGGATTAATTTTACCGTAAGGCGTATCTAAAACCGTTCCGTACAAAGGCAAAAAGCCAGAAGTCGGCACGCCATCTTTTTTCAGAAAACTGGTCAACAACGTAAAATGTGTACGATCCGTAATATCCCATGCAAAGCTTGGTGCAACATAATAATGATCCATCTCTGAACCTTTTTGCTGACCATCTGCCTGACGGAACAAGCCAACCAAACGATAACGGACATCATCAGTTATTACGCCACTATAATCAGCGCCAATCTCACGTTTATCTAGGCTACCAACCGAATAGGTCACCTCACCTTGTGGGACCAATTTAGGACGCTTAGACACTAAATTTACATTACCGCCTGGCTCTGATGCGCCATAATTAAATGAGCTCGCGCCTTTAACAATTTCTAAACGCTCTAAGCCATAAATTTCAGGCTCCCAAACAAAGAATCCGTTCGGCGCTAAGGCAGTCCCATCAAGAGTCTGACTGGCATCAAAACCACGGATCTTAAACCATTGAGATTTATTATCTTTGCCATAAGGCTGAGCTAATATTCCAGCCTCATAAAATAAAGCATTATCTAATTTATCTGCACCACTCTCTTTAAGCTGTTGCGCATCAATAATACTTGTTGAGAGTGGCTGTTTAAGCAATTCCCCACCATCTTTAGCAGCAGAACCAACAATGACTATGGTAGGTAAAGTTTGTGTTTCTGTTTGTGAATCTTCAGCGTAAACTGAAGTTACCCCGTGACATGAAATACATGCCATCATCAGCACTAATGGTTTAAGTTTTCCATCCATAATCTTTATCTGCCGATCTAAAAAAAGCATAATAAATGAGAATTGATACGTTTTACACTATTTTTTATCTATATGTGCTATTCGATAATTTCATGATTTTCCAGACTCAAACGGCATTAAAATTAACAGACTGAATTCAATAAATATAAATTCTAATGTCGGATATTCAGTTCAAAGCAACATGTTGATTCAAATTTGTCCAACAAATAAGATTACCGCAATACCCATCATCAGCCCACCAGAAATACGACTGACCACTTGCACTGCAAAAGGTCGGGTTCTGAGTAATTTTTTTGCTGCCATACCGACCAATACATACACCACAGCACAACTCAACAAATGAATCAGTCCTAATGAAATAATCTGTGCTGTCGGAGAAAATGCCATTCGCGGATGAATAAAAGGAGGTAATAAAGCAAAAAACAGCAGCAATACTTTTGGGTTTAAACCACTGATGCCTACCCCTTTAATCAACCATGAACGTGCTGAATCTAAAGATTGTGTTTCCTTGTGATCATTCGAAATTGTTGCTGGATGTATAAAGAGATTGATTCCCATCCATAACAAATAACAGGCCCCTAAAATCGTCATGGCAGTCAACAAGATCGGATAATGCTGCACCAACGCCCCCACACCTGCTGCCACACATAAAATTGCCATTAAATGCCCAAGCACCAAGCCAGTAACTGCATTCAAAATGAACTTGCCTTTGATGCCTGCAAGGATAGCGTAGGCCCAGTCTGCACCCGGTGTAAGTACAAATAAAATTGAAACACACCAAAAAGCAAAAATCACACTAAGTTCCATAAGCGAAGCCCTTCTCACATCACCAACGCTATTTTTTAATAGCTTTTTTTTCACCATTTGGTGAAGATTGTTGAGAAAGGATATGCTTTAATGGTGAAAATGTTATTCCAAATACTTCTATATCTTCAAAGCCCACAGGGAGATTCTTCTAAATGGATCGCATTGATAAGAAAATTATTGCTGAACTACAGGCAAATGGGCGATTATCTATTACAGAACTGGCAGAACGAATTGGTTTAAGCCTGTCACCATGCCATCGCCGTGTTAAAGCTTTGGAAGAAACTGGCGTCATTAAGGGTTACCATGCGGATCTGGAAGCCTCAAAAATCGGCCTCAATTTCTCAGCGATTATCTTTGTGACCTTAAAAGATGGTGATAAAAAAGCCCTGTCCAGCTTTGAAGAAAAAGTCACTGAAATTGCCAACGTCATCCAGGCTCAGCGTTTATTTGGAAATCCAGATTATTTACTTCATGTGGTTGCTAAAGACTTGGCGAGTTTCCAGAAACTTTATGACGACAGTCTGTCGGCCTTGCCCAATGTACAGCGTCTAACCTCAACCATCGTCATGAAAAATGTGGTCTCGAATCGTTTACTGCCGCTTTAAGCAATAATTATCATTTTAGGTAACACTAAAATGTATCAATATGAATAAATTCACATCTTTTCTTTACACAAAGGTAATAAAGATGGGCAACTCTATTAATTTTTTTATCTATCTGTTTGTATTGACCAACTGTTGAAATCTTCGTCTATACTTAGCCATCAAAACTTGATGACTATGGAAAGATGACTTCTCAAACTCCCAAGAAAATTAAGAAAAAGGGTTGGCTCATTTTAGCAATTGTTGTTGCACTTTTAATTATTGCTATCGTGATTTGGCAGACTGGAACTGCTAAAAAATCAAAAGAGGCAGACAAAGCTAAAAATGCAGAGACCACGACACAAAAAGCAGCACTGACCGTTACTGTTGTTTCTCCTCAACAACAGAATTGGAAACAGACTTTCACCGCGAATGGCAATATTGCTGCATGGCAAGAAGTGGTGATTGGCAGCGAACTATCAGGCCAACGCCTCACCCGAGTGAATGTCAATGTCGGTGATGAAGTTCGACGTGGTCAGATTTTGGCTGAAATTAACAGCGAAACCATTCGTGCCGATCTTGCGGCAGCGAAAGCAAGTTATGCCGAGGCACAAGCCGTGCTTGCGGATGCAATCACTAACAACAAACGTATCCAGCAGCTTAAAAATACAGGTGCAATTTCAGCTCAGGAATCCACCCAATATCAAACCTCTCAAGCCACGGCCCAAGCACGTCTTGATGCAGCCAAAGCACAGATCGAAAGTAATCAATTACGTTTAGCACAGACGCAAGTGGTTTCACCAGATAATGGGGTCATTTCAGCTCGTACTGCAACCGTAGGCTCTTTAGCGCAAACAGGACAAGAACTTTTCCGCTTGATCCGCGATCATCGTTTAGAGTGGCGTGCGGAAGTCACAACTTCTGATTTATATAAGCTTAAACAAGGCATGACCGCGCATATCATTTCACCTGATCCTGCCCAACCCGCAGTGACAGGTAAAGTCAGAATGATTGCACCTGTGATTGACCCACAAACTCGATATGGCTTGGTCTATGTGGATATTCCAACAACCCAAGCAGTCCGTATGGGAATGTTCGTTAAAGGTGAATTTGATTTAGGTCAAAAGCTTGCATTGACAGTTCCTCAAACTGCCCTGCTATTACGCGATGGTTTTTCTTATGTGTTTATTGTCAATGACAAGAATCGTGTCACTCAACAGAAAATCAATGTGGGTCGCCGTTTAGGAGATCGTGTCGAGCTCTTGAATTTACCTGCGAATGTGAAAGTGGTTTCTTCAGGTACAGGTTTCCTAACCGATGGCGATCTGGTCAGTATCGCTAAAGACATTCCAGAAACTCCGCTTAGCAAACAACTTGTGACCACACAGGAGAAATAATATGAATTTCTCTGCTTGGTCGATCCGAAACCCAATTCCCGGCATTCTGTTGTTTATTATGCTGGGTTTGGCAGGATTGTTATGCTTTAAATGGATGAAAATTCAGCAGTTCCCAGACATCGAACTGCCGATGGTGACGGTCACAGCGGCATTACCCGGGGCTGCACCACCTCAGCTTGAAACCGAAGTCGCACGTAAGATTGAAAACTCGATTGCCACCTTGCAAGGTTTGAGAAATCAGTACACCAACATTCAAGATGGTGTTGTCACGGTTACAGCGGAGTTTCAACTCGAAAAACCTCTGCAAGAAGCGGTTGATGATGTACGCAATGCCGTGTCACAAGTCCGTTCGGATTTACCTGCTGATCTACGAGATCCGATTGTCAGCAAGATTAACCTTTCAGGCTCTCCAATTCTGACCTATACCATCCAATCACCAAAGATGGATGAAGAAGCCCTGTCATGGTTTGTTGACTATGATATTGCCCGCGCCATGTTACAGGTCAAAGGTGTTGGTGCTGTGGCTCGTGTCGGTGGCGTAACTCGTCAGGTTGAGGTTGAACTCGATCCCGAAAAACTCTTGGCTCTGAATGCAACTGCAACCGACATTACCCGACAATTACGTTTAATTCAGCAAGACGCTTCAGGTGGTCAAACCAAAATCGGTGGAAGTGAACAATCCATTCGTACCATTGCGACCGTAAAAACAGCGGATGAAATTGGCGCAATGGATATTGCGCTCAGTGATGGCCGACATATTCGTCTGGATCAGGTTGCTACTGTTCGCGATGGTATTGCGGAGAGACGCTCTGCTGCCTTATTAAATGGCCAACCTGTGATTGGCTTCGAAATAACGCGAAGTAAGGGTGCCAGTGAGGTTGATGTTGAAAAAGGTGTGGTCGTCGCATTAGATAAACTCAAAGCCGCTCATCCTGATCTCAAAATCAATGAAGCGTTTAACTTTGTAAAACCTGTTCAGGATAACTACGAAGGCTCAATGTCACTGCTGTATGAAGGTGCGATATTAGCCATCTTGGTGGTTTGGCTGTTCTTACGTGATTGGCGTGCCACCATCATTGCTGCAACCGCCCTACCATTATCAATTTTGCCAGCTTTGATTGGGATGTATTTCTTTGGCTTTACTCTCAATACCGTCACGCTTTTAGCGATGTCACTGGTGGTCGGGATTTTGGTTGATGATGCGATTGTTGAGATTGAAAATATCATACGGCATTTACGCATGGGTAAAACGCCGTATGAAGCGGCCATGGAAGCAGCCGATGAAATTGGTCTGGCCGTGATTGCCACAACCTTCACACTGATTGCCGTATTCCTGCCAACCGCCTTTATGAGCGGTATTGCTGGTAAATTCTTCGTGCAATTTGGTTGGACGGCAGCTCTCGCAATCTTTGCCTCTCTGCTTGTTGCGCGTTTGCTTACCCCAATGATGTCTGCCTATATTCTGAAACCATGGGTCGGTAAAGTTGAACAACAGGATGAATCAACAACAGTACAAACTGCCACTGATCAAGGCACAAGCAGTCTAGCCAAAGACCGTGCTAAAGATGGCAAAGTCATGCGTGGCTATATGCGTTTGGTCACATGGTGTCTGAACCATCGCTGGATCACTCTAGCGGGTGCAATTGCCTTCTTTGTCGGTTCAGTCATGCTGATTCCATTGTTACCCACAGGCTTTGTACCCCCACCAGATACAGGACAGACACAAGTCCGATTAGAGCTAACACCAGGTTCCCAGTTTGCAGATACGCTTAAAACAGCCGAATATGCCCGCTCACTGATTAAAGATCATCCTGAAATTAAAAGTATCTATACCACGATTGGTGGCGGTGCTGCGGGAACAGATCCTTTTGCAGGTGGCGCTTCGAGCGAACCACGTAAAGCAACACTGACGATTCAAACCACTGAACGTTCTGATCGTAGTGCCAGCTTACAAGACATTGAAGATCAATTGCGCCAGCGTCTTGCTCCACTTCCAGGTGCTCGTATTCAAGTCGGCTTGGCTGGGAATAACAGTCAATATCAATTGGCTTTATCTGGTGATGATCCTGAAGCATTGATGGCAACTGCGCGTAACCTTGAACGTGAATTACGCACGATTCCAAATATTGGCAGTATTACCTCGAGTGCAGCCTTGATTCGTCCAGAGTTAGTGATTCGTCCTGACTTTGCCAAAGCCGCAGATTTAGGCGTGACCACCTATGACATTGCTGAGACTTTACGAATCGCAACCGCGGGTGATTTCGATCAAAATCTTGCGAAATTAAACTTATCTCAACGTCAAGTCCCTGTGGTGATTAAACTGCCCCTAGCTGCACGTCAAGATCAGGAATTGATGAAACGTTTGATGGTGAAAGGCAGCCGTGGCCCTGTGATGCTAGGCACCATTGCGGATGTCAATATCGAAAGTGGGCCATCACAAATTGACCGCTTCAACCGTCTCCGCAACATTAATTTCAATATCGAATTGAACAACCAACCTTTGGGGGATGTAGCTGCCAAAGTTGACCAACTACCAACCATGAAGAATTTACCACCTACGGTGAAGCGTACCAATATTGGTGATGCCGAAGTCATGCAGGAACTCTTCTCAAGCTTTGGTTTGGCAATGTTAACGGGAGTATTGTGTATCTATGTGGTGTTAGTACTGTTATTCAAAGACTTCCTACAGCCAATCACCATTCTTGTGGCCTTGCCTTTATCTCTGGGCGGTGCATTTGTGATGCTGCTTTTAGCTAAAAGTAGCTTCTCGATGCCAAGCTTAATTGGTCTGATTATGCTCATGGGGATTGCCAGCAAGAACTCGATTCTACTGGTCGATTATGCGATTATCGCAAGGAACGAAAAGCATTATTCGCGATTCAATGCCCTGCTCGATGCCTGCCACAAACGAGCACGTCCAATCATCATGACCACACTCGCGATGGGCGCTGGGATGTTGCCGATTGCACTCGGGATTGGTACAGATCCGAGTTTCCGTGCGCCAATGGCAATCTCGGTGATTGGTGGTTTGATTACCAGTACCTTCTTGTCATTGCTGGTGATTCCAGTGGTGTATACCTTTATTGATGATATTAATCGCAAGATACACAGCTTTAGGAAAACCCCAGTTCAACCTACTGAACCCACTCAATAGTGTTGAATAAAAAAAGACGGTCAAATGACCGTCTTTTTTCTCATTAAGACAGCACTAAAACCAACATAAAAAAGATAAAACTTGCACCCGCCAAATAATATAAATAATGCAGCTTTCGGTTTATCCAGACTAAATCAATCGTAGAGCCAAGTAGTTTTACAAGAGCTAGATTCCAAATCAGTACCACCCCCACCATCCAAAAGCAGACCAGAGCATTTTCAATAAAGCCATATTGCGGATAGATCAAGATCACCAATACCATATAGAACATCAAATTCTTAGGATTAAGTAAGCTAGAAAGTAAGCCAAGCAATAACTGCTTGAGATTAGTATTATTTACTTGTATTTCAAGTTCTTCAGGAATGATATCAATCGAACGACGGGCTAACCGTGCAGCAACAAAGCATTGAAAAGCCAGATATGCGAAATAAGCCACGCCCAACCATTTCATATAGATCAACAACTTGGTATTGATCTGACCCATCAAAAACAAGCTGACATATATTCCAATCAAAATAATTGCATTACCCAGTGCGATACCAAAACACGTATATTGCGCTGCTCGTTGCTTACTTTGTATCAGCGTTTTTAGAATCAAAAAGAAATCTGCACCTGGTGTAAGCAACGCAATAAAATGAGTGATGGCGATGGTTAGAAAAAGCTCCATAGATTCTCTCCCGATAGATGGGAGCGAGCTTAGAAAAGCAGGACAAATTATTCTTGTATAAAATTGCGTAGGCTAAGACTTTTTATAATATTGCTTCGGCGTGATGCCAGTATGTTGTTTAAATACACGATGAAAATGACTCTGATCCGCAAATTCCAACTCGCAGGCAAGCTGAGCTAAATCGCAGCCTGCCCTTAACCGTTGCCGAGCTTGATTCACTTTATAATTCAATTGATAAGCATGGGGTGTTAATCCAAAGTAATGTTTAAATAATCGTATCAAAGCATAACGACTGATGTTCAATTTTTCAGAAAGCTCTTGCAAAGACAGATTCTCAATATTGTCTTCAAGGCATTCCAATAAATCAGATAAATACTGCTGAAAATAATGAGATGACTGTATTTTTTCCCAGTTAAAATTTGGCAACAAAATATCGGTTAGGACCTGAATTAAACAGTGCTCTTTCTGTATCAACGACATGTGAGAATCAAACAAAATAGAATTTAAAGCGCTGAATGCATGATAAAGATTTGAATTATTGATGATATTTGGTTTTAGATTCGGAAAATATAGCGTATCTATCTCTACTTTTAGCTGAATATTTTGCTGTAGCTCCTCGATCAATCCAGCTAACCATGTTGCATCAAGATGCATCATTTGGTAGCTCCAAGCCTGATCAGGTAAAGGATTACAAGCGTGCTCTACATGCGCAGGAATAACCACTAAACTCCCTGCTTGAATGACTTGCTCGTGTGCAAAAGCACTTGAAAAGCGGCTCTGCCCTATATCAACGGCGCCGATTGAAAAAGTAGGATGGCTGTGGGATTTATAACAAATGCGACTTTGACATGCCCTACGTGTTTCGACATAAGGCATGTCTGGATGACTCCAAAATTCAACTGTTGAGTCCAAAATAATTTAAACTCCAACCACTAGGCTGATCACTTTTTATTTTGCCAAAGCTTTTTCGATATCAGCTTCTAACGCTTCTGGCTTGGTTGTTGGTGCATAACGCTCTAGCACTTCACCATTACGCCCAACTAGAAATTTAGTAAAATTCCATTTGATATTACGACTGCCTAAAAGCCCTTTTGCTTCGCGGGTTAAATAACGGAAAATCACATGTGCCTCTGGGCCTTTCACATCAACCTTGGCAAACATAGGAAAACTGACCCCATAATTACGTTGGCAAAAAGTACCTATCTCTTTATTTGTGCCTGGATCTTGTCCTCCAAACTGATTGCACGGAAAACCTAAAACTTCTAATCCTTGAGCATTATATTTTTCATAAAGTTTCTCAAGTCCTGCAAACTGTGGTGTAAAGCCACACTTACTTGCAGTATTTACAATCAGCATGACCTTGCCTTTATAATCAGCGAGCGCTTTTGTTTCTCCCTCTAACAAGTCAGCTTCAAACTGATAAATGTTACTCATGGATAAGTTTCCTCGTCATTCTTTTCTTCTGTTTTAAGTTGTAATGATGCCGAATTCACGCAATAACGCAGTCCTGTCGGCTGTGGGCCATCCTCAAACACATGGCCCAAATGTGCATCGCAATCATGGCAGACAATTTCTGTTCTGACCATACCATGTGACAAATCTTCATGTTCTTCTATGGCAACACCATCAATCGGTCTAAAAAAGCTTGGCCAACCACAACCACTATCGTATTTCGTTTCAGAAGAGAATAATTCCGCACCACAACAACGACATACATAAGTACCATGTTGTTTATTATTCCAATATTGTCCTGTAAATGCGGGTTCTGTGCCTTTCTGACGAGTTATGCGATATTCTTCAGGTGATAATTCTCTTTGCCATTCTCGGTCCGTTTTATTCACTTTTCCCATAACCTGCACCTTTATATTCTGTTATTAAAAATATCATGATGATCAGATTTTATATTTACGCCATTCGAAAAAAAAACTCTAGTCTCAGATCGTACAATTTAGTGAAATTTAAGCACTTAACTTAAAAATAGCAAAAAGAAAGCAAATTAAATTCACTTGGTAAGCAATTTTTAACAATATTGTCTTTTGCGTAAGCAAATATGGTGTTATTCTAATTCCGCACGGTTGTATAGGACAAAAAATGTCTCAGAAAAAAAGTGTGGTTTTCCAAAACTTATTACCAACCATCAGACAATATCAACAATCGGGTTTTACTCATGAAAAAATTGTTGAATTGCTGAGAGATCAACACGATCTAAATTTGGTAAGCGTTGAAACCTTTAAAAGTTATTTATACCGATATGCAAAAGTGAATCCAGCTATGTCAAAAAATACTGTTGTTCCCGAGTCTACCCAATCAAGCCGAGAAATTAAAAAATCATCTAAGCTTGAGCATGTTTGCTACGACATCCGTGGACCAGTATTACGCGCCGCCAATGAAATGGAGGAGCAAGGACACAAGATCATCAAGCTAAATATCGGCAACCCTGCACCCTTTGGTTTCGAAGCACCACAAGAAATTATTAATGATGTTGCTTTAAACCTGCCCAATGCAATTGGCTACACTGATTCAAAAGGGATTTTTCCTGCACGTAAGGCTATTTGCCAGTATTACCAGCAGAAAGGCATTTTTGATATGCACGTTAATGACGTGTATGTCGGCAATGGTGTTTCAGAACTAATCGTGATGGCGATGCAAGGCTTGCTTGATGATGGCAATGAAATGCTGGTGCCTATGCCGGACTACCCATTATGGACAGCAGCAGTAAATCTGTCGGGTGGTACTGCCGTTCACTATAAATGTGATTCTGAAAACTACTGGTATCCAGACATTGTAGATATGGAAAGCAAAATCACACCCAATACACGCGGCATTGTGATTATTAATCCAAACAACCCAACCGGTTCAGTCTACCCACGCCATGTGTTAGAGCAGATTGTGGCTCTGGCGAAAAAGCATGACCTGATTTTATTTGCTGATGAAATCTACGACAAAATTGTTTATGACGGCATTGAACATGTTGCTGTTGCAGCATTGGCTGGCGATCAGCTTTGTATTTCATTCAATGGTTTATCAAAAGCATACCGTATTGCTGGTTATCGTGCGGGTTGGATGGCAATTACAGGCGACAAAGCGCGTGCAGCTGACTATATTGAAGGCTTGGATATGCTGGCTTCAATGCGTTTATGTGCCAACCATCAAGCGCAATATGCCATTCAAACCGCGTTAGGTGGTTATCAATCGATTAATGATTTGATTCGTCCAGGTGGTCGCTTATATGAACAACGCAATATTGCTTGGGAAATGCTGAATGAAATCCCAGGCGTAAGTTGTGTCAAACCAGATGGTGCAATGTACTGCTTCCCTAAACTTGATCCAGCGATCTATCCAATTGAGGATGATGAAAAATTGATGCTAGATTTATTAAGAGCTGAAAAAGTTCTGTTGGTACAAGGTACTGGCTTTAACTGGCCAACGCCAGACCATTTCCGTGTGGTGTTCTTGCCTGCTGAAAATGAACTGCGTGAGGCGATCAATCGCTTAAGTCGCTTCTTGGCGAAGATGCGTTAAAACCGAGCAGCGAAGAGGAGGCAAATAGCCTCCTCTTTATTTTCCAAATCAAATAAAACCATTTATCCGAAATACAGGATATATCAAAAATATTCTATTAATATCAAAAATATAATTAAAAAATTATATGCACTAAAAATAAAAATGTAAAAAGGAGCTATCATGAAAAAAACAAAGTTAGCAACTCAAGCCATTTTACTTATCAGTACTGCGATTGGTCTGATAAGTTGCACTACCAGACCAACTATACTCCACCAAGGGGAATCCCTATTACAAACAGGAAGCAAACGATCATCGATCTTATTTCACTCTAGCCTCTATTATCCAAATGAAATTGCTTTAAATACAGATGGATTTATTATTGGTGTTGAAAAAAGTCCATTAAAAGCCGTCGTACAGGATAAAAAAGATATCCATATTGCCAACATTAACTTTGGCAGAAAGTTTTATGGCACTCAGAAAACCGTAACAGACGAAATTATTGACCATAAAATTCTATATATCTCTCACATACTCGAAAATTTTGGTCAAACACACGGGCAAAAAAACTGCGCTCTTTACGATGTTTATCGAAATATCAATAAGAATAACGCAGATCATCTCCAAACCAACGCCTGCAAGCCATCTCAGCAAAACATCAAAGATCCTAAACAATCGTATTTAGCCAGTTGGGAGGCTTTAGACATTTTATCTACTGCACTTAAAGATAAAATTGCCCAGAACGACTACACGCATATTGTTGTGATCACAATGGGCTGGAATACCACTCAAGAAGAAGCTATGAGGAATTTCAACGCTATCCTCAACAATATTTTTAAGGCATCAGGTGTTCCCAATGTAGATGGAAGCGTCAGTAACGCTAAATTCAAACCTTTGGTTATCGGTGTGACTTGGCCTAGCCAATTTGAAAGTCAAATTTTAAATTCGACGGTCGGTAAAGCGACATCTTTTGTGACTAAGCGAGGTGATGCCGATGAATTAGGTCTAACCTGGCTTGGCGTTTTATTAAATAAAACCATTCCAGCGGCTAACAGTCGTAACATACCTGTTGTTGCGATTGGACATAGTTTTGGGGCGCGTGCCGCTGCCACAGCAACCTGCTTCGGACCAGCTATATACCAAAAATCTGAGAGTGAACTGCAGAACAGTGAAATATTACGCTTAGGAGGTAAGAATGCGAAAACCATGAAAAAACCTGTCCAATATTTAGTGGCATTACAAGGCGCCTTTTCAGAAAAAAGAATCCTAGACAATGATGGGGCAATTAATGGTGTTAACTTTAATGGTTGTGCTGGTGCAGAAAAAATTCTAATGACTGCAACTATACACGATACGGCAGTGAGCAGTGCAATTTGGGGAAGTTATGCTGGAGCAAAGAATAAAGCTTTAATCACCTATAGCCCTCGAGGTATTCTCAAATATTGTAATGAACAAAGTAAAAAACGAATTAACACGCCTAATTTACAATGTGTCAAATCCTCAGCAGAAGGAGACTTACAACCAGTTCTTAATAGAGAGACCAAAATCACCTACGTTGATGCAGATGATCTGATTAATAAAAATTCTTACTTATCTGGAGGCGGTGCTCATAGCGACATATATCGCTATGCGCATGGAAAACTAATATGGAACTTTATTAATGACCCAAAAAACCTTAACAACTAATTGAATATTATAAAAGACATTTCACTTTTAACAGTGAAATGTCTTAACAAGGCTTAGATTTTTTATATTTAAGAATCCGAATCCTGTAGCTCATCCCACTGTGCTTAGTATTCTTTGGCTTTCTTCAAATTTTTAGTCAAACCAAAACCACCTTTTTCATAGATTCGTGCTAAATCCAACAGGGCCTCGTCCTCACCTTGTGTCACCGCCAACTCATAAAATTCCGCTGCCTTTTTATAGTTTTTAGCGACCCCCTTAGCTTCTTCGTATACATAGGCAATATTTGAAGAACCTAAACCATTGCCTGCGCCAGAAGCCAAACTAAATAAGCGCAAAGCCTCTTTATAATCTTGCTTTAATCCAGCCTTGCCTTCTAAATAGAAAATACCCAAATTGTTAATCGCAGAAGATTCATTTTGTTTTGCAGCTAATTGGTAATAACGCAGTGCTTTTTTTAGATCTTGCGGTACACCTTCACCCCCATCATTATATAAATGTCCAAGTTCTGCTTGAGCCATATCTAAGCCAGCATCGGCTGACTTGCTCATCCATTCCAATCCTTTTTGCGTATTTACCTTCACACCATCATCGCCGTAAAGGTATAAATACCCTAAATAATATTGTGCGTAGAGCTGACCTTTTTGTGCAGCTTGGGTATACCATTTCAAAGCGGTTGGATTGTCTTCTTCAATTCCTTCACCATAGTCATACATGTAACCGACTGAAAAGATTGCATCAGCATTGCCCTGTGCCGCTGACTTTTTAAACCATTCCAATGCTTTACCAAAGTCTTGATCGACCTCGTTACCATAATAATAAGCATCGCCTAAATTATTCTGTGCAACGGCATCACCCGCTTTTGCTTGCTGTACAAGCCCTTGACTAAAAGAAACATCATCTGCATGACTCAAGGTAAATAAACTGCTAGTCAATAGTATTGAAAGTACGATATTTTTTAATTTCATTATGTCGCTCGCATTGCTACATTTTTATTCGATTACATTCTAGCTGTAAAACACTTCTTGTAAACTGATATTTATATCCATTGAAAAATCAAAGACTAATTTTTAATATTTTATAAAAATAACAAAGCAAAGACACGGTTTGCCAAAATATTAAGCATTTCATTTTCGGTTTGCATGCTAAACTATGCGTTGCTTTGAAAAAGGATAGTCCTTCTATGCGGTTTGTTCATCTCGGTATCCATACAGAATTCTCGATTACGGAATCGATTGTTCGCATACCTGATTTGGTCAAAGCTGCCGTAAAAGAAGAGATGCCCGCACTGGCGCTCACAGACTTATCGAATCTGCATGCTGCAATAAAATTTTATGAGGCATGTTTAAAAAAAGGGATTAAACCTGTTCTAGGTAGCGTCATTCGACTTAATAATGCAGAACACCGTACAACATTGTTAGCCATGAGCAATAAAGGTTGGCGAAACCTGACTGAAATCGTTTCTCGTGGCTTTATTGAAGGCCAGCAACTCAGTCTCCCTTGCGTACAAAAAGAATGGATACTTGAACAAGCTGAAGATCTAATTATCTTGCTCGGTCAACACAGCGATGTTGGTAAAATGCTCTGCTCTTCCAATCCACAAAAAGCTGAATCGTTATTAGAAGCATGGATTGAAAAGTTTGGAAATCGTGTCTATTTAGCCTTAACACGGACTGAACGTGCTGGTGAAGAAGATTTCATTCAGCAAGCGGTCAAACTCGCTGCAAAATACCAAATTGGTGTTGTTGCACATAACGATGTTCATTTCGTTGAGCAAGATGATTTTTATGCACACGAAGCTCGTGTGTGTATCGCCGATGGCTACGTGCTCGGGGATGACAAGCGTCCTAAAAATTATACACCAGAACAATATTTCAAAACCGGCGAGCAAATGTCTGAGCTATTCTCAGACATTCCGAGTGCCCTGGAAAATAGTTATCACATTGCGAAACGTTGTAATGTCGAATTACAGCTCGGCACTTATTTCTTACCTGACTTCCCTATTCCAGATGGCTATACCATCGACACCTATTTTGAGCATTTGTCTCGTACAGGTTTAGAGGAACGTTTGAATCATCTTTATCCAATTGCTGAACGTGATGAAGATTGGGCAGAAATTCGTAAACCTTATGATGAACGAATCAAATACGAAGTTGATATTATTCTCAAGATGGGATTCCCTGGCTATTTCCTGATCGTTATGGACTTTATTCAGTGGGCCAAAAATAATGGCGTCCCTGTAGGCCCTGGTCGTGGTTCAGGTGCAGGCTCACTGGTTGCTTACAGCTTAAAAATTACCGATCTTGACCCATTACGTTATGATCTACTCTTTGAACGTTTCTTAAACCCAGAACGTGTTTCGATGCCCGACTTCGACGTCGATTTCTGTATCGCAGGTCGTGACCGTGTGATTGAATATGTCGCACAAAATTATGGTCGCCAAGCGGTGTCACAGATTGCGACTTTCGGTACCATGGCTGCGAAAGGTGCAATCCGAGATGTAGCGCGTGTCTTGGGTAAATCTTATGGTCTTGCTGACCGTATTTCAAAAATGGTTCCAACCAAACCGCTTGGTGTCGATCTAGCCACTGCGATTGATATGGAACCTCAGCTTAAAGATATCGTTACCAATCCATCAAATCCAGACAATGACGATGCTGCTGAAATCTGGGAAATGGCACTCAAACTTGAAGGTATTACCCGTAATACAGGTAAGCATGCCGGTGGTGTTGTTATTGCACCAGGGAAAATTACCGATTATTCCGCAGTACTCTGTGATGCAGACGGAACAAACCGCGTCGCGCAATACGATAAAGATGACGTAGAAGCAGCAGGTCTGGTTAAGTTTGACTTCTTGGGTTTACGTAACCTGACCGTCATTGAAGATGCGGTTCAAAATATTAATAAAAGAATCAAGGCTGAAATACCGCTTAATATTGCCGATGTCCCACTGGATGACAAAGATGCTTATCTGGTCTTTGCCAACGCAAATACCACTGCGGTATTCCAGTTTGAATCCGTTGGCATGAAAAAAATGCTCAAGGAAGCAAGACCAAGCAAATTCGAAGAGATTATTGCTTTCGTATCCTTATATCGACCAGGTCCTATGGATCTTATTCCTGACTTTATCCACCGTATGCATGGTGGTGAGTTTGAATACCTACATCCTTTGCTGGAAGGTGTGTTAGAACCAACCTACGGGATTATGGTTTACCAAGAACAGGTGATGCAGGCTGCACAGTTCTGCGCAGGTTATACACTCGGTGGCGCAGACTTGCTTCGTCGAGCCATGGGTAAAAAGAAACCTGAAGAAATGGTGAAACAGCGCCAAATCTTTATTGAAGGTGCGTCGAAGAAAGATATTGATGAAGCCACAGCCAACCATATCTTCGACTATATGGAAAAATTCGCAGGCTATGGTTTTAACAAATCACATGCCGCAGCCTATGCCCTTGTTGCCTACCATACTGCATGGTTAAAAGCACATTACCCTGCTGAGTTTATGGCAGCCGTTTTATCATCGGAAATGCAGAATACCGACAGCATCGTCTTCTTGATTGATGACTGCCGCAATAACAAGTTGGAAGTGCTTCCACCTTCTGTGAATATGTCTTTATATCACTTCCATGCCAGTGATGAACAAACCATTGTTTATGGCTTAGGTGCAATTAAAGGTGTCGGCGAGCAGGCGATGCAGTCGGTCATCGACTCACGGATTAATGAAGGTCCATATAAAGATTTATTTGATTTCTGCCATCGTATTGATCTGAAAAAAATCAATAAACGTACATTGGAAGCCTTGATTCGTGCGGGTGCGCTAGATTGCCTCGGGATTGAGCGCTCAAGTTTAATGGCACAACTACCTGAAGCCGTGCAAGCTGCTGATCAGGCTCGAAGTAACCGTGAAACAGGCATTATGGACTTGTTTGGTGAAGTTGAAGAAGTTCAACGTAAACCTGCCAAGCCTGTAAAACCATGGGCTGATGAAGTTCGTCTCAAAGGTGAAAAAGATACGCTTGGCTTGTATCTCACAGGTCACCCAATTGATGTTTACCGTCCTGAATTAAAATCATTCATTTCAGCAAAACTGAATGAACTCACCCCGACTCGTCGTGGCGTAACGACAGTTTTTGCAGGTCTGGTGGTGGATATTGCCAACTTCCCGAACCGTATCATGATCACCCTCGATGATGGTACCGCACGGGTTGAAATTAGCTGCAACCATGAGCGTTTCCAACGCTATAAGGATATTGTTCGCTTAGAACAGGTTGTGGTGATTGAAGGCGAGATTTACGAGCGCGAAGGTTTTGATCGTCCGATGGCGCGATTAAGCAAAGCTTTTAATTTGAATGAAATTCGCCAGAAACGTGCACAAAGTATTCAAGTTCGTCTCCCTCACGATTTGATGACCAAATCTTTAGCCAAAGATTTACAGGCGATCCTCTTACCTTATTGCAATATCGATATGTGTCAGCATATTGGCCTGCAAATTCTGCTTGAACAAAGCTTTGCAACTGCTGAACTACATTTAGGTGCACAATGGAAAGTTGTGCCACTAGATGAATTACTTGGAAAACTGCGCGATTATTTTGGTAAAGAAACCATTTCCATCGAATATCAAGTGAAATCCAAGGCTGCAAAAGTAGCTGAAGCACCTAAAGTTGCAACGATAGCTCCTCCGCCAGACAATATGTCTATGGATGAAGCCCTTGATCTTTATCAAGCTGAAGTCTCTCAATACTCTTAATTTTGGATGATATATGAACCTGTTTGACTCAAACAACGTGTCCAAACATTTGGATCATGTGCGTATTGTTATGGTCAATACCACCCTACCAGCCAATATTGGTAGTGCCTTACGCGCAATGAAAACCATGGGTTTATCAAAACTTGTACTGGTCGCACCTAAAACCTATCCGCATCCAGATATTGATGCACTGGCTGCCGGTGCTCAAGATTTAATTGAAAAAATTGAAATTGTTGAAACTTTAGAACAAGCCATTCAAGACTGCCATATGGTATTCGGAACCAGTGCGCGTAGCCGTACCATTCCATGGCCACTGCTTGATGTTCGCCCTGCAGCAAAAGAAGCTTTGCAAGCCGCAACTAAACAACAAAATATTGCAATTGTATTTGGTCGTGAAGATCGTGGACTTACCAATGAAGAGTTGGCCTTGGCCAATTATCACTTAACCATTCCAGTCAATCCTGAATATGGCGTACTCAATGTGGCGCAAGCTATTCAAGTGGTGTGCTATGAGTTAAGAATGGCTGCACTTGAGCAAAATGCCCAGGCTCAAGATACGCCAGATGATCACATGCAACTGAAACAGCAACAGAGCATGGAATGGGATGAACCGTTGGTGACACAACAACAAATGGAACAGTTTTATCCTCATTTAGAAAAAATGTTGACCGAAATTGAGTTTTTAGATCCAAATAATCCCCGTTTACTCCCATTACGCTTGCGTCGTCTCTTCGGAAGGATACAATTAGATCGTATGGAGTATCATTTATTACGTGGAATCTTTAGCCGCGTACAGGCATTAGCCCAAGGTTCATGGAAAAAAACCAATACGGAGGATCATTCCAATGATTAAACAGCTTAAAGAAGATATTGAGGCTGTATTTGCACGTGATCCTGCAGCTCGAAATACACTAGAAGTTCTCACCACCTATCCAGGTATTCATGCACTGATTATGCATCGTATGGCACATGAACTCTGGAAGAAAGAATACAAGGGCACTGCCCGTCTGCTTTCGTCATTTAGCCGATTCGCGACAGGGATTGAAATCCATCCAGGTGCAAAAATCGGTAAACGTTTCTTTATTGATCATGGTATGGGCGTAGTGATTGGTGAAACTGCGGAAATCGGAAATGATGTCACGCTATATCATGGTGTGACCTTGGGTGGAACGACTTGGAATAAAGGCAAGCGTCATCCAACCCTAGAAGATGGTGTGGTTGTCGGTGCTGGCGCAAAAATTTTGGGTCCATTTACTGTACATAAAGGTGCAAAAGTAGGTTCAAATGCAGTCGTCACCAAAGAAGTCCCTGAAGGCGTAACGGCTGTCGGCAACCCTGCTCGTTATATTTTCAAAGACAAAACCCAGATCGAGCAAGACGAAGTCAGTCGTCGTGATTATGCAGAAAGTATTGGTTTCCAACCCTATGCAACAACACAAGATCAGTCAGATCCGATTCTGGAAGGCATTCGTGTTTTACTCGATCGCATGCAAAAGAACGAAAAGCGCATGAATGTACTTTGCCAACGCCTGTCTGAAGTTGATCCAAGCTTCAAGCCTCAAAGTTCGAAAACTCAACCATTGAGTAAAGAAGAACTCAAAATTATTGAAGAAGTTAGACGTGAGTGCGAAGCACAAAACAAAACTTCGGCAACATAATGGAATATATAAGAAATGTAACAAGCTTATCATTGCAAGTTGGTTTTGCTTTTCCTAGACTGTTGAAACCAACGATCTACTTCTCATTTAACTAAAATTAATGGATGTAAAGCATGAATTTTAAGCCTTTGGCATTACTTGTACTTTCAACTTCTTTTTTGACGGCCTGTGGTATTGCACCCGTTAAAAAAGATAAGGTTGCTGAACCATTTGTGTTCAAGGAACCAGATCCAACCCCAGCTTTCTATGCTTTAAATCCAATCAAGTACGATGCACCACCAAGTTTTGAAGTTGCGATCAAAGATGCAACCGCTCAACCTGTGACCAAGATGGTAGTGTCATTACAAAGCGATCCGTCAAAAACAACAACGCTTGATGTCAATAAACTGATTATTCCAACAATCGACAGTAAACAACGTAGCATGAAATATGCGGTTCTTGCTGGTGATAATGAAGTTGATGTAACTGAAATCGACGATTTCTTACAATTGGTTGAAGGTAAAGCACGTCACTATCCACCTCGTTTCCCTGAGCGCCAAGAACGTAAAGGTTATGAAGTGAAGCTGAAAGAAACGACACAAAAGTTAGATGCTTTAGCTGAAAAACCAAATGCGTCTCTTGACGTATTAACACGTGCTTTCAAAGCAAGCGTTATGGCGCGTAACTTAGACTTAGGTACCTCTTATACCTCTAAGTCTTTAACTTATGCTCAACGTATTCTTGCGATGAATCCAAGTGATGCTGAAACCAACTTTTGGTTTGGTTTTGGTTTGTCTGAAGGTGGTGGTCAGCGTGAAGCGATTCCATATTTAGACAAAGCGATGAAAGGCGGTGTACAAGAAGCGTATCTTTCTGCTGCAAATAACTACCTTTGGTTAGAGCAAAAGAAAAATGCGATTCAAACCTTAAAGAATTATAAAGTGAGCTACCCAGATGAAGCGGAAGTAACAGATCGCTTAATCAAAGAGGTTGAAACTGGAAAACGCTGGAATATGTGGCAAGTCCTCAACTAATTGCTTGCAGATTCTGCGCTAAAAAATAGACTGTCGTGTACAGTCTATTTTTTTTATCAGTCATTGAAAAAACATTCTATTTTCGTATTATAGCTACAATCTTCCAGCGAACTTGCTGACATATCATGCTAGCATTTACCCCAAATAAACGTCTATTTCTTCTCTCCCTGCTCAGCACCATGGTCATGAGTGGCTGTCAAGTCGTCAGTCTCAAACAACAAGACCTCAATGTTACCATTGCCAATGAGCGTAATAGTATTCTGACGCAAAAGAGATTGAGCGAAGCAAGCCTGAATGTCTTATCCATGTCAGGTAAAGAAGCTAAAATTTGCATGCAGACACCAAATGAGTGTATTGCTGATCTGCATAAAATTCCGCAAATTCAGGATGAACAACTTTTATCAACTTCCAGTGAACTGTATCTTTCAAAAGCGATGACACTGTCTGACTCTTCTGAATGCAAAATCAGTAAGCTGACCAAACATAAGGCCGAAGAAGAACAAAAAACAATTCAAAAAAGCTATGAGCAATGTTTAGACCAAGAGCTTGAAGCTTTAGATAAAAGTATTCGTTATAGTTATGCTTATTTATTCAAGACATCACGCCAACCACAAGAACGCATTTTTGATAACAGACAGGTTCAAATTCGCGACTTCTATAATCAAGCGTTAACCAAACTGGTCAATGTACATAGCCTCAGAAATCCATCTAAAACGATAACGCCAACCATCCAGATTGGCAAAAGCACCTATACTATTGATATCCAGTCTTATCAGCGTCTACAAAATATGAAGCTTGAAAAGTTTATTTCTAGTTACAACATGAACTTTTCTGGCTTAAGAGCAATTAACCGCCGTGATGGTTTCGGCTCGGATTTCGTTGCGGTTTTCCCTTCTACAGATTCAGCTCCTGGTGAAAATAAATACATACTTGATCCATTGAGCTATAAGTACCCAAATGGCATCAACCCTAATATTCATAAAGCCCGCTATTTAGCCGCGACCATTATTGCCCAACCCAAAAATCCAGCAGCAACGGTCAATGATGTTTTAAATAGCCCAAACTTTGAAATCAAAGTTTATGATCCGTATAGCGTAGAAAGCGTCAATATCGCAGGCAAACAATACTCTCTTGCAGCCAACTTCTCCGCACCTTATGGCCTGTGGTTAGCAGAAAATAATCTTGGTGCAGCAGCGTATTTGACTTTAATTGATCGTGATCAGCATTTGACCATGCCGCATTTATATATGCTGGAACCCTATAACCCCAATAAGAAAATCATTGTATTGGTACATGGCCTTGCGAGCAGTCCTGAGGCTTGGATTGCTGTCACCAATGATATTATGGGTGATGCAGTTCTGCGTGAACACTATCAAGTCTGGCAGGTGTTCTACTCGACCAATATGCCGATTCTAGAAAGCCGCTTCCAAATTTATGCCTTATTAAAGCAAGCATTTGGCTCAGTGAATGCCAACGATGCGGCTGCTCAAGATGCTGTTCTGATCGGCCACAGTATGGGTGGCATTATCAGTCGTCTTTTGGTGAGTAATGCTGATATTTCCAAAGAAGCTCTCACCATGATGAATAGCCGTCAGCAAGCACGCTTACGGAAACATCCTGTGATTGGTGAACGACTTAAAATGGAACCCATTCAAAACTTTGATCGTGCTATTTTCTTGGCTGCACCACATCACGGAACAGATTTTGCTGATCGTTGGTTTACATTAGCGGCTCGCAAGATTATCAAACTCCCCGCCACTTTCTTGACTACTCTCGCAGATACGCTCACCAGTGATGATCTGGATCTTAAAGATTTCGTCAAAACTTTGACCAATGATGTGATTCAAAATGGTCCAAGTGATCTCAGTAAAAAATCCAAATTTATGGAGTTAACTGCCAGCATTCCGCCAGAAAAAGATCTGGTGTTCCATTCTATTATGGGCAACATCACCAAAAGTGATGATCCAAATGTCATTACAGATGGTATTGTTCCTTATAAAAGTGCGCATTTAGATGGTGCAGTTTCGGAAAAGATTTTCAAAGGTGGCCACTCTATCCAAGAAACGCCTGAAGCTGTGTTAGAACTTCGTCGCATCTTACGCCAGCATTTAGTTGATCACGGTTTATATAAACCGAAGAACTAAAGACAATAAAAAGCCCCAAATCATTGGGGCTTTTTTAGATTAAATCATTTATACGCCAGAACGGATCATATAATCAAAGGCAGATAGTGATGCTTTGGCACCTTCACCTGTGGCAATGATGATTTGCTTGTATGGCACAGTGGTACAGTCACCCGCAGCAAATACACCTTTGACATTGGTCTCGTTACGATCATTGATCACGATCTCACCACGGTTACTGAGTTCAACTGCACTGTTCTTCAAGAAATCTGTGTTTGGCAATAAACCAATTTGCACAAAGATCCCTGCAAGTTCAACACTGTGTTCAACATCAGTAGCACGATCTTTATATTTCAATGCCGTCACTTGAGCACCATCACCGACCACTTCAGTACTGAGTGCATTTAAGATCACCGTGGTATTCGGCAAGCTGTTTAATTTATCTTGCAACACTTGGTCAGCACGTAGTTTGGTATCAAACTCAACCAAAGTCACATGCTCTACAATCCCTGCAAGGTCAATCGCTGCTTCTACTCCTGAGTTACCGCCACCAATGACAGCAACACGTTTACCTTTAAACAATGGACCATCACAGTGTGGGCAGTACGCAACACCTCGGGTACGGTATTCTGCTTCACCCGGTACATTCATTTCTCTCCAACGTGCACCTGTTGAAAGAATGATGGTTTTCGATTCAAGCTTGGCACCATTTTCCAGTACCACTTCAACCAGGCCATTGGCGGTTTGATCTGCACCTGTGATCTTGCTGACACGTTGCAAGTTCATGATGTCCACACCGTATTCACGTACATGTGCTTCCATGTCTTGGGCGAACTGAGGGCCTACCGTTTTTTGAACCGTGGTAAAGTTTTCAATATCCATGGTATCCATCACCTGACCGCCAAAGCGTTCAGCCACGATACCGGTTTTGATACCTTTACGTGCGGCGTAGATCGCTGCGGTACCGCCAGCAGGACCACCACCAATCACTAACACATCAAATGCATCTTTGGCATTGATTGCCGCTGCATCTTTCTCAGCCGAGTTGCTATCTAACTTGGCAACGATTTCTTCCAAAGTCATACGGCCTTGACCAATATGTTGATTGTCTTGGAATACCATCGGTACCGCCAAGATTTTACGTTCTTCAACTTCATCTTGGAAGAAAGCACCATCAATCATGGTTGCAGTGGTATTTGGGTTGTTAATCGCAATTAAGTTAAGCGCTTGCACCACATCTGGACAGTTATGGCAGCTGAGTGAGACGAACACATCAAAGTTTGCGCTTAAGTTTAAGCCTTTGATCTGAGTCAAGACTTCATCAGAGACTTTCGGTGCATAACCCGATACTTGTAATAATGCCAAGATCAAAGAGGTAAACTCATGTCCCATTGGTAAGCCAGCAAAGAACACACGCGGTTGTTCACCTGCTTTGGCCACACCAAAACTAGGACGGCGAGCGTTTGAACCGTCAAAACGCGCCGTAACTTGGTCAGAAAGTTCAGCAATTTCCGTTACGAGTTCTTTAATTTTTGCAGCTTTGTCCGAGTCATCTAAAGCAGCAACCAACTCGATTGGACTTTCTAAACGTTCTAAGTAAGCTTTTAATTGAGTTTTAATATTTTGATCTAACATGTATGACTCCAAATTCTAAGACGTGCAAATCGGCTAAATTCATTCAATGAAGCTATAGTACGCAAAAGTACTAAATAGGTAAAATAGTATGTTTTTATTAGTTTGATCGGATAAACCGAATTAAGATTTAAAAAACGTCAAGTTTCTGCGTGATTCGAACACGACGATTTTTCAAATGTTTGGCAAGCAGATACAAGATGGTGCTGAACGCGACACTGAATACAATCAGTCCCCACAAGATCACATTCACAATGCTTGAAACCCGTTCTGCTTGCTGTGCCCGTAAATCTAGAGGCTGTGTGAGTGATGTAATACTTTTACCGTAAAGTTGCTGTTGCATGACCCACAGCTGCTCAGGCTTAAAATCATATTCTTTAAACTGAATCGGGTTGTTTTTCTCAGCAGCAATCAATTGATTAACATACTCATTTGCAGTTTTACGATCGACAGGCTGATGCAATAAAGCCACTTGCGCCAAGACATAGGCTTTTTCAGTCGATGAAATATTGGCCTGCTGTAAATCCTGTGCAATCTGACTTTCAACAATATTGTTTTGATAGCTCATCCATTGCTGATAGGCCTGTTTGGTTTCATCTTTCCAGTCATATTGGATATAGGTCAAACCAGACCAAAGTAAGATAAACGAAATCACCCATGCCAGAATACGCTGTGTCCATGCTTGGAAACGCTGCTGAAAAAATTTGAATTTCTTTGCCCAACTAATCAGTAAAAAAGCACCAACAAACGAGACAAAGAGTTTAAGAAACAGCCAGCCAAACCATGATAATAAATTAAAAAAATAATCGACAGGTTGCTTAAAAGGAACAAGATCCTGTACATGATAAGGCAAATCTAAAGCCTGTACATGTATGGAAAGATCAAAGAAACGATAGATAAATTCTTTTTGCAAAAACAGCGCAGCAATTGTAACCACCAACAATGTACTGGTCAGAAAAAACCAGATCATCAAATTGCGTTGACGTTTTTTTAATACATCTAAACGCTGGTCAATGGGCTGTACACTAAAATCGTCTATGGGTGACAATGATCTTTCCTTCAAAAATAAGCAATATCAAGATTTAGGCGGTTGGCTATTCTCAAGCACCAAATGATTCAAATTCTCTTGCAAAGCGCGTAAGCGCGTTGTTGCTTCTGCACGCTTTTGCATACCTTCTTTCTGAATCTGAATCACATCGTTTACTGTTTTAATGAGGGTGTTTTGTACATGTTCAAGTGTTTCAACATCAATCACGGAACGCTGATTGGCTTTGGCCGTATCAACAGAATTCTGATGCAATAGCTCAGCATTACGACGTAATAATTCATTGGTGGTATCATCAATCGCCTTGGCGAGTTGTACGCTGTTCTTTTGTTCTTGCAGCGAAATTGCCAAGCTAATTTGATTCTTCCAAGCAGGTAATGTGATGTTTTTAATCGCATAAAACTTATCCACCAACATTAAATTGTTCGATTGGATAATCCGAATCATCGGCAAAGTTTGCATTGCAGACTGCTGTAAAACATGAAGATCACTCACCCGTTTTTCAAGATTATTTGCCACATGATTCAGGTCATAAATCTGTTGAGTGGTCTGTTGATCTTGTTCCTGACTGGTCAGAGTCGTGATTTGCTGTTGAATATCCTGCTGCTTCAACTGGCCCGCTGCAATATACACTCCCAGTTGTTTATATTCGTCCTGAACAGCATCAAACATTTTATCTAATGTGCCAACACGCGCTTTCAAACCTGATTGTGAACTTTCAATTTCTTTGACCAGTACATCAATCTGCTCTTTGGTGGTATTAAAATGCTGGTCAAAATTTTGTTTGGCACCCTTAAGTTTGCTCAACAATCCACCAAAAAAACCAGAGTTTTTTGATTTATTCAGAATACTTGAAGTATTTAGCTGCTGAGCGACTTGCACCACTTCATTGAGTTTCTGCCCTGTAGCATCCAAGTCTTTATTCTGTACCAAATTTAATAATTCATCGGTATAGGTTGAAGTCTTATTAGCAATATTTTTACCGTATTCAGCCACAGCTGTAGTACTGATTTCAGCCAGTTCTTTATGTGCATCCATCACTTCAGCATAGTCGTGAGGTTGCAAGCCTAGCTCTTTTAAATTCAATTGCTCAAAGCGCTGTTCTGGCTTCAGTTCAATTTCATTTGATGATTGGATCAATTCTGAATCGGACATCATATTCCCCTCTTATTTCTGTAATGATTTCTTCAAATTTTGAATTAACTCTTCTCGGCTCTTATCTAGCTGCTCAATCGTTGCACTAGAGTTTGACTCACGACTTTGCTTTAAATGATATTGCCAAGCTGGAATCAACACCTGTTGTGCCTCTTTAAAACGATCTAAAAGACTAAAGGATAAATGCTGTGACAACTGCATCTGTTTCATCGCAATATCATTACTGCTCTGTAAGGTTTGTAATGTATTGATTTTTTTAGATAGTCGTTCAACAAAATGATCAAGCACCTGCTGTTTACTGAATTGAGGGTATTCCCTTAAAAACTCATCTGCTGCAACAATATAGGCTGCCATTTGTTCTCGTAAACCCAAGGCTTGCTGCAAACGCGACTGGGATTTCTGGATTTCAATCTGCAAGCGTTGGCTTAAATAATTTGCTTCATTGATCAAAAGATCCAAGTCTTTAACATATTTCACTTGTCCAGCATCATATTCAACATCAATTCCCAACCATTTTTGCAATGCATTAAATCGTCGGCTACCTAAATGTTTCTTGGAAAGCGATAATTGCTGAATGATCTGCGTAATGACTTCACTCAGCTGTTGATTCAACTTTGGATCAACACCATTGAGTAACACGCTCTGTGCCTGCACCAAATGATCCGCATAATGATTCAAACGATGCGGATCATTGATTAAAGGCAATAAGTCATTCCGTTTAATCGCCAAAATATGTTCTTGATTTGACTCAATTTGCGATAAAGGTGTTAAGTCGAGCGGTATCGTCATAAAAGTAACAAACAGTCAGAACAAATGAATTTGAACAGATTTAGTTTTAGCATGTTCTCACTATTTCGCATACTTAAATGTTGTTATGTTTTTTAAAGAAATCATCTACCACATTCAATAAAAAACCCTCTAAATTACAATTAATAAAGAGGGTCTGTTTGTTCTTTTAAATCATGTTTTATTCATCATTCAGCGCACACTCAAAACTATTTGGATTTTGTTTACAGCGCACCTTTTTCAAAAAGTTCATCATTTTAGGATCATAGATGCCTGCCTTGGTGAGTGAAATACGTGCCTCACGCATCATTTTCATATAATTCACTTGCTCTTCAGGTGAAATGATCATCCAGTATTTTGCAGGAATTTCTTTTTCGTACTTTGAAATGATATTGAAGGTACGACCGAGTTGACCCGCTACCCATTCACGCGACTTTTGTCCAAATCCTTCTGGAAACTTGTCCTTTCGAATAATAAAATTTGCAGAAATTTGTGTCAGTGGAAATTTTACGATGCCACCTTTATCCCCCAAACCCTTATAGAGTTCAAACGGCTTATAAGCAACAATCGGTGCAGGCACGATATCAATTTGATGGTTATTAAACTTTGCCCCTGCATTGGTGACATCGACAGAAACTGCTTGCGCTCCAACTTGTGCAACCAGTTTAGGTTGAGCTTCATCATAAGCAAAAACACCGATCTTCTTGCCAGCAGCCTTGGCCAAAGTATTAATACTACGATCAGAGACAAATAAATACGCAGGGCCAATCGTACCCAAACCTGCAATCTCATAAGGGCCGTTGAGCATAGTTTTTGCAGCTTGCGGTTTAGAAAGCAATTGATAAGCAAGGATCGCTGTTTTTAAATCGGTTAATGCACCAATAGCGTCCAATGAGCCAACATATTTATTGAACTGTCGACCACGTAATCCACTGATAATCGCGCCATCACATTGCCCTACTTTTAAATCTTCTGCTGCAACACGCTCATCCACATAAGCACGCAAATCGATTTCTGCACCCCACTTTTTTGCTTCCAGTGCATAATCTTTTGCTAAGGCAAAGGCATCACCTGATTTACCCACAGGATCAAATACACATACCGTCTGTTTCGCTTGCGTTGTTGTAACACAGCCCAATAATGCCAAAGCAATTAAACCATTTTTAATTATCATCTCTTTCTTCCCGATAAGATTTATTCCTTTATCACAACCGATTCGTGGTGATTATCCTATGACGAGATTTGTTTTTTTCATGTATTTGCAGTCAATCAACTTTTAAAGGCATTTACTTAGAGGATGTTCAATAGAAGATAATTTTCACCTATAGGCGATATGAATCCTATCTAGGTGAAAATTAAACCAGTGGTCCTATTCATCTTTCTGCTGCGGTGGAAGCGCATAGGTTCCGATTACATGTGCAACAGGTTCTTCATCATCAAGCGAATATAACCACACTTCTCCTGTGACCAAGGTTTTACCGACTTTGATTAATTTACACACTGCTCGAATATCGCGACTTCCATTCGGTTTGCGAAAAAAATTGATGGTCATATTGGTGGTAACCGCCATCGCAACCAGACCTAAATGTCCCATGATGGCGATATAAAGCACATAATCAGCAATCAGCATCAAGGTTGGGCCAGAGACTGTTTGACCTGGTCGTAAATCCCTTGCATCAACTTGGTACAACAGTTGTGCACCTTTTGGCGTAATGTCTTCAATCACACTTTTCTTAAGTGCCTGTGGAAACTCTTGTGCCAAGAATCCCATGATTTCATCTTTGGTTGCAGCCATGCTCTCTCCAGTTATTAATGTTACAGTGCCTCTGCTTTAAAACAGGAACCCAAAATCCATTTCTTAATCCGATTTATCTGATAACTCATTCAAAACTTGCCAATACGTCGGTGGCGCAGACACATGACCACGTTCTCTTAACATACGATGCATTCTTGGCAATTTAAAATACGGCACAGCGGCCATCAAATGATGCTCTTTATGATAGTTGACATTGATCGGTGCAACCAAAGCTCGCGCTAAATAACCTGCTTTGGTGGTCCGAGTATTGGTCAACGCGCTATTGCTGGTTTCCATTCCTGCATGCTCCGCCATTGAACGGACTCTGAGGAATAAAGGAAATGGCGTTAAATATGCCACGACCCATAATGCATAAAGTTTAGGATGACCTGCCGCCCATAATGCTGAGAATAGCACAGCGTTGGTTGCAATTGCCCCACCACTATTTTTAAGCAAGGCTTTGGTATAATCACTCCAGTGTCTGCCTTCCTGAGAAATCCAGCGACGATCATTTGATACCGTCCACTCCATTTTCTCAATATCCATCAGCACTCGACCAACCGCAAATTTGAATCCAGTCACCCCTGATATATCACGCATAAATTTACGCATTAATGATTTTTTCGAGGTTGGAAAACCTGCGACTAATGATAAATCTGGATCATCCACCGTTGAGGTTTTACTATGATGACGCATATGATGAGCACGATACTTATGTAGATCATTCCAAATCGGACGCGCGCACAACCAATCCGTCAACGTATCATTCAACCATTTGGTTTTAAATAAACTTTGATGTGAAGCATCATGCATGATGATGGCGAGTGCCAGCTGGCGACCTGCTAAAATAACTAAGGCAGCAATACACATAAGTAATTTACCCCAAGCAGGTAAATATGCCCAAGAACTGGACACAGCTGCAAAAGTTCCACCAATGACTGCCCACGTCGAAAATACAGCCCAACTGCCATGAGCATCAGATTTTGCAGTTAACTCGGTAATTTCTTCTCGTGAGAATAAATCACTAATCGCGACACGTGTATTCATATCCCTATCCTGTATTTGTTTTATTTTAAAACTACACAATTTATATTTTTATTTTAAATTAAGTAATATTTCTGTCAATAAATTAAAATTTAAATTATTGTAATATTTGTAATGAACATTTACTCGATACTGCTTTCATAAAATTTCTGCCAAGAGTCCAAACCTATTTGATCCAGCTGTTGCACACTTTGCGCAAATTGTTCACGAAGCTGCACATCGACAAAACCTTCTGGCAACAATGGATCATTCATGAGTAAGGAAATGGTTTGTCGTCCCAATAATAAAGATTCCCGCGCTGCATCTTCTAAACTGAGCTGATCGACAGTCGACAACCATTTTTGAATCATTTGACTATATTTTTCATAGTTTTGATTTAAGGTTTGAGTGGACCAAAGTAATGGAATTGCCGCCAAAGTATCTGCATCAAAATGGCTAATTTGACAGATCTTGGCATTATTTTCCAAGCCCGAAGCTTTTAACTCTGAAATAAGCTGATCAAATGTAATCACCAAATTATCAGGACGAATATAAATTCCTTGTTCTAATTCTTTAAAACCAAAATGCTTTAAGGCCCTTTCACGACGATTTAATGCAGTACGATCAACACGTCCCAACTCACCGGTAAAAACAGCCAGATATTGATGTACCCATGCTTTGGTTTGCTTAATGCCATGCTTACGATTCAGCATGACATTCGCCCATTCATGCGACTGCTCAGTAAATTGATATACACCACGCTCAATGGCTTCAATCACCCCATCACTGGATAATCGTGTTACAGCAACACGGATACTGTTTTCACTGATTTCAAAAAGTCGTGCCGCAATAATGATTTGTTTAATTGAAATCGCTCGACCTTGAAGCCCTAACAGCAAATCAATAATTAAGTCTCGAGCATTCATTTTCGCTATTGTCATTGTGCTATCGAACCAGATCTGAAGGATTTAAATGAAAGAGCAGGAATTTTAACTGAGAATCTCCCTTTTCGCATGTGCCAAAAGGGAGATGTGTTTATTCTTATAAAAAGACGAATAACAGAATGATACCGAGTACGATGCGGTACCAAGCAAATACTCGTAAGGTATGGCGTTCCACAAACTTGACTAAGGCGCTAACCACCAATAATGCAGAAATAAAGGCTGCGACAAAACCAACAGCAATATTCATCATATTGTCTTGCGTCAATACATCCGCATTACGTGCCAAATCAAACACTGCCGCACCCAACATCGTCGGCATTGCCAAGAAGAATGAAAACTCCGTTGCAGCTTTACGAGACAAACCAGAGAACATCCCCCCTACAATGGTTGCGCCTGAACGTGAAGTCCCAGGAATCATCGCGACACATTGCGCACAACCGACCAAGAATGCTTGTTTATAAGTAATCTTGGTCGCATCTGTGGTTTTATGATCAAAATTCTTCGACTCGACCCAGAAGATAATCAAACCACCCACAATTAAAGCAACGGCTACCACAAGTGGGCTGAATAAAACACTCTTGATAAAATCAACCGCGAAAATACCAATCACGACTGCTGGAATAAAAGCGAGTAAGACACTAAAAGCAAAATGCCGAGCTTCTGCATCTCCACTAAAGAAGCCTTTAACCAAGTCAAAAATCTTTTGACGGTACAACCAGCACACAGCCAAAATTGCACCAAGCTGAATAACAACTTCAAAAACACGACCATCATCTGAATGAAAGTCGATCATATGACCAAATAAAATCAAATGACCCGTGCTTGAAATGGGTAAGAATTCGGTAAGACCCTCAATAAAACCTAAAAATAAGGCTTTTAAAATTTCAATATGTTCCATAAATTACTCAAAAGTACGTAATACAAGAATAAAAATAAATGGCAAGCTTACCCTGAAATCTAAGCATTTTATGTGATTGTCAGGTAACGTTTTCACAAAAAGATTCAGAGCACTACAGCAATGGCTCTTAAATAATCATCAGACTGTTTTTCTTCTGCATTTGCTCGACCACTTCATGGGTGTCAAAACCTAAGCGCCAATACAAAAGCTCCAGAACATCCAATTCATCTTGGGTAATAATCCGATCATTCCAGAGACATCTCTCCGCAATAGACAAGATGTTGAGACGGTCACGTAACAACAACCCAGAGACATCATTTAAAATTTCTGCCAAGTCCAATGGCTCATCTGAAATGTCTGCATAAGTTTGCATTTCATCTTCAGTTAAAAGCATCTGTAAAATGCGTTCACGCACTTCCAACTGGTTCGGACTATTAATCTGCTGTACATGCAGTAATGCATCAATCAAATGAACAATCTGAGATTTCACATCTTCAAATGCTGCGGGTAAATGTGCAGGCATTAAGTTCAGTTCCTGCTTTACACGTTCCAATAATAATGCATCCAGTAAACCAACTTCCCCGTCTTCTTGAATAATGCAAGCCAGCTTGGTTAAGAACTGACGTGCAATACTGGTTGGCATATGCCCAATATTTTTACAGGCATCATGGAAAATCTGCACATGAATACGACCATCCAGATTTAATAATGCATCGACAATCGCATGACTCACAGGTGCTTCTTGTGGAATAAATTCACGATATTGACGAATCATTAAAATCGCAACCATTACCTCACGCGAACCTGTCGCCGTCTGCATCGCTCGCTGAATCAATTCAGGTCGCTTTTTATTCTTACGGATTTCTGGATTAAGCGGTTTGATTGCATCATTTAACGCAAAACTGATCGGTGATAAACGCAATAAAGGTAATGGCTGAGGTGAACTCCACGGCATGGTGATATCCGCACTTTCTTCTTCCAAAGAACGGAATAAACTGAACAATGGTCGGTTGCGCAGCTTGCGTAGATTTTCTAATTGTAGATCTTGCAATAAGGTGGGATTTAATTCGTAAATTCGTTCTTTGATACTCGGATGAATATTCATCCAGCTTTGCGGGCTCAGTGAATTGGCAAAACACATATGCGAAATCGATTCAGAATAAGCACTGTGAATTTGAGAACCCGAATGGTGTACATAAATCCGCAATAAGGTTTGGACATTGGCATTATTATTCATCAAACGCATAGTCTTGAGATCATTACGCAAAGTTCGACCACTCAAGGTGAGATATTTAATACAACGTGTAATTAAAATACCCAAACTACCAATCAGCCAAATCACTCCACCAATTGCAACAAAGATGGTCTCAAACTTATTTCGGTAAGACGTTGCATAAGGATTATAGCCTGCTTGAGCAAGTTTACTTCCCCACTGACTAAAGGTGGTCAAGCCGCTATATAAAATTTTAAGCTTGGTATTTTCAACCGCTTCGCCAGATAAAATTTGATTAAACTCATAACTGAGTAAGCCATAAAGCTCAAGTTCATCCAGATTTTGCAGTGCGCCCCAAGTCAGAATAATCGCAATATCTTGTGATCTAAAGCCAGCCGTTAACGCATTTACCCCGACCTCATCAGGCAACACATAGACTGCTGGGGTATCAATATTAAAACTTTTAGCAACTTGATCTACAACTTTTAATGCGGTGCTTTCTTCAGGTGTACTTTCGTCAAAAACCAAACGTCTTGCTTTCAACTGCTTTGCCAATGAGTGCCCGCCCTCGCGTAACACATACAACTCCGCGCCTACGGACCAAAACAGAACCAAAACAAGCACGACAATGAAGTAAGGACTAAGAACGTGCCACCAAATTGGTTGGGTATAATCAAAGAAATGAACGACTAAACCCAAAATTAAATTGAGAATAAAGACCGTTAATAACATTGCGATAAGACAGAAACTGACTGACCATGCAATATTCTTATTTTCAATTAAATAATGGCTCATTTCTTTCAATGTAAGTTTTCCCGATTACATTGTTTCAGTTAAGTTTCTCGTACCCACTATCATAAAATAAAAAAGCGGGAAATTCCCGCTTTTTTATAGATTAAGATGATTACTCTTCTTTAATCCCAGTTAAATCTACCGATGCTGCATCAATATTCACATCAATATAGCCATCTGCCTGTTTCTTAGCAGAGTCACTACGTTTTTGCTCAAGTGCGTCAAGATATGCCTTATCAATACCGCCCGCCACATAGATACCATCAAAGACTGAACAATCAAACTCAGTTAAATCTGGCACTTTGCTGGTACGAACCGCATTTTTCAAATCTTCCAAGTCTTGGAAAACCAAACGGTCTGCACCAATATTTTCACGGATTTCTTCGACTGTACGACCTGACGCAATCAACTCAGCTTTCGCAGGCATATCAATACCATACACATTTGGATATTTCACCATTGGCGCGGCTGAAGCAAAGAATACTTTCTTCGCACCTGAATCACGTGCCATCTGGATAATTTCGTTACATGTGGTACCACGAACAATTGAGTCATCGACCAATAGAACATTCTTGCCTTTAAACTCAAGTTCTACAGGGTTCAATTTTTGGCGAACTGATTTTTTACGTTGCTGCTGACCTGGCATAATGAAGGTACGTCCGATGTAACGGTTTTTCATAAAACCTTCACGGAACTTCACACCTAAGATATTTGCCAACTCTAATGCAGAGGTACGACTGGTATCTGGAATTGGAATTACAACATCAATATCATGCTGCTCACCCCATTCTTTCAAGATTTTATACGCCAGTTTTTCACCCATTTTTAAACGGGCTTTATATACTGAAATCCCATCAATAATGGCATCTGGACGAGCAAAATACACATATTCAAAAATACATGGACGATATTCAGGATTCGCAGCGCATTGTTTGGTAAACAACTGCCCTTCTGAATCGATAAAAATCGCTTCGCCTGGTGCGATATCACGTTCAACTTTAAAACCAAGCGCTGTAATCGCAACAGATTCAGATGCGATAATGTATTCAATACCCTGTTCAGTTTCACGAGAACCATAAACCAAAGGACGAATCCCGTTTGGATCACGGAAACCGACTAAGCCATGACCTGTAATCATCGCTACAACACCATAAGCCCCTTTACAACGCTCATGTACGCGAGATACGGTGTGGAAAATATCATCTGGGCTTGGGTTTAAAGTTCTGATCTTCTGTAACTCATGTGCAAAAACATTGAGTAAAACTTCAGAATCTGAATCGGTATTCATATGACGTAAATCTGTTTTGAACAGGTCATCATGAATTTCGGCAGCGTTGGTCAAGTTACCATTATGAGCAAGGGTAATACCATAGGGTGAGTTCACATAAAATGGTTGCGCTTCAGCACTGCTTGATGAACCAGCAGTTGGGTAACGAACATGTCCGATCCCATAGTTACCAAGCAATGCACGCATATGACGCGTATGGAATACATCACGTACCATACCGTTATCTTTGCGGAGGAATAAACGCCCTTGATGGCAGGTTACGATCCCTGCAGCATCTTGTCCTCGATGTTGCAGCATCGTTAAGGCATCAAATAACATTTGGTTCACTGGTGATTTACCGGCTATCCCAACAACTCCACACATAGCAACCTCGCGACAAGCTAGCGATTAATAAAAAGGATTTTTCGTCGAATGATCAGAACGCTCATCCACTGAAGCACGTTCTGATTGGTCCATTTCTGTCGAAGGGCGACGTAACAACGCACCTTCTGATGTCATTTGATTTAAAGCTTGATTTGCTGCATCTTTGGACAATTCAGTTGCCAAAGGTGCATAAGGTAATAGAATTTGTACAAATTTAGACTGTTTCCAGTGCGGTGAACTCTCAACCCAAGGCCCTAAACCCTGCATTGCGACCAGCACAATCAGCAGCCCCTTCAGAGAACCAAATGCACCACCTGCTAAACGATTTAATGGGCCCAATTTCAGACTTTTCAAGAGCCCATTGAGTAATGCAGACACAATCCATGTACACACCACGATGATCAATACAATAAAGGCAAATGCTGCAATTTTTTGCACAACGGGGTCTTGGCTTAGACTGCTCATCGCAGGTGCCAACATCACAGCGTATTTTGCCCCAACGATCAATGCGAATATCCATCCGATCAAGTTCGCAAAGGCTTTGATAAATCCTTGACGCAAACCGTTCAGCCCTCCAATGAGCAAGATGACCAGAATGATGATATCAAGCGTGTTCATTTCACACAGTCATCGCATCAACACAGTCTTTGACCAGTGTTGGACCCGTATAAATCAGACCACTATAAACTTGTACCAAACTCGCACCTGCTTGTTGTTTTGCAATCGCCTGTTCACCCGCTAAAATGCCGCCCACGCCAATCAATGGAATTTGACCCGCCAGTACTTTAGCAAACTGACCTAAACATTCGGTACTCTTTTCAAACACTGGCGCACCAGACAGCCCGCCAGCCTCATTTCCATTTGGTAGGTTTTCAACCCCATCACGCCCCAATGTCGTATTGGTCACGATCAGGCCATCAATCTTGAATTGCAATAATTGTGCGGCAATGAATTGAATATCTTCTGCTGTTAAATCAGGTGCAACTTTAAGAACCAGTGGAACATAATGATTATATTGATTTGCCAGTTCGAGTTGACGCTCTTTTAAAGTTTGTAGCAACTCGGTCAGTGCATCGCCACTTTGTAAACTACGTAAGTTTTTAGTATTTGGTGATGAAATATTAACAGTAATATAAGACGCGTAATTATAAACTTTTTCTAGACAAATGAGATAATCTGAAACTGCATCTTCAACAGGCGTATCCGCATTTTTGCCGATATTGATTCCCAAAACACCCTTAAACTTTGCAGCTTTTACATTTTCAATCAGCTTATCCACGCCATCATTATTAAACCCCATACGGTTAATAATCGCTTTTGCTTGAGGAATACGGAATAAACGTGGTTGAGGGTTGCCCGCTTGTGGACGCGGTGTAATGGTTCCAATCTCGATAAAACCAAAACCTAATGCTGCTAGTGCATCAATATGTGCGCCATTTTTATCCAAGCCAGCAGCAAGACCGACAGGATTTGGGAATTCAATTCCCATACAGCTCACAGGTTTTGCAGCAACTTTCTGATGCATAAAGCCGAGTTTATGGGCCTTATCTAGCATAGAGAGTGTCAGTTCATGTGCACGCTCTGGCGCTAAAGTAAACAACAAAGGGCGAGCCAATGAATATAACATACCAATCACAGTCTACTGATTTTCAAGTAGGCATATTATAGGCATAGGCGTATCAAAACACCATGCCTGACATTGGGTTTTTAATGGCTTACTGTACTGTTGCAGTTAATTTAATCTGATTATTGTTAGAGACCATATCCATTTTCTGGATACTGATCCCCATTTGAGACAATTGCATCAAAAAGTTAGCTAACACAGCATAATTCTGATGTTCTGCGACAAGCTGAATCTGCTCACCATTTTGTTGTGAAGAAACCGCCAAACCTTGTTGTTGTGCCGTTCGCTGTATTTTATCTGCTGCGGTCAATCCCACATCGTTTGCAGGCTTCATCGTGGCTGCATTACTCTGCATCCACACCGTTAAATCTTTTAATTCATTTAACCGTTTTTGTTGTTGATCTGCCAAAGCATGCGTTTTCCACAAAGCAAAACCAATAACCGTAACAATGACAAAAATGGTGGTAAAAATAACCATCACCCGTTCACGCACAGATAAGCCTTGTAGATATTCATTTAACGCTTCAATTTTCTGATCAAAGCTATTTTGTAATCGTGTGAATGCTTTCATTATTTTACTTTTACCACCCCAATAGCGCCAACAGTATCTGCCTGAACATTGCCTAATTCAGCTTGAAAACCTTGTTGGTTTAATTGTTGAGTTAATCCTTGTAAATCATCCGCAGATTTTGCTTTAAGCGACATCGCCAATACAGAGGCATCATAACTGACTTGCTGTGCAACAATCTGTTTTTGCATCAAAATTGGTCCAACACGGCTTAACAGCGAGAGTGCTTGCGTATCCCCAAGTTGACTCATACGCAACTGACTTTCAAACTGACTTTTAATATTTTGTTCGGTAACACGACTATTTTCACCAAACCAATATTTATATTGCTCAATCGCCTGACTTGCCGTTTGATCAGCAACGCTTTTAAGTTTTGACCAACGTAACGCGTCATAACCCAATTGCACGATGATCACCGCCAATAGTACGGCAGCTGCAGCCTTCCAATAGCCAGACCATTGTACTTCTGCATTTTTTGATTTCGGCAGAACATTAAATGGATGCTGCTTCGGTCTTAATAATTGTTCAAATTGATAACTGAATTCAGTTCGCTCATCTTTACTCGATGCAGTTGCGAGACTATCCAATTGACTGGCATTCAGGTTGGCAAATTTATACTGTGTTTCTGCAGCCTGAAACTCCAAGAACAATCCTAAATCATCAACTGAGTTACCTGTCCATGCATTTTCTCTCACCAATAAATGATCATAAAGATTGACCAGCACCACTTGATTCAGTTCTGGTTCAGGTAAGATCAAGAAGTCTGGTAAAAATGCCACCATTTGGATGGGTAACAAACTCAAGGCATGCTGCCATGTTTCGATCGTAGATTGTGCAACACCCAAAATATTCAGTTGATCATTTTGGAAATGATGTACAACCTTCATGTGATCAATCGGCAAGGTGACAAACTCTTCCAAGAGGTATTTAACACCCTCCTGTCCCAATTGCTTGTAATGCGCTTTGGTCATTGTTTGTTGTAATAATTGTGCATTTCGGCTTGGGAAATAAACCACAGCCTCTTTTCCATGATGCTCGTGCAAGTCTTGAATCAACTGTTCAAGACTATCTGCCTGCAACCAATTTTCCCCAGCCGACCAATACCATGTTCCATTGGTTTCGGGCATCCATAAATACAGCATCGGTGTTCAGTACCCTTATCCTTGCGCGGATATATAAAAATTATAATGTTGGTGTAAAACGATTGTATTGTGTCGATAAACCATTTGCGATCACAGCTTGATCATAAATACGTGCTTCTGCCAATGCAAATGGATTAAAGTTTTCATGGGTCAGTTGTTCGGCAATATGTGCCACAACATTCATATGACAGACCACTGCAATTGACTCATAAGGCAATTTTGACAACCACTCGATCGCATCTTTGGCATCATCATCAGGTTTAATCTTATCGCAAATTAACACAGGAATACCGTGAAAATGTGCTTTGATATGCGTTAATGTTTCCTGCGCACGTAATAGCGGACTCACCACAAAGATTTCTGGTTGAATCACATCCTTTAAGAAATGTCCTGTTTGCTCAGCTTGTTGATGTCCACGCACTGTCAATGGACGCTGCATATCATTTCCATTGATTGCTGGAGAAGCTTCACCGTGACGAACTAAAGTTAACTGCATAAAACGACCTTATTTTTTATAGCTGTATCATAACGCGAATAGATGACAGTTTTTTGATTACACTTCAAGATTCTGATTAGACTTCATGATGAGGTAAAACAAACTCAACATCACTACGATGGCCATTCTTCATCAAAGACAATGCGATTGTCATGGGTGGTGCACCTTCAAAAATCACATCATACAGTGCATTGGTAATTGGCATATACACATCCAGTTCTTCCGCTTTGGTTCGAACCTGTACAATCGTATTAATCCCTTCTGCGGTCTGACCAAGCTCTTTGGTCGCCTGATCCAGTGTTTTCCCTGAACCCAATGCAAAACCAATCTGATAGTTACGACTTAATGGACTGTTACAGGTTGCGAATAAATCGCCCACACCCGATAGACCCAAGAAAGTTAATGGGTTTGCACCCTGCTTCACCGCAAAACGACTCATTTCAGCCAAAGCACGGGTTAGAATCATACTTTTGGTATTTTCACCAATCTTATAAGCACCGCCCATACCCATTGCAACTGCATAGATATTTTTCAAGGCACCGCCCAATTCCACACCATGTACATCATCGCTACCAAACACACGGAACAAAGCACTGTGTAGCGCATGTTGCACTGCATAACGGACCAGTTCTGAATCACTGGCGATGACCGTTCCTGAAGGCATACCTGCCATAATTTCTTTGGCAAGATTTGGACCAGATAAAACACCGTACGGCACTTCTGGCAGTTCTGTGCGAATAATATCGCTCATAAAACTAAAGGTTTTTGCTTCAATCCCTTTGGTCAATGAAACCACAGCCTGAGAAGTAATAAACGGCGCAATCTGTTTAAGCACATCACGGAAAGAATGGCTTGGAATCGCCACCAGAATGATGTCACGATCACGTACAGCCAACTCTAAGTCAGCCACTGCACGCAATGCAGGTTCCAATGGATAATCAGGTAAATAGCGCTTATTGATATGCGTTTGATTAATTTCGTCGGCAACAGCGGCATCACGAATCCAGATCATGGTATCGCAACCATTTCTCGTCGCTAAATTTGCCATGGCCGTGCCAAAACTACCACCGCCCAATACCGTAATTCTGAGTGCTGTTTTCTGATCTACGGCAACTGGCTCAACTAAATCGCTAAAATTTAACTCTGTCATTTTTTATCCTGAAACGAATTTCTTTCTTTAATCACGCAAAACAAAGCTTAGGTTGCTTGCCATACTTTTACAAAATCTTGGCTGTCTATTTCTGCTCGCGGAGCAATTAGCTTGGCTGCAGTTCCGATATAAATAATACCTGAAATTAAATCTTGCTGTTTTAAACCTAACTGTTGTTTTAACCAGTTTGACTCCACCACAGCCCCAGAACGCCACATCGTTGCAAAACCTTGGGCTTGCAAAGATAGTAAGAAGTTTTGAATTGCTGCACCTGTACTTAAAATCTGTTCAAAATGTGGAACTTTAGGATGATCTTGAAGAGTCGTTAAAGCTAAAACCAGCAAAGGTGCACGAAAAGGATGCTGTTTGACCCGATCAAGTTGCGCTGGATCTGTTTCACCCAAATCTGCTAAAGCTCTCGCCAAATGCTCACCAAAAGCAGCGCGTTGCTCAGGCGTGACGATGACGAAGCGAGTAGGTTTTAAACGATGATGATCAGGTGCGGTCAATGCAGCTTGCACTGCTTTTTCGAGTTGTTCTGTATTCGGCGCTGGCTCAATGAGTTGCCCAATAGATTGACGTTGATGAATATTTTGATGAATTGTCTCTATTTTTGAGTCCGTCATTGAAATGAATCTAACTAACACAAGGATGGCGCTAGATTAGCATAATCTGAATGATTTCCACTATGCTTAATTCATGCTTGTCTAAGATGTCTCTATTGGATTTCGTTAATAACCAGAAAATACAATAGTTGCTAAGCTCATCATTCATTTGAAAAAATTAACAGAGTCTCTGCACAAACTGTACAGAACCTGCAAAACCGATGCGAAATTCTATGTTCCAATAATACAATTAAGCAGCAACTTGAGAACAAGCAATGAAAAAAACTTTAATCATGAGTTTATTGGGTGGTTTAGCCCTTGGCCTAACAGCGTGTGCATCAACACCAACCAATACCTTGGCCATTCAAAAAGAAAACAATCAATACGAAGTGACGGGTGTGGGTAAAACCAACCTAATTGCAAAAAACAATGCAGTTACTGCTGCACAAAAAACCTGTACCCGCAACACCTCTCCTGTCGTAGTTGATGAAAAAACCGCGTATCAAGGCGTACTCAAAGGTGTGGTGGATGAGCAAACTGGAAAAATGGTTGAAGCTGCCGCAGGTGTAATTGGTACCTTCACTGGCAAAAATGCCTCACTCGCCCGTGATGATGATTATCAAACCACACTGACGTTCTACTGCAAAGCCAACGCTTAAACACAATAAAAGCCGATGTTCAAACATCGGCTTTTATTTTCTAGATCGCTTAGTGAGCTTCGCTCGCAGCAACCTCTGAAGCAGCATGTTCTGCAACATCAGTATTATTTTCATCTAAATTTGGCTTATCAATCGCATCAATTGCGGCTTGTTGCTCTGGGGTCGTCTGTGTTGATACAGCAGAAGCTGCTTGATCTTGCTGTTCAGCATTTTTCGCTTCTTCTTTCTTTGCACATGCAGTTAGCATGATTGGAGCAATAATTAGAGCGGCAAGGGTTAATTTAAATTTCATCACGGCTTTCCACAGTTACTTGGTTAACTTGTGACAATCATATTTCAGATATATGACATTTTCATGACTGCAACGTTGTACAAAAGTAAAAAGAGCCGATTTAAATCGACTCTTTTTGGGTATTTATTTGATTCATCAGCAGATTAAATCTTGGTTAAGCACGCTCAAGCAATACCGCAACCGCTGGTAAAGTTTTGCCTTCTACAAACTCCAAGAATGCACCACCACCCGTTGAGATATAACCAATTTGATCAGCAACTTGGTATTTATCAATCGCAGCCAATGTGTCACCACCACCTGCAATCGAGAAACCAGCAGATTCAGCAATCGCTAAAGAAAGTGTTTTAGTTCCTTCACCGAATTGATCTACTTCAAACACACCCACTGGGCCATTCCAAAGAATTGTTTTTGAAGATTTTAAAATGTCCGCAAATGCTTTAGCCGTTTCAGGACCAACATCCAAAATCATATCGGTGTCAGTCACATCAGCAACATTTTTTACAACGGCTTGGGCACTTGCCAATGAGCCAAGGAAATCTTCAAAGTTGATTTGGCTTGCATCTGCAACCACAACATCTGTTGGCAATGGAACACTGACTTTTGCAGCAATTTGTTTTGCTGTTTCAATCAAATCAGCTTCGTAAAGTGATTTACCAACATTGAAACCAGCAGCAGCCAAGAAGGTATTGGCAATACCACCACCCACGATCAATTGGTCGCAGATTGTAGACAATGAAGTTAATACATCAAGTTTAGTCGAAACTTTAGAGCCTGCAACAATCGCCACCATTGGTTTTTCTGGGGTTTGCATCGCACGGCCAAGCGCATCTAACTCAGCGGCCAATAATGGACCCGCAGCAGCGATTGGGGCAAAACGTGCTGCACCTTCAGTAGATGCTTCTGCACGGTGTGCTGTACCAAATGCATCCATAACGAATACATCACAAAGTGCAGCATATTTTTTCGCAAGTTCTGGGTTATTTTTCTTTTCACCATGATTAAAACGAACGTTTTCAAGTAATACAACTTGACCCGCAGCCACTTCAACGCCATCTAAATAATCTGTGAATAATTTAACATCTTGACCCAACGCCTTGCTCAAATAAGCAGCAACCGGTGCAAGTGATTGTTCTGGTTTTGGCTCACCTTCTACAGGACGACCAAGATGAGAAAATACCATCACTGCCGCGCCTTTTTCTAAAGCAGCTTTAATTGTTGGCAATGCAGCACGTAAACGTGCATCACTGGTAATTTCCCCATTTTTTACAGGAACGTTTAAGTCTTCACGAATAAGGACACGTTTACCTGCTAAATCAAGATCAGTCATGCGCTGAAAATTCATGGATGGCTCTCTAGTTGATTTTAAAAACGGCGTAATTTTAAATGATTCTCTGAAATAAAGGTGAGTTTTTTTGCAGAAAAGCTGCCGAAAGCTTCAGTTTTGATTATGATAATCACCGTCACTAAATCTTTCTATTATTATGTCAATTCATCCAGATCCAAAAATTAATCGTTTAAACGTCCTTGGCGAACCTTTAGCCAGCTGTTGTTATGACCCAATCACTGGGTATTTTCGTAATGGCTTTTGCCATACGGCGGTCACCGATTTAGGTCAGCATACCATGTGTGCACAAATGACTTCAGAGTTCTTAAATTTCTCTCAAAAAGTCGGCAACGACTTGATTACCCCTTTACCCGAAGTGGGTTTCCCTGGCCTCAAACCAGGTGACTTCTGGTGCATCTGTGTAACCCGTTGGGTTGAAGCTTATCAAGCAGGACAAGCTCCTCCTATTAAGTTGAATGCCTGCCACAATGCCGTGCTGCATTACGTGCCTCTCAATATCCTTGTAGAATATGCGGTGTAATGCGTCAACTTGAATTGATTTTGGCATCCAGCAGCCAAACCCGTAAAGATCTCATGAATCGTTTGAGCTTGGATTATCGCTGTATTTCCCCTGACATTGATGAATCAGCAACAGGTGAATTACATGCCGATGATCTGGCTAAACGACTGGCCCAGGAAAAAGCCCGTGTTATCGCGGAACAACATCCAGATGCCATTGTGATTGGTTCCGATCAGGTGGCTTGGCGTGAACATGCTCCGTATGACTTTATTGGTAAACCTTTAAGCGTTGAAAATGCCATTCAGCAATTACAGGCAAATTCTGGTCAAACCGTGTTTTTCAGTACAGCTCTCAGTGTTCAACATTTGCAATCTGGCTTTGAAACCACATTGGTTGAACATTACCAAGTCAAATTTCGTCAGCTGAAATTGGCAGAAATTGAGCGTTATATTGAAATTGACCAACCCTTACATTGTGCGGGCAGCTTTAAATGCGAAAGCTTGGGGATTAGCTTATTTGAAAAAACGCTTGGTGATGATCAAACCACGTTGATGGGCTTGCCGATGATTCAACTGTGTAAGATCCTACGTCAGTTTGAAATCAGTGTTCCTTAAAAAATACCCTGACCTAAACTCAATTTAGATCAGGGTAAGCCATTATTCCTCAACCACCGTGACTCTCTTTGGTAAAGCAAACCAAATAAAAATCGACAAGATCAAGAATAACAAGGCTGCCACATTCAACACTGAACGATGCGATTGGCTAAAAGCCTGTTTTGCAGCTTCAATCACATGCTCAGCAATCACTGGCTGTAATTGCTTGGCAGCTTGAACCGCCTCACCAATCGAACTGCTTACCTGCTCAATGATACGATGCGGCACATCGGTTGGCACCACAATCGAGTTGGCATAAAACCATGACAACATCAGACCGAAAAAGGCAATTCCTAAACCTGCCCCCAACTCATACGCCATTCCCTCAATTGCACCTGCTGCCGTGGCTTTACTTGGCGGTACTGAAGACATAATTGCAGAGGTTGAAGCCAGTAAAGCAATTTCCACACTAAGGCCCAACACAACCATCCAGCCCCATGCTTGCATCTGCGCCTGCATAAAGTCGGTATTTGCCAAGCCCCACAGACTTACAGCACTCATCAACATACCAAATGAAGCAACCGAACGTAGTCCGAATCGGTTGACCAGCATACTGGCGATTGGACCGCCTAAACTAATCGCAACCATGAACGGTAAAATGAATGCCCCGGCTGCCAATGGTGAAAGCTGATAAACAAATTGCAATTCCTGTGAAATCAGCAACTCGAATCCGACCAATGCCATCATGGATACAATCGCCATCACCACACCTGTCGCAATCACAGGATGTTTGAATAACTGAATATCAATCATTGGAGAAGTTGAAGTGAGCTGTGTACGAATAAAGCCAAGCAACAAACTAAAACCCACTACAAAGATCAAAACCGACCAGATGCTAAAGCCATGCATCACGGTTTTAATCGCATAGATCATACTCAGAATAGCAACCACCAATACAATGGCCTGTAGCAAGTTAAGATTCTGCTTCGGCTGCCCTGCCTGCTTTGGAATCACGAATACAGTTAAAGTCAATACAGCCAACATAATGGGCACATTGATCAGGAATACAGCGCCCCAATGAAAATGTTCCAATAAGAAACCACCAAGCAGTGGTCCAAATGCTGCACCACCACCACCGACAGTTGCCCAAACACCTAGGGCAAAGTTGCGCTGCTTTTCATCAAGAAAGGTATTTCGAACCGCAGATAAAGTGGCAGGCAGAATCATGGCTGCACCCACTGCCAATAAAGCACGAGAACCAATCAAGGCATATGCGGTAGAAGAAAATGCAGCTGCCAACGACGCTAGGCCAAATAAAATACCGCCAATGATCATTAACTTTTTAAAGCCGATACGATCTCCCAATGCACCCATCGGTAAAATCAGACCCGCCATAACCAAGGAGTAGATATCAATAATCCACAATAACTCATTTGCAGATAATGAAAGTGACTCACTTAACGTTGGGGTCGCCACATGTAAAACGGTTGCATCAATTGATACAGGAAGGTAAATCAGTACAACGATTGCAAGAATTAACCACTTGCGTGACATAAATGCCTCTAAATTGGACAATTGTTCAAGTTGGCGTTATTATAACCAAAATTGAACACTTGTCCAACTTTCAACGTTGAGTTAACTTGTTTCTGATTTGTATGTCCTGATAGGTGCTAAAAAGAATGGCTTATTTAAACCGTGAACAACGTCGTGAAATGATTTTACAAGCTGCAATGCAGGTCGCACTAAATGAAGGTTTTTCTGCGATGACGGTTCGCCGTATTGCCACCGAAGCCCAAACCTCGACAGGACAAGTCCATCATCATTTTGCCTCTAGCTCACATTTAAAAGCCGAAGCTTTTATTAAACTGATGCAACAACTGGACGAAATTGAAAATCAGGTCACGACAGCCAACTATTTACAGCGCCTTTCCCTATTACTCGGTTGCGAAAACATTGAGCAAATCCAACCCTATTTAAGACTCTGGAATGAAGCCGAAGTTCTCATTGATCAAGATGAAGAAATAAAGCTGGCCTACAATATCGCCATGCAAGACTGGCACCGCTCTATTGTGCGTATGATTGATGAAGGCCAAACACAGGGTGAATTTCATTTTGAGACGAACAGCCACGATATCGCATGGCGACTCATTGCATTTGTCTGCGGCTTGGAAGGCATTTACAAACTAGGACTCATTGGCTTAAATGAAAATGTTTTTAAACGCCATACCGAAGCCATTATTCAAGCAGAATTGTTTAAAAAGTAAAAAGAGCAAATAATGAAACAACCATTATTACAGAGCCCAAGACTGGATTTATTTGTATTTCAAATAGATGATCTTGTTGACATCTATCCTTGCGTCACCACAACCTTAACACGTTATATGGCATGGGAGCCTGCTCAAAGCTTTGCAGAAATCCAGCAGATTGGGCAAACATGGCTGATTGCAGAAAGCAACCATACCGATTGCCATTTTGTGTTACGTGAAAAGCGCGATCAGGTCTTTATTGGCTTAATTGGCATCCATCATTTAGATACTCCAACCCCCGAATTAGGATTATGGATTCGAGAAGACTTTCATCAACAAAGCTTTGCTAAAGAAGCCTTGTTTGAAGTATTCAAATGGGCTTCTTTACATCTCTCTGCCCAATATTTCTTATATCCTGTTGCCATCGAAAATCAGCCGAGTCGTAAACTGGCTGAATTTTTAGGAGGGACTGTTGCAGGATACAAAACTGAACGGAAATATGAGGCCGTGATTTATCACATTCCACCCTATCAAGATGATACGAATTAAAACCAGCCTTTGCGGCCTGTTAATATTTCATCTGCACAGCGAAGCGTTTCCTGACTTAAGCCCCACAGACGATAATCCCCTGTTGCCGAGGTTACGTTAAAATTATGGGTATAAGCAAAACTCAATTCACGATCAAAATCACACCACGCACCTGAACCATTAAAGCCAACATGACCAAAGCCATGTGGCGCACGTTTGCCCATGGTGAGAATGCGGTGATATCCCAATCGCCAATGCATTGGAATTGGCATTACTCGATCACGCGCTTTGCTTTGTACCACACTGAGTTGCTTAAATACTTCTGGACGAATGAGCTGTTGCCCCTGCCATTGCCCTTGATTGGCCAGCATCGCATATACTTTAGCCAAACTATCTGCAGTAAATACACCATTGGCTGCTGGAATAACGGCTTGTAATCCTTCATCGCTGTAGAAGCTAAAATTGCGCATCCCTTTTGGGATCATAGCATCTTGAAAATCCTGTGGGTTTTGACCTGAAAGCTCTAATAACCGTTCTGATAAAGATGCTTTACGTGGTTGATTATTTTTCTTGGTTTGAGGTTTAGTTGAGGTAGGTGCTTTGGGTTTTAACAATAAACGTGCAACGCGATCTAATTCTGAAACAGGCGTTCCAAAGTATGCCCCATCCAGTTCAAGAGGCTGCACAAGATAACGTTGCATTAACCAACTTAAAGGCTGCTTCGCTGCTTTCTCAATCACACCACCCAAAATCCAACCATAAGTCAAAGGCTGATAGGCAAAACTTTGTCCAGCTGCAAAACGCGGTGTTGCTGCTGCAACGACATCAAGCATATGTGACCAATCCAACATTTCTGTTGCAGCATCAATCATATTACGAATATCAAATAAACCGCTTTGATGCGATAAAACATGTCGTAACGTAATATTGGCTTTGCCGTTTTGAGCGAACTCAGGCCAGTAATGTGCAATGGGCTGATCATATTCAAGTAAACCCTCACTCACCAGAATATGCGCAAGTGTTGCAAGAATACCTTTACCCGTTGAATAACACATCGCCAAGGTATTGGCTTGCCAATCTTGTTCTTGAGATTTTTTACCCGTAAAAATATCAACAACTTTTTGACCTTGGAAATACACCACCAACGCAGCACCACCTTGTTGGCTCCGCGCATCTTGTAGACGGCTGAATTGGCTAGCCAAGTCTATAAAGCGTTCATCAACACTGCCATGATAATGATGTGTATCGGCAAATAGAATTTCTTTAATCAAAGCTCAATTCCTTATGATATTTATGTTCTTATACTATCCCTGTTGCGAACAACAGGGATGATTTAACAAATACTAACGTATTAAAGTGCTTTCACTGTACCAGCGACATGCGGCTTTTTAGATTTCACATTACGGATTAAGAAATCTGTTTGCTTTGATTCAGCCGCAGTTAAAAACTCAACCGTTGAAGGTAAATACATTGGCAGTTTGAACCAGACATCTGCTTCATAAGCTGCTGGAAGCTCAATGCTCGCCAAAGCTTTTGCCTTGCTCCACATCCCATGTGCAATCGCCTGTTTAAAGCCAAATGCTTTTGCAGTCACAGCATGAATATGAATCAAGTTGAAGTCACCCGAAATCACCGCATAACGACGACCCGTATTTTCAGAAATCGCCCATTCTGCTTGTGGTTGATAAGCAGGTTCTTGAGTATCTTTCGCTTTCTCTGTCGCTTTTTTCTCAGTTTTTTGACGCGATAAATACGTCGTTAAACTTTCCATGACGACTTCACCTGCAACTTTCGCAGTGGTAATGAAATCAAACTGTAAACCCTTGTCGTGTGGTTTCAACTCACCAAACTTACAAGACAGCGTAATTTGTTCATTCACAGCAATTTTGCGTGTTTGCTTAATCTGGTTACGAATATGCACCAAGCCCAAGATCGCAAATGGGAAAGCTTCGCTGGTCATCATATGCATTTGCAGACTTTGAGACAGAACCGCTAAATAAATTGCAGGCACGAAACCATCATTTTTAAAACCACAAATCTCGTTATAGCTTTCTAAATGTTTGCTATCAATCTTAAGTGTATCCACCACATATTCAACTTGTGGCAGGACCTTCTCACCTTTTGGCTTTTTGAAAATGAGACCTTGAATGACTTTTGGATAAGCTAAATAAGGTTTTGGCAATTGACTAAAATGACGTGTATTCATAATAAACCTTTCAATATTTTTATAAAAAAGGGATGCACAAGCACCCCTCTTCAAAACCCTAATGCTTACGCACCTAACAAGCTTTGACCGCAGACACGAACAACGTTACCAGTTACACCAGTTGAACCCGTTGACGCATACCAAGCAATTGCTTCTGCCACATCTACAGGTAAACCACCTTGGTTCATTGAGTTCATACGACGACCTGCTTCACGAATCGCGAATGGAATCGCAGCAGTCATTTGTGTTTCGATGAAACCAGGCGCAACAGCATTAATGGTAATACCATTCTTTAATGTCGGCGCAGTAAATTTAACCAAACCAATCACACCTGCTTTTGACACCGCATAGTTAGTTTGACCGAGGTTACCCGCGATACCACTGATTGATGATACACAAACGATACGGCCATTTGCATTTAAACCATCATTAGAAAGTAAGTAATCGTTAACACGCTCAATTGCAGACAAGTTAATGTTGATTACAAGATCCCAAAGCTCTGGTTTCATATTCGCCAAAGTTTTGTCACGGGTAATTCCAGCGTTATGAACAATAACGTCTACACCACCTTGTTTTGCTGCGGCAGTTTTGATTTTTTCACCCGCATCAGCAGCAGTAATATCAATTGCCAATACTGAACCACCAATTGAACCAGCAACACGCTCAAGATCGGCTTGTTGTTGAGGAACGTCTAAGCAAATGACATGTGCACCATCACGCGCCAATACATGAGCAATCGCTTCACCAATACCACGGCTCGCACCAGTCACTAATGCTGTTTTACCCGCAAGTGGCTTCGCCCAGTCCAAATCAAGCACATCTGCTTTAGAAACACGGATCACCTGACCTGATACATAAGCAGAACGTGGAGAAATCAAGAAACGTAAAGTTGATTCAAGGTTTGCTTCCGCACCTTGATCAACATAGACCACTTGTGCAGTAATACCTTTTTTGAATTCTTTACCAACAGACTTGATAAAACCTTCAAGTGCACGTTGTGCAATCGCTTGTTTTACTGTTTTGGCAGTTTCAGGTGTGGTACCAATCACGATCACACGACCTGAACTAGAGATTTGGCGTGCGATTGGATTAAAGAAGTTATACAACTCTTTTAACTGTTCAGAATCTTGGATACCAGAAGCATCAAATACAACCGCTTTAAATTTAGATTCTTTGTCATCTGCATTAAGAGGACGAAGATTTAAACCTACTTTTGCAGCAGTTTGTTGCAATTCAACATTATTGCCAACATAGCTATCGGCATGAATATTACTCAAAACTTGAGCAATCGCAGCAGAAACCGTACTTGAAGGTGCTGCGCCAAGCAATACGGCACCATTCACAACAGGTTGAGCACTTTCAAAACGATCTAGCGAAACTGGCGACGGTAAACCTAAATTTTTTACAACAAATTTACCTAAAGGTGATTGTGTAAATGCTTGGTATTGATCAGTCATGGTTATTATCTCTCATACAAATGAATTTGTTACAAACACATGAATCATGTTGGGATATGGCATGAAATCAATGTCTGATTGACTCATAACAAATCATACTTGAGTTCATGTCTAGATGTCTTGACCCGAATGTGGTCTCAAGCGTCATTCTAGTCAATACAGCAGTATTGGAAATATGGTATGTTTGTACCAAGAATATCGCAATTATGCTTGGAAAAGCCTTATGAGCAAAACAACTCAAGAAAATCCAGCAGTCGAGACTTCTGCTACTGAGACTGTGTCAAATACATCAAAAGCAGCTTCTACTTCACGTAAAACTGCAAGCACAGCTTCTAAAGCAGCAAGTACGACACCAAAAACAACTCGTACACGTACGCCAAGTCGCAGTACGAGTGGTACAAAAAGTACTGCTTCTTCTACAACGACGAAAGCAGCTACAGCTAAAACAACCAAACCTTCTGTTCAACAGGATAAAACCATGAGCCAAAACACTGTGCGCCGTGTTGCCATTATCGGCGGTAACCGTATTCCTTTCGCTCGCTCTAACGGCGCTTATTTCACAGCTTCTAACATCGACATGTTTACGGCTGCGTTAAACGGTTTGGTTGAGCGCTTCAACCTGCAAGGTCAACGCCTAGGTGAAGTGGTTGCGGGTGCGGTATTAAAGCACAGCCGTGACTTCAACATGACACGTGAGTGTGTTTTAAATACTCAACTTGCACCAGAAACACCTGCATATGACATTCAGCAAGCATGTGGTACTGGCTTACAAGCAGCATTCTTGGTTGCAAACAAAATCGCTTTAGGTCAAATCGAAGTGGGTGTTGCTGGTGGTGTTGATACCACTTCTGATGCACCAATCGCTTTCGGTGATGGCTTACGTAAAGCACTCCTTGAGCTTAACATTGCAAAAACAGGTAAAGACCGTTTAAAAGCTTTAGCGAAAATCAATGTAAAAGATCTTATGGATGCGCCTAAAAATGGTGAACCACGTACTGGTTTATCAATGGGTGACCATCAAGCAATCACTGCGCTTGAATGGGGTATTGCACGTGAAGATCAAGACGCTTTAGCTGCATCTTCTCACCAAAAAATGGCAAAAGCATACGAAGAAGGTTTCTTCGATGACTTAATCACGCCATTCTTAGGTTTAAGCCGTGATAACAACTTACGTGCGGACTCTACTGCTGAGAAATTAGCAAAATTAAAGCCTGCATTTGGTAAAGGCGAAGCTGCAACCATGACAGCGGGTAACTCTACCCCGTTAACAGATGGTGCTTCATGTGTTCTTTTAGCTTCAGAAGAATGGGCTAAAGCAAATGGTCACGAAGTGCTTGCATACCTCACTTTCTCTGAAACTGCTGCGGTTGATTTTGTTGGCAAGAAAGAAGGCTTATTGATGGCACCTGCTTATGCAGTTCCACGTATGCTTGAGCGTGCTGGCCTTAAACTTCAAGATTTCGACTACTATGAAATCCACGAAGCGTTTGCATCACAAGTTCTTTCTACGTTGAAAGCTTGGGAAGATGAAAAATTCTGTAAAGAGCGTTTAGGCTTAGATGCACCTTTAGGTTCAATCGATCGTAGCAAGCTAAACATTAAAGGTTCTTCATTAGCTGCGGGTCACCCATTCGCTGCAACTGGTGGTCGTATCATCGCAACTGCTGCGAAGATCTTAAATCAAAAAGGTTCAGGTCGTATCCTTGTTTCGATCTGTGCTGCTGGTGGTCAAGGTGTAACGGCGATTATTGAAAAATAATCTCCAACCTGATCAAAAAAAGGGATTAAATCTTTGGATTTAGTCCTTTTTTTACATTTAAAACTACAAAAAATTCACCCATCTAAATTTAAACTTTCATTGACTATTGTGATTGGTTGCATGGATGTCACCCATTGAACTGAGCTAACAAGGACATAGCATCAGTTTATGAACAGTGACTACAGCTGAGCAAGGATTTTCCGTAATTTTTATCTCTAAAAAGCCAGAGCAAAGTCAATCTATCTATTTATAGTGAATTTGAAGATATATTGATCAATTCAAGCTTAAAGCTTAACTATCTCGCCCGCTTAAACTTCACATAATAATCATTTAAAATTTTAATCGCTTGCTTGAGCTCTATAAGATTTTCCTCAGTGTTGCCCAATCGCTCAACAAAACGTTGTGAATGAATTTCCAAATCAATCTTTTCATTAATTTGCAGTGCAATCCGAAACAGCTTTTCTAAATCATCAAATCGGTCTAATTTTCGGTTTGAGAAATATTCCAGACGAAATCCCAACTCATTCAGCACCACCCCATTCAGAATCGGCCCTTGTTCAGCATCAAAGCTCAAAGCATGTTCTTTTAAAAATAACTGCTCTGGTGTTTCTTTCGAACTTTTGAATAGGTTGGTCAGTTGACTTAGCATTAATCGATCACATCACTCTATTTTTCGCTGATATTAAACCGCTAAAGATGCCAATCAAGCAACCTACACGTGATAACCCGCTATAAAAAAGCATCTTTTTAAAAGATGCTTTCTCAACATTTACTTTCCATACTGCGTTTTTAAATATTCAACAATCTTGGCAGATTCAAACATTTTCACGCCTGTATTTGGATCAACTAAATATGGAACCTGAATATCTCGTCCCATCACCTCAACCACCTTTTCACGTTTGCCATTTGGCAGTGGAATATACTTCCCTGGTTTTAAACGCAATACTGCTGGCCCCATATCCTGCCAACGCTCTTTGGACACATTATGCAAAATATAGGGTAGTTCTAATTCCGTTAAAACTTCACGCACTAGACGTGTATAAGGACTCGCCTCAAAGCTCCATAACTCTAAGAGCTGTGCTGGCGCTGAGCGGTCAATAATCTGCTGATTAATCCATACGCCACGCGCTGCATTGGCCACAGTCGCTAAAGTAGATACGTAAGGAAGTTTCGGATAGTGACTAAACTTCTTCGGCGTTTGTCCTGTTTTTCCATAATGTTTAAACAAATGATGAATAATCTGCTGTGATTCATATAACTGATCACCCGTATTTTCATCAATTAAAAAAGGAAATTGTCGTTTCCCACCTTTTTCTTTTACGATCTGGCGGTATTTTTGACCACCTTTAGGACATGGATAAATTTCTACATCCAAATTCAACAAGGTGATCACTTCACGGACACGGCGGCAAAACGGAGAACCTTCGAATTCATACAGCTTGAGTGCTTTTGCAGGTTGGTTTGGAAATGGCGTACCTGAGACGCCTCGTCCACCTTCAATCACACTTGCAAGCACAGATTGTAAAACCTTGAATTGATGATTCACCATTTTCAGCATAGCACTATCCTTTTAGCAGTCGACTAATTTTTCTTTTGCAATCACAATGCCGTTATTATCCGCATACAGATAATCGCCAGAATTGATGGTTACGCTGCCAAAATACAGTGTGATGTCGACTTCACCTATGCCTTTACGATTACTTTTTTGCGGGATTGCAGCCAATGCATGTACACCTAAATCCAATTCTGCAAGTGCATCGACATCACGTACACAGCCGTAGATCACTACGCCATTCCAGTGATGCTTCACCGCAGACTCAGCAATCAAATCCCCCATCAAAGCACAACGCATTGACGCCCCACCATCAACCACCAATACTTTACCCGTACCATCGGTTGCCAAGAGTTCTTTCACACGAGAGTTATCTTCAAAACACTTTACAGTGACCACTTGCCCGCCAAAGGTCTTACGTGCACCATAACTTTTAAAGAATTTACCATCTAATGACGGTATGACCACTTGCAGGTTTTTCTCAGGATTATCATCTAACAAATCACACGTTACGAAAGGGATCGTTGTCACTGAAATTCTCCATTATTTGCTTTGTTGTATGCTTAAATTGTCATAGAGTTTGAATGCAGCCGTCTGCGTTTGTGCTGCAAACAACATAGTATGCGCCAATTGCTCAGCTGTTACAGGTTTAAGTTTAAACGGTCTGGTCCATGTCTTTTCAACCAGCTTAAAAATGGTTTGAGCCATGTCTTCCAAGACCCGTACGTCACTACGTTTACCAATTAACAATGACGGCTGAAAGATCGATAGCTTATAAATTGACAGGCTTTTTAGGTAGTTTTCTAACTCACCTTTCACTTTATTATAAAAAACTGGTGAATTAGCATTCGCTCCCAACGCGCTCACCACTAATAAATGAATATTTTTATCCTGAATTAAATCAGCAAAATGAGCATTAATTTCATAATCAATCGCGTAAAATGCGTCTTTCGATCCTGCCTGTTTTATGGTGCTTCCCAAGCAGCTGAATGCATGTGTATAACCATTCACATCTTCATCATTTAACAATAGGAAATCTGCTAAAACCAACTGATTAACTTTACTGTAAGTTTTTAATGTATCTGAACTTTTTCTGACAACCACAGTAACCACATCGAAGTCATCTGAGTGCTGTAACTCATCAATCAATGCTTGACCCACCAGTCCTGTCGCACCGATGACGATTGCCTTTTTATCACCTGTTTTCATTTTTATTTATTCCAATCAATGTCTAAGGCTAATGTAACGGTTTCTTGAAACATTATCACCTGTTAAATGTACTTAAAAGTATCACAAGACTTGACTTCGGGGCTTAGTTTCATCAAAATATGGCACTTGTTTACGGGCTGGTGAATGTTGCTAATGTTTTATTGGTTTTAACTTCAGCCCGCCCAGACCAACTTATTTTCAAGGAGTGCACGAGTGGCAAACTCTGCTCAAGCTAAAAAACGTGCTCGTCAAAACGTTAAAGCACGTAAACACAACGCAAGCTTGCGTTCTATGGTTCGTACATACATCAAACGTACTGTAAATGCAATTGCTGCTGGTGATTATGCTACTGCTACAGAAGCTTATAAAACTGCTGTTCCAGTTATCGACCGTATGGCTGATAAAGGCATCATCCACAAAAATAAAGCTGCTCGTCATAAGAGCCGCTTAAACGCTCAAGTTAAAGCATTAGCTAACTAATTTGATGCATATAAAAAAGCCCGAATTTTCGGGCTTTTTTATTGTCTTTAATTTTTTACATAAGGCTGCAAACCCGTTCCAGCCTCTGTCACGATCTTGAACAACTTCTGGCACAACGTATAACTCTCCTCCAACAACCCCAAATCACTTGCTCGAGCATTACTCTGCATCAATACCCCCTTATGATATTGATAACGTTGTTGCAAATACAACTGATCTTGGCTTAATGCCAGCATCATCAACTCAAAACGGAAATCTAAATCAATCTGGATACCCGATGGCATATCACCATAGGCCCATGCCTGTAATGCCTCCAATCGACCTTGCCCCAGATTTGAAAAAATAAATTCGATATAAGCATCCAGATTGGTGAAAAAATCTTGAATATCTGTTGGCGTATCCCAACGCCCCGTCAAGGCAAAATGAGGCTCAGCATTGTTTTTCAATCCTATCCTTTTATGCACATCCATCGAACGCAGACGAAAAATCAAACGTTCAGGTAACTGCTGTTGCAGTTGATCAGGAATAAAACGATCGGTAAAATCCATTGCAAAAGACAGCATCGGACTAACAGTTAATTTTCTGAGTACCATTTTGAGTTGGTAAAAAATACCAACTTGTTTTTGGGTCAATAAAAAGCATCGATAACCCGTATCTAATGCCAATTCAGGTCGACCAATATTGCCCCAATTTGAAATAAAATCATGCGCAACGTTAAATACATCTAGCTTTAAATGCTGAGTATAACTTTGCTGCTCAAACCATTGGCTGATCAACTGCTCCGCTTCTGGCATACTTTGTGGGGTTTGAAAATGATTAAGCTGTTTTTGGGGTTCAGCAATTGATTCAAGCACTTTGATCTTTAAAGGCTCTAATAAATACGGCTGCAACATATTTGAAACTGCATTTTCAGGCGATTGCAGCTCACCAATTGCCCACACATTATAATTTGGTTCATAAAAACCAATCCCCGTTTCATGAACGGTCTCATAAAACACCCGATAAACCGCATCGTTTTGTGCTTCATGCTCTAAAACATCAAGTTGCACACTGGCGCATAAACCCTGAGCAAATCGATCCTTAATTCCCTGCACCCACTGCTGTGTCTGTTCAGAAAAGTAGAGTTGATATTGCGGATCACAAATTTTGTCTGAAAAAAGATCCAACCAAGCCTGAAGGGTTTTACCATGGGTAGAAATATTGCGATATTGCTGATGAAGTTCAAAAGCAACTTGTTGTGAATCATCTTCTGCGGGGACTTTGCCTGTAAAAATTTCAGGCTCCCATAAATAAATTGTGTTTAATAACATCTTTTTATCCAATTATGCGTCAAGTTTCGCTTTTTATTTCCCTATCATGACGAAAATTCATTCATTTTAAAAGTACACTTTTATTATTTTTTTAACGTTAGCAAAAATTTATTCCAGATAAAAATATGAAGCCCCGAAGAGCTTCATATCATCAATTTATGACATTCAGATAAAATTATTAAGGGTTCAACACCTTAGTTGCCACTGCTAAATTCTTCGCCGATAAACCCGCCAGTACCAGACTATTATTCATCACAGGAATGCTCCATTTTTGGTTGGCCCCATTGGTACAACGATAGCGGATCAAACGTGCACGATTCTTACTTAAATAACCGCCTTCCAAATCAAAACACTGATTCGACTGCTTAATTGCCTGTGCAACTGCATCAGTTTCCCATATCTGGCTGCTTGCGCTGCCACATGGCTGCAAATTAATCACATTTCCTGCCGTGGTGGTTAAGCATTGATCGATATATTGTTTGTTATGAATTTTACCCAAAGCGTCATATACCCACTTCTCCGAGTCATCACCCACACAACCTGTCGCTCCACTAATAAATGCATTCAATTGCCCATTACCCAATTTCTCGGCTTTTAAACAATTGGTTCGATTCATCAAACTTGTACTTGATGCAATATTCAGATCACCTTTCAGTTCCAGCTTTTCTATAAAGGCATGAAATGCATTTAATGCATCGGTATTTAAATTGGTGAGGTCTGAACGATATACATTGATCCAGCGATTTAAACGATACAGCTTAATTTGCTGTTGGGTATAACGCACCATTTCATTTTGAGCATCTACCGTTAGTTGATCTTTAAAAGTTCGGTATGAATCAAACAGCAGCTTAGATTCAGGAGAGAGATTTACCACTGCCTTATCTTTATTATCGAGTAAAGCCTGTTCTAACTGTGGTAATTCAATCGTTCTCAGGGCTGAGTATTCTGCCTCTTTACCAATCTCAACCGCTGGTGCTAAAGCCACCGTATTGACGGGAATCGACATGCTAGAAAGCAATATCGCTGCTTGATTGGCTTTTTTACAATACAGATTCACTTGCTGCGGTGCTTCACTTTGCGCAAGGTTGACATGGAACTTATTGGCATTGCTATTGGCATTCATACGTTGTGGTGCTAAAGCGATATTTTGACTCGCACTAGCAAACTTCACATTCAACCAACAATTTGCTGTGGTCGCATTTGGATTGCCTTGTGGCAGGTCAAATACATTGCCCCAGTTCCCTTTCGCCGCAGGATAAATCAGGCCAACCTGCGCTTCAGGATCATATCCACCCAAAATCGTATACACAGGCACGCCAAACATTCTTGGTTTCAAATAATTGCCATCAGCTCGGTTATACCAAACATTGCTTGAATTTGGCGTCTTAGGCTGCGCAACTTCCATCACCCGTGTTGTTGCATTCCATTTTTTATAGCCTGTTGGTGAACTGGCATCCCACACGTAACGATCAAATGCTGGCTGAATTTTTAAATAAGTACTGTACCCTGTGTAATGGGTATATTTAGAGATACTACTTGCTGTTGCGCCGCCCGACATCGCATCCCAGCCATAGGCATACTTGTTCAGGAAGTTTGGTACACCATTTGTACCATCACCTAGGTTGGTATTGGTCCAATTGAGGTTACCGCGCATTTTATTTCTAAAGGCAATATAGCCCCAACCACTATCCGCATGATGCGCGGCCCAAAACATATTATCCCCAACTGAACCAGGATAATGTCCAAGCCCATAGTGATGGCCGATCTCATGGCTAAATTCATTGCCCACTGAATCAATCAGGGTCAGCATGCCATTGCCACCGCTTAAGCCATGAGTTGCCTCACCATTGCTATATTTGCCGCGTGCATAATGTGCTACAACACTTTGAGTGATTTGTGGTTGTTCCTGACTCGCCATTGAGGCACTGGTGATTCCCCAATTGGCCAAGTTAATACCTACACCAAATGTCGATTTAGCGGTATTTTCGCGCATATCACCACTATAAACATCGCCTGTAGTAGCACTCACCGCATCATAAATGACTCCACTGGCCACCATGACTTTATTCAGCTTTAAATCATCGTATTTGGTGACAATCATCCGAGCAGCAGGAATAGTCTGGAAATAATCTGTGCCTGCCTTTGCAGGTTCAAGCAGCATATAGTGCCCTGTTGATTTTGGTGGATCGGTTAATAAACCCAAACGAATATTCTGTACCACCAATTCACCCGGTGCGGCTAAATCAATATTGTCCGCAGTTAAATCGCCACTACGATTATTCAGTGGATCAATCACTCGAAGATGTAAACCTGCTCGGATCTCACTCCACTTTAATGCAACCGTCCACGCTCTTTTCGAGTAGCTAACAGGTGGACGTCCATCGGTATTTGACTGATCAGAAGCTGCAATTCTCGACGGCTCTTTCAACTTAACAGTTCTGAGTAATTGATTACCTTGATAAATTTCAACTTGTAGTTTTTGTAAATCACCCATCTCAGCAAGAGGCGTTACCAACAATAAGGCATCTTTTTCTGTGGTTAATCGTGGCATTGAATCTTTTTCATTATTTTTAGGATTAACCACATGACTTTGTGCAAATTGCAACATGGCGGCAAAACTGCCATTCAAATCATTACGTAATAATCGTGGTAGCCCAAGTTTATCGTAATCATAAAAGCCTAATACCGTCTCATCGATCACATCTTTAAGTGGTTCAGGATATTTTTCCACCACAGGAGGAAGCGTTGGGATTTCCGTAGTGCTACCTTCACCTTGGTTGGGTGTCTCAGATGTTCCATCCCCTGGCAGTTCACTGGTTCCATTCCCAGGCGTTGAGTTATTGTTTCCGCCTGCAGTTGTATTATCATTTTTAGGCGGTTCAGTGTTATTGGTTGTATTTGAATGGTCCGCTCCACCGCCGCCACAAGCGGCCAGCATGATTGATAACAAACAAACTGTTAAATGTTTAAGTTGTAATTGCATCACATTTCCCCAAGAAAAACTTGATAAATTATCGTTAATGAAAAATTAAGTTAATTGGTTAAAATTAATATAAATCATGTATTTATATATACTATCAGCTAAAACAGCAGAGGGGGATTAATTTTTAAAAAACAAGAAAACACAGCAGCTTAGATAAAAAGCAACCTTTACATGCCTAAATTCTGATTTATTTTATAATTTTTTAAAATCTTGAATAATTAACTCTTCACGCTTGCCGCGCCAAATCCATTTTAACTTACTACTCCCAAAATCCTCCCCCTCAAACCACACAAATAAACCCTCCATCATGTCTGGCCAATCTGTTTGTTCAATTTGATTTTTACCAGAAATCACCGCAACAATGGCAGCAAGAATCGTGTCATGGCTTACCGCCAAACTGAGACCATTCTGTTGTGTCGGATGGGTATGATAAAGCAATTCCAATACATCGAAGACGCCAGTAATGGGATGTTTCATGCCCGGTAAAGCATTATTCACAAAACTATTAATAAAACCTAGCGCACCCTGTTTACGGAAATAAGGCGCTGCCTGCTGTATATCCAAAACGAAACTACCCGGCTCAACCAATAAACGTTGCTCAACAATTTCAATTTGATGTGTATTGACTGCTTTACGCGTCTCATCTGCACCTTCAATCATTAAGGCAGCTGTATCGACACAGCGCTGAATCGGACTGGAAATACAATGTTGAATGGCACGATCCGTATTGCGGATGAGATATTCACCCCAAGCATAAGCCAGATCACGACCTTGTTCCGTCAGCTGCAAATCATAGCCAGCCAAACCCTGCCCATTCACCAATTCACGTAAAGAGTGGCGCGTAAATAAGGTCACAGGCGTTGAAGCATCAGGAAGTAAATCAATTGCTTCAAACATACTTTTAGGCAATAAGTGCAGGGTCATATTCACATACAAACTTTAATTTAACCCACTATAGCATGAGCCATATAACTCTCAATCTAAAATGCCAGAACGGCTTAGCGCATCATATGCAATATTTTTGCAATGCTGATCACGATAAGCAATAAAGCCACCATTCAACACTGTCTCACGTTGATTATAGAGAAAAGGTTTTTCATCTAAAGTCATCAAGCCCCCCCCAATACTTTCTAACAAGGCTTGTCCTGAGCTGGTATCCCATTCTGAGGTTGGATGGAAACGAGGATAAATATCGATTTCCCCTTCCAGCATCATACAAAACTTATAAGCACTGCCTGCTTCACGACGTTCTACCTGACGGTTCTGTAAGATCGGCTCGATAAAGTTTTTATACTTTGGATTTTTACTATTATGGCTTAAACCAATTTGCAACGGAGCCGCCAGATCATGATCTTCAAGCTGATATTGGAACCATTCTTGTCGGCTAAAACTATATTTATAAGGTAATTGCGAGGTATGTCCGATATACATGACCTGCTCGCATGGCACTGCAATAATGGCAAATATAGTCCGGTGACCGTCAATCAAACTCAGATTAATTGTGAATTCATCCCGCTCATGAATAAATTCTTTGGTGCCATCTAATGGATCAAGCATCCAGCAGCGTTGCCATGCCGCGCGCGCTGAATAATCACTTTCTTCAGACAACACGGGTAATTGTGGCGTAACTGTTGCTAAGTGCTTTAATAAAAAATGATTTACTTTTAAATCTGCTTGGGTGACAGGTGAATCATCACTTTTTTCCTGAATATTAAACTCGCAACCTGCACAATAACTTTGGTATTCTTCCAACAATATTTGACTGGCCTGCGCCATGATCGGAACAAGTTGTGAAATTAACTGATCTTGTGGGACAAGCGTTTTAATAAACATAGACCAACCTTATGTCATATTCAGATTTACAGCAGCAGCCTATTGCCATGTTTGACATGGACGGCACATTACTCGATTTAGCCTTTGATGATTTCATTTGGAATCATTGTTTGCCAGAGCGTCATGCCCAAGTCCATCAATGCACACTTGAGCAAAGCCAACAGACACTCTTTCAATTCTACCAACAACATAAGCATACACTATCTTGGTATTCTTCGGCGTATTGGACGGCTAAAGTTGGAGTCGATGTCTTACAACTTCAATATGAACACCGTGAAAAAATTCGTGCCCGTGTAGGTTGTCATCTACTGTTACAGCAACTGAATGCCCAAGGTTATCGTTGCTGGTTACTGACCAATGCAGATCAAGCTGGACTACAGCTTAAACTTGAAAATGTCGAACTGAGCCCATACTTTGAACTTATGATCAGCAGTGAACAACTCGGGCATGCCAAAGAGGACGTTGCATTTTGGCAAAAATTGCAGCAACGACATCCATTTGATCCAGCACAAGCGGTCTTTATTGATGACACCGTTGCCGTGCTAAAAGGTGCAGAAGATTTTGGTATCACCCAACTGTTCAGTATTCTTCAACCTTCTAGCAGTAAACCAGCAAGACTTTCGACCGAACTGCCTTACCCTGCACTCGATCAGCTCACTGAACTCTTTGATTATCTTGAAACCAACACACAGGTAACAGATGCCAAAACAGCATGAAGCAACAAGCATGGATAGCATGCGCATTGATAAATGGCTTTGGGTCGCACGTTTTTTTAAAACCCGTTCGATTTCCAAAGCTGCAATTGAAGGTGGCAAAGTCCATCACAATAATGATCGCGTTAAAGTCTCCAGAGATGTCCGCATTGGAATGGAACTGACCATTCAACAAGGTTTTGAGAAAAAAACTGTGGTTGTGAAAGCACTTTCTGCCGTCCGTGGTGGTGCACCTGCCGCCCAATTGCTTTATGAAGAAACCTCAGAAAGTATTGAGCGTAGGGAGTTGCATGCCTCACAACGAAAATTGCATAATCTAGCCCGACCAGATCACCGACCAAGTAAAAAAGATCGTCGTGATATCAATCGTTTTAAGCAAGAAAATGTCCAATCTTGGTCTTATCATGATGAATAGATTAGATCGATATTTTCTATTTTTGGATGCGTCATCTCGTGTCGCATAGACACAGATCAGATGTAGAATAAACAACGAGAATCTGCCACTATACTCAAGTCCCAACAAGTTGAGATTCAATACATCCACTTGGGTTAGTCGTTAAGAAATAAAGTTTTGAGGTTTTGAGATGGATGATAATAAAAGTAAAGCGCTACAAGCTGCCTTAGGTCAGATTGAAAAGCAATTTGGCAAAAATACGGTAATGCGCTTAGGTGATAACACCGTATTAGCAGTTGAAGCTGTTTCTACAGGTTCTTTAACATTAGATATCGCATTAGGGATTGGCGGATTACCTAAGGGTCGTATTGTTGAAATTTACGGTCCTGAATCATCAGGTAAAACCACCATGACATTGCAAGCGATTGCACAATGTCAAAAGAATGGCGGTACATGTGCATTTATCGATGCTGAACATGCCTTAGACCCTGAATATGCACGCAAGCTTGGCGTAGATATTGATAACCTATTGGTTTCACAACCAGACCACGGTGAACAAGCATTAGAAATTGCTGATATGTTGGTTCGTTCAGGTGCAATTGATCTGATCGTTGTCGACTCCGTGGCTGCATTGACACCTAAAGCTGAGATTGAAGGCGAAATGGGTGATTCACACATGGGCTTACAAGCGCGTTTGATGAGTCAGGCATTGCGTAAAATCACAGGTAATGCAAAGCGTTCTAACTGTATGGTGATCTTCATTAACCAAATCCGTATGAAGATTGGTGTAATGTTTGGTAGCCCAGAAACAACGACTGGTGGTAATGCACTTAAATTCTATGCATCTGTACGTTTAGACATTCGTCGTATCGGTGCAGTGAAAGAAGGCGATGAAATTACAGGTAACGAAACACGCGTTAAAGTTGTTAAAAATAAAATGGCGCCTCCGTTCAAAGAAGCGGTATTCCAAATTATGTATGGTCGAGGTACCAACCAGCTGGGTGAACTCGTTGATTTAGCCGTTCAACAAGATATCGTTCAAAAAGCAGGTGCTTGGTATTCATACCAAGGTAACAAAATTGGGCAAGGTAAAAATAATGTGATTCGTCATTTCGAAGAGAATCCATTAATGGCTCAAGAAATTGAAAAAATCATTCGTGAACAGCTTCTCACCAAGAACAAAAATGAAGCAGCGCAAAATGAGATTGAAGAAGAACCAGATTTACTAGAAATCTAAACTGAAACGCCCTTCGGGGCGTTTTTTAATGAGGAACGTATGTTTAATTCAGATCAAACCGAGAAACCCAAAACACTGACTGGGCAACGATTACGTTCTTATGCTTTTGCCCTGCTTACGCGTCGTGATTATTCAAAAGCCGAATTAATTACCAAACTGAATCTTTATGCAATCAATCCAGATGAAGTGGCAAACCTTGTTGAAGAGTTAGCACAACAGAACTATCAGAGCGACCAACGCGTTGCCGAACTCACCCTCGCCAGCCAAATTAGAAAAGGCAAAGGCTTACAACGAATCAAACAGGCTTTAAAAGCAAAACAACTGGATGCGGAGCTGATTGTAGAAGAACTTCAAGAAGTGAACTGGCTCGATCAAGCTTATCAGCTCAAAGTTAAAAAATTTGGAGAAGAAGTCGCAACCGACCCAAAAATCAAAGCAAAACAAGTTCGATTTTTACAATATCGTGGTTTTGATATGGGCGTAATTATGAAAGCGATTGCTCGAACGAGCGAAGAGGAATAAATGGTGGCAGCCCTACCAGCATGACTTCGGCACATCATAGTTCTACTACCGTTGCTACCTTCCGGTCCTGGCGGGGTTCGTAGAGTACAATTGCGAAGCTACCAGCAGGGCTACCATTGCCTGACAAAGTATAGAGATTTTTGCCTGAGTTGCAAGACTTGTCTCTGTTTTTAAGCGAGTTTTCAGTTCAACTGCCTAATTCCTCATCAATCGCTATATATTTGTTATCTATTTACTTTCAAGGCGTGCAAACATTAAACAATAACCCGTCATTTTCCTTCAAAAGTGCTTGAAGATTGTAAATGCTTATTGCATTTAAATGAGTTGCTGTTTTAATGGCTTAATCAAAAATCTATATCTGGTGTGTTGCAAGTAAAACGTGAAGACTTGTTCGACCACAGCTTTATATTTCAACTTATGGATGAATTTTTATGCTAAAAAAGCATTCCGTACTTTTTATTGCCCTGCTCAGCAGTGCGCATTTATATGCCAATGTTCCAATTGAATCGCGCTCTTTGAGCCAACAACAAGCCAATAATGTTGTTGCTGGTACTCCTAGTTTAAACTGGGAAATCATGCAAAAGAACCAGAAGCTTGAAGAAGAAATACGTAAATTACGCGGTCAACTTGAAGAGCATGACAATGCGATCGAGCAATTGAAAAAAGAATTGACCAATCGCTATACCGATCTTGATCAGCGTTTAGAGTTACTGTCACAAAAAATTGATCCGCCAGAAGAAAATACCGAAGCTCAAGATCAGACAGCTGCAACAGGAGCTGTCAATGCTGAGACAGCAGCACCTGTAATCGCTCCGACAGCGCCTGCGCAGCAACAAACAGCACCTGCTAAAGCACAGCCCGCTGCGGATCAACCACCTGCAAATACTGCCACCACGAGCAATACCACCAATCAAATCGAGTTAGAAAAAGCAGCCTATACTGTTGCGCTTGATGCATACAAACAAGGTGGTGCAAAAAAAGCCATCCAGCCGATGCAAAACTTCATCAAAAATCACCCGAATGGTATCTATGTGGGGAATGCATATTTCTGGCTTGCTGAATTTTACTTAGCCGTTGAACCAGTAGACTATAAAGCTGCAAAGCAGAACTACAATATTGTGGCGACTCGCTATCCAAACTCAGCAAAAGCATCTCGTGCGGTTTATCAGTTGTATAGCATTGCCAAAGAGGTCGATAAGAATACGGCCCTCGCAAATCAATACAAAAGCAAATTAATCAGCCAATATCCGCAATCTGAAGAAGCTAAATTTATTCAGAAGAAATAATTTATAGCGTCCACAAAAAAGCCAGTTTAAATAAACTGGCTTTTTTTATGCTTAGAACAAACTTATTTGATCTTTGCCTGTGATTTTAAGTATTCAGTATAGTCTTCCAACACCTGCTGACCACGGAACTGTTGATAAAGCTTATTCAACTCTTGCAACTGTTCTGCTGGTAATGTACTAGCTACACTGCTATTTACATTTGAAACAGCAACGATCACCAATTCATTTGGCAATTTCGCCGTCGTCGCAGACCATAAACCTTCTTTGCTTGGCGCTGGAATGCTGAATGCTGCACGCTCAATCGGACGTTTTAAACCTTGTGAACGAGCAAATGTACCTGCATTTTCAAAAGTGACTTGTGATTTTGCAACAACCTGAGCAGCTGGTAGCGTTTTAAAATCAGCAAGGATTGTTGCAATTTTCGCTTGAGCTGCTTTATATGCTTTCGCTTCGATTACTTTTGCTTTCACTTCAGCTGTCGCTTGCTCTAAAGGTTTTACACCTGCTGCATGATAATTACGGACTTTAATCCAGACCGTATCACCATTAGCCAACTGAATGTTTGACGAAGCATTACGATCGCCATTCTTCACGTCGTCATTGAACAGTTTCGCTTTAACGCTCAAATCACTTAAATATGGATTATCTGTAGCTAAAGTTACATCATTTGCAGATTCAATACGCGCACCCTTCACTTCCTGCGCAACCACGTCTAATGAATCAGCCCCAACAACCATTTCATTCAGGTTATTGACTGTATCACTGAATAAATTCGCTGCTTTAGATTTTTCAACCTCGGCAGTTAAACGCGCTTTTTCTGATTCAAATGATGGTAGTTTTACCATTGGCGATTCAGCTTCAATGATGTGATAACCATATTGTGTTTTAACAGGTTTTGAAATTTCACCATTTTTTAATGCATTCACTGCATTATCAAAATCAGCCGAGAATGCACCAGGTGCATAAGCTTCAACCAAACCACCTTGGGTCTTCGAAGTTGGATCATCCGAGAACTGAGCAGCAGCATCTGCGAATGTCATACCTGCCTGAATTTTTGCATAGACATCATTGGCAAGTTTTTGTGCAGCCGCATCATCACGCGCATCAGTGGTGATTAAAATATGCTTAACCTGACGCTTAATTGCTTTTTTCTGTTCATCTACAAAAGCAGTATACGCCTGCTGTAAATCTGCCTCAGTCACGGCAAGATTTGCTTTAGGCAATAACGCTGGTGTTAAAACCACATAATCAACATCGACACTGGCAACTTGCTTAAATTCATTTTTATGCTTGTTGTAGTAGTCTGCAATTTCTTGATTTGAAGCAGTCACACCTTTTTTGTAGTCATCTAACTTAATACTTGCCAAGTGCAATGTACGTTGTTCAGTTTGTAAATTCGCTAACTGTTGCACATCAGACTTACTTACCAATGCATAATCCATCAATGATGTAGAAATCATTTTAAGTGCATGGTCTTGGCGTAAGCTGGCAATCAATGCTTGGTTGGTCATGCCAACAGAGCGCAGATAGTTTTCATATAATTTTTGAGAGAATTGACCATTTTCTTGAAAGCTTGGCTGTTGAGCTAACATTTGCTCAAGTTGCACATCACTTAAAGTTAAACCCAATTTCTCAGCTTGCTGTTGCAACAAACTACGCGCAACAAGTGCATCTAATGCTTTTTCCTGAATAACAGGCAAGTTTAAAAGAGATTCATCACCTTTCACCAATGACAAATATTGATCTTTATAGTTCTTGGTTGCACTTTCTAATTCTTTATTAGAAATATCTTGACCGTTTACTGATTTCGCAACGTCTGCTTTATTGCTACCACTAAAATACCCTTCTATACCGACAAGTGCTAAAGGAGTCAAAAACAAAACTAACAGGACTTTGCCAAGCCAACCCTTAATGAGAGTACGAAACGATTCCATAAGAATTCCAATATTTTATTTCGGGGCAATTTTAACTGAAAAACAAAGACGAATGAATGGAGAATAAAGATCAAATTAACTTTTTCATTCAATAAATAAAAAACGCACCCTAAATGGTGCGTTTATTGATTTAAAAAGATTACGCAACCGAATCTTTTAAACCCTTACCAGCTTTGAAGCTAGGTACTTTGCTTGCTTTGATTTGCAGTTCTTCACCAGTTTTAGGGTTACGACCTGTACGAGCAGCTCGTTCTTTAACGCTGAAAGTACCGAAACCAACTAAAGTAACCGTGTCACCTTTCTTAAGTGCTTCAGTGATTGACGCGATTGTCGCATCGAGTGCCTTACCAGCATCCGATTTAGACACTCCCCCTTTTTCAGCAATCGCATCAATTAATTCTGATTTATTCATGATAAAAAATATCCTCTTAATATCGTTTGTTAAGATCCAAGGCTATAGTTTAAAAGGCCATGACGCCTTTATAGCAATGCTTTGGGGGAGAACGCAATACTAGAAAGACCTTTTAATTAAAATAAATACTGAAATACGACATAAACAGACGAGTTACCTGCCATTTTTTTACTTTTTATTCAATTTGGCCTTCAATTGATTATTTTCTTCGATTAAAGCGTCCACCTTAATATGCAACTGTACAAGAAGCTGTTCGATGTGCTGAAGATCCTTTGGTGTGACCAAACCGATACGGTTGAGTGAATGATTCACACCTGTATCCAGAATCTTCTCAACTTTGTCTTTGGTATCTGTCACAGATTCTTTGGCTTTCTCTGTCACCTTACCGACAGTATTGTCTGCGAAATCGACCGTTTTAGATTCCAGTTCTTCTCCCACCTTGACCAGCGAGTCAAACAATTTATTTCCTTCTTCTTCTGCACGTGAAAAAGCGCCTAAACCCGCAAGCCAAATTTGTTGTGTATATTTTTTGAAATCTAGTGCAGATTTCTTAGAACTCTTTGATTTTTGCTTAGTTTTTACTTCAGCTTCTTCATTAGGATTTTCTATATTTGAGTTATCCATTGACCATTGCTCCTAAGCACTTTACAAACAGTATGTCGTATTTAACCATAAAAATGTTTTTATAATATCAAAGTTAAGACTTGATCGTTTTAAAAAACTGTTCTACAAAGCAATAAAGTCATGTAAATTATTTTTAACAATTGAGTAAGGATACTCAAGTTTACGGACGATATTGTTTCACAACGCTATTGGTAAGGAAAAAGAGATCTATGAGTGATACGCAACAAAGACATAAACATCCCCATTTGTTGCTAAACATTGTCATCATTGTTTTAGAAACTTTTTTCTCCTTCATCCTTACACACGATGCGGCATTACGCCTGCAAGCCCAAAAATTGATCAATCGCAACATGACGATTCGAATCAATAGCTACATCCCTTTTTTCGACTTTTATATTCAATTTACCGAAAAGGGTCTTTTATTTGATATGAAAGCACTCGATCGGACCATTGATTTAGAAATTAATAGCACACTCATCGATCTGATTAAGATTTTTGTGTTTAACAATCAGCGTAGCATCACCAATATGCGTATCTTGGGTGACTCTGCACTGGCAGAAGAATTTCTAGACTTGCTCCCCCATCTCACACTCACAAGTATTTTTGCAAATTGGAAACAATGGTTTAGCCTATTTAACGATGAAGCTGAAGCAGCTGCATCTCAGCAACGTATTGCCCCACTTTTAGATAAAATCGATCAGCAACGCACCGAAATCAACACTTTACTGGTGGAAGTAAAGCAATATCAGAACCGTATTCATCGCCTGCAAAAGCGTCAACGCTTGATTAATATTAGCTTCGCGGTATTCAGCTTTATTTTCATTGCCTTTTTTGTTTATAATACGTGGATACAATAATTCCAATATATTTCACTTTTCACGCTGATATTGGCAATTTAAAACTTGACTATTTTAGTCGGAATTCATAAAATTTAGACATCTAGTCTAACCATGTGTACCGAATCATGCGTCTTACAACTCGCGGTCGTTACGCAGTGACTGCTCTACTTGATTTAGCTTTGCAGCCAACTGAACAAACGATCACGCTTGCGGAAATAGCAGCACGCCAATCCATTTCAGTCGCTTATTTAGAACAGTTATTCGCAAAACTTAAACGTCATGGGTTAGTTTCAAGCGTTCGTGGTGCAAATGGTGGCTATCACCTTGCGCGCACTGCAAGTGAAATCACCGTGCTAGAAATTATCGAAGCTGTAAATGAAACTGTTGATGCAACCCGTTGTGACCACAAAGGCAACTGCCAGAATGGTGCAATGTGTTTAACGCACGACTTATGGCAAGAACTCTCCCACCATATTGCCGATTATCTCGCAAAAATCACACTTGCTGACTTAATTGCGCGTGACAACGTTCAAACTGTTGCTCTACGCCAGAATTCACCAAGTTTAGATTCAGCCCTTCTATCGGTTACAGGTATTTGACATGAAACGTCCAATTTATCTTGATTACGCAGCAACCACTCCTGTACTGCCTGAAGTTGCAGAACGTATGGTGGAGTGTTTAACGTTCGAAGGAACTTTTGGTAACCCTGCGTCACGTTCACATGCTTATGGTTGGCAAGCCGAAGAAAAAGCTGAATATGCGCGTGAGCAAGTTGCAAACTTAATTAAAGCAGATCCACGTGAAATCGTTTGGACTTCTGGCGCAACTGAATCTGACAACCTTGCATTGAAAGGAATTGCTCAGTTCTACGGTTCAAAAGGCAAACACATCATTACAAGTAAAATCGAACACAAAGCTGTGTTAGATCCTTGCCGTGAGCTAGAAGAACAAGGTTTCGAAATTACATATTTAGAGCCAGAACCACGTACAGGTTTAATTACACCTGAAATGGTGAAAGCAGCTTTACGTCCAGATACGATTCTTGTATCCCTCATGATGGTGAACAACGAAATCGGTACCGTAACAGACGTTGCTGCAATTGGTGAGTTAACACGTGCCAATAAGACATTCTTCCACGTCGATGCCGCTCAAGCAGCAGGTAAAGTTGAAATTGATCTTTCAACTATGAAAGTCGACTTGATGAGTTTCTCTGGCCACAAAATTTATGGTCCTAAAGGTATTGGCGCACTTTTCGTTCGCCGTAGCCCACGTGTTCGCTTAAAAGCACAGATGCACGGTGGTGGTCATGAGCGTGGTATGCGTTCTGGTACTTTAGCGACACACCAAATTGTTGGTATGGGTGAAGCTTTTGAAATTGCAGGCAAAACAATGCAAGCAGAGCAAGAGCGCATTCGTAAATTACGCGACAAGCTTTGGAATGGCTTACAAGAACTTGAACAAGTGTTCTTGAACGGCCACCCTACTCAAAACGTTGCAAACTATCTAAATGTGAGCTTCAACTTCGTTGAAGGTGAGTCATTGATGATGGCGCTGAAAGACGTTGCTGTTTCAAGCGGTTCAGCATGTACATCTGCAACTTTAGAGCCTTCATACGTTTTACGTGCGTTAGGCTTATCTGATGAGTTAGCACACAGTTCAATTCGTTTTAGTTTTGGTAAATACACAACTGAAGCTGATATTGACCATGTATTAACAATTACCAAAGCTGCTGTAGAGAAATTACGTGAACTTTCTCCGCTTTGGGATATGTACAAAGAAGGTATCGACCTTTCAACAGTTGAATGGGCTGAACACTAATTCATGCATTGCTCAATTGAGCACTCATTGAAAAGCGTATTTTAACCCTCATATTAATATTAGGCTGACCCCGAGGTTTGGAGAAGCAACATGGCTTATAGCGAAAAAGTAATTGATCATTACGAAAACCCTCGTAATGTTGGTGTCTTAGACAAAAATGCAGAAAACGTAGGTACAGGTATGGTCGGTGCACCAGCATGTGGCGACGTAATGCGTTTACAGATTCAAGTCGATGACAATGGCGTAATTGAAGAAGCTCGCTTCAAAACTTATGGCTGTGGTTCTGCAATTGCATCAAGCTCTCTTGTAACCGAATGGTTAAAAGGTAAAACGCTTGATGAAGCTCAATCAATCAAAAATATTGATATTGCGACTGAGCTTGCGCTTCCACCAGTAAAAGTACACTGCTCTGTATTGGCTGAAGATGCAATTAAAGCTGCGATTGAAGACTATCGTGGCAAAAAAGCGAAAGCTTAATTGATGACCGAAATAACATTGGAGTTTTCATGATCCATTTAACTGAAAATGCTGCGAGTCACATCAGCAATTACCTGCAAAATCGCGGTAAGGGTGAAGGTATTCGTATTGGTGTGAAAACTTCGGGTTGTTCTGGGTTGGCTTATGTACTTGAGTTTGTCGATGATGTCGATACGCATGACCAGGTATTTGAACAACTCGGCGTTAAAGTATTTGTTGACCCTAAAAGCTTAGTTTATCTCAATGGTTTAGAGATGGACTATGTGAAAAATGGTCTCAATGAAGGCTTTGAATTTAACAACCCAAATCAAAAAGGTGAATGTGGTTGCGGTGAATCATTTACTGTTTAACTTGCAGCACCCCTCTTTCTTTTCGTCAAAACAGTGTGTTCCGCACTGTTTTAACGTATTTATCAATAGCGGAATTCATCTCCCATGAATCATTTTGAGTTGTTCCAATTACCCGAAGCACTCGATATAGATTTAGCAGCTTTAAAAAAACAGTTTTTAAGTTTGCAACAGCAATATCACCCCGATAAGGCCAGCGACAAAGATCAGGCATTGATCAAGTCGAGTGAAATCAATCAAGCGTATAAAGTACTTTCACAAGTTGATAGTCGTGCTGCGTATTTGCTTGCCTTAAAAAAACAAGATCACCATCTTGACCAATCCATTAGTGATTTTGAGTTTTTGCAATCAGCACTCGAAATGCGTGAACAATTGGATGAAGCAACGTCGACAGAGCAACTCAATACGTTAAAAATTGAAATTCAACAGTGGATTGATAGTTTAGTTCGCGAATTTAAAATCGATTTTGCTGACGAAGACTGGGCCGAAGCACGTGATACTGTTCGTAAATTACGTTTTTTCCAACGTGTTATGAATGATATTGATAAAGCTGAAGATCGCATGTTGGACGAAGAAGAAAGCTTCGACCTCGATGATGATTTTTAATCCGCTGTTACCGATTATTTTCAAGGGATACCGCACGCATGGCGCTTTTGCAAATTGCTGAACCTGGTCAAGCTACTGCCCCGCATCAACATCGTATCGCGATCGGCATTGACTTAGGGACAACCCACTCTTTAGTGGCGACAGTGCTATCGGGAAAACCGAAAGTCCTACAAGATGACAAAGACCGAGTATTACTGCCGTCTATTGTTCACTATGCAAAGGACGCAACGACGTTTGGCTATGAAGCTAAACCTTTTATGCTGACTGACCCGAAAAACACAGTCGTTTCAGTAAAACGTTTTATGGGTCGCTCACAAGCAGATATCAAATTTCAGCATCCATACACCCTTGTTGGTGCAGAAAATGAAATGCCTGCATTTGAAACAGCTGCTGGACGTAAGACACCAGTCGAAATTTCTGCTGAAATTTTAAAACAGTTAAAAGATCGCGCTGAAGCAAGTTTAAGCAATCCTGTGAATGGTGCGGTGATTACTGTGCCTGCCTATTTTGATGAAGCACAACGCCAAGCTACGCGTGATGCTGCACAGCTTGCGGGCTTAAATGTTCTACGTTTACTCAACGAACCTACTGCTGCTGCCGTAGCTTATGGATTGGATCAAGACACCAATCTCAGCACGGATCGCAACTATGTCATTTACGACCTCGGTGGTGGTACCTTCGACGTATCGATTTTACGTTTCTCACAAGGCGTCTTTGAAGTTCTGGCAACAGGTGGACATACTGCGCTTGGTGGTGATGACCTTGACCGCTTAATCGTAAAATGGGCGAAAAAACAGCTCAATATCGAGACCTTAAGCGACGAAGAATATGCTGTCTTCATAATGGCTGCACGACAAGCCAAAGAATATTTAACAGATCATGATTCTGCTGAGTTAAAACTATTAGATGACCGTCTGACTTTAGACCGCCCAACATTTGAAACCATTATTCAAGTGGCACTCGATAAAACCATGAGTGTATGCAAACGCGTATTACGTGATGCTAAACTTGAACTCGATGAAATTGAACATGTGGTCTTAGTGGGTGGTTCAACTCGCTCTTATGCAGTACAGAAAGCAGTTCGTGAATTATTTAAACGTGAGCCACTCTGCACAATCAACCCCGATGAAGTGGTTGCAATTGGCGCATCAATTACTGCAAACCAGCTGATTGGCAATAGCCAAGATGGTTCTTTGCTACTTGATGTCACCCCACTCTCTCTTGGCCTAGAAACCATGGGCGGGTTGGTTGAACGTCTGATTTCACGCAATACAGCGATTCCTGTTGCACGCCGTCAAGAATTCACCACGTATCAAGATGGCCAAACTGCCATGTTGATTCATGTGGTTCAGGGTGAGCGTGATTTGGTTGAACATTGCCGTTCATTAGGTCGCTTTGTGTTACATGGCATTCCCCCAATGACTGCAGGTCAAGCACGCATTGAAGTGACTTTCCAAGTTGATGCAGATGGTTTACTGACGGTATCGGCTAAAGAAACAACGTCTGGTGTTCAAGCGCAAATCGATATCAAACCGTCATATGGTCTATCGTCAGCGGATACTGAGCGCTTACTGGTAGAAGGTTTCCAATATGCTGAGGAAGATAAGCATCTTCGTCACTTACAAGAGACCAAAGTTGAAGCGCAACGTGAGCTGGAAGCATTAGAGCAAGCTTTGAAAGCAGATACCGATTTACTTTCACAGCAACAGGCTCGTGATTTAATTCTTGCTGCTGAAGCGTTAAAAGCCCGTCTTAAAACAAATGAGCTTGCAGCGATTGAGCATGCTGTTCAACAGCTTAAAATTCATAGCGATGCCTTTGCTGCGCTTCGTATGAACCGACATATTGACCATGCCTTAAAAGGTACGAAACTTGAAGATTGGTCAAACTCAAACTAAAGGTATAGGTGATCAATATGCCACGTATTAAAGTTCTTCCTCATGCACAAATTTGCCCTGAAGGTGCAGAATTTGAAGTCGAACAAAACGCCAATCTATGCCAAAGTTTATTAAAACAAGGCATTAAAATCGAACATGCTTGCGACATGTCAGCGGCATGTACGACCTGCCATGTGGTTGTGCGTAAAGGTTTTGACAGCCTTGAAGAGATGAATGATGTAGAAGCAGACTTGCTTGACCGTGCATGGGGCTTAGAGCCTGACTCGCGCCTGTCTTGTCAGGTTGAGATTGTTGATGAAGATTTAGAAATTGAGATTCCTAAATACACCATCAACCATGCTTCGGAAAATCATTAAGTCGACTGGTTTCCACAGACATAAAAAAGCTAGAGTTGATCTCTAGCTTTTTTATGATCAGCCAAAAATTAAAGATCGATGTGCGGCAGCACCTGCCATCGTGCCATCACCCACTGCAAGCGGTACTGAACCGCCTAAACGAGCCACATCACCGCAAGCAAAAATACCTGTCACTGATGTTTCCTTCATGGCATTGGTCTTTATTGCCTCTCCCATTGTATTCTGCTCAATCTCACAACCTAGCTTGAAAATCCATTCCTGAGCAATAGTACATTTGGTGGTTGCAAAAATACCATCCAGTTGAATAACAGAACCATCTGCAAGTAAGACATCACTATGTCCAATGATTTGCTGAATGAATCGTTTCTCGACCGTAACACCCCGAGTTTCTAATTGGTCGAGTAATTCATCGGCTACAGGATAATCATTTAAGAACAGCGTGGTATCGCCCCAATCTGGCAACATCATCGCCATATGTGCAGCATGCTCAGAACTGGCAATAATGCCAATCTTACCTTGATTCAGTTCATAACCATGACAGTAAGGACAATGAAAAATGCTTTTACCCCAGCGTTCAGCCAAGCCCGAAATTTCAGGAAGCTGATCCGTAATTCCTGCTGCAATAATCAAGCGTTTGGCAGTGATTGAACGAGTGGCATCAATACATACCGCAAAACCACCTTCAACTTTTTCTACACGTTTTACCCGTCCATCGTCCCAATCCACAGTCTGATAAGCTAAAACCTGCTGTTTTGCAATGTGAACAATCTCACTGGCCTTGCTACCGTCCTGGGTTAAGAAGCCATGTGAATGCTCTGCAAAACGGTTTCTGCGCTGACCAGCATCAATAATGACTACTTTTCTGCGTGCCCTCGCCAATGGCATCGCTGCTGACAAACCCGCATAACTTCCACCAATAATTGCAACATCGTACTGCATCTTTCTCACCATAATGTAACTTCAAAAGTTACATTAATACTTTTTATTTCAATTTGCAACTTTTGATGTTACATTTAAATCTATTCTTTATTTCTTTCCATTCATCTGATGCGTACCGACAGTAAACTTTCCCGAATGCTTCATGTGCTACTTCACATGGCAAGACAAAATAAGACCTTCACGTCAGATGAAATCGCTCATATGTTATCGACCAATCCTGTGGTGGTTAGACGAACCATGTCGGGTCTAAAAAAAGCTGGTTTTGTACACTCAGAAAAAGGCGCTGGCGGTGGCTGGCAATTAACAGGTAATTTAGAGAAAATTACGCTTTGGGATATTTATCAAGCTGTGGGTGAACCCACTATTTTTGCGATTGGAAATGAAAGGGAAAATCCACAATGCTTAGTTGAACGTGTCGTGAATGCAGCTTTAGATCACGCCATACTAGATGCCAAAACTATCTTAACCCGACAACTTCAGGCAACCACACTCGCCTCTTTAGCGCTTGAATTTGACCATTTATATGAAGTTCATGCACATAAAACGACTGATTAACGAATTAGATATGATGCTTATTATTATCTGACTTCGTCATCTAAAGTCAGTTTAGGAATGCCTTGCGCATTGGTAATCTTTTGCTGGGTCTTGATACGCTGCACCATGTTTTCCAGAATTTCGACCAATTCAGGATATTCATAGTTTTGTACTTCTTCCAGATTTAAGACCAAATGAAAGCCTTTATAATCGAAATCAAACCATTTTTGTGTATCTGATTTCTTGCCTGTGAATTTCTCCATCACCTGCCAGGTTTTCACTGGGCCTTGAATGCCTTTTAAATAGATCGGCACTTTCGGTACACATAAAAACTCGTTTTTAATCAGTTGATGAGTATCATCTGCAATCAGAATTTCATCAACTTCCGCAGCAGACTGCAAACGTGCTGCCAAATTTACATCACGACCAACAATGGTATAGGCCATACGATGAGAAGCGCCGTAATTACCCACGTGACAATAACCCGTACTGATACCCATACGAATATGTAAGGCTGGATAACCCATTTTCTTCCAGCGTTCACGTAACAATTTCATTTGTTGACGCATCGCAATCGCCATTTCTACACAAGATTTTGCATCTTGTTCAACGCCTTGCGAGTTGGGGTCACCAAAGAAAATAAGAATCGCATCGCCCATAAACTTGTCGACTGTCGCTTCATACTGTTTTGCAATTTCAGTCATATGACTCAAATAATCATTCAGCAGGAAGGCTAAATCGTCTGGAATTAAGGTTTCAGAAAGCTCGGTGAAGCCTTGAATATCAGAAAAGAAAATCGTTAATTTCTTACGTTTATATTCAATTTTTGCCTCAGCCTCACCACGCATGATGGACTGCCACAATTGTAATGGCGCATAGCGGCTCAGTTGATTCGCAAAAGCAATATAACGCGTCATTTGATTATGATAATGCTGGCGTTGTTGGCCTAGAATATTCAAGCGACGGTGCTGGTAATAGTTACCAATCACGATAAACATCATCAAACCAAGCAGGCTCACGACTGTTAATTCAGGATTGGTCGGTTCAAAGTATTCTTCAGCGCCAAAAATCACAAAGGTACTGAAATAGAAAACAATGACCCCAATCAATCCGATTAAACATGAGACGGGCAAGGAAATCTTATTGTTCAGCCCCACATAAAGCAATCCAAATAGAATGGTAAAGGTGGGAACTAAACTGAGATGCAATGCAGCGAGAACCAACGCAATAATGACTGCTTCATTGCCGAAAAGAACATTTTTTTCTATTTTTTTATCAAATTTATATTGCAGCCATTTTTCTAAACGAGGACAAAGCAGAAAATAAATAAGTAATAAAGGAAGAAGGTAGAGTTGATAGCTAGCACTAGTTGAGGTAAATGTATAAATTACCAGAATTAGTGACAGAATCGAATATCCCATCAAACGATGAAAATAAGCAAACTGTCTAGGTTCTTTATCAATCAACCTATCTAGTGGCACTCTATCCTCCTTTTTTTATTATAGAATACTGTATTTATTCTATTTTCTGGATCAGTCCATACGCCAATCAAATGGCATATCGCCCTGTCCACGCAATGCAAGCATTAACGTTTGACGCATGTGTGCTAGTACTTCATTGCTATAAGGCACAGCTGGTGTTCCCCACACTGGCTTAGGCCATGCAACATCGTTTTGATAACGGACCACATGATGAAAATGAAGCTGAGGAACAACGTTTCCTAAAGCTGCGACATTCATCTTGTCTGCACGGAATACACGTGACAGTTGGCTTGATAACCAGCTTGATTCACGTAAAAACTGTTCTTGGTCTGCTTGGCTTAATTCATATAATTCTGTTACGCCTGGTACACGTGGCACCAAGATTAGCCATGGAAATTGCATATCATTCATTAAACGACATGTTGAAAGCGGGAAATCGCCTACAAAAAATGTATCTTGAGCAAGTTGTGGATGCAAACTAAACATATCTTTATAATGATGCAAAATAATGATGATCAATACTATCACATCAGTTTTGATGTGAATATTATTAGTAACCCGTTTGATTACAAATAACAATGATTTTCCTCATTTATTGCATGAACATCTGATCAAAAACATCAAGATGTCATGCAAAAAACAGAACCTGCTCAATTAACCATCACTTTATGGTGTTCAGCCTATCGATCGAGCTCACTCAAAAGCTTATTCAAAAGATCAACAATGAACTGTATTCGCTTGTCATATTCAGCCAACTGCACCATGACTTTGAGACGTTGCCCACCTTCCATTCGATAATAGGTTGGATTCTTCTGCATCAGTTGGATAATACTCAACGCTTGTACGGGTGTATCTGGCGCAAACTCGATATAGCCACCATTACTGTTGATATCAATTTTGGTGATTCCAAGTTGCTCTGCTCGTAAGCGAAGCTGATGGACACTAAACAATTGCTTCACAGGTTGTGGAGGAATACCAAAACGGTCGATCAACTCCATACGGATATTATCCAGTTTTTCTTGGGTATCGGTACCACTGATGCGTTTATAGAACAACAAGCGTTGATGCACATCACCAAGATAATCATCCGGAATCAAGGCTGGCATGTGCAAATTAATTTCGGCAGTCAATGATAAAGGCGCATCAAAGTTCGGTGTCTTGCCTTTCTGAATAGCTTTAGTTGCTTTCTCAAGCATTTCCATATACAGGCTATAACCAATCGCTTGCATTGAACCACTTTGTTGTTCACCCAACAACTCACCTGCACCACGAATCTCCAAATCTTCGGTCGCCAGCATAAAACCAGCACCTAGCGTTGAGGCTCGTTGAATGGCATCTAGGCGTTTTTCAGCATCACCTTTGAGATGTTTTAGCGATGGAACCAGCAAATAGGCATACGCTTGATGATGCGAACGTCCAACACGACCACGTAATTGATGCAGCTGTGCAAGTCCCAACTTGTCAGCACGTTCAATGATGATGGTATTGGCATTGGGTACATCAATCCCTGTTTCGATGATGGTTGAACAGACCAATACATTATATTCTTTGTGATAGAACTGCTGCATCACCTGTTCCAGTTCACGTTCACGCATTTGCCCATGCGCAACCGCAACACGTGCTTCTGGCACTAAGTTGCGGATTGTTTCAGCAGCACGTTCGATGGTATCGACTTCATTGTGTAAGAGGTAGACCTGACCACCACGTAATAACTCACGTAGAATGGCTTCTTTGACTGAATCATCGGTATGTTCTTGTACAAAGGTTTTTACGGCTAAACGACGTGCTGGCGGCGTTGCGATGATTGATAAATCACGCATACCAGAGAATGCCATATTTAAGGTCCGTGGAATTGGTGTCGCAGTTAAAGTCAACATATCGACATCGGCACGCAAAGCCTTGATCCGTTCTTTATCACGAACACCAAAGCGATGTTCTTCATCAACGATCATCAAACCAAGATTTTTAAATTGTATGTTCTCTTGCAAGATTTTATGTGTGCCCACCACAATATCGACTTTACCTTCAGCCAGATCTTCAATAATTTTCAGATGGGTTTTATTGCTGCCAAAACGCGATAACACTTCGATACGTACCGCGGTATCAGCAAAACGGTCTTTAAACGACTCATAGTGCTGCTGTGCCAAAAGCGTGGTTGGAACCAATACTGCAACTTGCTTATTATTCTGCACTGCCACATATGCGGCACGCATTGCCACTTCAGTTTTACCAAAGCCGACATCACCACACACCAGCCGATCCATCGGCTTGGCAAGCTGCATATCATGCAAGGTCGCATCAATCGCATTGGCCTGATCGAGAGTTTCCTCATAAGCAAAGCCACTGGCAAATTGCATATATCCAGTATGATCCAGTTCAAAGGCAAAACCAGGTTTAGATTGGCGACGTGCTTGAATATGCAGTAATTCCGCTGCCACATCATGGATTTGCTCTAAAGCCTTACGTTTCGCCTTGCTCCACGTATCTGTACCCAATTTATGCAGCGGTGCTAAGTCTGGATCACCGCCACTATAACGGCTGATCAGATGCAAATTGGTTACTGGTACATAAACTTTTGCAGCATCCGCATAATCCAGCTGTAAAAACTCATGATCTTGATGATCAATTTCTAAAGTAATTAAACCTGCGTAACGCCCAACACCATGATCGATATGGACCACAGGTGCGCCAATGCTCAGCTCAGTTAAGCTACGAATCAAGAACTCTTCGGAAACTTCTTGCTGACGTTTACGGCGGCGTTGCACCACGCGATGTTCATAAAGCTGATTTTCTGAAATCACCGACAATTGATTGGTGAGTAATAAACCGCGATCTAAAGGTGCACTGGTAATCGCAATGTGTAGTTGTGCTTTTTGGAATTGAGCAAAACTTTCTACATTTTGGATATCACCCAAGATGGAACGCAAAGCATCTTTCAGAGTTTCACGACGCCCCGCGCTTTCAGCCACCAATAAAACAGGATGTTTAACTTGGTCGATATAATGTTTCACCGCTGCAAAAGGTTGCTCTTTTTTAGGATCAACCGCCAGTTTCGGTGGCTGTTCCGCGACAATATTAAGTACACCTGCTTTATCGTCATAAGCTTCTGCAGAAGCTAAAATTCGAGGAAATTGATTCAATGCCTGCAACACATGATTCGGCATTAAAAATAATTCTTCTGGTGGCAAAATCGGTTGGTCAATGTTATGACGACGGTCTTCATAACGTCGTACAACTTCTTTCCAGAAGTTGATTAAATCATTTTCAATTTCATTATTTGTAATGACAACGCAATTATTAGGTAAGTATGTAGTAAGCATACTTTGTGCTTCCATCACCTTCTTTTCAAAGAATAAAGGTAAATAGAATTCCAAACCAGGCGTCGCAATCCCGTCTAACACATCTTGATAAATTGGATTTTTCTTAGGGTTTGCAGTTGGGAAGCTTTCTGCATAACGATCTCTAAAAGTCGAACGCCCTTCTTTTAGTGGAAACTCTTTTGCAGGTAACACGGTAAAGTTTTTTAATGATTCTGTGGTTCTTTGCGTCTCTGGATCAAAGAACTTTAAACTTTCAATTTCATCATCAAACAAATCAATGCGAATCGGTTGATCTTGCCCCGATGCATAAATATCCATGATGCTACCGCGTACAGCAAATTCACCATGATCATAAACTGTGTCTACTAAGCGATAACCAGCTTGTACCAATTGCTTTTTCTGTACTTCTAAATCAAGTTTTTGACCAACTTTAATATCAAAGTGTTCACCTACTACCCATGAATAGGGTGCAACACGTTGCGCCAAGGTACTGGCAGAAACCAGCAAAATACCCTTTTGTGGCATATTTGATAAGATTGCCAAACGTTCTGAGACGATATCTTGATGCGGAGATAAACGGTCATAAGGCAAGATTTCCCAATCAGGGAAAATGACGGGTTTGATTCCGTAAAATTCAAGTTCGCTTTCAAGCTGTGCTAGATGTTGATTATTTCTTGCAATAATGACGTATAGATTGGTGCTTTGGGTCGCAATTTCTTTGAATAATAGTGCCGCAGATGATCCAAGTAAGGAACCGATCCAGCGTTTTTCACCCGCTTTAAATTGTTGTAGGTTTAATTGAGAGATTTCTTGTTGAAACATAGAGAAAATCATGCAATCTAAAAAGATAAGTCCCCTATTTTAGCATGATGTTTTTTAGTTAAAGAAGAAATTCGCTGTTGAATTAAATGCATTTTAATTTACTTAGGCTATTTCTTTATTTCAAAATAAAGAAAGCTCGGTTAGAGCTTTCTTTTCAGCGACCTTATTTTATACGTCAATTTTAAAGCCGACATTGACATCACAGGCTGCCTGCCCACCACGAATACCAAAATTCTCTGAGGGTAATTCTCTTAACATTATTTTGACGTGGTCTTTAGGAATACCAATCGGTTCAAGGTTGCTAACGATCTGTTTATAAAGCTGCCGTTTTGCATCTAAAGATCGCCCAAGAAAAGCATCAATGCTAATTAATGTATAGCATTCAGGTTGAGTCTTTTCTGGTGGACACTGAAAACGATGCGGCTCATGCACGACTAAACGCACATTTCGATCACTGGGCATGATTTTAAACGCACTTCTAAGTGCCGAATGGACTGCCTCCATAATTCCAAGTTCTACGTCTATTGTATATTGTTGCCTGACTTCGATAAGCACACTCGGCATTTTTTATTCTCCTACGATCTAGCGTGATGAAATCTTTATCTTTTTACTATTTTTCTAAAACCTTCTCTTATGATATTAAATAAACTTTATGCTTCTGACTTTATCAATACTGTAATCAAATCACCCTAATTTGATGAAAATAAAAAAGCATCCTCCGAAAATTCCGAAGAATGCTTTTGATGATCTGACGATTAAGATGCGAGTTTTGCATTTGGAAAGAAACGCCCTTCCACAATGTCATAACACCATTGGAAGATAAATGTATAAATCAAAATACACATCGTCAAACCAAAATCTAGAATCAAAGCTTCAATAAAGCTCATGTTCATTAAATACGCAATAATAGGGATTGTCGCGAGCATCAGGCCGCCTTCAAATCCAATCGCATGTAGGATACGTACTGGGATCGTTCTTTCCCACTGGTATTTATGCTCAATTTTCTCAAAGTAATGGTTAAAGATCATATTCCAGAATACGGAAATAACAGCCATGATCGTACCGAGGATACCTGTTACTTCAAGTGGCATACTAAAAATAAAACTTAACGCAATCGCGATGATGACCAATAAAATCACTTCATAGCTAATTGCATGAACGAGTCTTCTTTTGGAAATCAACATTTCTATAACACTCTGTTGTTTGGATAGTCGCTATTTTATTTTTATAATATTGATCAATCCAATCAGGTTCTTTCAGTTTTTTTGACAGATGAATATTAATCAAGAACAATTACTCATGTTTCAAACCGTGATTGAAACAGGCTCTTTTTCAGCTGCAGCACGCAAATTAGGCAAAGTACCTTCTGCGGTCAGCATGTCAATTGCCAATTTAGAAATTGACCTCAATCTCAACTTATTTGAACGTGTTGGACGTGAACCCGTTCCGACAGCAGAGGCTATGGTGCTGTATGAGAAAACCCAGCAACTGTTGATTGAAATGAATCAATGGAAGCAACATGCCCATGCCTTAAGCACTGGACTGGAATCCACTCTGAATATTGTGGTGGTTTCTGAACTATTGCATACCAACTGGACTGATTACATCACCCTACTTGGGCAACACTTTCCAAGTCTGGCGATCAACATCTTCTCTGCACCGCAAGAAGACGCCTTACAGATGCTGCTTGATCAATCGGCGCAACTCGCACTGATGTTTGAGCGAGAACAATTGGATAGCCGTGAACAATTTGTGGAGTTAAAGCGAGAAGCGTTGGTTCCCGTGATTGCTAAAAACCATCCTTTAGCAGAACTGGATCAAGTGTCATTTGAGCAAATGGTGCAAACTCGTCAAATTGTTGTCGCCAGCCGTGATAACACCATCAAACCAGAGTTGCTCTATTCCAAAGACTATTGGCGAACAGATAATCATCATTCTGCCAGTATGATGATTGTACGTAACTTAGGTTGGGGGGTGCTTCCTTTAGAGATGTTTAATGAAAATCCTGAGCTAAAGAAAAAATTGAAAATTTTAGAGCTTTACGATTTCACCCCCAAATTTGAATACTACGTAGATCTGGTGTGGAGCCGTGAAAGTGAATTAGGCGCCGCAGCGAGATTCTTGATTGATCATATTCGTAAACAGCGCCAACACGCCAAGTAATATATAGATAACTTTAAGGAATAACGCTGCCAACAAAAGCGATGCTTTGCTTTCGGCTAGATTGTGTTATAAAAGAAATTACCAATAATATGTTTAAGTAAGAACGCTATATCAATGACTCAGACCGCATTAGACCAATTAAAAAATTTGACCACCGTTGTTGCCGATAGTAGTGATCTAGAGGCGATCGAAAAATTTCGCCCCTTAGATGCAACAACCAATCCATCACTGATTACTGCTGCCGCTGAACAACCAGAAAGCAAAGAACTGATTGAAGATGCATATACGCAAGCAAAGCAGGAAGGCTATCAAAGTGATGAATTAATCGAACGCACCATTGATATTTTAACTGTAAAATTCGGCGTCGAAATTTTAAAACTGATTGAAGGTCGTGTTTCAACAGAGGTTGATGCTTCACTTTCTTATGATACTGACGCGACGATTGCCAAAGCCCGTGAATTATCAAAACTTTACCAAGGTTATGGTATTGAACAATCACGTATTCTGATCAAAATCGCGTCGACTTGGGAAGGGATCCAAGCAGCCAAGGTCTTAGAGGCTGAAGGAATTCCTTGTAACCTCACATTATTGTTTGGTTTACATCAAGCGCAAGCCTGTGCAGATGCGAAAGTGACCCTGATCTCTCCTTTTGTTGGGCGTATTTTGGATTGGTATAAAAAAGCTGAAGGTGTAGAACAATACCCGATTGCTCAAGATCCGGGTGTGCTTTCTGTGAAGAAGATTTATAACTATTACAAACAGCATGGTATTCCAACTCAAGTGATGGGAGCGAGTTTCCGTAGTACTGCACAAGTCCTTGGTCTCGCAGGTTGTGACTTACTCACCATTGCACCAAATCTATTGGCTCAGTTGCAACAAGACCAACAGGTTGTTGAGCCTCAACTCAGTGCTGAATTTGCTCAACAAGCAGAAAAAATTGAACGCCCAGCACAAAACAAAGACAGCTTTAAAGCCGAACTTGAACAAGACTTGATGGCATTTCAATTGCTGCAAGGCGGCATTGATGGGTTTATCAAGGCCCGAGATCAGCTCAGTTTATTGCTGCGTCAATCTTTTGGTATTGATGCTGAAATCAAACCATAATTAGTCGATTTTTCACCTATAAAAACCGATTTTTGTTATATTAGCGAAAATCGGTTTTTTAATGAGTTCATCGTGTTCGGCATAACAGATTTAACCACTTATATTATTGGTACAATCTTAATTGTGTTACTCCCCGGCCCGAACTCTTTATATGTGATGTCAGTGGCTTCTCGCTATGGGATCCGTACAGGTTATGCTGCCGCTTGTGGGGTATTTACAGGCGACTTTATTTTAATTCTCTGTACCGTATTGGGTGCAGCGTCTTTACTCAAAGCATTTCCCATTCTGTTTATTATTCTAAAAATAACGGGTGCATGTTATCTCGCTTACTTGGGTTTTAAGCTATTACAGGGTTCTTATCAGACTTGGAAAAATCCACCGCATAATGCTGAACTTGCTGATTTACCTAAACTCGACCAGATCCATCCCTATCGTACTGCACTCAGTATTAGCTTACTGAATCCTAAAGCAATCTTGTTTTTCCTCTCTTTCTTCGTTCAGTTTGTTGAACCAAGTTATGCCTATCCCGCATTAAGCTTTTTAATTCTGGCAATTATTCTGCAAATCATCAGTTTCAGCTATTTAACTGCCTTGATTTTTTCAGGGATCAAATTGGCAGGATTTTTTAAGCATAATTATAAGCTGGCAGCAACTGGCATTTGTTTGGTTGGCATCCTGTTTTTTGGTTTTGGTTTAAGATTGGCAACCTCAACCATTTCCTAATCAGAACTTTGATCAAATGATCAATTTATTCAATCATCTTAGAACTACGATTTAGTGCTTATTAACGATATACTTTTCAACAAATTTTAAACAAGTATAGATGCATAGATGCAACGTCTTATCCAAGATTTTTCAATCCCTGCTGTTTTCGCTGGTTTTATTACCTTTCTGATTGGTATTAGTGTTTCTGCAATCTTGGTGATCCAAGGTGCTCAGTCTTTAGGTGCCAACACCGCTCAAATCAGCTCTTGGTTTTGGGCCTTGGGTCTTGCAATTGGATTATCAGGCCTACTTCTCTCTTGGAAGTATAAATATCCCGTGGCCACCGCCTGGTCAACGCCAGGGATTGCTTTAATCATTGCCTCTACTGGACATTATGATCTCTATGAGGCGATAGGTGCCTTCCTCATCTGCGGTATTGCCATTGCGATTGTTGGCTTCTCAGGTATCTTCCAAAAACTTTTGGCCCATATTCCTCAGAGTTTAACTTGTGCCATGCTGGCAGGAATCCTGTTAAAGTTTGGCATCCAAATTTTCAGCAGCTTAGAAAGCCATCTTGGTTTTGTACTGAGCATGCTGGTGATTTATCTGGTTTCAAAACGCTTATTTCCACGTTATAGCATTGTGCTGACCGTGATTTTAGGTGCTGCAATTTGCCCATTGTTTATTGACTTTAAACTACAAGCAATCACATGGTCACTGACTCAACCGATCTGGATGCAACCCTCATTTTCATGGTCTGCTTTACTTGGTCTGGCATTGCCCCTGTTCGTCATCAACATGACGTCACAGAACCTTCCAGGTATTGCCATGATCAAAAGCTATGGCTACCACCCACATGTCAATCAATTGGTCGGTTGGACTGGTATTGCACACGCAGTATTTGCTCCTTTCGGCTGTTTTTCAAACAACTTGGCAGCAATTAGTGCCGCAGTCAGCTTGGATGATCAAGTGCATCCAGACCCAAGCAAACGTTATATTGCAGGCATCAGCTGTGGATTGTTTTATATTCTCATGGGGCTTTTTGCAGCAACCTTGGTTAGCCTGTTGATGTCATTTCCGCAAATCTTTATTGTCGCTCTGGCTGGAATTGCCTTATTCGCGACAATTAGCCATAACATTGCAGTTGCTTTTTCAAATGTTGAAGAACGTGAAGCCACACTGCTTACCTTTTTATGCAGTGCTTCTGGTATTCAGTTTTGGGGAATTGGTTCGGCATTTTGGGGCTTATTATTAGGTATCTTTGTGCTGATCTTATTTAGATTTAAAGCAAAAAATAAGCCTTAGTTGAACTAAGGCTTATTCAAGAAGATGAGAGGAGCATCGTTTAAATGCTACTTTTCCTCCAAATCCTTCTGCGCTTCTTCATCATTTAAAATACGTCCTGCTTTTTTAGGACGGATCAATGGTGCTGTTGGACGTGGATGTGAATGCGTATATTGTAAGCCTACACCTGCATAAACATCATCGGCAGCGATCTCTGTTTCAAAACGCTCATCATCGCGATCACGAATTTCGTCACTAATGCGTTGCACTTCATCTTCATCAACACCAAGCTCTTGTAAAATCACTCCGCCGAACTTAATCGCCGATTCAAAGGTTTCACGGATCATATAATCCACTTTCTGTTTGACTAAATAGAGTGAATGTTCACGGTCATAAGAACGAACCAGCAGTTTTGCCAACGGAAACTCATGTGTAACCAACTCGACAATTCGATTGGTGGTGTCTTTACTGTCCACACAGACCACGATGGCTTGAGCTGAAGATGCACCTGAAGCATGTAAAATATCTAAACGACAGCCATCGCCATAATAAATTTTAAAGCCAAATTTCTCGGCATTTTGAATCATGTCGATGTCATTATCGATAATCGTAACATCGACACCTCTTGCTAAAAGCAATTGACTGGTAACCTGTCCAAAACGACCAAAGCCAATCATCAGAACACTGCCACTTAAGCCTTCGGCGATATTTACATTATCCAAATTAATCTCATCTTTGGTTTCAGTGAAACGCTTAAAGATAATGCCTAAAATTGGGGTCAAGACCATCGACAAGACCACAATTGCAGTGAGATTAGACTTCACCGAATTATCAATCACTTGGGCACTAACAGCAGCCGCAAACAGAACAAAGGCAAACTCACCACCCTGTGCCATCAATAATGCTCGATCTAAAGCTTCAGTATGTGGACTCTTGGTGACACGTGCCACGATATAAATCATCAAGGCCTTGGCAAACATCATGGCTAAAACACCACTGACAATCAGCTGCCAATTCTGTGCAACGACAGATAAGTCCAGTGACATTCCGACACCGAGGAAGAAAAGCCCCAATAACAAACCACGGAAGGGTTCGATATCTGCTTCAATTTGATGTCTAAAGGTTGACTCGGATAACAATACTCCTGCGAGGAAAGCACCCATCGCCATTGAAAGTCCACTAACTTGCATCAGCAAGGCTGCGCCTAAAACGACAAGCAATGCTGCTGCCGTCATCACTTCTCGTGCTTTTGCGGCAGCCAGCAATCTAAACAGTGGATTTAACAACCAGTACCCTGCAGCAATTAAACCTGCAATCGCAATTAAGCCAATGCCGATACTTTCTAAACGGGTTGAGGTGGTCTCAACCACGTGATTGGGTGCCATAAAGGCAACGATGGCCAGTAAAGGGACAATCAATAAATCTTCAAATAATAAAATTGCGACAATCTTTTGGCCTTGTGGTTGGGCAATATCTCCTCGATCCCCTAAGAGCTGCATCACAATAGCAGTTGAGGTCAAGACAAAGCCTGCCGCGCCAATGAATGCAACCTGCCAAGTAAAACCAAATAAAATCCCAACACCCGTCAATGCCAAGGCACAGGCAATAATCTGCAAAGTACCCAAGCCAAAGATTTCACGCCTTAAACTCCATAAATGTGAAGGCTGCATTTCCAGACCAATCACAAATAAATACATCACGATCCCCAGTTCTGCGATATGCAGAATCGAGGCCGAATCGTGGAAAAAGGCAAAACCAAAGGGGCCAATAATCAATCCTGCGATGAGATAACCTAAGACTGAACCCAACCCGATACGTTTAAAAATAGGGACGGCAATAACAGCAGCGGCCAACAAGACCACTGGCGCAATTAAACTAATTGAATGTGCTTCTGAACTCATACTGTTCTCATTGTTTTCAAGCTGGTTTCATTTTATGTGAAACAATAAAAGTCTTATATATCATTTATGGGATAATGCATCCCAATTCAATGCTTTAGAATAGGCAGAATACGGCTAATTGATTGCATTCTTATCCCAAAATGCCTGTCTAATTTGTGGCATGGCATTGAGGTGATTAATAATATGCTGTGCTTCTTCGGCTTCAATCGAGGTAGCGATCAAAGTCACTTCAATTTCAACTTCTTTTTCACCAAATGGCGTGACATCAATATCTTTGGCCGGATAATTATGATGTTTCAATGTTAGATTCAACTCATCCATCACCACCTTACTCTGACTGCGATCGCAAATAATATAGATGACATGTAAGACTTCGGTGTCATCATCAATTGGGCGACGGTCAATCACATGGACAATCGGTCTTAATAACGTATTTGCCGCTAAAATAAAACCAGTAGCCAATACCGCTTCAATGATCAAGTCCGAACCTGCAGAAGCTCCAACCGCTGCCGAACACCACAGTGTCGCAGCCGTATTTAAACCATGGATATTGCCTTCTTGACGCATAATGACACCTGCACCCAAGAAGCCAATGCCTGATACCACATAGGCAATCACACGAACTGCCCCTTCTGCACCAGTTAAATTGGTTGCAATATCAACAAAGATGGCAGCACCAACAGCAACAAGAACATTGGTTCTCAATCCTGCTGTACGTTGTCGATACTGGCGTTCCAGTCCGATCAATGCACCTAAAATGAACGCGGCAGACAGGCTGATCAAGGTATCTGCGATATTCGATAAATCAATATTTTGTAAAAATTTTAATTGCATCTTACACCTATTTATTATCAATGATTTTAATGAGGGCTAAACTGAATTTAAGGCAATTATGATGATGGCGTATAACTTATACCCAGCCCAAACCAATGCTGTTTTAAGCGATGTAATCGGTCACCAAAGGATGCTTCTAATGTGAGGATATTCGAGATAAGACTATACTGCACCGCTGTTTGGAAGAATGGTGCTTGGCGGTCTTGATTATAGGTTTCAAGTGTTAAGCCAACGCGCTCTGACACATTATAGGTTGAGGCAACACCCCAGCGTAGCAAGCGTTCATTGGCATGCTGATAGCCTAGATTCGTGTCCAAAGCTAAACGTTGATTTAAAAGTTGAAAACTCACAGGGACATTAAAAAACCAGTCCAAATTGCCACCGTGATGTAAAACATCGTCACGTGACAGCAGCAAGCTACTGGCAACACCCCAATCATTGTCCATCGGCTTTAAAATGGACTTGGCTTGCGCTGAAAAACCATGAATCTGATCGATGTCTTTACTTGAATGATAACCCAATGAAACCTCTAAATTTTGAGTGAGGTTACAGGCAGGTACAACTTGATAGGACCAAGTTCGATCTTTGTTATAACGATAGGTACTTTCTAACTGACAATGCTGTGCTGTAGTAATAGACACATCATCAGAATTGATGAGTGGACCAGCCTTACTCTTTTGTGTGAACAACAATCCACACAATATAAATACGTTGAGAACAGCAAACCATTGAATGGAAGCGTGAAAAAACATAGGCTTCTCCCCATTTTAGGTGAGAAACTAAACAGGTTGCAGTCAATACAATAAATTTTGTGAATACAACAAAATTTTATAGAAGGGTGAAAATGATTTTTCTCAAAGCTATCTCATTGCAAGACAGCCGACCTAAAAGGCTAACTTGCTCAGTATTCGCTTTGGTTTAATCCATTATTAAACCCGAACCTCGAACAACTTCCCATTTAGGATCTCCGTGAATAAACTCAACGGCATTATAGGACATGCAAACTGATTCACAAGTCCTATTTTATGAAATTTTTATTGCAAAGCTCAGCAAAAGCATTAAAACAAATTTAAATTACAGTTCTCTTACTACAACTGTTTTCGCCATTTTGTCATGCCACCCTTGCTTTTTAGAATCAAAAGCCACCCAGATTAAACCAATAAAAAACACTAAAGTCGCTGGAATATAACCAATGTAGCGAATAATGGCTTGCCCGACAGTTACATTTTCACCCGTTTTTTCATCCAACACTTTTAAACGCAATAAACGTTTACCCGGTGTTCCTGCGAATTTAATCCAACAGAAAATATAAAATACGGCAGCGAGAATTTGCCATATCCAATCTGCCGTAGACATAAATTGGAATGATGAGAAACCATCAGAAGCAACTGTCGTATTACCACCACCAAAAATCATGGTTAATGGAATCATGGCAACGATTACAATAATTGAATCAATAATCGCGGCGCCAACTCGTATCCAGAAACCCGCGTATGCATATTGTTGAGACATATTTTCCCCTCACTTTTTTATTTCTATAAAATATTGATAAATAATAACCTGTTGTTGCAATGATTTATATTGTGTTTTGTTTTAATTCTCGATCAAAAAAATCAACTGTACGTTGCCATACGACTTGGGCCTCTGGCATGCCACGGCTCACGCTACGAAAACCATGCGGCATATTATAGGTATAAGCTTCGACACGCTCACCTAGCTGCTGAATCAATTTATTACGCTTGGTTGCTGGGCAAAATGGATCTACCGTCGACCAATGTCCCTGTAGTATTCGGACCTCATCCAAGGATTCTTTGTTTGGAACACCTGCCCCCTGAATCCCCAAAGAATGGTGATATACCACAGGTGCCAGCATGTCATCACGTTTGGCCATTTGTATGACGTAGCCACCTGTTAGGCATTGTCCGAGCATACCTAAACGGCCATTACATCTCGAATCTGCTTTGAGCGCATCCAGCAGAACATGAATTTCTTGATTGACCTCACTGTCAGCTGCATTGATTCGCCCTGCTTTACTCACCATTGCACGAATACAGTATTTCACTGCACCACCGCTAAATAAATTGGGTACGTAAACCAAATAGCCACGATCAGCCAAGTCTTGGGCGTCTTCACGATAGACATCCAAAATGCCAAATAACTCGTGCAGCAATAATATCGCAGGTGCCTTTTCCGTCGTTTGTGCAGGTGTATACACTTCAACTTCGATTTGACGTGTCGGTAATGTGATTGTTTTTATTTCCATTGCAGTCATCCGTTACGTTCGAATGATTTCCATACTATTTCTGACAATTGCAATTGTCAAATAAAAAAGGATGCCTGACAGCATCCTTTTTTAATACATTTAACTGGCCTATTAAATACTTAATAAGCTGTTCAATGTTTCCGCGACATTTTTAGATTTTACTTTCGGTTGTAATGCTTTGAGTGCCTGTTGTACTTGCGAACGCTGCGGTTCCGCCAAGGTATACCAACGAGACAGAACTTGCAGTAAGCGAGAACCTAAAATTGGATTTTTTTCATCTAAATATGCAGCAAGATCAATAAAATGAGCAACACCAAAGCTCCATGTATTGACTGGATTTGCCGCTAGGCCACCACTCACTGCACGAATACGGTTTGGCGTACCCAAATCATAATCCACATGTTTGGTTAGATATTCAATCGTTTCTGCGCTTGCACACGGATTTGAAGCTTGAATACTAAACCATTGATCTAAAGACAAGGCTTCATCTTTAAAGCGGTTATAGAAATCAGCTAACGCTGCTTGGGCTTGTGGTGCATCATTCCAGACCAAAACACGCAATGCGCCTAAACGCTCAGACATGTTTCCTGTTTGTTGATATTGCGCATAGGCTAAATCAAATACACTATCGTCACCTTGTCGTGCCAACATATTCAACATGATATTTTTGAGCGCACGAACACCCATGGCTAAAGAAAATTCTTTCTGCAAATCTGGATCTAAAGCCAAATAAGTCTCTCTCCAGAATCCACCCAAGTCACGTGCCAAACGATCCAGGACGGCTTCACGCTTTTCACGGACCAGTTCAGGTTCGTAGTCTTGATCAATACGGCTGCCCAAATAATTTTCACTTGGGACATCAAATAAACGTGATGCCAATAATGGATCTTTATTCACTAATTCTGGCAAGGTATTTTTAATCGCCTGAATATAAATATCAGCCTTATGATCTTCTAATAAGATACGTTCCAACAAGGTCTGTGTTGCTTGCCATTGGTTAAAACCATTGGTTTCATGTTGAATCAGGAAAGCAAGATCATCATCAGAATAATCGAATACCAAATTGACTGGCGCTGAGAAATTACGCAATAACGAAGCAACAGGTTGTTCAGTTATCCCTGTAAATTCAATGGTTGCCTCGTCTTGATCGAATAAGTACACACCATCTTGAACGTCATTTACAAACAAATCTGTGCTGTGCAAGGTGTATTGTTCACCAGTATTGGCATTGAACAACGCCAAAGCGACTGGAATAGGCACAGCCTTTAAATTTGGATATTTAGGATGTGCTTTTAAGCTTTGTTTAAAACTCAAACGATAAGTCTGTGCAGTGGCGTCATATTCACCTTTGGCTTCTAGCTTTGGTGTACCCGGTTGGTTATACCATGTCAGGAAATTGGAAAGGTCAACACCTGAGCCTGCACTCAGTGCAGCAACCCAATCTTCAACCGTAACTGCTTGCCCATCATGACGCAGGAAGTATTCATCTGTGCCTTTACGATATTTTTCTTTGCCCAGTAAAGTCGCCATCATGCGGTTAATTTCAGCCCCCTTCTCATACACTGTCGCGGTATAGAAGTTGTTGATTTCAACAAAATGGTCTGGACGTGGCGGATGTGACAAAGGACCCGCATCTTCAGGGAACTGATGTGATTTTAAAACAGCAACATCATCAATACGTTGCACGGCGGCTGATTGTAAATCTTCAGAGAAAGACTGATCACGGAAAACAGTTAAGCCTTCTTTTAAACACAATTGGAACCAATCACGACAAGTAATTCGATTACCTGTCCAGTTATGAAAATATTCATGTGCAATGACCGACTGTACCCGCATAATTGCAGCATCAGTTGTATATTCTTCATCCGCAAGCACACATGAGGTATTAAAGATATTTAAACCTTTATTTTCCATTGCGCCCATATTGAACTGGCTCACCGCAACGATCATATAATTATCAAGATCATAAGGGCGACCATAATGCTCTTCGTCCCAGCGCATCGAATGCTTTAATGCTTCCATGGCAATGTGACATTTTGGAATGTCTTTTTCAATTGCATAGATTTCTAATGCAACATCACGGCCTTCCGAAGTGGTGTAACGATCTTTAAGCACCGCCAAATCACCGATCACGCACGCAAATAAATAGCTTGGCTTTTTGGTTGGATCTTGCCAGATGGCAAAGTGACGGCCATTACCTGCATCACCTGTTTCCAATAAATTCCCATTTGCGAGCAATACTGGATATTTCTTATCTGCTTCTACACGCGTAGTAAATTCAGCCAGCACATCGGGACGATCTGGATAGAAAGTAATTTTTCGGAAACCTTCTGGCTCATTCTGAGTAACAAATAAATCTCCAGCCTGATATAAACCTTCAAGCTGCGTATTAGACTCTGGATGAATCACCACTTGAATTTGTAGAATGACCTGATCTGGTGCATCGGTGATCACCAATTGCTCATCATCTAAATCATATTGCGCTGCGCTCAGGATTTGCCCATTCAGTTGAATTGACTTCAACTCAAGATCACGCCCTAAAAGCACCAAGGCACCAGTTGTCTGACGCTTCATCACCAAAGTAGAGTCAACAATCGTATGATCATCATAGACTTGAATATCTAAATTAATTGATTCAACCAAGAAAGATGGCTTTTGATAATCTTTGAGGTAAATGGTTTGATCTGCTTGTACGGGAGGTTGTGCCGCAATATTCATCAGTATTCCTTATCTTTCATCATGTCGTTTAGATGGTCTTGTTAGCAAGACTTCTTGATTAAAGTCATTCAGTTGCACAAATCATGCCTTGTATCGCCTAAAATCATGTGACAAATCACTTTTTGTCATCTGCATCGGTGAAATAACCATGGACTCAATCAGATCATACGCCAACTTATAAAACCTGTCTTTACGGCTCGGTATCAGTTTTAATAATTTTATTGGGTTTGCTATTCAGGTTTTCAAATTTGATCTGCAAATTACCCGATCATTTAGACAAAATTACAACATCGTTTTCCATTCTTAAATAAAAACTACAGAACCAATTGCGTTCTATCGCGCAACTTACATTTTTTTCCTGAGTTTTACATTTTGTGCACGGTTATTGCTTAACTCTATATGCCAATCTAGGTAAATACAATAAAACAAGCGAGGGTAATGACGATGGAATTAAAAGCACATCTATATCGTTTAGAGAACATCAAAGCAATCCATGATCTGGCTAAAGCTGGTGTAGATCATCATGTAATTTCAGTTTTTTTAACAGCAGAAGGAATTGAACTGACAACCTTAGAAGTGACCAACATTGTGAATACGTATGATGCGCTTGGCAAAGAAAAATTGCCAAGTAAAAAAGTACAGGCACTTATTGCTGCCAAAAAAATCGGTCAGGAGGACGAAAATTTACCATGCCCTGTTTAATCACTCACTTTAACCATAAAAAAAACCTCGAAGCGAATTCGAGGTTTTTTTATTTTCGATTAAGGCGTTGCATTATCCGTACGCAACCATACTACGGTACGACCCAATGCTGAGACACCCATATAGCCACGCATACGAAGACGCTTTCCTTCTCCTGTGACAACTCCTTTGCCTTTATAGACACGACCAGAAGTCGGCTCGAGGACACGACCGTCAATATACGAATCAGGTTTGTTTGGATCTTCTCTAAAGCCCGATAAAATTTCCAGTCCAAGAATCGGTTTATTGGTATTCGGTGCTGCACATTTGGTGCAGTTCGTCAGCGCAATACCATGCGAATTTGGATAACGATAAACAATCTTCCCATGATAACGGCCGTCATTTCCCTTGCGGATTTCTACGATCGAGAGTTGTTCCCCAGTACGTTCTTCGATACTTTTCCAGTAGCCTTCAATCGATGCAGCAAAAGTTGTTGCGCTTGCACAAGCGATAGTCAGCCCCATGATTCCATTCATGAGCATTCGATTTAGCATATTAACCCCGTCTTTAAAAAGTAACCTATTCATCTTTATAGGTTTAATGCACGGAAATTATCACACTTTTACGCAAGTTACACTGTACGCTAGCGTTCATTTGTATAAGAAATAGCTGATCTAGATGCTAAACTCGATACGATAATTCACACTCTTTAGCACAAATAAAAAAGCCTAAACCAGTCGTTTAGGCTTTCTAAAAAACAATCTTTATTTAAGGGTTTGCGCTATCGGTACGAATCCAGACTTGTGTACGTCCAAAGGCAGAAACCCCCATGTAACCACGCATGCGCAAACGCTTTCCATCCGAACTTAGCTGTGCTTTGCCTTTATAGACATTACCCGTTTTCGGTTCAAGTACTCGTCCATCAATATATTGATTTGGATTCTTCGGATCTTCTTTTAAACCCCAAGCAATTTGTAAACCTTGAATTGGCTTGTTCTTAAATGGTTCAGGACACTTCACGCAATGCGTCAAAACAGCAGCACCACCAGGAACAGGATAGCGATATACGATGGTTCCTGTGTAGGTATTATCAGGTTTCTTCTTGATTTCTACGATGGAGAGTTGCTCACCTGTACGATCATCAATACTTTTCCAAAACCCTTCTGGTGTGGAAGCAAAACTAATTGTCGTGAACAATCCCAAGGAGATGCCCATGAGTCCTTTCATGAGTGAGTTTCTTTGCATAATAAGCTCCGTAATGCAAAATCGATCCGTCTGTAGCTTCATTTTTATTCTAATGTTCATCTACAGTCAACACAGCCAAGCTACATTTAACTATCTAAAATCAAACAAAATTTTAATTAGTTCACATATTTTAAGATTAATGTTTGCTGATATACGCTACTGATTTAAATCTATGTGACAATGCGAGTAAATTTAGCAAACCCAACCTCACTGCACCTATTAGTACATTCATCATTCATACTGAAATATGCTTTTATTTTGATATAGATTTCATCCAATTCAATCACATTTTAGCCTTAGTTTTGATCCATCTATAAACTTTGCATCACTCTGCTGATACAGCATGTATAATTCTCTTTTTAATGGTCGCAGGTTTAACATCAATGGATTTACAGATTCTACAGAAACAGTTAGATGAAAGTAGCCATTGCCCGCTGTGCCAAGCCTCTATGTTTTGGGTCGAAGCAGAACAATATAGCCAAGAATTGCAATTCCATGAATGCAGCCATTGCCAACACCGTGTCTTTAAAAGTGACAGCAAACTGAATTGCCATTGCGCGCAATGTACAGCTCAACGGAAAAAGCAAACCCAACAGACGATTTTACAAGAACAGCGCAAATACAAAATCAAAGACGAAGTGATTTATAGTCTGAATCAACTCAGCTTTTTGCATAAATTATTTTTACTGAGTCTTTTGGATAGTTATGCCCGTGAAGATGTCCAACACGATGAACTGATTCATTGGAAAAATGTAAAATATCATGACTTTACTCCAAACTATTTATTTCAAAACCATTTGGTCCAAGAGTTATTAAAATTAGGTGTTTTTAAGCCACAAAATGATAATTTGGAAACTGAACATTTTTATCTCAATCTGCGCCTCGATGGTTATTCGGACCCTAGCCTGTTTAGTGTCACTCATCAGCTACGTCAATGGTTCTATGAAAATCTTAGTTTAGGTATTCCATTTAAAACCACAGATGAAGTAAAAGACGCCCTATATTTGGTGCTTTACCAAGAAATCGTACAATTTATGCAGTTTTACTGTCGCACTTGGGGCATTCAAATTGCAGGAAATCGTAGCTTCCAAGCTTTTTGCTATCGTTTAATGGAAGGCTTAGCCGTGGGTCAGATTTTCTATTTGATCCAAACCGCACTAGAATATCTCTATAAACAGAAAGCCTTACAGCCAAGAAATGATAAATTTATCAATACCAACTTGCTGAAAAAAACACTGGAACAGTATCGTGAGCGCGCACTCGCAGAACGTTGGGAAACCACAACCCTACCAAGGCCCTACACCATTCCTTTTAGTAAAATGAGTGAAGTGCTGCTGTTTAAGTTTCTGGGTTATGACGAAAGTATTTTTATTCAGCCTGTTTGGAAGTCTTGGCGAAAAATCGAACCGAGATTAAATTTTTATTCAGTCAAACGCTGTATGTATTGTGGTTCAAACGATTTAATTGTCGATTATGATGCGAAAGATTATGTCTCATTGATCTGCCGTCGCTGCAAACATCAAGATCATTATTTCACACGTTAAAACACCCATACCCAAATCAATACTTATGAAGGATGTGTCATGTCACACAAACAACAACTGATTGATCAAGTCATAGAAGCTTGGCGTGCCTTACAACAACAAACCCCTTTAGTACAGTGCATGACCAATAGTGTCGCAAACAATTATGTTGCGAATATTTTGCTTGCAGCCGGCGCATCGCCAGCCATGATTGACAATCCATTTGAAGCAGAAGATTTCACAAAAATTAGTTCAGCTTTAAGTATTAATGTCGGTACACCAACGACAGAACAAACCCAAGCCATGTTAATTTCAGCCAAGACCGCAGATCAGCATCATGTGCCTTGGGTGCTTGATCCTGTGGGATATGGCCCTGTTTTAAAATGGCGTAGTGAGACCATCGAGCAACTTTTACAATTTAAACCAAACATTATTCGCGGTAATGCTTCCGAAATTAGTACATTGGCAGGTAGCCAAGCCCAATCTAAAGGCGTAGATAGCACTTTAAATAGCCATGATGTCTATGCTCAAGCAAAAAGCCTGTTACAGCATTCTGAATGCATTGCTATTTCTGGTGAGTCGGATTACATCATTTCCAAACAGTTTGATGCGGTTATTCAAGTTAATGGCGGTTGTTACTTACAACCTAAAATTACCGCAACAGGTTGTGCATTGGGCGCTTTAACAGCAGCCTACCATGCGGTGAGCACAGCCAGTATTGCCGCGCTGGCTTCACATATTCATTTTGCCATCGCAGGTAAACTTGCCTATGAGCATGCACAAACCGTAGGAAGCTTTAATGTGGCATTTTTAGATTATGTCCATATGCTCGATGACAATTTAATCCAGCAGTATGTGGACATTAAAATTATTTAGCTCTGCTTCACAGCAGAGCCTCAGACTTACTTTAATAATAAATAAATGTCTGTAATCAAATCACATTCATCTACATCATGAACAAAGTTGTGATAGTGAAAAAAGACGGGGAATTCCCCTACTTCACGCGCTGATTGTGGCAGCCAGTCCCGATATAGATAGTAAACACTGTCTTTAATATTATCATGACTGCCCAAATGCCGAACCACGGCATAGTTGCCTTTGGGAAGAGTTCCTGCGCTTACACCGTATGTATTTTCAGGGATATCCGCCGTGATTGTTCCAGCAATATCAAAACGGAATTCATCACTTAAAGTCTGTTCAGGGTCAGAAAATGGAATACCGTAGGTGCGACTTTTCGCTACAGGAGATAATCCCGTTTCTTTGCGCCACTGAATAAATTGTGCTGCCGTTTCAAATACACGTTCTGGAGCGCCGCAGTGTGATATGAATGCAATTTTCTCTTCGGCTCTTGCTACAATATTAACGTTCATCATGATTTCTCTCGAGGGTAAAGAAAAAACAAACTTTTCATGCCAAGACGGCCAATGCGGCTGCTCTCTAAAAGCACTCGGAGTTTGATCAAATGAACGTTTAAATGCGCGGCTAAATGCTTCAGGGCTGTCAAAACCAGACTGCAAGGCAATATCAATAATTTTAATATCAGCTGAAAATGCCAGTTGGAATGATGCCCGTTTCAGACGGGATAATTGAATAAACTTCATCACATTCACACCGATATTTGCTAAAAAAATGCGGTGGAAATGAAATTTAGATAAGGATGCAACCTGACTCAAGCAATCCAAATCAAGCTCATCATCTAAATGCTGTTGGATATATTCACATACGCGCTGCAACTTCTGATCATATAGCGTCATACATTTAACTCAATCATTTGATGAAAGCTAATTTGCCAGATTCATATCCTGTAAACTTGATCAGAATTGCGGATTTTCAAATCAAATTAAACCGTTGCCTTAAAATAGTTTTCTTTAGGCATATCGATTACTTCAACACACAACTGAATGGGATATCCGACCTCGGACAGCATATAGCTTTTGCACTCTAGTCGATTCAACAGGGCTGTACCGACTGTTTGTTTTTGTTGTTGTGTCCTTCCACTCAATAAATATAGCTTTAAGTGAATATAGGCTTCTTGGGTGTCATTCAAGCCAATTAAAAACACCTCATCTTGAAACGCACGTGATTTAATATCATTGGCAATAAATAAATCAGTTTCAATTAGCGCAACATTGATATCTTGCAAGAGTTTTTGCGGATCCAATTCAGTTAAATTGGCTGAATAGTTTGCAATCAGATGAGGCATTTTTATTTTTCCTATTCAATAAAGAGTAAAGCTAAACGAACTTGATCATACGCCATTCGCGGACTGGTTGCTTCCACAATTGGACGCAGTTTTATTGAACCATCATCGGTAAAGTGCTCTGGATTTTTACGTTTATGCAAGCGTTTATAGATCTTGCGAACTTCTTCAATCACTTCATCGCCTGGATTCGCCACAGAGATATCTAAGCCCTGTTCTTTATGCAGACGCGCGAGATGGTTAATAATGGTTGCAGGGGTTAGACCACGTTCATGCGCGATATCTTCAATTTCATAACCATCTTCAAATAAAGCGCGGGTCTCATCTAAAGTCGCAGCGGCATAATTCTGTTTCGCCCCTTTGGCGATTTTCTTTTCATTACGTGCGATTTCGGTGGCATTCAATGTGCCGCCACAATGACGAATAAATGCATTATGTTGAGTGGTTAAATCTATATTTTCAAAATTAACCTCAGCTTCCGTCGATAACTCCTGAAAACGGCGATCTGCTTTGATTGCCAGACTATCCAATTCAAGTGCCTGATCATTAAAACCAAGTAGCTTAAGTCCTGTCAGTGACTTTAAACGTGACAAAGCCACATAACCCTGACCTTTCTCAAAAGTATGGGTGAGATTAATCTCTGCGGCTTCCAGTGTCATACCCTGACTTTTATGGATGGTGATTGCCCATGCCAAACGTAAAGGAATCTGCTGAAAACTGGCAATTGCCTTGCCCGCTTCATTTTCAATTGACCATGTTTCAGGTTCAACTAAAAAGGTTGTTCCGTCAGTCAACTTTACTTTAGGCAGAATGCCCTGCTTATCATCTTCTTCAAAGCCGATTACTTCACCCAAACTGCCATTGATATAGCCCATATCAAAGTTATTTTTGACAAACATGACTTTGGCATTTTTTTTCAAAGTCAGTTCTTCAGGTGCGCGCACTGAAGATTTTAAGGTTTCCATCAACTTTTCGTTGCCATCGACCACAGCATTAAACTGATGGCTTTCATTATCAATTTCATTCAGATGTTGATAATTAATATTATCGACATCCATATTGTGGGTATATAACCGAGTAAAGGTTTCGCCAATATCGTGCTGACGAGATTGCTGCAATGCAGTGAGATGATTGCTTTGAATATTTTGTGCGCGGATGGCATTCAAAATCTGATTTAAAATTTCATCATCCTGACGATGTTGCTCGGTTAAATAGCAAACACGGAATTTTGCTTCAACCCAAGCATCTGACATAAAGCAGAATTTATCACGATTGCTTTCATCCTTTTTGCCCACAGGCGGTAACTGGAAGAAGTCACCCGCTACAATAACTTGGATCCCACCAAATGCTTCATCACTCTCTTTGAAGTATTTCAGCACCTGATTGACAAGATTCAATTGCTTGGCGTGTAGCATTGAAATTTCATCAATAATCAATACTTGGGCATTTTCTAAATGCTCTTTTAAATATTTACGCTCTTTCATCCGTTTAAGATCATCATCTATCAAACGATCTTTAATGCCGATTCCAGCCCAGGTATGAATGGTCATGCCATTCATATGCGTTGCCGCAATTCCTGTCGATGCAGTGATCGCCACAGGCACTTTCCGTGCTTTGAGGTAATGAATGTACTGATTAAGCGTATAGGTTTTTCCTGCACCTGCTGAGCCCGTTAAAAAAACATTTTCCCCAGCTTTGAGTAACTTGAGTGCAGTCTCTTGTTTCATAATTTCTTCAGTCAAAAACAACAGCACATAGCTTACCGATTTTTTGCCAAAAATAAAAATCTAAAGCTCATCCAAATCACCTTTGATGGTTTGATAACCTATTGTTGTTGAACTGTTGGTATCGCATATTTACATTGACTTCCAAGGGTTTTCATTTAATGTGTTTGTTAATGAATTCAGACTTGATATATAAAAATGACTACTTCAAATCTCTATACATATCAACCAGATATACTAGGTGAAGATTATCAGCAACTCACCATGAATTTCGCTGATGATTATGATGGAAAAGTTATTGCCACCTTGGTTCGCAAGAAGGCTGCTGAAGCGACCCAAAAGGCTGTTTTATATATCCATGGTTTTGCAGACTATTTTTTTCAAAAGGAAATGGCTGAACAATTTAATCAACATGGTTACGATTTTTATGCGCTCGACCTCAGAAAATATGGCCGTTCAAGACTTCCGCATCAAAAATTTTACTATGTGCTTGATTTACGTGAATACGATGCCGAGATTAGCAAAGCACTCGAAATTATTGGTCAAGAAAACCACAATCAAGTGCTCCTGTCTGGACATTCAACGGGTGGTTTAATTGCCACTTTGTATGCAGCTCACTATCCAGATCACCGCTTAATCAAGGCAGTATGGGCAAATAGTCCCTTTTATGATTTTTATAAGAGCATGATTGAGAAAAAAGTAGGCATTCCGCTACTCAGTGAAGTTGGGAAACGCTTACCCAATGGAAAATTTCCAAGTGGTTTGAATCAATGGTATACCCCAAGCTTACATAAAGATTTCTACGGTGAATGGGATTTCAACCTAGATTGGAAACCTAAAACCATGCCTTTTGTGCATTTGTGTTTCGTTCGTGCTATTCATGAGGCTCAAAAAGAAATCCATCAAGGTGTAACCTTAAATGTTCCAACCTTGATTATGCATTCACACCAGTCAAACAACCCTAAAAAATGGGGTATAGCTGCTCAACAGAGTGATGTCATTCTTGATGTGAAAGACATGACTCATAATGCAAAAAAAATGAAAGGTGACGTGCAAACGCTGGCAATTCACAATGGCTTGCATGATCTTGTGCTGTCTGCTCCGCCTGTACGCGCACAGGTTTACAAAGATCTGTTTGCGTGGCTTGAACAAAAAATGCCTTAATTGACGAATGAATCAGTGACTTTAAATATCATGAATACCATTGCAGCATCATTGCCTAAAACAATCTACGCCATTCAACATCTTGCTTTTGAAGATTTAGGTTCATTAGAAGATATTTTTTATCAGTTGGGTTTTCGCATCCGTTATTTTGAGGCGGGTGTTGATGATTTAACCCCTGCACTCAACTATGATGGATTGACTGTAATCCTCGGTGGACCAATCGGTGTTTATGAAACAGAGGACTACCCCTTTTTAGTGGATGAAATTGAAGGCTTGAAACAACGTTTAAAAGCCAACAAACCCACCATTGGGATTTGCTTAGGAGCACAATTGATTGCACACGCACTCGGTGCAAAAGTCTATGCTGGACACCAAAAAGAGATTGGTTGGAGCAAATTAGACATTAAAGTGCTTGAGACGAATCCCTTAGCCGCATTAGAAAATGTCGAAGTCCTGCACTGGCATGGCGATACCTTCGATTTACCTGAAAATAGCACGCTATTGGCAAGTTCAGCGATCTATCCAAACCAAGCTTTTTCTGTGGGAAATAATATCTTGGCCTTGCAGTTCCATCTTGAAATTGCTGAAGAAAGTTTTGAAAAATGGCTCATTGGCCATACCTGTGAAATACGCCATGCTGGCTTATCCATTCCTCAATTGCGTCAAGATAATCAAGCTTATGCAGCACAATTAGAGCAGCAGTGTCGACTGGTAATTCAAACGTTCTTAGACAATCTAAATATTTAAAACTTCATTCTTTTAGAATCACAATAAAAAAGCCCAATTTAAAAATTGGGCTTTTTTATTTTAAGTCTCATTCTCCAAACACTGAGTGAGGAGAATTTACTTCACACTTATTTCTTGTCTGCTTTGAAGCTGTCTTTCAGATCAAGAATACGGTTAAACACTGGCTTATCCGTTTGATGATCATGTTGATCCGCAACAAAATACCCTTCACGTTCAAACTGGAAACGATCTTCAGGTTTTGCTTGAGCCAAAGCAGGTTCAATCACCGCTTGAACGACTTTTAATGATTCAGGATTTAGGTGCGCTAGGAAATCATCATCTGCATCTGGCGCTGCTTCGTTAAACAAACGGTCATAAATACGAACTTCCGCAGGTACACCTTTGCTTGCCGATACCCAGTGAATCACACCTTTTACTTTACGACCTTCTGGGTTTTTACCCAAAGTTTCAGGATCGATTGAACATTTAAGCTCAACCACTTCACCATTTGCATCTTTAATGACTTCATCACATTTGATCACATAGGCATGACGTAAACGTACTTCACCATCAGGAATCAAACGCTTAAAGCCTTTAGGCGGCACTTCTTCAAAGTCTTTACGATCAATATAAAGTTCACGCGTTAAAGGAATGATGCGTTCACCCATATCCACGTTTGGATGACGTGCATGAGTGAGATCCAATTCTTCTGGTAAATTGGTTAAGGTCACTTTCAATGGATTCAGTACTGCCATACCACGTGCCGCTGTATTTTCCAAAGACTGGCGAATACAGAACTCAAGCATTGCCACATCAACAATACCATCCGTTTTCGACACACCGACACGCTTACAGAAATCACGCAAGCCTTCTGCGGTAAAACCACGGCGACGCATACCCACTACAGTTGGCATACGTGGATCATCCCAACCCTGTACATGATGACCTTCTACCAATTTACGTAACTTACGTTTAGAGGTAATGGTGTAATCGATATTTAAACGTGAAGACTCGTACTGACGTGGTACAGCTTGTGAGTGAACTTTCTCTACAATCCAATCATAGAATGGACGGTGATCTTGGAATTCTAAAGTACAGAGTGAATGGGTAATGCCTTCGATTGCATCTGACAATGGATGAGCATAGTCATACATTGGATACATTTTCCATTTATCACCCGTCTGGTGATGCTCTGAATGCAATACACGATAAAGAATCGGATCACGCATATGCACGTTCGGACTGGCCATATCAATTTTGGCACGTAAAACAGCACCACCTTCCTGAATTTCACCATTACGCATTTGCTCAAAACGTGCCAAGTTCTCGGCAACGGTTGCATCACGGTACGGTGAATTTTTACCAGGTTCAACGAAATTACCACGGTTCAGCTTAATTTCTTCTGGGGTTTGCAAATCAACATAAGCATCACCTTGTTCAATCAACTGAACAGCCCATGCATAAAGCTGATCGAAATAACCAGAAGCGTAGCGAGGCTCACCATTCCAGTTAAAGCCTAACCATTTCACATCGTTGGCAATACCATCAACATATTCTTGTTCTTCAGCATCTGGGTTTGTATCGTCAAAACGTAAATTACACAAACCTTCAAACTCTTCGGCAATACCAAAGTTCAAACAAATTGCTTTTACGTGACCAATATGTAGATAACCATTCGGCTCAGGCGGGAATCGGGTGACTACTTTTTGAGTACGACCTTCTTTCAGATCTTCGGTAATTACTTGACGAACAAAGTCTAAGCCTGCCTGTTGTTCTTGCTGCGCGGCATCGACAGAGGCATGGGTATTCGGCGTCGGGGTCTTTGGCAGTTCAGAAACAACATCATTTGGCTTCATAGGGTGTAAATCACTTCTTACAGTTAAAAATGGGAAATAAAAACGCAATCTTTGCTTTTTCTGAAAGATTTTAACGTTTTTTACTTGCCTTGTAGTTTACAGTTTGCTTATGCTTCTCTCAACCAAAAACCCATGGTCAATTTGCCCATGTTTAGGAGATTAATGTAATGAGTTTTCCTCAAGTCGAATTAAACACCAACAAAGGTCGTATTGTTCTTGAGCTTAACGCTGAAAAAGCACCAAAAACGGTTGCAAATTTCTTAGAATATGTACGTGACGGTTTCTATGACGGCGTAATTTTTCACCGTGTGATTGATGGTTTTATGATCCAAGGCGGTGGCATGGACGAAAACTTCAAAGAAAAAGCAACACGTGATTCAATCGAAAACGAAGCTGATAACGGCTTAAGCAACGATGAAGGCACAATTGCAATGGCGCGTACCCAAGCTCCACACTCTGCATCTGCTCAATTCTTTATCAACGTTAAAAACAACTCTTTCTTGAACCACACTGGTAAAACAGCTCAAGGTTGGGGTTATGCAGTATTTGGTAAAGTTGTTGAAGGCCTTGATATTGTAGAAGCAATCAAAGGTGTGCGTACTGGTAACCGTGGTTATCACGCAGATGTTCCTTTAGAGAACGTTGTCATCGAATCTGCTAAAATTATCTCTGAATAAAAATCTCCCCTAACCCCTCTTTAAAAAAGAGGGGGAACTCCTCCCTTTGTAAAGGGAGGTTGGGAGGGATTATAAAATAGGATAAAAGTGTGACCTACCTGTTTATCTCAGATTTACACTTGTCACCTGATCACCCTCGACTCGTTCGAGGGTTTTTGGCTTTATTGAAACAATACCAAGATAAAAACACGCAACTCTATATTTTAGGTGATTGGTTTAATGCTTGGATTGGTGACGATTACACCGCGCCTTGGTTAGAGGAAATTGTCGGAGCATTACAAACATTTACCGCGGCAAACAACCAAGTTTATTTCCAAGTTGGGAACCGAGATTTCGCTTTAGGCCAAAAATTCCTGAATCAATTCAACGGTATTTTATTACCCGATATCTATAGCCTGAATATTCAGCAGTATACCTTCCGACTGGAACATGGCGATGCGCTCTGCACCGATGATGTTGCCTATCAACGTTTTCGCAAAGTGATTCGTAACCCCATCTTATTGGGGCTAATAAAACGTACCCCATTGAGCTTTAGACAAAAACTTGCAAATGGCTTCCGTAAAAAGAGTAGTGAAACCAAACAACTGAAAAGTTATGACATCATGGATGTAAATGCAAAAGCAGTCGAAAATGTCATTACTCAAGTCGATTATTTAATTCATGGTCATACCCATCGCCCTGAAATTCATCAAGTATTGAATAAACAACGTATTGTTTTAGGTGATTGGCGAGAAGATTCAGCTTGGATTTTAGAACTGAATGAGCAAGAAAATTATCAATTAGATTTTAAACCGTGGTTTTATTAATCATTTTTGCAGTTCTACTCATTCCTTACCTTCTTTTCATCCAGTAATTTTTATAAAACATTTATCAGCTTTAACTCCTTACCCGTTATCAGAGCTTTAGATACTCTAACTCCCTCACATACGACTTAAATCTATATAGAAATCACATTTAGCTACTTTCAGTGGAATTTAGATCAAGTAGAATAAATTAAATTTTTAAACCGAGTTAATGACGGATGGATACTTTAGCTACAGCAAAAACACGTTATGCCACAAAAGCTTATGATGCAGAGAAAAAAATTCCTCAAGCACAATTTGAAAAACTACTCGAAATTTTACGTTTCAGCCCTTCTTCGGTAAACATTCAACCTTGGCATTTTTTAATTGCTGAAACAGATGAAGCCAAACAACGTATCGCATCAGCATTGACAGGCAATTACATCTATAACGCAGCTAAAGTCCTAAACTCTTCACATACCTTGGTCTTTTGTACGCGTACTGATATCTCAGCAGAATACTTAGAACAATTGCTACAGCAAGATGATGCCAGCGGTCGCTTTAAAGATGCAGCTGCCAAACAAGGTCAGCGTGACACCCGTTCTGGTTATGTCGAATTCTATCGCAATGAACTTAAAAATCTTCCTGCATGGATGGAGAATCAAACCTACCTTGCACTCGGACAATTACTTTTTGCAGCAGGTTTAGAGGGAATTGATGCTACACCAATGGAAGGTTTTGATAGAACACTGATTAATGAAGAGTTTGGACTGACTGAAAAAGGCCTAAAAGCATCTGTGATTGTTTCACTCGGCTATCGTAGTGACAGTGATTTCAATGCCAAACTGCCAAAATCACGACTCCCAGATGAAGTCGTTTTTACTCGCTTATAATCACATCAATCTCAAGAGAGTAGAACAAGCTCTACTCTCTTCTACATCATCGCTTTGGCCAAACACAGCACCGCAACCACACCACAAATCAATCCAATCCACGTGTATGCTTTTAATCGCTCTTTAAATAGCACAACGCCACTGAGTACACCCAATACCACCACCAGAATATTCATCCCTGCAAATACAATGGCAGGCGTTTCTTTAAAAATCATATGAGCTTTGACATATAAGGCAATATTGGCAAAATTCAGTACCCCCAAAAACAAACCTGTAAAAATATTTTTAGGTTGCCAATTCGGTTGAGTAATTGCGATATAAGCGATAGACAGAATAAAAGCTGCAATAAAAGTTAAATTCAGTGTGACCGCAAACTGTAAACCTAAGCTACTACTATATTTAAGTAATATATCTACTGCGGCATAACCTGCCCATACACTAAACAAAAACAAGGCTGATTTAAAATTCAGACCTTTGCTGGCTTGTTCCGTTGCTTGTCCCACAATAATGGCTAGAATCGCAATGATACCCAGCACAACACCAATTAATTTTAACTGGCTAAATTGCTCCCCAAAAATAAAATAGGCAGCCAATAAAGACAGGATGACTGCAAGGCGCTGAGCAATTTCTGTTTTCAAAATTCCTGCAAATTGCAAAGACTTTGCCAAGCATAAAAATATGCTCGGTAATAACACCGCTAAGATGAGAATTAACCACCAAGGGGTATGATTGAATGAGATATGGGTAATATCGGTTTTAAACCAATAAAAACACAAAAGGCTTGCACTCAAATAATTCCACGCGATCATTTGAAAGACATCAAAACCCTTTGCCTTTAAATATTTCAGCAAAATCGAGACTAATACACTACAACATGCCGCAGCAACAATCATTTCCATAATATTTATTCTAGCTTTTTAATAGACAAAAAAATGCCAGTCTAGCGTGAGACTGGCATTTTCTTAAAGATCATCAATCAATTAACGATTATTTTCGTCTTCTTGACCATCTTCAAATTTAGTTTCGCCATCGAAGCCACCTTGATGACCAAAGCCACCTTGAACACCGAAGCCGCCACCTTGACCGCCGAAGCCACCTTGACCACCGAAGCCGCCACCTTGACCGCCGAAGCCGCCTTGACCGCCGAAGCCGCCACCTTGACCGCCGAAGCCGCCTTGACCGCCAAAGCCGCCACCTTGACCACCGAAGCCACCAGCAGCACCTTGACCACCGAAGCCACCAGTACCACCTTGTGCAGGAAAGCCACCAGCAGTACCTTGAGCACCAGCAGGACGTGGGTTACGCGCAGGAACAACTGTAGAAATCGCGTGTTTGTAAACCATTTGGCTTACAGTATTTTTTAACAAAACAACATATTGGTCAAAAGACTCAATATGGCCCTGCAATTTGATACCGTTTACAAGGAAAATAGAAACTGGAATACGTTCTTTACGGAGAGAATTTAAGAACGGATCTTGTAAAGTTTGACCTTTAGACATTTTTAACTCCAAAAAATTTTTAAATCAGCGCAAAAAAACTATCTTTATTTTTAAACTAAAAATTATAAAAAGACAGCCTGCGAATTTTGCTTTATCCAAAGAAGTTTCGCAAGTCTTCTTTCGCCTGCATTATCGTCACGTAAGTTTTAAAATCGTGTATTTCTTGCAAAGAACGTAACCATGTGTATTGACGTTTAGCTAATTGCCTCGTCGCAAAAAGGGCTTTATTCTCCATTTCTACTTTATTTTTGAGACTTAAGTCACTTTTTAGTAAAAAATCCAAAGCTTGACGATAACCCACAGACCGCATAGACGGTAAATCATCATTTAAATCGTATTTTTTAATCAATTCCTCTACTTCATTCAAAAAACCAATATTCCACATTTTGCTCAATCTTTGCTCAATGCGTTGATGTAATTCTAAACGATCTGGCATCAATGCGTAGTTATGAAATATGTAACGATATGGTTGATTTTTAGGTTGTTCGGCTTGTAATTTTGTTATCGGCTCGCCCGTGATTCGAAACACTTCAAGTGCACGAATTATGCGCTGCTTATCAGATACCTTGAACTTTTCCCCAGCAACAGGATCAACCGCAACCAACTCTTCATAGACGGATTGCCATCCTTCCTGTTCAGCTTTTTGAATAATGGCATCACGTATCGTTTGATCAGCATTGGGTAAATTACCCGCTAAACCTTCAAGTAAGGCTTTAAAATACAACATGGTACCGCCCACCAAGATTGGGGTTTTACCACGAGCATGCATATTGTCAATCAGTGGGCAAACATCTTCGACAAATTGCGCTGCCGAATACACCTCTAAAGGGGTAATAATATCAATCAAATGATGTGGATATTGCTGCTGCTCTGCTTTGGTTGGTTTCGCTGTGCCGATATCCATATCTTTATAAACTAAAGCTGAATCGACTGAAATCAGTTCGAAATTTCCGCGTTCATAAAGTTCACATGCCAATGCTGTTTTACCGCTAGCGGTAGGCCCCATTAAATTGATGACGGGCAATTGATTTGACATGTAAAACTACTCTCCTCGAGCAAATAATTTATCTAATTGATGCAATGGAAATGCGCGCCAAGTTGGACGACCATGATTACATTGGCTGGCAAATTCGGTTTGTTCCATTTGACGTAATAAAGCATTCATCTCAGAAAGACTTAATTGGCGATGCGCACGCACAGCACCGTGACAAGCCATCCCTGCGAGCAATTCATCACGTTTTTGTAATAAACCTCTGGCCTCATCGTTGGGATCGAGATCATTCAGCAATTCTGGAATGAGATTACTAAAATCAGCTTTATGCAAAATCGCAGGCACGCCTCGCACAATCACTTGATCATCGCCATATTGATCGACTTCTAAGCCGAGACGTTGTAATTGTGATTGTAAATCTTCGATCCGTGTCGCCTGCATACGCGTGATGGATACAATTTTTGGAATCAGCAACTGTTGAGATGTCCAAAATTCAGGTTTATCCCAAGCCGATTTCATTTGTTGGAGCAAGATACGTTCATGCGCTGCATGCATATCTACAATAATTAGACCTTCGGTATTTTGTGCCAAAATATAAATACCATGCAGCTGCGCAATCGCAATACCGAGTGGAAACTCATCTACTCGTGATGGAGCTTGATCATTTCCATCTTCGGCTTCTTCACGTAAAGGCGCTAAATAACTTTTTAACGCATTATTCAGCTGTGCCGAGCCATTATATCGAGGCTGTTGTGCTTGCGCTGAATTGTATTGCACAGCTTGTGGTCGAATTTGATTAAACTCTGTCAACAAATCTGTCGATACTTCAACAGGTAGATTTGATTGAGGTTCAGCTTCAACCGCCGCACGATGTAAATTGAATTGTTCTTGATATTTCGGCTGCGGTTGATAATTAAAATTATCGTCCGTCTCATCCGTTTTCATCGCTTGCGCTAAATCCGCACTTGCGGTCTGAAATTGCGATAGTGTTGCTTTGGCGTAGTGACGTACAAACTCATGTACTTCACGTTGATTCAAAAAGCGAATTTCATGCTTGGTTGGATGCACATTCACATCGATATTTTCAGGGTCGACTTCTAAAAATAGCAAATAGGATGAATGCTGATGTCCATGCAAAATCCCGTCATAAGCCATACGCAACGCATGTGAAATCGTTTTATCTTTTACAATACGGCCATTCACATACACATATTGCAAATCGGCTTGAGCACGTGCGTCAGAAGGATGTCCCAACCACCCAGACAAACGCATATTAATACTATCTGAATCGATCCAGTAAGCATTTTGGATAAATTGCTGACCCAACAATTGTTGCACACGCTGATAACGCAATTCACCACTATCGGCAACAGGAAGGTTTAAACGAATATTATCGTTATGTTCCAGTACGAAACGAATATCGAAATGTGTTAAAGCCAAACGGCGAACAATTTCTTCAATATGATTAAATTCAGTTGTTGGTTTTTTTAAAAATTTACGACGTGCAGGCACATTAAAAAATAAATCCTGTACCCGAATATGTGTGCCTTTTTGTGCAGCGACCGCCTGAATTTGTTGATGGTCAAACGCCGTACCATTCACTTCAACTTGGTAGCCAACACCTTGCTCATCTTGACTACTGGTCAAAGTTAAGCGTGACACCGCTGCGATTGAAGCCAATGCCTCACCACGGAATCCTAAACTAACAATCGCATGTAAATCATCAGCAGTTTGAATTTTGCTGGTGGCATGGCGCATTACCGCCAATGGTAAATCTTCGGCATGAATACCATTACCATTGTCAATAATTTCAATCAGGGTTGAACCACCCTGCGCCACTCGAATAATCAGTTCTGTTGCGCCAGCATCAATTGAGTTTTCTAATAATTCTTTAACCACTGATGATGGACGCTCAATCACCTCACCCGCAGCAATCTGGTTGGCTAAGGCAGCATCAAGGGTATGAATACGACGAGTTGAATCATGCGCCATTCAATTGTTCCTGCAAAGTTTGAGATAAAGATTCGGATTCAGTGCTTAGCGTGACAAACCGTGTCAATTCATCATCCGATTTTTGAATATCAATCACCACATCAGGTTTTGGAATTTCATCTCCACCTTTCGATGGCCATTCAAACAAAAATAAAGCATCTGGTGTTTCTAAATAATCACGGATTCCCATCAGTTCCAATTCATACGGATCGTCCAAACGATATAAATCGAAGTGAAAAATTTCTTTACCTTGAATTGAATAGGGTTCAACCAAGGTATAGGTTGGACTTTTTACCGAACCTTGATGTCCTAGATTTTGTAGGAAATAACGGGTAAAAGTGGTCTTCCCAGCGCCTAAATCGCCAATTAAATAAATAATGCCAGAGTGCACCTGCTCAGAAAGGATATGTGCAAAACGCTGAGTGTCTTGTTCATGATTTAAAGTAAATTTCACTGAATACGACATGACAAATAAAACAAAATTGGGATGGCAGCTATGATAACATTGCCCTGCTTTAAAGCCTAATAAACTCCCTTTAAACTGGCTTTTTTTACATCGTTTATACCGAGTCGATATCGCTGTATGTCATCAATCATTGAATTTACGCCTCCGCTCATCAATGGCGTCAGTGCCAGTAAAGTCTTTTTGCCTCACGATGTCTCTGCACCTACAATTTTTGAATACCTTTGCCAACATTTTCCACATATTCAAAGCAGTGAATGGCAGCAACGCTTTGCAGATGAACTGATTTATGCTGCAGATGGCAGCAAGCTGACATTAGAAAGTCGATATACACCCAACACTCATATTTTTTATTATCGTTTTCTTGCTCATGAAGTGCCCGTACCATTTCAACATGAGATCCTATTTGAAAATGATGATTTACTCGTAGTTGATAAGCCGCATTTTCTGACGATGACACCGACTGGACAATATGTTCAGGAAACGCTTTTGGTTAGATTAAAAAAACAAACGGGCTATGCGGATTTAACCCCGATCCACCGACTAGATCGAGAAACTGCAGGTGTGGTTTTATTCTGTAAAAAAGCGGCCTCAAGAGGTGCGTATCAACAGCTTTTTGCCGAAAGAAAAGTGCAAAAAGTCTATCATGCGGTTGCAAAATATCGATCTGAACTGGATTTTCCACACACTTTGCAGCTACATTTAGAAAAAGGTCAGCCTTTTTACACCATGCAAATTAACCCCGAAAAACCCAATAATACTGAAACACGAATTGAATTATTAATGCATGATCAGCAGCATGCCAAGTACAAATTAATGCCTAAAACTGGAAAACAACATCAGTTACGTGTACATCTAAATTATCTGAATATTCCAATACTTAACGACTCTTTTTATCCACAAATTGAACATAAAGCAGAAGATGATTTTAGTCAGCCCTTACAGCTACTTGCCAAAGAAATTTGCTTTATTGACCCGATTTCTCATAAGGAAATGCACTTTAGTTCTAACTTTGAACTTGCATTGCCAACACAACGTAATGACAAAAATTCTATTTTTTCACTTCAAAAATATTGAAATTACATTGCAATGGTTTAAAATACATGACGATAACTAAAAATATTTGGTCTTATTCTTCATGCGAAAAACAGAAGTTTATCAGGTTCGCCTCGATTCACAGGAAAAGAAGCAAGCTTTTGCAGTGTTTAAACAGTTGGGTATCTCCCCTGCTCAAGCCGTTCGTCTTTTCTTTAAACAAGTGGTACTCACCAAGTCGATTCCGTTCGCAATTGAGAATCAGAACATCAACATGGAACAGTTACTGAAACTGCGCAAATCAAAAGCAGCGGCCAGTACTGAAAATCCATCTTCTGTCGAAATTGAAGATGATCATGAAGACCTGTTTGAAGAGTTGAATGCACTTCTTGGCGAAAGTGACAAAACTTAACAATGTTGCATTTATAAACAAGTTTTTATTTTTTAAGCTGAATTTTTTTCGCTATCCTGACAGTCCTAATAAAATGAATAAGCATAAGGATGGACAGGAATGATTGTTAAGCGAGCAACAAAGGAAGATCTTCATCAACTTGCTGTCTTGTTTGACGAATACCGTCAGTTCTACGGTGCATCCTCAAATATTGAACAATCGTATCAGTTTTTAAAACATCGCTTCGATAATAAAGACAGTGTCATTTTTATTCATGTTAAAGATGATGTATTTACGGGCTTTGTTTTACTCTATCTCGCCTTTTCTTCTGTGGCTTGTGAAACCTACTATATTCTCGATGATGTCTATGTCACTCCCTCTTATCGAAAACAAGGTGCAGCAAAGCAGCTGATTGATACTGCAATTTTATTTGCACGTCATGAAAATGCACAGCGTATCAGCTTGGAAACCCAAAAAAACAATTACCAATCTCACCGTCTATACGAGCAAATGGGCTTTATTCAAGACAGTGAGTTCAAAACCTTTCATTGTTTTTTAAAGTAATCATTCATCTAAAGCGATGTTTTGACTTAACTGTTTTTGCGCAGGGCTTAAGTACGCCCATTCTCCCTCCGCCAAATCAGGAAGTTCGAGCAAACCCACTTGATGACGATGCAGGACTTCAACTTTATTTCCAACAGCAGCTAGCATCCGTTTCACTTGATGGTAAACACCTTGGTGAATGGTCATTGCAATTTGATGTTCTGAGAATAATTGCACATCCGTAGCAGCATAAATGCCTTTCTCATTACGCAGTTCAACACCTTGCTCTAAACCCTGCTGCTGTTCAGCCGTAACTGGATCGGCAGTGGTCACATGATAAACTTTGGGTACATGTTTACGTGGATGTGTTAATGCCTGTAGATATTGTCCATCATCGGTCAGCAATAATAGACCTGTGGTATCTTGATCTAGACGTCCCACACATTGAATTCCACGATGTAGCAAAATTTCAGGAAAAAGACTGAATACGCTTTTGTGATGTGTGGCCTGATGTGAACATTCATAACCTTGCGGTTTATTCAAAACAATATAGACATGCTCTCGAAATTGGTATTCTTCACCAAAGACCTGAAAGACCAGTTGATCTGTATTGATATTTTGTTTTGGGTTATCACAGACCTGACTTTCAATCTGAACAGAACCATTCTTAATTAACTGCTGACAATACTTACGTGAACCAAAGCCTTGTGATTGCAAAATTTTTTCCAGCAGCATAAATGAGCCCTAATTGAAACTGCGTCCATTGTACTCGATTACAGCGCAGGCTGTTGTTCATTGCCTATTCATTCTTTATTTTTATAATTTATTCACAATTTCTTCATTTGTTATAGAACACCAACAAAACCCTCGTCAAACACTCTCAATTTAGATATTGCACTCCATATTTTCGCTCAAAAGTCTTGTTAGATTTGTCTCAAGCAAAAAGAATACTGTCCAAAAGAATGGATAAGGAGTTTCAGCATGAAATCGAATATGTGGTTATGTAGCGTGATCTTAGCAGCGTCTTCAATGATGACTGTTGCACATGCAGACAATACAACTCGCGTAGCAGCAACTTCTGCTTTAGGAAGTGTGGTGGGTACTGCCTTAGGTAAACAACTGGGTGGTGACACTGGTGCAATGATTGGTTCTGCAATCGGTGGTGCTGGTGGTGCCGCTGCATCTAGTAATCGACGTGACCGTACTGAAGCTGCCATTGGTGGTGGTTTAGGTGGTGTGGGTGGTTATACCGTTGGCCGTAATATGGGCGGAAGCAATGGTGGCTATATCGGTGCAGCACTTGGTGCAGCTGGTGGTGCCGCTTTAGGTCAGAAAGTCGGTCAGGATCGCGATGCCGATCGCCGTTATGATGATCGTCGCTATGACCGCCGTTACGATAACCGTCGTTCTTATAATGACCGTCGTTATTACAATTCTCGTGAAAGCTACCGTCATGACAATGGTCGTCACCGTGGTTGGTACAAAAATCGTTAATTCAACTGGGTTTACCCCTTTAGCACCTTCGGGTGCTTTTTTTTGTTTGATCAAAACAACAATATATCGATCTAAAACGATATACAAAGTCCAACTTATATCGTATTATTTCGATATATAGTTTTGAGACACCATGATGAAATCACTACAAGATATAAAGTTCTCTATCCTAGAACTCGCTCCTGTTCGAGAGGACAAGAGTATCGAGTTTTCTCTCCGTCATGCATTAGAACTTGCACAACATGCGGAAAAGTTAGGTTATGAGCGGTTTTGGTTGGCTGAACATCACAATATGGACGGAATTGCCAGTTCGGCTACGGCAGTTTTATTAGGATTTATTGCCGCAAATACGCAGCATATCCGTTTGGGCTCTGGCGGTATCATGCTGCCCAACCATGCACCACTGGTGGTTGCAGAACAGTTTGGAACACTGGCTACACTCTACCCAAATCGTTTTGAACTCGGTTTGGGCCGCGCACCCGGAACAGATCAAATGACGATGCGTGCATTGCGTCGCGGTCGTCAGGAAACCGAGGATCAATTCCCTCAAGATGTGATGGAAATTTTACAATATTTCAAAGCACCACAACCCAATCAGAGAATTATCGCGACACCTGGTCAAAATACACATGTTCCAGTTTGGTTACTCGGCTCAAGTTTATTCAGTGCCCAATTGGCCGCAAAACTTGGACTGCCTTATTCTTTTGCCTCTCATTTTGCCCCAAGAATGTTAGGTCAGGCGATCGACATTTATCGTGATAATTTCCAAGCTTCTGAATATCTGGATAAGCCTTATGTCTCGATGGGTGTCCCAACAGTTGTTGCTGCAAGCGATGAAGAGGCCCAGTATTTGGCAACCAGTTCATATCAGCGTATTTTGAATCTGATCCGTGGCCATAGCTTGAAGCTAAAACCACCGATTGACTCTACAGAAGGTCTTGCCAATAGCGCTGAACAAATGGCGATTCAGAATTTTTATGCCATGGCGCAAATTGGTTCCCAAACAACCGTTCAAGCGGGCTTAAATAAAATCGCTGCACAATATGATGTCGATGAATTTATCTTCACTTGCGATATTTATGACACGCAAAAACGCTTGGAAAACTTTAGTTTATTGATGGACATAAAAGGCAAATAAGGTTATTGCTGAAGTCTACAAGGTTTATTTCCCGATCAACCTTGTAGATTCATCATCCATTTAAAGTCCAGCTTGGAGCATCTGTGTGGCTTGTTGTGCATTCACTGCACGACTAAACAAAAAACCTTGTCCGATGGAGCATCCAGAAGATTTTAATAGTTCTAATTGTTCAGTGTTCTCGATCCCTTCCGCAACAATATCCAACGACAGTTTTGGTCCTAATGCGATGATCGCCTGTACAATCGCTAAAATCGCCTCATCATCATTCATTTGACGAATAAAATCACAGTCAATCTTCAAGCAATCTACAGGATAGTCTCGTAAACGGGTTAACGAAGAATGCCCTGTACCAAAATCATCCAATGAAATTTTCACGCCTTGTTGTTTCAGTAGATTCAATGCCCTGATCACATAGTCAGAGCCACGATCATCCAATATATGTTCCGTAATTTCTATTTCCACCAAATGATGCGGAATTTTGTAGGCATTTAAACGCTGCAGTAAACGCTCAGCATAATTATCTTTCAGAAATTCGACTGGTGCTGCATTGATTGAGACAGGAACAACATCCACCCCCTGCGCTATCCACGCTGCGATATTTTTAAAAACCTTATTTTGCATCGCATCGCTGATTTTTGTCGCCAGAATATAGTCTTGAAACGCCTGTTCAATATTACAAGGTGAATGAATATGCTGATCTTCCGTCTGCCAACGCAATAATGCCTCGAAACCAACCACCTTCGCATCCGCCAGACGCACCTTAGGTTGATAGAATGGAACAATAAGGTCATCACGAATAATATGACGTGCGTCATTTAATTGAATCGCAATGTTTTGAGCTGCAACTTGCATCTGATGGTTAAACATACGAAAACCGCCACGCCCAGTCGCCTTCAAATCATTGAGTGCGGTATCTGCACACTTCATTAAATTCGCTGAATCTTTGGCATCGCGTGGATAAATCGCACAACCAATACTCATACTGCCATTAATCAAATTACCCGCATAGGTAATTGGAGCTTCTAACTGGCGACTGACATCGACTGCAATTTTTTCCAGCTCTACTTGTGTCTCGATTCCATTGACGACGATCGCAAACTCATCACCCCCTAAACGAGCAACAAAAGTATGTTCAGGCAAAATATTTTCGATTCGTTTAGACAGGACACGAAGTAAATGATCTCCAGCTGCATGGCCAAGCGTATCATTCACATGTTTAAAGTAGTCTAAATCCAACAGCATCAAGCCAAGTAGCTTTTCGCCTTTTTTATGTCGATGTAGTGAGCGCTTGAGTTGTAGTTTGAAGAAACGACGATTATACAATCCTGTTAAATCATCCAATTCACTCGATAGCTGTAATTGAATTTCAGTTTGTCTTTGTGTGGTCACATCACGAGACAGACACAATACCTGCACGGTCTGCCCTTTATCATTCAAGATCGGCGTAAGCAAATTATCCCAATATTGTCTTTCAGCCCCTTCGCCACTCATGCCACGGAAACGTGCGGCTTTACCTTTAAGTGCCGTTTTTAGGGCATAGGTCGCTTTCGAACGTATTTCTACCGGTAACAGTTCAGCCCACTTCATGCCAAAGCTATTTTGGCTTTGAGGGATATTCAGCGCGATACATCCCGTTTTATTTACATGGAGTAAAGAACCATCTGCTTCTAATAATTTTATGCAATCAACACTATTATCCAGCATGTTGGTTTGGGCATTAATACACTGGACTAAGTTCTGTTGATACTGCTTGGTTTCGTGAATATCGACGCTGTTAATAAACCAATGCGCCTTTTCTTCTGAATTTGCCTCTAAAAATTTTGCTGACAATAAAAACCAGCGATATGCACCTGATTGATGCTTTAATCGACATTCAATTTGAAAGGGAGATTTATAGGTAGATGCTTGCTGCCACTCACTTTGGAAGATTGTTCTATCTTCTGAATGGATTAAATCGATCCAGTCTTTTGCAAAATGTTCTAGGTCGTTAAAACCAATATATTCTTGGCTTACACTATTGAAAAAATAGGCATCTCCGTGCTCTGAGAGCAGCCAAACCAGACTCGGAATACGATTCAAAATATTTTGTTGGGCCTCACTCATATTCATTGGATGATTAGAATGAAAGGGAATAGCCAAGTTCACAGACTTCTGTTCCAAACAGAACTCTTTCTAGCAAGATATTCAGTTGCAATGAAAGTCATAGACCACCAACAGTAAAAGTGAGATTTAAGTCACAATATTGTAGCAGAAATGCAATAAAATTATCACCAATTCTAACACTGATCAGTTAGGTTTACTTTATTATTTAATATCAATTATTTATTTTAAATTAACGATCTTTGTCAAAATTTTCTTATAAAAATGATCTAAAAAATTACAGAATCCCCCCATCCAGATGACAAAAGTAGTCTGATTTCATCTAACCAATACGACGCTTTAAACCAGTCATTTGTAAGATATGTGTTGAGATTTCTTCAATCGATATTTCAATGACATTTAAATATTGAATGTCTTTAGAAAAATGAATCCTTTCAAAATCTGATCAAGGCTTAGCTCTCTTCCATCTGTACTGCATCCTTAACAAAGCTTAAACGATCTTGTCCCCAAAACATTTCATCATTTACAAACATCGTCGGCAAACCAAATAAGCCTCTTTGTACAGCCAGCGAAGTATCCTCTTTCAATTGATCTTTCACTTGAGAGTTATCTTTTAATGAAAGCGTAGATGTCAAATCTAATCCCAATACTGCAATCCGTTCAGCCAATATCTGTTCATCCCCCATATTTAAACCACTCACCCAAATTGCGTCAAAAACTGAAGTGACAAAGCGAAGAAAATCATTGGGTTGGTACAATTGAAGCCCCAAAGCAATACGCATTAAAACCAGCGTATTAATGGGAAAATAAGGATTAAAAACCAAAGGAACTTCATATAACGCTGCGTAGCGATTTAAGTCCTGCATTACGTACATGCCTTTGGCAGGGACAGTCATCGGAGATGCGTTATGGGTAGCTTTAAAAATACCACCTAGCAGTACAGGTTTATAATGAATTTTGCAGCCTAACTCTTGCTCTATTTTACACAACTGGGTAAATGCGAGATAACTTGCAGGACTGCCAAAATCAAAATAAAAATCAATTGTTTTTTGCATTATTGACATTACCATTGCTCAGACCAAGGTCTTAAATCAAGTTCAAAAGTCCAAGCATCTCTCGGTTGCTGATGTAAAAACCAATAGTTTTCAGCAATATGCTCAGGGTTAAGAATGCCGTCATGTTCCTTACGTGCATAGACTAAAGGTAAATTTTCACGGATAAAATCTGTATCAATCGCACCATCAATAATGACATGTGCAACGTGGATACCTTGTGACCATAACTCACGTGCCATACTTTGCGCTAAAGCACGCAACCCATGCTTTGCCCCAGAAAATGCAGCAAAATGAGCAGATCCGCGGATAGACGCTGTTGCACCCGTAAAAATGATAGTCCCTTTTTTGCGAGGCAACATTTTTTTAGCTACTTCTCTAGCGGAAAGAAAAGCACTGAAACATGCCATTTCCCATATTTTATAATATTTACGTGAGGTCTCATCAACGATACTTGACCACACATTTGCTCCAATATTAAAAACAAAAACGTCAATCTCACCGTGACTTTCTTCAATTTTTTCAATTAACTCGATTACGTCTTGTTCATTACGCGCATCAGAGCCAAAACCATGTGCAATACCACCGAATTGTTGAATTTCTTGGAGCAACGGATCTAACTTAGCGATATTTCTTCTGGTAACACAGGTAATATAGCCTTCTTTGGCAAATTTTTTGGCAATCGCACCACCAGTACCATCACCTGCGCCAATAATCAAAGCAACCTTTTTATTATCTGGCATATCCATGCCCCCTAATTTTCATACGTCACAGACATTCAAAAAAGCGTAGAAATTTGCTCTACGCTCCTTAAATCACGATCATATTTAACCAATACGACGTTTTAAACCGGTCATTTGTAAAACACGTGTTGAGATTTCCTCAATCGACATTTCAGTGACATTTAAATATTTAATCCCTTCTGAAATATAGATCCCTTCAATCGCACGTAATTCCATTTGACACTGACTGAAACTTGAATAACGGCTATTCGCTTTGCGTTCGTTGCGGATCGCTACCAAACGTTCAGCATCAATCATCAAACCAAACAATTTGTTTTTATGTTCGCGCAGCACTTTTGGCAAACGGTTGTCATCCAAGTCTTCTTCGGTCAACGGATAGTTCGCAACACGAATACCGAATTGTAATGACAAATAAATTGAGGTTGGGGTTTTCCCTGAACGCGACACACCAATTAAAATGATGTCGGCTTTATCATAGTGTCGAGTTCTTGCCCCATCATCATTATCTAGGGCGAAATGCACTGCATCGATACGTGCTTTATAATATTCAGAATCGGTTACCGCATGAGTTTGTCCAACTAAGGTGGTCGGTGGAACTCCAATTTCTTGTTCAAGTTTACTAATTAAGCCCTCAAAAACATCCAAATTTACGGCTTTCGCAGTATTGATAATTTCACGAACATGTGGGTCAACCAAAGTGTCAAAAACCAAGGGTAACGACCCATCTCGACTTTGGCATGCATTGATCTCTACAGCCACATTCATGGCCGCCTCTTCCGTCGTGATATAAGGCATAATATGGATGTCAAAATCAACGTTCGGAAATTGCGCAAGTAGTGAATGTCCAAGGGTTTCTGCGGTGATTGCGGTGCCATCTGAAATAAAAAATACGCTCCGTTTAATTTGTTTACTTTCGGGCATCAAAATTCTCCTCAAACATTTGTCTTAGTGCTCTATAATCTTTATAGTAAACTCATCTAACATGACTGTCGCTTAGTAAAACACTAATTCTAAGCACTTTCGTATAATTTCATACCAATGATGGTCATTCATACTGCAAAAAAAGTGGAGTAAATACTTTGGAAGCGCGCGTAATCGGTCTGGAAAAATTAGGAAAACACGATGTCGAGCTCGTAGGTGGGAAAAACTCATCTCTGGGTGAAATGATCAGCCATTTATCCAATGCTGGTGTATCGGTACCTGGTGGCTTTGCAACTACTGCTGCTGCCTATCGTGAGTTCTTGGATCAAAGCGGCTTAAACGCTCGTATTCAGGCTGAACTTGTTCAGCTCAATGTAGAAGATGTAAATGCACTTGCTGAAACGGGTGCAAAAATCCGTAACTGGATTGTTGAAACTCCGCTTACTGCGACATTAGAACAAGAAATTCGTGAAGCATTTGCTGCACTTTCAAACGGTAACCCAGACATTGCTGTTGCAGTACGCTCTTCTGCGACTGCTGAAGATTTACCAGATGCGTCTTTTGCTGGTCAACAAGAAACATTCTTGAACATTCGCGGGATTGATAACGTTCTGATCGCGATTAAAGAAGTTTTTGCTTCACTTTATAATGACCGTGCGATTGCTTACCGCGTACACCAAGGCTTTGAACATAGTGTTGTTGCACTTTCTGCTGGTGTACAACGTATGGTTCGCTCTGAAACGGGTGCTGCTGGCGTTATGTTTACGCTTGATACAGAATCAGGTTTCCGTGATGTCGTGTTTATTACGGCATCTTACGGTTTAGGTGAAATGGTTGTTCAAGGCGCGGTAAACCCTGACGAATTCTACTTATCTAAACCACTTTTAAATGCAGGTAAACACTCAGTTTTACGTCGCAACCTTGGTTCAAAACACCAAAAAATGATTTATGGTGAAGAAGGTGCTGCGGGTAAATCAGTTGTTGTGGTTGATGTTGAAAAACCAGAGCGTCAACAATTTGCATTAAATGATCATGAACTTCACGAACTTGCAAAACAAGCATTGATCATTGAGCAACATTACGGCTCGCCAATGGATATCGAATGGGCGAAAGATGGAGATGATGGTCAAATCTATATCGTTCAAGCGCGTCCAGAAACCGTAAAAAGCCGTCAAAATGTCGGTACCATGGAACGCTACTTGTTAAAGCAACGCGGTACAGTTATCTGCGAAGGTCGTTCAATTGGTCAACGTATTGGTTCTGGTAAAGTTCGTGTTGTAACCTCGATTAAAGAAATGGATAAAGTCCAAGATGGTGATGTACTTGTCTCTGACATGACTGACCCAGATTGGGAACCAGTGATGAAGCGTGCAGCAGCGATTGTGACCAATCGTGGTGGTCGTACTTGCCACGCGGCAATTATTGCACGTGAATTAGGCGTGCCTGCAATCGTTGGTTGTGGTAATGCCACAGAAGTACTGACCGATGGTCAAGAAGTGACTGTTTCATGTGCTGAAGGCGATACCGGCTTTATTTATGAAGGTGCGTTAGACTTTGAAGTTCAACGTAATTCGATTCATTCAATGCCATCTCTGCCGTTTAAAATCATGATGAACGTCGGTAACCCTGACCGTGCCTTTGACTTCGCTCAAATTCCAAACGAAGGGATTGGTCTTGCACGTCTTGAGTTCATCATTAACCGTATGATTGGTGTGCATCCAAAAGCACTATTGAATATTGAAAGCTTACCACGTGAAACACGTGCTGCAGTTATGGCACGTACCGCAGGCTACTCTTCTCCAATCGAATTCTATGTAGAAAAGTTAGTTGAAGGTATTTCGACGCTTGCTGCTGCTTTTGCAGGAAAACCAGTCATCGTTCGTATGTCTGACTTTAAGTCAAATGAATATGCAAACTTAATTGGCGGTAAGTTATACGAGCCAGAAGAAGAAAACCCAATGTTGGGCTTCCGTGGTGCGAGTCGTTATGTATCTGACAACTTCCGTGACTGTTTCGAGCTTGAGTGCCGTGCGTTGAAAAAAGCCCGTGATGAAATGGGTTTAACCAATATTCAAATCATGATCCCATTCGTGCGTACAGTGTCTGAAGCAAAACGTGTGATAGAACTCCTTGCTCAGAACGGCTTAAAACGTGGTGAGAATGGTCTTAAAGTCATCATGATGTGTGAACTTCCAACCAACGCATTATTGGCTGAACAGTTCCTTGAACATTTCGATGGCTTCTCTATCGGTTCAAATGACTTAACACAATTAACACTCGGTCTTGACCGTGACTCTGGTATCGTATCTCACTTATTTGACGAACGTGATCCAGCTGTTAAAGCACTTCTGTCTATGGCAATTCATGCATGCCGCAAAGCAGGAAAATACGTTGGTATTTGTGGTCAAGGTCCTTCGGATCACCCTGACCTTGCTAAATGGCTCATGGAACAAGGTATTGAATCTGTGTCACTTAACCCTGACTCAGTGCTTGATACGTGGTTCTTCCTTGCTGAAGAACAAATCAAGAAAGCCTAGTCTTTTTTAGAAAAAGACCCTCTTTCGCAGGGTCTTTTTTCATCGTAGGGTCTGTTGATATTTCAGAGATACTTGCGACAACGGACATTTTAGACAATACAAGGCATGGCTTACGCAATTTAGCCATTCTAAATAAGTAAGACATAACGCAGTAGTGGCAAAAATGTCCTTGTCCCTAGAGGGTTATGGCTAAAACTTCCCCAAACTTCGTTATGAAACTTGACAAGGGGAATACCATTGTCTACGTTTCAAGCCTTGTTTAGGTTGTTTTAGCCTATAACGCAAGACATGTCTGAAATGTCAACACACCCTTGTAATTGAGATTTTAAAATTATGCAAATTTACTTGGCTCGTAATAATCAACAAGCAGGACCTTATAGTTTAGAACAAGTGAACCAGATGCTTGCCAGTCAACAAGTTTTATTGACAGATTTGGCTTGGCACGAAGGAATGGCCGAATGGAAAACACTTGGCGAATTGACACAAGGCAAACTTGTCTACGAACCTGTAGGTTACTCTCCTTTTAGCACTCACATTAAAACTGAAACGAACGAACCAACTTACACCATCAAAGTTGAGCAAAAGGCTCCAGCATTAGCTCCTTTTCATTCTCGTGCACTTGCTAAAATTTTCGATTTAATCCTTTGGCTACCGATGGCATCTATTCCATCTTTCTTTTTTAATGAAAGCCAATATCAAGAGTTATTTGAAATTCAAAAGCAAATGCAAGCAACTCAGATTGCCTCTGATAAAGCAGTAGAATTACAGCAGCAACTCATGCAGCTCATCCCAAATGAAGCATGGATGATGATTTTTACCTACCTGATTATCATGCTTATGATCCAAGCTTTCTTTATTGCTAAATCGGGTCAAAGTATCGGTAAAAAAATCGCCAAGATTAAAATTGTAGATGCTGAAACTTCTGCACCTGTGAGCACAATTCGTGCCTTTTGGTTGAGAAGTGTGTTCTTTATCTTTCTCAACATTATCCTTGTACCAATCATTACTGTGATCGATTACGCTTTATTCGCATTTACAAAAAATCGCCAGACTTTGCACGATAAATTGGCAAAAACTAAGGTCATTAAGCAGTAATCACAAATCAATAAACAAAAGAGGATTTATTCCTCTTTTTTTATATATTAAATTGATATCTATAGAAAAAGAATGCACCGAAACAATAATCCCTACAAGATAAATCGGGTTTTAAAACAAGCAGTTCAGACCACTTTATCAGTAGCTTAGTTTTTCAATATGAGGCATAATGCCCAACAACGTTGCGGTGTCGCGTGATTGCTAAGTACTTTTTAATCAATTCTTATCAATCACGCGACACTTTAATCGCTATCCCATAATTTTAATTAGGGAATGGGACTCTTCACCGAGGTTGTAAAATGAGACAAACGATTTTAGCTGTATTGTCTTTATCAACGATGGCTGCACTCTTAACTGGGTGTGGCGGTGATATGGTACTTCTAAACAATAAAGGTCCAGTTGGTCAAGGTCAAAGTAACTTGATGATGACTGCGATCTATTTAATGCTATTGGTGGTGATTCCATCAATCATTATGGCATTGTGGTTTGGTTGGAAATATCGCGCGTCGAATAAAGATGCAGACTATAAACCTACTTGGGCACACTCTACGACAATTGAGATCGTTGTATGGGGTGTACCTGTCATTATTATTGGTATTTTAGCTTGGTTAACTTGGTGGGGTTCCCACAAGTACGACCCTTACCGTCCGTTAGAATCTGATAAAGCACCATTAACCATTCAAGCTGTCGCTGAACAGTTTAAATGGATCTTTATCTATCCTGAGCAAAACATTGCAACGGTAAACGAAGTACGCTTCCCAGAACAAACACCAGTAAGCTTTAAGATCACTTCTAACTTCACGATGAACTCGTTCTTCATCCCTCAGTTAGGCGGTCAGATCTATGCGATGGCTGGTATGCAAACTCACCTTCACCTATTAGCAGATGAACCAGGTATTTTCCGTGGTTTCTCAGCCAACTATTCAGGCTACGGTTTCTCACAAATGCGCTTTAAAGCACATAGCGTGACTGAGCCAGAATTTGCACAATGGGTAGAAGCAGTTAAAGCTGGCAATGGTACAAGTATCAACCCTGAAGCAATTCAAAAAGGCACACTTGACCAAGCTGAGTTAGCAACGCTTAAAGATGGTGATCGTTCTAAGCATCAGATCGAGCATTTAGTCAATCGTGCTAAAGCTGCTGGTGATGAACAAGCACTTGCTAAAGCTGAAGCAATGAAACCGTTCCCGACTAAGCCACACCCTGTGACTTATTACTCATCAGTTGAACCAAAATTGTTTGAAACAATCATCAACCACTACATGAGTAACTATCACGGTGCTGACCATTCTGCTGCAAATGCAGAAACTCATGCTGCAGCAGAACACGCTGCTCAAGGGGAATAAGACATGGATATGATTTTTGGTAAACTAGGGTGGGATTCGATCCCGACAGAACCCCTTGTACTTGTCACCATGGTCTTTATGGCACTTGGTGCAATTGCTGTTTTAGGCGGTATCACCTATTTCAAAAAATGGGGATATTTGTGGAATGAGTGGTTTACATCTGTAGACCATAAAAAGATTGGTATCATGTATATCATCGTATCTGTAGTCATGCTGTTGCGTGGTTTCGCCGATGCGATCATGATGCGTCTACAACTTTTCCTCGCGAAAGGCGGCGGCGAAGGTTACTTACATCCAGACCACTACGACCAGATCTTCACCGCACACGGTGTGATCATGATCTTCTTCGTAGCAATGGGTCTTGTTGTCGGTATGATGAACATCTCTGTACCTTTACAGATTGGTGCTCGTGACGTTGCTTTCCCATTATTGAACTCTTTAAGCTTCTGGTTATTCGCTGGTGCTGCTGGTTTGATGATGCTTTCACTTGTATTAGGTGAATTTGCTGCGACTGGTTGGATGGCTTACCCTCCTCTATCTGGCATTCAATATTCTCCTGGTGTGGGTGTTGACTACTATATCTGGGCACTTCAGGTTTCTGGTCTAGGTACGCTTTTATCTGGTGTTAACTTCTTTGTTACCATCATCAAAATGCGTGCACCTGGCATGAAATTGATGGACATGCCGATCTTTACCTGGACTTCACTTTGTACGGCTGTATTAATCATTGCATCATTCCCTGTATTAACAGGTACGCTTGCAATGCTTACTTTAGACCGTTACTTCGGTTTCCATTTCTTCACCAATGAGCTTGGCGGTAGCCCAATGCTTTACGTGAACTTGATCTGGACATGGGGTCACCCTGAAGTATATATCTTGGTATTACCAGCATTTGGTCTATACTCAGAAATCGTTGCAACCTTCTCTCGCAAAGCGTTGTTCGGTTACAAGTCTATGGTGTATGCGACAATTGCAATTACTGTACTTGCATTCGTTGTATGGCTTCACCACTTCTTCACCATGGGTGCTGGTGCGAACGTTAACGCGTTCTTCGGTATCATGACCATGGTTATTGCGATTCCTACAGGCGTGAAAATCTTCTCTTGGTTATTCACAATGTATAAAGGTCGCATCACCTATACAACTCCAATGTTATGGACGCTTGGCTTCCTTGTAACATTCGGTATCGGTGGTTTAACTGGTGTACTTATGGCTGTTCCACCTGCGGACTTCTTGGTACACAACTCATTATTCTTGATCGCTCACTTCCATAACGTAATTATCGGTGGTGTGGTGTTTGGTATGTTTGCCGGCATCATCTTCTACTGGCCGAAAATGTTTGGTTGGAAGCTCAACGAAGCATGGGGTAAAGCTGCATTCTGGTTCTGGTTCATCGGTTTCTATTTTGCATTCATGCCACTTTATATCCTTGGTTTCATGGGTATGACACGTCGTTTGAATACATATGACAACCCTGAATGGGATCCGTACTTAGCTATTGCATTGTTTGGTGCTGTTCTTATCGCAATCGGTATTGCATGTTTCTTAATGCAAATCATTGTTGGTTTCTTACAACGTAAGGACAATATGGATCACACTGGCGATCCATGGGATAGCCGTACCCTTGAGTGGGCAACGTCATCTCCTGCTCCATTCTATAACTTTGCACACGTACCAGAAGCTAGCGGTGTAGACCGTTTCTGGACTGACAAAGAAAATGGTGTAGCATACGCACGTGACACTAAATATGAAGACATCCACATGCCGACTGATCGTGCTGCTGGTTTTGTCATTGCAATGTTCATTACTGTACTTGGCTTTGCACTCATCTGGCATATTTGGTGGCTAGTTGTTGTTTCATTCGTTGCAGCTGTTGTTAGCTTGATCGTAAGCTCATTCACTAAGAATGTTGACTACTACGTTCCTGCTGCTGAAGTTGAGCGTATTGAAAACGAACGCTATGCTTTACTTGAAAAACACTTGAAGAAGGACTAAGGAAATGGCTGAAGTACTTCATCACGACAACCACGGCCACGATGGTCATCATGAACATGATGATACGGACTTAACGGTCTTCGGTTTCTGGACATACTTGATGAGTGACTTGATTCTTTTCGGATCACTCTTCATTGCGTTCGCTGTATTAAGCAGTCATATTCCACCAGGAACTCCAAGTGCATATGACCTGTTCCATGATTCATTAGGCTTCGTGTTAACTGAAACATTTGCCTTATTGATCTCATCGGTAACATTTGGTTTTGCTGTACTTGCATCGTATAAAAAGAATGTAAATCAAGTGATCACTTGGTTATTCATTACATTCCTTTTTGGTGCATCGTTCATTGGTATGGAAATCTATGAGTTTCATCACCTTGTACATGAAGGCCATGGTCCAACTCACAGTGCTTTCTTATCTGCATTCTTTACTTTGGTTGGTACACACGGTATCCACGTAACTTCTGGTTTAGTGTGGATGTTGGTATTGATTTACCAAATCAAAAAGAATGGTTTGACCTTACCGAATACACGTCGTCTTGCTTGCTTAAGCTTGTTCTGGCACTTCCTTGACATCGTTTGGATCTGTGTATTCAGCGTCGTTTACTTACTGGGAGTTCTCTAATGAGTAGTCATGACCATAATGCGGCAGGTGCGTCACACGGTAACTTTAAACAGTACACAATTGGATTTATCCTTTCTGTTATCCTCACCATCATCCCCTTCGGGATGGTGATGGCGGGTGGTTTCAGTCGTGGCATTTTAGTTACAGTAATTGCAATTACTGCTGTTGCTCAGGTACTTGTACAACTTGTGTACTTCTTGCACATGAATACATCATCTGAACAGCGTTGGAATCTTATTGCATTTATCTACACAATCTTATGTATCGCTGTACTTTTAGTCGGCTCTGTGTGGATTATGAATTACCTACACTACAACATGATGATCTAAACTGATTGTCATGTGGAAAAAGTACTTATTCCTGACTAAACCAGGAATTCTCTTCGGTAATTTTATTACCACCTTGGGCGGCTTCTTCTTAGCCGCCCAAGGCTCTATAGACTACCTCTTATTATTGCTTACCCTACTCGGAACAACTTTAGTGGTTGCCTCTGGTTGTGTAGTCAATAACATTATTGATCAAGACATCGATCAAAAAATGCAACGCACCATGAACCGTGCACTTGTGACAAAAACCATCTCCCCGACTGTGGCTATGTGCTATGCGCTGGTTTTAGGTGTGATGGGCTTTAGCATTATCTGGTTCTATGTCAACGCCTATGCATTTTTATTCGCGGTCATTGGTTTTGTAGTCTATGTCGGTTTTTATAGTTTGTGGAGCAAACGCACTACAATCCATCAAACCGTCATTGGTAGTATTTCTGGAGCGAGTCCACCTGTTATTGGTTATGTGGCTGTAAGTCATCAGTTCGATATGGCGGCTTTATTGATCTTTGTTGCATATGCTTTATGGCAAATGCCACATTCATGGGCAATCGCGATTTATCGTTTTGACGACTACAAAAATGCAGGCGTTCCTATTTTACCTGTAGCCCGTTCCATCCTTAGAACAAAAATCGAATCACTGATTTATGTGGTTTTATTTACTCTAGCGATGAATGCTTTATATGTATATGGATACACCAATATTGTTTTCTTGGTCATCTGTAATGTACTTTGCATTTACTGGTTCTACATTGCTATTTTAGGATTCAAGGCCGAAGATGATCAGCTTTGGGCCAAACGCTTTTTCCTTTTCTCAGTAATTCTCATTACTGTCATCAGTTTAAGCTTTAGCTTCACCTTTAAAAGTCCTGCACCATTCTTCCCTATTTTTTAAAAAGATAGAGAATGCTCTATCTTTTTATGTTCTCCCAATTTTTATCATTTCGTGCAATAAAAACATTCTGTTCTTTATTGCCTAAATGACACATCGTCATCCATCTATTTTAAAACCAAAATAAATTTGCGATACAGTTTTTTCTAACCAAAAAACACACTATCTTGCTCAAAGCTTCTAAATATTTGATTCATCTTGTTCGTATATTTCTGATCTAATTTTTGCCACAAAGATGCGGGTAAAGGTAAAAATTCCAATGTATCCGAACCATCTGAAGGTGCACAAAAACGGATTTCATAATCCGGCTGCAAAATTTGGTTGAGTGCCTTCAAGGTTGTATCTCGATCCGCCCCCTTATCCTGATAAGGAATAATCAATGTTTTATCTTGATAATAAATGCTAATCGTAAAGCCCTGCTGATTCTCTGCACTAAGCGTCTCTGCGCGTAAATGATCTGTTCGTAATATATTTTCACAATATTTAATAATCGCCTCGTCTTCTTCACGCCAGTCAATAATCATTAAAACCTGATAAATATCGCCATCATACTGCTCAAAAACGTCTGAATATGCCTCCTCACTGCTTGACTGTAAAATCGTCTCAATCAAAGCCACTGTTTCTAAAAATTGTTGTTGCATATTTATGCCCAGTTTTATTTTAAAAATATCTCGTAAAGACTATGGCAAATTTGCTTTATAGCGTCAATTTGCATATAATCCCCGCTTCGCAATTTGCGACATAACTTTTTAGTTATGACTCCTTGCTTCTAATTATTTTTAATTAGGGGCTGCTTAAACCGTAAGGAGCTGACAATGCGTCACTACGAAATCGTACTACTGGTACATCCAGACCAAAGCGATCAAGTTGTAGGTATGGTTGAACGCTATATCTCTCAGATCAAAGAAGCTGAAGGTCAAATTCACCGTTTAGAAGATTGGGGCCGCCGCCAATTGGCTTACCCGATTAACAAAATTCACAAAGCACACTACATTCTTATGAATGTTGAATGTGGTCAAACGACTCTTGATGAGCTAGAAGAATTGTTCCGTTATAACGATGCAATTATTCGTAACATCATTATTCGCCGTGAAAATGCAATCACTGAAGAATCTTTGCTTGCTAAAAGTGCTGAAGAAAAACGTGCGCGTAAAGCTCAACGTGAAGAAGCACAACACGTAGTTCAAGAAGCTGAATAAGGAGAACATCAATGGCACGTTTTTACCGTCGTCGCAAGTTCTGCCGCTTTACAGCTGAGAACGTTACGTACATCGACTACAAAGATATCGACACTTTGAAACAGTACATCACTGAAAACGGCAAGATTGTTCCTAGCCGTATTACAGGTACTAAAGCTCGTTATCAACGTCAATTAGCGTTAGCTATTAAACAAGCTCGCTATTTGTCTTTGATTCCGTACACTGACAACCATAAGTAAGTGAGGTGAGCTGTGGACGTTATCTTATTACAACGCATTAAAAATCTTGGTAAATTAGGCGATAAAGTATCAGTTAAAGCTGGTTATGGTCGTAACTTTTTGATTCCTCAAGGTAAAGCAGTAGCTGCAACTGAAGCTAACACTTCAGCTTTTGAAGCTCGTCGTGCTGAACTTGAGAAACAAGAAGCTGACATCTTAGCTGCTGCAACTGCACGTGCTGAACAATTGAACGAAGTTAATATCGTAATCACTGCGAAAGCTGGTGATGAAGGTAAACTTTTCGGTTCAATCGGTACTCGTGACATCGCTGACGCTTTAACTCATGCTGGTCTTACTGTAGACCGTGCAGAAGTTCGTTTACCAAACGGTGCGCTTCGTCACACTGGTGAGTTCAACATCGCAATCCAATTGCATCATGATGTTGTTGCTGAAGTTCTCGTTACTATCGTATCTGAGTAATTTCTGCAAAGAAAAAGAGCATGTTTTACATGCTCTTTTTTTATGTCTAATGATCCTGTTTTAAAAAATATATCTCGTATAAAACATCGTTAATGCATTGCTAATAAATATTTCGCATAGTCCTCTGCACTTTGCTCAACATCATTGATTGTAGGTAAAACCTCGCCCTCCTCCGGCTGGGTTTCCATTCCATAAAAAGCATAAACAGGCTGATAATCAGCTTTGACATAACGAGCAGTCAATTCAAAAGGAGCACACAAAGTTTCTAAACTCATTTGATGTCGGCCATCCACTGAATAATCATGTGCTTTACTCCCAGTCGATACTGCAAGTGTTATTTTCTTATTTTTTAACTGATTCCCTGCTGAACCATAAGCCCAACCATAAGTGAGTACATCATCCAACCATTGTTTTAATAATGGTGGACAGTTAAACCAATACATTGGGAACTGAAATACTAGATTTTGGTGTGCTTCAACTAAAGCCTGTTCTTTTAACACATCAATCTGAGCATTTGGATAATTTTGGTAAAGCTCATGTACAGTGAACTGCTCTGGATATTGATGTAATTTTTCAATCCAACATTTATTTATTATGGAATTATTGATGTCAGGATGAGCAACAATCACAAGCGTTTTTTTCATTTCAATAGACTCCATCGATCGTTCAGTTATAGTGGTGAGTCGATTATAAAAGCATACTAGAGATAATTTAAGTACAGTCATTATGGTTATATACTAGACTAAAAGTTAGTGTCAGTAGAGAATGATGGAAACTTGCGCCCCAGCCCATATCGACTTAGAACAAACTGATTTTGGATACACACTTACCTTAATCAATGGCAAATATAAAATGATCATCATGTATTGGCTTTATCAACATAAACCCATCATGCGCTTCAATGAATTAAAACGCTCAATCGGCAATATTTCCTTTAAGACCTTAAGCCTTACCTTAAAAGAGATGGAAAAAGATCAACTGATTATTCGAAATGAATATCCACAAATTCCACCCAAAGTTGAATATAGCCTGTCCGAACGAGGACTCTCCTTAATTCCACTTTTAGACATGATGTGCCAATGGGGAGCTTCAAATCGACTCTAAAATCTAAACCACACTTTTTCACCACTTACACAATTTTCACTGAATTAAATTGTCCCGATGACCTCCATTTGGATTAAGATAGTCACTCGGTTTTGTTCCATCTTTTTATTAGGTCTTGTTATGTCACAGGCGAATGCCAATTTTACAAAAAATTCTCCAAACACAGAGAGTAAAGTGAGTGACTCAGGTCAACTAAAAGAATTCCGCACCCCACCTCATAACCTTGCCATTGAGCAAGCTGTTTTGGCCGCTTTAATGACAGTTGCTGAATCATTTGAGCAGGTCAGTGACTTACTCAAGGAAAATGATTTTTATGCGACACGTCACAAATATATTTATCGTGCCATCGAAAAACTGGCACAAGAAAACTCACCTTATGATGCCGTTTTGGTCAATGACTGGTTACTTAAACAAAACCTGCTAGATGCAATTGGTGGTGAAGAATACTTGATGCAATTGATGGCAGACTCTCCATCAAGCTTCTACAACCTTGAAATTTATGCAAATAAAATCAAGGAGTTCTCAACTCTGCGTAACATGATCAAGATCAGCAGTGATATTTTACAAAATGCCTATGACACCAAAGGCCGTCCTGTCAGTGAAATTCTAGACTTGGCCGAAACCAGTATTTTCTCTTTAGCGGAACAACACAATAACAATAAAAAAGATTCAGGACCTAAATCCATCAGCTCGGTCACCGCAGATGTTATTACCAAGCTGGATGAGCTTTCTAAATTAGATGGCAACATTACCGGTTTAACCACAGGCTTCTTGGAACTCGATAATAAAACCTCAGGTATGCAGGCTGGAGATTTGATTATTGTTGCAGCACGTCCATCGATGGGTAAAACCACATTTGCCATGAACTTGGTTGAAAGTGTACTGCAATATAACCGCTTACCTGCTCTCGTATTCTCTATGGAGATGCCAGCAGACTCGATTGCCATGCGTTTGATCTCAGCCATGGGTAAAGTCCATCAAGGGCATCTACGTTCAGGTAATCTCGATGCAGACGAATGGACCAAAGTCACTGGGACCATTCTCCAGCTACAAGAAATGCATCTCTATATCGATGACTCATCTGCCCTGCCACCAACCGAACTCCGTGCACGTGCGCGTCGTGTGGCCAAAATGCATGATGGGAAAATCGGCTGTATCATGGTCGACTATTTGCAGCTCATGAAAGTCCCTGGTATGGGTGATAACCGTGTCGGCGAGATCTCGGAAATTTCACGAAGCTTAAAAGCTTTGGCCAAAGAAATGCAGTGTCCTGTCATTGCACTCTCTCAGCTTAACCGTAGTTTGGAGAACCGACCAAACAAACGTCCTGTTATGTCAGACTTACGTGAATCAGGTGCGATCGAGCAGGATGCCGACTTAATCATGTTTATTTACCGTGATGAAGTCTATAACAAAGAATCTAAAGAAGCTGGTACTGCTGAAATCATTATCGGTAAGCAGCGTAACGGACCGATTGGTAGCGTACGTCTCGCATTTGAAGGTCAATATACCCGTTTTAGTAATCTGTCACCTGAGTTCTACGCTCAGTATGAAGATGACGAATAATATCTAAACTATTCCTGCTTTATATGTTTCAAGTCGACCCAAAGGAGAACGCAGGGTGCGCCAAGCTACAGTTTATATTGACAGTAAAGCACTGCAATATAATTTAAACCGTGTTAAACAACTGGCTCCACATTCAAAAATCGTCAGTATGGTCAAAGCCAATGCTTACGGACATGGAGTTAAAAACTGTTTAGCCGCCTTAGAGGCCACGGACGCTTTTGGTGTCGCCTGTTTAGAAGAAGCTTTGGAGATCAGGCAACTGGGATATACTCAACCCATTACCCTGATTGAAGGTGTATTTGCTAAAGATGAAATGACACAAGTTATTGAACAGAAACTTGAATGTATTGTCCATCATGCGCAGCAAGTCGAATGGCTGATTCAGCATAAACAAGCTTACAACGCTTTAGGTTTAAAGGTCTGGGTCAAACTGAATAGCGGAATGAACCGTTTAGGCTTTAAAGTGACTGAAATTATCAGTGTGATTCAACGTTTAAAAGCTGAAGGTTTTACCTGTGTCCTCGCCATGCACTTTGCCAATGCCGATGTAGAGCATCCGTTGAATGGACAGCAGAAACAACAGTTTTTACAGGTAAAACAGGCCTGCGAACCTATTTTAGTATCATGCTGTAATTCTGCCGCAATTTATAAATATCCTGAACTGCATTTTGATTTTGTTCGTCCCGGTATCATGCTTTACGGCGCATCACCTTTTGCCGATAAAAACGTACATGAACTCGATCTAAAGCCTGTCATGACCTTTAGTGCCGAAATCATTGCACTGAATCAGATTCAACAAGGTGAGTTTGTCGGTTATGGTTCAACCTATTCAGCCACATGTCCGACAGAGATCGCGATTGTTTCGATTGGCTATGGTGACGGCTATCCACGTGCGTATATCAAACAAAACTTTGTTGCCATCGACCAACAACTGGTCCCCGTTGTTGGTCGTGTCAGTATGGACATGATCGCGATTGATGTCAGTCATGTGCAAGCTGAAATTGGTACAAAAGTTGAACTTTGGGGCCAATCTCGCTTAGTAGATGATGTTGCTGCCGCGAATGGAACCATCGGCTACGAGCTACTTTGCCGCCTCACCCAACGCCCAAGACGTCAATTAGATAACTAAACATGACTTGATCAATTTTTGGGTTTTACCTCTAATAGGGGTTTTAACCCATCCGATTCAGCATGTTCAAACTAATTTACGATAATCCGCTTTATAAAATGCCGATCCAGCAATTGGTTCTGTTTCTGATCCGAATTTCGATCGGCATTTTTTTCTTCACCACAGGCTTCAATAAGCTTTTCGTTGAAAAAAATAAACTGATTATGCTGGAAACGATCATTGATGCAGGCATTCCATTTCCTGAAATCATGAGTACGTTTGTTTCAACCACTGAAATGCTTGCAGGTTTATTTCTAATTGTCGGATTATTGACGCAGATCAGCAGTATTTTCTTGTGGATGATTTGTCTAACAGCGTTATATACCGTTGGCATTCATACCATTCCAAGCGGCCTAGATCCCATTAGTTGGTTGAGTTGGTTGTTCTATATTCACGATTTGCTGTACATGTTTCTTTTGGCGGTCCTCATTACATCTAGACCAACGATCCTGTCGCTGGATCGCATTCTGAGTAGAAAAATCCGCTAAACGCATAAAATTTAAACCTTCAAAACCTACTTTCAGCGGCTTTAAAGGTTAATTACGATTTACAAACCATAGTCAGCAGTTGGTTTTGGCAACTCTTGCAAACCGCGGCGCAAGGTTTCAGACCATTGTTTACTGATTTGGGTAAAGTAAGGATCATCTTCACCAATACGCTTACCTTCTGGAATTATAAAACTGTCTTTATGGTAAACCAAGGCATCTAAAGGTAGGCCGACTGAAACGTTAGATCGCAAAGTTGAATCAAAAGATATGAGTGAACAACGTAGAGCATCATCTAAGGGCATATCATAGTACAAGGCACGATCTAAAATCGGTTTTCCATACTTACTTTCACCAATCTGAAAATAAGGCGTATCAATGGTTGCACAAATAAAGTTGCCCTGCGGATACACATTATACAGCTGCATTTCTTCGCCTTGAATCTGCCCGCCGACCAAGATGCTACAGGAATAATTCATCTGTTCTTGCGTATCGCTGGTAATATCTTCAAGCACTTTACGTAAGGTTTTACCCACCAGCTCAGCCACTTCGAACATGGTATTGGCACTATATAAATTGGGTTCTTGGTGCAGCGCCAAAGCATTTTGCAAATGCCCGATCACAGCCTGAGTCGTTGCTAAATTACCCGATGTTTGTAGCGCAATAAAACGCTCGCCTTCCACTCCAAAGGTATGCAATTTGCGAAATACAGAAATATGATCGACCCCTGCATTGGTTCTGGTATCACTAATCAATACCAAACCCTGCTCTAATCGTAATGCGCAACAATAGGTCATCTTTCTCTCTTTACATTCAACACGCCAAAACCTGCACCACAGACATCATACTTTCCACCCCACCTTGCTCACGGATACCTCGCACAGGCGCCACATCTAAATAATCACGGCCAACTGCAACGTATATATGATTTTGAGGTGTAAATATCTGGTTACTTACATCGAAACAATACCATTCATTATCCACAAAAACCTCTGCCCATGCATGACTGGCGAGGTGTGGCTGATTTTCATCGTAGATATAGCCCGAAACGTAACGTGCTGGTAATTGTAACGCACGACACATGGCAATTAATATATGTGCATGGTCTTGGCACACCCCTTGACCCGCATAAAAGGCATCAATCGCCGAGGTTGTCACAGAGGTACTTTCTGGTAAATAAGGCACTTGTTGGAGAATTTTTTCTGCTAAAACAATTAAATGTTGTCGATCTTTGACCCTAACGACAGACTGTGCAAAATCAGTCATGGTCAGATCACAACAGGTCATTGCGGTACGCTGTAAAAATAACAGCGGCGAAACATCAGTTTCGACATGCCCCAATTCAGTTGCATATAAATCGACCACACCCTGAGCCATGATCGTCAAATAACGATAATCATGGCGTTGTGTTGCGGTAATCCATAAGTTGTTAAACGCATCTCGCTGACATGAATATTGCCCAGGGACACTGATATGCCAATTTTCAACACTTTGATGCCTCGAACTCTGTGGCATCATTTTGATGGATTGAACACTATTTCGCGCAATCTCAGTATATTGATAATGCGTTTGGTGATTCACCATAAGTTTCATGAGGATGCCTCAAATTGATTTTCCAATTTATAGGTAAATGCATAAAACTGATTTAAATAAGGCTGCTGTTTTAATGCTTCCCAACACGGTTGCAAGTCTTGCCATCCCAAATGATATAAGCGCTCAATGGTTGGATCGATTGCATCAAACACCGCATGCGTATTGTGCTGAAACCGAAAATAAGTATCAATTTGCTCAACACATTGCCCGATATGAAAAAATAGAAAGACATCTTCTTGCTCAGTTTTCAGAATATCACAACAGTTTTGCACCACCTCTTGAATCGCCAGTCCGTCCGATGCTGTAGTTTTAATCAAATAATTTAGTTCTGCATAGCCTTGGGCAGTCAATAGTCCTCGTAGCTCCTGAATATTGTCCCGAGCAATCTCAAGCTGACTCAACAGCGAATAGGGCTGCTGCCGATCTAACATAAATTGATTTAAGCTCTCCGCATCCTCAATATGCAAACAAAGCGCCTGAGCGAACTTGGAAGCTTGCTGATCATCGGCAAAAGGTAATTGCCCTGCGACATGCGCAATACGAAATAGATAACGTCCTAACCAATAAATATGTTGAGCACTTGAACTCAGTAAAAGCATAAATCTCCTCCCTTTTCTTTATATCAACATCATTCCCCACCCTCACTGGAGGGCCGAGAAATATGGTTTAAGAACGTAAGCTCTCAACGACCCAAGTATCTTTAATTCCTCCACCTTGAGAAGAGTTAACCACAAGTGAACCTGCTTGCATGGCGACACGTGTTAAACCGCCTGGCACAATTTCAGTACGGTAGGGTGAACTTAAAACAAAAGGACGCAGATCAATATGTCGCTCCGCAACCCCCTCTGTGGTCAAAGTTGGTGCAACCGATAGTGCCAAAGTTGGTTGTGCGATATATAAATGTGGTGTTTCAATCAATTTTTGTCTAAAACAATCAATTTGTTCTTGATCAGCTTGCGGCCCAATTAGCATGCCATAGCCGCCAGAGCCTTGAGCTTCTTTGACCACCAATTTTTCCAAATGACTGAGCACATAATCGAGTTGCTCGGCATCTCGGCATTGATAGGTCGGCACATTCTTTAAAATTGGCGCTTCGCCCAAATAGAATTGAATCATTTGATCGACATAAGGATAAATAGACTTGTCATCCGCCACACCAGTTCCCGGTGCATTGGCAATCACAACATTGTGCTGTAAATATGCAGACATCAGCCCAGGCACACCCAAAGTACTATCAGGTCTAAAGCTAAGCGGATCTAAAAACTCATCATCCACACGGCGATAAATCACATCAACCTGCTGACGACCACGGATGGTTTTGACAAAAACTTTATCGTCCTCGACAAATAGATCGCGGCTGGTCACGAGCGATACATCCATTTCACGTGCTAAAAAGGAATGCTCATAATAGGCACTGTTAAAGCGTCCAGGCGTTAATACCACAATCAAAGGCTGATCCACATAAGCATTTTCTTCTAGGATCGCCCTTAATAAACTCGGATATTGTTCAATCCCTTGTAAATTATTGCTACTACATAAATCAGGCATCAATTTCTGGCTGATTTTTCGGCTTTCCAGCATATAAGACACACCAGAGGGTGTACGTAAATTATCTTCCAGTACAAAGAAATCCCCTTGGCCATCGCGAATAATATCAATGCCACTAATTTGTGAATAGATTTTTCCTTTAAGCTGATGTTTCAACATATGCGGCTGAAATGCTTCATGCGCAATCACTTGCTCAGCGGGAATGAGGCCTTCTTTTAAAATATGTTGCCCATGATAAATATCATCTAAAAATAAATTCAGTGCTTTGACCCGTTGAGCACAACCTGTCGCGATCTTTTCCCATTGTTTCTTTTCAATCACTCGTGGAATAAGGTCATAAGGAATGGTTCGTTCCGCGCCCTCTTGATCACCGTAAACATTAAAAGTAATCCCTTGATAAAGAAAATGCTGTTTCGCTTGTGCTTCCAGTGTTTTTAAATCATCAAGACTACGAATACTCAACCATTGTTCAATTTTTTTCGAAGCTTCACCGTTAAAACTTTTGTCATCCAGCATTTCATTGAAAAATTGAGATTTAAGCTGTTCAAATAAATTTTTCGTCACCTCAAGCTGTGGAATAAATGTAGACGTATGAACGGAGACCGCTGCATTTTGTTCTGGCGTATAATAATCTGTGCTGACATGTAGGTTGTGTTCTTGTTCTGACATAGAAACCTCGTCTCATCATTTATTTATATCTAATAAAAGCAATTTCAATGCCACTTATATAAAATGATCAAATTTCAACCAGACTTAGAATATTTAAGCAAAACTAGGGTCATTTCAGTCGTAAATACGTAATCTGGATAGGATGGACTTGATAATTAAGTATAGTTTTTTTATTGTGTCTGCTTTAGACCATTGAATTACGTATTTCGCTTATGTCATCCGTACAAGAAAAAGAAACATCTAATAGCCTTTATCGCCAATGGCAAATTTTATCCCGCCTTTCGACTGGGAAATGGATGGGCACCCGTGAATTACAAGAAATATTAGAACGCGAAGGCATTGATATCAGTCTGCGTACCATCCAGCGTGATTTAAACCAGATTGCACAACGCTTCCCGATTGAGAGTAATAAGACCGTACCGCAAGGCTGGCGTTGGCGTTCAGATGCACCCATTCAAAGTTTGCCGCATATGACCAGTTCACAGGCGGTCACCTTTATGATGGTTGAAGAACATTTACGTCACTTGCTCCCACCAAGCCTATTAGAAGAAATGACCCCTTGGTTTGATCTTGCCAAGCGCAGCCTATCGACACAGAACAATGTTCGCCAATGGATCAACCGTGTTCGTATTGTGCCTGCCACACAACCATTGATTCCGCCAGTCGTAGACAAACATGCGCAACAAGCGATTTACGAAGGTTTGTTACAAGATAAACAAATCGAATGTATTTATCGTGCCCGCACTCATCAAGGCGAAGATAAGACCTATATCCTCAATCCACTGGCTTTGGTTCAAAAAGGTGCAGTGATTTATTTAATCTGTACCCGAAACGATAAAACCGAAGTACAAACCTTTGCTTTGCACCGCTTTAAAGCAGCAACAGTCTTGGATAGTCGCGCCTTACATCCTGTGAACTTTGAAATTGATAATTATATTGAATCAGGGGCTCTTGGTTTCCGCGTTGACTATAACAAACCAACTGAACTGATTCATTTAAAGCTCACCATGACGGAAAGTACAGCAAAAAGCTTCTACGAGAGTCAACTCAGTAAGGATCAAATCATCCAGCATGTGGAAGAAAACATTGTTGAAGTATCCGCAACCGTTCCGTTTACTTCACAACTGGTATGGTGGCTCAGAAGCTTTGGTAAAAAAATTCTGAATATCGAACCTGCTGCAGCCTATAACGCAGTGAGAGAGATTGAGGAAACACCTCAATAAAAAAGAGAACCTTTCGGTTCTCTTCGACTTTTTATATATTTTATTATCAAACACTCAGATTTATTTTTATTGTTTAAATGTTCAAACCAACCTCTCTCCCCGCCTTGATCAAAATTGGTTTGTACCTTTTTAAGCGCTTCGATTTAAATTAACATCGGCACGCCAATTCATAGCCATTGTAGCGGATTCTCTTTTTCGTCATGATTAAACCCTCTTTGTTTGAACGTAAAGCCAATATAACGAGGATTTTTTAGGCTGTGAAATAACAAAGATTGGAATCAAAAGCTGTTTTTTTGCTATTACTGTTCAGTGATCGCAAATTAAATTATTGATCTTCTTTGTTTGGCAATAATGTCTCGAAACCATGTAGATGGGTAAAACGTCCAGCCTGAGTTTGATACTGATCAATTTGAGGCACTAAGCGCTGAAAATGCTCAGACTGCACATGTCGCTCTAATGCTGAACGATCAACCCACTCTTCAATAAAAACAAAATGGCCTATCTGTTTATGATCATGATAAAGATCATAGGCAATGCATCCAGCTTCAGTCCGAGTTTTTTCGACAAGTTCTTGATAAAGCGGTAAAACGCTGTCGATACAGTCTGGCTGGATAAAGTCTTCAGCAATCAATTTCAAAGCCATCTCTCACCTCTTTTTCTAAATAACCGCCATAAAAAAAGCTCCCAAATCAAATTTGAGAGCTTTTTTGTCATCGACTCAGCTTATGCTGAAAATGGATGACGCAATACAATCGTTTCTGCACGATCAGGACCTGTTGAAACGATATCAATTGGGCAACCAATTAAAGTTTCGATACGACGTACATAAGCCAACGCATTTGCAGGAAGTTGATCAATTTGAGTTAAACCAACAGTAGAATCACTCCAACCAGGCATGGTTTCATAGATTGGCTTCAAGCTTTCGAATGAAATCGCATCAGAAGAACCTGCACAGCCTGAATCGACATCTTCATAGCCCACACAGATTTTAACTTCTTCTAGGCCATCTAATACATCAAGCTTAGTTAAGCAAATACCAGACAACGAGTTCACTTCAACAGAACGGCGCAGAATTTCAGCATCGAACCAACCACAACGACGTTGACGACCAGTAGATGCACCAAACTCGTGACCCACAGTCCCTAAATGACGACCAATTGCATCACCTGTATCTGTCGCAGCATCATAGTGCAACTCAGTTGGGAATGGACCCGCACCTACACGCGTTGTATAGGCTTTGGTAATACCCAATACATAGTCCAAATGAAGTGGACCCATACCTGAACCAGAACTCACGCCACCAGCAGTGGTATTTGAGCTTGTTACAAATGGATAAGTACCATGATCGATGTCAAGCAATGAACCTTGCGCACCTTCAAACATGATTGCCTTACCTTCTTTACGGTAATCATGTAACACTTTCGTCACGTCGATGACTAATGGTGCAAGGACTTCACGCCATTCATTGCAAAGCGCAAGCACATCTTCAAACTTAACTTCTTCAACGCCATAAAATTGAGACAATTGGAAGTTATGAAGCTCAAGCATTTCCTTGAGTTGTGCTTCAAGTAACGCACCGCCACGAATCAAGTCTGCTACGCGTACAGCACGACGTGCAACTTTATCTTCGTAAGCTGGTCCAATACCACGACCTGTTGTACCAATTTTTGCATTGCCACGTTTTTTCTCACGTGCTTGGTCAAGCGCGATGTGGTTTGGCAAAATAAGTGGGCAGTTTGGAGAAATACGTAAACGCTCTTTAACAGGTACGCCTTCGCTTTCTAAGATTGCCATTTCTTTAATTAGGGCTTCAGGAGAAAGAACAACACCATTCCCGATTAAGCACAATACGTTTTCACGTAAAATACCTGATGGAATGAGGTGTAATACAGTCTTCTTACCACCTACGACAAGCGTATGACCTGCGTTGTGTCCGCCTTGATAGCGAACTACCGCAGCCGCTTGATCTGTGAGCAGGTCGACGATTTTACCTTTTCCTTCGTCGCCCCATTGGGTACCAAGTACCACAACATTTTTGCCCATAATAGCCTCATTACATCATGCTGTTAAAATTGGAAACTAAGTCGTTAAGCAACTTAGCAATTAAATCTTTTCAATCACCCATTGGCCGTTTTGAGACACCATTTTATGGGTCGCATAAGGCACTGAGCTTAAATCGTCATGACCTAACAACTGCACGACACGCAAACCTTTGCTACGTGCCTCTGCAATTGCATTGAATAAATCTTGGTCATTCCCTCTAGGAGCAACTACAGTGTTAATTTCAACAAACTGTGTTGCGCCTAAAGCATATAAATCACAACTAAATCCTGTTGCTGGACGTGCACGTCCAAAATGCTCACCAATCCCATCATAACGCCCACCTTGAGCCAGTGGCGCTGCACGATTTGGTGCATAAATGGCATACATCAAACCTGTATGATAGTGATAGCTGCGTAATTCAACCACATCTATCCCAATGTTCAGATTCGACCAACGAGATTGAATTTGCACGAATGTAGATTTCAATGCATCTAATGCATTTTTGAAATCAGCATCATTTAAAATATCTTGGCTTAAATGCGTTTCTAATGCATTTAAGTCACTTGCATAACGACCTAAAGCATAAAAATCCGCACCCATTGCTAAATCTTGAGTGAATTCTTCTAACTCTGGGAAAGCTTTACGCTGATATAAATCAGAAAGTTCACTTTCGGTATTTTTATTTAAACCAGCGCGTTTAACCAGACTACGGAATAAACCGACATGACCTAAATCTAAATGAGCACCCTCTAAAGTATGGGTATGTTCAATTAATGCCAACATGACATTGATCATTTCAACATCAGCTTCGATGCTGTCATGACCATACAACTCTGCACCTAACTGTAACGGTGCGCGTGTTGCATTAAAATTCTGTGGTTTAGTATGTAAAACTGAACCTGCATAGCAATAACGTGCCACGCCTTCAATTGGTCGAACATGGGCATCAATACGTGCCACTTGCGGTGTCATATCCGCACGTACACCGAGTAAACGACCAGAAAGTTGATCAATCACTTTGAAGGTAACTAAATCTAAATCTTGATTAGATTCTGAAAGTAGAGAGAGCGATTCGATGTATTCAATAAATGGCGTATACACCAATTGATAACCTCGAACTGCGAGGAAATCTAAAGCTTCTCGACGCAATGTTTCAACAACTTGCGCTTGTTCTGGCAATACATCTGCTACCCCGTCAGGGAGCAACCATGTCTCTGAAATGGCCATGTTCCAAACCTAAAATCTGTTCAATGTGGAAGCATCCACACAAAAAGCAACCACATAAAAAAATCGGGTGAATGCCCGATTCAGCGTAGTGTAGCACGAAGATTTCTGCGATGCACCTTCGAATTTGAATAAATCTTTATTGTTCCATCAACCACACATCAAAACTTTTTTATAAAATTAACGAATAGATTCAATAAATTGAGATCAATCATTTGCAAGAGTAGTCGATGTTCTTAAGCCAAAGAACTGCCCAACATCTGAACGATCCCCCTGCTTCCAATTAATCAGATTTAGTTTTTTACAGTACTGATTTCATTTCTTTTGTATTGAATGCAAAAATAGCCTCTTTCGAAATTCTCAACCACGTATCAGTTACTTAAATAAAAATAAGAATAGGATTAAAAACCTAAGAACTTGTTCTTAAGTTTTTAAAAAGTGACACATTCCATTTTTTGATTTCTTTCACCAGAACTAAGCGCTAAAGATTCCCATTCGGGTATAAACACAAAATCATGCCTAGAATATAAACCGACTGCTCGCGAATTATGTGGAGATACACTTAACACAATCCTGGAGTGCCCCTTAGAAATTGCTAAATTCTTAATCGCAGAAATGAGAAGATCGGCTACACCGCGACCACGGAACTCAGGATTCACCCACATTGCCACTAAGTTAAACTCATGGACAGCATTTCGGATTCCACCAATGATACCTACTGCACGAGTCCCTACTATTGCTAAGAAATAGTGATATTTACTATTGTGTGACGCACGATCACGCCATTCTGATTCACTATATTTCTCTACCACGGCATAATGAGCAGCGAAAACATCTGGACTATCCAAGAGAGACTCTAAACGAATCGTTTGAAGAATTTTCCAGTCTTCTTCTACCGTGAGGCGAACCACCACTTCATTTAAGTTTGAGCTCACTAAATACCTCGAACTGATCGTGAATCTGAATTTTTATAAAAGATTTTCAGAAATTAGCTTGTATGTATTAATTTCCTTTTCCGCCTTTTACGACAATTTCTAGTAAATTTACCATTTCAACATTTTGCTTTTCTAAAGCCGCAATATTGGCCACAGTTCTATCAAGCACTTCCTGTTGCACATGCATTTTCTTTGCCAAATCCTGCATGATTTCCAAACTCTTTTTCAGGTGTAGTTCTAAATGCACAACTTTTTCCTCAAGTTGCAAAACTTGAACATCTTGGTTTTGTACTTCTACATTTTTAAACTGCAACCAGAATAAAAATACAACCGCCGCCAATAAAACAGCAATAAATCCCCAAATCAACATCAACTATTACTCCACATTATTTTTTATATTTTATTAAACAATTAATCACAAAATGATTCACACAGATCCAGTAAACGATTTGCATATCCCCATTCATTATCATACCACGCAAATACTTTCGCTTGATGTCCCACCACCATGGTTTGCGTTAAATCGACGATCAATGAATATGGCGAATGATTAAAATCACTTGAAACGAGATCTTCATCCGTCACCTGCATAATCTGTGCATAATCAAACTGAGCTGCTTTGCTCAAAACTTCATTCACTTTATGCACGGTAATGGGTGAATGCGAAACAAAGCTTAAATCAATCGCGGCCACATTAATGGTCGGTACACGAATCGAATAACCATCGATACGATCTTCCATTTTTGGCATGACTTGTTTTAATGCACCTAAGGCACTCGATGTGGTTGGAATAATATTTTGACCTGACGCACGTGCACGACGTAAATCTCGATGTGCATGGTCTAATACTGATTGATCTGCTGTGACTGCATGGATTTCCGTCATTAATGCAGTATCTATACCAAAAGCATCATCAATGATTTTGACCAAGGGAACCAAAGCCTGAGTAGTACAAGACACACTGGAAATAATTTGATCTGTGGCTTTTACCTCAGCATGATTGACACCGTAGACAATGGCAGCATCAACTGAGTCAAAAGGCGCGGCACCGATAATGACACGCTTCGCGCCTGCCTCAACATGGCGAGTCGCATCAGCACGTGAACGGAATAAACCCGTACATTCCAGTACCACATCTATGTTTAAGTCTGCCCAAGGCAATAACTCAGGCTGAGCCTGCTTAAAAACCTGTAGCTTTAATTGACGTTGATTGGACTGAATACTGAGAAAAATATGTTCATTTTCAATCAGAATTTGAACTTGTCCTGCAAAACGACCATGTGTGGTGTCATACTTGAACAAATGCACCAAAGTTTGCACATCGGCAATGTCATTGATGGCAACAATTTCAAATTGAAACTGTTTTGGACTTTCAAACCATGCACGTAATACATTTCGACCAATTCGACCAAATCCATTGATAGCGATACGTTGCATGTAGGGTCCTTATTCATAAAAACATCATCTTTTCTATGCTATATGGTAAAACATCAAGCGCGTTGTTGAATATAGATTTTTAGCTTAAACACAGTTTTATATGATATTGCTTGTAAAATCGTTGGTGAGGGGCGTATTTTCCGTTATAATTTAGCACCTTTAAAATCTATGCCACGCAATGGGTTCGATTGTAGAACATCAAAAACAACGGACTTTGTTGCATATAGCCAAATTCAAAATTATGGAGTGTCTTGGTTGTGAGTACTCGCTTTATGACATCAGCTGAAATCCGTGAAGCCTTTTTGCGTTATTTCGAATCGCAAGGCCATACACGTGTTGCTTCGAGTTCTCTCGTTCCTGCCAACGACCCAACTTTGCTGTTTACCAATGCTGGTATGAACCAGTTTAAAGATTGTTTCTTAGGTTTAGAAAAACGCGACTATGTCCGCGCAGTTTCATCACAAAAATGTGTCCGTGCAGGCGGAAAACACAACGACCTCGACAACGTCGGTTATACCGCACGTCACCACACTTTCTTTGAAATGTTGGGTAACTTCTCTTTTGGTGATTATTTCAAACAAAACGCACTTAAATTTGCGTGGGAATTCTTGACCAGTGAACAATGGTTAGCACTGCCAAAAGATCGTTTATATGCAACGGTTTATCATACCGATGATGAAGCGTTTGAAATTTGGAATAAAGAAATTGGCTTAGACGCAGATCGTATTATCCGTATCGGCGATAACAAAGGCGGACAATACGCATCAGATAACTTCTGGGCAATGGGCGATACAGGCCCTTGTGGTCCGTGTTCTGAAATCTTCTTTGACCATGGCGATCACATTTGGGGTGGTTTACCAGGTACACCAGAAGAAGATGGCGATCGTTTCATCGAAATCTGGAACAACGTATTCATGCAGTTCAATCGTACTGCGGATGGTGTTATGCACCCTCTTCCAGCACCTTCTGTTGATACAGGTATGGGCTTGGAGCGTATTTCTGCTGTTTTACAACATGTTAATTCAAACTACGAAATTGACCTGTTCCAGCACTTATTAAAAGCGGCAGCTGAAATCATTGGTCTAGATACCACTGCAATTGAAGCTGAAGCGAAAGCACAGAATAAACCTGTTGAATATCCAGCATCTTTAAAAGTGATTGCAGACCATGCTCGCTCATGTTCATTCTTGATTGCCGATGGTGTAAACCCTTCAAATGAAGGTCGTGGCTATGTGTTGCGTCGTATCATTCGTCGTGCAGTACGTCACGGCAACAAATTGGGTGCAACAGGTTCGTTCTTCTATAAGATGTTACAACCGCTGATTGAAGTGATGGGTGAAGCCTATCCTGAACTAGCAGCACAGCAAGCACGCATCGAAGCGCAACTGCTTAAAGAAGAAGAGCAATTTGCCAAAACACTTGAGCAAGGCTTGAAATTACTCGAAGGTGAATTGGCTCAACTGAAAGGCAATGTCATCCCAGGTGAAACCGTATTTAAACTTTATGATACTTACGGCTTCCCAACTGATTTAACGGCTGATATCGCGCGTGAACGTGATCTTACGATTGATGAAGCTGGCTTCGAAGTTGAAATGGCGGCACAACGTCAGCGTGCACGTGATGCAGGTAAATTTGCGGTTGACTATAACAGCATCGTAAAAGTTGAAGGTGAAACTCAATTTGATGGCTATGATGCAACTCAAGGCCAAGGTCAAATTGTTGCGATCTATAAAGATGGCGTTCAAGTTGATGAAATCAATGAAGGTGATGAAGCCCTTATCGTATTGAACCAAACCCCTTTCTACGCAGAAAGCGGTGGTCAAATCGGCGATACAGGTCTATTCAAAAACGATACAGGTATCTTTGAAGTACAAGATACTAAAAAATCTGGTGGTGCTTTTGTTCATCAAGGTATCGTGACCATGGGTAGCCTGAAAGCAACTCAAAATGTTGAAGCAACCGTTAAAGCAGATATTCGTGCTGCAACAGCACGTAATCACTCTGCCACTCACCTTCTCCACGCTGCTTTACGTCAAATTCTGGGTGAACATGTTCAACAGAAAGGTTCTTTGGTTGCGAGTGACATTTTACGTTTCGACTTTGCCAATGACCAACCTGTTTCATTTGAACAGTTGCAACAGATTGAGCGTTTAGTCAATGCTGAAGTGATTGCCAACAGCCCTGTAACGACTGAATTACTGGATATTGAATCTGCGAAAGCCAAAGGCGCAATGATGCTGTTTGGCGAAAAGTATGGCGAAGAAGTTCGCGTACTGTCTATGGGTTCTATTATTGAAGAGAAAAACTTCTCTATCGAACTGTGTGGTGGTATTCACGTTAAGCGTACTGGTGATATTGGTCTCTTCAAAATCACCTCTGAAGGTGGTGTCGCTGCGGGCGTTCGTCGTATTGAAGCCGTGACTGGTACCAAGGCGCTTGAAGTTGTTCAAAAAACAGAAACTGATATCCAAACCATCAACGGTTTGTTGAAAGCGCAAAAAGACCAAACTGTAGAGAAAGTTGAAGCGATTGTTGAAACTGCTTCTAGTCTACAAAAGCAAATCGAACAATTGAATCAAAAGTTAGCGAGCTTCCAAGCAGCTGAACTTTTAGATCAAGTAAAGGAAATTGCTGGCCGTCAAACGCTGATCACATCGGTAAAAGGTTTAGATGCCAAATCATTACGCAATCTTCATGACAGCGTAAAATCAAAATTAGAAGATGCAGTCATTATTTTAGCTGGTGTTGAAGGTGATAAAGTGAGTTTAATCGCTTCCGTCGCTAAACAATACGCTGCAACTCTAAAAGCAGGTGACATCATCAAACATTTAGCTCAAGAGCTTGGTGGTAAAGGTGGTGGTAAACCTGACTTAGCACAAGGTGGCGCGCCACTTAACGAGAAGTTTGATCAAGTCATCGCAGCATTACCTGCTTGGCTTGAGCAATAATAAAGACTTCACTTTTGTGTAACTGACCCTGATGCCTCTCAGGGTCATGGCTTATATGGAACAACTATGGCATTAATCGTTCAAAAATATGGCGGTACCTCTATGGGTACTCCTGAGCGCATTTTAAATGTTGCTCATCGTGTCAAGCGTTGGCATGATCATGGTCACAAGGTGGTCGTGGTTGTATCAGCAATGAGTGGTGAAACCAACCGCTTACTTGCGCTTGCCAAAGCCATTACCAGCACCCCTGACCCACGTGAATTAGATCAAATGGTGTCAACGGGTGAACAAGTAACGATTTCCATGTTAGCGATGGCACTGAATTCAATTGGTGTAGAAGCTAAATCATATACAGGTCGTCAAGTTGGTATTAAAACGGACAGCGCGTTTACCAAAGCACGTATCGAATCGATTGATACTGATGTGATGAGCAATGATTTAGATGCTGGTCGTGTCATTGTTGTTGCTGGTTTCCAAGGTTTTGATGCCAATGGCAATATCACAACTTTAGGGCGTGGCGGTTCTGATACATCTGGTGTTGCACTTGCAGCAGCATTAAAAGCAGATGAGTGCCAAATTTATACCGATGTTGATGGTGTTTACACCACTGACCCGCGTGTTGCACCAAAAGCGAAGAAAATTGATCGCATTTCTTTTGAAGAAATGCTTGAAATGGCATCTTTAGGTTCAAAAGTTTTACAAATTCGCTCTGTTGAATTCGCAGGCAAATATCAAGTTCCACTACGCGTGTTATCAAGCTTTGATAATGATGACGATGGTGCATTTGATGAAGATTTCAAACAAAACGTAGGCACACTAATTACGACTGAGGCAGAAGACGATATGGAACAACCAATCATCGCAGGTATTGCATTTAACCGTGACGAAGCAAAATTAACAATTTTGGGTGTTCCTGACGAACCAGGTATTGCCTCTAAAATCTTGTCACCAATCAGTGATGCAAACATTGAAGTGGATATGATAATCCAAAATGTTGAAGAAGATGGCACAACTGATTTTACTTTTACTGTAAATCGTAATGACTTAGCAAAAGCAAAAGCAATTTTAGATCAAACAGCCAACAGTATCGAAGGTTGTGAAGTTGTGACGCGTGATGACATCGTAAAAGTGTCTATCGTTGGTGTAGGTATGCGTTCTCATGCGGGTGTAGCAAGCAAAATGTTTACTGCATTGGCTGAAGAAAGCATTAATATTCTCATGATTTCTACATCAGAAATTAAGATTTCTGTGATCATTGAAGAAAATTACTTAGAGCTAGCAGTTCGTTGTTTACATACAGCTTTTGGTTTGGATCGTGAACATGGCGAAAGCAGTGTACGTGCTTAATTAATAGCTGCTTAAACATATTTACTCGCAAGTAAATAAGAAAAAAAACAGAGCCACTATAGTTTTTTTTATAGTGGCTCTGTTATATTAGGCCTTGAGGTTGTAAAGATGATTCTCACAGAACTTACGAAAAAAAATGTTTTTTACATATTTCTGTTAGAATTTTCTGTATATTAAGCTGTGCTTTCGAACAATGAATTCCCTGTCGCAAGTTTAAGCGTTTAGCAAGGAGATAAACATGCTGATTCTGACCCGTCGTGTCGGAGAAACATTAATGATTGGGGATCAAGTCAGTGTTACTGTGCTTGGCGTAAAAGGCAATCAGGTGCGTATTGGTGTAAATGCTCCAAAAGAAGTTTCTGTGCATCGTGAGGAAATTTACCAACGTATCCAACATGAACGTGCCATGCATGAGCATCTGCAACATCTTGATCAAGATTTTCAACATTCTTTTGAAGAAGATAATAACGATTTTCCTCGAAATAATAACTTCAATCGTTAATACCCCGTGTGCTTCTCCAAAAATTAAAGCGACTATTCTTAGTCGCTTTAATTGTTTTTTATAGGCCTAAAGCCTTCTTTACAGGTCCATAGCTACGACGATGTTGATCAATCACACCATGGGCCGCAATCGCTTCAAAATGTGCTTTGGTTGGATATCCCTTATGTTTAGCAAAACCATAGTCTGGGTATTGCTGATCTAACTCATACATTTGTCGATCACGTGTGACTTTCGCCAAAATACTAGCAGCACTAATCTCTGCATGGCTGGCATCACCACCAACAATTGCTTCACAAGGAATAGTGATTCCCTTTGGAATCTGATTGCCATCCACAATCACTTTGACAGGCTGAGTGTTTAATGCTTCAACTGCACGACGCATCGCAAGAAAAGTCGCTTGTAAAATATTAAACTCATCAATTTCAGCATGTGTTGCTTCGGCAATGGACCAAGCCAAAGCTTTTTCCTGAATCTCTAAAAACAGTTTTTCCCGTTTTTTTTCAGTCAGCTTTTTAGAATCATTTAAACCCTCAATCGGATTATTCGGATCTAAAATAACTGCAGCTGCAACAACGGAACCTACTAAAGGTCCACGCCCTGCCTCATCTACACCAGCAACTTTCATATAAAATCTCTAAAGGCTGATGACTCAGCCTTATCTTATTAACCGGCTTTCTTGAACGTTTCAGCTACACATGCGTTTACAGTTTGAGAAACGACTTGAGTCACAATCGTCGCACGTGCTGTTGGATCAATGGCAGCTGTTGCCAATTCAACTGCAGTGACGCTGTTTGGCGCTTTTTCACTAACACAACCACACACTTCAGTTTGGATATTGTCACGCTGCTCTGCTGTCATTACACGTGTCGCTGTTTTCCACGCTGGTAGTGTATTAATCTCATTAATACATTTCGCATTTACAGCAACTTTTAACGCTGCCATACCTAACTGCTGTGAAGTTGTACCCGCTGAGTTATTTCCATCTGGGGTAACACAACCACTCAAAGCTAAAACGACAGGGGCAACAATAAGTACCAACTTTTTCATAATTTCTATCCTGTATCTAAATTTTGGCAGGCGTATTGTGCCTAAATGACGGCTTTTATGATATGACTCAGCTTCATATTTACATAATTAAACAATGATAAATGATTTAGACAACAATGAACGTTCTACGCATAAAACGCTCCGTTACACTTCCGATATATGAGAAAGAACAAGGGCTAACTAGAATTAAAAACACCCATCTATAACAAAGCCAGGATGTTGCAATGCCAACCTCAGCACAATATTACACGCGTACGGCACAAGTTATACATTGGCTCATGGCTGCAATTTTTATCACTGCTTGGCTGATTGGCTTTTACAGTGGCAACTTTCTCAGCTATGACGTTGATGGTAGCTTCAAGGGAACCGTTATTACCCTACATAAAAATATAGCCACAACCATTATTTTCTTAGTGGTGATCCGTATTTTTTGGCGCTACACCCACCCTGCACCAGAATTACCAGACACCATGTCACCGACAATGAAAATGTTGGCACATGTTGGACATTTATTCCTGTACTTAATGCTGCTCGCTCTGCCAATTACGGGCTGTTTATTTAGTTGGAGTGCTGGACACCCTGCTCCAGTTTTATATTTATTCGAAATTCCACGTTTAGTACAAGACAATCCAGAATTACTGGCAATTGTTAAACCCTTACACATTTATCTTTCTTGGTTTGCGGGCTTATTGGTTGCTGGACATGCATTGGCCGCCATTAAACACCATCTGATCGATAAAGATAATGTCTTGCTCAGCATGTTGCGTCAGCCCAAATAATACTTAAGACATAAAAAAAACCGCTTTACGCGGTTTTTTTAATTTAGATCTTTTTCACTTCTGCAATCCACTTTTGCTTTTCTTCATCAGAAATAAATGAAGCTTCAAAAGAGTTAATTGCCAATTGCTTTAATTCATCATTGCTTAAATCCAAAGCCTGCTGAATCGCAACAAAGTTATCATTCATATAACCACCGAAATATGAAGGATCATCTGAATTGACCGTTACCTGTACGCCCTTTTGCAATAAACGGCGAATATTGTGTTCGCCCATATCATTGACCACACAAAGCTTTAAATTACTCAAAGGACAAACCGTTAATGGCATTTTTTCAGCGATTAAACGCGCCATTAGACGCTCGTCTTCCTCAGAACGCACACCATGATCAATACGATTTACTTTTAATAAATCCAAAGCTTCCCAAATGTATTCTGGTGGACCTTCTTCACCTGCATGCGCAACGATTAAAAAGCCTGCTTCACGCGCTTTGGCAAAAACACGTTCAAATTTTGCAGGAGGATGTCCAACTTCACTTGAATCCAAACCAATTGCAATAACGTCATCTTTAAATGGCAAAGCTTGCTCAAGCGTTTCAAATGCTTTTTCTTCGCTCAAATGACGCAAGAAACACATAATTAACTGAGAACTAATGCCCAACTTGGTTTGTGCATCCGTACAGGCACGTTTTAAACCCGCAAGTACTGTTGCAAACTCAACACCACGCTCGGTATGTGTTTGCGGGTCAAAGAACATTTCTGTGTGCACCACACGATCTTCGGCACATTTCTCAAAATAAGCCCAAGCAAGGTCATAAAAATCCTGCTCATGCACAAGCACATTCGCGCCTGCATAATAAATATCTAAAAATGATTGAAGATTATGAAAGTTATACGCTTGTTTCACTTCTTCAACTGATTGATAAGGAATCTGAATCTGATTACGCTGTGCAATTGCAAACATCAGTTCTGGTTCAAAAGTCCCTTCAATATGCACATGCAATTCGGCTTTGGGTAAAGCACGAATCAGCTCGACTTGATTCATATTAACTCCACGTCTAAAGAAAAAAGGGTGTTACCGAAATAACGCCCTTTTAGGCTCTCTTCACAATGAGCTGTAAACACCTACAGCTCAAGAAGAAAATGATAAAAAATTACTTAACCACCAAATGCAACAAACTTAAATACCCACAGCGCTGCAATAATCCAGACCATATAAGGCACTGTCTTTGCTTTGCCTGTCAGTAACTTGACCAATGCGTAGCTGATAAAGCCCATCGCAATACCATCTGCAATTGAGTAGGTAAATGGCATAAATACGATGGTTAAAAATGCAGGAACAGCTTCAGTAATATCATCCCAATCGATATGGGTGATCCCCTGAATCATCAACACACCAATGAATAACAATGCTGGTGCTGTTGCGAAACCAGGAACAGATTGAGCCAATGGTGCCAAGAACAGGCAGCCAATGAACAAGAAAGCAACTACAACTGCTGTTAAACCAGTACGACCACCAGCAGCAACGCCTGAAGCTGATTCAATATAAGGCGTGGTTGAAGATGTACCTAATGCTGCACCTGCAACGATTGCCGTTGAATCAGCAAATAATGCTTTCTTCAAACGGGGTAATTTACCATCTTGTAAAAGGCCTGCACGGTGCGAAACACCAACCAATGTCCCTGTACTATCAAATAGATCAACAATAAAGAAGACAAAAATCACCCCAACCATACTGGCTGTAAATAGACCTTCAAAGTCCATTTGCATAAAAGTCGGTGCTAAAGAAGGAACTTGACCGACAACGCCTTTAAATTCATTCAAGCCCATTGCTGTTGCAATAGCAGTCACCACAAGAATACTGAGAATAATCGCACCACGAACTTTAAATTGGTGCAAAACTACAATCATTAAAAAGCCGAATAGTGCCAACAAAACCGTTGGTTGCTTGATATCCCCTAAACCAACCAATGTCGCTGGATTATCAACAATAATGCCTGCATTTTTTAGTGCAATTAATGCGAGGAATAGACCAATACCACCGCCAATCGCAAATTTAAGTGACATTGGAATCGCATTGACAATCGCTTCACGAATTTTAAAGAAACTAATCGCAAGGAAAACCAAACCTGACACAAAGACTGCAGCGAGTGCAGTTTGCCAAGGTACGCCCATACCCAAACAGACAGAATAGGTGAAATAAGCATTTAAGCCCATACCAGGTGCAAGTGCGATTGGATAGTTCGCAATAATCCCCATGACCAAACACCCAATTGCCGCAGCCAAACAGGTTGCAACAAAAACAGCACCATGATCCATGCCGGTTTCAGAAAGAATGAGTGGGTTTACAATGATGATGTAACACATCGTTAAAAATGTGGTTACACCTGCTAGAACTTCTGTTCTAAAGTTGGTTTTGTTCTCGCTCAGCTTAAATAAGCGTTCTAACAAACCAGCCGAAGCATTAGGCGTTGTCATAACATAGCACCTGTTGAAATCTAAGATCGTAGAATGTGAAATCTATACGTTTGTGTTTGCAATCTTTTTTGAATGTACACAAAAAGGTATACAAGGCTAAAAGCAATCTATATGCCAGCTTTGCCCTTGTGATACAGAGGATATGTATAAATTCGATTCCGATATCAAAACGTAAAAAGCCGCATATCTACATGCAGCTTTTTATTTAATGGTAAATATTTTAACAGATTCTATTCAAAACTTGAGTACCACAATACAAAAAAAGCGCATTTGATGCTCAATCTCGGATGATTGGCGCAATAATGCATGCATTACAGCCCTAGAAACTAGTTACTCCGCTGATAGGACGATAAATGTGTATGCGGATTGTGCTGTATCGTGTTCAGGCTATTTTCAGCATCTTGAACAATCTTCATCAACTCTTGACGTTTCTTTGCTTGGGCATCGACATAAGCTACATAACCCAAAATAAATATAGAGAAAGCCAAGACGATCGCAATTTTAATCTTCATTATTATTATCTCTATTATAAAGTTTTCTTTAATGCTAACAAAAAAGACTGAAAATGAGAACAAAAACGCATATTAAAATCACAAATGATAACCACATCACAATTATATCGTTATTTTAATAAGTTTTTTGTTTAATTTTCGCTCAATCAAATAATAGAATATTCCAGTTTTTTTAGCAATGACATTTTATATAATTCAATAAGATAGATAAAAATTACATCTTTATAATCGAAAAAACCCTTCATTTTCAGCATCTAAAAAATAAAAAGCACTTTTCCCGAAGGAAAAGTGCTTAAAGTCACAATTAAATATTTAGATTAGAACTGGTAGTTCAAACGCACCAAGAAGTTGCGTGGTGTACCAGACATAGACGGGTCTCTCCAATATTCCTTATCTGTAATATTATTTACAGCAACTGTTGCTCCCCAACGTTCATCTTTATAGCCAACTGCAGCATCTAAACGTGTCCAACCCTCAATTTTTGCTGTGTTTGCATCAGTTGTATAGAAAGATCCAACATATGTTGCACCCAGCTCTCCATAAACTTTTTCAGTTGGTAAATAGCGGACAAATAAGTTACCTGTATTCTCTGATATCTTCGCCAACTGTTTATCTTTTAAACGAGATGCTTCTGGAACGTTATTTCGGACATCTTTGGTCCACTTAGCATCTGTATAGCCATAGCCACCACGAACAAATAGATTATCCATTACGCGACCAATAAAACTGAACTCAAGCCCTCTTGAACGTTGTTGTTGACCAACGTCCCATTGTTCAGGATGCTTAATTTCATCAGGACGATAACGAATATTGTTTTTTGTAATATCATAAATAGAAAATTGCGTATTTAGTCGGTCATTCAACCAATCACTTTTAACCCCAATCTCATACTGTTCATTGTATTGTGGTTCAGCATCATAAACATTTGGACTTTGAGTCGGATCAATACTGATCATTCCGCGGCCACCATACGGCGCAAAACTCTTGCTATATGAAGCGTAAAAACTTTGACTCTCTATAGGTTGCCACACAAAACCCATATTTGGACTAAACGTTTCACCATCATATGACTGTTTCTTATCCGTCACCATGTTGTGTGTTTTAAACTCAAATTGATCGTAGCGTGCGCCAAGCATCATTTTAATAGTTGGAGTTAAACTCACTAAGTCCTGAATAAAAATAGCTTTATTTTCTGCATTATGTTGACTATAAGAAGTCATAGGTGTCCGACCAATTGTCTGACTAAATAATGGAGAGGCATAATTATCATTAGGATTGTACGGGTTAATATATCCGTAATATTTACCTGCATATTGACCACTAGAATAGTTACCCAGCTTTGGATCACGATCCTCATGCGTCCAGTCACTTCCAACCATGACATTATGTTCAAATGAACCCGTTTTGAATTTACCTGTAATATCGAAGGTATTCATTACAGTTTTATTCATGGTTTCTTGCCAAGCATAGCTTTGACGAAGATAACCATTCCAATCACATTTATCTGGCTTAGTTGCTAAAGTCAAATTATTATCACAATAAGTTCCACCAAAAAAATTATCAAAGTTTTGATACGCTTGGCGATAACTGGCAGCCCAATGGAACTTCCAATCTGGTGCAAACTCGTATTTAACATCAGTACGAATTGTTTGTAATTCATCTTCAATAAAATCTGAACTACGCGCAAAGGCATTCTTAATAGAAATGCCTTTTGGTAGACTTTCATAAGTAGGACCACGATCAGGCGTACGCTCTAATTTGTCAAACGTATATTGCGTTGTCCAAAGCAGCTTCTCATCATCACTACGATAAGTCACACTTGGAGAAATCATTTCAATTTGTGACCCAATAACTGAACGGAAGCTATTGGTATCTGCTTTTTCACCAGTTAGACGAATAGCCCAATTATCAGTAAGAACCTGATTAAAATCTAAAGTACCACCGATGTTTTCATATGAACCTGCATAGACTCCAACAGAACTTTTAGAATCAAAATTTGCGAATTTGGTAACCATATTGATTACACCACCGCCAGCACCACGCCCATAGAGTACAGAAGCAGGTCCTTTTAAAATCTCAATACGCTCTACATTCGCAGTACTACGACGTAATTGCCCACTTTCACGAACACCATCACGATAGATATCCCCTTCATCCGCTTTAAAACCACGAAGTGAAATCCCATCACCACGTGCATCATAATTCGTAGATACGCCTGGTGTCCCCTGCAACATCACACTCAGGTCATTTGCCCCATAGATTTTGTATTTTTGCACATCAATCGTATCGATCGTCTGCGGGATATCTTTTTTCTTTAGACCATTACGAGTAACACTTGCCTGATCATAATCAATATAACTTTTGATTGGATCAAGCTCACTCATTGCTTCAATTTTAATGGTTGGCATGACTGCTGTTGGTGCAGTTGTTTCATTCGCAAATGCATACTGCGCTTGCAGAAGCATCATAGTTAACAAGCTAAATTTAAAAATAGGCTTGTTATGCATATTCAAAGGTACAGAACTCATAAAATTTCTCAAAAAAACTCAGACAAAAATTAAAAAAATATTAAAAATAAAAAAACACTACAATTTTAATAAAAATCATTCTCATTTTCACCAACTTTTACACTATTTTTAAAGTTTAAAGCTGTTTTATTGTTCATATAGAATTCTTAGCTATTTTCCCTATAAAGCTTTTTAACGATAAAAATATTTTAAAATCTTTGAGTTATCCGCACTAAATTCCATTTTTCTACACAATTGTACATTAGGCTACACAGAAAATAATTTGATCATTTTTTGGGGTTCTAGAATGAAATATACCGTTTATTGTGGAAGACTCAGTGTGCTTAGCTCAGCATTACTCAGTATAAGTGCGTCAATGTTTGCTGCCGAGCCCCCAACCGAGACTTCTGCACCCGCAGTATCCGAATCAAGTCCTCAAGTTTTACCCACCCTTTCATTCAAAGCCTCAGCAGAACCCCAAAAAGCAAAAGATGATGATATTAGTGCTGTACCTAAAACCATCATTACCCAAGAAGAAATGCTGCAGTATGGTGATCAATCCGTCATGGATGCATTGCGACGTTCAGCTGGATTCCAAATTCCAAGTTTTGGCCAAGGCCCTCGCGGTGGTGGCGGTGCATCAGGTATGCGCTTTCGCGGTGGCGGCGCACCAACATTTTTGGTGAATGGTGAACCCGTACAGGGTGGCCCACGTGGCGGCATGTCAGTTATTGACACCATTAGCCCTGAAATGATTGAACGCATCGAAGTGATCAAGCAGCCTAGCGTTGCACAAGCTTCTGTTGCTTCTTCAGCCGTAATTAATATTATTTTAAAAGAGCCTCTAAACACAGGTTTAAATGGCTCAGTGAAACTCGGCTATGGTTTACGTGATAGTGGTGAGCAACAATCTGAACGTAAACAGATTAATATTCAAGCAGATGGTCGTAAAAACCAATGGTCATACAGTGTTTCAGCCAATCAGATGTGGATGGACAATACTTCGATCACCAAAATAGAAACAGCCACTGGAACACGTGAACAACTTCGCACTGTCAACCGCACCATGCAAATGTTTTCACCGCGTTTGCAGTACGATTTGGACGATCAACAGAAATTGATTGCAGAATTGTTCTATCGCAATGTCAAAATGGATGGCTATTCATCGAATCAAACTCAGGATGACAAGAACGACAGTATTCGATTAAACACCCGTTATGAACGTAAAGACAAAGACTTGAGTGATAAAATCCGCCTGTCAGTCGAACGTCAAACTGAAACACAACTGACGCACTCATCTCAAAATACAATTTATACCGATGAAACTGTAAATGAGTATGGTCTTGCCTATGATGGTATACGGAAATTAGATAAAGACCGTCAGATTAAATTCGGTTTTGATACGCGCAGTAACGAACTCGATAGCAATGTCAGCAAAAGCCTAGATGAGCAGCGTTATGCTGTGTATGGCGAAGGGAGCTGGCGCTTTACCGACCGTCAAACTGTGACTTTAGGAGTACGTCAGGAGTGGCTTAACCGCTCTGGCTTAGTCGATTATCAAGATCAACATTTAAGCCCTGTTCTAGCATATCGTTTCGACCTTACTGAACAGTGGTCGATTCAGACCAACTTAAGTCAAGCGTTTAAAAGCCCAAATACAGATCGTCTGATTCCCAATGTCACCGTTTCTACAGACAGCGATGCAGGAAGTTTGAATAATCCAGATCGTGGTGGAAATCCAAATCTAAAACCTGAAAAAATTCGTGCGGCTGAATCTACCCTTGCCTATGACTCTGCTAGTGGCGGTGTGAGTGTCACGGCGTATCATCGCGAAATTAAAGACTACATCGAAAAAGTCATTGCACTGGAAGGTACACGTTATGTGGAGCGACCACAAAACCAAGATCAAGCGACCACCTATGGTGTTGAGTTCTCAGGACGCTATGCATTAAAACAAACTGATGCTGGGCATTCATTTATGCTCAACGGTCAAGTATCGACGATTCGCGCCAAGATTGAAGATGGGCAGCACAATGAACGTTTGGTAAGTGATGTTGCACCTTATAATGCCAGTACGGGCGTATCTTATAGTTTTAAACCATGGCAACTTTCAACCAGTGCCAATGTCAGTTATACCCCGGAGTTTACCCGTGCCCTCGATGGCCAGCCTTATGATCGAACTACCAATCAGCGTTTTAGTTTAGACCTAAGTGCAACCAAACGTTTTGCACATGGCTGGGCTGCAAGTCTTAACCTTAACAATGTCTTGAGCACCCACTATAAAGAACGCCTGACGAACCAAACAGATGGTAGCTTATATCAGGCGAGAACCAATGAAAGTATTCCTTCATTGCAGTTTAACCTTGAGAAAAAGTTTTAATCCATCTCTAGCAGCAAATCATTTAACCAATCAAAGCCAGCGATTTACTCGTTGGCTTTGATATTTTAGATGCGCAAAGCGATGTAAGATGCGCTAAAACTGAATAATGACAATACTTTAACTGAGCATGTTATGATCTCAGCAATTGATCCACCTATGCTCCGAATAAAATGAGAACTGAACTAAAAACGAAGATCATACAAGTCTGCGATGAAAAAATTGCCAAAAAAGGCGATAACGTAGGACTTTCATTTTATGCTTTCTTTGCCAATAAAAATGATGATCCTGAACGCCTCATGGAAGCAGCACACTGGTGGATCATGCAGCATCAACTCGATCATTTTGAAAAAGCCACTAAAATTAAAGCATTGATCTTGGCACAAGCCGATTAACGACTAGACTTAATACACATCTCGCTGATAACGCTGTTCAAGCTTGAGTTGCTCAACCCATTCAACACCCAACAGCTCTTTTAAAGCTTGATCAACGCCGCTCGCCATGCCTTTCAAGCTACCACATACATAAATCGCTGCACCTTGTTGAATCCAAGCTTGCAAGCGAATGGATTGGGTTCTTAGACAGTCTTGCACATATACTTTTTCAGCTTGATCACGAGAAAATGCATAATCCACCTGATCCAGATAACCATGCTGCTGCCAGTAGTGAATTTCTGCCTGATAAAGATGATCAAACTGCTGTTGTCTTTCACCAAAAATCAGCCAATTTTGTTTATACCCCCAATGCTCTCGTTGACGCAAATGCGCCAATAAACCAGCAATCCCCGTCCCGTTGCCAATTAAAATCAGAGGTCTTGCATCATGTGGCAAATGAAAATTTGGATTATGCCGAATATGTGCTTGTACGCATTGATCAGGTTGCAACCCCTCAGTCAGCCAACCAGAACCTAAACCTAATCCAGTTTCTGTTTGCTGCTGTCTAACCACCAATTCGAGTAAACCATTTTCAGGTAGGCTTGCAATTGAATACTCGCGCTTTGCTAAAGCTTCAAATTGATCTATCCATTGTTCAAATGTTTGATCTCGTCTGACAGGTAATTCTCTTAAATTTAACGTTCTTAATTTAGCGGAAATCTCTGCATTTTGATTGCGCTGATGTAAGACCAAAAACTCCTCAATTTCTTTCAGATTGTTCTCACATTGGATTTCCAGAATATCCCCTGATGACCAAGTCAACTCTTCATCACCAATCAATTGAACTTTATAAATTGGCTCACCGACACTGCCTTTATTTAAACACTGACGATGGGCAAATTTTAATGGCAACATCTGTTGGGAATTTGCTAAGTCACCCAAGCTGACCGAGGTCAGTTGCTCTAAACCATTCAACCATTGTTCCAAATCACGACTATTCAGTTGATCAACCAAAACCGTATTAAATAAAATTTGCGCCTGTTGTTGAAGCAACCATTGTTCTAATCGCTGTCCAAACTGACAGAAGTTCGCATAACGCCGATCTCCCAATGCCAATATTGCAAATGATAAATGGGATAAATCTAAGTTCTGAGCAAACGCTTTATTGATAAAAGATTGTGCACTATCCGGTGCATCCCCTTCACCATAGGTACTAACCACCCATAAAATTCTTTGTTGTTCAGTGAGATCATCAATACTGAGATCTTGAATATTTTTGACTACGATCTGATCATCAACTAAGCGTAGTTGTTCAGCGGTATGTCTCGCCCAGATTTCTGCATGTCCAGATTGGCTCGCATAGACGACCAAATATGAAGGATGCAATTGTGAAGATGACGTTGAACGTTTTTGCTGCCAAAGCAAGTACACCACAATAAAAAGATGCAGACCCAATAATATTGCCAAAATCGCAATAACGATCAGCACAGCCTGTGTCATGACTCCACCTTAAATGGCAAACCAAATGAGTAAAATAATCGCTGCCAAACTTGCTGCTGTGAGAAGCAAATGTGTGATTAAACGGGTTTTAATCGTGAGAAATAAAATATAGCCCGCCAAAGACAATAAAATGATGATGATCGCACTGATATCGATTAACCAATGCCATGTTGCACCAACATTTTTACCGCGATGCAAATCATTGAGCAATGAAACCGTAGTGGCTGGTTTTTGGGTAATTTCAACTTCTCCTTGATCCATCAGTACCCACAGATCTGTTGATCCTGCCGGACTCTCCAAACGGATCATCACCTCGCCATCCATCACTTCACTACTTTTATAACGACCAATCAATGAGTGCTTGTCACGAACAAAATCCAAAATCGCCTGACTTGGATTTTCTTGTTTTTTAATTGCACTGATAAAAGCAGGTGGCAAAGTAATTTTCGCTATTTGCTCATCATTGGATGATTTAAACCAATCTGGGTTATTGAGTAACAATCCTGTCGCAGCAAAAAAAATCAGTGCGATAAAAGCGAATGCAGAAAGCCAACCATGCACATAGCGTGCATGGCGGTAAAAATCACGGCGTTGATACAAAAGACAAGCCTCGAAAATAAGTGGGACTTTTTATTAAGCGCCACGTTGGAAGTTTAATTTTAGCGTACCAATTTCTGCCTGTGCAGGAAGTGTTTTTGTGACCGCTTTTGGCCCAACCTCTAACTCAAAGCTTTGATATGAATGGTCACCATGCTCACGAGAGGTTTCAATATGGATTAAATATTTACCTGCATCCACAGCTTTACCAGCGTCATCTTTACCATCCCAAGCTAAACGATACTGTCCTGGTTGGCGTGATGGTTTTGCAACTGCATCCAAGTTTGGCATTTGACGACCATAACGGCGCCACCACACATAGTTTGAGTTGAGCCATTTCTCATCTTTACCCCAAACTGCAAGGGTACGAACCAGTTTTTTATCACTATCCGTCACCCAAACTGAAACATAAGGCGCACGGTAATTATCAACAGCAAGTTTTGGAATATTCACTTCAATTTGAGCCTGATAACCTTTAGGCCAAGCTGTTGCAGCAGCATTTGCAGCCACATGTCGAAGGATCGCAGGCTGATTGGCATCTAACAAAGTTGACCAACCTGAACTTTGATAGCTGCTTCCATCACTGGCAACCAATTGTGCTTCGAAACCAACCAGTTGTTCAATCAGTTGCATGCCTTCATGCGGTGACATTGCAGTTAAAGCCGTTGCCAAAGCATCTGCATCTGCAGCACACTGCCCGACCACTACACATTGCTCTACAGTTTGAATTGGCATCCCAGTTTGAGGGTTAAGCAAATGCGATTGCCCAGCCAATGAACGATAACCTTGTCCACTAAAAGCAACCGCTTGATCTTTGATATTTAAAATTTGGTTTGGTGCCGCATTATCAAAGTGTTCATTTGGATTTTGAATACCGACTTTCCAACCTGCCTGTTGAGGTGATTGTCCCCAAACACGCATATCCCCCCCAATATCAACCAAAATCCCCTGTAAATGTGGCACAGCTTGTTTTGCGGCAATCAAGGCACGGTCAATCACATAACCTTTTGCATAGGCATCTGGTGCGACTTGAACCGCAGAAGCAATTTTAATCTGTTTGGTTTTTGGGTTTAGCTCAATACTCTGTGTCTTTAACTGACGCAGTAATGCTTCTTGGGTTTGATCATCCAGACTTTGCACCTGATTGCTCCGTTCCCAAAGTTGAATTAACTGACCTAAACGTGCATCAAAACCACCACAGGTCGCACTACGCCATTGTTCACAAGCAGCAATGACCTCATAAAGTTCAGGAGATGCTGCTATTTGTTGCTCACGATTCAACTGACTGATTTCACTGTCATCACGCCAAACCGATAGAATCTTATCTAAACGTGCAACTTCTGTCTGAATCGCCTGTAATGCCTTTTCTGCATCGTGTTGATGTGCTGTCGTAACAACAACATCCAAAGATGTGCCCAAAATGTGATCTTGATGAAAGCTATAACTTGGAATCTGCACTGGAGCTTGCAATATAGGTACATCTTTTGCACTGCTTTCATTGGCCTGAGTAACAGTAATTGGCGACATAAATACAGCCAGCGCGGCCATCAACGGTGATAAACGAAATATGATTTGAACTGGGCGAAAAACGTGTTGCGTTGATGACATCGTTAAGGTTCCTTTTCTCAGATTTACCTAAGCCAATACATGAGCTTTTTCAAAAGCAAATAGCTTGGTCTCACGCATGAATTACAGCCAAAAGAACATGAAAGTGAAATCATTTTATTTTCAATAAAATCAAAAACATTCTATTCACTTAAGACACACATTAGGGAGAAAAATAACGTGTTTATCTTTATATGTACAATGGCATAAAAACGATTAAAAATTTATCGAAATAATATTGCAACTGATACTCGTTATCAAGTAGATTGTAGCAATTCTTTTGCATTTTTGTTTATTTCTCTTTTAAGGAGTTCTTCATGCGTCATCTGCTCACTGTTGCCCTTTTTTCAGCGCTGCCAACATTCAGTTTTGCTCACACAGCAAGTCCTTTTTTATTGCCAGACGTATTTGATAGTAAAGCGGATAGCGTAAGTTTCCAGAGCGCAATCACTGTAGAAAAATTCTTTGTACCAGGCCGTAACTTTAAAACAGATTATCAAGTGACAACACCAGAGGGTAAAACCGAAACAATTAAAGCAGCAGCAGAATTAAAAAAATTCAATATCGCTGAAGTCAATTTAAGTACCGAAGGGACATATCGTATTCGCACACAAGATGCGACGGGCACTCCGACCAAATATGCCTTGGTTGATGGTCGTTGGTTACGCGTTCGTCCTCAGCGTCCAGCAAATGCCAATCCAATGCCACCGCAAAATAATAATGCAGCACAAAAAGCACCTCAAGCGCCTGCAAATCAACCACCTCGTTTTATTGCTGAAGACCAAATCCCTGCAAATGCAAAAACTGCACAGACGATCAATCACTATATCGCAGAAAGTTTTGTCACCAAGGGCAAACCTAGTCCTGTCCCAGCTGTAAGCAATAAAGGCTTCGAATTCAAATTCTTAACTCATCCAAATGAACTCTATGCTGGCGAATCATTTAAGGCGCAAGTTTTAATCGACGGCAAACCTGTACCAAACTTGGAAGTTGATGTATTTAAAGGTGCAAGTAGCTATCAACCCAATGCAAAGCGTGATCAGCCGCATGTAAAAACCAATGCCAAGGGTGAAGTTGAGGTGAAATTCAGTGAAGCAGGTATTTATCTGATTACAACCGCTTATCCAGAAGCAAATACAGATAACACCAAACAACCTGTCGCACAAACTTATACTTATAGCGTCACGGTTGAAGTGACTGAATAAGCCTTTTAATGAAGGTACTTATCAGCGTATAAGTACCTTTCTCCACCTGATTTAATCCCTATCCATTTCTATCTTAAAAATAACAGCGTATATTGTTTTAAAACTCGTACTTCCCCTGTTTTATGACTTCAAGAAAAACCAGTGATGCAGGCATCTTTTTGTGGATGGTCTATCAAACCATGCAAATGATGGATATAGATGCTGCCGCCATCTTTGCCCGAGTGCACCTTCCAGATCAACCACCAGATAAATTTGTGCGTCGAGATAACTCTACTCAGCAGCGTTTTTGGAAAGCCGCTGTAGAAATTAGTAAAGATCTCGACATTGGTTTGCATATCGGTGCAAATGTCCCAGCATTTCGTGGGCAAGTTATTGAATATCTTTTTTTGAGTAGCCCAACATTTGGTGAAGGCCTAAAACGCACCATGCGCTATCAAGCCTTACTCACCGATGCCATGTCATTTAACTTAGACATGATAAATGAAGATACGGTCATGATTTCAGGCCTAAATCATCCTGTTCGGCATTATCTGGAATGTGCGATTGGCATTCTGCTTAATTTTTTTAAATACATTAGTGACGAAACATTTATACCGCTTGAAATTGGCTTGCCCTATCATGAAGGTGCACACCCAAATGAATATCAGAAAATATGGGGATGTCCTGTTAGACTTGGTCAAGAGAATGGCTACATTTACTTTGATGCAACACAATTAACAACTGCTTCTCCTGCACATGAACCTGAACTTTTAAAAGTACATGAACATCATGCTGCTTCACAGCTTGAGCTATTAAACAAACATCAGCTCATCAATGAAATCGAAAAGATCTTGGCTAGTGGATTATTAGAGTCTGGAGATTTTGACCAGAACATCGTGGCCCAATATTTAGGACGCAGTGCCCGTAGCTTAAGAGCAGACCTACAGCTTTTAAATACCACCTATGAAAAAGTCATTGCCCACTATCGTGAACGCCTTGCACGGCGTTTGCTATCCCATACACAGGAAAGTATCGATCAGATCGTTTATCTTACAGGCTTCTCTGAACCCTCAGCTTTTTCAAGAGCATTTAAACGCTGGACTGGGGAGACACCAACTGCATACCGACAACGTAAACAGGCTTAAATTGATTGGATAGGCAGCTCCAAACTGTCAGATCAGTCAAAATATTTTGCTCATCTCTTTTTAAAATCAGATCCATGTTAGACGAGGTAATCCAGCATGATCGGTTTTCCAGTAGGTGTTTTTGTTGCAAATGGTATGGAATGGTATTTCCACAAAGTATGGTTGCATGAATTCCCAAGTAAAAATAGAAATAGCCCCTTCTTTACCCATATTGCCCATCACAAACGTGCACGTTTAAATGGCTTTCATGACGAAGGTTATGCAGAGTCCATGTTTAAAAACTCTGAAATGTATAATGAAAAATCAGCATTAATCGGTTTGGCTGCCGCATCTACGATTTTTCTACCCGTTGCCCCTTTCTTTACCGCGGGCTTGTACTATGGCATTTGGAATTATTGGAAAGTTCATGCCAAATCGCACCTAGATCCAGAGTACGCCAAAAAGCGGATCCCTTGGCACTATGATCATCACATGACCAGCAATCAAAATGCGAATTGGTGTGTGACCCGTCCATGGTTCGACTATATTATGGGAACCCGAGTCATGACCGATGTATCGGTTACCGAAACGAATCCATTGGCAATGAACATGCCAAAGTGGTTGGAAAAAAGAGTGAATCGTATAGCACGTCGTTTATTGCCTAAAGCATATGCTCAAATTGATGCCAATACCCAATTTGATCAACAGAATTTAAGGCAAGGAATTGAAGTGGCTTTATAAATTATGAGGCGCTTATTCTTTTGATAAAACCGAGCTAAAACAGCTCGGTTTTTTATTATGAGAAAGTTAATGTGAACTGGTTTTAGACAATAAATTTAAAATCAGCACACCACTCATAATCAACACAATGCCTATAATTCCCCAAAGATCCAGTTTTTGATCAAACACAAACCAAGCAACTGTGGTAATCAAGACTATCCCAACCCCAGACCAAATCGCATAAGCAACGCCTACAGGAATCGTTTTCAAGGTCAAAGACAAACAATAAAATGCAATCATATAACCCTCAACCACAACAATGGATGCAATTGGCTTGGTAAAACCCTCACTACTTTTTAAGGCAGATGTTGCGATCACTTCCGCAGTAATCGCAATGAATAAAATAATCCAGTTGTTCATTTACCCATTTCCCATCATCAAATACGACCTATTAGAATATCTACAAGAAAAAACACCCTTTATAAAAAGGGTGTTTTCATATGACTTAGAATTAATCTAGTGACAACTTAAGCCGTCTTTTTCGCCATATTGTTTTTACGGATCGTAATCATGACCAATTGCACTGCTGCTGGTGTAACACCTGGAATACGACTCGCTTGTGCCAAGGTCTCTGGACGAACAGTATTTAACTTCAAAGTGATTTCACGTGATAAACCTGAAATACCATCGTAGACAAAATCAGCAGGAATCTTGGTTTCTTCAAGACGCTTTAATTGCGCTACATCTTCGTGCTGGCGGTTAATATAACCTTCATATTTCACCGCAATCTCAATCTGCTCACCCACATGTTCAGACACTTCCGAACCCGTTAATTCAGCAATTTGGCTAAAATTAATATTCGGACGTTTCAACAAATCGATCGCACTACACTCTTTACTGAGATCTGCACCCGTCATTTCAACGAATTTTTTGCCCATTGGGTTATTTGGTGCAGCCCATAAATGCTGTAATCGAGAGGTTTCACGCTCAACCGCTTCCATTTTTTCGCTATAGGCAGCCCAACGTTCATCATCAACAAGACCAAGTTCACGGCCAATCGTGGTTAAACGCTGATCCGCATTGTCTTCACGCAACATCAAACGGTATTCCGCACGCGACGTAAACATACGGTACGGTTCTTTGGTTCCAAGCGTAATCAAGTCGTCTACCAATACACCCATATAGGCTTGATCACGTTTTGGTGTCCACTCTTCTTGTTCCCAAGCACGGCGTGCGGCATTTAAGCCTGCAAGTAAACCTTGTGCACCCGCTTCTTCATAACCTGTCGTACCATTAATTTGACCAGCAAAGTACAAGTTTTGAATCGCTTTGGTTTCAAGTGTGAATTTCAATGCTTGAGGATTGAAATAGTCATATTCAATTGCATAGCCTGGACGCAAGATATGCGCATTTTCCATACCGCGAATCGAACGAACCAAATTGAACTGTACATCAAATGGCAATGAAGTCGAGATACCATTTGGGTAAAGTTCATGCGTATCTAAGCCTTCAGGCTCCAAAAATACCTGATGTGAATCTTTATCTGCAAAACGGTGAATTTTATCTTCAATCGATGGGCAATAACGTGGGCCAACACCTTCAATCACACCGGTATACATTGGTGAGCGATCTAAACCACCACGAATAATTTCGTGGGTTTTTTCGCTGGTGTGCGTGATATAGCAATTGACTTGTTCAGGATGCATCGAAACATCACCCATGAACGACATCACTGGAGATGGGAAGTCGCCTGGTTGTGGTGTCATGACTGAGAAATCGACCGTACGCGCATCAATACGTGGTGGCGTACCAGTTTTTAAACGACCAACAGGTAAATCAAGCTCGCGTAAACGATGTGCCAATGCAATTGACGGTGGATCACCAGCACGACCACCACTTGAGTTTTGTAAACCTACGTGGATCACACCGCCCAAGAATGTTCCTGTCGTCAAGACCACAGTTTTGGTATCAAAACGGATCCCCATTTGGGTGACAACACCTTTAACAGTATCGCCTTCAACAATTAAGTCATCCGCAGCTTGTTGGAAAATATCCAAATTGGCTTGATTTTCTAAAGTATGACGAATTGCAGCTTTATAACGTACACGGTCTGCTTGCGCACGCGTCGCACGGACAGCAGCGCCTTTACGTGAATTCAGAATACGAAATTGAATACCACCTTTATCTGCCGCAAGTGCCATTGCACCGCCAAGTGCATCGATCTCGCGGACAAGATGTGATTTACCAATACCACCGATTGCTGGGTTACAGCTCATCTGCCCCAAAGTCTCAATATTATGCGTCAACAATAATGTTTGTCTTCCCATACGTGCAGCAGCAAGCGCCGCTTCCGTACCAGCGTGACCGCCACCAATTACGATAACGTCGTAAACTTTAGGATAGTGCATAGTGGTAAATGTGTATTCAAAAAATGACAGAGTATTATACAGGAGTTTTCTATTAAATTGGCAAAAACCATCAATATTCTTATAGGTTCCAAGCCACTGTTCTGGCTACAGAATACACAAAAAGAAACCTTATGTTGCATTTTCCTCTTATACTTCACACAGCGATTCATCACTATTAACTTGAACACCACTGTTTTATCTGTTCAATTTCTTATCCTAAAAAGTGCATAACAAATACTTAGGAAAATGACATGAACACAAAGCTTTTATTTTCATCTCTTATTTGTGGCCTATGTTTTAGCGTAGCTGCACATGCAGATACCAAGGCGACCCAAGATCAGCAAACCAAAAAGTATCAGCAGGTTTGTAAAGGCAAAAAACAAGGTGACCCAGTTTCTTTTGCCTATAAAGGCGTTGTTTTCAATGGTTCATGTGAACCGAATGAAGCAGGTAAATTAGCGTTCCAGCCACCAACACCTGCAAATAATGCAGCGCCTGAGACTCAAAGTCGTCTTGCAGAAACACAGTCTGCGCCGCGTCCTGTGAGTGAACCTGTAGAAGCGCCACCCGTAGCTCCTGCTCCTCCTGCTACACCCGATGTAGAACAAACTGCGCCTTAATTGCAGTCATTATAAAGAAGGTCTCTGTAGACCTTCTTTTTTATTTATCTGTGATAAAAACAATGCGATAAGCCAATCTCGCTTAAATATTTGCCCTTAAAATTGTAATCTGTCTATTTTATAATCCCTTTAATAAGTTTTAATCTATTACAATACTCGCAAATACATTTATTTAGGTTTTCCTGTGAACTGGCTACAAATTCATATTACTGTTGATCAAAATCAAGTTGAACTGACCGAAACATTACTCCTGTCATTAGGTGCGGTGAGTGTTACCTTGGATGATGCAGAAGATCAAGCCTTGTTAGAGCCATTACCAGGAGAAACGCCACTTTGGAATAAAGTCATCGTTACAGGGATTTACCAACAAGAAGAAGATGATCCAATTGATGTCGATACTTTAGAAGCATTCTTAAAAGTTCAACTCCCAGATGTGCCTATGCGTCACCAATATTTGGAAAACCAAGTCTGGGAACGTGCATGGATGGATTATTACGAACCAATTCAAATTGGTGAGAAATACTGGATTGTTCCTGAATGGTTAGAGCCACCTGAAGCAGATGCAACCAATATCAAACTTGATCCTGGTCTTGCATTTGGTACAGGCAACCATGCCAGTACCTTCTTATGCTTACAGTGGTTAGGTAAAACTGATGTAAAAGATAAAATCGTGATCGACTACGGCTGTGGTTCAGGGATTTTAGGTGTTGCAGCACTTCTCTTAGGTGCGAAGAAAGTTTATGCAACCGACATCGACCCCCAAGCCGTACTTGCTACAAAACAAAACGCAGATTTGAATGGTGTACTGGATCGTCTTTATGTAGGATTACCTGAAGAGTTTGATCAAGAATTTAAACCACAACAAGCAGACGTCCTTGTCGCAAATATTTTAGCGGCACCGTTAATGGCGCTTACGCCTGAATTCTCAACTTTATTAAAAAATGAGGGTGAGTTCGCACTTGCTGGTGTAATCGAAGAGCAAGTTGCTGATGTTTCTAGTGTTTACTCGCAGTTTTTTGATATATTAGAGATTGAAAAGCGTGAAGAAAACTGGTGTCGCATTTCAGGAAAACGTAAAACAACAATTTGAGAACACTGTTACTTATGAGTGAAAAACAAACCCGCTGCCCTAAATGTTCTACTGTGTACAAAGTGACCCTTTCACAACTCAGTGTTGCACAGGGCATGGTTTGTTGTCCGAAATGCGTGATTAACTTTAATGCACTCACCAATTTATTAGAGTCAGAAAGCGAAGATATCCCGACCCCGACCAATCGCTCACTTTTTTCTTCAATTCAACCTGACAGCTCGTTTGCAGAAAAACAGATGCAGATTTTGCGCATCTTTGATCAAAAAATTGAAAACTCAAATATTGATTTATTAACGTATCTGAATAACCTGAATTACTTTAATACCGAACCTGTTACAGCCCTACCCAATTTAAATCTGTCGGAAGATACCCTGTTAATTGATCATGAGACCAATGACAAACAGCATGGCTGGCTGTATTACACCTTGTGGGGTTTAGGTAATATTGCCCTCATTTTAGTGTTTGCATTTCAAATTTTATGGTTCAACCCTAAATTGATGCATGAAAGCCCTGCACTGAATCAGATGTTTAATTATGCATGCGGCATTTTTTCATGCAAAACCAGCAATGAACAATACAAATACCTGAGCTTTGAAAAAGTAAAAATTAAACGGGGCGAACAAGATAGCTCTGTTTTTTCAGGCGTACTTTTGAATCATCATGAGAATAGCGTAGCACTCCCTTCTATTAAGGTTGTACTCAAACAAAATGACGAAGCCGTTTTTAATGTATTACTTAAACCACAAGACTATTTAGTCGACAGTTTAAAAACGATTCAACGCATTCCAACCAACAGCCCTTTTCGCTTCGAATTTAGCCTTCCAAAAAGCAAAAATAGCTTTAATGACTATAGTTTAGAATTTGTACAGCCCTAAAAGCTCAAAAAAGTGACAAAAAAACAAAAAAAAGTGAAGTTAAATTGCTCACTTTTTCGCTGACAGTGGTATGATACGCGCCACGAATGCTTTGACCTACTTACTCCTCGTTATTTATAGACAATAAAATCGTTAAACGAACTGTGCTTCTATCCCATAAGCGCATTGTTGGTTTTTTTGTTTTTAAAAGTAGGCTGTAACAAATATTTAACTATTGTTACGCTTATTTTTTACACAATTCGAGGATTTGTGGCAAGCTAATAGTCCCATTGTTTTAGAGTCACTGTTTTAGGATCTAAAACAGGACTCAGTAATTTAGACCACATTTATATCACTTTACCCAAGTAGATATTTTGAATTTTCGGATTAAAACGCATGAATAGCAAATCTCCTATTTTTACGGCTCAATCTGATGTCGCTCTTCGCATCCATGTAGATCGCGCAGTTCGTCATTATTTTGCACAATTGCAAGGTGAGCAACCATCTCAAGTTTATGACATGGTTTTAGCAGAAATGGAGAAACCTCTTTTATCTGTGGTCTTAGAATATACTCGCGGTAACCAAACACGTGCTGCTGAGATTTTAGGCCTTAACCGCGGAACTTTACGCAAAAAGTTAAAAGCTCACGGTTTAATGAGTGAATAATTGATAAAATGCTCACGTTCTCGTGGGCATTTTTTTTGCCTTTTATTTTCAATCTGTAGACTTCAAACTGTTGACTAAAATCATGACTATCAAACGTGCTTTAATCTCTGTTTCCGATAAAACTGGAATCGTTGAATTTGCTCAAAATCTTGCAACGCTAGGGGTAGAAATTTTATCTACGGGCGGTACATATAAGTTGCTTAAAGACAACAATATCGCCGTAGTAGAGGTTTCTGAACATACAGGTTTTCCTGAAATGATGGATGGTCGTGTAAAAACACTACATCCAAAAATTCATGGAGGCATCTTAGCGCGTCGTGGTCTGGACGAAGCAGTGATGCAAGAACACAACATCGATCCGATTGATCTGGTGATTGTTAACCTGTATCCATTTGCAGCAACAGTAGCAAAACCAAACTGTTCACTGGCAGATGCAATCGAGAATATCGATATCGGTGGCCCAACAATGGTTCGTGCCGCAGCAAAGAACCATGCATCAGTGGGTATTATCGTAAATGCAGCTGACTACGACACAGTGGTTGCTGAATTAAAAGCAAATGGTGCGCTGTCTTACGAAACTCGTTTCGACTTAGCAGTAAAAGCATTTGAGCACACAGCACAATACGATGGCATGATTGCATCTTATTTAGGTGCGCGCGTTGGTAAAACTGAAGGCGAAGCGGACCTATTCCCTCGTACCTTCAATACCCAACTGAATAAAGCACAAGATTTACGTTATGGTGAGAACCCGCATCAAAAGGCGGCTTTCTATGTTGAAGCGACTGCTCAGGAAGCATCAGTTTCTACTGCGAAGCAATTACAAGGTAAAGAACTTTCTTATAACAATATTGCAGATACAGATGCCGCACTTGAATGTGTGAAATCTTTTGTGAAGCCAGCTTGTGTGATCGTTAAACATGCCAACCCATGTGGTGTTGCTGTTTCTCTAGATGGTATTCAAGCTGCCTATGATCTTGCTTATGCAACCGATCCTGAATCTGCATTTGGTGGCATCATTGCATTCAACCGTGAATTAGATGTCGCAACTGCTCAAGCGATTGTTGATCGTCAATTCGTTGAAGTGATTATTGCTCCAAGTCTTGCAGATGGCGTACTTGAAATCACAGGCGCGAAGAAAAATGTTCGTGTCATGGTTTGCGGTGAACTTCCTGCAATTGATGCACGCGCACCACAGCTTGACTACAAACGCGTCAATGGCGGCTTATTGGTTCAAGACCAAGACTTAGGCATGATCACTAAAGACGACTTAAAAGTTGTGACGAAGCGTGCACCGACAGAACAAGAGATTGATGATTTGATCTTTGCTTGGAAAGTTGCGAAATACGTCAAGTCAAATGCGATTGTTTATGCTAAAGATCGTCAAACCGTTGGTATTGGTGCTGGTCAAATGAGCCGCGTCAACTCTGCACGTATTGCTGCAATCAAAGCAGAACATGCAGGTTTAGTGGTTGAAGGTGCGGTCATGGCATCTGATGCATTCTTCCCATTCCGTGATGGTATTGATAATGCTGCAAAAGCTGGCATTAAATGCATTATCCAACCTGGCGGTTCAATGCGTGATGAAGAAACCATTGCAGCAGCTGATGAAGCTGGCATTGCTATGGTCTTCACAGGCATGCGTCACTTCCGTCACTAAATAATATAAGTCTCTAGCCCAATCACCCTAAATCCCCCTTTATAAAAAAGGGGGCCTTACTTTTATCCAAACTAAAAAGCATGTTGCCCTCTTTTTCAAAGAGGGGTTTAGGGAGATTCTGAGGGGACTTTTTTATTCTGAACAGGTATATTCTTAGATACTGAAAAAGGGAAATAACTTTATAATGAATATTTTAGTTTTGGGTAGCGGTGGCCGTGAACATGCACTTGCATGGAAAATCGCACAAGATGCAAAAGTCACTCAGATTTTCGTTGCACCAGGTAATGCAGGTACAGCAACAGAAGACAAATGTAAAAATATTGATCTGAATATTTTAGACAATCCAGCCATCATCAAATTCGCAAAAGAGAATGATGTTGCTTTGGTCATTGTTGGTCCAGAAGCACCATTAGTGAATGGTGTGGTAGATGCAGCACGTGAAGCAGGTTTAAAAATCTGGGGCCCGACTCAATACGCTGCACAGCTTGAAGGTTCTAAAGCATTTGCTAAACACTTCTTAAAGCGTCACAACATTCCAACGGCTTTTTATGACGTATTTACTGAAGTTGAAGCGGCTAAAGCCTACGTTGAAAAAAATGGCGCACCAATCGTAATCAAGGCTGATGGCTTGGCTGCGGGTAAAGGCGTCATTGTAGCCATGACCAATGAAGAAGCTTTTGCTGCCATTGATGACATGCTTGCAGGCAACAAATTTGGTGATGCTGGTTCACGTGTCGTGATCGAACAGTTCCTTGATGGTGAAGAAGCAAGCTTCATTTGCATGATCGATGGCAATAACATCTTGCCAATGGCCACGTCACAAGACCATAAACGTATTTTCGAAGGTGATGAAGGTCCGAACACTGGTGGTATGGGAGCTTACTCTCCTGCTCCTGTAGTGACCACAGAAGTCTTTGAACGTGTGATGAACGAAGTGATGCGCCCAACTGTTGATGGTATGACAGCAGACGGCCATGTTTATACAGGTTTCTTATACGCAGGTTTGATGATTGATGAACAAGGTCAACCCCGTGTGATCGAATTCAACTGTCGTTTTGGTGATCCAGAAACTCAACCGATTATGATGCGTTTAAAATCATCTTTAGTCGATTTAGTTGAAGCAGGTATTGCAGGCAACTTACCAAGTGAAGCCGAATGGGATGAACGTAAATCAATTGGTATCGTACTCGCAGCTGAAGGTTATCCAGAAACCGTACGTAACGGCGATGTGATTTCAGGTCTTGGCCAATCTCCAGAAGACACCAAGATTTTCCATGCAGGCACTGCAATGAGTGCTGATGGTCATGTGATTACAGCAGGCGGTCGTGTACTGTGTGTAACTGCACTGGGTGATACCGTTCTTGAAGCACAAATCAATGCACTAGAAGTATGTGGTCAAGTCACCTTTACGGGTATGCAATACCGCAGTGATATCGGCTACCGCGCGATTGCACGTGAAAAAGCTGAATAAGTTTTTTAAGCAAAAAAGAGCCTTCTTCGGAAGGCTTTTTTATTCCCTAAACTGCATAAACATGAATTCTATATTCATTATTTAAATATAAAATTCAGAAAAATATATATTTATTATTCAATTGATTCATCTCTCTATATTTTTTTAAAAAACTATAAAACTATCATTTATTTATATTTACTTAGTCGATGATTTTCTTTTACTCATCAGACGATTGGTCTCCTAAGTACAGGCGGTTCCACTATAACCTCCCCTAAATTGTTGCTATGATTGCCGAAATTTTAGATGTTGTTTTTATGTTAACTACATATTCTTTTTCATTATTTTTAAATGACTGGAATATTGCACCTAACAAAACAAATTGCAGCTAAATCCAAATTTGATTTGAAAATGAAATGAATAGTTGGTTCCTATCTGTATATACTGAATTGGAACATGAATATTCATCTACTTTTCGGATGTTGTAGATATCACACTTGTTCAAACTTTAACAATAATCCAGGGATTGTTTTGAGTGCGATGTCAATTTACAACATACAAACCTATTGCAATCATGAATGCTAGAGAAATAATGATTTTCTCGACATTTTTCCGATTAGGATTTATACATGAAAAAGCTGATTAGTCTTTTTTTAAGTGTATCGGTGTTATTACTTGCAGCCTGCAGTAAACAACCTGATACCGCATCTACCGAACAAAAAGGTGATGCTGCTGCATTACAAACCGTTGTAATCGCTTCTACAGGTTCAGATGCTGATATTTGGCGTTATATCGCAACATTGCCAGAAACCAAAGCAGCTGGTCTTAAACTCGAAATTAAAAACTTCACTGACTACGTTGCAATGAACACTGCCGCAGCGAATAAAGAAGTTGATTTGAATGCGTTCCAATCTTACGCTTACCTTGTCGCATTCAATGCTGCAAATAAAGACAAGATTGCTCCTGTTTCAACAACTTACTTAGAGCCAATGGGTATTTACTCAAGCAAAGTAAAGAAAGTTGAAGAGTTTGCTGAAGGCGCTACGATTGCGATTCCAAATGATGGTGCGAATGAGTCACGTGCTTTATTACTTTTACAAAGTGCTGGCTTGATTAAATTAAAAGCTGACTTCGATCCTGTAAAAGGCACTCCTGCTGACATTATCGAAAACAGCAAAAAAATCGTGATCAAACCAATCCAAATGGCAACAGCTGTACGTGTTAAAGACGAAGTTGATGCAATTTTATTGGGTAATACGCTTGCAATGGAAGGCGGTTTGAACGTTCTTAAAGATGCCATCTACTATGAGCCTGTTGATCAAAGCACCAAGTTAAATGTCAATGTATTGGCAACTGCTGAATCACGTAAAGATGATGCTGTGCTGCAAAAAGTTGGCGCGCTTTATCATACAGAAGCAGTAAAGAAATATGTTGAAGAACACTTTGCTGGTACGAAAGTTGACGTAAATAAACCAACAAGCTACCTCACAGAAGCGAATTCGTAATATAATACCCCCAAATAAAACAGGCAAAGTGATTTTGCCTGTTTTTTCTTTTTTGCATAGTATTGACGAACATGATCCAATTTAAAAACATTTCGAAACACTATCAGTTGAAAGGTCAAACGATTAACGCACTGGATCAGATCAACTTAGAGATCCCAGAAGGCAGTATCTTTGGCATTATTGGCTATAGTGGTGCAGGTAAAAGTACGCTCATCCGTTTGGTGAATTTACTTGAACGCCCATCTCAGGGACAAGTGATTATCAACCAAAAAGACTTTACTGCAATGGATGCACGTACACTTCGTCAAGAACGTGCAAATATCGGTATGATCTTTCAGCACTTCAATTTACTTCAGACCAAAACCGTGTCTGAGAATATTGAAATGCCACTAAAATTACTTGGTCATAGCAAAGCAGAGCGAGAAAAGCGCCTCGCCGAATTACTTGATTTTATTGATCTCAAACATAAAAAAGATGCCTACCCTGATGAGCTGTCAGGTGGTCAAAAACAACGTGTTGGCATCGCACGTGCACTGGCAAATCATCCTAAAATTTTACTGTGTGATGAGGCAACTTCGGCACTCGACCCACAAACCACCAAATCCGTTTTGGCACTGTTAAAAAAGATTAACCAAGAACAAAACATCACCATTGTCATGGTCACCCATGAAATGGATGTGATTGAATCGGTGTGTGATTATGTTGCTGTGATGGAAGCTGGTCATGTCATTGAAACTGGTCCAACACTGGATATTTTCAGTCAACCACAGCATCCAACCACAAAGACCTTTATTCAAACCGTATTGCAACAACAATTACCAGTCAACATTTTGAATAATCTCGAACATAAGCATCACAATAGTATCTACAGCTTGCAATTCTTGGGTACTTCGGCACAAGAAACCGTGATTCAAGCAGCGATTAAGCAGTTTGATGTGAGTTTAAATATTTTGTTTGCCAATATGACCGAGATTAATGGCACAGTAATCGGGCAAATGTTTATTCAACTTTTAGGTGATCCGCTAACGATTCAGGAAACGGTGAAATTCCTTGAACTTCAAGGGGTGAAAGTTGAACAGTCTGGAGTGGTCAGCCAATGAGAGATTTAATCGTACAATGGCTGACACAAGTCACAGCTCCGTTTTGGCATAGCTCACTGTCTATCGACCAATTTGTTACCGCACTACAAGAAACCTTCCAAATGGTATTCTTCTCGCTGCTGTTTGGCTGTATTTGGGGACTCATCCAAGGCATTACCTTAGTGGTTACCCGTACAGGTGGTATTTTACAAAATCGCGCGATTTATTATTTCCTCAACCCGATTGTCAATGCACTGCGTTCACTTCCCTTTATTATTCTATTGATCGCTGTTATTCCACTGACAAAAATGCTAGTTGGAACTTCGATTGGAACATGGGCTGCAATTGTGCCGTTAACCATTTACGTTGGTCCATATCTTGGTCGTTTAATTGAGACCTCATTACTTGAAGTGAATGAAGGGATTGTTGAATCTGCTCAGGCAATGGGTGCTTCACCTTGGCAAATTATCTTTAAGTTTATTATTCCAGAAGCGCGTAGCTCTCTGATTTTAAACTTAACCACAGGTACAATCTCCCTCATCGGAGCGACAGCGATGGCCGGTGCTGTCGGTGCTGGCGGTATTGGTGACTTGGCGATCTCATATGGCTACCAGCGTTTTGATACCAGCGTAGTGATTTTAACCGTGATCGTGTTATTGCTGTTGGTTCAGATGGTGCAAATGCTGGGTGACTGGCTAGCAAAATTGCGCTAATCCATTACTTCATAAAAAAACGCTCAACTTGGGGCGTTTTTTTATGTCTTGTTTTACTTGGGAAAGTAGATTTCATTCGCTGCTTTAAAGGTATTGACATGCAACGGGACCAAATCATCCAGTGCCTGATACCCCCCTGCCAAAACGAACAGCATCGGAATTTTCATTTTCTTGGCCATTTCAAAGGCAATACGATCACGTTCAAATAGCAACTCAGTAGTAAACCATTTAGAGCCATATTTATCATGTTGATGACAGTCCATGCCTGCCTGATAAATGATTAAATCAGCCTCCCAACGCGAAGCATATTGAAACGCCTCAAAGATTGCTTCACGGTATAAATCAAAATTACCTTGTTTGGGATGGATATAACGGGTCAGACTGCGTTCACTGGCTTTACAGCCAAAGCGAATTCCAAAAATTCCAAAATTAATCAGATTGGTCATTCGATTAGTAAAAATAGCAGTGCCATCACCGCCATGTTGGTCACAGTCTAAAACGAAAATACGTTTTTCTGGATATTGCTTGGCAACCAGTGCTAGACCATTAAAAGTACAATAGGCCGCACCCGATTCATAACTGGCATGATGAAATCCTTGTGCAATATTTGCAGCCACCCCTTCGTTTAGGGCAATTTCAGCCCCCAATAATTGCCCTGCCTGAACCGATAAAATCGCATCTCTCAGTTGTTCATTCCATGGCTTAAACCCTTGGATGGTTGCAAATGCAGATTGCCCTGATATAAAAGCATCCACATATTGTGGATGATGTAATTTCTTTAATATTTCAATATCAATCAGCCCTGGATCAACCAACTCAACCATTTGATGAGCACGCAACACATCTGCAACGGCTGTGAGTTTTTCCATACTATTGGTATGCGTTTGTGCAAAATAGCGTGGAGAATAACAAGCTTTTAGCATGGATGTCCTACGTAAATTTGATCATGCGCAATGTCCACCAGCTGACTTAATTCAGTTGTATCTGGTCGAAATAATCCATTATCCACCTGTTGTTTAAAATGATACCCAAATGCCCGAGCACGATTTTTTGGCGATACAGCCAAAGTTGTTAAGCGTAAAAACCAGAAACCATTCATTTCGATAATCGGGATTACATAGCCTTTGTATTGCTTATTTTTATGTTTTTCCAGCTGTTCGATTTCATAATTGGTAGAAAATAAACTTCCCGCTGGTAAACGAACACCATTCATCATCAGGGGTACCAAGCTAATACAGGAATGGTTATCCCCCATATTCAATTTTTCCATCATGATCGGTTGATCATGCGCATTCACAAAAATATTGATTTCACCCTGCCGTAATAAACGGTGGTGTGCAATGCGCAAGAAAAACTTTTCCGCCATCGGACAAGAACCCACTTTGGGCTTTTCTGCCAAAGCCTGACACTCAATCATGCCAATCTGCTCGGCATCCTGTGGCAGGATAATATCGCTCAGTAGCTGACAAATTAATTGGCTCTCTTCAAGCTCTGCATATTGATGAATCGTTCTTAACTTGGCTTGAAAATCGACTTCCTGTTGCAGATTTTGTGCGAAGCTTTCTTGTGGATCTAGACGTTGCAGACATTGTTGAACTGCTGGATTGATATCTAAGTTACGCCACGACTCAAGTTGTAATCCATAGGAAGCACTTTGACTCAGAATATTCTTTAAGCCCTTGCTGTCATACTCTTCAAAAATGCGTAAATCTTGTAAGCCAATGGCATCCCTTGGCTGCGAAACGAATTCCGCAATCACACGTGTTGCTTGGGTATAGCCACAGCCCCGTCGTTCAGTTTGATGACTAAAATGCTCATTCAGCATTTCTGTAAGTTTGGCAGAGAGTGGATATAAATACTTTTTAAAGATAACGACCACTTCATGATCGGGTATATCAGACATAGCTCCCTCTCTTGTTGTTGTGATTTATAACAACTTTGTCTTTAAAAAATGAACTGTAGTTATCTTGTTCAGCCTAATCATTTAAATTATTTGCTTTGATTCAATATTTTTATAGAACTAAAGATGAATATAAACCATTAACTTATAAAACTTTTATCTCATCTTTATCGAAAAAATGACACTTGTCAACGATAAAGATATTCATGGAAAGTGGCTGTCAGAATATGCCCGAAAAAGTCATTATTCAGCATTAAAAATTAGCAGGAGTTTTGCACTGAAGTAGATTTCCACTTACACTAGAAACAGGCACTCATTATGAGCACCCAAATCGCAATAACCACACGAAACAAAGCTTTAGGATTCGGCTATGCATTATAAGATTCATGCAATTGACGTAAAAAATGCCTTAAAAAACTATATTTGGTTATTGGAAGATACAGCTACACACGAAGTTGTTGCCATTGACCCAACAGAAGCAGGTTTGGTCACAGATTTTTGCGAACAACATGACCTACAACTCAGACAGATCTGGCTGACCCATTGGCATCGTGATCACACAGGTGGTGTTGAAGGACTACTCGCAGATCAGAATATTATGGTCTATGGACCTCGTGATGAACTCAGTAAAATTTCACTGATCTCAAACCCTTTGCAAAATGACGATCATTTTCATTTTAATGATCTCAAAGTTGAAATTATTGCAACGCCAGGCCATACCCTTGGTCATATTACCTATTTCATTGAAAAAATTGAAACGCTGTTTAGCGGTGACACCTTATTCGCAATGGGTTGCGGTCGTCTGTTCGAAGGGACAGCGGAGCAAATGTATCATTCATTGAATCGGCTGGCTGCCCTGCCTATTCAAACCAAGGTGTACTGTACCCATGAATACACACTTGGCAATGCAGAATTTGCCTTGACTGTTGAACCTCATAATGTTGCTTTACAAGAGCGTATGCAACACGTCAGAGCACTCAGAGAAGCAGATCAAATTACCCTCCCGAGTACAATTGAATTAGAGCTTGAAACCAATCCTTTTCTGCGTACTGAAAGTGCTGAAGACTTTGCGCGCATTCGCAGTTTGAAAGATCAATTTTAATTAAACCCCAGCGTCTCCATTGATTCATTTTCTGCTTGCTCAATAAAGTGGAAAATGAAATCATTTTTTACATTTGGCCCAAGAAAATTTAAAAAAAAATTTGCTTCCCCCCAAGCAAAGACAAAATATTTTATATAATAAATTCAATTGAATAACAAAAGCACAGATAAAATTCTATCTATAAAAATTACGCTAAATTTACATTACTTACATGTGGAAAAATAAATCTATGCAATGCCCCTTTAAAAAATTTTAACTGACCCTTATTAATAAATACATGTTCACAAGGAGATCTGTCATGAAAAACAGAGTTGTTAAAGCAAAAAACGTATTGGCTTTCCGTATTTGGTTAGAAAAATTGGGATATTCAGTTAAAAATCTGACAGATAACCGTGGTTTTACATTTAGCTTTAAAAAAGAATATGGTTTGGTTACTTGTGATCTCTCTGGTAATGCTTTAGCAATGCAGTTGGGTGAAGAATTCGAAGATCATTTAAAAGCCTAATGACAACTTTTTCTAAATATGAGGATTCCAAAGGGATTTGGAATCCTTGATTGATATACATAAAAATAATTAAAACCTATGTTCCATTTAATCCTTCATTTTCTAACCATTTCAAACAAAATATTAGGGTCTGGTGACATTTCAGCCATACATTGCGTTATTCGCTAAAGCCACATCAACAAGGCATGAAAAGCAGGCAATCGCAGCCGTTTGCCAAATTTCATAACGTAATTTAGGGAAGTTTTAGCTATAACCCTCTGGGACAGGGCTATTTTTTGCCGTTACTACGTTATGTTTTGCTTACTTAGAGTAACTAAGTTTCGCAAAACCCTCCTTGTACCGCCTAAAAAATATCCTCTGTCGCAAGTATCTGTGAAATGTCAACAGCCCCTATTGGAACAAAACTGATTTCCAAGTATCATTATGCCCAATCGAGGGATGCTGCGACGATTGATCGGCACTAAAGATCAATTTGCCAGGCTCGATGTGAGAAGCAACGCTTCGCAAGACAACGGCATCCGCGAACAGAACGATCCATACTATTTTTTCTAGGAGATCCTGATGAACGCGGTGAATGCTTCATTTACAGATTATAAAGTTGCTGATATTTCCCTTGCTGACTACGGTCGTAAAGAGATCAAACTCGCTGAAGCAGAAATGCCAGCTTTGATCGGTTTACGTAAGCGTTATGCGGCTGCAAAACCACTTGCTGGTGCAAAAATCTTGGGTTGTATCCACATGACAATCCAAACTGCTGTTTTAATCGAAACATTAGTTGAACTCGGCGCAGAAGTGCGTTGGACCTCATGTAATATTTTCTCAACTCAAGACCATGCTGCTGCTGCAATTGCTGCAAGCGGTGTTCCAGTTTTTGCTTGGAAAGGCGAAACTGAAGAAGAGTATGTATGGTGTTTAGAACAGCAGATCAATGTCAACGGTCAGCCTTGGGATGCCAACATGATCTTGGACGATGGCGGTGACTTAACTGCACTTGTTCATGACAAATACCCTGCGCTTTTAGAACGTATTCACGGCATTACCGAAGAAACCACAACAGGCGTTCAACGCCTATTAGAAATGTGGAAAGACGGTTCGCTTAAAGTTCCTGCGATCAACGTGAATGACTCGATCACTAAATCGAAAAACGACAACAAATACGGTTGCCGCCATTCATTAAACGATGCGATCAAACGTGCAACTGACATGTTGCTTTCTGGTCGTCGTGCGCTTGTGATTGGTTATGGTGACGTTGGTAAAGGTTCTGCACAATCTTTACGTCAAGAAGGCATGATCGTTCGTGTGACTGAAGTCGACCCAATTTGTGCAATGCAAGCATGTATGGACGGCTACGAAGTTGTATCTCCGTACAAAAATGGCGTGCAAACTGGTAAGAAAGAAGACATCAACCAAGACTTATTAGGCAATACTGATCTTGTTGTCACAACGACGGGTAACTACCACGTATGTGATTCTGCAATGTTAGATAGCTTAAAAGCAGGTGCTGTAGTTTGTAACATTGGTCACTTCGATACAGAGATCGACACTGCATACTTACGTGATTACAAGTGGGTTGAAGTAAAACCACAAGTACACCAAGTGTATCGTTCAGAAGACGAAAATAACTACCTGATCCTTCTTTCTGAAGGTCGTTTAGTGAATCTTGGTAATGCAACTGGCCACCCTTCACGTGTCATGGATGGTTCTTTCGCCAACCAAGTTTTAGGTCAAATGCATTTATTCGCAGAAAAATTTGCCGACTTACCTGCTGATCAAAAACAAGCTGCTATTCGTGTAGAAGTACTTCCTAAGAAATTAGATGAAGAAGTTGCTGCTGCAATGGTACTTGGTTTTGGTGGTGTGTTAACCCAGTTAACGCAAGTACAAGCAGATTACTTAGGCGTTCCTGTTGAAGGTCCGTTCAAATCTGACGCTTATAAATACTAAGAAAACTAGGGCAGACGTTTTACGGACTGCCCTTTTTTCTAAAAATTCCAAGCGATTTTAAAAAGGATTTGAAATGACAAAACGTGTTCCTATTTCTTTTGAGTTTTTCCCGCCAAAAACTGATGCAGGTGCGGAAAAATTAAAAACTGTTCACCAAGAATTACAACTGTTAAATCCAGAGTTTTTCTCGATTACTTATGGTGCGGGTGGTTCGACGCGTGAACGTACTTTAGCTGCCATCCATGATTTCAATGGCAAAGGCACGCCTGTTGCACCTCACTTGTCTTGTATTGGGGATAACAAAACACGTATTGCTGAACTTTTAGATTTATACAAATCTCAAGGGATTGATCGCATTGTCGCATTACGTGGTGACTTACCGTCAGGTCAGGTTGGTCTAGGTGAATTACCCTACGCGCAAGACCTCGTGCGCTTTATCCGTCAACATTCAGGTGATCACTTCCATATTGAAGTAGCTGCGTATCCTGAAATGCACCCTCAAGCCGATACATTTGATGGTGACATTCAGCGTTTTGTTGAAAAAGTGAATGCAGGCGCGAATGCAGGGATTACCCAATTTTTCTTCAATCCAGATGCTTATTTCTATTTCATCGAACGTATTGCCAAAGCTGGTGTGGATATTCCAGTTGCACCAGGCATCATGCCGATTACCAATGCAAGTAATTTAATCCGCTTTGCAGACGGCACAGGTGCAGAAGTTCCACGTTGGATCCGCAAACAACTGGCTGCTTATGGTGATGACAGTGCAAGTATCAAAGCATTCGGTCACGAAGTGATTGTAAATCTTTGCGAACGCCTGATTGCAGGTGGTGCACCGACACTACATTTTTATTCAATGAACCAAACTGAACCGACTCGACAACTCGTTGTTGATCTTGGTTTAAACTAATCTGTACGAGCACGACCCAAGCATGAATCGTTTTTATATCGAAACCGAATTAAATACTGGCAATACTGTTGAATTAACCGAGGCGGTATTTCATCACTGGGTACGCGTGCTACGTGCAAAAGAACAAGAACAAGCCATCTTTTTCAATGGAAAAGGTGGTGAATACGTCGTAACACTCACGCAAATCAATAAGAAAAATGCTTTTGTTTCTGTTGATCAATTTGAAGCAGCTGATCGTACCGCACCTTTCACCGTTGTTTTAGGTCAAGTGATGAGTAAAGGTGATCGCATGGATTATGCGATTCAAAAAGCCACAGAATTGGGTGTTACGACCATTCAACTGTTAACCAGTGAACGTTGTGAAATGCGTTTAAAATATGATCGTGACCAGAAAAAACTAGACCACTGGCAATCCGTTGCAATTGCGGCCTGCGAACAATGTGGTATGAATCGCGTTCCTCAAGTACTCGCTCCAATTTCCTTAACAGAATGGCTGAATTCCGAGCTACCTGCATCTCGTTTGGTACTCGCGCCAAATAAAGACCAAAACAATGTATTGCTGAATAGTTCCCCTGATTTAGCCTTGCTCATTGGTCCTGAAGGTGGCTTAAGTGAAGCAGAAATTAACACTGCCAATCAACACCAATTCCAAAACTGGTGTATTGGTGACCGTGTGCTCAGAACGGAAACTGCACCCGTTGTTGCGTTATCCATTTTAAATTATCACTTCGCATCGAACTAAAGCAGTGGCATTGCTTTCTGTTATGTTTAGCGTTAATTTAAAATAAAACTCTGCTCTGTTTACAAAAAAACAAAGACTGTAAATATAGATAAAAAATGAAAAGGATTATTCTTTGTATGTTAGGGGTTCAGGAAAAAAATTTGCCACAGTTTATCTACACGGATCAAATCGATTATCCAAATCATGTGCGCCTATTCGTATTAAGCGTATTTTGCATTTGTCTGTTAGATTATGCCCTATTCGGTATTTTTTATTCTTTTGAATCGAATATCTTCACAAAATGGATGAGTATCACTCTCGTCATTTTGTTTAGTTTTTCCTGCATTTGCCATTTTTTACTCAAACGTTATTCATCCGTTCGCTTCACCAAGCAAACCAATATTATTTTTCAGTTGATTTGTTTCTTTACTGGCTTATTGATCGGGGTCAATACCATTGTAATTAATCATTATTTAATGGTAGACGTCCCACATCTGGTTGGATCGCATGTTTTAACCTTGACTGCATTGTTACTCACCGCATCTCATATCATTGCGCTGACCTTCTTAACTCAGCATATCCGCTATTTCTTTTTATTTTTTATCCCAAGTATTACACCGCTCATCGCATCTCAGTTATTGCATCGAGATCATGATCATACCCTGTTCTATCTTGCTTACTATTCATCATTTTTTGCAACAGTCCTATGTGCTCAAGCCACCTTCAAAATTCACAAACGTCTGGCCTTGGTACTAGAGAAGAATAAGCAATTGATTGATGTCGCTGAACAGCACAATCAATGGACAGAAGAGCTGTGCCAACAATTACAACGTGAAGTCAATAAATCCAAAGATATTGAAGCACAACTCCAGTTTAATAATCACTTATTGGAACAGAAAGTTCGTGAACGTACATTTGATCTAACACAGATGAACGAAAGTTTAGAAGAACATCGTCAGAATTTAACCTTTGCTCATGAAACTGCGGGAATTCGCCCTTGGGATTGGAATCTTGAAAATCATACCGTTGGTGTGACCAATGCGCACAGCAACGCAGTCACCCGTAATTCTGAAAATCACTACACCCTATTGCATAAAATCATTCACCCAGAAGATATCGAACGTGTAAAAAATACCTTATACAATCACCTCTGTGGCCAAACTAAACGTTATGAAGAAACATTCAGGATCAAGCGTCAAAATGGCGAATGGACATGGATTCACGATGTTGGCCAGGTGATTTTAAGAGACCCTAAAGATGATACGCCTTTAAGAATGGTGGGTATTCATCGTGATATCAATCAGGAAAAGAAAGATCAGGAGCGCTTAAAACTCGCTGCCAGTGTATTCGAACAAGCCTCTGAAGGCATTTTTATTTTAGATGAAAACTTTAACTACATTGAAGTGAATCCGAAATACGAGCAACTTACTGGCATTGATAAACAAGCGATCGTCAATAAACAGTTATTTGAAATTACCAAACAAAATAAACAGCATCACCATAATTTCCATTTGTCTATTCTTGATACCCTGCGTGAAGAGCATGAGTATGAAGGTGAATTTCAAGAAACTTATAATTCTGAAAAATCATGTTTTTTATGGATCCATATCAATGCTGTGAAAAATGAGCAAGATCGCGTCATCAATTATATTGGCATTGTCTCAGACCAGACCGAACGCAAACATCAGGAACAACGTTTATCTTATCTGACCAATTACGATACGCTTACTGATCTGCCCAACCGTTTTTATTATCAGCAACAATTACATCAGTATTTGGTGAATGAAGCTTCGATTCAGCATTTAGCAGTGATCCGTTTAAATATCGATCGTTTCCGTGCATTGAATGAAATTATCAGTAACCAAGCAGGTAATGAACTGCTGAAACAGGTTGCACAGCGTTTGCGCATTAGTAATATTGATGCTCTGTTGGTCGCGCACTTAAGCGCAGATGACTTTGCAATTATTTACGAAATGTCGCCGCTGCACCCGCCAATTCATCAACTCTGCAATAACATTGTTGAAGCCTTCAGCAAACCGTTTTATCTGGCTGATCAAGAGTACTTCGTCAGTATTTCAATTGGTGTTGCCATCTATCCTGAACATGGTCGCCAAGTCGATAATTTAAATACCCATGCAGAACAAGCACTGACTGAAGCAAAGCGTTTGGGCGGCAATACCATTCGCTACTATTCAAATGAAAGAGCCAATTTTGTTGCGAAATATACAGATTTAGAACTCGACCTCAGAAAAGCCATACAAAACAATGAACTGGTTGTTTACTATCAACCAAAAATCAATGCGCACAATAGTCACATTAATGGTTTTGAAGCCCTGATTCGCTGGAAACATCCAACCAAGGGTTTGATCATGCCAAGCATTTTCATTCCTTTGGCGGAAAGTACCAGCTTGATTTCTGATATTGGTCAGTTCGTTTTGCATGAAGCCGCTAAACAATTACAAACCTGGCAAAAGCTTGGTTTTAACAATATCAACATTGCGGTCAATATTGTGGCGCAACAAATTTTACGTGGTCAACTACTGCATGATATCGATGCGGTGTTAAATACCTATGCCATTTCAGGGAAAAATCTGGAACTGGAAATTACCGAATCGGCCTTTATTGAAAATACTGAAAGTGTCAAAACAGTATTACATGCCATTAAAGAACGTCAGATTTCAATCGCGCTAGATGACTTTGGGACAGGCTATTCCTCACTCGCCTACTTAACCGAATATCCAATTGACATTTTAAAAATTGATCGCGCTTTTATTTCAAAAATTGGCAATGCTAAACAAGATGCGATAGTTAATGCCATGATTGCCATGGGCAAAACCATTGGCCTAAAAGTTGTAGCAGAAGGCGTTGAGACTGAACAGCAATACGAATATTTGAAACGACAAAATTGCGACATATTACAGGGTTACTTATTTTCACAACCACTTACTTCTGCCCATGCAACGGAATATCTGCAAAAACAGATGCAACAGTCAACTGTAAAATATTCCATTTAATAGCTAATTTTGAGCTTTTTGGCCGTTTATTTTACACGCCACATCGATTGTCAATAAGCTCGAAGTTGAGTGAAAATAAGCTTTTTTGACTGTGCGAAAGCATGAACTAGTGCTATATTCTTGTGCACTTATCTTAATATAGTAATTAGACTTCTATATGTCTGATTATTATCGGAACAAACGAGACTCAGATGGACGATCAATCTTTAAAACAAGCCGCTTTGTATTACCATGAATTTCCAACACCAGGCAAAATCAGTGTGACACCTAGCAAGCAGCTCGTTAACCAACGAGATTTAGCGCTTGCATATTCCCCAGGTGTTGCTGCTCCATGTTTGGAAATCGAACGTGACCCTTCTGCTGCTGCGAAATATACAGCTCGCGGTAATCTGGTCGCGGTTGTGAGTAATGGTACAGCCGTGCTTGGTTTAGGAAATATTGGTCCGCTTGCTTCTAAGCCGGTAATGGAAGGTAAAGGCGTTCTATTCAAAAAATTCGCTGGCGTAGATGTATTCGATATCGAAATTGCTGAAAATGATCCAGATAAGATCGTTGATATCGTTGCATCTCTAGAGCCAACTTTCGGTGGTATCAACCTTGAAGATATCAAGGCACCAGAATGTTTCTACATCGAGAAGAAACTTCGCGAACGTATGAAAATTCCAGTATTCCATGATGACCAACATGGTACTAGTATTATTGTCGGTTCAGCATTGCTCAATGCTTTGCAACTGGTGAACAAGAAGATTGATGAAATCAAAATTGTTGCATCAGGCGCAGGTGCAGCAGCACTTTCGTGCTTAGATTTACTTTGTGCTTTAGGCGTAAACAAAGCCAATATCTTCGTTGCAGACTCTCGTGGTCTTCTCACAACATCTCGTGAAGGATTGGATGATTCGAAAAAACGTTATGTTCAAGACATTCAAGTCAGCCAATTACATGAAGTTATGGCAGGCGCTGATATGTTCTTGGGTCTTTCAGCAGCAGGCATCTTAACCAAAGAAATGGTTAAAGAAATGGCTGAAAATCCAATTATTTTTGCACTTGCAAACCCAGATCCTGAGATTTTACCTGAACATGCACATGAAGTTCGCCCAGATGTCATTATGGCAACTGGACGTTCTGATTATCCAAACCAAGTAAACAATGCGCTTTGCTTCCCTTACATCTTCCGTGGTGCATTGGATGTTGGTGCAACCACCATTAATGAAGAAATGAAGATTGCATGCGTACACGCAATCGCACGCATGGCACATGTTGAAGCTGATGCTGCAACCTATGGTGAAAAATCTGCTTCATTTGGTCGTGATTACCTTATCCCTCGTCCACTTGATCAACGTTTGATTCTAGAAATCGCGCCTGCCGTAGCAAAAGCTGCAATGGATTCTGGTGTCGCAACACGTCCAATCGAAGACTTCTCTGCGTACCGTCAACGTCTTTCTGAGTTTGTTTATAACTCAGCATTCTTGATGAAACCGATTTTCTCTCAAGCGAAGACTGATCCAAAACGCATTGCATATGCTGAAGGTGAAGACCAACGCGTATTACGTGCTGTTCAGATTGTGGTTGATGAAGGCTTAGCGAAACCAATTCTGATTGGTCGTACTGCCGTGATTGAAGACAATATCAAAAAGCTAGGCTTACGTTTACAACATGGTGTAAACATTGAAATCGTCGATCAGGAAAAAAATCCGTCGTATGATGATTTCTGGAAAGAATATCACCAGATCATGCAACGTAAAGGCGTGACAGTTGAATATGCGCAACGTGAAGCACGTCGTCGCTCTACACTCATCGCAGCAATGTTGGTTAAATTTGGCAAAGCTGATGGTATGTTGTGTGGTACTTACTCAAGCTATGACATTCATTTAGATTTCGTGAAAAACGTGATTGGCTTAAAAGAAGGCCGCAGTACCTTCTTCACGCTGAATGCATTGATGCTTGAAGATCGCAATTTATTTATTGCTGATACGTATGTAAATACCAACCCAACAGCGGCTCAACTTGCTGAAATGACCATTTTAGCGGCTGAAGAAGTTCGTCGTTTCGGTATTACACCACGTGTTGCCCTGCTTTCTCACTCAAGCTTTGGTAGCGACCAGACTGACGCAAGCGCACAAAAAATGCGCGAAGTCTATCGTTTACTTTCAGAACAAGCACCTGAGTTAGAAGTGGAAGGTGAAATGCATGGTGATGCGGCATTAGATGAAAATATTCGTCACTTCGCATTTCCTAACTCACGTTTCAAAGGTTCAGCAAACTTATTGATTATGCCTAACCTAGATTCAGCGAACATTTCATTTAACTTGTTAAAAGCGACTTCTGGTAATAATGTGACCATTGGTCCTATTTTACTAGGTGCTGCAAAACCTGTTCATATTCTTACACCTACAGCAACGACTCGTCGTTTGGTGAATATGACAGCATTAACGGTTGCCGAAATTCAGCAAAGTCAAAACTAATTCGACTTAAGCCTCGCTTTTCTTGAAAAGCTTCGCTTAACGCTTGAGAAAACCTCTATTCTGTAGCATGATTGTGTGAAGAATAGAGGTTTTTTCATGCAAGTTTATTTAGTAGGCGGTGCTGTTCGAGATCATTTGCTCGGCCATCCCTATCACGAAAAAGATTATGTGGTGGTTGGAGCAACGCCCGAGCAATTATTGGCTGAAGGTTATCAACCCGTTGGCAAAGATTTTCCTGTATTTTTACATCCAAAAACAAAAGAAGAATACGCCCTTGCTCGCACAGAACGTAAATCTGGTGTGGGTTATCACGGCTTTCAATTTTTTACTGACACCACCGTTAAATTAGAAGAAGATCTGATTCGTCGTGATTTAACCATTAATGCAATGGCGATGGATGATGCAGGTAAACTGTATGATCCCTATGGGGGACAGCACGATTTAGATCAAAAAATTCTACGCCACGTTTCAGATGCATTTACCGAAGATCCACTACGTGTCCTTCGTGTAGCACGCTTTGCTGCCCGTTACGCAAGCTACGGCTTTAAAATTGCAGATGAAACTCTGCAATTAATGCAGCAGATTGCCAAATCTGGTGAGCTTGATGCATTAACACCTGAACGTGTGTGGAAAGAAACCTCACGTGCTTTGCTCGAAGACCATGCAGATGTCTACTTCCAAACACTCAAAGAGTGTGATGCCTTAAAAATCTTATTTCCAGAGATTGACGCGTTATTTGGTGTACCACAACGCCCTGAGTATCACCCTGAGATTGATTGTGGTATTCATACCCTCATGGCACTCAAACAAGCCTGTTTAGCAGAATATGCGCTTGATGTGCGCTTTGCAGTGCTTGTTCATGATCTTGGTAAGGCACTTACCCCTGTGGATGAATTGCCACGACATATTATGCATGAAGAACGTGGTATAAAGCCGGTGACAGATCTCTGTGACCGTTTAAAAGTACCTACACATTTAAAAAGCCTAGCCTTAATTGTGTGTAAAGAGCATTTGAAATGTCACCAAGTCAAGAACCTGAAACCAGGTACTTTATGGCGTCTATTACAACGTTTAGATGTATTGCGTCGACCTGAAAAAGTGGAAGCTTTTGTTCAGGCCTGTGAATGTGATGCCAAAGGGCGTTTAGGTTTAGAGCAACGTCCCTATCCCCAAGCACAATATATGTTAGATGCGATGCAAATTGTCAGAAATATACGTGCACAAGATTTACCTGAACATGTCACTGGCCCAGAAATTGGTGAAATGCTGATTCAATATCGAATTGATGCCTTAGCCAAATTTAAAGAAAATGCACAATAACTGATTAATTTTTAAGTGAATAAAGTTAATTTTTTGCAATTTTTCTTGTTTATAGAGCAAAAAGATTATTAATCAAGCAAACGGTTAATTTTATTTACTATTGTTGTTGACGCATCTGCTTTTCATGCCTAAAATGCGCATCAGATTCTCCAATAGCTCAGTCGGTAGAGCGACGGACTGTTAATCCGCAGGTCCCTGGTTCGAGCCCAGGTTGGAGAGCCAATCTACTATTCTCCCATAGCTCAGTCGGTAGAGCGACGGACTGTTAATCCGCAGGTCCCTGGTTCGAGCCCAGGTGGGAGAGCCAAGATTCTAAAAAGCCCTGATCATTGATCGGGGCTTTTTTTATTACTCAATAATGAGAATGCCCCCATAAAAAAAAGCTCCTGATCAACAGAAGCTTTTTTCTTTTAATTCAACTTAGGCAGCGACCTGTGCTGGCACACCACTATGAAAACGGAACGTATCATCTGGGCTTAAAATCAGATTCTTTTCCACTTCACGAATATGCTCAATACGTTTCTGGATCGTCTCTTCTGGATCTTTGAGTTTTGCAGTTTTTGCAACATCCAAAGCCAGTGCTAAATAGTCCTCAAAATGACGCGATTCTGATTTAAGCAGGTAGCGGTAGTAACGCCCCAGTTCATCATCAACAATCGGTGCCAGCGCATAGAAACGCTCACACGAGCGTGCTTCGACAAATGCACCAATAATCATCACATCAATTAAAGCCTCAGGCTCATAGGTACGGATTTCTTTACGTAATCCACCTGCATAGCGCCCGGCACTCAAACCCTTCCACTCTTGGCCACGTTTATTCATGAATTCCAAAACCTGCTCATAATGCAGCATTTCTTCACGCACCAATTGTGCCAATTTCACTTGCAGGTCTGTAAAAAAGCTGTAGCGGAACATCAAATTCATGGCTGTACTTGCCGCTTTTTTCTCGCAGTTAGCATGATCTTGCATTAATACATCAAGATTATTAACAGCTTCATCCAACCACGCCTGAGGAGTTGTACAACCTAAAAACCCAATGACAGGCTGCATTAACTCGTCATAATTTACACTACTCATCAACTTATCTCGCAGCAGCCTGAATTGCTGCTTTCATATCTGTTACCGCTTGAGTCAGACCAACAAATACGCTATCGGCAATAATCGAATGACCAATGTTGAGTTCATGAATTTGAGGGATCGCAGCAATTGCAGCAACGTTCTCCAGATTCAAGCCATGCCCTGCATTCACCACCAAACCTTTGGCTGCCGCGTACTCTGCACCTTGAATAATACGTGCTAATTCAGCTTGCTGCTGCTCTGTAGTCTCGGCATCTGCATATGCACCCGTGTGAATCTCAATGGTCGGTGCACCACAGGCAACTGCTGCATCAATTTGCGCCAAATCTGCATCGATAAACAAAGACACATCACTGCCAATTGCAGTCAATGCTTGTGTTGCTGCCTTTACTTTTTCAAAATGCCCAACCACATCCAATCCACCTTCCGTGGTCACTTCTTGACGACGTTCAGGTACAAAGCAGACATGCTGAGGTTGAATCTCTTTGGCAAACGCAACCATTTCATCGGTTACCGCCAATTCCAGATTCATACGTGTTTTTAATAATGGACGCATACGACGTACATCATCATCTTGTATATGGCGGCGATCTTCACGCAAATGTAACGTAATCCCCTCAGCACCTGCCTGTTCACACACCAAAGCAGCCTGAACTGGATCAGGGTAAGTTGTACCACGTACTTGTCTTAATGTCGCAACATGATCAATGTTTACACCTAAGATTGCAGCCATAAAAAATATCCTATCGGTTTAGCCCTGAATAATTATTTTCAATACATCAGGAATATCAAGTTTGTGTACTTTGGATCCAAAGTTGACGGCTTTTCAGCGGTCGATCACCCAACAAGGAGCTAATCATTTGACGGTATAGTTTACCCAATAATTGCAACTGTTCGTGAGAAAAATCCCGTCCATCTTCATAACTTTGCATTGACGCAATCAACGCGCCATCAAGTGTTGAACGCGAGGCTTGTGAAACTGGCAAAAAGCCATCATTGAGCTGAAATTGATAATGCTGATTGACCTGAATGTCTTGTTGGCTCGCATCTATTGAAAAATCAATGGCATAACCAAGTTCTGGCAAGAGTACATGCTCAAATTGACGTAAAATCTGCCGGAGAAATACAGCAGCTTGTTCGTGTGTCGCCAATTGCTGTAACAGCACTAAAATCAACTGATATTGTTCAAATGTTTGCGGCATCATCTCTTCTAAAGGACATAGTCGCAATAGAATTTCATTTAAATAAAAACCAGCAAAAAATGCATCACCATGAAAAAATACAGGTTGATTCAGAATTTCCAGTTTTGTGAAGTTTTTTAGTTCAGATTTGCCTGTGGCTTGCAGACGAATAGGCTGATATTGCGGCGGTGGGGTCTGTCTTAGAATCCCATCCACTCGACCATATTCTTGTGTAAATAAATGCACAATATGACTTTTTTCACGATATTTACGATGATGAATCAAATAACCATGTAGGACTTCATTGCGCATCATAGTATGAGACTAGTCCTTCTTTTTCTCATCCTTTTCTTCATCATCGCCATCGGGAATCACTGCGCCAACAACCGCAGCAGTTCCTTTAACAACACCTTTGGTGGTTTTATAAGCAACTTTAACAGGTACAGTCACAAGCTTGTGAATACAGCCTTGCAACATGAATACACATGTCACGATCGCGAGTATACGAATTGTTGTTTTCATACCTGTTTCCGTTATCTTAACTGCGATTAAATATCGCTATAACCCAAGCTTTTGAGTGCACGCTCATCATCAGACCAACCACCTTTGACTTTCACCCAAAGCGTTAGCATAATTTTTTGCTCAAACATTTTTTCCATGTCTGTACGTGCATCCATGCCGATGCTTTTCAGCTTCGCACCTTTATCGCCAATCACAATGGCTTTTTGACCTTGGCGTTCCACAAAAATAGTCGCATCAATATACGTACAAGGTGGTTTTAAACGACCTGTTTTTTCATTTACTGCTGCTTCTTCAGTTTTAAATGATTCAATTTGAACCGTTAAATCATATGGAAGCTCTTCACCTAACTGACGCATAATTTTCTCACGAATGATTTCACTCGCAAGGAAACGCTCAGAACGATCTGTAATTTGATCCAATGAATACAAAGGTGGCTGATATGGCAGATATTTTTCAATCGTGTCACGCAAATGATCTAGATTTGCACCACGCAATGCTGATACTGGCACAATTTCAGCAAAATTCATTAGCTTGGCACGCTCTCGAATCAGCGGTAAAGCCTCATTTTTATTTTCAAATGTATCTAGCTTATTGATCACGAGGATCACAGGCATATCTGCATTTTTAAGCTTTTCCAAAACCAATTCATCGTTTTGAGTCCACTTTTGTGCATCAACTACAAATAAAACCAAGTTCACATCACGCAGTGCTGAATGTGCAGCGCGGTTCATCATCTTATTGATGGCACGCACTTCTTTTTTATGCATCCCTGGCGTATCGACAAATACGGCCTGTGATTTCTCACGTGAATCAATCCCCACGATCTTATGGCGTGTGGTTTGTGGCTTACGTGAGGTAATCGATAGTTTTTGACCCAAGATATGGTTCATCAAGGTTGATTTGCCCACATTTGGACGACCAACAATGGCAACAAAACCGCTTTTGAAATCTGAAGGAATGGTCGTTCCTTGAGAACTAAAAAATTGATCAACTAGATTATTGCCATCTTGCTGTTCAGTTGCTTCTGGCTTATTTTCTTCTGAATGAGACATCAGGTTATTGCTCCAATAATTTTAAAATCTCTGCCGCTGCCGTTTGTTCGGCAAAACGACGACTTGAGCCCTCGCCTATAATTTTTGGCAATCCCGCTACATCACATTCCACTTTGAAATGTTGATTAGGGGCATCGCCCTGAATATCTACAACCTCGTAAACTGGGAGAGGTTTTTTACGTGCTTGTAAATACTCTTGCAAACGTGATTTAGGGTCTTTCAGTTGATCTGTCGGTTCGATATGATCAAGATATGGTTCATACCATTTTAGCACAATGCGTTCGAGCAAGTTGAGATCATTGCTGTCTAAATAAATAGCACCAATGATTGCTTCAACGGTATCCGCCAGAATTGACTCTCGGTGGTGTCCACCTGATTTTAACTCGCCAGTGCTTAAAATTAATGACCGACTCAGTTGTAAATCATTTGCGATTTTTCCTAATGCTTCCTGTCGAACTAAAGTCGCACGCATTCGCGTTAAACGACCTTCATTTTCAAGCGGATAAGCATTGTACAAATAATTCGCAACGATCATTCCTAATAAAGCATCGCCTAGAAATTCTAGGCGTTCATAATTCTGCTTATGACTCACAGAGCGATGGGTCAAAGCCAGTTTTAACAAGTCAATTTGCTTAAACTGGTGACCTATTCGCCCTTGCAGCCGTGTATCATTGAGCTTGTTTTGCAGATTTTTGGTCAAAAGTCTTCTCAAAGGTCATCACTAAACTGATATTTAGCATGAAAGGCTTACGTATTTCATACTTCTTCATTACCACAAGATCATCTTTATAAGTCACTTGCGCAATATCTTTAAAATGTAAATCGCGGATCCCATTCATCTCAAAACGCTGATCCATCTGAGAGGCAAACTTACTCGGTGTGATATTCGCAGGACTATCTTTTAGCAGCCCCTCGATTTGAGTATTAATCAGTTTGTCATCCCAATATGCTGGCCAAATCGCAATTGCTGCTTTTACAGCAACTGCAAATAAGACCACCCCAAATAAAATTGCAATATACGAAGTCCCTTGCTGAGATTTACGCATCTGTCTATTTCCTATGTGTTTTTATTTATTAGTCAATCTTACCATTTCGGTTGAAACTTGGAAGATTTAAACCAGGTTCTTTATGCATCCATACATAAAAAGCACGACCGGTTAAATTCGCTTCAGGCACAAAGCCCCAAAAACGACTATCAGCACTTTGATCACGGTTATCCCCCATTGCGAAGTATTGTCCCTTCGGCACTGTTACTTCCCAATCTTGACCATTACTTTGGATAAATACATCATTCGCTTTTGCGACGAAAGGTACCAAAGCTTCAGCACCTCTCAATTGCGCAAATTGGAATTGTTCAGCAAGTGGATTGCGTCCTTCCAAGTAGCGAATTAAGTGCTGATGCTCACCCAGAGTTTCTTTAAAATAGAGTGCAGTCGGTGTATCTTGCTGATCTTTCGCACGCGTGAATTGAGTTGCAACTTTTGCAATTTGCTGGCCATTGATGGTCAACTCACCCGCCTTAAACTGAATGTGATCGCCAGGCAAACCCACTACACGCTTGATATAGCTAATGGTTGGTTGTGGTGGATAACGGAATACGATGACCTCACCACGTTTTGGCTCACCGACATCAATGATTTTCGAGTTTACGATTGGCAGACGCACACCATAATCAAACTTATTCACCAAGATAAAATCACCCGTTTCTAAGGTAGGGACCATAGAATCTGATGGGATATTAAATGGTTCATATAAGAAAGAGCGAAGCACCAGCACAACAGCTAACACAGGCCAAAAATCATAGGCCCATGTAATGACAAAGTTCTCTTGATTACGCCCACGTGTTGCACGCTGTTTCAATACCAACTTATCCAGTAACCACACCAAAAAGAAAATTAGTGTTGCTGGTACCAGAATCAAGTTAAAATCAAAATCCACAAACCCTCTCTTGCAGTTTCACTGCCTGTCGTCCAACTGGGTAAAACCAACGTTTCCCCAGCCTCATCTTTCTTTATCTATCAACTTTTAATACAGCTAAGAACGCTTCTTGTGGAATCTCAACACTTCCCACTTGCTTCATACGTTTCTTACCTTCTTTTTGTTTCGAAAGAAGTTTCTTCTTACGCGAAACGTCACCACCATAACATTTTGCCAATACGTTTTTACGCATCGCTTTGACAGTAGAACGGGCAATGATTTGCGCACCAATTGCAGCCTGAATCGCAACATCATACATTTGGCGAGGAATCAGATCTTTCATCTTCTCAACCAATGCAATACCACGATGACGTGCATCTTGACGGTGGCAGATCATCGCTAAGGCATCAACCTTTTCGCTATTAATTAATACATCAACCTTAACTAGAGCTGAACTCTCGAAACGCACGAAGTTATAATCCAGTGACGCAAAACCACGTGAGCATGATTTCAACTTATCAAAGAAATCCATCACCACTTCCGCCATTGGAATTTCAAAGCTTACCGAAACTTGGTTACCCAAGAACTTCATATCCTTTTGCACACCACGGCGCTCGATACACAAGGTCATTACATTACCCAAGTATTCTTGTGGCACGAGGATATGACATTCAGCAATTGGCTCACGTAGATCTTCAACCGTCGAGCCATCTGGCATTTTTGACGGACTGTCGATATAAATAATGTCGCCTTTTTTGGTTAACGCTTCATAAATTACCGTTGGCGCAGAGCTGATCAGATCAAGATCATATTCACGCTCTAAACGCTCTTGTACGATCTCCATGTGCAGCATCCCTAAGAAGCCACAACGGAAACCAAAGCCTAACGCATCTGAACTTTCTGGTTCAAAGAATAAAGCAGAGTCATTGATCTGTAATTTTTGTAAAGCTTCACGGAATGGTTCAAAGTCACTTGAATCAATCGGGAACAAACCGGCATAGACCTGTGGTTTGACCTTTTTAAAACCTGGTAAAGTCGCAACATCAGGTGTATTAGACAATGTAATGGTATCGCCGACTGGTGCACCAAAAATATCTTTAATCCCTGCAATCACAAAGCCAACTTCGCCCGCTTCCAGAATGTCAGTTTCTGTATGCTTCGGGTTGAATACACCGACTGAAGTTACAGGATGCGTTTGCCCTGTAGATTTCACCAACATCTTGTCGCCCTTGCGGATACGACCTTGCTTGATACGAACTAATGACACTACACCAAGATAGTTATCGAACCATGAGTCAATAATTAAGGCTTGTAAAGGTGCATCACGATCACCTTCTGGTGCTGGAATCACATCAACTAGACGCTCTAAAACATTTTCAACACCTAAGCCAGTTTTTGCTGAACAGGTTGGCGCATCTGTCGCTTCGATCCCGATAATTTCTTCAATTTCATGAATCACACGCTCAGGCTCAGCTTGCGGTAAATCAATCTTATTCAAGATAGGTAAAACTTCTAAGCCTTGTTCGATCGCGGTATAACAGTTTGCAACTGACTGTGCTTCAACACCTTGTGCAGCATCAACAACCAACAATGCACCTTCACATGCCGCCAAAGAACGTGATACTTCATAAGAGAAGTCAACGTGTCCCGGAGTATCAATGAAGTTCAATTGATATTCTTGACCATTTGGATGCGTGTAATACAAGGTGACTGACGCGGCTTTGATGGTAATCCCACGTTCACGCTCAAGCTCCATAGAGTCTAATACTTGAGCTTGCATCTCGCGATCTTGCAAACCACCGCACATTTGAATAAAGCGGTCAGCCAAAGTTGACTTACCATGGTCAATATGAGCAATGATCGAGAAATTGCGTATATTTTTGATATCTACGGATTTTTTAGCTTGCGCCATGGGTTACCTTAAGAAAATAGAACGCCCCGTACTTTAAAAAAGTAATGGGCCAAATGGTTTAATAAAATTGCTCGCGATTATAACAGAACAGGCTTTCAAAGTATTCAAAATAATAAACACTATGATATGAGCAACTGAACAATTTATCTATATTTAGACCAATCAAACTGCTTCATATGAAATGGAGAAATCCATTGGGTTTAAATCAGCAGCAATCGGCTGATACGCTTGGGTAAAACTTGGTGACATCCGTTTTGGCCGACCTGTTTCAATTTCAATACAGGCCCATTTGGTATTGCCAACAAATAGTATGCTTTGGTCTTTAGGTCGATAAAAGGCATACTGGCGAAATGAATAAAGCGCATTAATATCATCTAACCATGTCCGTAAGATGACTTCTTCACCTTCAAGTGCGGCCTTACGATATTGAACATGATGCTCAACCGCTACCATTGCATGTTTGAGTTCTAAATATTGAGCCAGCCCCAAACCCAAGGTTTCAATATGGGCTGCAGCGACATCTTGCATCCACTGCACATAAATCACGTTATTGACATGCCCAAGTACATCAATATGCTCAGGCTGAACTTGTATTTTTAAATCAAAAATCGTACTCATAATCTCAGGTATTTCATTCATCAAAGTTCAGCTAGCTACACTAGTCTAAACACAACAGCATTACAAAACAAAAACCACCCTATTTTAGAGTGGTTTTATTTAGTCGATATAAGGTCAATTCAAACTTAAGGTAAGCGTAAGCCAAGAATTGCACGTTGACCTTGACGAATAATCGTCACACGCGCAACGCTATTTTTTGGCAAGGCAGACACTGTTTTGGCAAACATTTGGCTGTTGGTAATTGCTGTACCATTCACTTGTACAATCACATCACCTGCAACCAAATTAGATAAAGATGCTGTACCACCGCGCTTCACATCTTGAATCAAAATACCACCACGAACTTCCAAACGCGCTTGTTCAGCTGCTGTTAAGTCACGGATGCTCATACCCAAACCACTGGTTGGGTTGTTTTTCTCTGCATCGGCAGCCGTATCATCTGGCGCAGTGCCTAAGGTTGCCGAAATCGAACGTGTTTTATCATCACGAAGGATTTCGAGCTGAACTGTTTGGTTCGGAGCAATACGGTTGAGTGAATAAAGTAAATCGCTAGTACGTGAAATTGGAGCACCATTGGCTTTCAAAATCACATCACCCGATTTGAGACCTGCTTTTTCAGCCGGTGATTTCGGTGCAACTTGAGTAATCAACGAACCTTCTGGTTTCGGCAATTTATATGCTTCAGCCAAGTTACGATCAATATCTTGCATCATGATACCAAGATAAGAACGGGTCACCTTGCCAGTCGTTTTCAGCTGTTGCACGACATCCATCGCCACATCAATTGGAATCGAGAACGATAGGCCCATATAACCGCCCGTACCACTGAAGATACGTGAGTTAACCCCAACCACTTCGCCACGCTGGTTAAATAGTGGACCACCCGAGTTACCAGGATTCAGTGCTGCGTCAGTTTGAATAAACGGAACAGATGTTTCGCCACTCATATTCCGTGATTTTGCACTGACGATTCCTGCCGAAGCAGAATAGTCAAAACCGAATGGTGAACCAATTGCGAGTACAGGCTCACCCACTCTCAATTGATTTACATCACCCACTTTTAATTCGGGGAAATTATTTCCATTTACCTTAAGCAATGCGATATCAGTACGCTCGTCACTGCCCACCAAAGTTGCGTCCAATTCACGACGGTCATTCAAGGTAATACTAATACGCGAGGCATCCGCGATCACGTGACGATTGGTAAGCAAATAACCATCTTTACCGATAAAGAATGCACTTCCGAACGCAGTTTTTTCTTGTGGCCCTTGCTGTTGAGGGATAATCACTTGATTACCAAAAAAGCGTCGTAAAATTTCAGGAACTTGTTGTTGCAATAACTCTTCCTGAGTCATTTTCTTTACAACATTGACACTCACAACAGCAGGACTAACCTGCTCAACGAGATTTGAAAAATCTACTGGCGCAGCAGCATTGACTTGAGACGCTGCTATCGTAAATACCGCAGCATACATTCCTTGTTGTAAATAGCGACTTTTCATGAAGCAAGAACCCACATACTGATGATTAAAATGAAATTTAGATCTATGTTTTTAGCATAACCTAACCATTCTTTTCGTAAAAATATGTTTATATTTTCAATGCATACAACGAACTAGAATGATGAATTGTGAACAAATTATGGAGACATTATCCACGATTTACCCTGTAGCTAAGGTTTTATCCCGAGTAGCTTAAACATAGATTAAAACAATGTACTGAAACGTAATCGTTTTCTCATTCGCACAGATGAGGCAAAAAATAATCGGCAAATAAATCGCATTCGCTAAAAATTCACTCAATTCTAGGCAGATTGGCCCTTGCCTTTTTGATAAAAAAGCGGTGTCATTAGCGAACGTTTAAAACTGAAGCAGATCGACGACATGCCTGATTTAAAAACAATTCACCATTTTGATGTGATTATTGTGGGCAGTGGTGGTGCAGGTTTAAGCCTCGCACTCTCTTTACCAAGTCATTACAACATTGCAATTTTAGCCAAGGCAGCATTGACAGAGGCCAGTACCTACTATGCGCAAGGCGGTGTTGCTGCAGTATTAGACGAAACAGATTCTATTCAACAACACATTAATGACACTATGATTGCAGGCGGTCATCTTTGTGAGTTGGATGCGGTAAAACATACTGTTGAAGGTGGTAAACCTTCGGTTGACTTCCTGCTTAAGCAAGGCGTGCAATTTACGCTGGATGATGATGAACAACTCCATCTCACTCGTGAAGGTGGTCACTCACAACGTCGTATCATTCACTCTGCCGATGCAACAGGCAAAGCCATTTCAACCACGTTGGTTGAGCGCGCTAAAGAACGAAAGAATATTACGATTTTTGAAAATTATATTGCGATTGATCTAATTACCCTACACAAGCTAGGGCATCAAAACCAAGCTAATCGTTCAATCGGCCTTTATGCTTTAGATGAATCCACCGAACAGGTTCATACTTTCTTGGCTCCATTCACTGCCCTTGCCTGTGGTGGTGCAATGAAAGCCTATCTCTATACATCAAATCCGGACATCGCGACGGGCGATGGAATTGCCATGGCCTACCGTGCAGGTTGTCGTGTCGCCAATATGGAATTTAACCAATTCCATCCAACTTGTTTATACCATCCCAAAGCCCGTTCATTCTTAATTACCGAAGCAATGCGTGGTGAAGGTGCTTATTTACGCCTACCAGATGGCGAACGTTTTATGCTGCGTTTTGATGAACGCGCTGAACTTGCCCCACGAGATATTGTGGCACGCACCATCGACCATGAAATCAAACGCTTGGGGATTCGTCATGTCTGGTTAGACATCACGCATAAATCACCAGAATTTATTATTGAACATTTCCCGACACTCTATGCACGTTTGCTCGAACTCGGCATTGATATCACCAAAGATATGATCCCTGTGGTGCCTGCGGCGCACTATACCTGTGGCGGTGTCGTCGTCGATGAGCATAGCCAAACTGATTTAGACGGTTTATATGCAATTGGTGAGACCTCATATACAGGCCTACACGGCGCTAACCGTATGGCAAGTAACTCATTACTCGAATGCTTCGTTTACGGTATGAGTGCAGCAGAAGATATCGAACAAAAATTTGATGCAGACTTTAAGCTTCCAGACGTCCCTTCTTGGGATGAAACACAAGTGACAGATGCAGATGAAGATGTCGTCATCTTACAAAACTGGGATGAACTTCGTTCGACCATGTGGAACTATGTCGGTATTGTACGTACCACTAAGCGTTTGCAACGTGCTTTACATCGCATTGAAATGTTGAAGCGTGAAATCACTGAGTACTATCAGGATTATCGTGTCAGTAAGAACTTGATTGAATTGCGTAACCTCGTTCTGGTTTCGGAAATGATTGTACGTTGTGCGATGGAGCGTAAAGAATCGCGTGGTTTGCATTACACGCTGGATTACCCTGAACTCTCGAATGAAATTCGCAAGACAGTTTTAACTCCACCAACCTTTAAAGTGGAACAACCGCTGGTGAATGAATAGCACTTTTAATTTATTCGTCTATTATTTAATTAGCACTGCCTCATATAGCCCAAATAATTAAATATTGTTTGTATAGGCGATACATTACTTTGAAGGATCAAAGTAATCAAAATCCATTGTTGGACAGAGGGTACATCCTTGTTACCCCTGTCCAACTGGCGGCATCCATGCCGCCGTTCTCGATAGTAAATAGCAACTTGAATTCAAATACTAAAAAAGCAGGCTATTTTTTAGACTTAATTTTGCTTAAAGCCTATTTTAAATATTGCAAAGCCTCTTCAAACACAAGATCAGCATTCTGTGTTGCATCCAAACGCTTCATCCGCTCAGGCTCTGCTTTCCACAAGGTCTCATAACCCGCACGCACTTTGGCAAAGAAACTCAACTTCTCTTGCTCAAAACGATCCAATGCACCACGCTCTCGCGCACGGGTCATGCCTAACTCAATTGGTGCATCCAGCCAAAAGGTAATATTCGGCATTTTCGCAACAAATGTTTGATTCAACAGTTCAAGCTTTTCCTGACTTAAACCGCGTCCAGAACATTGATACGCAAAGCTGGCATCGGTAAACCGATCGCTCAACACAATTTTCCCAGCCGCCAATGCAGGTAAAATGACTTGCTGTAAATGCTGTGCACGCGCAGCATAAATCAATAACAATTCAGTATCATGACTCATTTGCTCTTCATGATTCACAGCCAACAATAATGAACGAATTTGCTCAGCCAATGGTGTTCCACCCGGTTCACGGGTTAGCACCACTTCTTTACCTTGCTGTTCAAAGTACTGATGAATTTTACGAATCAGCGTGGTCTTCCCCACACCTTCCGTCCCTTCAAAACTAATAAACATTATTCAGCCTGCTTTTTCTTTGAACGTAATACAGTTAAATATTCTTGCACTGCACGGTTATGGTCTTCTAAAGACGCGGTAAATTTATGTCCACCGTTACCTGTGGCAACAAAATAGATATTTTTAGCATCATCAGGATGCATCGCTGCTTCAATTGCCTTCTTACTTGGCAAAGCGATTGGTGTCGGTGGTAAACCATTAATGGTATAGGTGTTATACGCAGTCGGCGTGCGTAAATCATTGCGGGTGATATTGCCTTTGTAACTATCACCCATACCATAAATCACGGTTGGATCAGTTTGCAAACGCATCCCCATTTTCAAACGACGCACAAATACACCTGAAACCTGTTCTAACTCGCTATCAAGGCTGGTTTCTTTCTCGATAATCGAAGCCATGATCAAGGCTTCATATTTATCTTTATACGGTAAGTTCGGTGCTTTTTTTGCCCAAGCGTCATCTAAAGATTTCATTTGACGGCGATACAAATCGGTTAAGATTTTTTTATCCGTTTCGCCTTTGGCAAAGAAATATGTATCAGGTGCAAACAAACCTTCTGGATGTGTAAAAGGAATATCTAATTGTTTTAACAATTCAGTTTGAGGAAGATCAAGCAATGTATTGGTGACATTCGAATCTTTTCGCAAACTCTGAATTAACTGTGAAAAAGTCGTCCCTTCAATCACCAAAATACGATTCATCTGTGCATTATCTGCATCAGACAACATATCCATCACTTGACGGATACTCATACCTTCAGTTATTTCATAGACACCTGCTTTCATGGTGTCGTGAATCATAAACTTCTGGTAGAGCTTTAAAATAATTGGAAAATTCACCTTATTTTCTTTGGCTAAACGATCAATAAATCGTGAGTACGTATCACCAGAAGAAATCACCAAAAGTTGTTTTTTACTTTCTACAGGATAATTTTTAAATAAACTCGACCATACAATGCCAAAGATCACCAAAACAAAAATAACAATGGCGATCAAAAAGGCTTTAAAAAAAGAAAATCTAGATTTCGGTTTAGCTTTTGGCTTTTTCTTACTTTTGCTGGAACTAGGCGGCTTTGGCATATTAATCAATCTGGCTAAGTTTTAAAGTTTCAAATAAATCAAGATAAGGTTGTTGCTCTAAACAACGGTCATGAAATCGAATCACCGCTTTCATTGGGTGTAACGCATTGCAGAAAAACAAACTCTGAATACGCCCAATCTCACTCATATCAATACAACGCTGCTCACATTCCACCTGATATTGCTGCATTCTCGATAAAATTTTGGCACGCATCACACCGTGGACGCCATTATAGCGAAGTTCTGGCGTAATCCACCGATCATTTATACGAATAAAACAATTACTGCTCACCCCTTCAACAATAGAGCCCTGTACATCACTGACCAATGCTTCCAGCCAGCCTTGTTGATCTGCCTCTTGCTTAAGCAATACTTGTTCTAATCTATTTAATGTTTTTAATCCAACCAGATGTGGCATGTTCAACCCTAACGCATGATTTAACATGCCACTTTCAATCCATTCAGGTTGAAAAGCCTGTGTCACTCTTGGGTAATACCAGACGTAGACGTCAGCAGCATGCAAAGGCAGACTATAACCTCGATCGCCTTCACCACGGCTAATCACGACTTTTAAAGTGCCATTCAGATTTGGATGTTGCTGTTGTAAGTGCACAAAAGACTTTTCAATAAAGGATAAATCCGCATCGAGACTGAGGCTATTACACGCCAATTTTAAACGTGCGAAGTGAAGTTCTTTTAGCTCAAAATTTCCGTGAAAAATACGTGCGGTGGTAAAGCAACCATCTCCATAGTGAAAAGCTCGGTCTAATAAAGGAATGGAGTCAATCAACTGTCCATTTTTATAACACTGCATGATTTAAGCACCTATCCACTCTGTATAAGACCTACCATCAAAACAAATAAGCCATTGATTTTAAATAAGTATAGCAATATAAACTGAGAATTAAAAATTTCTTATTTATCAATAATTCAGCAAAGCTTATCTGTTTTATCTATTTCTATTTTTTTCATAACAAATTCGATTTTAATTATTTTTTTTGCAAAAAAACTGGCGTTATGCTGCGTACATATTCCAAACAGTAATTTAGTTTTAAGGGGTTTTTCATGCGTTTTTCTCAAGTTAAAGTCGGCGTCATTGCCGCATTACTCTCAGTTTCTTCATTTGCGGCACAAGAATTCTTAAACGTTTCTTATGATCCGACTCGTGAGTTATATACAGATTTCAACAAACAATTTGGTACATTCTGGAAACAGCGTACTGGTCAAGACATCGACTTTAAACAATCACATGGCGGCTCGGGTAAGCAAGCACGTGCCGTGATTGATGGCTTAAATGCAGACGTGGTCACACTTGCACTTGCAGCAGATATTGATGAAATTGCTGAAAATGCAAAACTACTTCCAGCGGACTGGCAAAAGAAATTACCGAACAACTCTACGCCATATACATCAACAATTGTATTTCTAGTTCGTAAAGGCAACCCAAAACAAATCAAAGATTGGGGTGATCTAGTAAAACCAGGTGTAGAAATTATTACGCCAAACCCAAAAACATCAGGCGGCGCACGCTGGAACTACTTAGGTGCATGGGCGTGGGCGAAACATCAAAAAGGTGGTAACAACGCTAAAGCTCAAGAGTTTGTTCGTCAAATTTACAAGCAAACCAAAGTCCTTGATTCTGGCGCACGTGGTGCAACGACGACATTTGCTGAGCGCGGTATTGGTGACGTATTACTGGCTTGGGAAAATGAAGCTTACCTTGCTGTACGTGAACAACCAGGTAAATTCGAAATCGTCACCCCATCTCTGTCAATTCTTGCAGAGCCACCAGTGGCTGTGGTTGAAAAGAATGCTGAGAAAAAAGGTAACTTACAAATTGCTCGTGGTTACTTGAACTATCTGTATTCACCAGCAGGCCAAGAAATTGCCGCACGTAACTTCTACCGTCCACGTAATGCAGCAGTATTAAAGAAATATAGCAATGTATTCAAACCACTTAAACTGGTTACGATTGACCAAGAGTTCGGTGGCTGGACCAAAGTACAAAAAACTCACTTTGATAATGGCGGTGTGTTTGACCAGATCGTCAAGCTCAACAACTCAGCGAAATAATTTACTCAGCGGGTAAATAGGGAGAGCGGACATGATTCATACTGTAATTGTTCCAGGTGTAGGCGGTAGCGAAGCGCAGCATTGGCAGTCTTGGTTACAACAGCAACTCGTGTCTAGCTCTCACGTTCAACAGAAACATTGGGATCGCCCTGTGCTGAGTGAATGGATTGCCCAATTTGTAAAAACTGTTGCTGCTGCCCCAGCGCCTGTTCAAATCGTTGCTCATAGCTTTGGTTGCTTAACCAGTGTTGCTGCGCTCGCGGAATATCCTGAACTCAGAGCTAAAGTGAAAAATCTGGTGTTGGTTGCCCCTGCGAATCCTGCACGGTTTGGTGAAGCAGGCTTTGCCCGCCACAGCTTGACTGACTATAAACAGTATTTTCAGCAACTCAAAATTGACGTGCCAACCACCTTATTGATCAGCGAAAATGATCCTTGGTTGGGTTATGTCGATGCATTGCAACTGGCACAGGCTTGGAAATTGACACCCATCAATTTAGGTCCTGTTGGTCATATTAATGTTGCTTCGGGATTTGGTCCTTTCCCAGAAATCCTGAACTACTTGCTGCCTGAAAAAAAGACGCAGCTCGTCGCCCGAATGAGTCAGGCAAATTTTAATCTAAAATTTGCCTAACACCGCTCCCGTATTTTTAGTATTCGCATTATTTATTTGCTTGTTTTAGCAAACATTTCTCTTTGAGGAAATATCATGTCGCAGCGTTCCCGAGTGCTGCCTGGGTTTGGTCTCTCATTAGGCTTCACCCTCGCTTACGTGTCTTTGATTGTGCTTATTCCTTTATCTGCTGTCTTTATCAAATCTTTAGGGATTGGATGGGATGGTTTATGGGAAATCTTAACTTCAGAACGAATTTTAAAGTCCTTACAACTGAGCTTTAGTGCCGCATTGATTGCCGCGTTGGTCAACGTCGTATTTGGTCTCTTGCTCGCATGGTGCTTGGTTCGTTATACCTTTCCAGGCAAACGCATTGTCGATGCATTAGTTGATTTGCCTTTTGCATTACCCACTGCCGTTGCAGGTATCGCATTAACATCTTTATATGCTCCAACAGGTTGGATCGGACAATATCTGACTCCTCTTGGAATTGAAGTGGCTTATACCCCGATTGGTATCACACTTGCTTTAATCTTTATTGGTTTACCCTTCGTAGTTCGTACCGTACAACCGGTACTGAGTGATATTGAAACAGAACTAGAAGAAGCTGCGTCTGCACTAGGTGCTAATCGCTGGCAGACCATTACTAAAATTATTTTGCCAATTTTGTTCCCAGCCTTGCTGACAGGTTTTGCTTTAGCATTTGCACGCGGTGTTGGTGAATATGGTTCGGTGATTTTCATTGCAGGTAACCAGCCTTATAAAACAGAAATCGCACCCTTGATGATTATCTCTCGCTTAGAGGAATATGATTACGCAGGTGCAACCACCATCGCTGTGGTTATGCTCATCCTCTCTTTCGGCATCTTATTTTTAATTAACTTGGTGCAAGCATGGGCTAGCCGCCGCACAGGGAGAGTTGCACAATGAGCTTAAATACCAACAGCAATGCTTTAGCACTCAAACTGCAAAGCAGAGATGCGACCCGCGAACCTACTTGGGTCCGTTATACCCTGATTGGTGTTGCACTGATCTTTTTCCTCAGCTGTTTGATCTTGCCACTGATTTTGGTTTTTGTTGAAGCCTTCAAACAAGGCCTGACCGTTTATATCAACGCCTTAACCGATTCAGATACCTTATCGGCAGTGAAGTTAACGCTACTTACCGCAGCGATTGCGGTGCCCATTAATGTTGTGTTTGGTGTTGCAGCCGCATGGGCCGTTGCAAAATTCCAATTTCGCGGTAAAGCCATCTTAACCACGATCATTGATATGCCTTTCTCGGTATCACCAGTAATTGCAGGTTTAATGTTGGTTCTGATTTTTGGTACGCAAGGTTGGATGGGCAGTTGGTTAATGGACCATGACATCAAAATCTTGTATGCCGTGCCTGCGATTGTATTAGCTACTATTTTTATTACTGTTCCCTTTGTTGCACGTGAATTAATTCCTTTGATGGAAGCACAAGGAACAGAGGAAGAAGAAGCCGCGATTGTATTGGGTGCTTCTGGCTGGCAAACCTTTTGGAGAGTCACTTTACCCAATATCAAATGGGGTCTGATTTACGGCGTAATTCTGTGTAATGCCCGTGCAATGGGTGAGTTCGGTGCGGTATCTGTGGTTTCAGGTCATATTCGCGGCCAAACCAATACCTTACCGCTACATGTTGAGATTCTTTATAACGAATACACCTTTAGTGCTGCATTTGCTGTGTCTTCATTACTGGCATTTTTAGCGATCATCACTTTGATTTTGAAAACTTGGCTAGAAATACGTCAAGAGCAAGCAAATAAACATCAGCCGAATCACTAAGGAATAAACAAAATGAGTATTCAAGTTAAAAATATTGAAAAACACTTTGGTGCATTCCATGCGCTGAAAAATATCTCTTTGGACTTTCCTGAAGGTGAATTGGTTGCCCTCCTTGGCCCTTCAGGTTGCGGAAAAACGACACTATTACGCATCATTGCAGGTTTAGAATCTGCAGATGGTGGTCAGGTTTTACTGGAAGGTGAAGATGCAACTGACATTCATGTCCGTGAACGTCAAGTTGGTTTTGTATTCCAGCACTATGCCCTGTTCCGCCACATGACTGTTTTTGACAATATTGCCTTTGGTTTACGCGTTCGCCCACGTGCAACACGCCCTTCTGAAGCTGAAATCAAGAAGCGTGTAACGCGTTTGCTTGATCTGGTACAACTTGGCTTTTTGGCGGATCGTTACCCTGCTCAGCTTTCTGGTGGTCAACGCCAACGTATTGCATTAGCCCGTGCGCTTGCAGTTGAACCTCGTGTTTTGTTACTGGATGAACCATTTGGTGCGCTTGACGCGAAAGTCCGTAAAGAATTACGCCGTTGGTTACGTACCTTGCATGATGAACTGCATATCACTTCGATCTTTGTCACCCACGACCAGGAAGAAGCTTTAGAAGTCGCAGATCAAATCATTGTCATGAACAAAGGTGATGTCGAACAAATTGGTTCGCCACGTGAAGTGTATGAAAAACCAGCAACACCATTTGTTTTTGATTTCCTTGGTCAAGCAAATCGTTTTGAAGGCGAGCATACTGGCGGTATTATCCGTATCGGTGATGATCGTATTCAGCTACCAAGTCTATTAGATGCACCACAGGGCAAAGTGATTGCATTTGCACGCCCAAATGAATTACATATTCATGCCCAACCTCAAGCCAATACCATTGAGGCAACGTTCTTACGTGAGGTATGGATTGCAGGTCGAGTTGTGGCTGAATTACAAGATCGTAGTGGACGAACGATTGAAATTTTATTAAGTGTAGAAGAGGCGAACTTACATCAATTCAAACCAAATCAAACCGTTTGGATTAGTGCGGCTCAACTTCATTTATTTGCAGATCAAACAACGCAAGTTGCTTAGAATAATATCTTGAGGACGGCTAAAATATTCTCGTGAAAATTTAGCCGTTGCTCACTTTTTATGTGGAAAAACGATTATGAACTTTCAACAACTCAGAATTATTCGAGAAACTGTTCGCCAAAACTTTAATTTAACCGAAGCATCTGCTGCACTTTATACCTCCCAATCAGGTGTCAGTAAACACATCAAAGATTTAGAAGATGAATTAGGCGTGCAGCTATTTGTTCGTAAAGGGAAACGCCTATTAGGTTTGACTGAACCGGGTCAATCATTATTAAGCATTGTTGAGCGTATGTTGGTCGATGCTGACAATATTAAACGTTTAGCCGATGATTTTAACAAAGTTGATGAAGGTACACTAACCATTGCAACAACCCACACTCAGGCACGTTATGTACTGCCACCGATTGTGAATCAGTTTAAAAAATTATTTCCAAAAGTGCACTTGGTTTTACAACAAGCAAGCCCTGTTGAAATTGCAGAAATGTTACTACAAGGTGAAGCGGACATCGGTATTGCAACCGAGTCGTTAACAACAGAAGATAACTTGGCAAGCGTGCCGTACTATGAATGGCACCATAGCATTATCACGCCCAAAGACCACCCTTTAGCAAAACTAGATAAAATCAATCTGGACGTGTTAGCTGAATATCCATTGATTACCTATCATGGTGGCTTCACAGGACGTTCGAAAATTGATAAAGCATTTGAAGATGCACAATTACATGCTGATATTGTGATGTCGGCCCTAGACGCCGATGTAATTAAAACCTATGTTGAACTAAACATGGGGGTTGGGATTGTCAATGATGTCGCTTACGATGCAGAGCGTGATTACCGTTTACAGCAAATCAAAACAGATATATTTGGTGTGAATACCACATGGATTGCGGTGCGTAAAGGACACCTACTCCGTGGCTATGGTTACGAATTTATTTCGTTATGCTCTCCTGAAACAGATATTAAAGCGCTGAAAAAAGTGGCTTATCCTGAAGAATGAATCATCTAAAAATAAAAGGCTCCTGATGAGCCTTTTATTTTACCTATTCGCAGACATAAAAAAACGAGCATCGCGCTCGTTTTTTTATGTTGAATGCATGGTTTAGAAGTTAAAGCTTACACCCACTTTACCAACTGGCAACCATTGATATTTGTCGTCATTAGCAATTTTATGAGCTTCAGCATTAACAGCTTCTGTTAAAGACTGGCTACCCGTAGTTGTTGCTGTACCTGTAGACGTCAAAGTAACCTTTGGATTACCCGTGTAATATGCACCTACTTCACCAAAAACACCGATGTTTTTGTAAACTTTTGGTGCAAAACCAAAGCCTACATATGGTGCGATGTCGTTTTTATACTCCATCTTACCATCGATTTTAACGCCACCAGCATTCGCCAAGAAGTCTTGATTATTCACGCGGAAAGCACGAGTTGCACTTACATTACGAGTTAAATCATAATTGTTATCTAAATAAGCCACACCAGCTGCTACATATAGAGATTTAGCAAATACGCTTTCACTTGTTCCCCATGGATGCACTTCAGCATTTAAATATGCTGTTTTATTATCCATGTCTACATCATAAGTCGAGCCATTTACTTTGATGTCATCTGACCACGAGATATCACCACCATTGTAACCCAATGACAAACCTACATATGGATTGACTTTATATGAAATAGCACCACCGTAGCCTGTCGTACCGACTTCAGCACGAACTGAAACTGGATCTAAGTATGAAGGGAATGCATAAACTGATTCCTTCACAACTTGCTCATCTGCTGCAAACGCAGTACCTGCAATCGCTGTTAAAGCACCTGCTGCTAACATAACACGCAAAGCTTTCATTGAAGTCTCCTCACAAAAACGCTTTTATTTAAATAAATATATAATTGTTGCTTGTGGAATAAGCATAAAAGAATGATCGCTAACTTTTTATACAGAAACTGATTACTTTTTGTTATTTTTTGATACAAATTCGAAGGAATTATGTATTTTAAAATTATAGATAAAAAACAATAGGCTCCGTTTTTATTACATTTTTGTTGCTTAAATTTAAAACAATATATTGTAACTATTTTTTTCAAAGGTTCTGAGGGTCTGGCTGCCACCTTATCTATGGTTGCGACATGAGCCGTATACGGCGCAAGATTTTTAGGCGATAAGGCGACTTGTGAAATTTATCCACTCTAAATGAACAAGACATAACAATGTAGCGGCAAAAAATGTTCATGTCCTTAAGCTTCGTCTTGCGCTGTAATCAAAGCTGTGCTTTGCACTTGCTCAGGTTATGGCTAAAATTCCTTCATAATTCGTTATAAAACTTGGCAAGGGATTAGCCATTCCCCCCTACGTTTCATGCCCCGTCTGATAAAATTTTAGCCTATAACGCAACCTATTTATAAAATGGCAACAGACCCTAGAAAATTAGTGTAAAATCTTCAAAATTTTTTTGGAAGAAGGAAGATCATGTCTCAGCTTTCTACAATCATTGAGCAAGCATTTGAAGACCGTGCCAACTATAGTGCAGCGGATTGCCCAACAGAAATCCGTCAAGCTGTAGAAGAAGCATTGACAGGATTAGACAACGGTACACTTCGTGTAGCGGAAAAAATCGATGGTGAGTGGGTTGTTCACCAATGGTTAAAAAAAGCGGTTTTACTTTCATTCAAACTTAATGACAATAAGCCAATTGAAGCTTGTGATCTCCGTTTCTATGACAAAGTAGATACGAAATACGCAGGTTGGACTGAAGAGCAATTTAAAGCCGCGGGTGTACGCGTTGTACCGCCTGCTGTCGCTCGTCGCGGTAGCTTCCAAGCAAAAAATGTGATTTTGATGCCTTCGTATGTCAACATCGGTGCTTATGTAGATGAAGGCACCATGGTTGATACATGGGCAACAGTCGGTTCATGTGCACAAATCGGTAAAAACGTTCATTTATCTGGTGGTGTTGGTATCGGTGGTGTTTTAGAGCCTTTGCAAGCAAACCCAACCATTATTGAAGACAACTGTTTCATCGGTGCCCGTTCTGAAATCGTTGAAGGCGTGATTGTTGAAGAAGGTTCTGTGATTTCAATGGGTGTTTTCATTGGTCAATCAACCAAAATCTTTGATCGTGAAACAGGTGAAGTTCACTATGGCCGCGTACCAGCAGGTTCTGTGGTTGTTGCGGGTAGCCTTCCATCAAAATGTGGTACTTACAGCCTTTACGCTGCAATCATCGTGAAAAAAGTTGATGCAAAAACACGTGCAAAAACCAGCTTGAACGATTTATTACGCGCTGACTAATTTGTAATATATACGGAACTTGATGGTTCCTCGGAGCGTCTGTCGCTCCTCGTCTCTACGATCAGTCATGGTCGTAGAGATTTTGTTTTTATGTAGCATGCTGCTTGTGTGGCACCTGTTTGTGGTAACTGTTTATGGCTTCCTTACGTTCTTCTGCAATTCCTGTCTCCGATCCTGCGGCGGGTTTACGCATCACAGAGATTTTTTACTCTTTGCAAGGCGAAGCGAATGCGTTTGGTCTGCCAACGGTATTTATCCGTTTAACAGGTTGTCCTTTACGTTGTAGTTATTGCGATACCACCTACTCTTTTGAAGGTGGCGAACGTTTATCACTCGAACATATCATTGAAACGGCAAGTCAACACAAAACCCCGTATATCTGTGTCACAGGTGGTGAACCGCTTGCTCAACCGAATTGTCTGATTTTATTACAACGCCTGTGTGATCTTGGTTTTGACGTTTCTCTAGAAACCAGTGGTGCTTTAGATGTGTCTAAAGTTGACCCTCGCGTTTCCAAAGTGTTGGATTTAAAAACACCAACCTCAAAAGAAGACCACCGCAATTTATATAGTAATCTTGACCATCTCACCCCACATGACCAGATTAAATTTGTGATTTGTAATCGTGAGGATTATGAATGGTCAAAACAGCAACTCGAACAATTTCAGTTGCAAGATAAAGTAAGTACCGTCTGGTTTTCACCTGCTTTTGCCATTGAAAAAGGTGCTGTTGCCCTACCTGCATTGGCGCGTGACTTAGCCCAGTGGATTTTAGAAGACCATCTCCCTGTTCGATTCCAATTACAGTTACATAAGCTGTTATGGAATGATGAATCTGGTCGTTAAAATACTCACCATATCCGTTCTGCAAGACAGATCGGCTTTTATCAAATTTATTTTAGGTTGAATCATGGAAAATAATATGCGTTCTCGTGCCATCGTATTATTGTCTGGCGGCTTAGACTCAACAACGTGTCTTGCTTGGGCACAGTCAAACTATGAATGTATCGCCCTCAGCTTTATGTACGGTCAACGTTCGACTACTGAACTTGATGCAGCTAAAGCACTTGCACAACGTGCAGGCGTAGAACATCGCGTCATTAATATTGATTTGGGCAATTTAGGTGGCTCTGCGCTTACAGATCATAACATTGACGTCCCAGAACAATTACAAGAAGGCATTCCTGTAACTTATGTTCCAGCACGTAACACTATTTTCTTATCTTATGCACTTGCTGCAGCTGAGGTTTTTGACGCTGCTGCCATTGTGATTGGGATTAATGCTGTTGATTATTCAGGATATCCTGACTGTCGCCCTGAATTTATTGACGCTTTTGCCAATCTTGCCCGTCTGGCAACAAAAGCAGGTGTTGAAGGAAAACCCCTTAAAATTGAAACACCTTTGTTACATTTATCCAAAGCGAATATTATACGCTTAGGCATCGAACATGGCGTAGACTATAGTCAAACGGTATCCTGCTATCAGGCAGATGCTCAAGGACGTGCATGTGGCAAATGCGACAGTTGTCGTTTGCGTCAACAAGGGTTTATCGAAGCAGGTATTGCGGATCCTACGCGCTACGCTGAATAACCGATATTAGGGTAAAAATTAGGTACATTATATGAAGTTTTCTAAATCAAATCTTATTCTTTCTACAATGATGTCAGCTGCTGCACTGTTTGCAACAGCAACTCACGCAGCTGATAATCCATTACAAACTGCGTATAAAAGTACCAATGTAAAAGCAGCATTGGTCAATGTATGTAAAGACCAAACTGCAAAAGGCGGCAAATTAACTGCTGCTGAAGTAAGCAAGTTCTGTGGTTGTCAAATTGATGCACAAGGTAAAGTAACTGAAGCACAAAAATGGGAAATCCAAAGCGCAATCAATGCGAAGAAAAGCCCAAGTTCTTTAGGTTTTGTACAACAGCAAAATAAAGATTTACAAGCTTGCTTAGGCGCCCCACTGGTAACTAAGTTAGAAAAATTAACTGAAGAAGCAATGAAAGCTGCTCAACAGCAGCAGCAAGCTCCGAAAAAATAAGCTTGTATTGCTGAAAACAAAGCCTGCATTTATGCAGGCTTTTTTATTGAGCTTTGTTAAAATCCCATTTATCTAGAATCAGTTGAATAACACCATGCAAGACCAATGGAAAACCAATGCTGAACAAAGGCAATCAATTGTCTCATTCAGTGGCGGCAAAGACAGTTCCCTCGCCTTATACCATGCCATGCAAACAGGCACTGTAATTGGGCTGATTGTGATGCTGGAAGAACAAGGCCAGCGTTCTCGCTCACATGCGATGCCACTGGATATTATTCGCGCACAAGCAGATGCGGTTGGTTTACCCGTATTTATGAACTCTTCGAGTTGGTCTGATTATGAAACAAAGTTTATCGCACTACTCAATCAAGCCAAACAACGCGGTGCTGAAGTATTAGTCACGGGTGATCTTGATATGCCTCAGCACGGCTGCTGGCACGATCAGGTGACTCAGCAAGTGGGACTCAAATTGGGTATGCCGCTTTGGTTGCGACCTCACCGTGAAGTGGTCGAAGAATTTATCAAGCTGGGATTCAAAAGTGTCATTGTGACAGTCAACCTAAAGCTCGGTATGCACGTCGATGATCTAGGTAAAATTTTAACCCTAGACTATATCCAAGCATTAGAAGACCGTGGCGTTGATCCATGTGGTGAAGGTGGAGAATTCCACACCACTGTGATTGACGGACCTATTTTTAACAAAGCTATTCCTGTACGTCACGGCGATATTGTTTATCATGAGGAATATGCTTTTTTACCGCTTGAACTTGATCAAAATTAATTTTATCGAAGGATGAACAATGTCTGAGAATATTCAATTACCAAATCATGTTTTCCCAACCACACAAGGTGAAATCAATCTTGCTGAAATCAGCAGTGAATGGTTGGTACTCTATTTCTATCCAAAAGATTCAACCCCTGGCTGTACTACCCAAGCGGTAGGCTTTTCATGCTTGAAAGATCAATTTGATGCCTTAAACTGCCAGATTATTGGTGTATCTCGTGATTCAGTTAAAGCACATCAGAACTTTACAGAAAAACAAGCGCTCAGCATCGATTTAATCAGTGACAAAGAAGAAGTGCTGTGCAAGCACTTCGATGTAATTAAAGAAAAAAATATGTATGGCAAACAGGTAATGGGCATCGAACGCTCAACTTTTATTTTCCATAATAAACAGTTGGTGAAAAGCTACCGTAAAGTTAAAGCTGCTGGGCATGCAGAACAAGTGCTAGAAGACCTAAAAGCCTTACAAACGGCTTAGCGCCAATAAGTAACAAAAAAGCGAGTTTCAAGCTCGCTTTTTTGTTCAGGCAAATTGCTGTTCGCTTTACGCTTGGCGTATGATAAACAGATTAAAAGAATAAGCTAAAGACATTTAAAATGAATCATCGCCATGTATTGCTATCACTTCCCTTACTTGCGTTTGTATCAGCATGTAGTTCGAATACATCGATAACATCTCAAGAACAGCCCCCCTTAGCACCACAAATTCAGAAAATGGCGATAGAGATACGCTGCCAAGATATACAAAACCCTGCGTATCAACAGGTCATTTTGAAGGCGATCAATGAAATTCGTCAGCATCCACGCCAATGCGGAGAGCAATATTTTCCTGCAGTTGCGCCACTGAGATGGAACAATCATTTATATCAAAGCGCCTTTGTTCATGCCGAAGATATGGCACAACATAGTACGCTTGGGCATATCAGTGCTACAGGACAAGATTTTAGAAGCCGTTTAAAACAAACGCAGTTCAAGGGTCGTGGCGGTGGAGAAAATGTGGCGCGTGGACAGAAAAATTTAAATGATGTGATGGCCACATGGCTGGCCAGTCCCGTGCATTGTCGCAATTTGATGCATCCAAAATTTACAGACTACGCGCTAGCCTGTACAGTTGATCAATCAGCAAAGCAAAAAAGTTATTGGACTCAACAATTTGGTGTTCGATAAAAAGGAATAAGCATGCAATCTGGCTCTATTACCCCCATTCTACGTATTTTTGATGTGGAACTCGCCAAATCCTTTTACTTTGATTATTTGGGCTTCCAACTCGATTGGCAACATACTTTTGGGGATAACTTCCCGCTTTATCTACAGATTTCCAAAGCTGATTGCATCATTCATTTAACTGAGCATTTCGGTGATGCTAGCCCACATAGCGCCATTCGTATTTATTGGGAGAATCTCAGTTTGCTTCATACAGAATTGGATGCAAAAGACTATAAATTTGCCAAGCCTCAAGTAGAGAAAACCGATTGGGAAACATTGGAACTGAGTATCACCGATCCATTTTCAAATCGAATTATTTTTTGGGAAGATGCTTAATCTTCCCTTTGTATCAAGACTCATCGATATTGGAACGGTCATTATCCTTAAATTTTTGCTGTAATTTCTGATAGATCGGCGATTTTTGAAATTCGCTCAGGAACTGAATTGTCCCTTTTGGGAAAAACTCGGCTTGAATCTCACCACGATAATAGGCTTCACGCATTGGTGTTGCTGAAATGGAATCTTTTAAACTCTCCAGCTCCACCATCTGCCACTCAGGGAATAAACGTAAATAATAAGAAGATTCATCCTTGAAATGACCGATTAAACCGACTTTTGCATTTGGCTGAATCACGCCATTGACCAAGTCTTTGACCTGTTTGACCCATTTCTCATCGTTATAGACATCGACCACATGAACAAAATGAATTCGTGTTTGATCTTGCTCAGAGAAGTTCGACAAGATCATTTGCTCACGCTCAACCGCCAGAAAAGGATTTTTGATATTCCGTTCAGATTGAGCCGACCCCAAAGCCAAGATCACGTTTTGACTTTTTTGTAATGCAATTTCAATGGTTTGCATATGTGCAAAATGAAATGGTTGAAAGCGTCCAATAAAAACAAGATAGTCAAATGTGTACATAGGCTTAATTTCACTTTTTTGTGAACTCATCAGTTGCGCCATTCTAATAAATATGCGACATAATGAGGACACTTAAAATCAATCTGGATTAAAGCAAGGATAGTACGATGACACTTAGCTGTATTCAACAACCTCATCAACATTTGCAAGCAAATTTAGAAGATGGCGTACTCACCTTAGCCATTAACCGTTCAGAAGCAAAAAATGCACTCTATGGCGAACTTTATATTTGGATCGCAAAAGCTTTGGATGAAGCCGATGCAGATAAAGAAGTTCGCGTGGTAATTTTCCGCGGTGCAGAACAAGACTTTACTGCGGGTAATGACATGAAAGACTTTATGGGCTTTATTCAAAAGCCACATGAAGGCAAAGCTGGCGATCAACCTCCATTTGTATTGTTAAAATCTGCCGCCCGTTTTTCAAAACCACTCATCATTGCAGTGAAAGGTGTCGCAATCGGAATTGGTGTCACGATTCTATTACATGCGGATATAGTATTTGCAGACAATACTGCCCTGTTCCAGATTCCATTTGTCAGCCTTGGTTTATCTCCAGAGGGTGCAGCAAGTCGTTTATTGGTGAAACAGGCAGGCTATCAAAAAGCAGCTGAGTTATTATTCACAGCGAAAAAATTTGATGCAGCGACTGCGGTACAAGCAAATCTAGTCAATGATGTGGTTGAAGATGTATATGCGACAGCGCAAAAGACAGCGCAACATTTAGCAGCATTACCATTGGCTTCGATCAAACAAACTAAAGCACTCATGAAACAAGACTTGGCAGATATCATTGCATGTGTCGATGATGAAGCTGAAATTTTCATGCAACGAGTACGCTCACCAGAAATGATGGAAGCGGTACAAGCCTTTATGCAAAAGCGTAAACCTGATTTTTCTCAGTTCAATTAATCACTGCGTAAATCTTTCGAACAAACCACTTAGCCCTAAAAGTTAAGTGGTTTTTTATTTTGCTTATCCATATAGATATTTACAACCAGACCAACTAAGCTCAATTCAGGTTAAAACTAAATTGCAAAAAATATGAAAGTCGTCATTGCCCCTGATTCTTTTAAAGATAGCCTATCTGCACGTCATGTTGCCGAAGCCATTGCTTTAGGCTGGCAACAGGTATTTCCTGATGCAGAAATCATTACTTGCCCGATGGCTGATGGTGGTGAAGGATCAATTGAAGCAGTTTTAGCAGCTTGTTCAGGACAATGGCGTGAGCAGATGGTACAAGGTCCGCTGGGTGAGCCTGTACTGGCCAAATGGGGATGGCTAGCAACGGAAAAAATCGCCATCATTGAAATGGCTCAAGCCAGTGGTATCCAATTGGTGCCCTCCTCAGAACGCAATGCATGTATCAGCAGTACCTTTGGTACAGGAGAGCTGATTCTCGCTGCTTTAGATGCAGGTGCAAAAGAAATAGTACTGACTGTGGGTGGCAGTGCAACCAATGATGCTGGTACGGGGCTTTTATCTGCATTAGGCGCTAAGTTTCTGGATGCAAATCATCAAGTCTTGCCTGCTGGTGGTCTTGCCCTGCAAAACTTAGTACAGATTAATCTGGAAAATTTCGATCCACGGATTCAACAGACTAAATTTTTATTGGCCGCTGATGTGACCAATCCACTTTGCGGCCCAAATGGTGCATCTCATATTTTTGGCCCGCAAAAAGGTGCTTCACCAAGTCAGGTACTTGAATTGGATCAAGCATTGTCACATTTTGCTGATATTACTGCTCAACAGTTTGGTTTTGATCAACGTCATGAGGCTGGTGCAGGTGCTGCGGGTGGACTTGGCTTTGCTGCAAAAACTTACTTACAAGCCGAGTTTAGATCGGGTGTTGAAGTCATCGCAGAACTAAATCAACTCGCTGCCAAAATCCAAGGCGCGGATTGGATGATTACGGGCGAAGGAAAGTTTGATGAGCAGACCTTGAATGGCAAAACCCCATTTGGTGTCGCCAAAATAGCACAAGCAGCCAATATCCCTGTGATTGTAATTGCAGGAACACTTGGGCAAAACTATCAAGCCTTATATCAACATGGCATTACGGCTGCCTTTTCTTTAACTTCAGGTCCAATCAGCCTAGAAGAGGCCTGTCAAAATGCGGCAGAGCTGATTCGCGCACGGACAACCGATATCGCCCGATTAATTCAGACCAGTATGATTAAACCTAGTCAAACTCAATGAATCTCTAAAATCTGAATAAACTCAAAGGCAGGCTCTTCATATGGATGACTTGCCTTTAGAGCTTTTGCCACAGCTCTGGCCTTATCTTCTGCAATAATGGTTTCAACTCGCCATTCTTCGAGTTGCTCTAATTCATCCAATTGCCCTAAAAAAGGGTTTGCACTTTTAACGGGCTTGAATTGCCCAATGCCTTTGACTTGCCATGCACAGTGTTCGTAATTACCAATACCACCCGCGCCTGCTTCGAAAACCGCTTGTTTGGTGGATTCCAGATGAGATTCAGGCACGTAATAAATCAGCTTTAACATCATAAAATGGCTCAAATCGAAATCAATGAGATTTCAATCATAACGTTATAAAAGCTGAACAATCAAAGTTAAATCTTGATGATGAGATAACTCACGACGATAAATAACAGTTGAATGATTATAGTTAAGCCAAACCAAAACCAGCCTTTGTCTTTTGAATATATTGTTCTCATATGATTTTCATGTTTCATCATGCCGTTCTCTCATATCTTATTTATTAATGAAATATAAGAAGCAAGAATTGAACCAATTACAAAAGTTGTAGTAAGAAATATACAAACGAACTTTCACCAAAAACAGATAGATGAGAACATCTTAAAATTAAGAATTGTATATTTTTAAAATATTTAGGTAAAAACTAAAGAAATTTAATCAAATATGTTGTTAACACAAAAACTAGCATTCCCCACGATGTAGATCTTAAAGATTTCGGACCAAAAAGTCCTACCAACACTAGAAGAATAGGTGTTATAAAAATGCCTATCACTTGAATTATATTAAGTTCTTCAAACATATATCTCCTACTAAATTAACTGAATGTTTGATAAAAATTTTATCACGATTAATTAACAATTATACCAATTCATATTTTTTATCAGCCACTACAGGAGATACTCTTCCATGTTCCGATTTAAATAGCAGACCCCAATATAGCTATACCCACCAATATAAAAACTAGCACCCAAAGCTCTTCTAGTATCATTTCCCCACAAACAGGATCAATAAAATAATCATATTTACTTAGTTCTATCGAGCTCATAACTTTCTCTTCAAGCTCCCCACACATTAATGGTGTTTAGTTATAAACCATTGATTTAAAAGGGTTTAAAAGTAAATCATCTACTTCTTCTTTACTTAACCATCCGTACTTAGCGTTTGTAAATGTCTTTTTTCATACTGTGTCATCGCAAATGCTAAACCACACAAAATCACAAAGCCACTGGTCATCGGAATCAAAGTCCCGTTATAAAGCTGCCCAATGATCGAAGCGAGTATTAAAGATAGTACAGATGAAGATGCCCCAATAATCGCCGAAGCCATACCTGCAACATGCCCCATCGGCTCCATTGCAATCGCATTCAGATTGCCAAATAGTGTTCCAAACAATAAAAACAGAACGCAGGCATACAGCATAAACATCCAGAACGAAACTGGCACACCCATAAGTTGAATGATAAGGAACAGCAATGAAATTAAACATAGGCCAAGAAAGCCATAAATACAGATGGGACGCATCCCAAACTTCATGACAATTCTAGAATTGGTAAATGATGCAATCCCCATCACACCTGCTAATAACGCAAAGTAGGCACTAAATTCCTGCCCTGTTTTGCCAAATTGCTGCATAAAGATTTGTTGTGAAGTCCCAAGATATCCAATAAAACCACCAAAACAGAAACCTGCACATAGCAAATAACTCATGGTGGTTTTATTGCTCACCACTTCTTTAAAGCCATCTTTAAATGCTTGTACACGCATAGGCAAACGATTTTCTGGAATTAGCGTCTCTTCTAGTCGTAAAGCCACCCAAGCACCAACGGCTATGGCATAGACCATATACAACACAAAAATATCGCGCCAACCAAAGAAATGAATAATCAATTGTCCCAAGCTTGGGGCAACTGCTGGCGCCACCATAAACACCATCATGATCAAAGACATGATCCGCGCCATTTGTGCGCCACTGTATTTATCCCGAACAATGGAAATCGAAGCCACATAAGGCCCAGAAACACCCACACCCTGAATAAAACGCCCGACCAAGAACCATTCAAAACTTTGGGTGGAATAGCACAACAAGCTTCCTAAAAAATAGATGACGATGCCTGTAAATAAAATTCGTTTTCGTCCAATTGCATCAGACAATGGCCCTGCAATCAGTTGCCCGATGGTCATTCCTGAAAAAATGCTAATGATGACCCATTGCGCCTGATTGCTATTCTGTAGACTAAAAACCTGACCAATTTCACCTAGTGCAGGTAAAACAGCATCAATCGAGAAAGAAACGATGGACATTAATAATGCCATCAGTAATGCAAATTCATGGAAATGGATTTTTGATTTCATTTTTCTTGCCCATTGATCATTATTTTATATGGAATTAAATAAGCCACCTGACGGTGGCTTATTGCATGAATCTAATTAACCAATAAATTTACGTGCGTTACGGAACATACGTAACCAAGCACCATCTTCAGCCCAATCTTCTGGCTTCCAAGAATGCTGTAAAGCACGGAAGTTACGCTCTGGATGCGGCATCATTACTGTTGCACGACCATCTTTAGAAGTTTGACCTGTAATCGCGTCAGGTGAACCATTCGGGTTCAACGGATAGTGTTGAGTTGGGTTACCCAAGCTATCTACATAACGCAAAATCACTTGGTTTTCAGCATTTAAAGCAGCAATTTGCTGTTCAGTCGCAACCAGACGACCTTCACCATGTGCCACAGCGATTGGTAAAATCGAACCTTGCATATCTTCAAGCAATACAGAAACTGACTTTTCTACGCGTACGTTAACAGCACGTGCTTCAAATACTTCTGAGGTATTACGGTGGAAACGGCCCCAATGCTCTGCACCTGGAATTAGTGGTGCAAGTTGCGACATCATTTGACAGCCATTACATACACCTAAGCTGAATGTATTTTGACGATGGAAGAACTGTTCAAACTGATCACGCAATTTTGCATTGAACAGCACTGATTTCGCCCAGCCACCGCCAGCGCCCATCACATCACCGTATGAGAAGCCACCACATGCCACTAAACCCTCAAAGTCGCTCAAGCTGACACGACCTGCTAGTAAGTCACTCATGTGTACGTCAATGGTATTGAAACCAACTTTATCAAACGCAGCGGCCATTTCGACGTGACCATTGACACCTTGCTCACGCAAGATTGCCATGTTTGGACGGCGTGTATTGATATACGGTGCTTCAACAGGCTCATTCAAATCATACGTTGCTTGTGCAATCAAACCTTTGTGGTTTTGATCTGCGATTAAGGCAAACTCTTGATCAGCCGTTTCAACATTGTCACGTAAACGCTGGATTTGATGTGAAACTTCTGCCCATGCTTGTTGTAATTCAGCACGTGCTAAAGTCAAACCATTCACAGCCAATTGATCAGTTGTATTGACACGGCCCACAACTGCGATTGCATCTTTCAGGCTTGATGCTGCAACCTCAACTTCCAATTGTGCCCAATCAGTCGCTGTGATTTGCAATACAGCACCAATTTCTTCTGCAAATAAACTTTCAGTTGTTTGATTTTCTAATGCAACACCTAAGCGTGAAGCAAACATCATTTCAGCCACAGTCGCCAATAAACCACCATCACCGATGTCATGGTAAGCCTTGATCACACCACGATTGTTCCAGTCTTGAATCAAGGCAAAGAATGCTTTGAAGTCATCAAAACTATCAACATCAGGTGTGACAGAACCAATCGCTTTATATACTTGTGCAAGGATCGAACCACCTAAACGGAACTGCCCTTTAGATAGGTCAATACGAACTAGTACTGAATCAGCTAAGTTCTTCAATTCAGGCGTTAAGGTTTTACGTACATCTAAAACTGGTGCAAATGCAGTGATCACACCTGTCATTGGCGAAGTCACTGCTTTCTCTTCACCATCATTCCACGTAGTACGCATAGAAAGTGAATCTTTACCGACTGGAATTGCGATCCCTAATGCAGGGCACATTTCCATACCAATCGCTTTCACACCTTCAAACAAGGCTTGATCTTCACCTTTTTGACCTGCTGCTGCCATCCAGTTTGCAGAAAGCTTGATGTCACTAATCTGTTCAATGTTGGCACAAGCAATGTTGGTGATTGCTTCAGCAACCGCTAAACGTGCAGATGCAGCCGGATTCAACAACGCTACTGGTGGACGTTCACCCATTGCCATTGCTTCACCTGTGAAGCCTTGCAAGCTGGTTGTGGTTACTGCTGCATCTGCAACAGGAACCTGCCAGCGCCCGACCATCTGATCACGCGCAACCATACCGGTAATCGAACGGTCACCAATGGTAATCAAGAACGATTTAGATGCGACTGTAGGATTTTTCAATACGCGGAAAATCGCATCTTTCAAATCAACTTTTGCAGCATCAAAGTCATTCCCTGTACGCTCAATCGTTTCATAAGCACGTTGCATCCGCGGCGTACCGCCCAAGATCACCTGCATTGGGATATCAACTGGCTTGTTTTCAAACAACGGATCTTCAACCGTTAAGTGACGCGCTTCAGTTGCTTCACCAAGTACAGCAAACGGACAACGTTCACGTGCACAAATTTCTTCAAACTGTTCTAAAGACTCTGGACGAATCGCAAGCACATAACGCTCTTGCGCTTCATTTGACCAGATTTCCATCGGGCTCATGCCTGGCTCTAATGATGGAATTTTACGAAGGTTAAGCACTGCACCCAACTCATGATCGTTCACAAGTTCAGGCATGGCATTGGATACACCACCCGCACCCACATCATGTACAGACACGATTGGGTTAAAGTCTTCTAAGCGCCAGCAGGTATCGATGACTTCTTGGCAACGACGTTCCATTTCTGGGTTTTCACGTTGTACCGAAGCAAAGTCCAAACTCTCGCCCATGGTACCGCTGTCTACAGAAGACGCTGCACCACCGCCAAGACCAATCAACATTGCAGGTCCACCCAACACGATAAGCAAGTCACCCGGTTGGATTGCATCTTTTTCAACATGGTCAGGACGAATGTTACCGTAACCACCAGCGATCATGATTGGCTTGTGGAAGCCCTTTACATCACCATTGACATTCTGTTCAAAAGTACGGAAATAACCATTCAATGCAGGACGGCCAAATTCGTTATTAAACGCAGCACCACCCAATGGCCCTTCAATCATGATTTGTAATGGCGATGCCATACGTGAAGGTTTACCGTAGTTTTCTTCCCAAGGTTGTTCAAAACCAGGAATATTTAAGTTAGAAACGGTAAAGCCTGTTAAACCTGCTTTAGGTTTACCACCACGACCTGTTGCACCTTCATCACGGATTTCCCCGCCCGAACCTGTTGCAGCACCAGCAAAGGGAGCAATTGCAGTTGGATGGTTATGTGTTTCCACCTTCATTAAGATATGAGCAGCTTGGCTCTTATATTTATATACGAAGTGACCATTTTCATCCGCTTTCGGATAAAAACGCATGGTGTCATAACCCACAATCACTGACGCATTATCTTTATATGCTGATAACACATCGGTTGGAGATTCTTTATAAGTATTTTTAATCATTTGGAACAATGATAATGGTTGTTTTTCACCATCAATTGTCCATTCAGAACCAAAGATTTTATGACGACAGTGTTCAGAGTTTGCTTGAGCAAACATCATCAACTCAATGTCATTCGGATTACGACCCAGCTTGGTAAATGCTTCGGTTAAGTAATCAATTTCCTGCTCAGATAAAGCAAAGCCAAACTCATTGTTGGCTTTAACTAACGCTTCTTTTCCTTGACCCAAGATATCAATTGAGTTCAACGGCTTCGGTGCTGTTTCTGAGAACAAAGCTTTTGCATCATCAATTTGAGCAAAAACACTCTCTGTCATACGGTCATGTAATGCCAATTTCACTTCATTCGAAATCTCTTTCACACCTTTCAGTGTAAATAACAGACCACGCTCTAAACGGTGAATGGGCGTATTACAGTTTTGAAAAATATCCGTTGCTTTAGACGACCACGGAGAAATTGTCCCTACACGCGGTGTCACTAAAATCTGGATTTCATCACTTGCAGCTTGGCGAAGTTCGAAAGATTGACCATCGTTTAAAAGTTGTAATGCCGATTGATGTTGCTGCTCGCTGAGCGCTTGATCAAACAAATAAACCCACTGGCTGTCAAAAGATTGAACAGAACTCATTGACGTTAATCGGTTTAAGAGTTGAGCTTTCTTGAAAGAAGAATGTGCTGATGCACCGGCCACGATAAACATGTTGACTTTGGCTCCACGGGTGGGTCTAACGAACCTACCACAATGTGACTTATGAAAGAGCGCATATTCTACTGTGAAAGGCTCATTTCAGCTAGCTATATCCATCTTAAAAAACAGAGTTTTCTGCTGCAAATGGCTTAATTTATTGTAGCTTTATCCATTTTACTTTATTCGTAACAATTCATTTAAGCGAATACAGCAATCACATTCTCTGTTTATATGCAATCACGCCTCTTTCTTTTCTGTTACCCAAATCAGAATATAGCCCTGCACAACGGGCTGTCCATCCTCTCTGTATGCAATTACCTCTACCTTCATATCCCCAACTTTCCAGTCTTCATCAATTCTCGCTGTAAGCTGAATATTAGAATTGGCTTTAGCAACATAATCTACATGCATACCTTTTGGTAACCATCTGAGATGCGAGGGAATAGAGGCTTCCATAACTACCCCCATCACAAACTCCAAACCATTACAAATCGCAATCACATGTACCGTTCCAATATGATTTTCTACACTGCGACTTTTAGACATGGATGCTTCACAAAAGCCAACGTCTAGCTTTGTAATGACTGGATTAACGGTACGAAAATAAGGTGCAACTCGACTAATAACTTTGGAAAGTACAAGCAACCCACCTGGCAGTTGCTTTAATGTTTGATAAGCAAGCAATACAGTATTTGATTGAATCTTTTTCTGTTTTTTTATTTTATCGCTGAGGTAATCAATTGGATTTTTCATCTTAGGTTTAAATAGATACAGTGAACGACAAATTAACATATGAATATAAATAGCTATATCGCTGCATTCCCCTGTGTCATTGTCAGAAGAGATAAGTCAAAATCTTGAAACTCCACTATTTACCTTATTAAGACAACTTGTGTCGCTCTACCCTAGTGCTTTAATCTTTTTTTTGGCATCATGATCCTGAACTCATAGTGAATAATGATGAATGGAACAAATGCGTTGGGTAGAATTGCTATCTGCAATTCGTTTAGGTAGTAAAAAAAGTAGTACTGAATTGGCTCGAAGCCCATTTCACAAAGATTATGACAGAATTATATTTTCTCAAAGCTTTCGCCAACTGAATAGAAAAACACAAGTTCACCCACTCACTCAGCATGATGGCATCCATACTCGCTTAACACACTCGCTTGAAGTTTCTTGTATCGGTCGTTCACTCGGCATGTTAGCCGCAGAAAAAATCAAAGATGAGTTACCGATGTGGATTTCCCCAGCCGATGTCGGAGCAATTATCCAAGCAGCCTGTTTGGCGCATGATATCGGCAACCCTCCTTTTGGTCATGCGGGTGAATATGCGATTCGGGAATGGTTTGATGATGCCTCACATCGCGACTTTCTCACCAAACTGACACCAGAAGAAGCCGCTGATGTGCGCCAATTTGAAGGCAATGCGCAAGGGCTTCGATTACTCAGCCGGATCGACTACCACCCTGATGATGGCGGTATGCGGCTCACCTGTGCCACACTGGGCGCGTATTTAAAATATCCATGGCTCTCAAAAACGATTGAAGAACAAGGTGATATGCCATCGCATCAGCGGGCAAAATTTGGCTGCTATCAATCTGAAAAAGAGATTTTAAAACAATTGGCGGAGCAACTCGGTTTAATTCAGCTCGGGGAATACCATTATTGTCGTCATCCACTCACCTATTTATTAGAAGCAGCAGATGATATTTGCTATGCACTGATTGATTTAGAAGATGGCATTATTCTCAACATGTTGAACTATGCCGAAGTTGAACCGATTTTCCTGAATTTGATTGCAGATTATGGCTATCCAGAGGAATTGCATTTACCGCATACCACTTGGCAGCAAAAAATCGCAGCCTTACGTGGCCGCGTCATGAAACGTTTAGTCGATGAAGTCACCACGGCTTTTGCAAAACATCATTATGAAATTTTGACAGGTCAGCTCAAAGGCAGCCTGTTACAATATTGTTCACCCGATATTGAAGCAGGTATTCAAACCGCGAAAAATCTTGCGAGAGATCGTATTTTTGAACATCCGCAAAAGTCTGGTTTAGAGATTATTGCCCATCAAAGTTTGCAAACCATCTTAGATGCTTTCATCCCTTTAACCATGCCGCATAAAACATTAAGCTTTAAAGAACAGCGGTTAATGTCAATTTTGCAACATTCAGGCGTAAATCTGCAAAACAACCACTATAATAATATTATGCAAGTTCTCGATATTATTAGTAAGTTCTCGGATCATCAGGCTTATAGTCTGGCGCAAGAGTTGCAAGGCAATAAAATTGGATTCTTTTAACAGTTGAAATGAGACCAAGACTTTTTTCAAACTCAAACTAAATTTTTTTTAAAATAGTGAAATTTAACTCATGATCGGATGTTTAATTGGCGAAGTGTTTGCCTTAGAAGCCCCAACCGTCTTACTCAATGTGAATGGTGTAGGCTATGAAATAGACACACCTCTTTCGACATTTTGCCAATTACAAAAAGGACAAAAAGTAACGTTATGGACTCATTTGGTGGTCCGTGAAGATGCACAACAACTTTATGGCTTTAGCGATGCTCAAGAGAAAGTCATTTTCCGCACTTTGCTTAAAGTAAATGGTGTAGGTCCTAAAATGGCTTTAGGTATCTTGTCTACCTTAAGTATTGAATTACTGATTCATACCATTGAGCATGATGATATTAATACCCTGATTAAAGTTCCGGGCGTGGGTAAGAAAACCGCTGAACGTTTAATGATTGAATTACGTGATCGTTTCAAAGCATTGGCACAATCAACAGGTAGCGTAACCAATACAGCAGCAACGCAAATTCAATTTATGTCAAATTCGCCTGTTGCTGAAGCAGAAGCCGCATTACAATCTCTTGGTTATAAACCAGCAGAAGCACAAAAAGCCGTTGCAGCAGTAAAAGCAGACTTTACTGAATCTGCCGATATTATTCGTGCTGCGCTTAAATCAATGATGAAGTAATAGATATATGCAAGATCGTCTTATTAGCGGAACAGAAAAACCAGAAGATCAATTTGATCGTGCGATTCGACCAACCTCATTGGCTGATTATATTGGCCAGCCCGTGGTTCGTGAACAAATGGAAATCTTCATTGGTGCTGCACGTGGACGTGGTGAAGCACTCGATCATACCTTGATTTTTGGTCCTCCTGGTTTAGGTAAAACGACCCTTGCCAATATTATTGCGCGCGAAATGGGCGGTAATTTAAAGTCGACTTCTGGTCCTGTATTGGAACGTGCAGGTGATTTAGCAGCAATGCTGACCAATCTAGAGGAAGGTGATGTTCTGTTTATTGATGAAATCCATCGTCTATCCCCCGTGATTGAAGAAATTCTTTATCCAGCAATGGAAGATTACCAACTGGATATTATGATTGGTGAAGGCCCTGCGGCTCGTTCAATCAAGTTGGATTTACCACCATTTACTTTGGTGGCTGCTACAACACGTGCAGGCTTATTGACCTCTCCGTTACGCGATCGTTTTGGGATTGTGCAACGCTTAGAGTTTTATTCGGTTGAAGACCTCACTCACATCGTGACACGTTCTGCCAACTTGATGGATGTTCCAATTACCAAAGAAGGTTCAACTGAAATCGCCCGTCGTGCTCGCGGTACACCGCGTATTGCCAACCGTCTCTTACGTCGTGTTCGTGACTATGCGCAAGTCAAAGGCACAGGTGAAGTCACTCAAGAGATGGCGCAACGTGCTTTGGATATGCTTAACGTCGATAAAGCAGGTTTAGATACGCTCGATCGTCGTTATCTCAGTATGTTACTGGAACGCTTTGAAGGGCGACCAACAGGTGTTGAAGCCTTAGCCGCAGCCATGGCAGAAGACAGTGGCACACTTGAAGATGTGATTGAGCCGTATTTGATTCAGCAAGGTTATGTGATGCGTACTGCGCGTGGTCGTATTGCAACCAATATGGCTTATTTACAGTTTGGTATGACCCCACCTGAATAAATACCAAATAGAATAAATATCGTATGAAAGCGATATTTATTCTAAATAATCATACTAGTAATTTCTTAAATATATAGATATTAAAAATAAAATTCCCTGCTATAATTTCTCGTCTTAAAACTAAACTACATATTTAAACGAACCAAAATTCAATATAAAGGGTGAAAGAAATGTCAAACAAATTATTAATTTCCACGATATGCTCTGGGGCACTATTATTAACCGCCTGTGGAGGTGGTGGAGATAATAATCAAACATCATTTGATAGCAAAGAAAAGTTAGATTACAAACAATTAGAAACAACGAAAGTCATTACCGAATCTGTAGTTAATCTGTCAAATGAATCAGACAACCTACTCATTTACATCACTATACTGACTAAAGGTATTTACGACAGAGCCAAAAATTCAGATTTATCTTGCGAGACTGGAAGCGTAAAGATAAATAATGACAATACTGTTACACTCAATAATTGTAAGAATTTTTGGATTCCGTCAGAGGGTAAAAAATTTGCAGGAACAGTTTCAGGTACAATTCTATCTAGTGCGAGCAATACTACATCTTCAGAAAAAATTGAATTAAAATTATCAAATATTAACATCAATCTTGATTCAGCTGATCAGTCAATCTTTTTCAATGGCCCAATAAACTATACATCTAAAGCGATTAACAATAATCTTAATAGTGATTTATATGAAGCCAATCAAGCTGCTTTCAAGTTTATAGATAAAATGGACAGTAAAAACTACCATCAATATGCTTTGAATAATTATCAGCTAATTTCTAACTATACCAAATCTACGGATAGCATAGAAAATATTTCGAAAGGACAATTAAATGGTGAAATCAATGGTAAAGTTTTTTCAGTAAATTATTCATCAAACTTTAAATTCTCAACAGTAAATGATCTTTATAATTTGAAACCAAACTCTGCAAATATTGAAATCATCGATCTTTATAACAAGCAAAATACCATTTCAATTGATCGAGCTACAGATGGAAATGCATTGGTAAATACTTATGCAGCAGGAAAGCTCGTACAAACTTTTTCTCAAGACTGGAACGAGTTTTAAGCAATTATAATTTTATCCAAATAAGCCCTCTTTGTAGGGCTTATTTTTTATCTAGCTCAACAATATGTTATTTATTACTATTTCCTTCGCCCGTTTGACGCAATATCATTCATGCTTGCTCACAGTACGCAAGAATAGGTAATAGAGACATGGCAAATCATTTTGAGTTCAAAATTCGCGTTTATATCGAAGATACAGATGCAGGCGGTATCGTTTACCATGCCAATCATATCCGTTTTATGGAGCGTGCTCGTACCGAATGGCTGCGTGCAGCAGGTGTAGATCACTACTGGCACCAAAAAGACTACAGCTTCGTGGTTCACCAAATTCAAGTCAAATATGTACGTCCAATATTAATGGATGATTTAATTACCGTTACAGCACGTGTTATTTCGTGTAAAGCCGCATCTTTTGTGTTGCAACAAAATATTTATCGTGGTGAAATCTTGCTGGCTTCAGGTGAGGTTGTGTTGGCATGTTTAAACAAAGATCTTATGCCACGTAGACTTCCTGATGAAATTCGTGATCTGATTCAAAAAGAATTGGCACAGGACTAAAATAAACTTTCGGCACCGTAACTTATGGCAACTAACTTAGAATCTTCCCTGCATATTTCTGACCTAATTTTACAAGCAAGTCCTGTTGTACAACTGGTCATGCTGATCTTATTATTCGCTTCGATTTATAGCTGGTACTTGATCGCTAAATTATACATGGGCTTTAAAAAAGCAGAGCAAGATGATGAGCATTTTCAAAAGATGTTTTGGTCTGGTGCCGAATTAAATACGCTTTTTAATAATGCGCAACTCAACTCCAAACGCCGTGGTTTAGAAGATATTTTCTATCAAGGTTTGGGTGAGTTTTTTAAACTACAAAAACGTAAAGCAGACACCAATCAAACGATCGAAGGAACAGAGCGTATTCTTCGCGTTGGTTTAAGCCGCGACCAAAGTGGTTTAGAAGTTGGCTTAGGTGCACTTGCCAGCATCGGTTCAGTTGCACCTTATATCGGCTTATTTGGTACGGTTTGGGGCATTATGAATGCCTTTATTGGTCTTGCCGCAGTTGATCAGGTTACCTTGGCAACCGTTGCGCCTGGTATTGCAGAAGCCCTGATTGCAACAGCAATCGGTTTATTTGCAGCGATTCCTGCTGTACTTGCGTTTAACCACTTTACAGCTAAAGGTGAATCAACTTATTCAGATCGTGCTTTATTTGCAGAAGAAATGGTTGCCCTTTTACAGCGTCAAGCGATTGGAACGACACAGGAAGATGCATAATGGCGATTCAACGCTCTGGACGTTTTGAACGGATTAAAAAACCACTCAAAAGTGATATGAACGTCGTTCCATATATCGACGTCATGTTGGTACTTTTGGTTATTTTCATGGTGACTGCACCCATGATCACTAGTGGTATCAAAGTGGATTTACCTCAGGCGAACAACCATCCTATCGAATCCAAAGATATGCCAGCCATGGTCACGATTAGTAAAGAGGGAAAATTTTCTCTTGAATACCAAAACCATAAAGGCACTGATTCTCTTTCGCTTGAACAACTCGAAGTTATTTTAAGCGAAGCTCAAACTCAAGCTGAGCAAGAAAACAAACAACTTACGGTTTTGGTCAATGGTGAGAAATCCCGCCCGTATGGTGAAGTGGTTTCACTGATGGCAAGTCTACAGGAAGCAGGCTTAACACAAGTTGGTTTACTGACAGAGCCGTTAAAATAAGCTATGAAAAAATTTCAAGAGCCGCCTTTTAAGCAAAATGCGATTGCGCTGGGTTTCACACTCGGCGTACATGCGATCGCGATTGTGGGCTTATTATTTTTAGGCTTAAGTAAACCACCCGAAGAGCCTAAAAAGCTCAAGACTGTTTTAGTTAGACCCGAAGATTTACCACAACCATTAACACAGGTTGAACAAGAAACAACAGCTGACAACGAAGCTCCCGAAGTTCAAAGTCCTGTTGTAGATAAGACGTTACCTGAAAATATCCCTGTCGTCCCTCCTTCACCAAGTCCACAACAACTTGCTGCTGAAAAGCAAAAAGCAGAACAGGCACAGCAAGCAAAATTAGCTGAGCAAAAACGCAAAGCAGATGAAGCAGCTCGTGCACAACAAGTTGAAGAACAGCGTAAGCGCGCTGAAGCTCAAGCACAGAAACAACGTGCGGATGCAGAAGCAAAACGACAAGCTGAGGCAAAAACCGAGGCAGAGACAAAACGTCGAGCAGAACAAAACGCCAAATCTGAAGCAGAGGCTAAGGCACGTCAAAAAGCTGAACAAGATGCACGCTTAAAACAGCAAAAAGCAGCTGAGAATGCAAAGCTTCAGGCTCAACAAGATGCGAAGCGTAAAGCTGAGGCCGATGCTAAGGCTCGTGCTGAAGCTGATGCAAAGCGCAAAACTGATACAGATGCTAAACGTAAGGCTGAAGCTGAGGCAAAACGCAAAGCTGAGACAGATGCTAAACGCAAGGCCGAGGCAGATGCTAAGGCAAAAGCGGACGCAGATGCGAAACGTAAAGCAGATGCAAATATTAAGGCCAAAGCTGAGGCGGATGCGAAACGCAAAGCCGAAGCAGACGCGAAGGCAAAAGCCAATGCGGATGCAAAACGCAAAGCTGACGCAGATGCTAAGGCAAAAGCTGACGCAGATGCAAAACGTAAAGCTGAGGCAGACGCAAAGGCAAAAGCTGAGGCAGACGCGAAACGTAAAGCCGATGCGGAAGCCGATGCTAAAGCTGCTGCCTCAAAAAAAGCTGAGCAAGAAGCAGCTCAGAAAAAAGCTGATGCTAAACGGATTGCAGACTCTACCAAAGCCGCGTTCAAAAGCAAAATTAGCAGAGCTTGGGAAGTACCTTTAGCTTCTCGAGGAAAATCAATTACTGTTAATATTTCACTTGATGCAAACGGAAATGTAATATCTGTTGTTGCGAATAGTAGCGATTCGGATTTAAAAGCGAGTGTAGAAGCTGCAGTAAAACAAGCATCTCCTCTACCAATGCCTGATGATCCAGATATTGTGAAGCAACTTCGTCGCGTCACAATTACATTCATTGCAAAATAGTAATGAATAGTTAACGTTACAGGCTTTTAATAGCACAAAGCCTGTAACTATGTTAAATAATCAACAGCCACAAAAATACGAACGCAAGTAATTGTAACTATGGACAAGACTCGTAAACACCTCCTCTCTTTAGCAGTTTTCGCTGCAATTAGTGCAGTTGCTCCTACCGCAGCTTTCGCACAATTACATCTTGAAATTGCTAAAGCCCCTGAACAAGCACCTAAAATCGCGATCATTCCATTTGCAAATGACAATGCGATCTATCCAATTGTGGAAAGTGACTTGAATCGCTCAGGCCGTTTTACCAGCGCATCTCAAAATTTACCTGCAACTGCTAGCCTAAATCAGGTTCAAGCAGGTGATTGGCAAAATGCTGGTGTTCCGTATGTCGTCGTCGGGCAAATGAAAGCCGTCGATGCCAATACATTCGAAATTCACTACCAGCTTTATGATGTACAAAAACAACAATATTTATTGAACGAAGTACTCACCGTACCGAGTTCACGTGTACGCCAAGCGGGACATCTGATCAGCGATACAATCTATCAAGCTTTGACGGGTATTGCAGGTGACTTTAGCGGTCGTATTGCCTATGTACTGCGCAATCAGGCGCCCCCTGCTCAACGCTATACCTTACAAATCGCAGATACCGATGGTGAACAACCTAAAACCGTACTTTCGTCACGTGATCCAATCCTCTCTCCGGCTTGGACACCTGATGCAAAGAAAATTGCTTATGTCTCATTTGAAACCAAACGCCCAGCGATTTATCTGCAAGATTTAGCCACTGGTCAACGTGAAGTTTTAGCAAGCTTCCGTGGCTTGAATGGAGCACCAAGCTTCTCTCCTGATGGAAAGTCGATGTTGTTTACAGCATCAATGCATGGCAATCCTGAAGTGTATCAAATGGATTTAAGTACACGCCAAGTACAACGCATGACCAATGATTCTGCGATTGATACCGAAGCACGTTACTCACCAGATGGTAAATCCTTTATTTTTACTTCGGATCGCGGTGGTTCACCACAAATCTATCGCTATAGCTTTGATGACAGTTCCGTCAAACGTTTAACCTTCAAAGGTGCATTCAATGCACGTGGGACTTTAAGTGCTGATGGTAAAAAGATTGCTTTGGTACATCGCCCAAGTGGCAGTAACTACAAAGTTGCAATCCAAGATATCAATACAGGTATCACCAATATTCTCACGCCAACCAGTTTAGATGAATCACCAAGCTTCTCACCAAATGGACAAATGGTGGTTTATGCAACACGTGAAGGTAGTCGTGGCCTTTTATCAGTCATGTCTACAGATGGTCGTTTCCGCATGAATTTACCAAGCGAACAAGGTGAAGTTCGTGAACCAGCTTGGGCACCAAAATAAATTTAATCGATTGGAGAATCATATGAACATTAAATATCTAACGCTTCCACTGATTGCTGCGACTCTCGTTTTTACAGGTTGTGCAAGCCGCAAGCCTGCTGCTGAAATCACTGCGGGCAACACACCAAATGGCTCATCTACTGTAAGTACCGATGGCTTAAGTGAAGATGCAGCTTTAAATGCGCAAAACCTAGCGGGTGCATCGTCAAAAGGCGTCACTGCTGCTAACAAAGCATTTTTAGCAAAACGTGTTGTACACTTTAACTATGACAGCAGCGATTTGTCGAACGAAGATTATCAAACCCTACAATCACATGCACAATTCTTAGTTGCCAATGCCAACTCTCGTGTTGCATTAACAGGTCATACTGATGAGCGTGGTACACGTGAATACAACATGGCTTTGGGTGAACGTCGCGCGAAAGCTGTTGAAAGTTTCTTGATCACTAACGGTGTAAATCCACAACAACTTGAAGCGGTCAGCTATGGTAAAGAATCACCAGTCAATGCAGGTCATGACGAAGCGGCATGGAAAGAAAACCGTCGTGTAGAAATCAATTACGAAGCAGTTCCACCATTATTAAAATAATGGCTTAGCTTTAAATAAAAATGCTCACTACCATGTGGGCATTTTTATTTTTGGATCAAGATGATGATTGGGATTTAGACTCTGGTTGCATCGACTCAATCATATCGTGCTTATTGAAATCTTTATATTCAGGCTTGGCTTCATACTCTTTCCATGCATCCTTCACATTTTCTTTGGAAATCGTATCTAAGCTAATTGGCTCACTTGGCGTGGGTGTCGCTTCAAAATTCTTGGTTGACATCTTAATCTCCAAACATCCTGTCTAGTATCTGTCCAACATAGCATGTAATCACGTGCTTGTAATCATAAAAGCAACATAAATAAAGTAAGATAATTTTTATTTTTATGTGATCTCATCTAGAATAGCCACATTCTTTTTTATCATTTTTTGACACGGCCAAACTGGAGCTATTTAATATGTCAAACCTTACATTGACCCAATACTTAGAACAACAAAATGGGAATTTGACTCCAGAGTTAGCACAAGTTATTGAAACCATTGCAGCAACATGCCAAACCATTGACCAAGCATTGCAAAAAGGTGCTTTGGCAGGGATTTTAGGCAGCGCTGGCAATGAAAATGTTCAGGGTGAAACACAAAAGAAATTAGATGTTATTTCGAATGATTATCTGATTGATGCTTTAAAAGTTCATCCACACGTTGGTGGCTTGGCATCAGAAGAATTAGATGACTTCACGCCTGCACAAGAAAACGGAAAATACCTGGTATTGTTTGATCCATTAGATGGTTCAAGCAACATTGATATTAATATGTGTGTTGGTACCATTTTCTCGATTCTTCCAGCAAAAAATGCAGTGACTCAATCTGCAGATTTTATGCAAGCAGGGACCGAACAAGTTGCTGCAGGCTATGTACTTTATGGTCCATCTACCATGTTGGCACTTACGGTAGGTGCAGGCGTTGCATTCTTTACTTTTGATCCAACAACTCAAGCTTTCGTACTTACCACTGAGCAAGTTCAGGTTTCAGCAGATACACAAGAATTTGCCATCAACTCATCAAACCAACGTCATTGGGAAAACCCTGTAAAACGTTATATCGATGAGCTTTTGGCTGGTAAAACATCAGTACGTGAAAAAGATTTCAACATGCGTTGGGTTGCATGTATGGTGGGTGATATTCACCGTATCTTATGCCGTGGCGGTATTTTCCTTTACCCTTACGATTTAAAAGATCCTAAAAAAGCAGGCCGTTTACGTTTAATGTACGAAGCGAACCCAATGAGCATGTTAATCGAGCAAGCTGGTGGTGCATCAACTACTGGCCGTGTCCGCATTATGGACATTCAACCAACTGAGTTGCATCAACGTGTTCCAGTTATTATTGGTTCTAAACACGAAGTTGAGCTTGTAACGAGCTATCATTAATTATTTTTTAATAATCAAGGCATTATAATATTATAATGCCTTTTTGGATGTTTACTTTATGGCGGTTATTTTTCTAGAATCAAAAGACAATGCAAAAATTAAACATTTGCGTGGCTTAATCGAGCTCAATAGCGCTCGAAAAAAACATCAACAAACTGTTCTAGAAGGTACACATCTTTGTTTAGCTTGGTTGCAACAACAGAAAAAACTTTTTTCTCTATTTACTACTGAACAAGCATTAGAGCATCCTGATTTACAAGAAGTTATCGAACTACACCAAGGTCATGTCTTCGTGATTAGCGAAGTGCTCTATAAAGATTTAAGTACTTTAGGCACGACTCTACCTTGCTTAGCTATTATTGACCTTCCAAAAACATCAATGACAATTGATTTTGAAGTAGATACTTTAATTCTAGAAAACATTCAAGATCCAGGTAATGTGGGAACATTACTGCGTTCAGCTGCCGCAGCAAACATCAAACAAGTGATTTGCACCCAAGGCTCGGCAACGCTGTGGTCCCCGCGTGTACTTAGAGCAGGCATGGGCGCTCATTTTAGTCTGCACTGTTTTGAAAACTTTCAATTACAGGACATTCTTCCAAAATTTCAAATTCCTGTCTTGGTTACCAGCTCACATCAATCGAGCAGTCTGTATGACCAAGATTTAACACAACCTTGTGTATGGATTTTGGGGAACGAAGGCCAAGGTGCGAGTGACTATGCCTTAGAACATGCACGGGCAGTTGCCATCCCCCAACCAGGCGGACAAGAGTCGCTCAATGTTGCAATTGCAGGATCAATTTGCTTTTTTGAAATGGTTCGCCAACGTCAGTAAAAACGTTAAATTATTTTAAATACGATTTTTTTACTGAGAAAATCAATTACACTACTAAAAATAATTGCTTAAGTTGTCAACGCGCCCACCAGTTTCAACGTTATATGATTAATGAATTGGAATTAATGGTGGGTATCCATGACAGGATTTTCCATCTCTATGGATTTAGCACCGAAACAGGCTCGAACCGAAACCAGTACTGATCGCAGTACGGTTGAACAACGTCTGCGTATTTTTATGCAAGACGTTACAGGTCGTGCATTGGTGATGATGGAAAGTGCCACGCAAGGACAACAAGGCATTGCGATGGATTTAGTGCAGGAAGCCTTTATTTCCTTGCATAAATCATACGCTGATAAAAATATAGAAGAATGGTATCCCCTGTTCTACACCATTTTAAATAACAAACTCCAAGATTGGAGACGTAAAGAAGCACGTCGTGCAACTCCCTTCTCATTATTCAAAAAGATTAGTTTAGATGATGACGAGGAAATGATTGATGTTGTAGATGAATCAACTCCCAATCCTTTTGATTTTCTGAATCAAGAAGTGACAATGGAAGAAATTCAAGCAGCAGTCAATCAACTACCAGTCCGTCAACAACAAGCATTTATGCTAAGAGCATGGGAAGGCTTTGATACGATGACCACAGCTCAGATTATGGATTGTAGTGAAGGCAGTGTGAAAACACATTACCACCGTGCAATTCAGGGACTCAGAATTGCTTTAGAGCACTTAAACCCACATACGGGAGGATCATCAGATGAAAAAAGATGAATTCACCAAACATGTAACATCCAAGCTTGATCAGCTTGCCAGAGAGCAGCATCACAACAAAATGTTGGTGATGAACCATGTTCTCGATACGGTTCAGAAAAAACCAACATCTTATTACAGTGTTTGGAAAATGAGTGGTTTTGCACTCGCAGCGGCAATCATGGGTATTGTTGTTCTGCCGAGTTCATTACAACTGGCCGATCAACCACAGAACCAAGTTGTCGTGAATCCAAAACTTTCACCACAAATGGTTGAAGATATGGAAATGTTATTGGTTTTGGGTGAGGATAAAGTTCCACATGGCAGCTAAAAAATTAGCACTTGTTGTGTGTACACTCGGCTTATTACAAACCAGTTTTGCAGGTTCAGAACGGTTTTGGGTTTTCTCCAAACCGAACAAACCGACAGCTGAAGAAGCTTGGGATGACTTGTCACCTGAAGAGCAACGCGTTTTAATCAAACGCTATCAAACCTTGAAGGAAATTCCGACAAACCAAAGCTCACAATTACAACAACGCATGGAATGGTTTACTCAACTGCCTGAAGAAGAAAAGCAGAAAATGCGAGATGTATGGCAAAAAATGAGTACACAAGAGCGTAATACGTTACGTAAACGTATGCAGAATGCCAGCACCGAAGAACGCGTGAATATCAGAGAAGAATACCTCATCAAGTACGCTGAGCATTAACTTTTTATTTCGATGAATATTTAAAATAAAAATAGCGCCTAAAAGCGCTATTTTATCTTTGGCGTACTTATTTTCTGAAACGACGGTAAGCCAACAAGCCTAATAGACCAAATACCGAGTAGAAACCTAAGCTACCACCGCCACTACCACCAATACCCTTACCCCCACTGTCCGCAGGACGGGTATCATCTGTAGTTGTTGCAGTATTAATTGTCCGCACTGTTGCAGTATTACCTGAGATCACACCATCAGCATCATAAACTTGATATTTAAATGCGAAGTTGAATGGGTTAAATGCATTCACCTCTTGCACATAGATGTTCCCACCATAACAAGTTTCCTTTTGATCTGGTACAGGACATGGTCCTTGACGATCAGCTGTAATATTCAAATCTTTTTTTGGTACATCGATTAAACGGATTGGCAATTCCAATCCGTCGGCATTTCTCCAAAAACGAGGTTTGTTTGGCTTATTTTCTGGACCCGATCCGCCAGCACCTGTATCTCCATCATCATTCGCGAAATCAAGCAAGTTCAAACTGAGTTTTTGTTTTGCCTGATATTTAAAAGTCAAAGAAGTATCTTTCACCACTGGTGCTATATTAGTGAATGCAGCTTTAATCAATCCTGATGATTTTACGTTTTCATTAGAAATCAATGTAATCGTATATTTACAGAAAATTTTATCCCCAGCCTGGGTAATACTATCATCCTTACGATAAAAAATAATTTGCTGTAGATCTGCATTCCATTTACAGACCAAATTAGGAATATCACTCGTATCTATATCAGTAACAGCATCATTAATTTGGCCTTTCCCCAAAGGTTCTGCCGTAACTCGGTACAAGTCTGGACTAAAAAATCTTAATTTATAACTTCCATCAGTTTGCTTCACATCTTCTGGTAGAGGTAATTGATAGTTTTCCAAACCAATATAAATGGCACGATATTTTAAGCTTTCTTTTCTTTTTTCCTCAATATTAAAACTATCCAATAATTTCTTATATTGATCCAACCGAGATTTATAATAAGTTAAAAAATCAGGATTATTGGGATTTTTTACCATATTATCAAAGAAATCATACTGTTCTTGATATCCTGAAATCATGTTACTAATTGATACATTTGACAAGTCCGTTAAATCACCAGCAATAAATCGCATCAATTCAATTGAACCAATATCACATGTATTACGTGCATTAGGATCATAATACAGAGTACCATCAGTAATACGTGCCAAACCACGTTGATCTGTTGGACTACAATTAGAAACGCCTGTATCTAACAACCCAACCAACTTTGTCTTATCACCATCTTTTACAGGAATTGCATTTTTCTCTGGATAGTAGACAGGCAAAAATGCTGTGTGTGCTGTCGGTTTTTGTAAAGGGCCTAATACAGTTCGAATATTATCAACTTGTGCCAAATTAATATTGGTTTTATTATCCTTAAGCGATTCCTTCGGGACATCACATATATTTTTAATCAGTGATGTCGAATCCTCTTCTTTTAATGCAAGAGCATTATACTGAACCTTCAGACCTACTTTTTCTTGTTCCGCTGCTGCACCTAATAAATATCGACAAGCATAGCTATTATTACCTCCATTATAGGCAATAATATTAAAGGCTAATGTCTTATCGCCCAATTTATCGTACAACAGTGTAGTAAAAGCATTATTCTCAACAATTGTATTACTTGTAAGAGTTAATCTACTGGTACCACTTAAAATACTAGAAGGGTCATTAGGGCTAGGATCAGTACCGGCTTTGGTATCACCTGAGAATTTAATCAAATTCCCTGTAGTTGTATTTACAGTATTTTGAGCAATCGTGTTATTACTTGCATCAACGGTAGCGACACCACAAAACTCAAGCATATTTTTTGAGTTGGTAGAGCCGTTATTAACAAAACTATTTCCAAGAAGGCTTACTGTATGTACTGAATATCCAAGATCATTCCTGCAGCTCATTGCCAGCACGCTGCCATTTTCAGCTTGATTTCCTTGAATTAAGCTCTTAGATAGTGTTAATGATGAGGATGGTCCTGCTAAAAAAATTGCCCCACCTTCTTTAGCGCGTGAATTTAGAATTTGCGTACTTTGTAATAATACATCCGCCCCAGCATAAATTGTACCACCTAAGTCTGTAGTATTGCCGCCTGTCAAAATCAGGTTACTTAGTGTTAGAGCACTCTTTCCAATCGTCGTATTGAAAATACGAGAATTCTCAGCCTTGATTGTTGTTTGTAGTTCAATTTGTGCAGGATATTGATTCACAATATCATTTAATAAAACATTTTTACCCTGCCAGTCTACAGGGCTTGCCCCCAAAATTGAAATATTGACACTTGGCGTTAATTCCTTGTTAAGTGTATAAGTTCCTTTTTCAAGTTGAATCACTTTTTGGGTAGTCGGTGACATATCTGTCACTGGACACCCTCCAAATGATACTCGATCAGCTGCCGTTTTTATTGCTTCTCTTAATGAACAAGCATTGAGATTACCACCATCCTCATCATCAAAAGTTGTGACTTTGATGGGGGTACTACTCGTTGCAGCTAATAGTGGCATTGTTGCCAGCATCATCGTCGCCAATAATGTTTTTTTATAATGTTTCATCTCATCACATCCCTGATTATGATTTAAAACGACGTATTCCTACCAATCCTAATAACATTAAAATTGCCCCCATCCCCAAACTACCACCACTTACTTTTACGGTCTTGCTTTGGAAGTTATCTGGTGGAGCCTGATTAATATTTGTTGGGATATCAATATAATCACTGGTTGCATCATTAAAACGTGTAACAGTCGTCATAACCCGCAGCCTAAACATATCCTGGCCATGCCAATCACTGTAAGGAACATATGTTACATTGCCATCTTGATCTAAAGTCAATTTACCTTTTGATGGAATATGCGGTTCCTGCACAATTTCCAAACAACCAGGCTGCCAAGGTTGGCCATCAGCACGCTTATTCAACTTTGCTTCACATGTTGCTGGATCAAGTAACTCTCCATCAGCTAAGCTATCAAGGATACTAAATTTTGCAATTTGTTTATAAGTAAGATCCATACCATTGGTTGGAATGTTACTACGATCAATCAACAATTCGATTGCCCCTAGATCACATAATTCATCAAGCCCACTTCGTTTCTTACCGCGCTGATCAGAGCCTTCACAGGTGGCTAAACTATATGTTGTTCCATCACTATAAATTCTTCCTCTATTCACAATTGGAGAATCCGCAACACTCAAATAAGATGTTAATAATCGTGGTTTGAAATAACCTAACATTTGATCTTTTGGCGTGTAATATGGGCAAAGCAAGCCTTTTGCAGGTGGAGCCGCGCATACACCTTCATCATTTGTACCACCAGCAATCAATTTTTGTTCTGGATCATTTTGATTCCAGATCACATTAGGTAAACATTTAGTCGTTTCAAAGCCTTTACACTCGGATGTCGTAAAGTTACTTTGCACAATCGTGGTATCATCTACCGTACTAGTAAAATCATTATTTCCATTTGCTACAACAATACTATTCGAAATAAAAGAACTTGGATAATATTCAATCTCTTCTTTTTCCACACCATTGTCATTCGTTTTAGTAACTACTTTCCACCTTAGTGCATGCAAATACAGACCAGCGGCATTTTTAATAATAGTATTATTATTCAGAATCATACCTTCACGAATATTAGCAACATATCCGCCTTTATTATGAAAAATGCTGCTATTTTTGATACTAGCGAAGACTCCTAATGCTGCACCGACAGTATCATTGTTAATACCTTCTTGCACATATAATAGGGCCCCTGTCGGACCTGCAGCTCCTTCATTATCACGCAATACGGATTGTGTAATGGCGTACCTTGGCATTTCACTATAAATGACCGCACCCTGATCAGCTTTATTTCCTTGCAAGATACTGTTCGTAATAGAAACGTTTCCTGCTGTTTTATTTACAAGTGTGCTAGTACCAACATTATAAATTGCACCACCTCTATTAGCCAAACCACCTGCTAAACGAGAATACTCGATTTTTAAATTTTCACGGTTACTAATTAAACCGCCATTATTAACTTTTGTAGAAGAGCCTTGTAAATTCAATTCACTAAAAATAACAGCAATTAAAGACTTTTCTACATCACCATCATTAATAGAAAAAAGACGGTCTGCACCGACCATTTTAATTGTCGCGTTATTGAGCCCTTTTGTACTGGTAAAGTCCGTATTCACTGCTGATCGAATTGTCATTTCAGCTTTGATCGCTAATTCTGACTTTAGCTGATAAGTTTGATCACGCTGTAAAACAATTACAGAAGACGAATCTTTATCCCCACAGCCTCGATAGCCATTTTCATATTCTTTTTGGCTTCTTTTATTTATAAACTCTACAGCGTTTCTTAACGAGCAACCGGTATAATTCTCTTCATCGAGTAACGTCGTGACTTGAATATCCGCAGAATATGCGTGTCCAGTAATCGCAAATAAAGCGCAGGCAAGCGTCCGTTTGAGCATACCGATCTCCTTCTTTTTTCATTTTTCTTCGTATTACAAACTCGGTGTTTGCAACCACATTCCTTTGTGCGTACTTTGTCATAGCTCTCGAAATTACTCAAGAAATTTTATGCTATTGGCGATATTCATCAATCAACGCATAAATTTGCTTAAGTGTTGTATTTGAAAGCTTAGTTTTTTCGCCTTTCAGCATTTTTTCAAGTTGGGCCAATGTTTGTAATAACACTGATGCCTGATGCGGTCCATTACTTAATAGATAATCCACAATTTGATGATCAAAATGAATACCCCGACGCGTCATCACAGATTGTAATAACGCTTGTCGATCAATATAAGAGCTACCATTGGGTACTTTGACACTGACCGCTTGAGTTAGCCTTGATTGTAAATCTGGTAATTCAAGCTTGAGTTCAATTGGCGCAACACGAGACGAAAAGACCAGTTGTCCTTCATGGTTATTCATTAAATGAAAAACAGCTTTCTGCCAATGTGGAACCCCACTAATCGCATCAATATCATCTAAAGCAACTAAATCATAAAATTCTAAAGAGGTAATCGCTTCAATCGGTGCATCTAATAATTCTAATAATGAGACCTTAATTGCTGGTCGGCCTAATTCTAAGTATGAATCACAAATTGCTGAGAGCAAATGGCTCTTACCCGTACCTGCCCCACCATATACATAAAATCGGCTGACTAAACCTGCATGTAATTGTCTGACTGCATCAACCACAGGTCCCCAACCCGGCCCCGAAAAATCACTGATTCGGGCATCGAGTTGTGGTTCTATATCCAGTTGTAGTTGACGCATATATTTAATAAGTTCCTCAATTACTTTAAGTCATTCGAGTTTGAAGTCTCTGTATCTTGAGAGTTTTTAATTTGAATATCAAGCTCTACTTGACTAGTTTCAACATTTATATGCTGAGTTTCGCCTTGTACCAAAACAACTTCAGTTGGTAATCCATACAGGGAACTTTTTTCGTAATTATCACGCGCATGTTTTAATAACACAACAATGACAGCGGCTACAGGCAATGCGATCAACATACCAAGGAAACCGCCCAATTGTGCGCCTGCCAATACAGCAAAAACAACCGCTACAGGAGATAATCCAATTTTATCCCCTAACAAGAATGGTTGAAGAATATAGCCTTCGACCATTTGTCCAATCATAAATACAACACCGACAAGAAGTAGCTGCGTCCAATCTAATCCAAACTGGAACAGTGTTGCGATCACGGCAGCGATAATGCCGACACCAAAACCTAAATAAGGAATGATACTTGCCAAACCTGCAATCATGCCAATGATTAAGCCAACTTCTAAACCAATCAGCTGTAACCCCACAGCATACACAATCCCTAATAAAAGCATGACAAGGAATTGGCCTTTCACAAAAGCACCCAACACACTATGACATTCACGAACAATGGTTAAGGTTGACGCTTCATAAGGACGTGGGATCAAGCGTCTGAAGCTCTGCAACATTCTTTCCCAATCCAGCAAGAAATAGAAAGAGATAATCGGGATAAGGATAACCACCCCACCAATTTGAATAAAATTCAAGCCAGATTGAGCAACTCTTAATGCCATGGTTTGAATGCTATCGGCACTATAGTTGGTTTGAATATAATCCATCAATGCTTTGGTAATTTGCTCGGTATCAATTTCCATCGGTACAACATTAAACGTGTGCGATACCCACGGTAAGAAGGTCGCATTAATCCAATGAATACCTGCAGGGATACTATCCCGCGCATACATTAACTGTTTCCAAATCAATGGTACAAGGAACCACAAAACCATGGTCAAGGTCACACCAATACCAATAAATACGATACTGATAGCTAACCAACGTGGTAATTTGATTTTTACAAGAAGATCAACAAGCGGGCTAAATAAATAGGCTATAAAAAAAGCGCCTATAAAAGGAATCACAATGGGCTTTAATAGATAGAGCACCCAAAGGAATAATGCGAGCCCAGCGATGATAAAGATACGACGTAGTACCTGATCTTGCATAAAATCTAGCCTTTTCTTGTTTAATCGTTATAAAAGAAAAAAAATTTAATTAAAGATAGCATTTTCGAGCATAAATAACATAAGAGTTTCGTATATTCAGGTTATAATCTGCCGCCAATGCGGAGACTTCACTATGAGCAACTCAACTTCTACCCCAAATACTGGTTTAAGCTATAAAGATGCGGGGGTCGACATTGAAGCGGGCGACGCACTGGTCGATCGTATCAAATCTGTCGCTAAACGTACCACTCGTCCTGAAGTCATGGGCGGCCTAGGTGGTTTCGGTGCCCTATGCAAAATTCCTAAAGGTTATGAAGAACCAGTATTGGTTTCAGGCACTGATGGTGTAGGTACAAAATTACGTTTAGCACTTAATCTCAATCGTCACGATACGATTGGTCAAGATCTTGTTGCCATGTGCGTAAATGACTTACTTGTTTGTGGCGCAGAGCCTTTATTCTTCCTTGACTATTATGCGACTGGTCATTTGAATGTGGATGTTGCAGCGGATGTAGTGACAGGTATTGGTAAAGGTTGTGAACTTGCTGGTTGTGCATTGGTTGGCGGTGAAACTGCTGAAATGCCTGGCATGTACGAAGGCGAAGATTACGATCTTGCTGGTTTTGCAGTAGGTGTTGTTGAGCACAGCAAAATCATTGATGGGACTAAAGTGAAGTCTGGTGACGTACTCCTTGGTGTTGCATCTAGCGGTGCTCACTCAAATGGTTACTCATTACTGCGTAAAATCCTAGATGTTAAAAATGTAGATTTAACTCAAATCGTTGATGGTCGTCCACTTGCAGATGTTGCAATGGAACCAACGCGTATTTATGTAAAACCAGTGTTAGAGCTTTGCAAACAAGTTGATGTTCATGCTATGGCTCACATCACTGGCGGTGGTTTACCTGGTAACCTGCCACGTGTACTTCCAAATGGCGCGCAAGCAGTCATTGATGAATCTAGCTGGGAATGGTCTGAATTATTCCAATTGTTACAACGTGAAGGTAACGTAGAACGCTTCGAAATGTATCGTACATTTAACTGTGGCGTTGGTATGGTAATTGCCGTTGATGCAAGCGAAGCAGACAAAGCAATTGATCTCTTAAATGCCCAAGGCGAAAAAGCATGGAAAATTGGTTATATCCAAGAAAATGCTGAATCAGTTGAAGGTGCAGACGAAAAAATTCGCGTGATCTTTGCATAATGAGAATTGCTGTCCTTGTCTCTGGCAACGGTAGCAACTTACAAGCCCTGATAGATGCAAATCTGTCAGGGCAAATCATTGGTGTACTCTCAAACAAAGCCGATGCCTACGCATTGCAACGTGCCGAGAAAACCAATATTGCGACCGCTGTTATTTCACATAAAGATTATCCCAATCGAGAAAGCTTTGACGACGCTATGCATCAACAATTGTTAGCATGGCAAGTGGATCTGGTTATTCTTGCGGGTTTCATGCGTATTTTAACGCCAAGCTTTGTTAGCAAATGGCAAGGCAAAATGTTAAACATCCATCCTTCTCTGCTGCCTTTTTATAAAGGTGTTCATACACATCAACGTGTATTGAATACAGGAGATCGTTTACATGGTTGTACAGTTCATTTTGTCACAGCCGAACTCGATGCTGGACAAAGTATTGCACAATCGGCAATTCAAGTGGGTTTGCATGACTCTGTAACAAGCTTGGCACAACGTGTGCATCAACTTGAGCATTTTATCTATCCTCAAGTTGCACAATGGTTCTGTACAGGTCAACTGACCTGGCAAAACGGTCAAGCCTATTTCAATCAGAAACCTTTAGAACGACCGATTCAATTCGCACAATTCTAAAAATAAAAAACGCATCTCTGGATGCGTTTTTTATGCAATCAAATCACCAAACTTTTAATTTTCTCAACCGTTTCCACAGGATGCTCTAATGGGAACATATGGCCACCCTCAAGCACAGAAAAAGGAATAGCTAATTTCTTTTTCGCCACTTGCGGGAACTTCTCTTTCAAGAAAACACTGTCTTGCCCAACAACCAAATGCACGGGTACAGGTGGTTTTGGCATTGGTAACCACCACATAGATGGAGTGGTTCTAAACATAGCCACTTCATCCTCTTTAGGAATCGTTAAAGTCACCCCACCATTTTGATGATCATCCGTCAAAGCATGCTCAATATAAGCTTGGAAACAAACAGGATCAAAATGTTGATAAAAGCCTCTCGAACCTAACAATTCAGCAGCTTGTTCACGCGACTCCCAATGATCACGTCGACGTACCGACAAACCTGCTGGGGTAATTTTATCTACTAATTTAGGTTTAAACATTTTAGCAAGATGAAAGACAAAGGATGCTTTACCAATGATTAACGGTGGATCTAGCATGATCACTTGTGAAAATAATTCAGGACGGCGATAGGCTGCCATTAAAGTCAACACGGAGCCCAAAGAATGCCCCAGACCAATTACCTTGCGACCTTGCGCTTGCTGCACAATACTATCGACAATCTGATCAACTAAATGCGTCCAGCCATGGGTAATCGGATAACGTTTATCATTTCCAATTTCTGCCACGTAAATAATGTCGTATTGATCTTTTAATTGATCAAACAGCTTTTGATAAACTTTAGAAGGAACACCATTGGCATGGGCAAAATGAATCAAAGGTTTCATAAGCTTGTCTTTTATTTTCACTGATTGGTCAATTATCCTGCTCTACATATGTATTGCAAATTAAAAGGATAACTGTCCAGTTATTTTTAGAATAAAAAAAGGGCTGTGATCGACACAACCCTTTTTGAAATATTATTGTATTTTCGCGTTCTGCTGAGTCTCAAGTTGGGCAGCAAGCGAACTACTAATTCCTGCGCCAAGCTGTGCACCCATACGCCCTAAAATAGACTCTAATGGATTACGTTGTACCGTATAGTCCACTTTTTGCTCGATTTTTAAATCACGCATCAATGTTGTCAGACTTCCGTTACGATCCGCCACACCTAAAGCAACGGCTTGCTCACCTGTCCAGAACAGACCTGAGAAAATCGCTGGGTCGTTTGATTTCAAACGTTTACCACGGCCTTCTTTAACCGCATTAATAAAGTGAGTATGCACATTATCAAGCACTGACTGCACATGTTGTTTCTGTGCTGGATCAAGTGGTTTGGTCATACTTAAAATGTCTTTATTGCTACCCGCAGTAAGCGTACGGTCTTCAATCCCCAGCTTTTGCGCTAAGCCACTTAAACCATAGTTCGGCATGATCACACCAATTGAACCTACGAGACTTGATGGATTCACAATAATTTCATCTGCCGCAGAAGCAATATAGTACGCACCTGATGCACCCATATCACCGATCACTGCATAAACTTTTTTATCTGGATGCTGTTTTTTCAGATAGCGGATTTCTTGCCAGATTTCATCAGACTGTACTGGTGAACCACCTGGTGAATTAATATTTAAAGCAACGGCCTTACTTCCACTTGCTTCAAATGCACGTTTTAAGGCTTTATTGGTATCTTCACTATTCACTGTAGACTGACCTGCAGATGAATCGATGGTGCCGACAATATCAACCACAGCCAAGTGATTACTACTAATATTTGTGGTTGATTTATCAGATGAGGTGGTACAGCTCTTGGTCATTGCTAATAATACGATCAGCAAATATGCAAAGCCCAAACATTTGAAGAAAATACCCCAACGACGGCTACGACGTTGTTCTTCAACAGAAGCAAGCACGGCTTTTTCTAAAATCTGCCATTCTTTGCCTGTCACATTATTACTATTTGTAGATTCGTTTTGTGGTTTTGGTGGCCAATCGGACATAAGATTCCAATCCAATATATTTTAAAGTGACTTCATTATATACGTGGATTTGAATAAAACTGTTTAAATAACTTGTCTTAACTTATAATTATTTTTTGCTTTATACTTCCCTTTGTAATTTTTTCTAATTATTGATACATGACTCAGCCTAAATCAAGCAGCACAAGTTATCGTCTTATTCAGTTTGTTAGTCGCCAGCCGATTCAATTAGGGCGCTTCTTTGCACGTATGGTTGCAGCCTTGGTCACTACTCTTCCGCTGTCCAAGCTTTCCAAAACAATTGGTTTGAATATACAAATTGCTTTTCCCGAGATGGATCAACAGCATAGACAACAAATCACCAAACAAGCCATTCGAAATGAATTGAGTTCTTATTTTGAATTTTTCAGTATTTGGGGCTCAACAGATGCCAAAAATATTCAAAGAATCCAAAATATTCATGGTGAACATTATTTCCATGAAGCCTTAGCAGAAAAAAAAGGCGTCGTCCTGATTATGCCTCATTTGGGGACTTGGGAAGTCATGAACGCATGGTTAGCACAACATACTCAAATGACGATCCTATATAAACCTGTCAAAAACCCTGATGCTGATCGTTTTGTTCGTGATGCGCGTAGCCGTAATCAGGCAAATTTAGTACCGACCGATGAAAGCGGGGTACGACAGATTTTTAAAGCACTAAAACAAGGTGGCACCACTGTTATTCTTCCAGATCATACTCCCGATCATGGTGGAGATATGGTCGATTATTTTGGTATTCCATTAGCATCTAGCAGTCTCAGTGCCAAACTCATTCAAAAAACCAAGGCTCGAGCTTTATTATTTTATACCATTAGAAATGATCAGGATGGCTTTGATATGTATATCGAGCCAATCAGCTCTCAAATCTATGAAGGCAATGCTGAAGATGGGACTTTGATTGTTCACCAAACCTTGGAACAGCTGATTCGACGTTACCCAGAACATTATCACTGGAGTTATAAACGTTTTCGCGCTAACCCTGATTTAAAGAAAATTTATGATATTGATGAAAAAGAAGCACTCGCAAAAGTTGCTGAAGTTCGTCGACAAACACAGCAAAAAGAGAATGCTTAGGCTATTCTCTTTTCAACCACTTGAATTGTTGTCTCTGTTGTTTTAACTCTACGGTGTCATGCTCAAAGACAAAACTCAGACCACCTGTATCTGCAGTATTCAGTAAAGGAATATTTAAGGCTTGAAGACGACTTTGTAGTTCTTGGCTTGGATGACCATAACGATTATTAAATCCTGCTGAAGCAATCGCCAGTTTCGGTTTTAACACAGCTAAAAAATCATATGCAGAGCTATTTTTACTGCCATGATGACCAAGCACCAAAACATCCACTTTTAAATCAGGATACTGACGTAAGAGCTTATATTCAGTTTCCCACCCTGCATCCCCCATAATCAGAAAGTTTTGATAAGGCTGGGCCTTGGAAAACTGTAGATATACCACACAGGACTGTTCATTTTGCTGATGCTTTGCAAGTGCTAAACCGTCCAGATCGGGTGATAGAATTTCTATTTTTAGATTTGAATAAGACCAATTTTGCCCTTGCTGACATAATGAAAAATTATCTTTAAATGGCATAATGTCACTCAGCTCATTGGATTGAACTTGGGTAATATCAAACGCATTTTGAATCGAGGGAAACGCACCGCTATGATCTTGATCAAGGTGGGATAGAATGACGTGATCCAATGCTCGGATGCCTTTCTCCCTTAAGAAAGGGATAACCACGCGTTCACCTATACTAAATTTGGTTTCATCATAAGAGCCACCTGTATCGATCATTAAAGTCTGCTGTGGATGCTGCAAAAAGATCGCTTGCCCTTGCCCCACATCAACAATATTCAGGACAGTAGGCTGAGTTTTTAGGCCTAAAACTATGGGCAAAAAACAGATGCCTGCCCAAAGCTTTGGAGTTATCCCTTTTGGCATAAATAGAATAATCAACCCAATAATTAAACTCACCATCATCAAAGGTGTATAACTCACACCATATAGGCTTGGTGAAAGATGTTGGAGCATATTCAACAACCACATCAGTACCGATAACAACACACCATTCAACTGAAATAACAGCTTTCCAAATGCAGGAATGAGCAGCCAGATACAAGCGGCAATAATATTCAAAGGTACAATCAAGCCACCGAGCAAAGGAATCGCAATCAGATTGCTAAATGGTGCTGCCCAAGAAATTTGCTGAAAGAAAATAACCACCAAAGGTAACAATGCAATAAAGATTTTCCATTGCGATTCAATGAAAATATTGATGGTCAAAACCAGTTTTTGTGTCGGTGTCAGAATCAATTCTCGCGGTAATTGTTGAATGGTTTGATAGATCCGTAGCAGAATAAAACATGCCCCATAAGACAGCCAAAATGCAGCGGAAAGAATACTAAATGGATCATAAATCAGTAATAAACTGGCGCTGTAAACCAGTAACGCTAAGGGCTGAATCGACTGGCGAAATAATAGAAAAAGGCTCGCAATGACGACGGTTAATAATGTTCTTATCGCTGGAATTTCAAAACCGACAAAAGTCACATACAGCAATACGCTGACCACAAACGGCAATAGCAGCAAGATCTGTCGTGGTTGCCATAAATATAATTTTGGATAATAACGTTGCAGCATACGTTTCAAAACCCATGTCAACAGCAACGCAAAAATCAGCACATGCGGACCTGAAATCGCCAACAGATGTGAAATTCCCAACTGTTGAAATTGCTGCTTTAAGCGATTTGATAACAGGCTTTCATCCCCTGTAAGTAATGCGAGAAGTAAACCTTTATGTTGCAGACCCGAAGCCTGAAACATGTGTCGAAATGACAGCCGCATGGTCTCAATTTTTAATAACAACATTGCTTGAAGGCTTTGTTGCTGCTTAAGATGCTGCTGATAACCCAGGCGATAGATTTCATCGCGACTCAATGGCTGAATATGTCTGACCGAAAATGCCGACATAACATTTTGTTGTAAAAACCATTTCTCCTGATCAAAAGCACCTGCAACTGCATAACTATGGGCAGGTTTGATCGTTCCATAGATTCGATAATAATGACCCAACTCTAAAACCTGTTCTGGAATCGCTTGTTGTTTTGCCTTATTCAAATAGAGAAACCAAGCTACTGGCTGCTCCCGTCGGTTCAGCACCTCGGCAATTTGTTTTTGTCCATCTTCGGTCAGCTGATCGATTTTTTTAATATAAACAATTGCTTCAAAAGGCTGAACTTCAACTTCTCTCAATTTGAGCCGCTGCGCTAAAGCTGAGTCAGCATAATGATAGCCCATAGCAAACAATGCCCAACTGGCACTGATTATAAGTAACGCTTTATAAGCAGATAAATATAAATGAGATCGTCTTTGGAAAAGGCTAAAAGCAAAAATTATAACTGCTAAAGTCAACCATACCCACCATGTGGCAGCGACAAAAGCGAGCTCCCGCCCCATAAAGGCAATCCCAGCAATCCAGCCCAATAAGATAATTTTTAACATTTTACTAAATTAATTTTTTAATTATTCTAATGATAAAATTAAAGCCCGTTTGCAGGGCTTTAACAAGTGCTTAAACAAAATATTTATTATTGATCAAGCCATAAACCATCTTGCATATGCAAAATAGAGTCAGCTGACTGTGCCAATTGCTCATCATGGGTCACAATTAACATTGCCATGTTCAGCTCTTTTTTCAAATCAGTGAGTAATTCAAAAATACTGAGCGCTGTTTTGCGATCTAAATTACCCGTTGGTTCATCTGCTAAAACCACAGCAGGTCTAGTTACCAATGCACGTGCTAATGCCACACGTTGACGCTCACCACCAGACAATTCACCGGGTTTGTGGTCCATACGATGAGATAAGCCGACACGATCCAACAGGTATTCCACCTGTTTTTTCACATCTTTGAAGTTGCTTTCACCACGTATCATTAATGGCATTGCCACATTTTCCAGTGCTGAAAACTCAGGCAATAAATGATGGAACTGATAAACAAAACCTAAATATTGGTTACGCTTGTAGCCCCGTTCGGCTTCGCCTAAATTATCAAAGCGTTGCCCTTGTAAAAATACTTGCCCTTGCGAAGGCTGCTCTAAGCCACCCAATGCATGCAATAACGTACTTTTACCTGAGCCACTTGAACCAACAATGGAAACGAACTCACCAGCTTTTACTTGAAGTGATAAACCTTTAATCACTTCAACTTTGCTTTTTCCATCATCAAAATGCTTATAAATATCTTTTGCTTCTAAGACAATATTACTCATAACGTAACGCCTCAGCAGGTTGAACTTTGGCTGCACGCAAAGCAGGATAAACTGTCGCCAAGAAACTTAATATCAAAGATACAGTTACAATCACCACCACATCTTGCCATCTGAGATATGAAGGTAAGTAATGCACAAAGTACGCATCAAATAGATTCAAACCTAAGACCGTATTGAACCAAGAAATAATATCGCTGATGGTCAATGCTAAAGTCACACCTAAAATCGTACCTGCAATGGTACCAATCACCCCAATCACCGTACCTTGCACCATGAAAATTTTGGTAATCATCGAAGGCGAAGCACCTAAGGTACGCAAAATCGCAATATCAGACTTTTTGTCTGTAACCACCATGACCAGTGATGACACAATATTAAATGCTGCAACGACAATAATCAGTACCAGTAATAGACCGACGAGCGTTTTTTCCATTTGGATCGCATTGAACAAATTACCATGGGTATAGGTCCAGTTCGATGCATAGAAGTTACTTGGCAACTGGCTGACAATATCATTGGCCACTTTTGGTGCAGCAAAAATATCATCCAGTTTCAAACGAACACCTTGTGCGCCATCTGGTAAACGTAGCAAGGTAGACGCATCATTCAAGGCGATATAACCCACCATTGAATCCACTTCTGCACCTACACTAAAAATACCGACGATTTTAAAACGTTTAAAACGCGGCACCACACCTGCTGGAGAAGGTGTTGCTTCTGGTAACACCAATGTCACATTGTCATTTAAACCCAGACCCAGCGCATCGGTCATGTCCTTACCGAGAACAATACCGAACTCACCTTTCTTCAAGGCATTTAAATCACCTGAGACCATGTGGTTTTGAATGATTGAAACCTTCTTTTCATATTCAGGTTCAATCCCAGTGACCATGATTCCTGCTACTTGACCTTGCGCTGTTAACATTCCCTGCAATTGGGTAAATGGTGCAACCCCAGTGACATGCGGATGATGCTCAACTTTTTTTACAAGCTCAGGCCAATCTGTTAGAATTTGAGTAGAAGAAACAGTGGCTTGTGGAACCATTCCCAGAACACGAGTTTTTAATTCGCGATCAAAACCATTCATGACAGATAATACTGTAATGAGGACAGCAACGCCGAGGGTTAAACCAATCATGGAAACCAAGGCAATAAAAGAAATAAAATGATTACTCCGCCGAGCACGAGTGTATCTCAACCCTATATACAGCGAAATTGGCTTAAACATACCATCTAGTCCGAGGTGATTTATTATGGAAAATTCACAACATCATCTTGTTGACGACAACACTGAACGTCGAGTGATGTCTCGTATTGATGCCGTGTTGAGAATCAACTATCAAATCATTCCAGATGATGTTGCGCTGAATGATCCTTATGACTCTCATTTCGTATTACCGCGCTATTTTCTACTACTTGCAGAATTAGATCAATTTGATCACGCGTTTCGCTACGAATTAGAACAATTAAATGAAAAAGATCAACAAATTGCTCGCATCTTATCCCTTTTTAACCAGAAATTGAATCTGATTACAGGGTCTTTTTACGACAATATCGTGCAATCATTGTTGCCAGTGCCTGAACAGGTAAACTTTTCGGAGAATGGATTAAGCTTCTTTAGCACTCAAGATATTAATGAAGGCACTTATATTCATATTACCTTGAGCCACCCTGAAAACTTCTTCCATATTGCAGCGACCGCCCAAGTGGCACACAGTAGTGCAGAAGAACAAGGTAAGTTCCGTATCGGCGCCTATTTCATCACCTTGAACCCGCAAGATCGTGCAAAATTGGCAGCCAGCGTTCAACAAAGCCAGCAGCCTGAGACCACTTAAGTCTTATACTTTTAATCGACGATATGCACGTAAGTCTCTAAAGAAATAGAGAAATAAACCAAAGAGAATAATGCTTGCCCCAACAAATACCTGAACTGACAATTGCTCGTGGTTCAGGTATGCCCCAATCAAGATTGCCAGCATAGGTGTCATTACTGTGGTTAATGACAAGGTTGTAGCTTGAAGATTTTGCACCAGTTTAAAGTAACAAAACATCGCAATCAGAGATGCCATCACAATGGTATAGGTCAATGCCAATAACGATTTAGCAGAGGGCATATGAGTCGGTGCATATTGCCAAATCCACGGCAATAATAGACTTGCCAATATGGTAGAAACGAGGATTGAACCTGTCGCTTGTGCCATTACAGGTAGATCTGCATTAATCTTTTTCACCAGAAAGATTGAGAGTGAGTATGAAAAAACACTGATCAGCATTAAAACAATACCCAGCGGTTGCACATGTTTCTGACTGCCACTGAGACAGATCATCGCTAATCCGACAATGGATGTCGCCATGCCAAACCACTGTAAGCCCGCTAATTTTTGCTGGAAGCCAAATCGACCAATCAAGCCTGCCATAATGGGTGCCAAACCAAACATCAACGCAATCAATCCCGAACTGAGATAAGCCGTTGCCGCATAGGTAAAGATTTGCGAACCGATCAGACTTAATGAGCCCGCAGCATAGCTTAATAGTGCAATTTTATGTGTTGGGAATTTTACTTTTAACAGCAATAAAACTGTTGCAGCTAAAGGCAAGGCAATAAAAAAACGAATCAACAATGCCCACATGGGATGTAAATCAGAAACACTCCACACAATGGCTAAAGGCGTGGTTGCCCAAATGAATACCAATAATCCATAAGTGAATATTAAGTTAATACGTGATGGCATATTCAACTCAAGAAGCTGTTTTACGTTTCTGTTTTAAAATGGTCTGATCCAGTGAACTTGAAAACTCTCGCTTATCTCGCTCAGAGATTGGAGGAGGCCCACCTGTTTGTACACCTGCACCCCGTAAAGTATCCATGAAGTCGCGCAAATGCAGACGTGCTTTCACATTTGCAGTGGTATAAATCTCGCCACGTGGATGAATCGCAATGCCACCCTTTTCAATCACTTGTGCTGCAAGCGGTATATCTTGTGTAATGACAATGTCATTTTCTTGCATTCGATCTACAATTTCTTGGTCGGCCTTATCTGCACCACTCATCACCTGAATTGATTTAATCCGCAGTGACGGCGTAATACCCACATTTTGATTGGCAACAAAAATAACTTCAAGTTGATAACGATCAGATGCGCGTAGAATAACTTCACGTAAAATTTTAGGCAAAGCATCAGCATCTACCCACAATTTAAATGGCAGCACGTTGGCAAAAGCTCATGAAAGTAAAAATATAGTGTAACAGATTACTGGAAAAGTAGAGTGAACATCATCCAACTATTCGCATTGACAGTTTCAGTTCAGCACGCTTGGGGCAGCATATTGATATTTCGAACTAAAAACTAAATTAATTGTAGAGAATTACAGATTCAGACTTGAAATATGACAGTTACCCTCGATTTAATAGAGTAAGTTCAACCTTTTTAGCATTACGCTTTATGAAAAATCAAAACAGTCCAGAAATCATTAAAATTCAAGATCAAAATTTCGGTAATCATGTCGAGCATTGGAACTTATTGACAGATACTCCCGAAACGGATGTTCCCAAATGGTTAGGATTGGCGCTTGATGCTCCTGTAATGCCGATGGGCCTCTGCCAAGATGAACATGAAATGGATCAATCCTTTTGGCTGATTCAAGGTCCGAGTGGTGAAGCTGTTTCGATCAATCAAATTATTGCGGTTGAAGATCAAAAACCACGTGCATTAAAAACAGCATTTCCAAGTTTTGATAGCCCATATAAATATGATGCACAAATCGAGCGAATTATTACCTGTGATTCTTCAACTCAAGCAGTATTACGTCTGAACTTAAATAAAAATACCATTATTTATGCCTTCGATAATTTATTCAGTGTAAATAGCTGTCAATATGACAAAAATCAAACCTATCAAGTTCAATTTAATGCTTGGGCATATGAATTAGAGACGGTTTCAGCAGATGAGAAAATCATCGTTGATGACCCTGTTTCAATTAAACATCACCGCGCATTAAATGCGATTTTGTCCGAACATAATGGAATTGCTCCAGATAATTTACAAGAATTGATTAATGACTGGCAACCAAAAACGCCAGAAGATCAAGAACCTGTCACTGTCGACTTTTCTAAAATGGTGGCCTATTTATTTGGTGAAACATTAGGTCAAGAAGACGAAGCTTGGTTTCAAGGTAATATCGTAGGCAAAACTTCAATGCAGTTTATGCAGGAAGAATATACCCTTTATGATGTGACACTGGTATTAGAAGATGATTTACCTGCAATCCTGATTCGTATTGCAACCAAGAATGAATTGTATAAAAACTTTAACATTGGCCAATATATTCGCGGTAACCTATGGATTCAGGCGAATATTTATGCTAAAACTGCACATAAGTGACAAAAAATCACATAAATGGCATTTTAGGCGTTCTAATGAAAATTATACCAGAACAAACGACCACCAGTCTGATTCACTCGAGTGATCAAGGTCTTAAACTTGATGTTGGTGCTTTTTGCTTTTTTTTACTTGGTATGTTTTTAGCAGCACTCATGTTTCATCAAATTGGCTTTTTTTAAATTTTTGACCACTACCCTATTCACAAATAAAAGCCCTCAATGTTGAGGGCTTTTATTTTAACTATGCTTAACCATGACGTTTTGCAAACTCATCCATAAAGTCAACCAGCGCTTGCACACCCGCTAAAGGAACGGCATTGTAAATACTTGCACGCATACCGCCTACAGAACGGTGACCCGCTAAATTTAACAAATGGTTTTGTTCTGCTTCTTTTAAGAAGGTCTTTTCAAGTGCTTCATCTGCAAGTGTAAACGGTACATTCATCATTGAACGATTTGGAACAGCAATTGGGTTGTTATAAAAGTCGCTTGAATCAATATAACCATAAAGAAGTTTCGCCTTCTCTTGGTTCATTTTGTAGATTGCATCTACCCCACCCTGCTCAAGCAACCACTCAAACACCAAACCAGACAAATACCAAGCATAGGTTGCAGGCGTATTCACCATTGAACCATTCTTGGCTTGATCAGCATATTTTAAGATGCTCGGAATTTCAGGTTTTGCTTGGTCTAACAAATCATCACGAATAATGACAATAGTTAAGCCTGCTGGACCAATATTCTTTTGCGCACCCGCATAAATCAGACCAAACTTGCTCACATCTAAAGGTGCAGACAAAATACTAGATGAATAATCGCAGACCAATGGTGCGTTTACTTCTGGAATCCCTGCGAATTGTAAGCCACCAATCGTTTCATTATCTGCATAATGCACATAGGCAGCATCAGCTGAAAGATTCCAGCTGCTTTGTTCAGTAATCGCATGTTTGCCATCAATTAAAGTACCCGCTTCAACGATATTAATATCACCGTAGCGTTTTGCTTCTTTTAGTGCTTTCTCAGACCAAATACCCGTATGGATATAATCTGCCTTGTTATTTTTACCCAGCAAGTTGAGTGGAATCGCTGAGAATTGCAAGGATGCACCACCTTGTAAAAACAAGACTTTATAGTTCTCAGGAATATTCATGAGCTTACGTAAATCAGCTTCAGCCTTTTCTGCCACAGCAACATAATCATTGCTGCGATGACTCATTTCCATGATCGACAGACCCTTACCTTGCCAATCCAACAATTCTTGTTGAGCTTTTTCTAAAACAGCCGTAGGTAATGCAGCAGGACCAGCGCAGAAATTATAAGCACGCATGAGTTTTCCCTTGTTAAAGTGGAACAAATTGGAATGGGAATTTAACCATAGATTGGCGAAGCTTGCAGCAGCTTATCCAGTAAATATTTCAATTTGATTGAGAAAATAGGACTAATTTTTCAATCATGTCTTTGTCATTACATTGATTTTAAGTTGAATTACCCACTCATATTTATTCGCTCAAAAACCATCATTTCGCCCATTTTAATTAGATTAAAAACTCTACTTTTTACAAATTCACTACACCAAATCAGGTGATATAACTATTTAATTAAAAACATATTATTTTAATTTTATAAAAAGAATTTAGACTAACTCAGGATATTATTAAATTGCGACCTACCCTAATGTTGAAACGACATGATCGACCGAGTTTTAAGGTCAAACGGTTTCCCAAACAGTTAAGCTTAAGTATAAGCTTGATCAGCTGTGCTCTATTTTCAACTTCTTTATTTGCGCAAAGCTTTAGTTATACCGAAGCTGAACAATATGTTGTAGAAAATGCATATGGCACACAAGCACAGCAAGCACTACAACAAGCTTCGCAACTCGAAATGGAAGCCGTCAAACATCTGGGTTTACCGCGTATCGACTTAAATGCGCGTGCCTACTCATTTCATAGCGAAACCAGTGTGCCTTTAGAATCAAGTAAACGTCGGCTTGAAAACTCCCTCACGCGAGGTTTTGATGACAAATTGTCACAATGGGGAAATGTGCTACCTCCAGAAGTGATTGATCAAGTTAGCCAAGGTTTTGATCAGACTGTACAAGAAGGCTTAAATCAAGTCCCCAACAATCTAGATGTCACGGTAAAAGACCATGATGTTCGAACTTCAATTTCAATGGTTATGCCACTTTATACCGGCGGTAAGATTAACAGTGCCAAACAGATTGCTACGATTCAGGCGCAACGCTCAAACATTAGTGAAAAACAGCAACAAGATTCACAACGTTTTGAAATGATTCAATCGTATTTTAATGTGCAATTACAACAACAGTTACTCAATGCCAGCCTGTTTAATTTAAATGCGATGCAAGAACACTATAACAATGCACTTAAATTAGAAAAACAAGGCTTTATTAACAAAGGCCAACGTATGCAATTTGAGGTGGCACGCAATAATGCAGAACGCACCTATCAAAATGCTCAATCCAATTTGCAAGCCAGTCAGTTTAGCCTGCAAAATTTATTAAAAACACGAGAAAGTTTAAATCTCACTACTCCACTGTTTGTGAATAATGCCCAAAATCATTCTTTGGATAAACTCCTTGCAAACTACGATCAAAACTCCAGTTTGATTAAAAAGCTGCAAATGGATACCCAACTGGCCAATGAAAATGTCAAAGTTCAACAATCCGCCAAGAAGCCCAGTGTTTTTGCATTTGGTGAATATGGATTGGACAGCAAAGAGAATTGGATTGTCGGTGTGATGGCCAAATACAATTTATTCTCGGGCATTGATAACAACAAAAACATACGTGCGGCCGAACTTAAAAAGTATGCAGCCGAACTCATGACTGAACGCACTAAGCAAGAAGTTGAAAATGTACTGTACAAATCCTATAGCGAATTAAATTCATCGCAAACCAGTCATCAACTACTTACTCAGAATACCAAAGCCGCACAAGAGAACTTACGTATTCAACAGCTTTCATTTAAAGAAGGCATGGGCACAGCCACACAAGTCATTGATGCACAAAATGCCCTCAGCGCGTTAAGAAGTGAAATGGCCATTAATTCATATAAATACATTTTATCTTTAGCGACTTTATTGCAAAGCTATGGCTCGATTGATGAGTTCAAGCTTTATGTTAATCAACCACGTACTGACTATATCCGTTAATTGGAGAATTTTATGAGCCAAGACCAATCATCATCCAATTCAGAACGCGATAAAGATCAAGTGGTTAACACAGCTGAATCACCAGCTTCTGAATCGTCTAAAGAGCAAATGGCATCTACACAAATTCTTAATGAATCGAAATCAGAGGCAAGCACTTCAAATACACAGCAACCACCTCCTCCCCCCAATGAGCCACCTAAAAAAGGAAAGGCAAAAATCATTGGTTTAATCATTCTGATCTTGCTGTTAGGTTTGATTGCCTTTGGTTTATGGAAAGCTTATCAGCCGCAAGCCATTGAATTACAAGGTCGAGTTGAGTCAGAAACGGTGCATATCAGCACCAAAGTACCAAGTCGTATTGAAGAGTTTTATGTATCTGAAGGACAGAGCATCAAGAAAGGTCAGGCGCTGGTTCGTTTTGTCAGTCCTGAACTCGAGGCGAAAAAAGAACAGGCTCAAGCGGCCCTACAAAGTGCGACTGCCTTCCATTCGACTGTGTATCGTGGTGCTCAACAAGAAAATATTGAGACCTTATATGCCAACTGGCAAGCAATGAAAACCCAAGCAGAATTGGCAGCAACCACTTATAAACGTGGTGAAACGCTTTATCAACAAGGCGTAATTTCACGTCAACGTCGTGACGAAATGCTTGCTGCTCAAACTTCTGCACGAGAAACAGCAGAAGCAACCTATCAACAATATGCACGTGCCAAACGCGGCAGTACCGAGCAACAAAAATCAACTGCTGATGCACAAGTTGCCATGGCACAAGCCGCAGTCAAAGAAGCCAATGCATTAACTGAAGAAACCAAACTGTATTCACCTACAGACGGGACTGTGTCTAAAACATACGGCAAACCAACCGAACTAGTCGCAACAGGCGTGCCTGTGGTGAGCATTATTGAAGACCATGATTTATGGGTCAGCTTAAATGTCCGCGAAGACATGTATAGCACTGTTTATAAAATGAAAACCATTGAAGGTTTTATTCCTGCACTCAATCGTAAAGAAACATTCAAAGTAAAAAATATTGATGCCGAAGGTGACTTTGCAACGATTAAAACTACGCGCCAGACAGGTGGCTATGATATTCGCAGCTTTAAATTTCATTTAGTCCCTGAGCAATCAATCCCAGATTTGAAAGTCGGGATGAGCGTACTGTTTAAAATTGAAGAGGCAAAATAAGCGATGTTTGCAGTTTTGCTGCGGGAATTGCGCTATTTAAAACGTCATAAAGTTGATCTGTTTATGGCGGTGATCGCCCCTTTGCTGGTGATTTTGCTCTTTGGCAGTATGTTTTCTGCAGGTAAAGCAGAACACTTACCCATCGTTGTGATTGACCAAGATCAAAGTGAGATGAGTCGTAAAGTGATTCATGCGCTTAGCATCAATCATACCTTAAAAGTAAAAACCATTACTGCCAGTCAAGATGAAGCTGAACGCTTGATTAATAAAACGGATGCTTGGGGTTTTGTGATGATCCCCGAAGGTGCTGAGCAACGCTTGGTCAAAGCGCAAGATGCACAGATTAGCATTGCCTATAATCAGTCTTTTTTTAGTATCGGCAATACCATTTCTTCCGCCATGTTGATTAGCACCTTGAATGGAATGGCTGAATATATGGGGCAGAGTTATTTGGCCAATACCATCCCCTATTTGGATATGCCAACACCGCACATCAAGATCTCAACTTTGTATAACCCAAGTATGAGTTATGAACTGTTTCTGGAACCCTTCATGGTACCAGCAGTTTTACACTTATTGCTCTGTTGCTGTGTGGCTTTTGCCATAGGTCAGGAATTTAAACGAAAGACTGTCGGTGAATGGGTCAGTTCTAAGCAGGTGATTTCCAGCTTACTCGGCAAAATTCTACTCTATGTCTTTATTTTCTGTGCATGGACGTGGTGTTGGATGTTCTGGCTCGCCCATATTCGCGGTTATTTTATCGCAGGTTCGCTGACGTTGATTTTGTTCGCGCAATTTCTATTATATTTTTCTTATGCAGTAATCAGCAGTACCGTTGTTCTTGCCACACAAAACCTACCTAAGACTTTCGGTTTTATTGCACTGTATGGTGGGTCATCACCAAGTTTTTCAGGTATCACCCTTCCCTTGAATAATGCGCCTGCATTTACTCAATTTTGGTCAATGCTAATCCCTTACACCCCTTATGCCAAACTACAAACTGAACAGTGGATTATTGGCAGTGATCTCTATGTTTCAATGATTCCTTTTGGCATTTTAATCATTTTTGCCTGCTTGTTCTTTGTACTAAGCGTGCGCCTGTTAAAGAAAAATACTCAGGAGCTTTGTTCATGAAGTCATTTTTCGCTTATTACTTACAGACCTTTAAAAACATATTTGCCAACAACTCGGTTTTTACCACACTGATTGCAGCAACATTGGTCTATAGCTTCTTCTATCCAACCGCCTATAAAGCACAAACCGCAGAAGATATTCCGATTGTCATTGTGGATGAAGAACAAAGCATTCTAAGCTCTAAAATCATTAGCCAAGCGTCTAATAGTCCTCATATCAAAATTACCACTGTGACGGATAACTTCTTGGAAGCACAGCGTATGGTGCAGAACCAACAAGCTGAAGGCATTCTGTTACTTCCCGAAAATCTCACCAATAGTTTAAAACGTGGAGAGATGGGCGGAATTGGCCTGTATTTGAGTACTGCTTATTTCATTCGCACCAAAGAAGTTGGCGTGGGTTTAGCAGGTTCTATTGAATATACCCTGAAAGAGCATTTAGAAAAGTTCGGCAATGCATCCTCTTTTGAGCCTGAACTGTCGATCCACCAAATTCCTTTGTTTAATACTATGTCAGGTTACGGCAGTTATATCTTCCCTGCAGTCGCCAGTTTAATCGTTCACCAAACCATTCTGCTTGGACTCGCGATGCTCATTGCCAGCTACCGAGAAAAAGGATGGATTGCAAAACCAGTCGAATTTTGGGCGATATTTGCTGCAATTTTTACTACGGGTTGTTTAAGCTGCTTATATTTATTTGGTTTTACCTTTTGGTTATATGAATATCCTCATGGAGGCAACTTCTGGGGCATGTTACTTGCCGTGCCGATCTATGTCAGTTGTTTGATCGGCTTAGGGATGTTGGTCGGTTCTCTGGTCGATATGCCTGAACGAGTAGGTCATTTGATTGTGGTCACTTCAGTGCCCCTATTTTTGCTGACAGGCACCGCCTGGCCACATGAAGCCATGCCTCACTGGATGCAATACTTCGCTTGGATTTTTCCTTCAACCAATGGCGTACAGATGTTTGTACAACTCAATCAGATGGGTGTGCCAACCTCAATTGTGATGCCAAAAATGATTTATCTGGCGACAATAGCTGCCATTTTACTGGCATTGTCTTATTACCGCTTGGTCATGATGGAACCAATAAAAAAGGAAGCTGATTAGCTTCCTTTTTTTGATGAGAATGTTTACGCTTCTGGCGTATCATCTTTTGGTTCTATCGCCACTTCTTCAGAAGTTACAGCCTCAACCGTCTCGGTATTTTCCACTTCTTCTATAGCATCTAACTCTTCGTCATCTTCTACAGCTTCAATCGAAACAACACCAACTAGAGTTTCAGCATCGCTTAAACGGATTAAACGAACACCTTGTGCATTACGACCTGTGGTTGCAACTTCAGCAGCACGCGTACGTACCAATGTACCACCATCAGAAATCAACATCAGTTCTTTGCTTTCGTCAATCGATACAGCACCGACAAGCTCACCATTACGTTCGCTGGTCTTGATTGCAATCACACCCTTACCACCACGTTTCTTAGTTGGGAAATCATCCACAGGAGTACGTTTACCATAACCATTGGCACAAGCACAAAGCACTTCACCCGTTACCGGTACGACAACCAGCGAAACGATGCGGCTAACAACATTTGAATCTGATGAATCATCATTGTCATCTGTATCGTCATTTTCAACGTCTGCATCTTCAACTTCAATAGTATTACTTGCGAAGCTTACCCGCATACCACGTACACCTTTCGCGGTACGTCCCATTGCACGAACATCCGTTTCAGCAAAACGAATAGCTTTACCTTCGTTCGAGAACAGCATGATTTGCTGTTGGCCATCGGTAATTGCAACACCAATAAGCGTATCTTCTTCATTCAGTTCAATTGCGCGCAGACCATTTGAACGAACGTTGCTAAATTGACTCAATTCAACACGTTTTACCGTACCTGATGCAGTTGCCATAAACACATAATGGTTTTCAGGGAATTCTGTCAACGGTAAGATTGCGGTCACGGTTTCATTTGCATCTAATGGAAGCAAATTAATAATTGGACGACCTTTTGCACCACGAGATGCTTGTGGAACTTCAAATACTCTTAAGCGATACACTTTACCCACATTGGTAAAACATAAGACCGTCGCATGGTTGGATGCCACAATTAAATGTTGGATGATGTCATCATCTTTCATTGACGTTGCTGACTTACCACGACCACCACGGCGCTGCGCTTGATAATCAGAAAGTGGTTGAGTTTTCGCATAGCCTGTTTGAGAAACAGTCAATACAACCTGCTCTTCAGGAATCAAATCTTCACGGCAGAAATCAACACCAGACTCGACAATTTCTGTACGACGTCCATCACCATATTGCTGCAAGATTAAAGCAAGCTCTTCACGGATCACATTCATCAATAAGTTAAAATCATTGAGAATCGCTGTTAATTCAGCGATTTGACCTAAGATTTCAGAATATTCCGCATGTAACTTGTCCTGTTCTAAACCCGTTAAACGGTGCAAACGTAATTCTAAGATCGCTGCAACTTGCGTAGGTGACAAGCGATAAATATCACCAGCCAGACCAAATGGACGTGTTGGATCTTCGCCTTCAATCTCATCTGGACGAACAGAAATCGCACCCGCTTTTTCGAGCAATGCAACCACGCCACCGCCTGCCCACTCACCTGCCTGTAAACGCTCGCGAGCTTCAGCAGGGTTTGCAGAGGTTTTAATGGTTTCAATAATGGCATCAATATTTGCCAAAGCAACCGTTAAACCTTCTAAGATATGCCCACGCTCACGTGCTTTACGCAATTCGAACATGGTACGGCGAGTCACTACTTCTTGGCGATGACGAATAAATGCCGCAATAATATCTTTCAGGTTCATCAACTTAGGCTGACCATTGTCTAGGCAAACCATGTTGATGCTGAACGAATTTTGTAGTTGTGTATGCAGGAATAAGTTATTCACTGCCACTTCTGCATTTTCACCACGCTTCAAGTCGATCGCGATACGCATACCGTCTTTATCTGACTCATCACGCAGTTCAGAAATACCTTCAAGTTTCTTTTCTTTGACTAACTCGGCAATACGCTCAATCGTTCTTGCCTTGTTGACTTGATAAGGAATTTCAGTAAATACAATCGTAGTACGACCCGTTTTCGGGTCTTCTTCGAAGTGATATTTACCACGAATATGTAAACGACCTTTACCTGTACGATAGGCATCAACAATGCCTGACTTACCGTAAATAATACCGCCTGTAGGGAAATCTGGACCCGTAATATGCTCCATCAAACCTTCGATAGAAATATTCGGGTTATTGGCATAGGCCAAACATGCATTCACGACTTCTGTCATGTTATGCGGCGCCATATTGGTCGCCATACCGACCGCAATACCCGTCGTACCATTAATCAAAAGATTTGGAATACGTGTCGGCATCACTTGTGGAATACGTTCAGAACCGTCGTAGTTATCTTCCCAATCAACAGTATCTTTTTCTAAGTCTGCCAAAATTTCATGGGTTAACTTTTGCATACGAACTTCGGTATAACGCATTGCTGCTGCGCTATCACCGTCAACAGAACCGAAGTTACCCTGACCATCAACCAACATATAACGTAAGCTGAAGTTCTGCGCCATACGAACGATTGTTTCGTATACTGCACTGTCACCATGAGGGTGATATTTACCGATCACGTCCCCGACAACACGAGCAGACTTTTTGTACGCTTTGTTATAATCATTGCCCAATTCGTGCATCGCAAATAAAACGCGACGATGAACAGGTTTTAGACCGTCTCTAACATCTGGCAATGCACGAGATACAATTACGCTCATGGCGTAATCTAGATATGAATGCTTGAGTTCGTCCTCAATGGCAATCGGTCTGATTTCCGATACGCTCATGCATACTCCTTGTTTACAGATAGAGAGTTCTACCTGTTTTTATGTCTTCAATCTTGCAAAAATTTAGCTCAAGAGCTTGAACTAAAAATAAAAAATACAGCGAAAAATTATAGCATAAAGGACAAACTAACTGTGAGTTTAAACTTTGAAAAATAGCATTTTTTTACAATAAAAATTATATATAAATGAACAACTTAAAATTATCAAATACAAGACCGACAGATAAAAATAGATTCTCATCCATTTTGGGCAAAAGATCATCAAATGATGAGATAAAAGTAAGGAATTTAATGCACGAATTTTAATTCGGCTCAACCTCAAAAATTGAGCTGAGCCATATCCAATGATTTAAGAATAGGAACTCGACTTGGCTTGATTTGAAAGCTGTTCTAACCCAGCCACTTTTACCCGATCTTTCTTCATGAAATAAAATGCCATGAAGAATAAGGCAAAAATAAAAGGCGTTTCATACAACTCTTCTACAATGTCCTGATTCATGGCATCACTGAATAGCCAGGTATAAATAAAACGGTGATGCTCAACACTATCAGCAAAAAATAAAGATAGGATCGCGATCAATAAATACCAAAATGGAAACTTCACTTGGTGAAACTTATACTCAATCTCAGCGCGTAAATGAGAAGAAAACAGCATCAAAACGACTGGAGCGATAACAAAAACAGAAATAACGCGGTAGTAAATATGAGGAACTTCTGGGAAGAAATCACGTCCCCAACTGATACTGCGCCCAAAAAACATAAACCACCAAGCGATTGCCCACATCCAGAACCATTTCTTTTGCTCTGTGAGTGTTTGAGGCTTCATATAGAACCACGTAAATGGAACACACGCTAACAGCACAAGCGCTTGAATATCTTCAATCAGATGCACATTCCATGTCAGTAGCAATGGCCCTTTCGCTATTGCCAAAAAAGCAGTGATCAATAATAGGGAGAATAGGATCAATGCCACTATATTAAAACGGAAATCAAATTTCATGATTCAACAAAGACGATCGAAAACAAAAGTTTAGCAAAAGTGTACTAGTGAGTACACTTTAAGCTTAATTGAAATTACTCATTAAAAAAATTAAAAAATAATTAAATTGAAATCAATCACTTATTTAAACGCAACATTGTCCTATAAACAAAACACTCTGTTTCACGGGCCTTTTCTCTCGACTCATAAAATTAAAGTGAAAGCTTTCGAGATACAGAACAGAATTCCCTTCCTTCTTCCCAGCAATTAAAAATCCACAATATTCACTTTTGTGGACGATATTGTGTAGCAATCCACTGGTAAGTTTGGTTTTTTTTACCAATATGACCAATTCCAGGAAAAGCGACATGCGCGGCACCAATCCACCATTGATGCAGGTAAGCTTGCTCAAAAATATTTTTACGGACAGCGATTGCACCTTGAGAATTGGTATCAGGTTTATAACTAGCTTCAGGATAGGGAAATTGCACAGCTGTATAATGCACCACATCCCCTAGACCCAGAAACTTTTGTCCATTCTGTCCGTCAACCAAATAAGATGAATGACCTTCGGTATGACCATGGGTACTGATCAATTCAACATTCGGGACTTTAAACGAAGCTGTGGTAAAAGCAACCAACCGCCCTGCCTGTTGATAAGGCTTCAATGCATCACGGGTCATTTTAAATAAAGGTTTAAAGAAATTAGTGGCTTTTGCTTCATTCTTGGCTGATGTCCAGTAATCCACATCCTCTTTGGCCAAGTAGACTTTGGCATTTGGATAAACCATTTTCCCATCCAGCGTAATTCCACATAAATGATCAGGATGCGCATGGGTAATTAAAATGGTATCAATTTGCTCTGGTTGTACCCCCGCCTTTTTCAAATTTTCAGGGACATGGCCCAAGCTTGGGCCAAAACATTTTGCCGTGCCTGCATCAATTAAAATATTTTGTGTTGGTGTTTGCACCAGATAGGCTGAAAAATCGGTCACAATCTGATTGTGTTCATCGACAGGTACAAAATTCTCTTCGAATAGCTGATTGGCTTTCTTTGACGAGATACCTAACAAATCACTGCGCGGCAGCCCCAGTTCACCATCAAATAAAGCCGTGACTTTCAGATTCCCAACGGACTGTAAAAAATATCCATCGACCTGTTGTCGCTTTGGTTGTGATTCAGCATATGTTGTACCAGCACTAAACAGTAGTGCGATCAGGATAGGTTTTAATAATTTCATACTCATCAGCTTGATATTTGGTTGATTTAAATCTAACTATTTTTAGTGATAAAAATCGCTCAATCATCTATGTGAATCGCTCATTCTGAATCAGTCCAAAGATAAAACGGCAGGATCGACTTGATAGCGCTGCATAAACCGTTCACGAAACGTTGCTGTAGATTGATAACCTGATTTTGCTGCAATCGTTTTCATCGGTAGCTTGTTTGAGTACAACAACTCCAATGCATAAGCAAGCCGCGCATGGGTAATGATCTCTCGCAAGGAAGTCTGCTCATGACTCAGTTTACGACGTAGTGTGGCACTGCTCAAACCCAAACGCATTTCAATTTCACTGGATTGCCATTGATGCTGCGGATCATCGATAACCCACTGATAAATTTGTTTCGATAATTTTGGTGGGGGGAGAATCAGGACATCTGCACAGTGCTGTTGACATAACTGTACCAGTATCGCGGCAATAGATAAGCGCGCTTTTACGAAGTCCTGTTCAAGTAGCGCTGTTTGCCACTCCAGAAGATGGGCAGCAAAGTCATGGATTGAAAATCGTAAGATTGCTGCTGTTTTATCGGTAATTGGCTTGGCCCAAATCATTTGTGCTGCATGAATCACTTCTTCACACATTGGTACCAGAATCGTCAAATATTCCCCTGTGTTTGGATCTGGGATATGGACCGTATCCGCAATGGTATCTGGCTTGATGATAAAAAGATCACCGACATTGAGATCAATCTGGTGGTGATAAACATTCAACTGCTGCTGCCCATGTAGAATAATCCCCATGTGCAGTTGATTCACTTGAATATTTGACAGGCCATGCTGATTTTTCGCCCGAATACACAAATAATCCCGCGCCATATCTGCACGTGCCAATTTCACAAGTGAACCATGCAAATGATCAGCGTCAATGGAAGCAGAAGAATCAATATTCATAATCATGAAAAATAAAAAAAGCCCTTGTGCAATTTATAGCACAAGGGCTTTTTTAGAATAAGTAGCAGGCTGTAAATTACAGCTTGCTAACCAATTCTGGAACAACAGTATTCAAATCACCAACTAACCAGTAGTCAGCAACACTGTTGATTGGCGCTTCTTCGTCTTTGTTGATTGCAACAATAACTTTAGAATCTTTCATACCTGCCAAGTGCTGAATCGCACCTGAGATACCAATCGCCATGTAAAGATCTGGAGCAACGATTTTACCTGTTTGACCTACTTGGAAGTCGTTTGGTACGAAGCCAGCATCTACCGCAGCACGTGAAGCACCTTGAGCAGCACCAAGCTTATCCGCTAATGGATCAAGTACTTTGTGGTAGTTCTCACCAGAACCAACACCACGACCACCAGAAACAACGATACGTGCAGCAGTTAACTCTGGACGATCAAGTTTCACGATTTCTTCGCTTACAAACGTAGAGATGCCAGCATCTTTCGCTTCTGCAACCGCTTCAACCGCAGCCGAACCGCCTTCAGCAGCAACAGCATCAAATGCTGTACCACGAATTGTACCAACGATGATTGCTTCATCAGATTGAACAGTCGCGATTGCATTACCTGCATAAATTGGGCGCTTGAAGGTATTCGCAGATTCAACAGCAATAATGTCTGAAATCATGCTTACATCAAGAAGTGCAGCAACGCGTGGAAGAATGTTCTTACCCGTCGTTGTAGAAGCAGCTAATACGTATTTGTATCCGCCTTTTGCGATGTCAGCAACTAAGCCAGCAACGTTTTCAGCCAATTGGTTTGCATAAGCAGCATTGTCAGCAAGTAATACTTTGCTTACACCAGCAACTTTAGCAGCAGCGTCTGCAACTGCTTGAGCGCCAGAACCAGCAACTAATACAGTAATATCACCACCGATTTTTTGAGCTGCCGCAACAACGTTTAAAGTTGCACCGTTAAGTGTCTGGTTGTTGTGATCAGCGATAACTAAAATACTCATGATTTTATCCTTCTGTATTAGATCACTTTCGCTTCGTTTTTCAATTTTTCAACAAGCTCGTCTACAGACTTCACTTGTACGCCAGCTTTACGTTCAGCAGGTGCTTCAACTTTAATTGTTTTAAGTTTAGTACCCGTTGCAACGCCATAATCAGCAGGTGATTTAGTATCAAGTGGCTTTTTACGTGCTTTCATGATGTTTGGAAGAGCAGCATAACGTGGCTCATTCAAACGTAAGTCAGTCGTGATGATTGCTGGTAGTACAAGCTCAACAGTTTGCAAACCGCCATCCACTTCACGAGTTACTTGAACTTTACCGCCATCAACTTTAACTTCAGATGCAAAAGTACCTTGACCTGCACCAAGTAAAGCACCAAGCATTTGACCTACTTGGTTAGAGTCATCATCAATTGCTTGTTTACCAAGAAGAATAAGTTCTGGTTTTTCAGCATCAACAACGCCTTTCAAGATTTTAGCAACTTCTAAAGCGCCAACTTCATCAGCAGTTTCAACTAAAATACCGCGGTCAGCACCTAAAGCCATTGCAGAACGAATTTGTTCTTGAGCGTCTTTAGAACCCACTGAAACAACAACGATTTCAGAAACTGTTCCTTTTTCTTTTAAGCGAACCGCTTCTTCCACTGCGATTTCACAAAATGGGTTGATTGACATCTTAACGTTGGTAAGGTCAACCCCACTATTGTCCGGCTTAACACGAACTTTAACGTTGGCATCAACCACACGTTTTACAGCGACAAGAGCCTTCATGTAATCCTCGGCTGTTCTAAGCAAGTAAATGTAATGAAGAGCATTCTAACTCTTCGATCGAAACTTTTTAGGTGCCCTATCTTGCAATGTATTTGGCATTTCGGTCAAGTCACAATTTCCGCTACAGCTATAAAAAAGATGAAACGCTCAGTTCACATATTGAAAATAGTTATCCATTTTATAAATTTAGTTAACAAGAATAATAGATATTAAACTTTGATTTTTTTAATATTTTATAAAATTCAACGATCTAAAACAGGCTTTTTCGATCTTGCCTACGTGCACTGTAACGGATCATTTCGAGTAAAAACTGACGGCTTTCAGGTTTTGCAAAAATGTGGCAATTAAGTAAGAACAACAATTCAACAGATATTGCGAATAAAGTGGAAAAGTCATCGATGATTAAACGCTCAAATTTGCAACATAATATATCAAGATTTAGCTTTTTTGCGCGCGCGGATGCGTTTGATCATAAACTTTGGCCAGTTGCTCAAAGTCAACATGGGTATAAATTTGAGTGGTCGATAGATTACTGTGCCCCAGCATCTCCTGCACAGACCGTAAATCACCACTGGCTGAAAGCATGTGGCTGGCAAAACAATGGCGTAATAAATGTGGATGCAGGTCGACATTCACGCCTGCGCGTTGCGCCTGTAGTTTGACTCGATTTTCAATCTGTCGAGGTGTTAAGGCATTGCCCCGTTGCGAAATAAAAACTGCTGACTCAGCATTAAAACCCCCTTGCCAAATCCGATAGATTTTCAGCCACTCCACTAGACTGTCTTTGGCTTTGGTTCCGAATGGAACGATCCGAGTTTTGTTACCTTTACCAGTAATACGTAGCAGCTGTCGATTAAAATCAATATCTTTAACCGTTAAACCCTGCAATTCAGCCAAACGTAAACCACTTGAATATAACAATTCAAGCATGGCTTTATCACGTAACCATAGCTGTTGTTCAAGCGGCTTTTCAGGAGCAATTTGATCTAAGATTTGATGTACAGTTTCAATGTCAATCATCCCTGGTAAAGGTCGTGGCTGACGTTTTAATTTAAAATCTTCAGATGGATTCTGTTCTAGATATTGGCCTTGTTCTGCCCACTTCATAAATTGACGAATTGAAGTCAAATGACGCTGCAAGCTACTGGAACTTAATTGATCTCGTTCAACGCGTGTCGCCAGATATTCCCTCAAATCAGATGCTTCAATATCTTGTAGCTGTAATTGTTTATATTCGCAAAACTGAAAGAAATCGGTTAAATCACGTTGATAGGCCGCAATCGTATGTTCAGATTGATTTTGAATCATTCGTTCTTTTAACCACATGGACAGCAGTTTTTCTGGGCTTTCCAAATCGCTCTCCAAAGTTATGCAGGAATTAACAGCTACAGTCTAACAAATTTTTTTCCAAATCAAGCTAAACAAGTCTCGAAGCAGATCTATTGCTGTACTACAATTCTTATATCAGTACGCAATAGCCGCTCTTATCATGTTCACAACCCTTATTCCTTATCTGATCGCCATTACCCTGCTGACACTTACGCCTGGCCTTGATACCACGCTTATCATTCGTACAGCGACATTAGAAGGCAAAGCGAAAGCATTCCAAGCTGCATTGGGTATTAATTTGGGCTGTATCGTCTGGGGTGTGATTGTGGCCTGCGGTTTAGGGGCTTTATTGATGACCTCCGACCTTGCTTTCAATGCCTTAAAGTGGATGGGCGCAATTTATCTGACATGGTTAGGTTTAAATCTGCTTTTAAAACCACGTACCCAACTTGCAAATATCAATGGAACGACTGCAACGCAGAACTGGTTTATTAAGGGCTTCTGGGGTAATTTACTCAATCCGAAAGTCGGCATTTTTTATATCTCATTTTTACCGCAATTTATCCCACAGTCTTCCTCACCAGTCATTTGGACCATGGGTTTGGTGATGATTCATGTGCTGATTGGCTTTATCTGGTCCATTTTCCTGATCACCGCGATGCAGTCCATTTCTGGCTATTTAAAACGACCAAAATTCATTAAATATATGGATCGGATTACAGGCAGTATTTTTATCCTGTTTGCATTGAAACTGGCATTCAGCAAACGATAAATAATAAAAAGCGCGTTAATTAAAACGCGCTTTTTTAAATCTTAGATCATTAACCTTGGAAATATCTTAAATCCAAACGGGCATCATAAACATGCGTGGTTGGACCTGTCATCCAGACCACATCACCTTCACGCCAAGCGATATGTAACTTACCACCTGCAAGTTGAACTTCAACTTCATTGGCTAACAAACCCTGACGCATGCCACTGACAGCGGCTGCACAAGCACCTGTACCGCACGCTAGAGTTTCCCCTACACCACGTTCGAACACACGTAAACGGATATGCTTTTCATCGATGATTTGCATAAATCCTGCATTCACACGTGCAGGAAAACGTGCATGTGATTCCACTTGTGGTCCTATACGCTCAACATCCGCAGTCAATACATCAGGAACAATGGTGACCGCATGCGGATTTCCCATGTTCACCACATCAATATTAATGCTTTGATTGTCAGCTAGTGCCAATCCATATAAGCCTTCAATATCTTCATGCTCTTGAGTCACAAACGGAATTTCTTCTGGAAGAAACTTCGGTTGCCCCATATTGACGCGCACCCAACCATTGGCACCCAATTCAGGCTCAACGATACCTGCTTTGGTTTGCACACGAATCTTGGTTTTGGTCGTGAGTTGACGCTCATGTACAAAGCGAGCGAAACAACGCACGCCATTACCACACTGCTCTACTTCTGAGCCGTCAGCATTAAAGATTCGATATTTAAAATCAACATCTGGCAAATCAGGTGGTTCAACGATCAGTAGTTGATCAAAGCCCACACCGAAATGACGATCAGCTAACCGCTGAATCGTCACTGTATCTAAATAAGCTCGCTGGGTCACGAGGTCAACGACCATAAAATCATTGCCCAAACCATGCATTTTGGTAAATTCTAAATACATCTCAATTTACTCCTCAGGCAACAAACGCTCTTTTTCCCAAAGTGATTCTATGGTTTCACGTTCACGAATTAAATAGGCTTGATCACCACTGACCATAACTTCAGCAGCTCGGCCACGGGTATTGTAGTTAGAGCTCATCACAAAACCGTATGCACCTGCACCGAGTACTGCCAACACATCATTTTCCTGAAGGGCCAAGTCACGCTCTTTACCCAAGAAATCACCTGTTTCGCAGATGGCACCGACCAAATCCCAAGTTTTCACGTCAACATCAGCATTCGGGTTCACCGATTGAATATCCATCCAAGCTTCATATAAAGCGGGACGAATTAAATCATTCATCGCTGCATCAATAATGGCAAAGTTGCGGTGATTGGTTGGTTTTAATAGATCAACTTTGGTTAATAATGCGCCTGCATTCGCCGAAATACTACGCCCTGGTTCCATATAGACTTTCAAACCAAGTTTCTCTAAAGCGGGACGCATCGCATCGGCATATTCTTCAACACTCGGTGGCGTTTCATCTTTATAACGCACACCTAAACCACCACCGATATCAATATGTTTGAGGTTGATACCTAAGTTTTTCAATTGCTCAATCATCAAAATGACACGATCAAGTGCATCGACAAATGGTTTGGTTTCAGTCAACTGCGAACCAATATGACAATCAATCCCAACAATCTCAAGATTTGGCAATGAAGCTGCATATTGATAAGTTTCATCAACGGTATCGCTTGGAATACCAAACTTATTTTCTTTCAAACCAGTCGAGATATAAGGATGCGTTTTTGCATCAACATCTGGGTTTACACGCAAAGAAATCGGTGCTTTTTTGCCTAATTTCGCTGCAACTTTTTGAATGCGATCTAGCTCGGCATGTGACTCGACATTGAAGCATGCAATCCCAACATCTAAGGCTTTTTCAATATCTGCTTCAGATTTGCCCAAACCAGAGAATACGATTTTTGCAGGATCACCCCCTGCCGCCAATACACGTGCTAACTCTCCACCGGTCACGATGTCAAAGCCTGCGCCTACTTTAGCCAATACATTCAAAACAGCCAAATTTGAGTTTGACTTCACTGCATAACAGATTTGATGATCAATAAAATCAAAAGCACGGTGCATATCCAAGTAATGCTTTTCAAAAGTTGCTTTTGAATAAACATACAAAGGCGTGCCGTATTGCTGTGCGAGCTGATCCAGTGAACATTGCTCAGCATGCAATACTCCATTAATGCGAGTGAAACTCATGAAGATGTCCTTATTTACAAACTTAAGGTGAGATGGTCTGTGATTGAGTCGTTGAAGACGTCGCTGGGCTTTCCATTTTTACATCATCTGCTTTGCTTGCTGACGATGCTTTCGCCTGAGATGCTTCATTTTTATAAAGCAGATATTTTGCACGGTTGTCGTAGTTTGGATCAGATGGCAATTGCAATGCACCTGACTGACCACATGCAGTTAAAACCACACTGCTGAGCAATAAACTGATTGAACAAATGACTTTAAGCATCTGAGCACCTAACTTTTACAATTCGGAGCAGTATAGCGTGATCATCAGATTGGCTAAAGTCTAAACTTCAATGAATAAAACAATTAAGCATAAAAAACGCCGACCTTAAAGTCGACGTTTTCATCATTCATTGGCTAAAAGCTTACTTTTTCTTATAGAAGAAATAACCAATGGCCAAAATCACGAACCAGATTGGACTGACTTTTAATGATTCTAAAGTCGTTTCATCCAACGCTAGGAAGTAAATTGTTGCAAGGAAGAATAAAATCACAATCCAACATGTAAACACGCCGCCAGGCAATTTAAATGTAGACTGTGCATGTAGTTCAGGACGATTTTTGCGGTAGTTAATATAACTCCACATAATAATGATCCATACACAGATAAACAGAATCGTTGATAAGGTCGTTGCTAAAGTAAACGCGGTAACTTCGTCATTGGTACCCGTTTGTAATTTATAAACAAACTGTACAAATGCACCAATAAAGATACAGATAGACGAGAAAATCAATGCTTTTGCAGGTACCGCAGATTTAGACAGTTTTCCGAATAGTTTCGGTGCTTGATTATCTCCAGATAAACCAAACAACATACGACTGGTCGAGAAGACACCGCTGTTCATTGATGACATGACCGAAGACAACACCACCAAGTTCATAATGATCGCAGCAGATGCAATCCCCGCTTGCGAGAAGATATTGACGAATGGACTTACTTTAGGATTAATTTGATCCCAAGGCGTCACACACATCACCACGAATAATGCCAATACATAGAAAATAATGATACGAATTGGAATCGAGTTAATCGCTTTTGGTAAATTGCGTTTTGGATCTTGTGTTTCAGCAGCAGTTGTACCCACCAATTCCACACCAACAAAGGCGAAAATCGCAATCTGGAAACCGGCCAAGAAACCATCTAAGCCTTTAGGGAACATACCACCATGTGTCCATAAGTTAGACACACTAGCAACGGTACCTGTAGTGCTGGTAAATCCAGTAAAGATCATCCATAAACCAACAGCAATCAAGACAATAATCGCCGTGATCTTCACCATTGCAAACCAGAACTCCATTTCACCAAACAGCTTTACGGTGACCAAGTTCAAACCAAGTACGAATAGAATAGCTACGGTACTAATCAGTAAACCACCAGCCGCACTGAAGGATTCACCACCATTAAAGAATTCGAGATAATAAATAATGGCGGATAAATCTGCGATACCGATGGTGACCCAGCAGAGCCAGTAGGTCCAACCCACAAAATAACCCGCCCAAGGGCCAATTAAATCCGTCGATAAATCGATAAAAGATTTATAGTTCAAGTTTGATAGTAATAATTCCCCTAATGCGCGCATTACGAAGAACACCATCAAACCAATGGTCATGTAAATAAATAGAATTGATGGTCCAGCTAAACTAATGGTTTTACCAGATCCCATGAACAACCCTGTTCCAATGGCACCGCCAATCGCAATCAACTGTAGATGTCGATTAGATAGACTACGGTGAAGTCCGCTTTGTTCAGCAGCCTCACTCAGATTTTGATTCGACATTTTACAAAAACTCTCCAGTGTTTTAGTTCATTAGCGACAACAACGCCTAACAACGATTCGTACCATTTTTAGTATCTTTTCTCGTTATCCATGAGTTGGCTTGCTTTCGCTAAGAAATGTTTTACCTGTATTTTTTTCAAGTGAAATACAATCGAATTCGATCATACGCACAAGGTTAAAACAATACAATGAACTTATGAGGGCAACACGTCAGTCATAAAAAGGCACTTTAAAATAAAAGAGTGGCGATTGAAGCCACTCTTTTTCTATTGGAGAAAATATTGATTTATAATTCAATCATTAGAAGATTGCTTCTGTTTGTTTTTGAGACGCTCCTCCCAAAAAGTTGCATTACGGATACCCAATTTGATTGGGTCAAATGTAAACTCCTTAACGCCTGCTTTTTGTTGTTCTTCATAGTCACGTAAAGCTTTAATAGTCGGTTTCCAAATAAAATAAGTGACGATAATGCCAATAATATTGATCCAAGCCATTAACCCAACACCGATATCACCAATTCCCCAAATATAACCCGTTGCGCTTACGACACCATAAGCCACAGAAAGCATAATGAAGCATTTGGTGATGAACAATAGTGATGGTGTTTTAGTGATATAGCTGAGATAAGTAATATTGGTTTCCGCAATATAGTAATAGGCCACAATTGTTGTAAAGGCAAAGAAGAACACAGCTAAAGCCACAAAGATTTGACCAAAGCCACCAAACACAGTACTAACAGCCATTTGCGTAAATGCAGGTGAACCAATCTCTGTTGTCGTGGCCACATTTTGAACAATAAACTGTCCTGCCTCCAACGTACCTTGTACGTTGTACATCCCCGTAATTAAAATCATAAATGCCGTTGCAGAACAGACGAACAACGTATCTACATAAATCGAGAAGGCTTGCACAAACCCTTGCTGCGCTGGATGTTGAACCTCAGCCGCCGCTGCCGCATGTGGTCCAGTACCCTGACCTGCCTCATTGGAATAAACACCACGTTTTACCCCCCAACCAATTGCCGCACCTAAACCAGCCATTGGAGAAAAAGCATCTGCAAAAATTAGTTTGATTACACCAGGTAGCTCTTGGATATTCATTCCAACAATAATGAGAGCCATCAAGATATAACCCAAGGCCATAAATGGCACGACCAACTCTGCAAATCGAGCAATACGTTTGATGCCACCAAAAATGATGATCGCCAATAAGCAAACAATAATAACAAGTGCTAATAATTTATAGGTACCCACATTACCAAAGACAATGGCCCCTTCACCTGTAATTTGGGTAAAAGCATTGCCAACAGCATTGGCTTGAATACCTGGTAAAAATAAGCCACACGAGATAATCGCTGCAATCGCAAATAGAATCCCTAACCAACGCTGTCCCAAGCCACGATCGAAATAGAATGCAGGACCACCACGATATTCACCCTGATACTCCACTTTATAGATTTGACCGAGTGTTGATTCGACATAAGCAGTACTTGCACCAAGAAATGCAACCAGCCACATCCAAAACACAGCACCTGGGCCACCGAAGCCAATTGCTGCCGCAACACCAGCAATATTACCTACACCAACACGCCCTGATAGGGAAACAGATAGCGCTTGGAATGATGAAATCCCTTGCGCTGAAGATGAACCATTAATCAACAGTTTTGCCATTTCCTTAATTTGGCGAACCTGTACAAATCGAGTTAAAATCGAAAAAAATAAACCTGCGCCTAGGCATAAATAGATCAGTCCCTTACTCCAGATGATACTATTTACCCAATTCACAATTTCTGCTGCACTCATAGACATCAACCTTGTTATATATTTTTAAATGTAGCGATTGCTAAATTTTTATTCGTTTGAGCATGAGCAATATCTATGCCATTCGATCATGATGTCATGACAATAAATAAGCGAATACCTGCAAACCATCCATGGAAAAAGTGAATTGAACAAAAAAACGAATGCTAAAAACACACTGTCTATAACTTGTAAAAGTTGTATATCATGTTATTTTCCTGAGCACTTCCCTTTAACCAACCAGTGACGAAATCGTACTGTCGTCTTGTTTTATCCTTGTAAAGAACGATCAGCATTGTTAAAAAATTTTCGTCCTGACTCTTTTTTATCTAATTTTAAGAAAGTTTTCAATTTTATCTTATGGCAAAAATTAAATCCGTTTACAGATGTGAACAATGTGGTGCAGATCATCCCAAATGGGCTGGGCAATGTTCTGAGTGCGGCGAATGGAATAGTTTGCTGGAAGTCCGTGTCGAACCCGTGGTGACCCATCGCGGCCAACCCAAAATGGGCGGTGGTTATGCTGGACAAGTAGCCAACATCACCACGCTCAATCAAATCTCGGTCTCACATGAAACCCGTCTGCAAACAGGCATCAGTGAGTTTGATCGTGTATTGGGTGGTGGCTTGGTCACAGGCTCTGTGGTCCTGATTGGTGGTGATCCGGGAATTGGTAAATCAACCATCTTGCTGCAAACCGCAACACACATGGCCAGCAAGAAAAGCTCAGCACTTTATGTGACGGGTGAGGAATCACTTTCACAAGTCGCCTTACGTGCACAACGTTTAGATCTACCTACAGACTCACTTAGAGTTATGGCGGAAACTTGTGTCGAGCGCATTTGTGAAGTGTTGGCACAAGAACGTCCTGCTGTTGCGATTTTGGACTCAATCCAAACCTTATATACCGAAACACTACAATCGGCACCTGGTGGCGTCTCACAAATCCGTGAGTCTGCTGCCCTGCTCACTCGATTTGCCAAAAATAGTGGCACAGCGTTATTCCTTGTGGGTCACGTCACCAAAGAAGGTGCGTTAGCAGGTCCACGTGTTTTAGAACATATGGTCGATTGTGTACTTTATTTTGAAGGTCAATCCGACTCTCGTTATCGCATGATACGTGCCGTCAAGAACCGTTTTGGTGCAGTCAATGAATTGGGTGTATTTGCGATGACCGATAAAGGTCTACGCGAGGTTGCCAATCCATCGGCAATTTTCTTAAGTCGCTATGATGAAGCCATTCCGGGTTCAATCGTAATGATTAGCCGTGAAGGGACTCGCCCACTGTTAGTTGAAGTTCAGGCACTGGTGGATGATGCACACGGGCAACCCCGTCGAGTGGCACTGGGTTTGGAGCAAAACCGTTTAAATATGTTGCTTGCGGTGATGCATCGACATGGTGGTGTGCAAACTTCAGGGCAAGACGTCTATGTCAATGTGGTAGGTGGCTTAAAGATTACTGAAACAGGCTCTGACTTAGCTGTTTTGCTTGCCTGTGCTTCAAGCTTGAGAGGCAAAGCCCTGCCGCAACAATTAGCGGTTTTTGGCGAAGTGGGTTTATCTGGGGAAATTCGTCCCGTACCCAATGGCCAAGAACGCCTGAAAGAAGCGGCAAAACATGGCTTTAAATATGTAATTTTACCGAGAGGCAATGCACCGCAAAAATCGATTGAAGGCGTGCAAATCATTGCGGTTGCCCGTTTACATGAAGCCTTGACCGAAGCTATGCAGTTGAGTGATGAGTTGCTATGATGCCTTGACATAAAAAAACATACTTTTCTAGTTGAAATTCCATCGAAATACCTGCATAAATACATTTACAAATTGAATTTAAATAGGAATTTTCGATGCAAGTACATCAGCGTGGCTTGATGGCAGCTCTTTTAATGGCAACTTTGGTTGCTGCACCGCTTGCGGAAGCAAAACGTGCAGGTGGCGGTAAAAGCCACGGCATGAGCAGATCTAGTTCATCTAGCCAATCTTACCAGCCATCTCGTCAAGCAACTCCAGCACCTCAACAACAAACTGCACCACAGAAATCTGGTCCAGGTGTAGGTACGATGGTTGCTGCGGGTGTCGCAGGTGCTGCAGTAGGTGCAGTTGCTGCAAACGCATTGGCAGATGACAAGCAGCAAAATCCAACAGCAACTGAGCAACAAGCCAATGCTCAAGCGCAGCAACAGGAAGAAAAAGGTGGCATTCCTAGCTGGCTTTGGGTACTTCTTGCTGCAGCTGCCGCCTTCTTTGTTTTCCGCAAATTAGGCGCAAAAAAAAAATTAGCAACCAATAATCCATACGCACCAAACAATGGCGGTCAAAACAACTTTGGCCGTCAAGTACCGCCTCAAGCTGCGGCACGCCAAACATCTGATAATACCAATATCTTTGGCCAGTCTGTAGCTGGTGGTGCAGCAACACAAGCTCCTTTTGGTGGCGCATCAATGAGCAATGGCAATCAATTACCTGATGGTACTGAGCCTGCTGCGTTCTTACGCATTGCACGCCAACGTTTTAACCACATTCAATCGGTGAACAGTGCGAGCAATGTCGAAGAAATTCGTCGTTATTTAACACCTGAGCTTTATAACTCAATGTATAGCGATATTATGGCGAACCAAGATCAAGACGTGGCTGAATTTAGCAACCTCAATGCAATGGTTGTCGAAAGCTCTACTGAAAATGGTCAATACGTCGTGAGCGTCCGCTTTACAGGTACCGTGAGTGAAGACTTAAACAGCTTGCCTCAACCATTTGCTGAGATTTGGCATTTTGTTAAGCCTGCTGGCTCACAGCAAGATTGGGTTGTTGCAGGTATTCAACAAGCTTAAATGCGTTGATTGAACAAAAAGAGCTGTTTCGACAGCTCTTTTTTATGGCTTCACTTTGAGCAAAGCTAAAAAAAGCCACTCTCTATATCGGAGAATGGCGGAGTGTAAATAGAACAACGCTTGATACTTATTATAATAATGAAACAACACAACCTAGCACGATCTGTCTATTGATACTAACGGATAAGTTCATGGGAAAACTATTCCTCTTTTGGGGAATAAAAGTGATTTTCTTTAGTCTATTTCAATAACTTTCAAGCTCACCCTTCTATAGCGACTAACACACTTTGAATAAGCTTCTAAAATCGCTTTCAGCAGGTTAAAGATAAACTTGAAGCTTCCCTACACCATAAACAACGACAACCTTAGCAATGAAATCAGGCTCGACTGATGGTGGTACATAAATTGAAGCACATAAAAAAGGCTTTGCCGAAGCAAAGCCTTTACATCTGATTTTCAGTTTAATTATTCAGGATCATGAAACAAACTGTAGGAACAACCAATATAGACCACCAGATAAGGTAATCGTTGCTGGTAACGTAAAGATCCACGCAGAAAGAATCGTTCGAACTGTTGCGAAGTTTAAACCTGATTTATTAGCAACCATGGTACCTGCAACCGCACTGTTTAAAACATGCGTTGTCGAAACTGGCATACCAAGACCATCTGCCGCAGCAATCGTACTCATCGCGACAAGCTCAGCAGACATCCCCTGACCATAAGTCATATGGTTCTTACCAATACGCTCACCCACAGTCACAACGATACGCTTCCAACCCACCATTGTGCCCAGACCTAGCGCAAGTGCAACCGCAACTTTCACCCAGTTTGGAATGTACTGAAGGAATGAATCTAAACTACTACGGTATTCTTTCACAAGTTTGGCCTGGTCTTTATCCATTTCTGGCAAAGCTTCAGCTTTATCTAAACGCTTAAACGTTGTGGTGCTTAAGTACATGTCATTACGAATTTCACTCACAGCAGCCTCAGGGATTAACTTGAGATCACCGTAACCTGCAACGCGTGTACCAATATGTGCCGTCATACTTGCAAGCGCAGGTACAACCTCAGCAGTTTGTTCTTTGGTTTGGATATATTTGGTTAATACATCACGCGCTTTCTCATCGGTCAGCTCGTTTTGATTCACGTTTAAAACGGTTGCTGTCTGTGCAGAAAGTTGTTCGAATGATTGTAAATGCTGTGCATCTAAATTTTTGTTCAATGAATAAGCCAATGGAACTAAACCGATCAAGATCAACATGATTAAGCCCATGCCTTTTTGACCATCGTTTGAACCATGTGCAAAACTTACACCTGTACAGGTAAAAATAAGAATTGCACGAATCACTGGTGGTGGTGGCTTATTGCCTTCTGGTGGCTGAAACAGCTCCATTTGGCGTTTAAATACTTTCTTCACCAATAAGAACAGGATTGCTGCAAACGCAAAACCGATCAGAGGAGAGAATAATAATGCCTTACCAACTTTAATCACCTGATCCATATCAATACCGCTACTGGTCGCACCAGCTGACGCGTTTAAGATATGGTTCATGATGCCCACACCCAAAATCGAACCGATTAAGGTATGTGAACTTGAAGCAGGAATCCCCAAAAACCACGTGCCTAAATTCCAGAGAATCGCCGCGATTAATAATGCAAAAACCATCGCAAAGCCAGCGCCGCTGCCGACATTCATGATCATTTCTACAGGGAGTAATGCAATAATACCATATGCAACTGCACCACTCGCCACCATAACCCCAAGGAAGTTACAGAAGCCAGCCCACATCACTGCTGCTGGAGCAGGTAATGCATTGGTATAAATAACCGTCGCTACAGCGTTTGCCGTATCGTGAAAACCATTTACAAACTCAAAGCCTAAAGCAATGAATAGTGCCGTCGATAAAAGAATAACTGAATATAAACTTAAAGGCGGTACATGTGCCAAATCAGCACTTAACTGAAAACCGATATAAATCAGTGTTGCAACAATAATTGTCAAAAACACCGGCATAAAGAATTTCGGTGTTGGTACATGTACATTCGTCGATTTTGCCTGAGAGCTGGCAAGCGGTGAATCCGAAACAGGAGGAAGATTAGAATTCATGTAGACGGTTAGAGGATAATAAAATCCCCTGTATTGTTTAATTAAATTATGACAATTATATGACAAAGGACGGTCACATAAAGCCAAAATTTCATGTTTTCATCACATTTTTTTGTATTTTTCAGTAATAAATCCACCTTGTTTTTTATTTTAATTAATAAAAAACAATAAATTACAAAAACAAAAACAGTGATAGAACTGTTTGTCTGATTTTGCAACAAATGCTACGAAATGTGACATCGAACTGTCATATTTCGAACTGTATGTTTTCTTTTTAAGCATTATTCAATTCAATTGTGACAACTTCATGAACATTTTATGACATTTTCTAAGTGACCCGATGAATCACTGTTCAAGCTTGCTGAAAATACGCGCTTTTACCTTGCATCTGTTACAATGCCCCTGCTTTTTATCTTGATCATTGACTGGGGTTCCTGAATGTCCACGCTTACCACCCTACAATCACTTCTTGCCCAACGTATCCTGATTATTGATGGTGCGATGGGAACGATGATTCAACGCCATAAATTAGAAGAAGAAGATTATCGTGGGGAACGTTTTGCAGATTGGGCATCAGACCTTAAAGGCAATAATGACTTATTGGTATTAACACAGCCGAAAATTATCCAGGGCATTCATGAAGCGTACTTGGATGCAGGTGCTGACATCATTGAAACCAATAGCTTTAACGGCACACGTGTTTCAATGTCGGACTATCACATGGAAGACCTCGTACCAGAGATCAACCGTGAAGCAGCTCGTTTAGCGCGTGCAGCATGTGACAAATACTCAACTCCGGACAAACCACGTTTTGTTGCCGGTGTACTTGGCCCAACCTCACGTACCTGTTCAATTTCACCGAATGTAAATGACCCTGCCTTCCGTAATATTAGCTTTGATGAGCTCAAAGAAAACTATATTGAAGCAACTCATGCGTTGATCGAAGGTGGTGCAGACATTCTATTGATCGAAACCGTATTCGATACCTTAAACTGTAAAGCAGCGATTTTTGCGGTCAAAGAAGTCTTCAAGCAAATTGGTCATGAATTGCCGTTGATGATTTCAGGCACCATCACCGATGCATCAGGTCGTACCTTAACCGGTCAAACCGCAGAAGCGTTTTGGAACTCGGTTCGCCACGGTGATTTACTCTCAATTGGTTTTAACTGTGCCTTGGGTGCAGACGCGATGCGTCCACACGTTAAAACGATTTCTGATGTTGCCGATACTTTTATTTCTGCCCATCCAAACGCAGGTTTACCAAATGCATTTGGTGAATATGACGAAACCCCAGAACAAACAGCGGAATTCATTAAAGAGTTTGCCGAAAGCGGTCTCATCAATATCACGGGTGGTTGTTGTGGTACCACGCCAGATCATATCCGTGCGATTTATAACGCAGTTAAAGATATCAAGCCGCGTCAAATCCCTGAAACCAAACCTGCCTGTCGTTTAAGTGGCTTAGAACCATTTAACATTTATGATGATTCACTATTCGTGAATGTCGGTGAACGTACCAACGTTACGGGTTCAAAAAAATTCCTACGCCTCATCCGTGAAGAGAAATTTGCCGAAGCTCTAGAAGTGGCTCAGCAACAAGTTGAAGCAGGTGCACAGATCATCGATATCAACATGGATGAAGGGATGCTCGATTCGCAAAATGCGATGGTGCATTTCCTCAACCTTGTCGCATCTGAACCAGATATTTCACGTGTACCGATCATGATTGACTCATCGAAATGGGAAATCATTGAAGCAGGCTTGAAATGTGTACAAGGTAAGCCCGTTGTCAACTCTATTTCCTTAAAAGAAGGTTATGACGAGTTTGTCGAAAAAGCACGCCTATGCCGCCAGTATGGTGCTGCGATTATTGTGATGGCCTTTGATGAAACGGGTCAAGCAGATACCGCTGCACGTAAACGTGAAATCTGTAAACGTTCTTATGATGTTTTAGTCAATGATGTCGGCTTCCCTGCTGAAGATATTATTTTTGACCCGAACGTGTTTGCCGTGGCAACAGGGATTGAAGAACATAATAACTATGGCGTCGATTTTATTGAAGCCACAGGCTGGATCAAACAGAACTTGCCGCATGCGATGATTTCGGGTGGTGTCTCTAACGTATCGTTCTCCTTCCGCGGTAATGAACCTGTGCGTGAAGCGATTCACTCTGTGTTCCTTTACCATGCCATCAAACAAGGCATGACTATGGGGATCGTGAACGCGGGTCAAATGGCGATTTACGATGATATTCCAAAAGAACTGAAAGAAGCCGTTGAAGATGTTGTTCTAAACCGGAACCAAGGTGAATCAGGTCAAAATGCCACAGAGAAACTGCTTGAAGTGGCAGAAAAATTCCGTGGTCATACGGGTGCACAACGTGAAGCTGAAAATCTAGAATGGCGTAACGAGTCGGTTGAAAAACGTCTTGAGTATGCCTTAGTCAAAGGTATCACCACGTATATTGATGAAGATACCGAAGAAGCACGCTTAAAGTCCAAACGTCCACTTGATGTGATTGAAGGTGCATTGATGGATGGTATGAACGTGGTCGGTGACTTGTTCGGCTCAGGTAAAATGTTCTTGCCGCAAGTGGTGAAATCTGCTCGTGTGATGAAGCAAGCCGTGGCATGGTTAAACCCGTACATCGAAGCTGAAAAAGGCAATGCACAATCTAAAGGTCGTGTTTTGATGGCGACCGTAAAAGGTGACGTACACGATATTGGTAAAAATATCGTAGGTGTGGTGTTGGGTTGTAACGGTTATGACATCGTTGACCTTGGCGTGATGGTGCCTGCGGAAAAAATCCTGCAAACAGCGATTGATGAAAAATGTGACATCATCGGTTTATCTGGTTTAATCACTCCATCTTTGGACGAAATGGTGTTTGTTGCCAAAGAAATGCAACGTAAAGGCTTTAACATCCCATTGTTGATTGGTGGTGCAACCACATCGAAAGCACATACCGCGGTGAAGATTGATCCGCAGTATCAAAATGATGCGGTGATTTATGTGGCCGATGCCTCGCGTGCGGTCGGTGTAGCAACTACTCTGCTCTCGAAAGAAATGCGTGGCAACTTTATTGCAGAACATCGTGCTGAATATGCCAAGATCCGTGAGCGTTTAGCCAACAAGCAACCGAAAGCAGCCAAACTTAGCTATGCCGAATCAATTGAAAATGGTTTCAAGGTGGATGATAACTATGTGCCACCAATTCCAAATAGTTTAGGCACGCAAGTCATTACCAATTATCCATTGGCGACCTTGGTTGAGTACTTTGACTGGACACCATTCTTTATTTCTTGGAGCTTGGCAGGTAAATTCCCGAAAATCCTGACAGATGAAGTGGTCGGTGAAGCGGCAACTGATTTGTATAACCAAGCGCAAGCGATGCTGAAAGACATTATCGGGAATAATCTTTTTGATGCGCGTGCTGTATTTGGTCTATACCCTGCACAACGTACAGCTGCGGATACCGTGAGCGTGTTTGATGAATCTGGTCAAAATGTTACGCATACTTTTGAGCATATTCGTCAGCAATCTGACAAAGTCACAGGCAAACCGAATTTATCTCTCGCGGACTTTATTAGTACTTCTAAAGACAATACCGATTATCTCGGTGGTTTCACTGTATCAATCTTTGGTGCGGAAGAACTGGCAAATGAATATAAAGCCAAAGGTGATGATTACTCAGCGATTCTGGTTCAGTCTTTGGCTGATCGTTTTGCCGAAGCTTTTGCCGAACATTTGCATGAGCGTATCCGTAAAGAGTTCTGGGGCTATAAAGCCGATGAGACTTTGGGCAATGAAGAATTGATCAAAGAGAAGTATGTCGGTATTCGTCCTGCACCAGGTTACCCTGCTTGCCCAGAGCATTCTGAGAAAGCAGTGTTATTTGATTGGTTAGGTTCGGAAGCGAAGATTGGTACTAAGTTGACTGAACACTTTGCCATGATGCCGCCATCTTCTGTCAGTGGTTTCTATTATTCACATCCTGAAAGTGAATACTTTAACGTGGGTAAGATTTCTCAAGATCAGCTTGAGGATTATGCAAAACGTAAAGGCTGGACACTGGATGAAGCGAAGCGTTGGTTAGCACCGAATTTAGATGATTCGATTGGTTGAGCTGTATATCATGAATCCCCCTAAATCCCCCTTTTTCAAAGGGGGACTTGCACGTATCTAATAAATTGCGTGACCGCTCCTCCCTTTTTCAAAGGGAGGTTGGGAGGGATTGAATTGATATTCCAAAAACATATACTTAGAATATACGCATCCTTAAAAATTAAAGTAAATAATGGCAATAATTAAAAATATTGATCTTGGTAGCCTAGAAAGTATTTGTAAAATTTTAGGTGATACAAATAATGGGATTTCAGGAACTGAAATTTCCAAATATCTGGCTGAAACAAATATCAAAGATCCACAATTAAACTCTACAAAATAGAAGCGTTTGTATGATGCTCTTAGTATCAAGCAAAGAGAAGATCGCTGTTCCAACAATGTTCTAGCATTTATTAAATATGTTCTACGCCCATCCCGACACATCCATAGAAAAGAATGGTTTAAAAATATAAGAACCGAACTAAATTATGTATTGTCATTTGAAGGCTTCGAACTAACTGAAAGTGGTGATATTAGAGCAACAGATAAAGTAAAAACTTTTTCTGAGGCTGAGGAACGAGCTCAAAATTTAAGAAAAACATTATTAGACCGAAAAATTCATTCTGACGTCCTTACTTTTTGCAAAGCTGAATTACTTGTCGATAATTATTTTCATGCTGTATTTGAAGCAACTAAAAGTATTGCAGAAAAAATTAGAATAAAAACTAACTTAACTACTGACGGTTCAGAATTAGTAGATCATGCTTTTTCATATAAAGGTAAAATTCCTTATTTAGCATTAAATAATCTAACAACTGAAAGTCATGAAAGCGAGCAAAAAGGATTCATGAATTTATTAAAAGGGGTTTTTGGAACTTTTAGAAACACTACAGCGCATGCTCCAAAAATAACATGGGAAATTAATGAACAAGATGCTCTTGATATTTTATCAATGATTTCTCTTATTCATCGAAAACTAGATAAAGCAGAAGAAGCTAAAAAAATATACGAAGGAAAATCTTAATCCTCCCCAACCCTCCTTTTAAAAGGAGGGAGTATCAGGAATCCAATATCTACATCCAATTCGCAATAAAGCCCCCCTTTGAAAAAAAGGATTTAGGGAGATTCTAACCTTTGTCGAACTACATAATAAACCTGCTCTACCACAGCATCAATTTCAGTCAAAATCTGAGGATTAGTAAATCTTAAAGTGATCAGTCCTAATTCACTTAAAGCATGATCACGATTTTGATCAGCTTCCAACCCTGTTTCGGTATAATGCTGCCCACCATCACATTCAATGACTAAATTTGCTGCGGGACAATAGAAGTCCACAATAAAATTTAGAATCGGCTTCTGTCTATAGAACTGCAATCCTAATATCTGTTTACGTCTGATTCTTTGCCATAACAATTGCTCAGCATCTGTCATATTACTTCTTAAATTTCGAGATGCTTGCTTTAGATTTTTATTATAAGGCTTCATCAATACCTACATTTAAAACAGACGTTCAACCTGATCCAAGTGTCTCTATCACAATACATAAACTCTATTTAGAACCTATACTATCTAAATATAGGCTCTCTCCTCCTACAACTCTTTATGCTTCTCAATCAAATCCTCAAGATTCTGATAAACATGTAAGACTCGATCTTTATGCGTTCGCGCGTTATCCAAACGCTGCTCAGGATCAACCAACAGTAAAGTATGACCATCATCTATCAAGCGATCTATGCCTTCCAAAAACATGCGTTTTCCGACATCATGAATTAGGGAAATCTGGGATAAATCAATCACGATGCTAGTGTTATCGTCTGGTTCACATTGCAATGTCCGTAACAACATTTCCGCTTCAGTAAATTTCAAGACTCCACGAAGTACATAAACACTCAAAGAAGCATCTTTTCCAGTGCGATAATGACTCTGCACAATGGTTTGTGCAGAAGGTGTCCCTTCCATCAAATGCAAGCCCATATCACGAGAAAGTCTTTCCAAGATATCAATGCCGCGCACACTATTGCCATGTTCATCGAGTCGAGGAGAAAAAGCCGCAATGCTCACCTGACCAGGTAACACGCCCAAGATTCCACCTGCCACGCCACTTTTAGCAGGAATGCCTACTGTTGTGAGCCAATCCCCTGCGGCATCGTACATACCACAGCTCATCATCACGCTCAGAACTTGACGTACCACAGCACGATTCAATAAGCGTTTTCCAGTTTTAGGATCAACCCCGCCATTGGCAAAAACACTGCCCATCCGCACCAGATCTTTGACCGTCACCAAGATAGAGCATTGACGAATATAACCATTCACAATATCAACAGGATCAGTTTCCAAAATTCCTACGGTACGCAACATATAACCGATCGAGAGATTGCGGTAAGCCGTTTTCACCTCAGACTCATACACCGCATGATCAAATTGCAGTTCACGTCCTGCCAGTTCACTCATAAATCGACGTAAAATTTCTGCGCCTGATAAGTCTTCTTTGACAGGAATGAGTGAATGCGTGGTGATGGCACCCGAATTAATCATCGGATTTTTAGGACGGCGATCTTTCCCCAATGAAATTTGATTAAACGCCTCGCCAGAAGGTTCAACACCGACTTTTTCTAATACCGCATCAATACCAAGCTGTTGAAGCACATAGGCATACGTGAAGGGTTTAGACATCGACTGAATGGTGAATTCAATCTCATCATCCCCAACGGAATAGATTTCACCATCGACGGTGGAGAGTGCCAATGCCAGTCGATTCGGATTGGCATTGGCTAACTCAGGAATATAATCAGCGAGATGCCCACTGTTATCGATATCACAGGCATCGATCACATGTGCCAAATAATCAGGAAGTGGAGTTTTCATGGTCATCTAGCCTTTGAATATTTCAAGTTTTAATTTACATAAGTCTTATAGTACAGAGTACGAATCATATTAAAATTATAGCTTTTGTAATGATTTAGAGTCACGATGCATTGCTAAAACCAAACCGAAGTGCTCACTAGTTATAAATATTAAGCGACTCGCTCGACGAATAGAATCCCATCCAAATGATCGACTTCATGCTGAACAATCCGTGCAGGAAAACCTTCAAAAGCCGTTTCAATGACTTCACCCTGTAAAGTGTAATAACGTACTTTGATTGCTTGCGCCCGTTCTACCTGTCCACGCTCATCGGGCACACTTAAACAACCCTCCTCGCCGAAACAAGACTCTTGAGAAAACGCCAAAATCTCTGGATTAACCATCACCACAGCATCCATTTCAGGTGCATCGGGATAACGTGGATTGGGGCGAGATGCCACAATAATTAATCGCTTTGAAATATAGACCTGCGGTGCTGCAATGCCGACCCCATTCCGTTCCAGCATGGTCGCATGCATGGCAGAAGCCAATTGCAATAGCCATTCACTGTTAAATTCCCCGTTCGCGACCGTAGCCGCTTTAATGTTTAAAATCTCTTCACCACGTTGTGCTACAGGTAGAATTACACTCATCCCACGCCCTTATCGTTATTTTGACCAAATAGTGAATATCATCGTATTGGATATTTTATCGCGTTACCATAATTTTCATTTAAGAATCTTGTCATAATATATTCGCGAAAAAAATAACGATGGCAAACCACAATGAATGCAACCCAACTATTTTTAGGTGTCATTTTTAGTTCGATTGGCTTAGGCTATTTTCTATATGGAAAGAAGCAGAAAATGACGGTACCTTTGGTCTGTGGCTTGGTCTTGATGCTCTTTACCTATTTTATCGATAGCACAGCGATGATCAGTATTATTGGTGTCATTCTCTCAGTTATTCCTTATTTTCTGCGCTTCTAAAAACAAAAAACTCCCCAAATGGAGAGTCTTTTATTTATTGAAAAATTAAAGGTGTTTCTTTAATTCATCTGCAACGATCTCGATTTCAAGTGTGCTGAATTTACGGATTTCACCTTCAGCATGCTTCTCTAACATACCGCCAATCAACGGCACTTTCACTTTAACCGTCCAGGTTAAAGAGATATTCACTTTTTCACTATCGCCTGTCACGCTACGCTCACCCTTCGCTTCCAAAGGCAGGTTTGCACCCAATTCAACTGTAGAGGTTAAGTTTTTCAAATGCGTCACATCAGCACGTTTTAAGCGGAATGCATTCTTTAATAATTTTTTTGCCACCTCTGGAATATTCACATCCAGATTATATTCACGGCGTAGCGTATAAATATCACCCTTAATATTCGACTCGATAATTTCCAAGTTCTCACCCGGAATGCGTTTACATACTGCTTCATGCAATGAAGTATCCGCCACCAGTCTTGAAAAGTCCTCAATTGAAACACCATGAATTGTTTCATTAACCGTAAATTGATGTGCCATTTTTAAATGTCCATTTCGTTTTATTAGGATTTCATCATTGTACAAAAGTATAGCACTCTCATTTACATCTCAAAATCTGATCAGGCAAAAATGGATGACTGCTCGGATTAGTTATTTTGATTGTAATGATGTCGCATACCTAATTTGACCGTGACGCGTTCGGTTCGGCTGATATACAGATAATGATCACCATATTCAATCACCGCATAAAATTGTTCTGCCCCATCATCCAATCCTGTTGCTGACCATGTCGTCCCTTGAGGAAACTCATCTAACCACGCGGCTTTGTAAAAATCGGAGACCGAGTCAAACGCCAGATAATGTTCTGGATCAGCCATGATTTTGGCTGCCATCTGATCAAATTTTTGTTGTTTAAATGCCTCTAAACTCAATAACACAAAGTTTCCTTATTCAGTCAAATACAGCTTAAATTTTGTGCTTCGATCTAAAGTTAATCTTAAGCCGAATTACAAAAATACAGTGATTTTCTTATCTCTCTATTTTGCTGAGGAATCTACTGTTTTTCTACATTATTTTCAGTTTTATCATCGCTTTTATGGATGCGCTGATTTGCTAGACCAGACTCAATATGTTATCAACTTGTTATGCTTTATATTTTTTACAACGATAAACTATAAGGAGTAAACATGTCTTATCAAAATATTTTAGTCCCTGTGGATGATTCTCCAATTTCCTATGCCGCAGTCGAACATGCACTTTCCCTAGCAAAATTATCAGGGGCAAAAGTGACCATTCTCAGCGTGGTTGCAGTTGACCCATTTGTTGGCGTAGATTTTTACCAAGTCGCACCTGCGATCACCGATCATTTTATGCAGGCCGAAGCACATGCCAAAACCCAGCTTCAAGATATCGCCCAATCTTTCGTACGTGATGGCATTCAAGTGACAACCAAAATTCATCATGGTGTTGCCAGTGAAGGTATTATCTTTGTTGCCGATGAGGTTGGTGCGGATTTGATTGTCATGGGTTCTCATGGGCGTACAGGGGTAAAACGTTTATTGCTGGGTAGTGTTGCCCGTGCCGTTTTAACCGAATCACATATTCCTGTGCTGATTGTGAAGCAATAACCGCTTGCTTTAATTCAAAAAACCTTGTGTCACAGCACAAGGTTTTTTTATTGGCTAAAATTGCGGATGTGACCGTTTCGCCCCCCATAATGAACATCTCCAACCCTATTCCACACCTGCAAAAGATGCTTCACTCAAGCATAGGCATTGCATTCACTTTCCAAAGAAAGCGAGAAAATGACCATCAATAAAAAGAGCGCTTTTAAGAATAAGACGTCGTTTTGCAAGGATGATAAATATGAAACTCAATCGAATTTTGATCGGTATATGTGGAATATGTGCCAGCACGTTTAACCATGCTGCCGCACTGGACCAGTCAGGACAATCTATACTGCCTTTTCTGGAAAATGGTAACTATGTCGAAGTCAGTGCCACAGCCGTTGATCCTGACATTTCGGGGAAAATTCGTAACCGCCCAGAACTGGTCAATGATCCGCAAAATCTCAACTCAGGCAATATGGGCAATAGCTTTCAATATTATGCTGCCGCGCTCAAGCTGCAACTGACCGACCGAATCAGCTTTGGTCTACTTTATGACCAGCCTTTTGGTGCCGATATTACTTATCCGATGCAGTCGAATAATACCTTTTCGGACAATGAGTTTACTCAGCAAGGTACATCGGTCAATGTCGACACCGAAAGTATCAGCATGATTTTGGGCGTGAGCCCTTTTAGCAATTTTCAACTGTATGGCGGTGCAGTCTATCAATCCGTCAAAGGTGATGTAGCACTGCGTGGTAATTCTTATAGCGAAGCCTTTAATGGTTATGATGCCAAATTTAAACAGGATCATGCTGTGGGTTGGTTAGCAGGTTTGAGTTATCAGATTCCAGATATTGCCTTAAAAGCCGCAGTCACCTATCGCTCCAAAATCGACCACGACATGCAAGTGACTGAGACCAAGTTCGGTCAACCTTTGGAAGCAACTACGCCAAGTAAAACCAAAATTTCGACCCCACAATCCGTGAATCTTGATTTTCAAACAGGTGTGTATAAAGACACGCTCGCCTATGCCAATGTCCGCTGGGTCAACTGGAAAGATTTCCATATTCGGCCGACTCAATTTGGTGCTGTTACAGAGTATCTCACTGGCGTAATAAGTGATGGTGCATATACAGGTGGTTTTGATTTAGACAGCTACCAAAAAGATCAGTGGACAGTCAATGTCGGACTTGGACATCAATTCACTGAGAAATGGAGTGCATCGACGGAAGTGAGCTGGGATTCAGGTACAGGCGATCCTGCATCCACCTTAAATCCGACTCAAGGCTCTTGGGGCGTGGGCGTAGGTGTTCAGTTTAATCCAGCACCAAACTACTTTATTGCAGGCGGGATTAAATACTTCTGGCTCGGTGATGTCGTTGCCGAAGATGGTACCTATTACATTCCTGTACCAGGGATTAAACCGATTGCTGAACAGGCCGACTTTAAAGATAACAGTGCCATCGGCTATGGTTTGAAAATTGGTTATCGTTTTTAAAGTATAGATTCAATCAAATATTCAGCCATGTAGGAACATACACTGTTTCCACATGGCTATCTCCTAGTATCAAATACACGGATTAGATTAGAATCTCAGCAGCATTATTCTTATAACCCATTTGATCTCTAGGAAAAACCAATGAAAAAAACATTGCTTGCCTTTTCTTTGCTTATATTGAGCCTATTCCTGCCTGTAGCGGCTTTTGCCAATTCAACTGATCCCAAAGAAAGCATGGATATTTTTATTGGCACCTTAACCATAAAAGATAAAAAAGCTATTTTGACGCGATGTGATATTGCAGCAAATGAATATGTTCTCAAAGATGCAGCCTGGTCTCAGGAAAAGGCTGTATCACGCTTTCTATCTAAAGCGACAAAACTCAAACAGCCGATTTATGCAGAAGTGATTGCGGCATATCAAAGCGAAAAAGACATCAATGTTTTACTGGTCGATTCCATTGACAATCTGACTGAAGCGAAAAGCTGCCATTTGAGCGATTTATTTTAAAACTCAAAATACACGGCAGGCTTTTGGGTTGAATCTTGATGATTAAAGTTCAATTATTCACTAAAAGTTTGCCATGACTCAAAAGCATGGTTGCTATACAGCTTTAGCTCGGAAAACTGAGGAATAATCGCTTCACTTTGTGTGGGTCTTAAAAATACAAAATCATCGACCTGAATATCACAATCCTTCGGCACATTGACCAACTCCTGATTACTGCTACGCCCATACAACGCATGCGTATGCGCTTGGGCAGGATAGACATAATCAGCCAGCCAATAGCCCCCATAAATAAACAGCGCTTTGCATTTATGCGGCAATTTATCCAGTAAAGACATCGAAGGAAGCTGAGTAAACGGCAGGATTTTTAACACAGGTGCTGCGATCCATAAAGCAGGTTGTAATGCGCTTAAAAAATCACTGTCAAAATCACTCGGTTTGAGCAACATTGAACCAAAAGACAAATCATTACAGACACTTTCAGTCGTATGAAAACTAAAGGTTGGACTGCCGCCACCATTAAAACAAAGTTCATTATTCCATAAGGCTGGGAACTGTTTTTGAATCAACTTTTGGTAATTGGCATAGGTCTGCTGCGAGCTTTGATAAGCCAGTTCAGGTTTTTTAATAATGGCAGGAATTTTACTGACATGCGCATCATAGCCCATCAAACCAGAGAGTTTTAAATACTGCGGATATTGTTGAATCAGCTTTAATATTTCAGTTAGTTGCGCTGTCGATTGCACTCCACCACGATGTAAACCAACATCAATCTCAATATTCACATGCAAACATAGAGCATAGAGCTGGGCAATCTCGATATATTGCTGTAAGCGTTGTTTGGTATCAACCAGCCACTGAATGTTGGCATTTGACCATTCAGCATGCTGTTCAAAAAATTGACGAACCGCTTCGGCAGGCATCGGTTTGCCTAACAGGATATCAGCTTCGGCAAAATTTTCTAAGATTGAAATAATATGCGGTTGATGGAACACCATAAAGCGTTGTGTATTGATCTGTTCAGATAACACCTTGAGTAAATCTAGACTGGCTAAAGACTTTACTACCAAGCGTGCTTTTAAGTGTTTGGCATGAGCAAGACGAATTTGAACATGCTGGATATTTTGTTTTAAAGCCGCTTCATCGACGATCAGTTGCGGTGTAGCAATCCCCTGTTTTTTTAGGTCGAGATTGAGTTGCTTAAAATAATGATCCAACATGGCGATACCTTTTTTCAATCCAAGAAAATTTACATACAATTTGATACGCTTCTCAGGGTGGAACCAAATTCAGTCCAGTTGAAAGCTTTACTCTTAATTGGATGAGAACTCGATATGACTCCGTTAAGCACTTTCAACGCATAAAAAATTCTTCTTAACCTAAAAACAACTTTTCCAGATAGGGATTTAAAAACTTGGCTTCTGGGTCAAGCTGCTGACGCAAAGCCATAAAATCATCCCACTTTGGATATAAAGCACGAAGCTGGGTCGTGGTCATATGATGCATTTTACCCCAATGCGGACGACCCTGATATTTCTGCAAGATCGGTTCAACCACATCAAAAATCAAACGCGGATCTTGTTTATGGTATTGATGCACCGAGATAGAAATCGAATCCTGCTGATAAAAAGGACTGAGCCAAATATCATCCCCCTTCACAAAGCGAAATTCGAGCGGAAAAAAAGTCGCAACCTTATTGGCCCTTAAGGCATGCAATACTTCATCCAAACATTCAATTCCACGATCAACTGGAATCTGATATTCCATTTCATTGAACTTGGTATTACGAGGCGTTGGGAAGATTGTGCTCGACCAATCCACATAGCTCGTCGGTTTAACAAAGATTCCCAATAGCTTCTGTAAATACGGATTTAATGAAGGAAAGTTTTTGGTCAGCTCAGAACATAATGTCAGCAAGGTATCATCGGAAGGGAAATTCTCCTTCCGTGGCAGAATTTCCTCATCGGTCTCATCCAATGTTTTTAACATCAACTGCTTTTCATAGGAAAATACAAAACACTCAATATGCCGATGCTGATGCTTCCATTGCTGAATATGCTGCATCATGTCCTCTACAGGACAAAGTTCAATATGTTCTTTTAACTTATAGCGTGGGCGATTCTGCATGGTGATCTGAGTCAAAATGCCCAAGCTACCCAAAGAAACACGTCCAGCGGCAAAAATTTCAGCATGTTCAGTACGACTGCATTTCAAGATTTCACCTGAAGCTGTCAGTAGCTCAAAAGCTTCAACATAGGCCGAAATACAATGCAAATCTGCCCCAGTCCCATGTGTGCCCGTAGACACCGCACCCGCCAGACTTTGCTGATCAATATCGCCCTGATTCATCAGGGCTTGGTCAATTTGCTGCTGTTTTAAATGTTGATCCAAATCATACAAACGTGTGCCTGCATAGATACTGCTTTGACATCGATCAATATCAGTCGATGCAATTCCGGCAATATGATCCAGAGACAATAAGGTGGCATCGGTACAGACCAACGGCGTAAATGAATGTCCTGCACCCAATACCCGTATTTTTTGATGTTCTCGCACAATGGTCTGTAGTTCTTGAATATGGGCAGGTCGAAGAATCTGTTGCGGCCTGGCTTTTTGAAAGCCAGACCAATTTGACCAGATACCTTGTTTTAGATCGCTCATACTGCCTCTCCTTGGCTGACGGCAGTTTTTAAATTGCCATGATTCGTGCGTTTTGCGAGTTCTTGTTTTGGAATGGGTTGCGGCCGTGTCATTTCATCGTAATGACGTTTATGTTTTTCTAATAATAATTGTTCTGTTAAATCTTTGAATTTGCTCTGACAAGCGGCCAAGGTCCATTGCCCGAATAAGGTATGTCCACCCTCATAGGCCTGTTCTTGATATTCTTCATAGGTGGTGACATAACCCATATAATCATTGCAGTATGAAGCGAACCAAACTTTTTCAATTGAAGTCTGTGCAGCAAGCGTCTGTTTCACTGTAGCCACAACACGTTGCCCAGCAATCGTAGTAAATTCTCCCGGACAACATATCAGTGCCAAAGATCCTAATCGCACAATTTGTAAGGGAACAACGTTCGGCACTAAAGGACTGTCCTGAATCGCGCCTGCTTTGACTTGTCGATTCATCTCGGCAATCAATGGATCAAGAATACTGGGTGGAAAGCCAATGGGCTGGCCTAAAATCTTTTTAGCGCCTGCTTCCAATACAATCTGCTTTGGTCCTTGTGAAGCATACAGCTGCTGATCAGCAATAAAATCTGCTGAATTTGAATTTTTAAGTTTATGTTTACGCAGTTGATCCGCTAAAAATTGCATCCCCATAATGAATGGTTTGGGCGCACCTAAACCATCCACAGGCGTACCTGCAAAAAATGCAGTGCCGTGACAAGGCTGACTGGTTTTGGCATCATGCTGTCCATAGGCAAATTCAGCAGGAATCTCAATATTACTCAGATCAACATAGGACAAAACGGCATCAATCTTGCCTTCAACTTTTTCCAGATTTTTAGAAATATCCTGCTGTAAAGCCGTCAAAGCCAATTCACTTTGATAACGTCCATTTTGTTGTGCGTATTGATACTCCTGCTCACCTTTAATCTGACGACGAATCTTAAGCTGGTCTTTACCATGAAAATGCGGCGATACATCCCCAGCGGTGGCTTGGGCAAAAATTGCTACAGGATTTTGAATGCCTTGTTGGGTTAAAGCCTGCTCTGAAAATGCAGCCGCATAACCTTTATTATCGCCATCATATGCTTTTAAGGTGTTTCCCAAACAGGTGGCATGTACACCAAAGAAAGAAATAAAGGACTGTAATTTCTGTTCACGATAAAAACCAATCAGTTGCATTTCTCGGTTTAATGCCAAATGCGTTTCAGCTACGGAATGTATTCGCACTTCTGGATTTCGGTTATAGGCTTTAATTGAACGATTCCATGCGACAGGTGTTTGTTCAGGAAAATGCTGTGTGCTGGTAAAAATTTCAGTATCTTGTTCTACCGCAATCGCATGCTCAATACTCAGTACAATCGCTTCAACAATGGCATCTAAATGTTCAGGTACAAAACCTGGTGTCGGCATATTATACAAAGCCTCATGCGCGCAGCCGCCTGGCCCTGAATGGGTGTGCGTTGCCGTTAATACCAATTGATTTTCATCAAATGTCGAGCCTAATCGTTCAGTTAATTGCGCGACTGTTTGGCTACGCATAGCATGGGTAATACAGCCTAAATCAAGACAACAGATCAGTAGTCGATTGCCGTGTTGATCGACAATGCTCAGACTACGGGCAAATAATGCCGTGCGCTGCTCATAGGCACGATGAGACCATTGCCCATAACCAAACATGGCATAGCCTTTCGGTGTTATTTTAATTTGCTGTTTATCCCAACCCACCTGATACATTGGCGCTTTCCTTTCCCAATTCTTTTTCTAACTGTGTTAAAGCATGTTGAAAGTTAATCAAAATTATGCGATACCCAACAGGGTTAAAGGAACTTTTATTTGGGGGGCAAAACGGACTTATGCCTAAACACAGCATCTATCACAATGACCAACAACAGTTTATTCCACCCACGATTTTAGCTAGTCTGATTCACTACGCTGAACAACAGCAGTGGGAATATGCCGTCTGGTTTCAGGATTCTGGTCTGGATATTACTCAAATTCGGCAAACCCAAGGCGTTGTTCGTTTCCCACAGCTTTGCGATGTTGTGCGTCAAGCCATTGCAGCCTATCAACAACCCGACCTCGGCTTAAAACTTGGAAGTAGTGAAGGCTTGATTTCAATGGGAATTTTAGGTTTTGCCATGCAATCATGCAAAACCGTGGCTGATGCTTTAGACATTGCGCTGCGTTACCATCGTATTTCTGGCAGCGTGCTCAATATCAACTTTAGTCTCCAAACAGATATCTGTGAGCTGGAAGTGACTGAGTCTCACCCATGCGCTGATTTGAAAGCCTTCTTTTATGATGAATTATTCAGCAGCATCATCACCTGTTTAAACGCAATGCTGGGCGATCATGATGATGTGATCAGTCTTGAACTCAGCTATTTTCCCAACCAATACCAAGAACAATATAAAACTATTTTTGGCTGCCCGATTCAATTTAACAGTCCTAAAAATATCATCCGCTTTAATACCAGTATGTTGCAACGTGGCTTAAAGAATTACAGCCCAGCCAACTATGCAACTGCCATCCAAATCTGTGAGCAGGCCCTAAAAGAAATTGATCAGCTCAATCAGGTGGGCTATGTGCATTTACTCGATCATTTAATTGAACAGCAATTACCTGAACGTTTCGAGATGCAGCAAGCTGCTGAGCATTTACGTATCAGTGAACGCCATCTAAGACGGCAATTATTATTGGAAGGTCTGAGTTTTCAACAAATTCGGCAAAATGTACTGGAACGTAAAGCAAAGCAACTCCTTGAACAAAACCTGTCCATGAGTGAGATCAGCCTACAACTGGGTTTTAGTGAGCTCCGCGAATTCCGACGTGCCTTTAAACGCTGGACGGGACAAGCCCCTTCGGTTTATAAACAAGAGACTCACCTGACTTAAATGATTAATTCGCAATGCCTACCTAGATAAAATGAACATATCTCAGGAATTACTTGTGCTACAGGTCATCCACAACCTGCGTGAAATTAATCAGATGCTATTTCTGCGATTAATTTAAAGAGATACCGAAAGAAGACAGGTTTTGTGGATGACAATGGTTTTGGTTACTTTTGCCAAAACAAAAGTAACTCCAGCTGAAGGCTTATCCAAAAATAAGATGAGATCTCTGAAAGATTCCATCGAAGCAAAAAATTAAAACTAAATTCTAACTTGCTGCTTGATAAAACGGCACATCACCATTAATCGTGGCACGATGCATAATTCGATGCGCATCCCCATAATCAAATAAAGCCTTGTGCTGTGTGCAACGATTATCCCAAATCGCCACATCACCCGCTTGCCACTGCCAACGCAAATGGAACTGCTCATTGGTGGCATGTGCAAATAAATATTGCAACAACTCAGCACTTTCCGTCTCATCCAATTCATTAATACGCGTGGTAAATCCTTCGCTGACAAACAAAATTGGCTGACCTGTGACTGGATGCGTTCTCACCACAGGGTGAATAACAGGTGGATTGCGCTTAAAGGTTTCTTCCAGTTTTTTACGCTCAACATCATTATGCGCAAAACGCTCAATTGGGAAAGACTGACGAATATCATGCGTTGCGGTTAAGCCTTTTAACTTCTTCTGTAAGTCTTGATCTAGCGCAGCAAATGCAGCTGCCCCACTCGACCATAGCGTATCGCCACCTACAGGCGGAATCTTAATCGCTTGCAATACACAGCCCAATGGTGGTTTTTGGCTAAAGGTCACATCGGTATGCCAAAGTTCATTGTCACGTAAATCCAGTTTCCAGCTGTCCAGTACAATGATTTCGGGTACATTAGCAACTGATGGATAGATCGGATGAATATGCAAAGAACCAAAGCCACGTGCCAGTTCAGCTTGAGCGTGTGGTGCAAGTTGCTGGTTACGAAAGAAAATAACATGGTGATCAAGCAATGCTTGTTGAATTTGTTGTGCGGTATGTTCATCAGCCGTATTTAAATCAACATCGTGAATAATCGCACCGATTGTTGGTTTAATCATTTCAATATTTAACGTCATCTCTAACTCTCTCATCTTTACCATTTGCACTTACAGCTGTTGACCATACCAAGGAGATAATTGCTTCTGTAACCAACGCAAGAATAATTCAAAACTGACTGCGACAATCGCAATCACAATAATACCAAGTACCACAGTATCGGTAATCAGGAACTGGGCCGCTGACTGCACCATAAAACCGATACCACGATCTGCCGCGACTAATTCTGATGCCACTAAGGTTGACCAACCCACACCTAAACCAATGCGAATCCCCGTTAAAATATGCGGTAACGCAGTCGGCAAAATCACATGCCAAAATACTTGTGACTGGCTCGCCCCTAATGATAAGGCTGCACGTTCACGATTGAGCTGATGGCTAAGCACACCATGCGTACTGCTAATAATCACAGATGCAAGGATGGAAAAGAAAATCAAAAGTACTTTGGTGGTTTCACCAATCCCGAACCAGATCACCAATAATGGCAAATACGCTAACGGTGGAATCGGACGCAATAATTCAACCAATGGATCAAGTACCGCACGGACCCATTTGTTCAACCCCATCCATAAACCTAAAGGCACGCCAATCGCGATCGCTGCAACAAGTGCCAGCAAAACACGCGAGATACTCGCCGCCAAGTGCTGCCATAAGGTTGCTTTCATAAAGCCTTGTTGGCTGACTTCAAGGAACTTTTGCCATACCGCTTGTGGGCTCGGCAGAAATAAACTTGGGACAATTTTTAATGCAGTGATCAAGTACCAAATGATCAAGACACTCAATACGCTCGATAAACTCAACACCAAACTACGATGGCGAGCAATAAAAGACGCTACTGCATTTACAACTGAGCCTGACGGCTTGTCAGATTGTTGATGCTCATCTGCCTTGCTTAGCTCATAGGCCGTATTTTTCGCTTGACCCGTCATACAGCCACCTCATGCCCTGCCAGTTTCTGCACCCGTAAACGTTCAAACAAGTGTTCACGTAATTGAATAAATTTCGGATCTGATTTAATTGTACGAATCGATTCGCCCTGCTTATAACGGTCAGCAAAATCCAGTTTTAAAGTTTCGACAATCTTGCCAGGTCGGGCAGTCATCAACACCAATTGATTGCTCAGTAACAAAGCTTCTTCGATGTCATGCGTGATCAAGAAGAACGACTTATTTTGCTCAATCCATAAATCCAGAACCAGCTGTTGCATGGTTTCACGGGTAAATGCATCTAAGGCAGCAAAGGGCTCATCCAACAAAATAAAGGCTGCATGGCTCACCAATGCACGTGCAATACCGACACGTTGCTTCATACCACCCGACAATTCCCAAATATTGGCTTGAGCAACATGGCTTAAACCCACAATTTTCAAGATTGCATCAACTTGCTGCTGAATCTCTTGCGCTTTCAAACCTTTGAGCTGTAAAGCAAAACCAATATTTTCAGAGACATTTAACCATGGTAGTAAAGCATGATCTTGAAACACCACCGCACGGCGTGCGTCAGGTGCAGTCACGACTTCATGATCCAGTTTAATCTGACCTGAACTCGGTTTTTGGAACCCGGCCAGAATATTCAGCAAGGTGGTTTTCCCACAACCCGACTCACCCAAAATCACAGTCAAAGTCCCTTCTTCAATCTTCAGATTAATATCTTGAAGTACAGGCACCGTCTGCTTTGGAAAAGTTAAATGAAGATGCTCGGCAGCTAATACGCTCATTTCGATCTCCTATGGCTGTAAGAAATTGGTGGTCACATTCTCTTGATAATCAGGCTTCACTTGATCGACCTTGCCCTGACTTTTTAAGAACGTTGCCGTATCAAAGATATTCTTGGCAAATTCACCCGCCAATGTCGTTTGCTGTTGCTGAAGATCCAGATAAATATTTCCTGAAAGCAACAATGGAATGTCTTTTACATCTGAACCCGTCAATTGTGCGATTTTCTGAATATTGTCAGCATTCTGCTCAAATGTTTTTGGATCTTGCTGGTACGCCTCAACCTGTTTCAAGCTGGTTTGTACGAATGCTTTTAAGAACTCAGGGTTTTTCTCGGCAAAGTCCTTACGTACCACCCAAAGATCGTAAGTTGGTGCACCCCATTCACCGACTTGTTTAGAGTCAGTTAAAACATGACCGCTGGCTTTGACTTTGCTTAAAGCAGGTTCCCAAACATAAGTCGCATCAATATCACCACGTTCCCAAGCTGCAGTAATTTCAGGTGGACGTAAATTGATGATCTTGACTTGATTATCAGCAATATTCCAATGCTTTAAAGCTGACAATAAACTGTAATGTGTGGTTGAAACGAATGGCACTGCAATGGTTTTTCCAATCAAATCTTGCGGTGTTTGAATGCCAGATTTATTGCTGACCACCAACGCTTCTGAACCACCTAATTTAGCCGTCACAAGAAACACTTCTATTGGTAAATCACGACTTGCTGCTGCAGCCAAAGGACTAGAACCGATATTACCAATCACCACATCGCCCGAAGCCAATGCATTGACCACATCAGAACCTGCATCAAACTTACGCCATTGAATTGCTTGATTACTATTACGTTCATAATCACCATTTGCCTGCGCAACCTTGGTTGGATCAACACCTGTTTGATAGGCAATCACCACCGCTTTATTACTTTTAGATTGAGTTGGTGCAGCATCTTTTTGATTTTGATAGACAATAAAAGCAACAATCGCCACTAGGACGATCGCAGTAACAATTAGCGGCTTAGAGTTCTTGATGCCCATAATTAGATGATCTTTCAACAATATAGGCTTATGGTATGCGGCATGCTTTATGATTAAAAATAAGAAAAAGTGAGTTGCTTATTCCATTATTAGATAAGAATAAGAGTTGATCATTACTTGCTGCTTTTATCATCAGATCTATTTTTTGAATTGTATCGTATTAAAATTCCAAAGTTGCCTTTTTTAATATTTATGTTTCACATTATTTGAAAAGTAAAATATTTAATATTGATAATTTCATCTTTAAATTAAATAAGCACATTCATTTTAAAACACTGTTTCAAACTATATTCCGAATAAGTTAATAAAAAGCTATTATTTATCAAAAATAGATATATAAATAAATTTTGCTTATTTTCCTGAATATAAAAACAGTCCTAAGATAAAAACATCATCCCGCTGATGTATGAAAAGGTTATAAAAATGAATGCTCAATTTGATTCTACTGACATAGCAGAATCGACATCTACGATTCACGGTTTATCTACCAATCCACAAGAAATCTTGCAACGTGCCCAGCAATATGCTGAAGAAAATGAACTTGATTTCACTGGCAGTGTGCCACCGACCGAAGCTTGGTATTTGGTAGAACAAGGTCATGCGGTTCTCGTCGATGTACGTACCAATGAAGAACGTAAGTTTGTCGGCTATGTGCCTGAAAGTATTCATGTTGCATGGGCAACTGGCACATCCTTTAACCGTAACCCACGCTTTTTAAAAGAACTGGATAGCAAAGTCGGCAAAGATAAACCCATTTTATTGTTGTGCCGTAGCGGTAAACGTTCTGCTTTAGCAGCAACAGCAGCCTTTAGTGCAGGTTTTGCACAAGTTTATAACGTGCTGGAAGGTTTTGAAGGTGATTTAAATGAACTGCAGCAGCGTAATCAAAGCAACGGCTGGCGCACACATCAGTTACCTTGGTTACAAGATTAATGCTGCTTTTTTAAGCGAATATTTTACGATTTATTCAATACCTCGATTTGCAAGGAATTCACGTGAGCCAATGGAAAATACAGCCTGTCGTTGAAGGCTTGCAACAAGCGCGACACGAATGGAGAGAGCGTCAACATCGTATCAAAGAATTTGGTGGACGCGAACTCCCTTCCAAAGAAGCCCTCAAATCGATCTTAGATGACCTTTGCGGAATCCTGTTTCCGATGCGACTTGGCCCCAGCGATCTGCGTCAAGAAACAGAAGATTACTATATTGCTTATACCCTTGACCGCGTACTCAATGAATTATTTTCACAGGTAAAGCTGGCTTTAAATTATGAAGCCAAAAGTCGAGTCAAACAAATCCCTGTTTCCAACAATGATCGTCTGCTCTACGAGCAACAAGTTGCCTTGGCCCAAACCATCGTACAAGACTTTGCCAATACTTTGCCTGATATCCGTCGCTTGTTGGATGCAGATGTCTGTGCTGCTTATGAAGGAGATCCAGCCGCTCATAGTGTCGATGAAGTACTGCTCTGCTATCCAGGGATTTTAGCCATCATCCATCATCGAGTAGCACATCAGCTCTATCACAGTGTTCCACTGCTTTCACGGATTATTTCTGAATTGGCTCATTCCGCTACAGGGATTGATATCCATCCAGGTGCGCAAATTGGTAAAGGTTTCTTTATCGATCATGGTACAGGTGTAGTGATTGGTGAGACCTCAGTAATCGGTGAATATGTACGTATTTATCAGGCTGTTACCCTCGGTGCGAAACGCTTCGAACTGAATGAAGATGGCGCCTTGAAAAAAGATTATGCCCGTCACCCGATTGTTGAAGACCATGTGGTGATTTATGCAGGTGCAACGATTCTAGGGTGTATCACCATTGGTAAAGGCTCAATTATTGGCGGGAATGTATGGCTCACCCATAGCGTTGCAGCAGGCAGCCAGATTTTACAGTCACCAAGTGAGTCATTACATAATAGTAAAGTTTAAATGAATGAAGTATTTAAATAGTTTTTAGAATAAATAAACGTATATTCAATACTTATATTTATTTTTTATAAATATATTCTTATGAGTAATAAGTAAATAATTCACGATTATTTATCTCATAATAATATTTTTAAAAATACTAAATAGTCTCTAGTCTAGCTAAATAAATCATTCAACATTAATTGCAATAAAACCAATTTTATTAACAAAGCCAAAGACAACAGGAAAATTTATTCATGGCAAAAACCACAGATAAAGTCCAACTTGCGCTTGGGGATCATGCAGCTAGACAGCTTGCAAATGCCACCAAGACCGTTCCACAACTTTCGACCATTACCCCTCGTTGGCTCACGCATCTATTGCAATGGATTCCTGTTGAAGCAGGTATTTATCGCGTTAACCGTGTCAGCAATACCGACGATATCCAAGTCGCGTGCACACAACGTGATGAAGCGACTTTGCCACAAACTTTTGTGGATTATGATGCGCAACCACGCGAATATTTCTTAAATGGTGTTTCAACTGTTTTAGATATTCATACTCGTGTTGCCGATCTCTACAGCAGTCCACATGATCAGATTAAAGAACAATTACGTTTAACCATTGAAACCATTAAAGAGCGTCAAGAAAGTGAGCTAATCAATAACCCTGAATATGGTTTATTGGCAAGCGTGGCAGATGACCAACGTATCTCTACGTTGAATGGTCCACCAACACCCGATGACTTTGATGATTTACTCCGTAAAGTCTGGAAAGAACCAGGTTTCTTCCTTGCACATCCAGATGCCATTGCTGCATTCGGTCGTGAATGTACCCGCCGTGGTGTTCCACCACCAACCGTAAGTTTATTCGGTTCACAGTTCATCACATGGCGCGGTGTTCCACTGATTCCGTCGAATAAGATTCCTGTGGAAGATGGTAAAACCAAAATTTTGTTATTGCGTGTGGGTGAAAAACGCCAAGGTGTGGTTGGCTTATTCCAGCCGGGCTTGGCTGGTGAGCAATCTCCTGGTCTTTCCGTACGCTTCATGGGCATCAATCGCAATGCGATTGCGTCTTACCTGATCTCACTGTACTGCTCATTGGCGGTATTGACCGAGGATGCATTGGCCGTGCTCGAAGATGTGGAGGTGGACAAGTATCATGACTACCCAGTTAACTACAAGTAATTTACACGGTAGTCCAACGGGTTCTGAAGTGGTCGGTGTTAGCCCACCGTCCAACTTCCCAGATGAAGCAACACTTTCACGGATTGCCTCTGAATTTTTTGCAGCCCTGCCAAGTTCTGGCAGTGGTCATTCTTCTGGTTTGAATTTGGACTTGCCGAATGTCGGTACGCCACCTCATCAACCACAGCCCGCTGAACCTCTGGCGGCACTCAGTGGTCGTGCGCCCAATATTGCTTATGAAAAAAGTTTAAACCCTGAATATCCTGAGCATATTCCTGACTATCCTGACTATCCTGAACGTCGTGCGATCGCCTCTGCGCCAGTCGTGGGGGGTGCCAATTTACCACGTCCACCCATTGAACCTAACTTTCCACAAGCGGTTCATAGTGCGCCGAATGTACCTTTAGTTGAGCCATCCCGTCCTTCAACAAGCGATGCTTCACCCTTTTATTTTTTAAATGATTTTACAGCACCGAGTCCGTCAAGTTCTGAATTTGATGCTGCCAATTTTGCCACAGCACAATCATTTCAATTGCCTCATGGTGATGCATTAAAAAGTTTGTTGCAGCAAGATTCTCAAGCTTCAACTCAAGCAAAAAATAACGCCTCGTCAGGCTTTTATTTCTTGGATCTGCCACAACACAATGCGGGTTACGGCAATTATCAACCTTCACAGCCACAGTTTGTGGCCAATGCCGCTCAGCCCTTGGATATTCAAGCGATCCGTCGTGACTTCCCTATTCTGCAAGAACGCGTCAATGGTCGTCCTTTGGTTTGGTTTGACAATGCAGCAACGACACAGAAACCACAAAGCGTGATTGATCGTATTGCCTATTTTTATCAGCACGAAAATTCTAATATTCATCGTGCTGCACATGAACTGGCAGCACGAGCAACCGATGCTTATGAACACGCCCGTAATGTGGTGGCACGTTTTATTGGGGCAAAATCATCAAAAGAAATTCTTTTTGTTCGTGGCACCACAGAAGGCATCAACCTGATTGCCAAGACTTGGGGTGAACAGAATATTGGTGAGGGTGATGAGATTATTGTTTCGCATCTTGAACATCACGCCAATATCGTACCGTGGTTCCAGCTGACCAAGAAAGTCGGTGCCAAACTGCGTGTCATTCCTGTGGATGATACGGGACAAATCATTTTGGAAGAGCTACCCAAACTGATTAATGAGCGCACCAAACTGATTTCGATTACCCAAGTGTCCAATGCCCTAGGTACCGTCACTCCTGTCGCTGAGGTCATCAAAATCGCCCATGCCAAAGGTGTACGCGTCTTGGTCGATGGTGCCCAATCTGTTTCGCATATGCCAACTGATGTCCAAGCGATTGATGCTGACTTCTTTGTGTTCTCAGGGCATAAAGTCTTTGGGCCAACAGGCATTGGTGCAGTTTATGCCAAACCTGAAATTCTGGAGACCATGCCCGTTTGGGAAGGCGGCGGCAATATGATTCAGGATGTGAGCTTTGAACAAGTCATTTACCAACCTGCCCCAAATAAGTTTGAAGCGGGAACAGGTAATATTGCTGATGCGGTAGGTTTAGGCGCTGCTTTAGAATATGTTGAACGCCTAGGCATTCATAATATTGCCCGTTATGAACATGACTTACTGGAGTATGGTCAGCACGCATTGAGTACGGTTTCAGGTTTAAGACCCATTGGTACAGCCCGCAACAAGGCCAGTGTGATGTCCTTTACCCTTGAAGGTTATTCCACTGAACAAGTGGGTAAAGCACTCAATCAACATGGCATTGCAGTACGTTCAGGGCATCATTGCGCTCAGCCAATCCTACGTCGTTTTGGTGTAGAACAGACTGTGCGTCCTTCTTTGGCGTTTTATAACACCACAGAAGAAATTGATTTGTTGGTATCCGTCTTACATCAACTTGCAAGAAATAAGCGAAGTAATTAAATCTACTCCAATAAAAAGACTGCCTCAGCGCAGTCTTTTTTCTGTTTAGGAAAATGCAACACTCCAAATCAATCGTATTGCAACTACACCGAGAATAACCCCCATCACGCGTTCGAAATATACGCCAAACTCTAAGAAGCGTTTCCGTACAATCGGTTGAGCAAACATGATACTGACCAAAATAAACCATAAGGCATTGACTAGACACATCCAAAGCCCATAACCAATTTGAACCTTTAACGGTGTAGTAGGACTGACAATGGTAGTAAAAATCGCCAGAAAGAAAACTGTCGCTTTCGGATTTAATGCGTTGGTTAAGAAACCCATATTGAAGGCTTGGATTAAACTCGGTTTGCCCATCACCTCACCTGCCAAAATATCCAGATTGGCATTCGGTTGACTACGTAAACATTGCCAGCCCAAGTAAATCAAATAAGCTGCACCTGCAACGCGTAGTAACGACATTAACCAGACACTTTGCTGAATCAATACCCCAACACCCACCAAAGTATAAAACACATGCACCGAGATACCAACGCCAATACCAATCGCGGTGATACAGCCAATCAAATAACCATAGCGAACACTTTGTCTGACGGTAATAATAAAATCAGGTCCCGGTAAAACAACTGCCATAAAATGGATCAATGCCAAGGCTAGAAACTCATGTCCATACAACTGCCACATTTCATTTATCTCCACATCATGACTACAGGAAAAAGATTGTATTGCGATTTTCAAAGCGCGATAATCCAATCAAAATCCAAATAACTTTTGCCTCATGAGCACAAATCAAAGTCTGGTTCTATTAAATGAAATGGCAACTTTTGTAAAAGTTGTCGAAACGGAAAGTTTTTCTGAAACTGCTCGCCAGCTCGGCTCAACCCCTTCTGCGGTCAGTCGTGCCATTGCTCGTTTAGAACGTGCGCTAGGTACACGCTTACTGCATCGCACCACTCGTAAACTGCGCTTAAGTGAAAGTGGCCAACAAGTCTATGAGCGCTGCGTGGATCTGGTCAATGCAGCACAAGCAGTAATGGAAAGTTCAGGACAATTTCATATTGAACCGCAAGGCATTATCCGAATCAGTGTGCCAAAGGCCGTTGGGCATTTTATGCTGCATCCGCACTTACCTGAATTTTTGGCCTTGTATCCCAAAATTGATATTCAGCTATTATTGGAAGACCGTTACATCGACTTGATCGATGATGGTGTAGATCTAGCGATTCGCATTACTGAACAACCGCCAGGTGGATTGATGGGACGAAAACTGATTGAGATTGATCATTTGATTTGTGCCACGCCTGAATATTTGCAGAAAAATGGCGTACCACAGCATCCACACGACTTAAAACAGCATCAATGTATCTATTTGGGCGAACAACCGAATGATTCTAAATGGAAATTCCAGCAAGAACAGAAATCCATTACCGTTGCTGTCCGCGGTCGTTATGCTGCGAATCATACAGGCGTGCGTCTGAGTGCAGCCTTACAACATTTAGGCATTGCCAGTTTGCCTTACTTCGTGGCCCGCCATGCTTTAGAACAAGGCACACTGGTTCAGGTCTTACCTGATTGGCATTTTAAAACCTACTACAGCGGTGGCGCATGGTTACTCTACCCGCCAACACGACATGTTCCACCCAAACTCAGTGTGTTCATTCAATATCTGGCTGAAAAATTAGCCGCAGAACCCGTCCTGTTTCAGCAAAATAACCCAAGCTAAAATGATCACTTTCATTTATAAATCTAACGACAATAGCAAACAATAGGATGTTTTATAACATTCTAAGTTATTTATTTTTAATGATTTACTCTTAAAAAATACAGATAGATAAAAAATAAAAATCATCTTTATTTTTCATCCTGCACAGAAGGTAATGCACAAAAACAGATATTTTTTTCAGCATAAGTTATTTTTCTTCATTTTGCATAATCGCTAATCTAACAACCAAGTTGTTATAACAAGTTTAAGTTCAATGAACCAACCAATTGTGAATAAAGTGAACGGCGAACGCCCGTTGTATGATCAAGTCTATCAGGCCCTGCTACAGCAGATCGTTGATGGAACCTATCATATTCATCAGCAACTGCCATCTGAAAAAGAATTGAGTGAATTATTTAATGTCAGTCGCATCACCATTCGTCAGGCACTCAATCAACTTCAGCTCGAACACTTGGTTTACAAAATTCAAGGCAAAGGTACTTTCGTTAGCGCACCGAAAACCTTTCAGAATATTTCACAATTACAAGGCTTTGCCGAAGCTATGACCAATATGGGGCATGAGGTATTTAACGTTGTAAAAGAGTTTCGCTTTATTCCAGCTACACCGCAAATTGCATCGAAATTAAAACTTTCAGTCAACAGCACTGTGGTGGAGATCAAACGGATTCGCTTACTCAATCGTAACCCGGTTTCATTTGAACTGACCTACTTACCTGAAGCGATTGGTACAGCTTTGCAACAGATCAACCTCTCCACACGCGATGTATTTTTAGCGATTGAAGAGGATTTATCGCTTGCCTTGGGACATGCCGATTTAAACATTGATGCCACACTTGCTGATGAAGAACTCAGTGAGCTTTTACAAGTCGATATCAATGCGCCCCTGTTAAGAGTGGAGCGATTGACTCACGATCATGCAGGACATCCAATCGATTTCGAATATCTCTATTTTTCAGGAGAGACCTTCCAATACCGTTTAAGAGTAGATCGAAAGCGAAATACCTAACGACCATTACTTTGTGAGTTAAGACTCACTCAAAAAGGCACAACATGAATACGATTACACTGGACTATGACATTGTCGTCATCGGTGGGGGGACGGCTGGCCCAATGGCAGCCATCAAAGCCAAAACAGCCAACCCCAACCTGAGAGTTTTATTGATTGAAAAAGCCAATGTGAAACGCAGCGGCGCAATTTCAATGGGCATGGACGGCCTGAATAATGCCGTGATTCCAGGCTATGCCACGCCTGAGCAATATACCAAGGAAATTACCATTGCCAATGATGGCATTGTTAACCAAGCCACGGTCTATGCCTATGCCAAACATAGTTTCACCACCCTTCAACAGCTGGATCAATGGGGAGTAAAATTTGAAAAGGATGAAACGGGTGAATATGCGGTCAAAAAGGTCCATCACATGGGTGCTTATGTGCTGCCAATGCCTGAAGGTCATGACATTAAAAAAGTTCTGTATCGCCAACTGAAACGTGCTCAGGTCAAAATTAATAACCGCATCGTCACCACTCGTCTGCTGAAAAATGCAGAAGGTGCCATCAACGGCGTACTGGGTTTTGACTGTCGCAATGGTGACTTCTATGTGATCAAAACCAAGGCTGCGATTTTATGTTGTGGGGCCGCTGGACGTCTGGGCTTGCCTGCATCTGGCTATCTCATGGGAACGTATGAAAACCCAACCAATGCGGGTGATGGCTATGCCATGGCTTACCACGCAGGTGCTGAGCTTTCAAATCTGGAATGTTTCCAGATCAATCCACTGATTAAAGATTATAACGGCCCTGCCTGTGCTTATGTGACAGGTCCTTTGGGTGGTTATACCGCCAACAGCAAAGGTGAACGCTTTATTGAGTGCGACTACTGGTCAGGCCAAATGATGTGGGAATTTTATCAGGAGCTGCAAAGTGGCAATGGCCCAGTGTTCCTGAAAATGGATCATTTGGCGGAAGAAACCATTCAAACCATTGAAGAGATTCTACATACCAATGAACGTCCAAGCCGCGGCCGTTTCCATGAAGGACGTGGCACAGATTACCGCCAAGATATGGTGGAAATGCAGATTTCAGAAATTGGTTTCTGTAGTGGCCACAGTGCATCTGGGGTATGGGTCAATGAAAAAGCAGAAACCTCCGTCAAGGGTTTATATAGCGCAGGCGATATGGCAGCCGTTCCACATAACTATATGTTGGGCGCCTTTACCTATGGCTGGTTTGCTGGGGTCAACTCCGCTGAATATGTTGTAGAACAGGCCGACTCAGAACTGAATGCTGATGAAATAGAGGCCGAAAAAGCCCGTATTTTTGCGCCCTTACACCGTCCAGAAGGTTTGTCATCGGAACAAGTGGAATACAAGTTACGCCGTATGGTCAACGATTATTTACAACCTCCTAAAACCCGACAAAAAATTGAAATAGCGCTAAAGCGCTTCGAAGAAATTAAAACTGATATTGCGCAGATCAATGCCAGCCATCCACATGAATTGATGCGCGTTGCTGAAGTCGCTGTAATTCGGGACTGTGCCGAAATGGCGGCACGTGCTTCGTTATTTCGTGAAGAAAGTCGTTGGGGCCTGTATCACTATCGCGCAGATTGCCCAGAAAAAAATGATCGGGACTGGTTCTGTCATGCCCATCTGAAAAAAGATCAGCACGGCAATATGGTTAGCTTTAAAAAAGCGGTTGAGCCTTATTTCATTCCGATCGAGGAAGATGAAGCCAATGCTTACAACTTATTGCGAATCCAAAAGAAATTAGTCGCTGAAGCAGTCGAATAAGGAACATCACATGGCGTTTATTTTTAAAGAAATTTCCCACCGCACTGCTGCACCCGTGTTGGTGGATGAAGACAAATGTATTGCCGACAAAGGCTGTACCGTCTGTGTCGATGTTTGTCCAATGGACTTATTGGCGATTCATCCGACCAGCAACAAAGCCTATATGCAGTTTGATGAATGTTGGTATTGCATGCCATGCGAGAAGGACTGCCCGACCGATGCCATTCAGGTCAACATTCCATATTTACTTAAATGAGGGGAACAACATGAGATTCAACAACTTGGCCAAAAGCCTAATTCTGGGCGGTAGCTTCCTGTCGGTATTCAGCTCAGCACAGGCAGAAAATATTCGTATTGCGATTGGTACTCAAGACACGACCATCAACTGTGCCACAGGTGGCTTACTGATTCGCGAATTAAATTTATTACCTAAATATTTACCCAAAACTGGCAAATATAAAGATGCTAAATACGATATTGTCTGGAAAAACTTTACTTCTGGCGCACCATTGACCAGTGAAATGGTGGCTGGTCGTTTAGATATTGGCGCCATGGCAGACTTCCCTGCGGTTAATAATAATGTCGCTTTTAAAAAGACAAATAAAGAAAGTATTTTCCTGAGTGTGCTCTCTGGCAGTACCACTGGAAGTGGTAATGGTATTGTAGTTCCATTGCAATCAGAGGTTAGCTCAATTCAGGAATTAAAAGGTAAAACCATTTCAGTGCCTTTTGCCTCGACCTCGCATGGTCTGTTACTGCGTGCCATTGCTGCACAAGGTTGGGATCCGAAAAAGGATGTCAAAATTATTGCCCAAGCCCCTGAAGTGGCAGGCCCAGCGCTGAAAAGTAATAAAATTGATGCGCATGCTGACTTCGTCCCTTTTGCAGAATTATTTCCTTACCAAGGTTTTGCCCGAAAAATCTATGACGGTGCACAGGCTAAAACCCCAACCTTCCACGGTTCTTTAGCCAATAAATCCTATGCACAACAATATCCTGAAATTATTCAGGCCTATTTGCGCGCGACGATTGAAGCCGATCAACTGATTCGTAAAGAACCTGAAAAATATAGTGAACTGATTGCAGCCAAAACAGGGATTCCTGCCGAAGTCGTGTATTTGTTCCATGGACCACTTGGCGTACAAACCCGTGACCTGACGTGGAAACCTGAATATAAACAAGCTACTCAAACTGCGGTCGATACTTTGAAATATCTGGGACGAGATGATGTTGATATCAATGTAAATCAATTCATTGACGATCAATACATCAAAAAAGCGTTTCAAAGTGCAGGACTGAATTATACACAACAACTGAAAAACTATGCTCAGTCTCCTCTTATTGCCAAAGATGCCCTGACTCAAAAACCAATTCAGAGTTTTGATCGGGTTACACAGATTTGGGTGAAAGGTGAAGCCAAGGTGCGTAGTTATGCCACACCTGAAACTGCCTTCGCAGATTTAAATAAATTAAAGAAAAATGGTAAAAATATCCGCGTGGTGTACAACCAAGACCGTAATTTAAAAATCAAATTACTCGCGAATCTAGCTTGGTATGCCACCGATAAAAACAGTCAGATCAGTGCATTCTTACTGCGTGGAGATGCCAACAATTGGGCCAAAGCAAATGGTGGCAAAGTCTATGATTTTAATAATGCACAAAAGCTGGTGAAGTAATCTGAACATCCCCCCTAAATCCGCCTTTTCAAAGGGTGAGAAGCGGAGCTTCGCAAGGCCACGAATTTAAAGACTTCATTATTTCGCGGCGTTCCCTCTTCTTTAGGAGAGGGTTAGGGAGAGGTTAATTTTAAGAAATTCAGGAGAAAACAAAGTGAATAGTTTAGCGGACACCCAAGTCATCTCCCCCAAGGCAATCCGCCCTGTGTTTATATTTTCAAAAAGTCGTGTGATTTCGTATTTATTAAGTGTGATATCACTGCTACTCAGTCTTATGTTTTGGCAATTGGCCTCGCAGTACCATTTAAATTTAGGACTGATCAACTTCGCCAATGTACCTTCGCCACGAGATGTTATTCAATCGTTGCTCGCTTTTGCTGAACTTGATACCGCACTCGCCCATGTCAAAGCCAGTATTACTCGCGTTCTGATTGGTTTTTTACTCGCATCAGTGATCGGCGTGGTTTTAGGATTATTGATTGGTTATTCCAAAATGCTGGCGGCCCTGTTTATGCCCCCCCTAGAAATCTTGCGCCCGATTCCTGCGGTGGCATGGATTCCCTTAGCCATTTTGATGTTCCCCTCCTCAGAAGCATCGATGATTTTCATTACTTTTTTAGGCGCGCTATTTCCAATCTTGCTCAATACCATTCATGGTGTTGAGGCTGTTGACCAACGCCTGATTGCATCTGCAAAAAGTCTAGGTGCAGGCCAGTTTGCTATTTTACGCGAAGTGATTATTCCAGGTTCTTTACCGAGTATTACCACTGGTTTAGCCATTGGCATGGGGACTTGCTGGTTCTGTCTGGTAACGGCTGAAATGATCTCTGGTCAGTTAGGCATTGGCTATTTCACTTGGGAATCCTTCACCTTGCAAAACTATGCCGACATTATTGTAGGCATGTTATTGATCGGGGCACTAGGCATGTTCAGCAGTGCTTTTCTGCGCTATCTCGGTAAAAAACTTACCCCTTGGTATCAGTTAAGGAAGGCATAATATGAGTCAGTACGGTCATATCCATTTACACAATATCAATCTGCACCTTGGGCAAGACAAACAACGTTTTCAGGCCTTAGATCATGTCTCTTTTGATATTCAAGCAGGTGAATTTGTCTGTTTGCTCGGACCTTCTGGTTGTGGCAAATCAACACTGCTTGGCGCACTGGCAGGCCATTTGCCAATTAGCTCAGGCACCATGTTGCTGGATCAAAAAGCCATTCAGAAACCCTCATCTGACCGTGGTTTAGTGTTTCAGCAGCACACCCTATTTCCATGGAAAAGTGTGCTAGAGAATGTTTGCTTTGGCTTAAAAATGAAAGGCTTCTCTAAAGCACAACGCTTAGTTCAAGCCCAGCAAATGATTGAACTGGTCGGCTTAAAAGGTTTTGAACATAAATATCCCGCTGAATTGTCAGGTGGAATGCAACAACGGGTTGAAATTGCACGCGTGCTGATCAATCAACCTCGTGTATTGCTGATGGATGAGCCTTTTGGTGCACTGGATGCCCAAACCCGTTTAAAGATGCAGGAACTGCTGCTTGAAATCTGGCAAAGTATTCAAACTTCAGTGCTATTCATTACCCACGATATTGATGAAGCTTTATTTCTGGCAGATCGGGTCTTGATCATGAGCCATCGCCCAGGACGTATTATTGAAGAAATCAAACTGGATTTCCCTCGCCCAAGACATGTTGATCTGGTCACTTCGACTGAATTTACCCAAATTAAAAAACATTGCATTCAAGTATTAAAACACGCCACCCAAGCTGAACTGAGTCGATTGAATCCACTCGGTTTAAATCAGAAAGTCGCTGTTTAGGAATAATAAAATATGAGTCTAAATTACCCAATCCTTGCGGAGATTGATGAGGATTATGCTGATTATCTCCGTCAACTGAATCAGGACGACGAAAATATCCGCTTTGTCGCAATTATGAATATTGCCGATGAGGAACAAACAGAATTATTGCCTTGGTTGCAGCATGCTGTTTTACATGATCCCGCAAGCAAAGTACGCGAGCGAGCTGCCACCCGTTTAGAAGGTTGGGAGGATGCAACTTCTTTACATACATTGGCTCAAGCTTTAGATGATCAACATGAAAATGTGCGTATCGCTGCAGCACAAAGTCTTAGTGAGATTAAACATACTGAATCTGCTGATCATCTGGCAAGCTACTTGCAGCATCACGATGACTTTGTGATTGCCTCCATCTTAAGAGCACTTAAAGAGTTGCGCGCTGAACCATTATTTGGTGCCATCCATAAGCATGTTCAACATGCCAATCCCCTCGTACGTAAAGAAGCTGTGAGCACCCTAAGTTGGTTGCAGAAACAGGAAGGCTTGACAACACTGGCACAGATCGCACAGCATGATGTTGATACAGAAATTCGTCGTATCGCGACAGGTGCTTTAGCGGCTAGCCAAGCTTTAACACCCGAAATTTTATCTGCCTTACACAGTTCTCTCACAGCCGAGGCATGGCAACTTCGTGTCGAAGCCGCCTTGACCATCGGTAAATTAAAAGCCATTGAACTAGAACTACCTCTTTTGCAGCAACTGGATGATGCTTATTGGCAAGTTCGAATTGCGGTTACTCGCAGTTTAGGTTTAATCAAATCCAAAGCGGCAATTGTAAAACTACAAGAAAATTTCCAGCATGACATCAGCAACTTACGCAAAGAAGTTGCCATTGCCTTAGGTGAAATTGGTGGGGAATCAGCTCAAAATATTTTATTACAGCATGCGGAAGACCCTGATCCAGAAGTCCGTAAATCGATTCGTATTGGACTGGCGCTGATTCAGGAGAAACTTTATGCCGCTTGAACCCAATCAGCTCAAAGTTGATACCGAGCAACAACGCCTGTTTCTGATGTGGGATGACGGTACGCAAAAGGACTTTAGCCATGCTCAGCTCAGAGCTAGCTGTCCTTGCGGTTTTTGTCGAGCTAAACGTCTACGACAACAAGATGTTCATTATCCAGATCATGTTGCAATCTCAGCCATCTATTCCCAAGGTTACGGGATTCAAATTTGTTTTGATGATGGACATGATAAAGGGATTTTCCCTTGGGCTTTTTTAAAAGAATTAAATGGTTAAAAAACTTTCAAAATGATGAAATCGAACTATACATCGCATGTTTTCATCATTTTGAATTATTAAGCCACTAAATTAGCTAAGCTCAATTGTAATCATCCCCTATGATACAACGATAAAAATAAAACGCTTTGGAAACCACCATGCCACAATCTGATATAACGCCCCCAATTCAATCAGTTCCTTTCTGGCAAGCTTTTCTGTTCTGGCTGAAATTAGGCTTTATTAGCTTTGGTGGCCCTGCCGGTCAAATTGCAGTGATGCATCAGGAACTAGTGGAACAAAAACGCTGGATTTCTGAGAAAAGATTCTTACATGCACTGAATTACTGCATGCTACTTCCAGGTCCCGAAGCACAACAACTCGCGACTTATATTGGCTGGCTCATGCATCGAACCAAGGGTGGTTTAATTGCAGGGATTCTATTTGTGCTGCCCTCTTTATTTATTTTAATTGCGCTGTCATGGATTTACGTGAAATTTGGAGATGTCTCCATCATTGCAGGACTGTTTTATGGGATCAAACCAGCGGTCACAGCCATTGTATTCCATGCAACCTATCGTATAGGTAGCCGAACGCTCAAAAATTCATTTCTTTGGTTAATTGCAGCAGCAGCCTTTATTGCTATCTTTGTTTTTAATGTTCCTTTCCCTTTGATCGTATTTGCTGCCGCGCTTACGGGATATTTACTGAGCAAGAAAAAACCAGATTTATTTACCCATCAAGCTGCGCATCAAAATAACCAAAAAAATTATGGCACGGCATTGATTGATGATGATACGCCTACGCCTGCCCATGCAATTTTTCGTTGGACAAACCTGATTAAAATCGTGGTCATTGCAGCCTTGCTCTGGTTGATTCCAATCACGCTTTTAACCCTAAGCCTCGGTTGGCAACATAGCTATACGCAAATGGCATGGTTCTTTACCAAAGCTGCCTTACTGACCTTTGGTGGTGCTTATGCAGTTTTGCCTTATGTCTACCAAGGTGCAGTCAATCATTATGCTTGGCTCCGCCCTACCCAAATGATTGATGGCTTGGCACTCGGTGAAAGTACCCCAGGTCCATTAATTATGGTAGTTGCTTTCGTGGGCTTTTTGGGAGCTTATAACCATGCATTATTGGGCGCTGATCAGCTATTTTTAGCAGGGGCAATTGGTGCGGTGATTGTCACTTGGTTTACCTTTTTATTTTCCTTTGTATTTATTTTAGCGGGTGCACCAATGATTGAGTCCACACATAATGAACTGAAATTTACTGCACCACTCACTGCAATTACTGCGGCAGTGGTCGGTGTTATTTTAAATCTGGCTTTGTTCTTTAGTTATCATGTGTTGTGGCCAAAGGGTTTTGATCATGCTTTTAATTACGAAGCAGCCTTGATTACAATAGGTGCGCTGATTGCCTTATTTAAATTTCAGCTCAACGTATTGTATGTGATTTTTGCTTCAGCCTTTTGTGGCCTCATCTTATATATCGGTGCTTAAACTGCTGTTATTCATTTATAAATACCAGATTTCATCCGTGAGTTGTTCTATCTCTGAATGATCATGACTCACATACAGCATTGGAATCTTGATCTCCTGCTTAATACGTTGGAAAAAAGGAATAATCTCTGCTTTATGTGCCGTGTCCAACGCAGAAAGTGGTTCATCTAAAAGCAGCAATTGTGGTGAGTACAACAAGGCACGTCCCAAAGCCACCCGTTGTTTTTCTCCTCCAGACAACTTAATCGGCATACGTTCAGTCAAATGTCCCAATTTGAGCAGCTCAATGATATAGTCCGGTTCAAATTGACGTTGCTGTGGTGCAATATGCTTAAAACCAAACAGTAAATTCTGTTTAACATTTTTATGTGGGAACAGCTGTGCATCCTGAAAGACCAAGCCTACTCGACGCTGTTGTATACTGAGATGAATATTCTCTGCCTGATTAAACCAAGTCTGATTTTGGATTTTAATCCAGCCGGCTTGTGGTCGAATTAAACCTGCTATGCTATGTAAAATCGTGGTTTTGCCTGAGCCAGACGCACCAAATAAACCAATCACAGGCTGATCAGATTGAAAGCGTTGATCCAGACAAAATTGCCCTTGTTGCAACTGTATATGACAATCAATCATGCTGAATACCCACGCTTGTTTTTTTGATAACGATTGAACCACTGCGCAAACCATAGTGCAAAGAAAGCCACAGACAAGGATAGGATAATCAATCGCCATACCGCTGCTTCGGTATCAGGTTGCTGCATCAAGCTATACATTGCCAAAGGTAGGGTTCGTGTTTCACTGGCAATATTACCCACGAAAGTAATGGTTGCCCCGAACTCCCCTAAACTTCGGCAAAAACATAAAATCCCACCCACCAAAATCCCACTACTAGCGAGTGGTAGAGTCACTTGCATAAACGCCCCAAAGGAGGAAGCGCCCAAAGTCTTTGCAGCCATTTCCAAACGTTGATCGACCAACTCAATGGCCAGTCGAATCGATTGCACTAACAAAGGGAATCCCATCACAGCAGAGGCCAATACAGCTCCTTTCCAATTAAAGGCAAACTCTAAACCAAGCGGCGCAAGATACTGACCCAATAACCCACGATTACCAAACAGTTGGAGTAATAAATACCCTGGAACAACAGGCGGCAAGACCAACGGTAAAAATACCAAAGTCTCAAAGAGTGATTTTCCCCAAAACTCTTTTCGAGCCAAAACCCAAGCGACCAACGTCGCTGGGATTAAGCTAAATGCCAAACAGGTTGCTGCCACTTTGCATGACAGCTTGAGAACTTCGATTTCTTCAGGACTTAGGATCATCGTTCAGTTACTTCAACACAGTAAAACCATATTTTTTAAACACGGTTTTTGCCTGCCCACTTTGTAGAAATTTATAAAACTTGATTGAATCGGCATTTTTCTTGGTGAGGCCAACAGGGGAAATAATCGGTGGATGCGTATTTTCAGGGAAAATACCCGCTACGACCACATCTTTATTGATTGCAGCATCTGTCGCATAAACAATCCCAACCTGACATTCACCACGAGCGACAAAGTTTAATGCGGCGCGGACATCTTCAGTTTCAACCAGTTTTGATTCAACTTTGTCCCACCAACCCAGTGAGGTTAAAGCCTGTTTTGCATATTTTCCGACTGGCACACTCTTAGTATCCCCAGTACACAGCTTGCCTTGAATCGCCTTGGCTGGATCAAAGTTTTTATCCATTTTTAATTGAATTGGACGATCCTTAGGTGTAATTACCACTAAACGATTGCCTAATAAATTAATGCGATCGGTTGGCGTAACCAACTGTTTACTTTGTAGATAATCCATCCATTGCACATCTGCCGACATAAACACGTCAGCGGGTGCACCCGCTTCTATTTGTTTGGCTAAGGTAGAAGAACCTGCATACGAGGTTTTGACCTCAGTTTTATTTTTCTGTTCATAGAGTGTATCGAGTTCATTCACTGCATTGGTTAAGCTGGCAGCGGCATAAACCGTAATGGCATCCCCCGCAAATGCATACGTATGAATACATAAACTGGCTGCTAAAACTGTGCAGCATTGATAGGCTTTTTTCATCATTATTGACATTATTCTGTCCTCAAATTTCGATATGTTTTTAAAAATATATCGCTTAATAAAGATACACTAAAAATAACAATACGCCAGTCTATTCATCTTTAATAAATCATCTGTTTACATGGATTCAATGAGCATCTTTTGATCTTTGATGACTAACATTTAGTGCAAAAATCATTTTCACACCAATTCGGTGCACTACTTCATACGTTTTTAGAATGAGTGTTACTCCACATCATCTAGATCAAATATGCTCTTCATCAATCGTTATTTATCGAAAAATATAGCGTTTGACCTTATCAGGTTTCCCAAAATAAAAAAGCGCCTACTCAAACACCAACTGAATGATGCTGAATAGACGCCTTTGTCTATTACTCAGCGATAGCTAGTAAAGCGATCTTATTTTTGTTTTAGCAAAAGATGTGCCACCTCAAAAGACTGTTTTCTTTGCTGGCATTCAAAATTCAAATCAAGATTTATTGACTAATGGCTTGATCAATCTTCTTTACAAACTTTTGAATATCGCTGCTTTGGATCGTAGATTTACCTTCGCTGATTGCTTGGAATTGCTGTGCAGCCATTTCCTGCATCTTAATTTTGCCAGATGCAATATTACGATCAAAGCGCCCCATAAACTCATCAACATATTCTTTTTCAGTCACAATATGGTCGCCATTGGCATCGGTTTCAAAGAATTTTTTATCTCGCGCAGTCAAATAATCACCGAGTGTCACATATGCCTTTCCTTGACCATATTGTGTGATGAACTCATTGATATTACTTGGCATTGGCATCGAGATTGGAAGTTTGACACGGAAGCCATCATGAGTTGCCGTACTATTTTCAGATAGTTTTGCATCTTCCCCGTTAATTAAACCATCCTGATTTTTATCGAATTCATTAAATGTTTTTAAGCCTGTTTCCTGAAACTCTTTTAAAGTGAGCTTCTGATCTTTATTATTGTCCAAAATGCCATAGCGTACATGTGCCTGCTTCTCAGACATGTCACGGCGTTGTTTTAATAATGGCTCTAAGCGTGTTTGTTCATATTGTACAAACTGCTGTTGATTGACTTTTTTATTGTTTTTGAATAATGCCGCATAGTCTTGAGTATACTGCTTTAATAAAGCCGAACTGCTCTGCTCTTTATTATTTGGATGATAAAGCACATACAATGCATAAGCTTGTTGATACGCACTTGACTGATCAACCGTTTCCGCAGCAGAGGTCACAGAAGTCGCCATTGCAGTTAAACCTGCAATCATTAAAGCCAATTTTTTCATGTTCATTTCCTTAAATGTAAACATTTGCTAGATCGAAAACTTTTTTCTATCTTGCTACTAAAATAAAATTAATATTTAAATTCGATACTTGCGACAACATTACGACCTGGCTCAGCCGCACGATCAATTAGACTAGCCTGATTGGTACCGTTAATTGTTCCTACAGCTGCATAGTCCCAATAGGTTTTGTCAAAGATGTTATTAAAAGCAACATTGAGTTTGGCAAACTTAGTGACATTCCAATAAGCGGATAAATCAAATACGGCATAACCTGCCACGTGTTGGTATTGCGTATTTTCTTGAAAAGAACTTACATCTCGTGTTGCGACTCTGTCACCTACAGCAGTTGCGGTCATACCTAAACCAAATACTTTATTAGGATCATCATAGGCAAAGGTTAAGCTGCCTTTTTCTGGTTGAACTGAATTGACGCCACTCTTCGCACCATTGTTATTTTTTGCTGTTCCTTTGGTTTTTCCTGCAACCAATGCAAGGCTAAAACCATCTGATTTTGGAATGAACTGGCCTAAATCGATGCGAGTAGATAATTCTCCCCCCCAGATTTGTGCATCGGCTAAGTTTTCAGCTCGGTAATAACCATTTGGATATTGCGGTGTTATGCCGTAATTGTAGTAATCGATAAAATCTTTATATTGTGTATAAAACCCTGTGATATCAAACTTGATTCCATCAATCGAGGTATTTCTCAACCCAATCTCGAATGCATCACTGCTTTCTTTTTTCAGGTTGGAATTACCAATCACAATATAACTTGGATTGCCTGGCGTAGTTTGATAAATCCCGCCCATTTCCGTTGGTGAAGGAATACGATTCCCTTTTGAATATTTTAAATAGCTGTAGTTGGTCGGACTAAACTGATAGCTTGCTGAAAAACTTGGAGAGACATAATTAAAGTCTTTGGCCTGCACATCATTATAAGTGGTAATGTCTGGTCTAAATTCTTGACGTTCTAAACGTACCGATGGGGTTAAAGTTAGGTTTCGCCCAAAAACATCTAAACGAATATCATCAGACACAAATGCTGAATAGCGTTTCAATTCAGAGTCTAATAAATAAGCACCTTGGTAGATCGTCGTAAGTGGTGCCCCATTACGCAGATCGACTTTGGTACTGGAGAATTCTTTCTGGTCTGTAGTCAGACCATATTTGAGGGTATGATTTTTGATTGCTTTGCTTGCATCAATTTTGATGCCAACATTTTTCTCTTTATAGGTGGTTGAAAAATCACGTGCAACAGTCGCACTGTTCATAAATGAAGTATCGGTATCGCTATTGGATTCTTGATACCAGATTTTGCTATTCAACTTATCAAAAAGTAAGAAATCGTTTGGCTTATAGATGTGTTGGATACTGAATTGTGTACGGTCAATGTCCTGGTGCTGCTTCGCATCACTTTTATAATTGCTAAATAAATTGGCTGCAATATCCTTGGTATCAGACTTTTTCTTATAATAATCCGCAATGAAATTCAATTGATGCTGATCTGATAACGCCCACAAGATACGGGTTAAAACCGCATCAGAAGTCCAATCTGCGGGAAAAGCAGTAGTTTTAGAATTCGGTTTTATCTCTTGACCATCACGATGCGCATAAGCAACCAATGCTTTTAGATCATCATTTCCAATTGCGCCTGTAACAGATCCTAACCAAGCCTGATCAGCAGAGCTATAACCCGTTTTCAGTGTACCTGCAACTGTCTTCCCATCGACTAAGTAATCTTCTGGTGATTTGTTTTTAAAAGAAACTCGACCACCAATACCATCGGTTGAAACATCTGTTGTACCTGAGACAATATCAACTGTACTGAACATTTCAGGTTCAATATAATCTCGGCCTGCTCCACGCTTGCCCATACCTTTCGGTGGAATATAAGTACTGACTGTTGCATCAGCAAGATCTACCCCATCAACATCTAAACCAATTCGGTTTGCATCAATACCACGAATGTTATAGCTACTTGTGCCCGTTCCATCAAAAAACGTTCCGCTACCTGCAACCGAAAATGGCGCGTTGACCAGTGGTAAATATTTCACAATACTGGCCATATCGGTTACGCCAGTTTTATCCATATTTTCGCGATTAATGCTGGTACGAGAGACGGGTGACTCATTTTCATGTTCGGCATATACCGTAATTGTTGATAATGAGGTATATACTTTTCCCTGTTTACTCTCTTCTGCAAAGCTCCCCGAACTCACCCCTGCACCCATAAGTGCAACCAAACATACAGACAAATAACGTGGTTTTAAAACAGTCATATCGGACTTGATTGGGCTATATAGCTCAACAGGATTACGATTCATACGGGAGCCTTTTAAATGATATTGATAATCATTAAAACTGTATGTTTTTACTTATTCACTCACCCCAAATTGTGATTGAAAGTAAGAATTACAAATATACACAGATTTAATAAATGCGAATCATAATCAATTGCATTTTTATTTACAACAAATTTATCCCAAATGCGTACCCAAAAGATGTAAAAGTAGGCAGAGAATTATGCTAGAACAATGATGAGACCGAATTGAACTCATTGATTCATATTAAGCTTGAGTTATTTGATAAAAATTGCTCTAACTAACAAGATCTATCACTATATTGATAAAATTTATTATTTTTCAAAGATAAAAAAAGGTGATCAAACTCAATCACCTTTTGTCACTGCAAAATAAACCATTAGCCTCGCACAGCTAAATTCTGCTTCGGTAACAGCTTACAACCACAAGACAATGCATCATTGACTCTGGCAGCAGCTTTCCCCATCACCTGCATATTCGGATCACCGGCAATAATGGTGGCAACCGTTTTATGCTTAGGACACGTTGCCTTATCACCGACACAGGCAATCGGGATGCCTTCAATCAAAAAACTACTATTTCCAGTAATCACCTGCCCACCGCCAGTTGTAGGACAACCAATCACAATATAAGGTGTTGCCATAATCCTATCTCTCCGCAAAAAGTGCCTAAATCATTAAAGCACTTCAAACTCAATTCGACGATTTTTACGACGTCCATCTGCTGTTGTATTATCTGCAACAGGCTGGCTTGAACCTTTGCCTTCGGTACTTAAGCGATCAGCCGCAATACTTTTACTGACTAAGTAATTTTGTACCGCTGCAGCACGTTGCTGACTTAATACCGTATTCTTATTGGCATCACCAGAGCTATCGGTATGGCCAATAATTTTGACTTTCTTGCCACCAACCTTATTTAAAGCCACAGCCATTTCATCCAGTATCTGTTGTCCTGCCGCAGTCAGAATGGCACTACCTGATTCAAACTCAATGATTCGGTTCTTTAATGCATCATCAATGATCTTTTGCTCAGCCTGATTTACCGACAGCTGTGCGTTAAAGCGATAAGGCTGCTGCACCAAAGATTGAAAACTGGTTGTAGTCGGTTGAATTTGACTTGGATCAGTCATTTTTCCAGTTAAATCAACCTGAGTCCCTCTCACCTTTAACTGACCTTGTGAAATCTTTTTCAGATCTGGGGTAATGACACGAGTCACAGAATCACTCCAGCCATTCGGAGCTGAAACTGGACGAACCTGAATTTTATCGACCACTTGATCTGCACCATAGACAGACTGCATCTTAGCCAAGATTGCCTGCTTACTCGCATCATTTGGAACAACACCTTCCACCACGATTGGTGCTGCGCTAGCAAGATGACTTTGACCTAAAACACATAAGCCAAACAGTAAACTTGCCCAGATAGATTTCGGATTATTTCTCATATTCATTCATCTAAAAAAGTTTGTCTGAACAGCTTTAAACCCTGATTAAGGCTCAACTGACGCTGACAAAGTGATTGTTCTAATGTGGCAAGACCTGCATTTTGCTCAAGATAAGCATCAATCCATTGTGCTTGGATCAATGACACCCAATGCTCACTCTGCATGTTTTGAGTAAAAATATCGCTGAGTGCCATGATATCGGCACCTTGAAAACCGATGAATAAAATTGGCTCATCGCGATGTAAAATACCTATCAGAATCTCAGTATTGTTAATCCCTAAGAATCGCCCGATCATACCAACCCAGAAAGCCGCTATTTCATAACAATACATATGATTATTGATGGGTAGAATCAACACTTTATTTAAACGGCTGGTGCCATTTTTTAAGATGGGTTGTAATAACAATCCAAGCCCAATCATGCTCTGTGCCAATTCATAGACATTGATTTTCATCAATTGTGCAAAAGAATGCATGGTATGATTTTCATAGAAACCATTACATTCTGTTGCCGTGAATATCTGTACTAAATTAGGTAGGTTATTGAGTTTTTCCAGCATGATATTGGTATCACGAATACTACGAAGCACCCGATTTCTCTGGAACAGATCAACCAATACCGATTTATAATAAAACGGCGCCAACAATAGGTTTTGATACGGCTGTTCCACTTCGAGCAATTGACTTAAGACCATCGGAAATGCTCGGCCTGAGCTGTCTTGGCTGGCAATTAGATTTGCAGCCAAAAACATCGACTCAGCTGGATTGGCAATAAAGAAATCCAATGCAGGTAAAGACTCATAACGTTGCTTAAAGTCAGGCGCGCGCATGGCATGTTCCAGTGCCTCAGTAATCCACTGATCAAGCACCTGAATCAACGCATATTGTCCTTTGGATTTTAGAAAGTCTCCTCGCGCGGGTGACTTCCCATAGTATAAAGGTGTCGTTTTTACTTGTTGCATCCAAGCACCTCCTGCTGTTCCGTGATTATCCCTAACATTACGGTGCTACCCCTGCCTGTGCAGGCGCAGCTGGTTGTGCTTGTGGTGCAGCACCCGCTGGCGTTGCTTGTGCAGAAACCACGCGTACCGCCTTTTCTGTAACAACTTTATCCACCAACTGTAAGCCCGCATAACCACGGCTCGAGCCAATACTGCCTGAGCTATTGCCACTAATTAGTCGGAAATTCACTTTTAAGGTTAACGATGGCTCAGTTTTACTGGTCCAAGTCATTTCAAAGCTACCATTTTGCTCTTTACGCTGTGCCGCATCGATCAAACGGTTAATACCATATTCACCAGGTTCTTCGAAAATGGTATGGGTTTTACCTTCCAAATCAACTGCAGTAATACGTGCACCTGGAATAGCCCCTTGGTTCGGCCAAACGAAGTTCACCCATTGTTGAATACCATTTTCAAACACCATACGTTGACCATCAATATCAATGGTGTACGACAGGTATTGTGGATTCGGTAATGGATAGAACTGGAAGTTCGATTGATTCGATACGGGCGCTGCCGCAGGCTGATCTAAACTTCCTGTCGCCATACCATTGATTGGCGCAACATATTGCTGGAATGCCATCACAAACTGAGGGTTCAAGCTAATACCTAAGTCTTTCCATGTTTTCGAAGTCAGGACATAACCACGACGAATCACAAATGGATCCAAGGCTTCTTTCACAAAGCGTGCAATGCTACCTGTTTCACCAAAGATCTGACCAATTTCATTACTGGTCGCCTGCAAAGTCACGCTCGAATTAAATGGATATTTCTGACTTAAATTGGTTTTGAATGGTTGATAAGCTTGAATGCCCCACAATTTATTCAATTCATCTTGAGTCGGTAAAATTAAGCTTGAAAATGATTGTGTCAGTGGCGTCATCAACAATTTTTGTAGCAACTGCTGATCGGTATCTTTCAATCCGACCATCATCTTCTCATCGACATATTTCTGAGTAAGATTGAATACAGACGTTTGATCATTGATGGTTTGTTTGACCAAGGCCATTGCACTTGGACCAATCTCGCCCGCTGTTTTCAGATCATTAAACTTACTACGCACTTGCGCAAGGTTGTTCATGTACTCATCAAATAATGATTTATCTTGTAAATCATCACGCTTACGTACCAACTGATAGAACATTTGATATTCTTGTGAAATTGCACCTTGTGCTTTATTCACCGCCTGAGCAGCAGCTTTGTCATCTGAATTATTCAAGACTTTACGTTTGAACCATGCCACAAAGCCTTTTTCTGGCACAGCCAGTTCAGCTTGCACAATTGGGTTATCCCAGTTGGTCTCAATCGCAATGCGTTGTAATAACGTACGAATCGGTGAATTTTGTGGCTCACCTAAAATATCAATCGTCTTGACTTGCTGAGTGAATTGATCATTTTTGGCATAATAAATACCGTTCAGGAATTTTTTCCATTCCATCACGTATTCTTGTTTATACAATGCCACCAGTTGCTTACGAATTTGCTCTGGGCTACCCGAGAAAGTTAAATCATCAGATTGACGACTGTTTAATACCCAGTCTTTACTGTCTGTTGGTTTATTCGCAGCTTCATCAATTGCTTTTTCAACATACTCATCCCATGCTTTTTGGGTAAACACACCCGGTAAAGCATAACTCCCTAACACAATGGCACGGTTTTGTTCACCTACGATCTGTCCTACCGTTACCGCTGGGAAACGTACAGCAGCACGCATTTTGATTTCGTTATAAACACGATCACGCGCAGGCATACCACGAATCACGGACAATAAAACTTGGCGAGTCTGATCAACTACTTGAGCATCGGTTTCCAATACAGGGAAACCCTCTTGATTCGCCAAAGTCATAGCATAAGACAGGATCTTTTCCGCATCCTGAATCATTTCACCACGAGGCATTTGTCCACGATTGGCATCCAACCAAGAACGCCAGAAACGTGAAACCTGATCACTTAAATGACTGGTATCCATATATTCAGGATTACTCATCATTAAATAGGCTTTTAATGCGTTATAGGCATCTTGCGGATTGCTGTCTGAAGGTTCTAAATATTGTTGTGTCTTCGCGACTTGCTTGATTTCGACATTGACATGATTGGCTTTCAAGGTCGCTTCATTATTTTTCACACGTTGCAAATATTGCGCAATATTCTGTTGTGTCGGGGTCAAGACGATTTGCTTAATCCCTTTGAGATACTCAGCTTTTAAGCTTTCGCGTAATTGATTACCTTGATAAAGACCAAAGCTGAATTTAAGCGGACGATTGTCATCAAACTCATCCAGCTGTTGTAAACGTTCTTGTAAAATCAACAATGCTTCAAGTTGGGTCGATAATTGTTGGCCCGAAGTTTTCTCCAAGTGCACCACTTTATCTAAGTCAGCCTGAACATCTGCAATTAGTTGCTGATTGTTACGATATGACCAGACCCAGACACCCAATACCAAAGAAACACCCACCAACGCAGCAATAAAAGCAATATAACGCTGACGCTTTTTCGCAGGGTTGATGTGTTGTTTGACCAGATCCTTATCTCGCAAAATCACATTAGAGAATAGACCTTGCAAGAAATAACCATGATTCGGTGCAACCGATTGCGCAGTCCCATCTTGTCCATTGCCTTGAATTTGCTGAAGTTGGAATTCTTGGGCAATATTTTCCGTCATTGGGCTTTCAATTACGCCCTCCTGCAATGCGCTGGTAAAATAAAAACCACGGAAAACGGGTTGGAACTGATATGGATTGTCTTCAAACAATGTACCAATAAAGCTTTTTAAGGCTGGTTTTAATGTTTTAAATTCCAATGGGAATGTCATTACACTCGGAGAAATATTCTGCGAATGGCGACGACTCAAATGCGTGGTACTCACACTCTTTAAGCCGTCATAAAGCAAGCTGTAATGTTTATCGAATAACTCTACTGCATTTTGAGAAGAGTTTTGCTCATAAGGCAGTGTTGCACCCCATGCCTGATTATATTCTTGTGATTCATAACAATCGAAGAACTCGGTAAAACCTGCGATCAAATCCATTTTCGAAAAGACCAAATACACAGGTACAACCACTTCAAGCTTTTCAGTTAGATCTTGAATACGGGCACGCAGATTTTTCGCTAATTTCAATGAGTTTTCAGGACTTTGGCTAATTAACTCAGCAATACTGACAATCAGAATCAAACCATTGACTGGGGCTTTAGAGCGGTTTTTCTTCAAAATATTTAAAAAGCCTAACCACTCGGTATGATCTTCTGAATAAACTGAATAACGACCTGCGGTATCAAGTAAAATCCCTTCAGTAGAAAAAAACCAGTCACAGTTACGTGTACCGCTTAAACCTGCTGAAACCATCTTTTGATGAGTTTCTTCAAATGGAAATTTCAAACCAGAATTATAAATTGCAGAACTTTTGCCAGCTGCGGGATTACCAATCACCATATACCACGGCAATTCGTATAAGGCTGCATTGCCTTTTTTATCCCCCAATTTAGATTTACGAATCAGTTGAATCGATTCTTTCATCTGCTGCTGGATTAACTGTAACTCAGCCTTATCTTTGTGTTGACCATATTCAGCTTGGCTATCTTGCTCAATTGCATTGGCAAGTTCCTCACCTTGTTCCGCATGGCGTTTTCTTTGAATGAGCCAATAAATGCCGTAGACAATTAAGCCCAGTGCATATGTTGCTGCCAATGCCCAAAAAATATGGCGTGGAATGGACGAATATGAAGAAATCAGTGCCACGAATAAAGACAAAGCAATAATTGCTTTAGGATTCGTGATGTACTGCCAAAGATAACCTAAAATGATATACATTGAGTTCTCGAATTCTTAATAAAGTTAATCAATTAGCAATTGCTACGCTGTCCTGATCTGGTTCGACCTCAGGAAACGCTTGAATAAATGCTTGTAAATTTTGTCCATAAACAAAGGCAACTTGTTGCTCAGGAAGATGTGCCCCCAACATCAATCCAAAAAGTTTTGCCACGTTTTGGGTGTGTCCAAAAATAGGTTTGCAATATAAATAATGGTGCGGTTCTACTGGACTTTGGGTAAAGAACTGCTCTAATTTTTTCACCACCTTAATATCTGAACCATCTTCAACGACCAATACAAAAGGTTCTTCCGCTTGATATTGTGGTAGATCATTAATCTCTAACTGTTGGAATATCTGCTTTAAATTATTTTGATTGACGACAAGATTAAATGTCTTTTCTGGCTGCAACTGCGCCAATTGGACCGCAGGATGTGCCAAACAACTACTGCTAATAAATTCAGCAGGAATATACGCACTGGCTCCCCAAGATTTTTCATCAATAATGTCTTGGTCAATTTCTGAATCACTGGCAAGAATGAGTGAAATTTCATGCGGTTGATTCTGAATCCGCTCAAATAATTCAATCAAATGCTGTTCTGTCGATGCAGCACTGAGATAATGATATTCAATATGAAATTTTTGCGGGATGATGCCTAAATCATAAAAAATGTTTTGGATCGTTTCATTACTACTCGCATCATTCCAGGTATGCACCACATCCTCAGATAACAGAATATGTAGGTTCAGCTTGTCTAATCGATAGACTTGTTCAACCTGAATCGCTTCACCCTCATCCTCTCCCCAAAAACTTGGATCAATCCATGCGGGATGCATCCGATATTCATGCAGGTTTTGACTTTCATAAAACAAACTAGACTGCTTTAAGTGATCTGAGATCGACACTAAAAGTTCGGTATGCTGTTCCAGTTGATGTTGAATCAATGCCATGATGCGCTGCTGTCGAACGGGTAAAAACTGCAACTCCTCCTCATCCTCACTTTGAAGCTGTGGATCTAAGTCTTCAATTCGATAAGAAAGAATGGGAACACCATGAAAGTTCACCAGATTGCGATCTAACTGTGGACTGCTAAACTGTTTAATGCCGTCAATAATTGAATCATTTTCACCTAAAGCACTGTAAGCACTCGCCGCATATAAGTTTAACTTTAACCATTTACTGTCTTGAGCAATAGGTTGAGCTTCAGTCGATTCACCTTCCTGATTTTGTGCAGCCAGCTCGGCTTGTTGCTTTTTCTCTTGACGATGTTTGTACGCTTTATAAATCAACCAAGGTGAAAGCAAAATAAACGTAATCGCAACAGGTAAGATCAGGAAATAATTAATCAGATCAGCAGATTCAGGCTGATACTGAATATCTCGCCAATAATAGATAACAATCAACCCAACCAAAATAAAACAGCTGATCAGCGTTGCCAAAATTTTCTTTATCATTATGCCGCTCCTAAAAGTGCATAACGAGTCTCGCTGTTATGTTGTAATTGTGCCGATGGCATTAAAAATGCCCCCTGTCCCAAACCGATTTCATGTCCTGAATCCAAGCGAATTGGCGCAACTTCGGTCTTATCTAAAATTAAACGCACATCAATAAATAACGTTGGGCTGCACCACGTTTGGATTAAATGTTTTAACTTTTTATTTAAGGGCTGATCAGGTAAAAATGCTAAATACTGTTCACGACACAAAGGTCCAATTTGAATCTCGATTTTTCCATCAATTTGCTGAACCGTATCACCACAAAAGGTATTCACCCCAAGCAAACTCGGATTATTCCCACCCAAACTGGTCTTTTGTTCATCACCCAGCTTAAACTTTTCTTTTACAAATTCTTGTATTTGCACTTGCTCATTGAACACACAAGACAAAACCGTTTTTAGAGCATGTGCAGTGTTGTTCTGACCCTGCATCAAACCAGAAAATTCTGCAAAATATTCATCTAAATCATGTTGTTCATGCTGAGCACGAACATAACCATTTAACGCATGCAAAATATCTAGATAATGATTATCTTGTTCGATTTCATATCGAACTGCCAGATTATAAGTCAAGCTGGCATCGACATATTTGGCTGTAAGCTTATGGTTAAATAGGCCTAGAAACTCTTTAATCTCAAGTCGTTGCTGACGCGTACTTTGTTTTAATTTATTGGTATAGGTATAAGGAAGTGCACCTTGTGTACCGGTTAAGCCGACCACTAAATTGGTCAAATGAATCCGCTGATCTTGATAACTCAGCTCTTCAATCTCTGTCGCGGGGAAACTTAAACTAAAAGATGTGCCAAATTTAAAATCGTCAGACCAATCCTGTTGCTGTGCTGCTTCTGCATGATGGCGCAACAACCGCGTCGATTGAACAAACTCAAACGATCCTGATTTTTTAAAGACTTGATCGACTACAGAAGAGTCTTGCCACCAACGTTCTGCACGCATTGGTATATCTCCTGTTGGTTAAGACTATCTTTGACGACCACATCAACAAAACTGTTAATTTGAACTTTCAGATTAAAAATATGACTCAATAATTGACTAAAAATATATAAACTATGACCTCTAAATACACTCTTATTCACGGCCAATTCTGCTTTTACACCACGAATAAACATGGGAAAAGGCTTCGCATTCATCAGCTTGTTGGTGGTTGAGAAACTCAACTGCTTCAAAGCATCAATCAATAAAATATTTTCTTTAGAGTGCGGTAAATTATATAAAGCCAACAGTTCCTTTACATGGCTCAATGCATCCCCTTTCATCAGTGCCAAGGTATTGAGCGAAAGATGAGAAATAATGCGCCACTGCTCGTTGCTGTTTTTATCAAAATGATAAGGAGAAGTCGGACGCTTTAGAATCAAAGCACGTCTTGCCAGACTACTATCATTTAAATTAAGAATATTATTGCTTTGGCTTAATGCCTCATGTGGCAAATCACCATTTGAACAAAGTAATCTGGTACTTATAAAATCAGACTTAATTTCATACGGCTTCAAATGCTTAGAAACAATTGAATAACCCATTTGCATAGTTTTGGTTTGTGTCGGCAAATAATTTAAAGAATAGAAAAACTGAACCTTATCATTGTGATAATGACTCATCGCAAAAAAAGGCAAAACAGCAAGATGAGTTTGTTCCTGATTGGTTTTTTCACGTACCATGTTCATTTCAATAATTGAATAAACTTGATACAACTCAGGATGATGTGCATCCGTAACCAATGGATATTGCAGTTGCGTATGTGAATTTTTTTGTGGTTCGGCCTGCTTTTCAAACAGATTGATTGCAGGCGTGGTAAATAATTTAAAGTTGGCAATATTCAGCTCTGAATAATTACGCACAATGGCTTGGTCATTCAAATTTAGTTTGAGGTGAATCAAGACTTCAAAACTATTCTGCTGTTGCAGCAGACCTTTTAAAACACTTAAGTCAAAGTTCAAATAGTTGAATTTTTCAGGAAAACAAAAGTATTCCATCAACAAGCGATAAGCATGATGAGTATGCTGATCAATCGGTAAGAGACTTTCCTGCTCACTAAACCCCATCACGGCAAATGGATTGGCAATTTCAACCACACGTTGTCCGACCCGAATCGAAAAGCCCGTTTCTTTACGAAAAATACTGTCCAAAACCTGCAAAGGAAAATTTGAAATCGCATCCAAATAGATCGGCAGTTTTTCATCCAAAAGCCATTGTTGAGCATCATTAAAAATTTCAAATTTCAGACTCAAAGTCGCATTCTGATTCAAATGCATATGTGTACTTGGCGACGTCTGAAATTCAAGATTGGTTAATGTAATTGGTAATAAGCGTACTTCATTACTGGTATTAAACTCACACTGAACTCCTTTAAAGCTACGAGATTTCAAGGCAGTTTTCTGCGGAATGATATGTGCAGCGGTAAGTTGTTTGAGCTTATTGATATCTTCAAAACTGACGACAGTACAGGCTGGGAAATGACGTAGATATTGAGGAAACATGACCTCAAATAGAGAGTGAGTAAACAGGTCATAACTGTCTGCTAACTTTTTATCGATACGTGCAGCAATCAGTGAAAAGGCCTGAATCAACCGTTCAATATGCGGGTCATCAATTTGTTCTTGATTTAAAGAGAGGCGTTGCGCAATCTTTGGATATTTCTGCGCAAACTCTCGAGATTGTTGACCGAATTCTTGTAGTTGTTTTTCATAATACGGTAAAAGTTGCTCTATCACAGTTCGCTCACACTAAGTTCTGGCAGAAATAACATATTGTTGTGTTGTTGGTTTGAGTAAAGCGTCAAAAAAAACAGGTTCATAGAGTGGGTGAATATTTAAGTAAGCCTGAATACTTAAACACAGCGATCCCATATTATGGCCGTCCAAGAGCATCTCAACTTTGATCTGCCGCAATCTTGGTTCATGCGCTGCAATAGACTGTTCGATCGACTGACAAATCTTGTCCCGATCGAGTGGGTTGGCGGTAGACAAGCCAACAAAATCAATGATTCCAAACTGCAAAATCGATTTTTTTGCCAGTGGGAATTCATCCATATCTCGGTCAAACTGTGCAATTCGACTATTCAGCAAGTCTTCCAAATCATGAGCAACGGACTCTCGTAATTGCTGAATCGACATCCCTCTTAAATAATCTTCTTGCTCTGGTACTAAACGATCAAATAATGTTGATCTGAATCCGTATGGATATAAATGATCTAAATTCATTTTTATAAGAACAAAAACTTGGAAAAAATAGAGGCTAATAGGCAACTATTAACCTCTATTAGAAAATCACAATACCAATTACGCAGCGTATGAAGCTGTGTTATTAGAAAGTGACCATTTCTTAGTAACAGCACCTTTCGCAGTACCGTTAATGTCTTGTTGGTTATAAGTCCACTCAACAGCAGCGTATTTCAAACCAAATGTTTCTGTTGGTACACCTTCTTCATTTACAGTTGGTGTAACGCTAGATACAAGCACGTGTTTTAATTTGATTTGTAAGTACTTGATACGCTTGTCACCATTTGCACGGTAATAATCGATTTGTACTTCGTCAAATGTATAACCCGCAGAACAAGCTTCCCAAAGTTTTGGACTCGTTGCATCCAAATCTTTAACGAAAATCATGTCTGAGTGTTCAACACGTTCAGCAGTGTGGCCACCAACGCTACTTGAAGTCGCAGATTTTGGTTGACGAATGTTATGAGCCCAAGAGTTAACTTCAAGCCAACCTTTGTGTTCAGAATCGCGAGATTCTCCGTCTACCTTGTACTTACCACGAAACTCAACATATATATCTTTCATTTAAAATTTACCTCTATTTTATTTAAAGTTATTATCTAGCTGATCTCATTATTAATTTGAGGACTGAGGTAGTTCAGTCACGAGTCGTAAAGAAACAGACAACTCGTCCAGCTGGAAATGCGGTCTTAAGAAAACCACAGACTTGTAGTGACCCGGTTGAGCTGGATCTTCTACAACTTTTACAGATGCCTCACGAAGCGGATATTGTGCTTTTGCTTCTTGAGATGCACCATCATCTAGCAAGACATATTGAGAAAGCCATTCATTTAAAAATGCTTCAACATTGCCTGCAGATGCAAAACTACCCACTTTGTCACGCATCATTGCTTTCAAATAATGAGCAATGCGCGATACCGCCATGATGTATTGGATTTGACTTGAAAGTGCTGAGTTCGCATTCGCCGTATCACTGTCATATTTCTTCGGTTTTTGTGCAGATTGAGCACCAAAGAAAGCAGCGTAATCGGTATTTTTACAGTGAACTAATGGGATAAAACCAAGATCACTGAGTTCTTTTTCACGACGGTCTGTAATTGCAATTTCAGTTGGACACTTAAATACAACTTCACCATCCGAAGTTTTAAATGTATGTACTGGCAAGCCTTCAACTAAACCACCACCCTCAACACCACGAATCGCAGCACACCAACCATGCATATCAAATGCGTTGGTTAAACGGGTACCAAATGCATATGCCGCATTCATCCACAAATAATCATCGTGGTTTTCACCCGAGACATCTTCGATGAAGTTGAAACCTTCAGTCGCAGTCCCTTCTTTCGGGTGATACGGTAAACGACCTAAAACGTGTGGCATGGTCAATGCAACATAGCGAGAGTCTTCGCTGTCACGGAAAGAGCGCCATTGTACGTATTCTGCTGTTTCAAAGATTTTTGAAACATCACGTGGACGGTCAATATCCGTAAACGATTCAAGACCTAAAATGCTTGGGCTTGCTGCTGAAACAAATGGCGCATGTGCTGCTGCAGCAACATGAGAGATCTGCTCCAATAAATACATATCTGATGGTGTACGATCAAACTCGAAATCACCAATCAAAGCTGCATATGGTGCACCACCGAATGAACCGTATTCTTCTTCATAAATCTTTTTAAACAAGGTGCTTTGATCAAAATCAGTTGCGCCTTGGAAGTCTTTCACCAACTCTTTTTTAGTCGTATTTAACATACGAATTTTGATCATTGAGTTAGATGGTGTTTCTTGGCAGAAATAGTAAAGTCCACGCCAAGTTGATTCGATTTTTTGAAATTGTTCGTGATGTATAATTTCGCTCAATTGATTTGAAATGAGCGCATCAATTTCAGCAATACGCTTATCAATCGACAAAGTCATGTTTTCAGAAACTGTAATCGTTCCGGCCATAACTTCTTTTGCTAGCTCACCAATCAAACTTTTTGCACGAACATGCTCATCGTCATTACGTGCAATGCGACTTTGCTCAACAATTGAATCCAGCAAATTTGCTGATTCAGCTTCTACACTTGCTGCTGCGGCTGCTTGTAAATTACTCATTTTCAGCCTCCGCACTCAATTGACGAACTTGATCGGTATTTTTTAATACTTCATCCAGCAAATCTTCTAAACGTTCGCTGTTTGAAATTTTATTACGCAAATCAGTCAAACGTTCACGCGCTGCAACCAGTTTACGTAATGGATCAACTTGCTGAACCACTTGTTCAGGACGGAAATCTTCCATTGAGTTAAACGTTAAATCAACAGACATGCGTCCGCCTTCTTCCGTCAAGGTATTTTCAACTTGGAAAGCTGCACGCGGTGCCAAAGATTCCATCACTTCATCAATATTATCTAAATCGACATTGATGAACTTTTTGTCTTTTAATTTGGTTTTTTCCAACTCAGATGCAGCTGAGAAATCACCCATTACACCAACAACAAAAGGGAGTTCTTTTGACTCTTTACCATCACCAACTTCGACATCGTATGTCAGTTGTACACGAGGCGGACGTATGCGTTGCAGTTTTTTCTGTACGCTTTCTCTCTTTGCCATAACTTTTCACCCTTGATTATTATTTCAACGAATCGAATGGATTCGAACCTGTCTTTTGAACAGTATTTGGTTGTTTAGTAACTGTCGGTGCTACCGCCGTCTGACGTTTAGCGGGTGCAGTTGTCTGATTTACAGTACTACGTGTCGGTTGTGTTGTACGTACTTTTCTGTTTGTTGTACGTCGCGTTGTGTTATTGGTTGAAGTATTTCGAACTTCTTTCTTCACTGACTCGTCAGTGATTGCCTTACTGGTTGAGGTGTCTGGGGCAGGTACAGCAGCACGGATACTGTCACTCAGCTGTTTTGCTGGTGGATACGTGAGTTCATTACTCAAATAACGCATTTCACTTGAACGCATGTGCTGTAATGCTTCATTGGCCACTTCAACACTGGCTAAAAAAGTAACATCCGTTAAAGTTGCGCCACGTACGTTTTGCTCTTGTAATTGCGTTGCCAGTTTTAAAGCATTCATCGGTTGCTTTAATTCATACATACGCATTGCGGCTTGGGCCAATAAATCATTTAGACGTGAAGCATTATCTTTATCACAAGCTTGTTGATAAAGATCCAATAAAGCATGATCCGTTTGGTTTGCAGCCAACGGATATTGTTTTATGCATTTACTTTTTAATTTAATTGGTTTTATTTCTTTATCATCAGCATAAACTGAATTACCTATTAAACTCGCTGTTATACAAAGAATTGAAATTACAATACCTTTTTTCAAAATATGCCTCGTATTATTTAACTTATAATTGAAGAGCTGACAATTATTGTTAAAAAACCCTCTTACTCGTCAATTTTTGTACATTTACATCATTTCCGCGAATTTAACAAAAAAAACACATACAAAGTCAATACTAGTTACGTTTATTAACATTATTAAATTTTCATGACAGACATTCTTGTAAAAAAAAACTTTAATCCCGTGCAATTTTTGTTTAAAAGTGACATTTTTTGTTGTAGAATAATCTGTATACTCGTGTAGAGTTATATTAAGTTTTTGATTTTATTCAAAAAATATTTCTAGCAAAAACAACCATATCAAGTTAGAACTTCGCGAATAGGACTTGGTATTTAAAAATTATTGTGAGTAATAAATGAGTAACTTAAAGGTTTTAATCACAAAACTATCACCTCCTACTCGTACTGCATTAGAAAAATCTGCAAATTTCTGTATTAACCAATTGAATTATGAGATTGAAATTGAACATCTATTCGTTGAATTATTAAATCAAAATACAGTCAATGATTTACATATTTTATTAAAAAAAAATAATATCTCTCCAGATGCGTTAATTACTGATTTAAAAGAAACAATCGCTTCTTTACCTAAGGGAAATACCCGTACTCCGATCTTTGCAAAATCAATTGTTCGATTATTCGAACAGGCATGGTTGCTTGCCTCAGCGGAACAAACGCCTTTAATTCGCAGTAGTCATTTATTGATTGCTTTGTTAACTGCTCCCGATTTACAACAAATTGCATTTAGAGCATCAAGTTTATTTGAGCTTTTCCCAATCGATACCATGAAACATAAGTTTCTCGATATTTGTGGGAAAAGCAGTGAACAACCAGAGGCAGAAAATACAACTGCTTCAGCAGTAGAACCCACCGAGATTCAATCAACGATTACTGCCGCAAAAACACCTGCCCTCGACCAATACACCATTAACCTGACTGAGAAAGCCAAGAATGGTGGTATTGATCCAGTGATTGGTCGCGAGTTTGAAATTCGTCTGATGCTGGATATTTTGATGCGTCGTCGTCAGAACAATCCAATTTTGACGGGCGAGCCTGGCGTGGGTAAAACTGCAGTGGTTGAAGGCCTTGCATTAAAAATTGCTCAAGGCCTAGTCCCTGAAGCACTCAAAAATGTGCAGTTGCACGTATTGGATATGGGCCTGTTACAAGCAGGTGCAAGCGTTAAAGGTGAATTTGAAAACCGTTTAAAACAAGTCATTCAAGAAGTTCAAGCATCGGCTCATCCTATTATCCTGTTTATTGATGAAGCACACACCTTGATTGGCGCGGGTGGTCAAGCTGGACAAAATGATGCCGCTAACTTACTCAAACCCGCATTGGCACGTGGTGAATTAAGAACCATTGCCGCGACTACTTGGGCCGAATATAAACAATACTTTGAAAAAGATGCAGCACTCAGCCGTCGCTTTCAGGTGGTTAAGATTGAAGAACCGACAGAAGAAGTGGCAATTGATATGTTGCGTGCCATGATTCCTGTGATGCAAAGTCATTTCAATTTGCATATTGATGACCAAGCAATTATTACTGCCGTTCAAGCCTCGCATCGTTACATTAGCGGTCGTCAACTTCCAGATAAGGCCGTGAGTGTATTGGATACCGCTTCAGCCCGTGTTGCACTGACTCAAAATGCGCAACCTGTTATTTTAGATCAGCTGAAAGCACAACAGCATAATCTGAAATTAGAACATCAGATCCTCACGCATGAGCATCAACAGTTCCCTGTTCACCACCAACGCCTAGATGATCTTAATCAACAGCTCTCAAGCCTAGAAACAGAAATTCAGGAAACTGAAACTAAATGGCAACAAGAGCTTGGCTTAGTTAAACAGATTCAGCAGTTGAATACGCAAACTGAAACGGATAATAAAGCACAGATTGCCTCGCTAAGAGCAGAGTTGGCACAATTACAGGGTCAAATGCCTTTGGTGTTTGAACGTGTTAATGCGCAAATCGTCAATGAAATTATTTCAGACTGGACTGGTATTCCTGTTGGAAATATGGTCAATGATGAAATCAAACAAATTCTAACGCTTGAAGATAAACTGGGTGAACGCGTCATGGGGCAAGATTATGCACTTGCCCAATTGGTTCAAGGCATTAAAACCTCCAAAGCCAAGTTAGAAGATCCGAATAAGCCTCAAGGCGTATTCATTCTGATTGGTCCAAGTGGTGTGGGTAAAACAGAAACTGCCCTTGCCTTAGCCAATGAACTTTACGGCGGCGAACAACATCTCATTACCATCAATATGTCTGAATATCAGGAAGCACATACCGTTTCTTCATTAAAAGGTGCTCCTCCAGGCTATGTTGGGTATGGTCAAGGTGGTGTTCTGACAGAGGCCGTTCGTCGCAATCCTTATAGTGTCGTGCTGTTAGATGAAATCGAAAAAGCGCATAGCGATGTGCAAGAATTGTTCTATCAAGTGTTTGATAAAGGCATGCTCGAAGATGGTGAAGGTCGTGTGATTGACTTCAAAAACACCACCATCTTATTGACCTCAAATACAGGTTCAAGTGCAATTATGCAGGCGTGTTTAAATCAACCTGTAGAAGATTGGCCACATGCAGAAGATTTAATCGAACATCTAAAACCAAGTTTATATAAACAATTTAAACCTGCATTTATTGGTCGTATGCGTATCGTGCCTTATTTCCCACTGCATGATGAACTTCTGGTTCGTATCATCAAGCATAAGCTTGGGAAAATCGTGGCTCGTATTGAAAAGCAATACGCAACCAAGGTTCAATATTCAGATGATTTAATCGAATTGTTATTAAGCCGTTGTACTGAAGTGGATAGTGGTGCGCGGAATGTAGACAACATTCTCAACTCTACCGTCTTGCCTGCTTTGGCAACTGAAATTTTAGTTGCGTTAGCTGAGCATAAATTACCGAAGCTGATTGTGATTGATACCAAAGATGATGAAATCACCTATCAATTAGATCCGGTAGAAAAAGCAACTAAAAAACGTTCAACTAAAAAAGCCAAAGCTGAAGTTTAAATTTTTAAGATTGAGCCAAATTTGTGATGCATATGGATATTTTATCTTTATTAACGCCGATCAATGAGCAGTCACCTTGCGGTGAAGATTACTCATTCTCAAATGAGTTTCATGCTATTAAAAAAGCAAAAACCCAAGATGATGTACTGCTTGATCAAGGCGATTGGGTCACCGAACCTAAACAGGCTGACTGGGATTTTGTCGCAGCCACATCGATTGATCTACTTCAATCAAAAAGTAAAGATATCCGCTTGCTCACTTGGCTGTCAGAAGCTTGGGCAAATCTTTATGGATTTGAAGGTGTTGCCAAAAGTCTTGAGTTAAGTCATCGCATATTAGAACAATATTGGCTTACGCTACACCCCGAGGTCGAAGATGATGATCTGGACCAACGTATTGGTTTATTACAAGGTCTGATCAATCAACTGCCGCTGCTCATCAAAAAAGTCTCATTGATGAACCAAGCTCCTTTTTATCACTTACTTGACTATGACAACTTCCTCTATCATGAGAACGTTCGCCGTAAACAGAGTGATGATTATGAAGGATCAAACAGCCCAACAGAATTAGAGCAGTTTGAACAGGCTTTAGCGAATACCGATAAATCTTTTCAACGTCAAAATTATCAAAACTTTAATGAAATCTTGCAACAATGGGCGACACTCAAGCAGGTTTTAGATGGCCTACTCGGCTTGGATTCACCAAGTTTTGCCGCGATCGATTCAGGTTTAGACACCATTCATATCACGCTGAAAAAGATTTATAAGACCGATTTGTTTGAGCAAACAACTCAAGCAGTCATTACAGAAGTCGAAACATCGACAACGCCGATGGTACAACCCGTGACGACACAATCTTCTGCACCTCAAAACCAGCTGTCTTTTCAGCCACAAGTTCAATCACATGTTGAAAATCGCGAACAGGCAATGCGTGTACTGCAAGAAATTGCCACTTATTTTCAGAAAAATGAACCACATAGTCCTGTCAGCTATATGCTGCAAAAAACCATTAAATGGAGTCAAATGCCGCTACATGAATGGTTGACTCAGGTCATTAAGGAAGAACATCCTTTACAAATGCTACAGGACACTCTTGGTGTTCAGCCAAAGAATGAATATGAATAATTGTTGGTAAATAAATATGTTTAAAGCAGAAAAGATTCTTTGGGGTGAAGGCTTATTTTTACGTCCTCAGCATTTCCAGATTCAAGATACCTACCATGAACAACGCTTAAATCACACCATTCGAGCGATGATCCCTCATGCTTACGGCGTACAGAAATTAAAATTTGATGAAGTTCAGCTTTCTACCCATATTTTGGCTTTGCAAGAAGTTGAAATTATTTGGCAAGATGGTGAAATTTATCATGCGCCTGCGCAAGACCTGTTACCTGAGCCATTATTGTTAGATGATTTAAATCTACAAGGTGAAATGACAGTTTATTTGGCCCTGCCAATATTGCAGGCCAATAAGAAAAATATTGCCGATGAAACACGTTCAGTGTCTAGCCGTTATCATAATTATTTGACAGAAACGCATGATCTGTTTACCGATGCCAGTCCTGCTGAGCTGAATCTGTTACGTCGTCGTGCCGAATTCAAATTATTAGAACAGCATATTCAACCCAGTCAAAACCTAGATGGCTTTTTATATATCCCAGTCGGTAAAATTAAACGTCAAAGCTCAGGCCATTTTGAACTAGACAATAAATTTATTCCGCCCATCTTACATATTGCAGCTTCGGAATCTTTAATTAATAACTTAAAGCGTACGCTTAACGTGATTAAGGCAAAAATTAAAACCATTCAAAGCAATAATCGTGAAAATGAACAGAAATTAATTGAGTTCCGTTCGGGTGATATCGTTTCCTTCTGGCTGATTAATGCTTTAAATACGGCTTATGCGGGCTTGAACCACCTGCTGCAGTATCCATTGATTCACCCAGAACGTTTATTCTCAGAATTGTTACGTTTAACAGGATCATTACTGACCTTCTCTACGGCGTATGATGTTGATCATTTACCTCACTATAAACATCACCAATTACAAGACAGTTTTCAGCAGCTTGATCTGATTCTAAGAGATTTATTAGATACCATTATTTCAAGTCGCTATTTCAGTATTGCCTTGAAAGAAATTCGACCTTCTTATTGGGTGGGTAGTCTCGAGTCCGATAAGATTACTCGCGATACGCGTCTTTACGTGGCTGTTTCAAGCAGCATGATGCAAACTCACGAACTGATCCAGATCGTTCCATTACGTTTTAAAGTGGGTAGTACCATTGATGTGGAACAACGTGTAATTGCAGCACTTCCAGCTGTTCCGCTTCATCATTTAATGCAAGTGCCGACAGCTATTCCAGTGCGTTCAGGTGTGAGCTATTTTGAGATTGAACCACATCACGAACTTTATCAACGTATGCTTGAGTCAGAATCCATCTGTATCTATGTGCCTGCTGGCTTCCAAGATATTAGTATTGAACTGATTGCTGTAATGAATAGCTAAGAGAACAACAATGACTCAACCTACAGGCATCCCTTCTTTATTTGATGATGGAAAAATCGGTTCAGGTCTCCCTAGCGCTGATCAACCACAGAATAAAGCTCAAGTGACCAATTTGATTGACCTATTACATGATGGGTTTTATCTGGTTTTCTTAATTCGTAATCGTTACATTCCTGCCAATCCGAATGACTTTCGTGAAAAGATTCTGGATTTATTAAATCGTTTTGAGCAACAGGCCAAACGATTGCAATTTTCTGCTGAAGATATTCATGATTCAAAATATGCATTCTGTGCACTGATTGATGAAACCATTGCGACTCAGCAAGATCCTGCTTATTTTAATTTGCAAAATACTTGGTTGATCAGTCCGCTACAATTGAGTTTATTCGGATCTCAACTCGCGGGTTATCGCTTTTTTGAAATACTGGAACAACTACGCAGTCGTGGCAAAGAGCGTTTGGCTTCGCTTGAAGTGTTCCATTACTGTTTATTGCTTGGTTTTCAAGGCAAATATCGACTGGAATCGGTTGAGAGCTTAAACCATCTGGTCGCTCGTGTTGGGGATGAGATAGATTATCTCAAAGGCAAAAAAGCAGCATTTTCTCCATTTGCAGCCATCCCAGACCAGATTAAACATATCATTCACCATGAGTTGCCTTTTTTCTGGATTCTTATCTTCTTGCTCATGTTTGCAGCGCTCACTTTTGCCGGTTTAAAGTTCATGCTGTCAAAACAAAATCAGGCTGCTTTAAACCCTTATCAAAATGTGATTTCTGCACCAGCAGAAGAAGCACATATCACCATTCATTTGCCTTAGTTGATGACGTATGAATCAGGAAAGAACAACTTCTTTACGCATATTACAGACAAATAAGAAAAAAACGTTATCACCTGTAATTTATATAATTATTGGATTTATTTCAGGGGTAATTTTCGCCTCACTGATTTTCTTTGTTTTTGTTCATAGCTCATCAAGCACTGCCGATACAGCGACGCCACAGCAAGAGCAAACAGATGAAGAAACAGAAACCTATACTGTGCTGCCGAATGCAAAAGCAACAACTCAAAACACGGATGAAGTTGCAACTGTTCAACACGAAACAACAGAGCCGGTAGAAGAAAATAACATTGCTCAGCCTGGCAGTAATGATTTAAACAAATTCTTCCAACGAACACCACCAACAGTTGCACCTGCTCCAACTGGACAACATGCTTCCCCTTTTGCCAATGAGCCAAATGCCAAGCCACCACAAAAGGTCGTTCCTGCAAAATTACCAGCAGGGAAAAATGAAGCAGTGCCTGCGGGAACAAATAAAACCACCGTAAAACCTGCCCCTCAACCAAGCAAAGCGGCTCCAGCACAAACACCTGAAGCTGAAGTTGAAGCGCCAGAAGCAACGGTACAAATTAAAGTGACCCAAAAGCCTTTTGCTGTAAATGACCTCAAATAAAAAATGATTTGGTTTATCTTCTTCTGCTTCGTTGCAGTTGCAATTGGATTGACGTTGCTGATGTCTTATGAGCTTCGTCATAAGTCCAAGCAATTATTGCAATCACTGCTCCCTAGCGGCAAAAAGAAAATCGCCAACGCCATGCAGTTCGCTGAGAACATGCATCAGGCAGCTTCGCCAGAAAAATTACAGTCCCATTGGCACTTGCAGCAATGGTGGATTTTAATTGCTGGATTCTTTTTATTTGCCAGTATTATGGTTTTTGCGTTTACACGCCCGATCAATTCCACACGAATTGAAGCTGAATATTTAAAAGAGACCGATCCACAGATTTATAGCTTACTAAATGGTGAAATGCTCAGCCCACCACCAGAAGTTGACGCGACACTGATTCAAGATGCAATTGTAGAAGCAACACGTTTAGAGCAAGCTTATCAGGCTCAACACCCTACCGATCCAAGCATTGATGCTTCTCAAATTGAGATTCCAATAACCCATTCACATGGCAGCTTAGATTCATCTTTGGTCGATCGTAAATGGGACAAAATTAATCCGCGCTATAAACAACGTCTGCTCATGGTGTTCAAAATCATGAAAGAACAACATGGTTATGAACTGGTTCTACTTGAAGGCTATCGCAGCCCAAATCGCCAGAATATGTTGGCAGGTAATCCAAATACAACCCGTGCCAAAGGCTACCAAAGCTATCACCAGTTTGGTTTAGCCGCGGATGTTGCCTTTAAGCGTAATGGCAAAGTGGTCATTACTGAGCGCGATCCTTGGGCAATGCGAGGTTATGAATTGTATGGTCAAGTTGCCGAGTCTGTTGGATTAACTTGGGGTGGTCGCTGGAAATCAATCAAAGACTATGGTCATACCGAATATCGCATGCCTGGCCTAAGAAAAACCAAAGAAATGGCTGAACAATTAACTGCAGAAGGACAACTCACAGCAAGAGCAGATGAATCTTAGATTTCCTGTACATCACTAAAGATATCAAACCGATGCATTCAAATTATAGGCATCGGTTTGATCGCATTGTTAAAGAGCTAAATATAACGATCACTCAAATCTAAAATTAAAAATATGGATTAAATAATTTCCTCTTCAACCACTGAAATCAAAATCGGCTTTTTCGCGCTTAAAATAAATATTTTGAAAATCTCTTTCATGCCCAATACAAGAATAAAAGCAATCATAAATGAACCGATCACATCAAACGGGAAATGAACCCCAATATAAATCCTTGACCAGCCAACAATGAAGCCGAGTAGCAGTGCTGCACTCCCAATCTTTCGATAACCCGACAGGAGATATGAAAATGCAATCGTTGCAACGGTTAGCGTATGTTGACTTGGAAAAGAGGACGACGAGCCATGCCCCGTTAAGATATGTCCAATGCCAAGATCAAAAGGTCTTGGATGATAATAGACGGCATGAATCAATTGGGTGACTAATAAAGAAACCAGCACTGTCATTAAAGTTTTGACAAATTGCCCTCTATATTTTTTATTCTTAAAAAATAGAGAACAGATGAGGAAAACAAATAAAACTGCAATTAAATTATGCGATGCAAATAAAGCAATTTTATCCAAAATAGGATTCTGAGTTGCAGCCGAATTAATCCAATGAAATAGAAGGATTTCTATCGTTTCAATTGACATTGTCAATCGTTCCATGATGACTTTATATAAAAAAATATTATAAAAATATTCTTAAATTAAAATTAAATTTTATAATTATCGATAGATTATAAATCGGTGTTGTACTTTCTTCAAAGCGCTGAATCATAAGAGAGGGTAACAAGAAAACTATCCTGCTATCCCTCCGCTTTGATACGCTTCTCATCAAAGTTTATGAATGTTTCCAAGGCACTGCTGGTGAACCAATCCATGCTGATTTTGCGGGAATATTCTCCCCTTTCATCACCAATGTGAGTGGACCCAATACCGCATGATCACTGACATTGGCACTATATAAAATAATACTGCGCGAATTTACCACCACATCATTGCCAACATTTACCAGACCAATTTTCATGATACGGTCTTCAAATAAATGTGTTTGCGGCCCTGAAAAGCTATTAAACTCAGCACGATCTCCAATCTTCACACAGTCAAATTCTGTGATGTCTGCGGTATCCAGATAGACATCTTTACCAATCCCTACGCCTAAAAGACGCAAGAAGAAAGGTAACATTGGCGTGCCTCTTAAATAGTTTAAGAAGTTCGGAATCGCAACAGATTCATATAAGCTGGTAATCCCTTCGCTGAGCCAGACAAACATGGTCCACATCGGTGCTGAACGCGGTTGATAACGTCCAATCAAAGCCCATTTCAAAATAGTGACAATGATAAAGCAACCGATACCATATAACAGCCCTGCCAAAGTTAAGGCCAATAAGCCCATAGCCACACTATAGTGATTAATCACCTCGATCACTTCCAACACAATCATATAACCCACCCCAATCGCCAAAGCCGTGGGCAATACAATGCGTAGACCTTCAATCACAGCACGCATCAAACGGCGCTTTACACTTGGTTTAAAGGTTAAATGATCTGGATAATGTGCAGCGGCCTCACGTGCAGGAAGCAGTAAAGCAGGTGAACCGAACCATGTCTGTCCAGAATACATTTCTTCATTGCTTGGGGTTTTAGACTGAACACCAATCAACACATTGTCAGGTAGCACGGTACCATCTGCGATATAGGCACTATTTCCGACAAAACTACGGTTGCCAATTTGGGTCGACTTTAAGGTCATCCAACCGCCTTTAATCTCTTCATCACCTAACATCACCGCATCGGCAATAAAACTTTCCTCACCCAGAGTCAGCATTTCAGGTATTACGCCTGTTGCCGTAGAAATCTCCGTATTCTTCCCCACTTTCGCACCTAACATGCGGAACCAAGTGGGTGCATAAATAGTCGCAAACAAGCCATGTAAAGTTTGCAAACTGGTTTCTAAAATCTGAGCCGCAAACCATTTACGATAATACACGCCACCATGTACCGCATAACGTCCAGTCTCTAAACGAGGCTGTACCACCTTGCGTAAAGCTGAGGAAATTAAAGACGTCATTACCATCATCATTGCACTGGCTGGGATGGCCAGAAAGAAATAATACAGTGCCGTTTGAATATGATTATTCGGATCGATATTAAAGACATTGACATCTAACCAATCGACCAAAATAAAACTTGGGAAAATAGGAATAAAGAAGATACAGGCAATGATTAACGCACTGACGGTATAATATCCATACTCTGAAAATTTGCGCAGTAAAGACAATTTTGGACGTGTTGCTAATGCTGCTAACGCATCAACATGACCAATTTTTTTAGCAGGCGTACCATCCCAGATTTCACCTGTTGGTACCGTTGTCCCATATTCAATTGAGGTTAATGCATTAACATGTGCTTGTGGCTCTAACACCGTATTTTCTTCCAATACGGCATAAGAGCCCACATAACTGTCTTGTTTGAGTTGGATTGATCCCAAAACCAAATGCCCGTGTTCCACTTTGGCATTCTCTAGATTGACGTTAGAACCAATACTGACACCCTCTTCAATGCTGAGCAGTGATGGCATACGGATATGTACAGAACTAATCGTGACATCATGTCCAATTTTCGCCCCAAGTGCCTTGAGATATAAATTCAGCAAGGTCGAGCCAGAAAGTAGATAAACAGGTGAAATACTGGTAATCCGATCAGCTAACCACCAACGGAAATAAGTCATCCCCCAGAGCGGATAACGACCTGCCTCAACACCCAACATCAATAACCGTTTCACCGTAATTGAAACTGCGAAACTGGCAATAATAACGCTGATATAGACCAACAATGACAGCACGATTGCATAGGGAATACTGTCTCGTGCCCCACCCGTAAAATAATGATAGGTAAAGAATGGTGCCAACCATTGCAAAATATTTACTGAGATCAATACAGGAATCGTTATGGCCTGTGCGAGACCACATAGCCATTTATAGGTTTGATTACGTGGATTATCTTGCCCAAGCTGGCGATCAAATGCCGAAGGTTCAGGTTGCTCAAACATCAATGCAGCGATCGCCCCAACCTTTCTTGCTTGATATAAACTTTGAATAGTCAGATGACTATATGCAGCATGTTCACGTAAGTTTGAAATCAATACCGCAGCTAAAAGTGAATGGCCACCTAGATCATCAAAAAAATCTGAGTCCAATTTAATTGGGATATTCGGAAATAGACGATTTAAAATCTCGAATAAAACTTCTTCAGCTTGATTCTGTGGTTGATCTGATTCACTCCGATCAACCACGCTGACTAAAGGTCTCGCTTTCAATGCCTTACGGTCAATTTTTCCTGACAATAAACGAGGTACTTCTTCGATAATTTCAAAGCGATTGGGCACCATATACGGTGGCAGGCGCTGACCGAGATGATGGCGAAGTTGTTTGATTTCGATCGCTTGCTTGGCATCAATTTCAGGGGCAATAAAAGCGATCAGTTGATCAATGCCATCCTCTGCTCTCAAAATCACCGCTGCGGTTCCAATCCCTTCAAGATCGCATAAAGCAGCTTCGATTTCGCCTAACTCCACACGGAAGCCACGGATTTTGACTTGGTCGTCAGCACGTCCTAGACAATGTACCTGACCAAATTCATCAATCTTGGCCAAATCGCCTGTACGATACAGGCTGATTTCATCCTCATTATTCGCCCAAGGGTTTTGAATAAATTTATCTGCGGTTAAATCAGCTCGTCCTAAATAACCTTCTGCGACACTTGGCCCAAAAATACAGAGTTCGCCTGTTTCACCTTGTGCCAATAATTCTCTTTCAGCATTGATCACCAACATGCCATAGTTGGGTAATGGCTTACCAATCGTGACGGGCTTGCCACGTTGCAATAACTCTAAGCTTGCGGATACCGTGGTTTCTGTTGGTCCATAGGTATTAAACATCTGGTGATGTGCCAATGCCCAACGCTCAACTAAAGAATCCGGACACATCTCACCACCGAGATTGATGATCCGTAAATTCGGGACGTCCTCAGGAAATAAGGCGAGTAATGTCGGTACGGCATGTAATACCGTAATCTGTTGTTGCTGCAAGGTTTTGCATAAACGTTCTGGATCACTGACCAGTGTTTTTGGCGCAATCCATAAACTTGCTCCAACCAAATACGATAGCCAAATCTCTTCAAAAGACATATCAAATGCCACAGAGAACCCTTGATAGACCTTGTCTTGCGCTTGAATACCTAAAATACTATTTTCACTGCGCAGGAAATGACAAATATTCTTCTGGGTAATCACAATGCCTTTCGGTTTACCCGTAGAGCCAGAAGTATAAATAATATAGGCAGGTTGCTCAGGCGAAGTTTGTGCTAAAACTACAGGCTCATTTAGGAGGCGTTGTAACTCAGTATTGGTCCATTTGCTTTGTGGAACATCATACAAATGTTCATACCATTCATCACTGGTAATCATACCGACCGCTTCGGCATCTTCAAGGCAAACCTCAATACGATCAGCTGGGGTATCCATATCAAACGGCAACCAAGCTGCGCCACTCAGGCAAATCGCCAACTGAGATTTTAATAACTCAATGCCGCGTGGCAACCATAAGCCAACGATATCCCCTGCTTTTACACCCTTCAGGGTCAAGTGTTGCGCCATAACCAAAGCTTGTTGATACAACTCGCCATAGCTCAGCTCTTGCTCAGCTTCAATTAAGGCGATTTTTTCTGGAAATGTTTGTGCCGTTTGAATAAAAATATCGGCAAGGACTTCATGCTGTAAAAATTCTGGGTGGTGCTTACCACGAATAATATTTTTTGCGCTCATCACACATTGGTTCATTTTTATACTCTCTTTAATGTTCTGATCCAGCTAATACGAAATGAGGTATTTGTATTAGCTGGTAAAGTAAAGAGAGCAACTTAAAACAATATTAAAGCTTTATGCTCAGATAAAGAATAAAACTGGAATTGAACAAATGTGATCAATATGACCATATTTCAGCAAGATTAAGAACAAATCACCCCATTTAGGTTAATCGGAGTTTTTGAATCCGATGCCACTATCGACAGTGCAATGGCATCGACCACTCGATTTAACGAACCACTTGCCGCACTGACAATATTCTGTAATTGCTCCGTATTTCCTGAAATCGGCTGGCTAAAACTCATACGACATGCCAGCTGCTGGTTTTGCACAGGATTCTGATCCAAAGCAACGGTGGGATCATTGCGCTTAATGATCCAAGCAACCGATACTTCGACATTTTTCTTTGCGGCATCACTCGCATTGACAATATCAAAATGTGAAAAGTCAGTCGCAACACGATAAGACACTTTACCGCCGACCATGCCACTGCTATATCGATCAACAGCACCAAGCTTTTGCTGTAAACCAGCAGACAGGTTATCTCTTAATTCAGCCCCGAGCGTAGACGTCCAACGCTCATTTTCCATGATTTTGGATTTACCCGCTGCATCCTGTATGACGATCGGTGCTCGATTAATACGGTCAGGTAATCCAACAGGCAATACTTCGATGACCCTCACCTTTGAACTAGCTAAGGGAGAAACTTTAGTTGCCAAGGTATAATAATTCGGCGTGGGTGAACCAGAACAGGCTGTGAGCAACAAAGCAGCCGATAAGATGCTCACACTGCTTATAAGCTGTCGTGCATCGAGTGAAGATTTAGCGATCATTGTTGTTATCATTTATTTGCCTCTGCTTTTTTACCCCGAATCAACGATTCAGGATGTTGTTCAATATAATCCGCCATTAATTGTAATGATGCCGCAGCTCGAGTCATTTGCTGCAATGCTTTACGCACATCCTGCTGCATTGGTGCATCACTCGATAAAATGGATTCACTAGATTGCATAGTTTTACGGACATCATTGAGCGTTGCTTGTAGTCCTGGTGCAACTTTGCCATCCAGCTGTTTCACCAACTTATCTGTCGACTCAATCGTGGTATTCATATTATTCAATGTTTTACGAACATCTTGGCCAATTTCTTCGAGTGGGAACTTGCTGACTTTATCGGCAATTTGTGAAACTTGTGCCTGTAAGCCGCTCAACTCTGTTGCCGTGGTTGGTACTTCAACGCGTCCATCTGGTCTCGTGATTAAAGAAGCTGCTTTGGCTTTTGGAAACTTATCAAAGGCAATGTAATTCTGACCTGTTAATAAATTGCCAGTCCGCATCTGCGCACGCCAGCCCTTCTCGATAAAGTATTTAAAAATTTCGCCATCGGGATCAAGCTCTTTACCATGTGCCAAACGAGAAGGATAAATCACGGCATCCACGCGCATTCTTAAATGCGTATAAGACTGATCAAATTCAACGTTAATTGCTTTAACATTTCCAATTTCGATCCCCATAAAATCAATCGGTGCACCTGCCGTTAAACCACGTAAAGAATGATCAAAGTACATAATAATTGGTCGTGGTTTGCCATCTGGTTCTTTCATGGCCTCTTTTCGAGAGTCCGACAAAGTAAAATAACTGTGGTTCGGTGCAATACTACCAGCCGAATTTTCTGGGTAGCCAAATGCAATACCCCCCGCCACAATACTGGCAAGCGATTGTGTATCTAGATTAAATCCAGATGCATTTAGAGTTACATCTACGCCACTGGCCTGCCAAAAACGTGCATCTGTGGTCACGAATTTATCGTAAGGAGATTGAATAAAGGTTTGTAGTTCTACACTTTTTCCATCAGAGGCTAATTTATATGCGGTAATCTGCCCGACATTAATTCTGCGATAGTAAATGGGCACACCAATATCCAGTGATCCCAAATCCTGTGCTTTTAAGAAAAAGACCTTACCTGGTATATCAGAAGACACGACGGGCGGTATTTCAAGCCCAGTAAAATTCTCCTGCTTCTGCTCAGCCTTCCCCCCATCAACTTCAATATAAGCACCCGATAATAAAGTATCTATCCCAGAAATACCGCCCGTTCCGACTCTGGGTCTTACCACCCAAAAGCGTGAATCTTTTGCTGCAAAATTACTGGCATCTTTGCGTAATTCAATTTTGGCAATGACATGAGAGCGGTCATCCGAAAGATCAATCTGACGAACCAAACCAATATCGACCTGTTTATAACGTACTGTCGTTTTCCCGGCCACCAAGCCTTCCGCTGTTCGGAAAGACACTTCAATGGTTGGGCCTGTATCCAGCACGGCTTTTGCAGCAAGCGAAATTGCGATTAAAAGCGCAATAAATGGAACCAGCCAAATGAGCGCAGGTCGCCAACGACCCTTCTTTTTTTCAGGTTCATCGAAGACTGGTTCATTCTGAGTTAACACGGTGGTGCTTTCTTCAGAATCTTGGCTATTCGGGGTATTTTCTGACATAGTGATCTTTCTTTTATAGGTCAAAAATAAGGTTCATCTTCAATCTTAACTTTTTAATTGATGAATCGCCGTTCCTTTCAAATGATTTGATTGTTGCGCATTTGCTTGATGCGCCTTGAAATAATTGTCCCAAATAATTCTTGGATCAAAACTCAGTGAAGCAAACATGGTCAACACCACCACAGCGCCAAAAGCCACTGCACCTGGTCCAGCCAATATGGTTGCAAGCGACTGAATCTGTATCAGTGCTGTCAATAATGCCACGACGAAGACATCGATCATGGACCAACGGCCAATAAATTCAACAATCCGATACATCAGCGCACAGTGTTCAGGTGAAAAATGCCATCTGGAGGATGATTGCATATACACTGAAATTAATAAGAACATCAGGATCAATAGTTTTAAAATCGGGATAAAAATACTGGCCATGAAAATGACCACAGACACCAAGTAGTCACTATTTTGCCAAAAATAGATCACACCACTGATGATGGTATCTTGCTGACGCCCCAATAGAGAATCTGTTACGGTCATTGGTAGCACATTCGCTGGAATATATAAAATAGCAGCAGCAATCACCAAGGCAAAAGTACGGTTTAAGCTTTGTGGTTTTCGCGAATGCAAAGTACTTTTACATCGAGAACATTGCGCATGATTTTGTTGATCTACGTGACTCGTTACAGAATTAAGCAATCCACAACAATGACATTGGATCAGCCCAACCTGTTTTGCTCTGACATAATTTTTAATCTGTAAATCAACATCGGAAAGATGCTCTACAATTGAACTGATCTCGGTGTCATGCTTTTGCTTCATCCCAAACTCCGATCAACTTCATCCCAGATATCTTTAATCTTTACCGAAGCAATATAGACCAAAAGCACGCTTAATAATGTAAACGCCCACAGTGCAACCCCTGGAATGACGGTAACCATTCCCACAAGTTTGACCAAAGTCACCAGTACACCAATTAGAAAAACCTCAACCATTCCCCATGTCCGAAACAGAAAAAGTGCTCTTAATGCCAAGGTCAAAAATTGCGGTCTGATCTTCAATACACTAATAAAAAAAAGCACATAGCTCAGCAATAACAACTCAACCAAAGGAACAATAAATGTTGTAATCAGAATCAATACCCCAACCAATGCACGATCAATATGAAACATGGTCCAAGCAGCACCAATTAAAGTGGTCTGTGAAGTATTGCCCTGTAGCTCAACAATGACAATGGGGAAACTATTGGCAATCACAAAGACAATCAATGCGGTAACGACCAAGGCGAGCAAAGACGAAAAAGAACGACTTCTACGATACAGCTCTGCGCCACAACAGGTGCAATACGCCCGTTCGCCTGATGCAAGCTCAACCCTGCGATATATTGCATCGCATTCTTCGCAACCCGCCAATTCAGTTAATATGACTTGCTGACCAATCGCTAAGGATGGATTATTTTTATTCGCCATAAAGTCAAACTCATCACCTAGATTCTTTGTTGTTTAAAAAATCGACTCAACCCATTTATACCTTGTATTTCTACAATCACAACCAAGGACTGTATTTCTTACACAATATGTAAACAAATCATCATCTAAAAGCATTATCGATGATAAAAATTCATGGCTTATACATGCGCAATCAGGACTATTTTAGCTCCAGTATAAGTTGAAAAGATCAATCTATCACCCTCGATACGGCGGCCCTATCATCATGCATAAAAAAAACGGATAGGTTGTAGCGCATGTCTACAACCTATCCGTCTATGTTATTAGGTTTGAATAAGAAAGTTATTTAAACGGCTTTGTTTTTATAAAAAATATTGTAGCTCGCATAGCAGGCAATAATAAACAGAACGCAACAGACGAAACCTACTTGCATTGATGGATCAGTCACCATACTGATACAGGTGATCACACAGAATACACCACCTAAAATCGGTGTCAGTGGGAATAGTGGTGCAGCAAATTTCAGGTCTTTGACTGTTTTACCCGATTTGATCCATTGTCTGCGGAAGTTAAATTGGGATACACAAATTGAAATCCATACCACCACCATAGTAAATGCGGCAACACCGAGTAGGTTTTTGAAAATCGTTTCAGGTGCAAAATGTTCCGATAATAATCCTGGAATTGCACCAAACATCGTCACAATAATCGCAATAATCGGTGTGCCTGAACGGGTCAATTTTGAAAATACTTTTGGTAACTGCTTCTTCTCAGACAATGACCACATCATGCGAGAAGCTGCAAATAAACCTGAGTTTGCAGCAGACAAAAGCGCGGTAATAATCACAAAACGAATAATGTCTTCTGCGTATGGAATACCAATATAATTAAATACCGTAACGAATGGACTGTTACTGACACTATTGGCATTTAGACCTGCCATTTCATAAGGCAGTAATGCACAGATCACCACGATGGTACCAACAAAGAAAATCAATAAGCGCCAGATTGCCGCATTGATTGCTTTTGGCACTGTCTTGGCTGGCTCTTCTGCTTCACCTGCCGCGACACCAATCAACTCTGTGCCAGAGAATGCAAAGTTCACGATCAACATGGTCGCGAAAATTGGGAAAATACCGTTTGGAAACCAACCATGTTCAGTCAACTTGCTAAACAATGGCGCCGACTCATGCCCATGATAGGAAATAAGGCCAAAAATAGCCGCTAAACCTAATCCAATAAAGCAGATAATGGTCAAGACTTTGACCAAAGACAACCAGAATTCGGATTCAGCAAAGAGCCGTGTAGAACTGACATTTAAGCTAAAAACTAGACCTGCAAATACTAAAGTCCACGTCCACATGGAAATAGAAGGAAACCATTCCTGCATCAGTAAAGCCGCAGCAGTAAATTCGGTGCCTAACGTTGCCGTCCACGTAAGCCAATACAACCAGGTAATCATATAACCTGTTCCGGGACCAATATAGGTTCTGGCATATTCACCAAAAGAACCTGAAACGGGCATCTGTACCGCGAGTTCACCGAGACACAACATCACCATGTATGCAATCACACCACCCAGTAGGTAAGAGAGAATCGCACCGACTGGACCAGCCTGAGAAATGACATCGCCAGAGCCTAAAAATAGCCCTGTACCAATTGCACCACCCAAAGAAATCATCACCAAATGACGCTTGGTCATGGCTCGTTTCAATGGTTTACCCACTTCAATCTCTGCACTAGAAGTTCCCGATAAACTGGCAACATCCTGCTGTGGCACATATTGCCCACTCAGGGCTTCGCCTGATGGAAATGTCTTTTCGTTATTGTTACTCATACACGGTCACTCCAACTATATTCTTATGACAACCTGTCCTTGCTGTTTCACTTTCATAAAAACGAATATCTAGACGATATTCTTTGACACGTTTTGTTCTATTGAACATCCATATTCAAACTCCATGTATTTCCATCCAATAACGACATCTCACCACTTCATTGGCGGTATCTTAATTCATTTCTTTTAATATCAATCCAGCTCTAAGTCCTGTTTTCACATTCGGATTTGGGAATAAAATCCAGACTTGCTGATCATGCGCGACATAATTTCCAGCTTGCTGAGTCGCGATCACCTCGCCCTGCTGGAAAGTAGAAAAATTCGGTGCATTGGCGCTGAGATTCAGTTGAAAATCTTCACTTTGCTTTAAAATTGAATCCACCACCTTAAACTGGCGAATGTCTGCTTTCTGTCTGATGGGCAAAGCCTGATCTGAAAGTACGGCGCGCAACATCTGGTCAGTAGTGGCAAACTCAGCTAAGTCATTTTCACCAAAAGGCTTAGCCTTACCTAATTCCAAAGTACTGCTGGCTGCCCGAAAACGTTCAGTGGTGAAATGAGTAAAAGTTTTCCCAACCGCATTGTGATACACCAAGGCATCCAAATCGGCAGCATTTAAACTTTGGATCAGAAAGTCATCGTAAGGCGCTGTCTGATAAGGGAATAAAGCAAACACAGGCAGGAGCGATGCACGAATAGCGGTATGTAAATCATAGTGATAACGCTGTGCTTCTGCTGAACTATCTGCAAAAAACTGTGCTGTCACTTGCTCTAAATGTGCTGCCCGTTCAGTTTCTTGGTCTTGAATTAAATCTTGATAGGCACCACAGAACATACGGTTCATATCATTTTCAAGATAACGAACACCATGACGAATGGCTTCGGGATTACCGAACACAAAAAGTACCCGTACTGCCAGATTTAACCTTTCCGCAAATACATCAGTGATAATATTTGCCAACAATTCGATCGGTGCAGTTTCATTGCCATGAATACCTGCAGAAAGCACCATGGTTTTTCTATAACTTGTCTTAGGCATACATTGTAATAGCCCTTCACCAAGCCATTGCCATGTAAATCCAGCAGTTTTCCCTTGCATTTGCACAGGAACTCGTTGTTCTAAAGTCAACGTTAATAGATCAACCATGTACTTTCATCCTTAAAAGCCGTTGTTTACTGTTTATCTTTGGAAGTGATAAACCGAACCTAAAGCCAAAATTTTGGTGAGTTCATCCAACGCGGTACGGCTTTCGATCAATAAACTTGGATCGGCCAAATCGTCCTGCGTTAACTCGTCACGATAATGCTGGTCCACCCACTGATTCAGGGTTTTGAACAGTGCATCGTTCATAAACAAGTTTGGATTCACAGCAGCAAGTTCGGCGTCATTCACCGCGACACGTAAGCGCAGACATGCTGGACCACCGCCATTGCGCATACTTTCACGCAAATCAAATACCTTAATGTCATCAATTGGCGTGCCCATTTGAATCATGTCGCTTAAATAGCTCCATACCGCTTTGTTTTGGCGAGATTCTTCTGGTACTACAATACTCATGCCACCATCAGCACGCGTTAAAATTTGACTATTAAATAAGTAAGTCGATACCGCATCATCCACACTGACTCGACTTTCAGGCACTTCAATCGACACAAATTCCTGCCCAATCCCCGCCATTTTTTGACGGATTTCATGCAATGCATCAGCTTGATTTAAAAAAGCCTGCTGATGATGAAACAATACTTGCTGATTACTCACCGCGATGACATCGTTATGGAATACGCCCTGATCAATCACATCTGGGTTTTGCTGAATGAACACCGTGCGTTTCGCATCTAAACGGTGTAAACGCGCAATCGCTTCACTCGCCTCACGGGTTTGCCGTGCAGGGAATTTCTGTGGTGCGACGGCTCCACCGAGCTGTTGCTGACCATAAACAAAGACCTGTACACCAGCTTGATCATAAGCACCACCGAGTCGGTTATGATTAGCAGCCCCTTCATCACCAAATAAAGCTGCTTCGGGCAATGCTTCGTGGTGCGCGAAATATACATCATTCTTGAACATCGCTTGAAGGATACGTGTGGTCGTATGATGCTCAATTGATCGATGGAACTTATTATTCAGGTTTGCCGCAGTAAAATGCATGCGACCGTCTGTGCTATCTGCCGATGGCGACACCGTACACGAGTTTGCAGTCCACATAGATGACGCTGAACTGAGCGATGACAACAGTGCTGGTGCAGTACGCATGGCTTGGGTAATGACATCAATATCACTGCCGGTAAAACCCAAACGGCGCAACGTTGGCACATGCGGGCGTTCTTGTGGTGCAAAGACACATTGTTTGAGTCCCAAATCCGCAAGGGCCTTCATTTTCTTCAAGCCTTGTTTTGCCGCCAACTTAGGATTGGACGCATTATTGCGGTTCTTGGTTGATGCAACATTACCAAAGGATAAACCTGCATAATGATGGGTCGGTCCCACTAAACCATCAAAATTAATTTCATAACCTGACATTTTTTTCTCCCTGTGTCCCTATACGAGCCGACTTACAGCACAATACCCGGTGATAATTTTGAAGGTAAAGTAACGCTGTCACTTTCCAGTGAAGCCATTGGCCATGCACTATAATCCGCTGCATAGAACGCACTGGCACGGTGGTTACCTGATGCCCCAACACCACCAAATGGCGCTGCACTTGATGCACCTGTTAATGGCTTGTTCCAGTTCACAATGCCTGCACGCGCTTCAATCAATACACGATCAAATAAATCACGATCAGGTGAAACCAAGCCAACCGCCAAACCAAAGCGGGTGTTATTGGCAATGTTTAAAGCTTCATCGAAAGTGGTATAGCGATAAATTGTGGTCAATGGACCAAAGTATTCATCATCAGGAATATCGGTCACCTGAGTAACATCTAAAATACCTGCAGTGAGCAATGAACTGTCCGCTTGTGGACGCGTCATTTCCAACAATGGTTTTGCACCTAGAGCAATGAGCTTGCTTTGTGCTGCCAACATCTGTTCCGCGGCATGTGCAGAGATGACACCGCCCATAAACGGTTGCGGTTCAGCATTCCATGCACCAACCACCAAGTTCTTCGCTACATCAACAAAACGTTGAATGAAAGCATCACCATTGGCACCGTGTTTAACAATAATACGGCGTGCACAGGTACAACGTTGCCCCGCAGAAACGAAAGCAGATTGAATGGCTAAATTCACCACTGCATCAATATCGGTTGCTTCATCAATGATCAAGGCATTATTGCCGCCCATTTCCAAGGCAAGGATTTTTTCAGGTGCACCTGCCATTTGTTTATGCAAGTGATAACCCGTATTGGCACTGCCTGTGAACAATAAACCGTCAATCTGTTCAGCCGCAGCGAGTGCTTCACCTGTGCTGCGTCCACCTTGTACGATATTCAGTACCCCCTTCGGTAGACCTGCCTGTTGCCATAATTTTGCAGTTTCTTCGGCCGTCCAAGGGGTGAGTTCACTTGGCTTAAATACCACGGTATTACCTGCAATAAGTGCAGGAACAATATGACCATTTGGCAAATGACCAGGGAAGTTATACGGACCGAATACAGCGAGAACGCCATGTGGACGATGACGTAACGAAGCCACCCCATCTGGCATTTCAGTTTCGCTAAACCCTGTACGTTGATGATAGGCACGAATTGAAATCGCTACTTTACCAATCATCGATTGTACTTCGGTTAAAGTTTCCCAAAGCGGTTTACTGGTTTCCTGACTAATCACTTCAGCCAATTGGGTTTTATTCTGTTCCAGCAAACCCGCAAAACGCTCAATAATTGCGATACGTTCTTCTAGTGCTAAGCGTGCCCAAGCTGGAAATGCCTGACGTGCTGCATGGCATGCCTGTTCAACATCAGCTTGGCTTGCTTCATGCCCTGCCCAAATTTGTGCATTGCTCACTGGATTTGTTTTACTGAACGCAGTCCCTTGTCCTTTAATCCAAGCACCATCAATTAATAATGCACCTTGTGACATTAGTTCTTCTCCATTTTTTCTAATGCTAAAACGCGTACTTCATCGTGTTCAGCAATATTCAGTGCCTGTGCTTGTGCTGCTGTTAAATGCAAAGTCTCGCTTTCATCGGCTTTGTTATTGATCAGCAACACGGCGTAATCTTTGTATTGGTCATTAGCAACCAAAAAATGTGTCTCTGTACTTTCGACTTGCTCAGTGAGTTTGACTTTAAGCAAGCGGCTCTCTTTCACTGCCCGTAACTCAGCAGTATTAGCTTCCAGTGTTGGCCCCGCATCAAAGATATCGACATACCCCTGATATTTAAGGCCTTCTGACATCAATACCTTTGCCGCTGGTAGCGTATGCGGATGCACTTCTGCAATCACCTCACGTGCCTCAGAAGTCAGCAAGTCGACGTAGACTGGAAATCTCGGCATCAGTTCTGCGATAAAAGCTTTTTGCCCGACACCACTGAGATAATCCGCTGCGGCAAAATCCATATTGAAAAATAGATAACCGAGTGAATCCCAAAATGGTGACCGTCCATTCTGGTCGGAAAAACCACGCATTTCTGCAATCAGTCGTTCTTCAAAAAAAGAACGGAAGGCAGCAATAAACAGAAAACGGACTTTGGATAAAAATTTGCCGTTCTGGTTTTTACGATATTCAGGATCAAGGAATAAGGTGCAGAGTTCGCTACAACCAGTATGGTCATTACTTAAAAACAAAGTGTCTAAAGTCTTATACACATTTAAAGCTTTAGAGGCATGTACCTGTTTGGCCACACGGAAGTTGTAAAAGGGTTCATTCAACCCGACCGCAACTTCAATTGCACTTACACCCACAATTTTGTGAATGCTGGTGTCTTCCAATACAAATAGATAACTTGCCTCGCACTTTTCGGATAAGCCGTCTAAAGTACGAGTGGTACGTGTAATACGTTCAGCCAAGATGTCTTTATTTTGTGGTAAGGAAGTCAGGCCAATGCCAGACTCCCCCGCTCGTTGCGCTAAACGATAAATATCATCTAAGTCCCGATGCGCTGCATGTCGAACAATCATCATGGGCAGATGCTCACGGCAGACTTAGAGGCGTGCTAATGCACGAACAAAACGGCTTAGACCTTCATCAATATCGTGTTGAGGAATGATCAATGAAGGGGTAAAACGAACCACATCTGTACCCGCGACTAAAGCCAATAAGCCTTCTTCACCCGCTAAGGTCACAATATTTTTGGCTTTCCCTGCATGTTCATCTTTCAACACACAGCCAATTAACAAACCTTGACCACGAATTTCTTTGAACAGATCATATTCAGCGTTGATCTTGTTTAAGGCATCAATAAAATATTGATGACGTTGTTTTACACCGTCTAACACTTCTGGTGTATTGATGAATTCAAATACTGCGCCAGCAACCGCACAGGCCAATGGATTACCACCATACGTTGTGCCGTGATCGCCCACTGCATACATGTTGGCATAATGATCTGTAGTGATCATTGCACCAATCGGGAAGCCACCACCCAATGCTTTTGCTGTAGTCAAAATGTCAGGCGTTACCCCTGTATTCATATAGGCATACAATGATCCTGTACGACCCACACCGGTTTGTACTTCATCAAAAATCAGGACTGCACCTTTTTCATCACAGAGTGCGCGTAAGCCTTTCAAGAATTCGATATCTGCTGGCAGAACGCCACCTTCACCTTGAATTGGTTCTACAATTACCGCACAAGTATTTTCAGTGATCGCAGCTTTTGCTGCTTCAAGGTCATTAAATGCAGTATGTTCAATGCCACCTGGCAATGGTGCAAAGTCTTGAGAATATTTTGGCTGGCCACCTGCTGTTACGGTAAACAAAGTACGACCATGGAAGGCATTCTTAAATGCAACAATCTGGTTCTTGTTTGCATTGCCACTGAGCAAACCGACTTTACGTGCCAGTTTTAACGCTGCTTCATTAGCTTCTGCACCTGAGTTACAGAAAAAGACTTTGTCTGCAAAAGTGCTATCTACCAATTGCTTTGCAAGGCGTAATACAGGCTCGTTGGTATAACCATTGCCAATGTGCCACAGCTTTTGTGCTTGTTCAGTTAAGGCTTTTACTGCCACAGGATGTGCATGACCCAAAGCGTTTACCGCGATCCCACCTGCAAAATCAATATATTCTTTATCGTTTTGATCCCAAAGACGAGAACCTTCACCACGTACTAAAATGAAATTTGCTGGGGCAAAAACTGGAACCATCCAATCATTAAAATTGCTACGTGTAATTGCGACTTCGCTCATTTTATTTACTCACTTCCTGTTTTTGATCTTCAGGTCTGTTGAATGCTCAACAGACCCTTTACACTATTTTTGACTAGTTGATTAGCCTGGGAAAATACCGCGCTCTTTACGCGCTTTCAGAATACGTTCACACGCCAAAATATAAGCGGCTGTACGCAAGCTACATTCTTTTTGTGCCGCAGTATTCCAAACATCGGCAATCGCTTGGATCATCAATTTGTCTAGACGCTCGTTGATTTCGTCCTCGGTCCAGAAGTAACTCGCCATATCCTGAACCCATTCAAAATAACTGACAGTTACACCACCTGCGTTACAGATCACGTCAGGGACAACGGTAATATCACGGCTGACAAATACATCATCTGCTTCTGGATACGTTGGGCCATTCGCACCTTCAAGTACGATTTTGGCTTTTAATTTTTGCGCACGTTCAACAGTAATCTGACCTTCCAATGCCGCTGGGATCAGAATATCCATATCAACTGTCCAGAATTCTTCATCCGAGATCACAGTTGAATCAGAAAAGCCCATCACACCGCCAGTTTCCACCACATGCTTTTGCAGTGCTTTGACATCCAACCCTTCTGCATTGAAAATCGTGCCCGTGTGATCTTGTACCGCAACAATTTTTGCGCCTGCATGGCTAAATAAATAAGCCGCTTCATTACCCACGTTACCAAACCCTTGCACAGCAACTTTGCTGCCTTCGACTGGTAATTTGATGCGTTCTGCAACCTGCATACCGGTTACAAATACACCGCGACCTGTCGCACGAACACGGCCGAGTGAACCACCCAAATGAACAGGCTTACCCGTTACTACGCCAGTCACAGTATGACCTTTGATACTTGAATATGTGTCCATCATCCAGCCCATAATGTTGGCATTGGTACCAACATCTGGCGCAGGAATATCAATTTGTGGACCAATAATTGGGCTGATCTCACTGGTAAAACGGCGCGTTAAACGCTCTAATTCACGTGGTGACAACTCTTTTGGATTAACACGAATACCGCCTTTAGCACCACCGAATGGCAAATTCAATACCGCCGTTTTAATGGTCATCCATGCAGACAATGCCATGACTTCATTTAATTCAACATCTTGGTGATAACGAATACCACCTTTACCCGGACCACGTGATAAATTATGTTGTACGCGGTAACCTTCAAAATGACGAATTGAACCATCGTCCATCACGATTGGCACATCAACAATCAGGGTACGTTTTGGTGTTTTCAGTGTATTCACAAAGTTGCTGAGGTCGGCATCCAAATAAGGTGCTACGCGATCGACTTGAGTGAGAAAGGTTTGCCAAGCACTGCCATTTTGAGCCGCATATGATAAAGACATCATCTATTCCTTAATTAATCAATTGTCCCTGTTATTCACAGATTCCCTTTTTTAAGGGCGTCCTACCCCATCCTCCCTGAACTGCATTTCGCTTCTTTAGTGCTGAAGTAAAAATGCTTGGGGCTTTGTATATTCACTATTATTAAGAATCAAATTGATTCACAAAATTCGTTTTAATGATTAAAATGAATTAATTTTTATCAATTTGCGCATAGTAAATACCAAAATGAACAATATCGATCATATTATATTAGGCTTGCTCAAAGACAATGCACGAATGTCCATTACAGATCTGGCAGCAAAAACACGTGTTTCTCGTGCCACAGTGCAGAAACGAATCGAATATATGGAATCTACTGGCGTGATTACGGGATACACCGTGCGTTTTCGCCCCAATGCTGAAAAAAATATTATTCGCGCATGGATGAATATTATGGTGGAAGGTACCCGTGCTCAGGCAGTGATTCGGGAGCTGCGCTTAGAGTCTGCTGTTGAACGTCTGCATACCACCAATGGCAAATGGGATATTCTGGTGGAATTGCAATCTGACAGTTTGGAAAACTTCGATAAAGCCTTGGAACGAATTCGAAATATTTCAGGGATCTATAATAGTGAGACCAGTATTCTGCTCTCTACTTATAAAACCTAAAAAAAGGACTCCGTAGAGTCCTTTTTAATTAAATGGCTCAGTAGCCAACACGGCGATAATTACGATATTCTGGCGTCCAGAAATTATCTTCAATTGCCTGTTTAAGTACATCATTACTTAATGGCACTGCCAATCCATCTGCCATCGCTGCTTTTGCTACTTTAAATGCAATGAACTTAGACACTTGTTGAATGTCATTGATATTCGGTAATAAATCTGCCGCAGCATTTTTCAGACGTGGTGAACAATCTGCCAAAGCGGTACTCGCAGCCATCAACATCGAATCACTGATATGAGTTGCACCACAAGCAATTACACCCAGCCCAATTCCGGGGAAGATATAGGAGTTATTGCATTGCGCAATGCTATACACCTTGCCTTGGAAATAAACGGGTGCAAAAGGGCTACCTGTTGCCACAATTGCAGCACCTTGCGTCCACTCAATAATATCTTTCGGCTGCGCTTCCACTTGTGACGTCGGGTTCGACAAAGGTAATACAATCGGATGCTTATAATACTTAGCCAGCGTTTTAATCACATCTTCACTAAATAAACCTGCCTGCCCTGACACACCAATCAAGATGCTTGGTTTGGCATTTTTCACGACATCTAATAAAGCAACATTATCGCCTGTATATTCCCAAGTGCGAATCGCATCCACAGGAGTTGCAAGTTTTTGCTGGAAATCAAGCAAATTCGGCTGTTGATCAGTCATCAAACCAAAACGATCTACCATGAAGATACGTGAGCGTGCTTCATGGTCGCTCAAGCCTTCATCCATCATTTGTCTGACGATCTGTTCTGCGATACCACATCCCGCCGAGCCAGCACCAACAAAAGTAACTGTTTGATCTTTCAGTTGTTTACCTTGCGCTCTTGATGCAGCAATTAAGGTCGCAACAGTGACCGCTGCTGTCCCTTGAATGTCATCATTAAAACAACAAATCTTATCGCGATACTGCGTCAATAATGGCATGGCATTGGTTTGCGCAAAATCTTCAAATTGAATCAGCACATCTGGCCAACGCTGACGCACTGCCGTAATAATTTGCTCAACAAACTCATAATATTGCTCACCACGAATACGTGGCTGTTTCCAGCCCATATAAATTGGATCATCAAGCAATTCTTGGTTGTTGGTTCCAACATCAATGGTAATCGGCAAGGTATAGGCAGGGCTGATCCCACCACATGCGGTATAAAGCGACAATTTACCAATTGGAATGCCCATGCCGCCAATACCCTGATCACCCAGACCTAAAATACGCTCGCCATCTGTAATCACAATCACTTTAACGTTTTTCTTGTTTACGTTATGAATAATTTGGTCGATGTACTGACGTTCAGGATAAGAAATAAAGATACCGCGATGACGACGATAGATGTCTGAGAAACGCTGACATGCTTCTCCAACCGTCGGGGTATAAATAATCGGCAGCATTTCATCTAAATGCTGACTCAATAAATTATAGAACAGCGTTTCATTGGTATCTTGAATATTTCGCAAATAAATATGCTTATTCAAGTCGTTATCAAATGAAAGATACTGTTGATATGAACGTTGGGTCTGCTCTTCAATATTCTCAATATTGTACGGAACTAGGCCATGCAAGTTAAAATTCTCTCGTTCTTCTTCAGAAAAAGCAGAGCCTTTATTTAACAGAGGTAGTTCTAAAAGAGCGTTTCCAGCATAGTGAATATATAAAGGTTTTTTGATTTTACTAGGGTTCACAGACATACTTTACTCTTTAGACTCTCTCTCAAATGTACAAAAAATTTATTCGCTGAAATTCTTTCAAAAAAAGAACTTTGGCATGGACAATAATTTACACCAAACCAAGTGAGAAACCGAATAATCTAGTTACATGTAAAGTGAATCATTATTTAGGAAATAAATAGTAGTCCCTTTTTTAGATCATTTTTCATGCAGCACTGCAATATTTTGAATTATTTTTGCACCAGCGCTGATCTATTATTGTAGTGATATCGTTGCACATGCTTTTCATGCACCCATAAAATCTAAAAAAGATGCCTGTTTTAAAGCAACAAGCACTATTAACATCCTTTTGCTAAAGATAATTACGCTTTCTTTTTCTTACTTTTCTTCGTGAAAAAACTAAGTGCATGTCCATAATGCGTTGGTGTGATGCGTTGAATCAAATCTAGCATTTTGGCATCGTTCCCAATCAGGATACGTGCTTTATCCGCTTTGACTGCATTCAGAATAATTTTAGCAGCTTGCTCAGGTGGGGTTTTTAACACCTTGTTAAATGCCTGACTGGCTTTGGCTGGGTTCATCCCCAAGCTACGAATGCTCTCACTCATTCTTGCGCTGTTGGCAATATTGGTGCGGATTCCACCTGGATGCACACAGGTCGCACTCAAACCATTATTTTGTATTTTTAACTCTTGGCGTAAAGCCTCTGTAAAACCACGGACTGCAAATTTTGTAGCATTGTAAGCACTTTGTGTCGGCTGAGCGGTTAAACCAAAAAGACTGGAAATATTAATAATATGCCCTTCATCACTTTGCTTTAAATACGGCAAAAACTCTTTAGTACCATACACAACACCCCAAAAGTTAATATTTAAAATCCATTCCAATTCATCATAGTTCATCCCCTCTACAGTACTCGCCAAAGCCACACCTGCATTATTAAAAATCAAGTTAATCTTGCCGTGAGCTTTAAAACTTTCTGCAGCCCATTCACGTACTGCGGTCTGATCCGATACATCTAGTTTTGTCAGTGTAACCTTGACAGGATATTGCTGCAGCAAAGCCTGTGTTTCCGCCAAACCCTGTTCATTAATATCGCTCAAAGCTAAATGCGCACCTTGTTGGGCCAATAAAATCGCGAGCTGTTGACCAATGCCCGACCCTGCGCCTGTAATTGCAGCGACTTTTTGATTAAAACTTTTCATATTATGGCTCTAAAGGAAGTTGAAAAAAATTGGCGGCATTTTGTTTAAATACTGAATACAAAGCCTGCTCGCCATAGGGTGCAATCATTTGAATATAGGCATGGATTAAATCATTTAAGGTCGTATTTGGTTTATCCATAGGAAAATTAGAAGCAAACATCACTCGATCCAGACCAAACACCTGAATGGCATGTTGTATTAAAGGTGTTAATACATTCACCATCTCCGCAATGGTCGCCGTTCGATGCTGTTTGTAATATGTATGTCCGAGCACAGGCATCATTAAACCTGAAATTTTGGCATGGACATTTTTCTGCTCGGCTAACTGTGCAATATCCTGTTGCCATTGTTTAAAGATGGCATTTCTTTGCGCCAGTGTTTTGCCTGTTTTTTTGCCGACGGCCCCAAATAAACCAACAGGCGTCGCCAGATGATCAACCACAATACGTGTTTCAGGAAATTGTTTCGCCAAACTGGTTATTTCTAATAATTGCGTGGAATAGCCCCAAGCATCAAAAGATAAATCCAGTTTTGCCAGCTGCTCAAAACCTTTGAGAAAGCTCTTGTTCTGATATAAATGTGGCCGATCACACCAACGGTAAACACCCTTGTCTTGATGCCAAGCCGCCATTTTGCGAATACCACAAAATTTCGGACTCGCATCCTGATGTGCTTTGAGAATGTCTTTAAATTTTCGGTCCCGAGGATCTGCTGTTGCGACAATTGCACCTAACTTCAGACCTTGTGAGTTAAAATCTAATTGCTGAAGCCAAGTGGTTTCTTCAACCACCCCAAAACCTTTGTGGTGATGCCAATTCGCTTCCACATGCACAACGCTTTCTGCTGAAAAAGTTCCAAGATCAGCACGATAATGTTCAGGCAAATATGGATTTAACACATCGTCCGTACGACCAATGGTCTCAAGCAGTGGTTTTGGTTTTACCCAACGTACCACCTGATCCATCACGGCCGGATATTTGCCCAAAGCTTTGACCAACAGTGCTGCGGAATGCGGTGTATGGTAAGGATCCCACTGATGGATATGCGGATCAATAATTGCAAAATCTAATTTTGTCATTGTTATACTCAAAATAGGATAAAGACATCAAGTTTCAAATACTGCTCATCCATGGCGATCTCTAATTGTTGTAAATAGCTGTGTTGTTTTAGCCTACTCAACAAATCATTATGAATAAAATGATTTATTTAAATATTCAAATATGAATCTTATTCATTTTAATGAAAACGTTCAGGACTACACTTAAAAATTTATTGTAATGATATCTCCTCCTACTTAAACCAAGATCTGATCAAAAGCAGAGCACATGCAGACTAATTTTAAAGAATAATAAATGAATTATCAGCATCTTAATTTTATAAGTTTTTACATCCCAACTATTCACTTGAAAATGATTCCCATTTAAATATACTTGACTCGCTTATTACGACACTCGCCGATACTTCTTAGGTGAAGTGACTGCTTCTCTCCTGCACCACCTCGATTTTTCTATCGCTCAGGTATCCCTATGTCTGCTTTCTCGCCACGCAAAAATCTCATGACTATTGAAGTTTTAAAACATAGCAGTCCATTGCTTTTATCTTTTGTTCCTACCATCTCATGGGCAGAAACCACTTCTATACAACCGACTCAACTCGCTACAATTAACATTCAAGCAGAACAAACTTCAAGTTATATCTCCTCTCAAACTGCATCGACCCTGAGAGGAAATAAAAAGAATTTGGAAAGTCCACAAACAGTAAATGTGGTCTCTAAACAATATGTAAAAGATTATTTGCCTGCAAACTTAGATAATGCACTCACCCAAGTCAGCGGCATTACACAGGGTAATACTTTGGGTGGTACTCAAGATACCGTGATGAAACGGGGTTTTGGTGACAATCGTGATGGTTCAATTACAGTAAATGGTATGCCAATTGTGCAAGGTCGGACCATGAATGCGGCAGTCGAACAGGTTGAAGTTCTAAAAGGTCCATCATCGTTACTCTATGGCATTATGGATCCTGGTGGTGTAGTCAATGTCATTACAAAAAAACCTGAACGCACGCAAAAAACTGAGTTTTCAGTTTATGGATCAAGTTTCGCGGCAGGTAAAAATGGTTTAGGCGCAAGTCTAGATACCACGGGCGCAATCAATAATAGTAACTTTGCTTACCGCCTTATTGCTGATCATTCCGACGCAGACTATTGGCGTAATTTTGGCAATCTCAAACAAACCTTAATTGCACCATCATTGGCTTGGGATAATGGTCAAACCAAAGTCAATCTCAGCTATCAATATCGTGATTTTGATGTGCCTTTTGATCGCTCGACCATTTTTGATCCAAAAACCAAGCAAGCCTTACCCATCTCTAAATATCAGCGCTTGGATGAAGCCTTTAACCAAATGAAGGGAGAAGATCATCTAGCACAACTACTGGTTGATCATCAAATTAATGATGCTTGGTCAGCTCACTTCGGCTATACCTATAACTATGAAACCTATGATGCCAATCAGTTACGTGTAACCAAGTTAAATACCACCAACCATACGGTGACACGCCGCACCGATGCGACGCTGAATGCAGAAAGTGTAGATAGTAATGCACAAGCCTATTTGACTGGTTCAGTCAATTTACTGGGCTTAAAACATGATCTTCAAATCGGTTCAGATATCGAATACCGTAAATATTTCCGTCCTGACATGGTTCGTGGAGATACATCAACTTTAGATTATTTAAACCCTAACTATGGGGCTATTGAGACTTCCCGCAACATTGTCGCATCGGACAGTGACCAAACCGATAAATTACACACCTATGGGTTTTATGTCCAAGATGCCATTCATTTCAATGAAAACTGGATTGCAGTACTGGGTGGCCGTTATTTGAATTATCAACAGACTGCTGGGCGTGGCAGACCATTTAAGGAAAATACCAATACCAAAGATGATACTTGGCTCCCGCATGCAGGTTTGGTCTATCAATGGAATGATCAGCTTTCATTCTATGGTAGCTATACCGAATCACTTAAACCTTCATCGTCAATCGCCCCGCTCGGTGGCGATGCGGTCATTAATGCAGATGTCAGCCCAGAACAAGCAAAATCCTATGAGGTTGGTGCTAAATATGAGTTAAATGACCGTATCAAAGCCAATTTTGCACTCTATGACATTAAAAAACGTAATGTTTTAGCCAAAGTGACCAATCCATCAAGCAATGAGATCGAACTACATACAACTGGAGCGGTCCGTTCCAAAGGCGCTGAACTTGACCTCACTGGACGACTAACCGATCAACTCGATGCGACCCTCACCTATGCCTATACCGATGCCAAAGTCACCGAAGACGAGCTTGGTCTGCAAGGCAATCGCTTGAATAATGTAGCACGAGATACAGCTTCTCTGGCCTTGGCCTATAATTATGGGGAACTTTACAATGGCAAATTACGTTTAGGTCTCAGTGGTAATTATGTCGGTAAGCGCGCAGGTGATTCAGAAAATACCTTTGACTTACCTGAATATACACTGACCAACGCCTTTATCAGTTATGACACTAGCATTGCTAAACAAGCTGTGAACTTTCAATTTAATTTAAATAATATCTTTGACAAGACCTATTACACTGCTAGTGTAAATAATTTGGCAGTGTCTCAAGGGGATTCTCGTCAAGCGGTATTACGTGCAACTTTTAAATTCTAAAACATAGAATCAGCGCGGTGAATTGATCACGGCGCTGATCAAAAGCAACTCAAAAATTAAAGACACTCCATTCAAATATAAATCTTATTCATTGAACTCAAGCAACTTAATCCCCCTTGTTTAGTCCAATGAAGATGAGATCAATCGACTTCTAAATACTTTCGGCGCGCAGCCAAAAGTCTGTGTAAAAGTACGTGTGAATGCTGCTTGTGAGGAATAACCGACCAGTTCCGAAACTTGTGCAATATTTTTATCTGTTTCTGTGAGCAATTGACAGGCTAATTTCATACGCCAGTTTTTTAAATAAAGTATCGGTGATGTCCCAACCAATTCAACAAATTTTTTAGAAAAACTAGAGCGAGACTGCTTGGTAAGTTGAGCCAGTGATTCAACATCCCATTCATAGGCAGGTTGAGCATGCATTAACGATAATGCTTTACTCATCATGGGATCGCGTAATGCAGAAATCCAGCTTTTATGTTCTATCTTCTCTGTTGCCAGCCAAAAACGTATTGACCAAACCAATAGTAAATCAATAATTCGGGATAGCATGACCCTGCTCCCGAGCGTTGGATGTTCAAGTTCAAGTTTGATTGCAGCAACAGTCATCGGTACCCATTCTGCAATTTTTTCTGCATCATGATGGGATGGCACATGAATATAAGTGGGTAACCCTTCCGCAATCGCTTCGCCATAAATCCCTTTCAATTGAAAAACACAACTAATCACCGATGCTTCCGGTATTGACTCGTCCACGATTTCAATCGAATGCTCAAGCTTAGTTGGCAATACAACAATATCGCCAGCCTGTAAGATCAGATCAAGATGAAGTCGTTTAACTTTAAGTCTGCAGGGCGCATGTTGAATAATATGGATATAGGCATGTTGAGCATGAAAGTTCAACTTTTTCTGCTGTGAAAAATTTTCCAGACAGAAGATCTTACCCGATATTTCAGCAAATCGATAAATATCAAAAAAGATATCTGTTAAAACATGCTCATCACTCATTTTGCTCGTCTGTCCTTAAAAGTGTTTCTGCAAAAACATTGGCGTTTCAGTTATTGTACAAGCCGAACAAATCACCAATAATCTTTTTCAGAAGATTTCGATAGTATAAAAATCGCCCAACTTCTTTCTCATTCTTATACAGTCAACCTTCCCTTCTTAAGCTTATAAAATTCAATACAATAGCGTTCAGCTAGGAGACAAACATGAGTACTCAACCTACCATTATATTTGTACACGGTTTTTGGGGCGGCGCTGCCCATTGGAATAAAGTCATTACTGAACTCTCTCACCAAGGCTATAGTGCCCTACGTGCTGTCGAGCTTCCATTGACCTCTCTTGCTGATGATGTTGAACGCACGCGAAAAATGATTGCCCAAGTGAATGGCGATGTTTTGCTAGTCGGTCATTCTTACGGCGGTGCAGTCATAACAGAAGTTGGCAATCAACCTAATGTGGTCGGTCTGGTTTATATTGCTGCATTTGCACCAGATAGCAACGAGAGTCCCGGCGCAATTACACAACAACATTTACCTGTTGCTGCCCCCAATCTAGAACCTGACAGTGATGGTTATCTCTGGCTAAAAGTAGATAAATTCCATGAAAGCTTTTGTCAGGACCTGAGTAAAGATGACGGTTTTGCAATGGGCGTTACCCAAAAAGCGCCATTAGCCAGCACCTTTGGCGATACCATTTCTACGCCAGCATGGAAAACCAAACCGTCTTGGTATCAAATTTCGACTCAAGATCGAATGATCAGCCCAGAAAATCAAGCCGTTATGTCAGATCGTTTAAATGCAAAAAAAGTGATTTCTTTAAATGCAAGCCACGCCTCGCTGGCTTCTCATCCGAAAGAAATCTCAGCCTTGATTACAGATGCTGTGGCATTTCTTGCAAGATAAATCATGGGTTTCGGCATGTGGGGAATTACTCTATTCCCCATAAGCCATTTTTAATCTTGCAGTAGATTTGGCGAACACTTTGAATCTGATTGGAATTGCTGCTTAGAGCAAGTATTCCCAGATAATGTAGCCCAAACCAAACCCTAAAAATGCATACAGTGTAATAATGAAGAATACAAAACTGGCATTATTCTTTTTTTTCAAAAAACTCATATCGGCACCTTTGGCTTTGCTCAATTCATGCTGTTATAGTGCAGGAAGATACAGAAGAAAAAAAGACACAGAATTTTTCAAAAAAAATATAACAGATAGGTATAAAAAATTAGAACTGTTATGAAAACAGCCCTGAATATGATGAAAGTATGAGTCAGCATCGCCTCATCTCTGACATATTCAGGACTGCTCTATATAGCTCTTAAGATGTTCAACAATCAGGTTTTAAGATGAGGATTTTCAAGCGGTAAATCATGCGCTAAATGCTCATCAAAAATATCAGTCAACATACTGTCATAGCGTTTGGCATTGTATTGTAAAAGTGCCTCTGCCTCAGCAGTACTAATAAAACCTGTCTCAATCGCATTGGCAATGTGCTCCTCAAAGCTTAGCCCTGTGAACTGATCTTTTGACTCAGCTTTTTTAAATTTATTCCACAATGGTTGTAACTTTAATAGGCTCTGGAAGGTAGATTCCATCCGCCCCATAACATCATTAGCATCTGTCGTATAATAAACGTGCTGTTTCAACTGATCACGGAACGCATGCTCTTGCATGATGAGTTGTGCCACTTCTTGCTTCAATTGATCAGATGGTGCTGCGATTGGACGGCCAAATGGGAAGCAAAGTAATTTCACCATACAGGCGGCAAGTTTCATTGGGAAATTATCATAGAAGCTAAAGAAGGCTTCTTGCATCTGATATAAAGCTTTATTCAACGCTAATTCCGCATGCTTCTGTTCTGCCTCAGTTCTCTGACCCTGTTCATAGTATTTCAAGATCGCAGTAGCGATAAATAAATGCGCATGGATATCGGCCAAACGACCAGACAGCATTTCTTTGCGTTTTAAATCACCCGCCAGAATCCCAAGTGCCATATCCGCTGTTAAGGCAAAATCAGCACTGAAACGATTAATCTTGCTGTAATAGCCTTTGGAAAAATCATCGGCTTGTTTAGAACCATCATCTGAACCACCGGTAATCGAAAATGCTGCTGCTTTGGCTGCACGATTGAAGGTATAGGCTAAATGCTTAAACAATAATGGCGAAAATTCCTTAAAAGCAGTGGCTTTATCTTCCGATTGCAACAGCTGTAATTCTTCAAATAAATAAGGATGGCAACGCATTGAACCTTGACCAAAAATCATCAAAGAACGGGTCAAAATATTTGCTCCTTCGACCGTAATTGCGACTGGAATCGATTGATAAGTCAATGCAAGGAAGTTACGTGGGCCTAGCTGAATTGCACGTCCACCAACGACATCCATACCGTGATTGACCACTTTGCGCATGGTTTCAGTGGCATAATATTTTGCCATCGCGGTCATCACCGCAGGCGTTCCACCTTGGTTCAAACCACAAGTCACCAGATAACGGAATGACTCCAACATATAGGCATCACTGGCGATATCACTGGTCGCTTCTTGCACCCCTTCAAAATGTCCAACCGAGATTTTGAATTGTTGACGCACACTGGCAAATGCGCCCACCAATAGGTAACTCATTTCCCCAGCCGCAGTTGCCAAAGCAGGTAACGAAATACCACGACCCACACCGAGACATTCCATAAGCATACGCCAGCCTTTACCTGCGTTTTGCTGCCCACCAATAATCCAGTCCAAAGGAATAAATACATCACTCCCCTCGACTGTACCATTCATAAATGGTGCACCTGGATTATGTCGCGGACCGATCTGAATACCGTCATGCTCAGCCGGAATCAAGGCACAGGTAATGCCATATTCCACTTTACTTTTATCACCCAATAAACCCTCTGGATCATAAAGTTTAAAGGCCAAACCAATCACGGTTGCAATCGGTGCCAGCGTAATCCAACGCTTAGAGAAATTCATTTTTAAACCGAGTACTTCTTGACCTTGGTACTGTCCATAACACACTATACCTGTATCAGGAATCGCACCTGCATCCGAACCTGCTTCAGGACTGGTCAAACCAAAACAAGGGACTTCTGTACCATTTGCGAGACCGGGCAAATAACGTTGTTTCTGTTCTTCTGTACCATAGTGCAGCAACAACTCGCCTGGCCCAAGCGAATTCGGGACCATACAGCTCACCGCAGCAGTCAGTGAACGGGAAGCAATCTTGCTCATAATTCGACTTTGCGCAAAGGGAGTAAATTGCTTACCACCAAATGATTTTGGAATAATCAAACCGAGAAAGCCATTGTCCTTAATAAATTGCCAAACCTGAGGCGGTAGATCTTTTTCTTGATGATGAATCTGCCATTCATCTAACATTGAACAGAGTTGTTGTACTTCATTATCTAAAAATGCCTGTTCTTCTGTTGATAAAGTCGGATAAGGATATTGATCAAATTTTTCCCAATCTGGTGCGCCCATAAACAGTTCTTTTTCCCACCAACTGGTACCCGCCTCTAGCGCTTCTCTTTCCGTGATACTCATACTCGGCATTGCTTTTGAGAGAATATTAAACGCAGGCCGACTCACCAAAGCATCACGTAAAGGTGCAATCAAAACAATCACACTGGCGAGAATAATCGGTACACCGAGTAACAGACTCCACGGTGTGATCAACACACTACACAGAATGGCTGCGACAATCGCCACTACACAACCAATAGTTCGCGTAGCTTCAAAATAAAAAACAGCCCATACCACAACTAACTGAATCAATAGGCCAAGCAATATCAATAATACAATCATATTTGCTCCGTTCTCTCAGATTGGGATGAAGATGAAATGAGAAAGATCTAAATTAATTTTTGATTTAAAGTCATTCTTTAATAAACAAATGGCTATTTTTTATTCTACATATTGAAGCGCTATTTGCTTGATTAACTACTAAAATTTACACAAAGGCATTCAGATGACACTGAAAAATGAAAATCATGGGCTAAATAAAATACTGCTCTAAAAAATTGGAATCTTTGCCCTCAAAACTCCAAAAATAAAATCATCAATTCTTATTCTTGTTTAACGCCATCAGGCAAAAATAATCATCCAAACAATATGTTTATCATGCATGCAGAAAGTACAGCGATCCCAATTCTATTTAAATTGAAGATGGATCGCTGTAATGACGGATAACATCACTCAATTTAAGATGAAGAATTCATCCCACCACCTAAGGCAGCTACCAATTGTGCTGAATTCTTGAGATGTAATTGTTGTAATTCCAACAACCGTTCTTCCGCAGCCAAACGCAGATTTTGCGCTGTGGCAACCTCAAGATAGCTCACCAAACCCGCTTGATAACGCTGTGTGGCAACCCGTTCATTTTCAGTAGATAGCTTGAGAAGCTGTTGTTGCTCTATCATCTGTTTTTGGAACAGTGACGCTTGCAATAAACCATCCTCAACTTCTTTCCAACCCGTCAAAACTGAATGCTTATAGGCAGCAAGTTTTTCATCATAATTGGCTTGCGCCTGTTGAATATCAGCACGCCGCTTTCCACCATCAAACACTGTGCCTAGGACTTTTGCCCCAACTGACCATGCTGTATTCGGGGATTGCAATAGCGTATGGAACACTGGGCTATTCACACTGCTCTCCACGCTAATGGTAAGATCCGGCAGCCATGCGGTTTGCGCTAAACCCAGTTGTGCATGCGTGGTCGCAAGTTCTCGCTCACGACGAATCACATCAGGGCGTTGTGCTAAAAGGCGGCTTGGAATTTGGGTCGGAATCTGGGGGGTACTAAATTGATAAGGACTTTTGTTTAAATTAAAGTCAGCAACATTCTGCCCGACTAAGAGCGCTAAAATATTTTCCTGTAAATCTCGGCTGCGTTGCAGTTCTAACAATTGCACAGCGACTTGTTTCAGTTGGGTTTCAGCCTGAATCACATCTGCACGGGCAATCATCCCCGCTTGATACTGCTGTTGTAAAATACCCACTGAGCGTTGATAACTATGTTGCGTTTGCTGAAGAACGTCCAGTTTGGCATCAAATAAACGAATGCTCCAATATGCCTCTGCCGCCATCAATTGTTGACTGAGTTTAATTGCAGCAAGATCTGCCACAGAAGCTTGTACATTGGCCTGTTGGCCATCAACCGCTTTTGCTACTCTCCCCCATAAATCTGGAATCCAGCTGGCAGTTAAATTGGCACTAAATTGACGGCTTGTTGTTAGATTTTTTGTCTCGTTATGATGAGCACTTCCTCCCATATTCAAGCTTGGTGCGTAATTAGCACGTTGTTGATCCAATAAAGCAATCGCCTGACGATACTTGGCTTGTGCTTGTTGAATACTCAAATTGTCCTGATCCAGTTGTTGAATCAGTGTGGACAAAATCGGATCATGATAAATCTCCCACCATTGCTGTGGTTCGGTACTAATTTGAGAAGTTTCAATCCATGCTATACCTGCATACTTATACTGTGCAGGACTCTGAATCTCAGGTTGCTGATAGCTTGCAGGCTTGAACGTAGTAGATTGGCAAGCCATCAAAGACATTGCACCAGCAACACTGATAGAAAGTGTGAAGACTGTTTTTTTCATAAAGACTTCCTATTTATTCCAACGGAGCACATTCAACTGCAACCTAAATTTATTTAAGCCTTGAGCGATTTTTTCAAACATGAGATACATCACAGGCGTAGTATATAAGGTTAATAATTGACCTAAAGCCAAACCACCTACAATGGCAATCCCCAAAGGCTGACGCATTTCCGAGCCTTCCCCCCAACTCAGTGCCAGTGGAATCGCACCCAATAAAGCGGCAGTATTGGTCATTAAAATCGGTCTAAAACGCAATGTCGCTGCGGTAATAACCGACTCGAAAGCGGTGTGACCTTGACGCCGTTGCTGTAAGGTAAAATCAATCAGCAAAATGGCATTTTTCACCACAATGCCAATCAGCAAAAATATGCCTAATAGTGCAATCAGGCTAAATGGAATCTGAAACAGCCATAAACTGAGTAAAGCCCCCAAAGCTGCCGTGGGAATAGTGGATAAAATGGTAAATGGATGCACAATACTTTCATACGTGATTCCCAATACCATAAAAATCAGCACAATCACTGCCGCAATCAAAGCAGGTGTGCTCATTCCCGCCTGTAAACTTTCACTTTCAACATCGCGATCTGTCATGACAAAGATTTCTTTTGGCAGCATGATCTCTGGCAAAACCTGACGAATAGCAGCATCCGCTTGTTCATAGCTATAACCTTTCTTGACCACGTAGCCCACACCCATCGCTGCATATTGATTACGGCGATGCACCCGATCATTGCTGATTCCATAGGTCCATGTGGCGAAATTGCTTAAAGGCACATAGGCCCCTTGTTGATTCGGTATTTTGACATCTGCCAAAGCTTCAGGATGCTCGGTAAAGCGTTGATCAACCTCCATCACCACATAGAACTGGTCATTTCGATCATGAATTGTTGAAATCTGGCGTTGTGAAAATGAGTTATTTAAAACGCTGGAAATGTTTTCAATATCAACACCTAAACGTTTTGCTGCTTCGCGGTCAATATCTAAAGTGACGTGTTGAGCGCCTTCATCTCCTTGCGTTTCTACCTCTTCAAACTCAGGCAGTTTACGCATGGCCTCAGCAACTTTGGGTGCCCATTCACGTAACAGACTCACATTGTCAGATTGCAATAACAATAAATATTCTTGGGCATTACCACTGGAAAAAGGATCGTCCAATTCCAAATCTTGTTCGACATCTGCTGAGAACACGGCCCCCGCCTGCCAAGGTGCATTTTTCTTTAAACGCTCGACCACCTCTTTGGAAGTTAAACCGTCACGTTCAGCCTTTGGCTTTAAACTCACCATCAAAAATGAGTTGGTCATGCCTCCACCACCACCAGAAGTACCGACCACATCTTGTACCGCAGGATCCTTGAGTAAGGCTTGATTAAACGCGGCAATCTTTGGTTGCATGATTTGAAAAGAAAAACCATCATCGCCACGGATAAAAGCACCAACCCGTCCAGTGTCTTGTTCAGGTAAAACGCGTTTGGGCAATAAATTGTAGATATAAACAGAAGCCATTATTGCAACCAACCAAACTACCACAATCAAATAAGCATGTTTTAATACCCAATGGAGAGACCGAATATAAGACTGGGTCAGCCCCTGAATCAGACGATGACTATAACGATACAACCGCGGAGGTTGGGTCAAGGATAAAGGTTTTAAACAACGTGCCGATAAACTTGGGGTTAAGATTAATGAAACAAAAACCGATAACACCACCACAAAAACCAGCGTGAGCGAAAACTCTCGAAACAAGCGTTCAATTACTCCGCCCATAAACAGAACCGAGAGAAAAATCACGATTAAAGCCAGATTCATGGCTATCAAGGTAAAACCAACTTCCTGAATCCCTTTCACAGCCGCTTGTGCAGGTGAATCGCCTTGTTCAATATAACGCTCAATATTTTCCAGTACGACGATGGCATCATCAACCACTAAACCAATCGCAACAATGATCGCCATAATCGACAAGTTATTCAGTGAAAAACCAGCCAAATAAATCAGACTACATACACCAATTAAAGTGACCAACAGTGCCATTGCGGGAATCACAGCACTCTGCAAGCGCCCCAACATCAGCACCACCACAATCACCACCAACAACATGGATAGAAACAAGGTATCCCGTGCTTCCTCTAGGCTGTTACGGACAATATTTGAACCATCCATCACCACAGTTAACTGTGCATCACGTGGCATTAGCTCACGCAAAGCAGGCAATTTTGCTTTGATCAGATCAATGGTCGCTACGGTATTGGCATTGGGCTGTCTGCTAATCTTTAATATCACCGCAGGTTGCCCGTTATGGAAACCACTGACATAACGGTTTTCAACCGAATCACTGACCGTGGCAATATCTTTTAAGCGAATCACCCCTTGATCAGTGTGTCGAATAATCAGATCCGCAAAATCTTGGGCAGTTTTTAGTTCTGTTGATAAGGTCACTTGCCAACGTAATTGCTGTTGCTCAACCACACCCAATGCCTGTACCACATTACTTTTCGCGACCGCCTGCCGCACTTGCTCTAGTGACATCCCCGTTGAAACTAAAGCACTTGGATTGATGGTGATACGTACAGCTGGCATAGAAGCACCATCAATCGCAACCTCACCTACCCCGCTGATCTGGGCCAGATTGGGTTGTAATTGTTGAGATGCAATTTCGTATAGCTTTGCAGCAGAAAGCTGTTTAGAGCTGAGCGCCAAATAGAAAATCGGACTTTGGCTTGGGTTGATTTTGAAATATTCGGGTGGATTCGGCATACCTGCAGGTAACTGTGACATCGCAGCATTGATAGCAGCCTGCACCTCACGCGCAGCTTCATTGATATCAGTGTTCAAATCAAAGTGTAAAACTACTTGCGTCGAACTTTGATTACTCGACGAGTTAATCGCTTTAACACCCGATACACCCATCATGGCGCGTTCTAAAGGTGTTGCTACAGTTGCAGACATACTTTCTGGACTGGCCCCAGGCAAATTTGCCCTGACGACAATGGTAGGAATATCCGCTTGCGGTAATGCGGCAACAGGTAGGCGTAAATAGGCCAATATACCGAGCAGAACGATGGCTACGCCCAACAGCACGCTGGCAACAGGCCGTTGCACAAACACAGACAACAACGTCATTCAGTTGCCCCTGTTTGCTCAGAGAGTGTCAACCGCGTACTTGGCTTTGATTGAAGTCGATCAAAAAATAAATACACCACGGGTGTGGTGAATAAGGTGAGAACCTGACTCACCAATAAACCGCCTACCATCACCAAACCTAAAGGTTGTCGTAATTCGGCTCCAGAACCAGAGGCCAACATGAGGGGAATGGCGCCGACCACTGCAGCCAGTGTGGTCATCAGAATCGGGCGGAAGCGTAATAAAGCAGCCTGATAAATGGCCTGCTCAGCCGATAAGCCCTGATGACGTTGAGCGGCAAGCGCAAAATCAACCATCATGATGCCGTTTTTCTTGACCAAACCGATCAGTAAAATAATCCCAATCAGCGCAATCATGTCCAATGGCCTTCCCACCAAAAACAAGGCCAATAAAGCCCCAATTGCAGCAGATGGTAAGGTTGAAAGAATAGTAACTGGATGAATAAAACTCTCGTATAGCATGCCCAGCACAATATACATGGTCACAATCGCAGCAATAACCAACCAAAAGGTATGTTGCTGTGAATTTTCAAAAGCGGCCGCAGCCCCTTGTAATTGGACCTGTAGCTCTGGCGGTAAATCGAGGCTCTGCTTAACCTGCTCAATCGCAGCAATGGCTTCCCCTAAAGAGACACCCTTGGCTAAATTAAAGGAAATCCCAACCGCAGGAAATTGCGACTGTTGCTGTAAAAGAATCGGTGCATGTTTTTCGACAATGGTGGCGACGGAACTCAATAAAATCGGCTGTCCCTCATTATTATGTATATAGGTTTGGTTTAAAGCCTCAATACCCTGCGTCAGTTTGGGATCTAACTCTAAAACGATGCGGTACTGATTGGATTGAGTATATAAAGTTGCAATTTGCCGCTGCGCAAATAGATTCTGCAAAGCCAAACTAATGTCTTCAACACTCAGACCTAAACGTGCTGCCGCATCACGATTGACATCGATATAGGCCTGTAAGCCCTGTCCTGCATCTTCACTGGTTACTGCTGCAAATGCAGGCTGCTGACGCAATGCCTGAACCAGCTCAGGTGTCCACTGCTCTACCAATTGATTTTTCGGTGCAGTCACACTCAGTTGATATTGAGTCCGGCTAATTTTGTCCTCAATACTTAACTCTTGTACAGGTTGCATCCAGCCTTTAATCCCCTGTACTTGTGCAAAGTTTTCACTCAGCCGCGCCATCACATCCGTTGCGGGTTCACGTTCAGCATGGGGTTTTAAATTGACCAGAATACGTCCATTGCTTAACTTTGGATTATTAGCATCCACACCAATAAAAGAAGACAGGCTGGCAACCGCTGGATCTTTTGCAATCACTGCTGCCAGAGCTTGTTGGCGTTCGCTCATGGCCTGAAATGAAATCTGGTCAGGGGCTTCAGTGACCACCTGAATGACACCATTGTCCTGTACAGGGAAAAAGCCTTTAGGAATCGACCAATACAGCAGTCCCGCCAGTACCACTGTTGATAACATCACCATCAAGGTCAGTACTTGGTGTCGAAGTACCCATTGCAACAACTTCGCATAATGCTGAATGACTCGATCCAGACTCCATCGACTCGGTTGATCTGCGTGCTTCGGTGCATCTTTGAGCAAATAGGCACACATCATTGGGGTCAGGGTCAGAGACACCACCAAAGACAGTGCAATGGCTGCTGCCAGTGTCACGGCAAACTCATGGAACAGCCGCCCAACGACATCGCCCATAAACAGCAGAGGAATCAAAACTGCAATCAGGGAAATCGTCAAAGAAATGAGGGTGAAGCCAATTTCTTTTGATCCTTTCAGGGCTGCTTGCAACATGCTTTCACCTGACTCACGGTGTCGTGCAATATTTTCAAGCATCACGATGGCATCATCCACAACGAAGCCTGTGGCAATGGTTAATGCCATTAAAGTCAGGTTATTGACCGAGAAACCAAGGAAATACATCAGTACAAAAGTGCCGATAATCGACAGCGGTACGGCAATACTTGGAATCAGGGTTGCAGCAAAATTACGTAGAAACAGGAAGGTGACCAACACCACCAGACACACGGCGAAGACCAATTCTTTTTGCACATCTTTAATCGAGCTACGAATACTTTCGGTTCGATCAGTTAATACGCGAATCTGAACATTTTCAGGTAGATTCTGTTGTAACTCAGGTAGGATTTTTTTGATTTGATCTGCCACCTCAATCACATTGGCATTGGGTTGTCGCTGAATATTCACCAAAATAGCAGATTGACTATCCGCCCACGCTGCCATATAACGATCTTCACTCCCCTCAAGCACTTGTGCGACATCTTTTAGACGAATCGGTGCACCATTGTTCCAACGTAAAATTAAGTTTTCATAATCAGAAATCGAACGCATCTGATCGTTGGCATCCAACATGGTCGATCGAAAAGGCCCATCAAAGCTCCCTTTCGGTTGATTGGCATTGGCCGCAGCAATCGCCGCGCGCACATCTTCAGCACTGAGCTTAAATGCTGCCAAGGCAGTTGGGTTCATCTGCACACGAATGGCGGGACGTTGTCCGCCTGCCAGACTTACCATCCCCACCCCAGAAAGCTGCGACAGTTTTTGTGCTACACGCGTATCGACCATGTCGTAGACCGTGGTCAATGGCAAACTGTCAGAACTGATCGCAAGGGTTAGCACGGGCACATCGGCAGGATTCACTTTGCGATAAATCGGTGGCGTGGGTAAATCATTCGGCAATTTACTGCTGGCGGTACTTAATGCCGATTGTACTTCTTGCTCAACAATGCCCAATTCGGCCGATAACTCAAATTGCAGAGTGATCACAGAAGCACCGACCGAACTATTCGAAGACATTTGCTTTAAACCAGCAATCTTGCCCATCTCTCGTTCTAAAGGTGAACTGATGGTTCGCTGCACCGTATCTGGATTTGCACCTGGCTGAAAGGTGTAAATCTGAATAATCGGATAATCGACCTGCGGTAATGCCGATACAGGTAATAAACGCCACACCAACAGGCCACTAAAAAATAGCGCCAACATCAACAAAGTAGTGGCGACGGGTCGTACAATAAAGAATCTGGAAATATTCATACGCTTACCCAGCTACAGTTTTTGCTGGTATTGGCTTAGAAACATCATCTTGAATGACTTGTACTTCTTGCCCTTCTGAAAGTCGATCAATCCCCTCTAAAACAACACGTTCATTGCCCTGAAGACCTTCAACAATTTCGGTCTGTCCTTGTGAAACCACACCCAGTTTTAACAGACGCACTTCGGCTTTATGTTCTTTATTGACAATATAAACATAAGTTCCTTTTGCGCCATGTTGAATGGCGTCACTCGGTAGATGCACTGCATTTTGCAAGGTCTTGGCATTTAAACGCACATTGACAAATTGATTCGGAAATAAAGCATCATCCAGATTGGCAAAAACAGCTTTAACTTTAAGTGTGCCTGTATTCAGATCAATCTGGTTATCCAGTGCTTGAACTGAGCCTGTTGCCAATTGTTTTTGTTCTGCACGATCCCAAGCACTGACTTGAATGCTTTGTTTATTTTTAGTGGCTTGGCGTACGATGTCTAAATAGTTTTCCGCAACAGCAAACTGGATATACACGGGATGGATTTGGGTAATACTCAATAGACCCGTTGCTTCATTGGCCTGAATTAAATTGCCTGCATCTTTGAGGCGAAAACCAACACGTCCATCAATCGGTGCATATATTTTGGTATAAGACAGTTGTAACTTTGCCGCATCCACCTGTGCTTGATTGGCTTGCATTTGTCCCTTGAGTTGATTGACTAAGGCTTGCTGTTGATCGACCTGTTGCTTGGCAATCGAGTCTTGTTTATACAGCAACTGATAGCGCTTCAATTCAGTTTGTGCATTTTGCAACTGCGCTAAATTTTGTTGCTGTGTCCCTTGTGCCTGTGCCAATGCGACTTGAAATGGTATCGGATCAATTTGTGCTAACAATTGCCCTTTCTTGATGTATTGCCCCTCTTGGAAATACAGCTTTTGTAGCACACCAGACACCTGACCTTGAACATTCACGGTATTGGCTGGCACCACCGTACCAATCGCCTTAATTTGTAATTGCAAGTCTCCACGTTGTACCCCCACCACACGAACAGGCACGGGTTTGCTCCATTGGCTAAATGACTCTTGCGTATTGGCTTGTGACTTTTTCCAATAATTCCAGCCCCATATCATCAATAGCAAAAGCACAATAAAGCCAATCAACCATTTGATTTTATTTGATCGAGAATGCTGTTGTGGTTTTAAATCAATCTGTTGTTCACTCATGACATACTCTACTTATTCAAATAAAATTCATTAAAAATATGGGAGAAGAAGAAAACAAAAAATGTTCCCCTGCATTGGTTTAGTCGAACGAGATTCAAAATCAGCTCAATTTTTTCTGTAAAAGTATGTATACAATTTTATTGATATTAAGAACAATTATCATTACTATTTGAAAATATTTTTTCCATCCGCCTTTAACTGTGCATCTCCCTGCTCATTTATGGACTCCTTGCTATGCACCTGAACGTAGAAAAACAGTTATGGTTTAGCCACGTTTATCAATCACAACAAAGCTCGCTGTTGTCATGGTTTAAGCACAAGCTACAGCACCACCATCAATCGGAAGATTTGAGTCAGGAAGTGTTCTACCGTGCTTTGAAAAGTGACTATTGCTTTGAAAAGATTAAAGAACCTCAGGCATGGTTAATGGGCATCGCCAAGCATGTAATTATTGATTATTGGCGGCATCAGCATGTAGAACATCTGTATTTAGATGCACTTGCACAGCTTCCAGAAGAATACTATCCATCGGCCGAATACGAAGTCTGTATTCGAGAAACGCTCTATCAAGTCCATTTAATGTTAGAAAAACTACCCCAACGTACTGCACAGGTGTTTTTATTATCGCAATTGGATGGACTAACTTATCGTGCCATTAGTGAAAAACTGGATATTTCTGAAGCAACGGTCAAAAGAGATATGAAACAGGCTTTCTTGGCCTGTATTAGTCTTTATAATCAGACCGATTAATTTGCTGAATTTGCTTTTCTGCCATGTCTCAAGTCTCTAAAATCCCTGATCATGTATTAGATGAAGCCACCGATTGGCTCGTGCTATTGCATTCAGGTGAAATGACCGAGCTGCAACAGCAGCAATTTGAACGTTGGCTGGCAGAAAAAAAAGAACATGCCTTAGCTATTCAACACATCAATAGATTTACACACGGCTTAACAGGATTATCCAACCACTTCCCTTCAGAATCTATAGTGCAGTCCAATCAAAAATTTAATCTGACAGCAAAACGAAATATGCTGTTATGCGTTTCAGGATTGCTGGTTCTCGGCTGCGGAATGTATTTGTTGCCTTGGGCAAAATGGCAATCTGATTATCATACCCAGGTGGGTGAAATTAAAACCGTTTCACTGAAAGATGGTTCAAGCTTGATATTGGCCAGTGATAGTTATATCAACGTGGATTTTTCTGAACAGACCCGACAAATTCAACTGATCGAAGGTGAAATTTATATCCAGACCGCCAAAGATCCACAGCATCGTCCATTTATGGTGAATACCAAAGATGGTGCGATTGAAGCATTAGGTACGCAGTTTACGGTTCGCCAAGAACATCATAATCAGACTCGGGTCAAAGTCTATCAACATGCAGTCGCGCTACAGCCTCAGGATTCTGGGCAGCGTCAGATTTTAAAGCAAGGCCAACGTGCATTTTTCGATACCCAACATATTTCTAAACCACTCCCACTCAATAATGATCGCCCCTATTGGACACAACAATTGCTGGTGGTAGAACAATGGCCTTTACAGAAAGTACTGGATGAATTGTATCGTTATAAAAAAGGGACCTATCTTATCGATACTGAACTGAAAAACATCCCGATTTCTGGGGTATTTTCATTGCAAAATCCTCAACAGAGTCTCGATACACTAGCCTACACCCATCAACTAGAGCTCAACGATTACAGTCCGTACTTATTAAAAATAAAAAAAAGATAAAAATTTGATCCTTTTTTGATCTGATCCGACTTATAGAGAAATACACTCCCACTCGAGAAGACCACATGAAGGATTATCAGGCGAAAAGTACCTTGGCGTTGGCTGTACGCGCAATCTTATGGGGCATGCCACTCAGCGTTGTCAGCATCGCAACAACGTCTGCCTATGCTGCAAATGTTTATCAGATTTCGATTAGCTCAACCACACTTGATCAAGCACTCAAACAGTTAGCGATTCAAACAGGCAGCACCATCAGCTATGATTCGGCCACACTCTCTAAAATAAAAAGTACTGCACTGAAAGGAAATTATTCAGTAGAAACTGCTTTAGACGTTTTGCTCAAACCACATGCATTTGAAGCAGTCAAAGTCGCCAATGCGGGATATAGCATTCAAGCCAAAGCAGCTGTAGCAGCGATTGAACCTAAAGTCGTTAAGTTAGAAGCGATTCGTACCAAAGCAAATGCAACGGCTGAAGCAAATCAAAGTAGCGAAACTGGCGTAGCACAACTAGCGACGATTCATCTGAGTGCAGATAAAGGCAAAAACCTCACCACAGAAGGCTCTGGGTCATATACTGCCAAGGCAACAACCGCCTCAACTGGCTTGGCTTTAACCCTAAAAGAAACACCTCAATTGGTCAGCGTGATTACCAATCAGCAAATGAAAGACCAAAACCTAACGCAACTGACCGATGTCATTTCACAAGCCGCAGGTTTAACCATTAACCAAACGGGAAACATCGGCAGTGATAACTCGCCTGTTTATGCACGCGGTCAAACGGTTGATAACTATTTACTCGATGGCGTAAAGCTTATGAGTTCATATACTGCTATTTTTCAAAGTCAGGATACTGCTTTATTTGACCGTGTTGAAGTGGTACGTGGTGCCAATGGTTTAATGACAGGTGCTGGTTCTGCAAGTGCCAGTATCAATATGGTTCGCAAAAAACCGTTGCAAGATTTCAAAGCCTCTGTGAGTACAAGTGCAGGTTCATGGGATACTTATCGCACCGATATTGATGTTTCCAGCCCCTTAAATGCCTCGGGCAGCGTTCGGGGTCGTACAGTTTTAGCCTATCAAACAGGTGACTCCTATTTAGATCGCTATAGTGAAGAACGAAAAATTGCCTATGGTGTTGTTGAAGCAGACCTCACAGAAAGAACCAAAGCCAGTTTAGGAGTCAGCTATCAAAAAATGGATATTTCAGGTATTGCCCGAGGTGGTTTACCTTCATTTTACACAGATGGCAGTCTAATTGATTGGTCGCGTTCAGACTCGAATGCTGCTGACTGGACCTATTCAGATCGGACCACGACCGCATATTTTGCAGATGTAGAGCACCAATTTAACGACCGCTGGAAACTCAAAGGTACTGCCTCAAGAACAATTACAGCATCGGACGAAGTAGTCGGTTATATCTACTCGAATGGGATTGATAAACAAACCGGGGCAGGCGCTATGATTTATGCCACCCGTTGGGATTATAAACCAACTCAAGATCTATTTAGCTTAACATTGAATGGTTCTTTTGACTTATTTAGCCAAACACATGAAGTCGTTTTAGGTACAACCTACGCTAAAAGTAAAAATAAACGTCCAACCTATTCTGGCTGGAACAATGGTATGGATTGGGAAGGCAAACTAGATAATATCTTTGCATGGGATGGGCATAATCCGACTCGGCCAGCGACCATGATTGATGGTGCTTACAGTGGTGATGATCAGAGCCAATCCGTATTTGGTGCAATACGTCTGAAACTTACTGATCCACTGGCTGTGATTTTAGGCACTCGCGTAGAAAACTGGGAACGCGTTACGCGCAACTTTAATACCACTGATAAGGTCACATCATATAAAAAACAACAAGAAAACGGTGAGGTCATTCCATACTTCGGTATTACTTACGACATAACAGACCAATGGACAGGCTATGCCAGCTATACCACCATTTTCTCTCCACAAGATAAACTAGATATTCATGCAAACTATTTAGAGCCCTTAATCGGGAATAGTACAGAACTTGGGATTAAAGGTGCTTTCTTTGACAATCAGTTAAATATTGGTGCTGCCATTTATCAAACTCAGGAAGATAACAAAGCGGTAGAAGTCATTGATGCAGAAGGTAATAAAGTAAAAATTATCGGTCCAAGTGGCAGTGAAGTACAAGCCTATCGTACCGAATCTGGAACAAAAAGCCGTGGTTTTGAAATCGAAAGTACAGGAAAACTGACAGATCTATGGCAAGTTTCTGCAAGCTTTTCACGTAATCTCTCTCAAGACAACAAGGGCAAAAACTTAAATACCAGCATCCCGAATAATACAGCCAAACTATTTACCACTTATACCCTACCATATCTCGATGAAGCACTAACAATTGGCGGTGGCCTTCGTTGGCAAAGTGAAATTTATCAAGATGGTGGACCAAATGGCGCTCGCTTCACACAAGACAGCTATGCTTTAGTCGACTTAATGGCACGTTATAAAATCAATGAAAACCTGTTGGTGAATTTCAATTTAAATAATCTATTTAATGAAAAATACCACTTGGCGACCACCAATAGCTATTATGGTGCGCCAACCAATTTCCGCGTGGGTTTGAAATATGACTGGTAAAACCAACTAGTCTTATCTTCCATTCACAAATAAAAAGAGGAAACTTTGGTTTCCTCTTTTTATTTAACTACGATGCAGCCAAGTCTTAAATCAAACTCATGATCAACAGCAATACGAATAAAACAGTCACAATCGCATTGGCCTGCAATAGTTTTTTAGGTTGATAAGTTAATAATAACCCGACTGCCAAAGCGGCAAAAGTGATACAACCTAACCATTCTGACAGCCCAACCGAAGCACCTTTAAAGTAAATCGTAACCACCGCTGAAATGAGCAGAATCACCCAGCCTGCAATTTCAAAATATCGACTATTTTTAGCAGAGATTTGAACAGTAAAAATATCGCGCTGATGCTTACTCATTCCACAAGCCAAACTCGACAAGGCCACCACTGCAACACACCACAACATCAATGCTGCCATTATGCTTGCTCCTGTTCCACTTGGACCTTAGGCTGTTTTTTCTGCTTCACAGGCAAACCTTGGTAACGCTTTAATTTGTAGTAAGAATAGATGAAAATCAGACTTAAAATAATACAAACCAAATCAAAACTGGCGATCATCCATTGCCCATGATAGATACTCATCCATAGCGCCTGCCCACCTGTAAGGAAATTCAGAATTGGCATAAACAAAAATAGCACTGCTGCTAAAGCCAGTTGTTCCAACCATGCAGGACGATGAGCTCGAATAGCAGCATGAATTAAGCACACAAGCCACGCGATAAAGAACACATTGATTTCATGCGGAGAACGTTCAGCGAGTTGTGCTGGGATAAAACGATTGGCAATAAAATAGGCTGCACAGGCAATTGGTAATCCCGTAATGGCAGTAACATTCAGAACTTCAACTACACGATGACCAAAAGGCTTATAACCTAACTTTTGTACATCTGGAATGCGTTTTACCACCCATAATATCAAACCAGAAGCCACCATCATGGTGCCCAATATACCCGATAAAAATAGCAACCAACGTAACACCGAATCCACACCATGTGCCATATGCAGCCACGTCACTAAGGTATAAATAGCCTTTGGAGTCGAGTTAACTGGCTTGGCTTCGTCAATCAATTGTCCTGTGACCGCATTAAACTTAACTGAAGGAATACTCTCACGATCAAGTAATGTCGTCGTACGTGTTGCATTGAATTGAACATCAGCTTCAATAGTGTTCGGTTTATTCACTCGAATCGATGCAATTGGATTATCGCCCCAGCCTTGTTGAACTTGTTGACTCAATGCGATCAAGTTCACCATTGGTGCAGCTGCAATCACAGGCGTTTCTTGTTTGGATTCACCACGGCCACCACCTCGATTACCGCGTCCTTCTTCTGCTGCTTCTTTGCGTTTTTGTTCTGCCAACAAGCGTGCCTGTTCAGGTGTTTTAGCAACAGGTTCATTCAGTATTTGATAGAAATTTTGACCATTGCCGTAATGGCTGTTCATCGCCCACGGCATAAACATAAACATCAATAGTAACAAGCCACTAAAGGTAATCATGATATGGAATGGCAAGGCAAATACCGCTGTTGCATTATGCGCATCTAACCATGAACGTTGCCCTTTGGCAGGTCGGAAAGTAAAGAAATCCTTGAAAATCTTTTTATGGGTAATGATGCCGCTGATAATTGCCACAAACATGAATAACGTCGCAACTCCGACAATCCAACGTCCCCAAATACGTGGCATGCCATAGAGTTCAAAATGGAAACGATATAGGAACCCCCCTCCACGCGTTTCACGCGCTTTAATTTCCTGACCCGTTTGTGCATCTAAATAGATTTCACCACCACGGCGACGACCTTCACCAGGCTTACGGACATTCAGCATAATGGCTGGTTGGCGTTCATTGGCAAAACGAATATTCCAGCTTTCAGCGGGTTGGCCCTTTTGACTTAAATACTGTAATGCATAACCTAATTGCTGCTGTTGTGAAGTCGTATTCACAGAATGGTGCAATTCAGGTTTCATCCAAACCGTAATTTCATTTTGGAAAAAACTAAGCGTACCCGTGACAAAAACCGCATAAAGCAGCCATCCTAGGAGTAAGCTGGTCCATGTATGCAACCATGACATGGATTGGCGTGGGCCTTCATTCTTACCATCAACACGCATTACATTACCCTTTTAAAAACCAATACATCACAGTCATTAAGACACTCGGAACAATAACGCCCAACCAAACTTTCAGCGTTGAATTGACCAGAAATACCCAAATGAACACAGCACAATGAATCACGAAAGCCAACATGGTTGCACCAAAAACAGCATTCGCCTTTAAGGGTTCGGCAGAAAACAAAGTTCCCATCAACATTGCCGCTATCGAAGCAAAGTAATAGCCACCAAAAATTGCCAAGATAAAACGTGAAAAAATCATCAATCGATATTTAATCAATGATGATTGTTCCACCTTCTTTTTTGTGACCCTTTTGGCTGATCCCAAAGGCACAGACGCTTCAATATTCATAAAAACACCCAACAAGGTGACGATTATGCAAAATAATCGTCACCACTATTTAAGGAAGATTAGAAAGAAAACTTAAGGTTTAGATAATATTGGCGACCACGAACATCACTATATTTACTCAGATAGGACTGTGTCCCATACATATCAACCGTATAATCGTTGAATAAATTCTGGATACCAAAACTTAGCTCACTTGAACTCTGTTTGATTAACTTACTGGTCGGTAATTTCACTTTGGCAAAAATGTCATGATAGATTTGATCTTCAATCTTTAATTTTTGATCAGCACGACCTGTTTGATTCAAAATTGCAGTCGCATTGACCATGTCATAAGAACCATAATATTGACTTGCCCAACCAAAGCCCCAATTGTCATTGGCCTGTAGATAGATCGATGCATTAGCACGATGTTTTAATGGTGCATCTGATACGGCACCACCAACAAGGCTGACAAAATTCTTTTCTGGATCAATCAGATTATGTTTTTGTCGATATTCGTTGACATGGGTATAGCCCAGATTAAATGTGGTTTCTCCAATCATGCTATCAAAGCGGTAATTTAAATTGGTATCAATCCCACTGGTTTTAAGGTTTAAAGCGTTGAATGGTGTGGTATCAATTGAGACCACATCCCCAGCTTGGTTACGTTTAATGCGGCTGCCATATTTACTTTGATTGTCTAAAATATATTGGGCATCGATCGAACTGATATTATTGGTTTTTTTAATGTTGTAATAATCAACCGATAAACGTAAATTAGGAATAGCTTCAGGCGTTAGTACAATCCCGGCATTAATACTCTTTGAGCTTTCTGGGGTTAGATCAGGATTACCATCAGAAATACGTTCATAAGTGCTAATAATTTTACCCGTTGCTGGATCTGTTAATGTCGCTCCCGTCACTTGGGTCGACGTCGGTTGAGAAATCTGCGAAACCGATGGCGTCACAAAGCCTTCACTATAAGAAGCACGGAACATCAATTGGTCATTCGGTGCAAAGCGGAAACCCACTGTTGGCGTAATTGCATCAAATTTTGATTTACCAGAATCACTATAGTTTAAAAATTTAGAACGATAGCCCGTAGCAGAATCAATTTTACTGTCATATTGTGGAATTTTGGCTTGGACATTAAAATCCTCATAACGTGCAGCCAATTGCACATCCAGTAATTTGGCGAAAGGTAAATTCAGCTCAGGTGAAATCACTGGAATGTTAAATTCCGTGTAAACACTGGATGCATTGCTCTTACGTTCAGTCGGCTTCACCCAAGGATTGTCGACATGTTGATGATCCGCAAAGCCTTCACTTTCATAACGGCGATGCTCGATCCCCGTGGCCAATCGAATATCGCCTGCATACCATTTTGCAATTGGACCCGTGGCTCGAATCGAGAAATCATTTAAGGTCTGCTGTGTATTATTTTTTGGATAGTTCCAGTATTTTGAAATCAGATCGGTTGGTGTCGTGGTGAAATCTTGCAAAAAATCAATTGCATTATTGGCGGTATCTTCGTTCCATGCACTGGCTTTTGGATTCTTGCCACCCTGACGTGTATAACGTTGACGAATATCCGACTTACTCCACGCATAATCTGCCGAGAGTATCCATTCTGGTGTAAGGTCAAAGGTAAAGCCCGTCGCAACTTTCTTCTGAGTGGTTTCAAAGGTGTCCTTGGCAAAGGCACCTAGGCTATCCAAACGCATTGGATAATTCACCAGAATATCCTTGCCAAAAGGATTATGCGGACTATCTTTACTCACTGTTACCACGTTATAACCGTGCGGTGAGGTATTAAATGACCAACCCTCTTCTTTTTCATAGCCCGCCTCAAGAAACACATTCAGTCGGTCGGTAAAATCTCGATTTAAAGACAAACCAAATGCTTCCGTCTTGGTATCGTAAAGCAAGGCTTCTTTGCCTGACCAAGCACTCACCCCATCGGATAAACCTAATGCATAGCCTTGACCCAGTTGACTGGTATTCCCATTCCAACCTTTTGGAATGTGAGCCATAGATGATCCCCAACCTGGCATCAACTCTGAACCATCTTTGCTGCGAATATTGGTCAAATTACCCGCAGGCGGATTGACCTTATCCCCAATAAGACTATTCGGATTGTTCTTCAAAATATTTTGACGTGATTTACTTTTCCAGTCACGTTCACTCGCCAATAAGCTATCTTGATCCTTTTTCGATGCAGTCAACATGACATGAGTACGACCATCTTCTAAAGAAAAGCCCGACACCAAGTTAAAAGCTTTGGCAGGTTGCTGATTATCAACCGTATCGCTATAGCGCACGTTCACTTCCGTGCCGACATAGTCTTTACGTAAAATCACATTGATCACGCCACCAATCGCACCACTTCCATAAATTGCAGCGGCTGATGTTGGTAATACCTCAATCCGCTCAATGGCAGCCAATGGAATATTATTTAAATTCGGTTGATCGGTAGATTCTGATGTGCCACGATTCCCTGTTCCCGCACTACGGCGGCCATTAATCAACACCAATGTTTGGCTGGTTCCAAGTCCACGTAAATTAATTTGACTCGATGTACCAGAGAAATAACTCGAGTTATTGGTCGACGTTGCCATTGGCAATACTTTAGACAATAACTCCGTCACTGTGGTTGTACCTGAACGCTCAATCTCATCGCGCTCAATCATGGTATAGGCTTGTACATCATCTTCAGTACGGGGAATATCCATATTGCCCGATTTATATGCGACCTCTGCTTTGCTTGCTGTTACAGCAATAGTCGGCAGCGTCGAGGCTTTATCGGTATTGTCTTGTGCAAAGAGCTGTGGAGAAGCCAACACCAATAAAACAGAAGTACACAATGTTGTTCTAATAAATTTTGATGATTTGGGAGTTAAATTGTGTTCTGACATGTAAGAACCTTAATTCATTATTAAAAATTTCGTGAATAATACACAAAAGCAACAAAAATAACAATAATAATGAGAATTATTATCAATACATATTTTTATAGATCTAAATGAATATTCTGTGTTAACAATGAATGAACGGGTTCAATGTAAGTCGTGATTATTAAAATAAAAAAAGCTTGCAAGCATACTCAATCTTGCAAGCCTTAATTTTGCGCCTTTAATTATTATTTTTATTACTGGTCAGACTTCATATCCCATAAGTTTTTCTGATAATCCTTAGCAAAATCAACAAACTCTTTAGGGAAAATATTTCTGAAATTTGAATGTGGATCAACAATCACATCTACCATATCTTTCACATGTACATCGGCTGGTGACTGTTCGATCGGGAATGATAAATTACTATGATCGAAAATATTCTTTTCAGGTTCATACCATTCGCGTGAAGCTTCGATTAATCGGTCGTTAAACCCCGTTAAATATGGTCCTGGATTGATCGTCGCAATACTAATTCCAAAAGGAATCATTTCCATTCTTAAGGATTCAGCAGTTGCTTCTAAGGCATGTTTTGACGCACAGTACGCACCATTTTGCTCAGCAGTGATTAATCCTGCGATCGACGAAATGAAAACAACTCGTCCAGATTTACGTTTATGGAAAATATGTAAGAATGCTTGTGTTAAAGCGATTGTCGCAAAAAAGTTGACTTCAAATTGCTGTCTCAACACACGCAATGGGATATCAACAATCGCCCCACCCTGACCTATTCCTGCATTGTTGACTAAGATATCAATATCTAATTTGGTCGCGTATTCACGATCAAACTCGTTAGTGATATCAAGTTTGAAAATATTAATTTGTACATTTTGCTTTTTTGCTTCTTCTTGCAGTGAAGTAATTTGATTGGTTACTTCAACACCCGCATTAACAATATAACCGCGTTTTGCCAGCTCCAAACTGAATAATTTACCAAAACCACTTCCAGCGCCAGTCACTAATACTTTTTGCATTTTTACACCTTTCTCACTAAGAGTTGTCCAAGTTGTTCTGCTATTTCTTTGTCTTTAAGAGGAGCAGTAGATGAAACACCGAGGTATTGTTTTTTACCTGATGGATTGGCAACCACCTTTCCACCATCAATAAAACAATAATTTTGATCAAATAGAGCGACTTGCCCTAAGCCCTTAATTGAGGCATAAACCTCATGATTATCTGCTTGGAATAAATAGGAGGTTTTTGCCTTAAGCTGACTAAATTCAGTACTAAGCGGAATTGCAGGCCCAATTTTTATGAAAAAGATTTGCTCTCCCTTATCATCAAGTAATGAGACACAAAGTCCGACATCTTGTATTACTGCGATTTCTTCAATTTTTTCTATAAAATCTTTAATATTTTTCATTATTTTACCTACATTAAATATTAAGGATAACTTAATTTATAGTTTAATTTTACATGTAAATTTAAGAATAAATAGGTATAACTTTATACTATTTAAGTATGCTTTCTGTGAGTGAGAAAATTTTAAATAAGACTATTGCAATCAAAAAAAATCATAAGACATTGTTTTATATTAATTATAATATTTTACGTTTTAAAATTATTTTTCCAAATTTAGTTTTACTGTGATTATTCAGTTTTGTATTTGCACAACGATAGATGATGCTGTTGCTAAAGCTTATTTTTAAAGGTTGAATCATCAAAAAAGCATCACCAGCTTTGGCTGGGATGCTCATATAAAGATATCGAAAAAATGGATTAAAACTTAAAGGTGTACATGGTCATGATACGATTTTCAACGTAATCAGTTCCCGGATTATTGCCAGCACCATATTCAATATTGGCACGGATATGACGCCATTCAAATCCTAAACCTTTGAGCTTCCCTTCTGGAACCACATAATTAACAATGACATCCGTCTCGGTTTCCTTATTGTCTTTTAAACCTGGACGATAGATTTCACTACCATTCAAATAACGTAAGGTCAACTTCAACCCTGGCACACCAGCATTGGTAAAATCATAGCTATATAAAGCATGCCAAGTGAATTCTCTAGCTTTATAGAATGCTAATGCAGACCAGCTTTGCAAATAAAGCTGAGGAACATAGCCATTTAACAGCGGAATATTATGATCCCCTGTCTGTTTCTGTATTCCAGCTACAACGGTATGCGGTCCATTTTGCGCACTTACTTGTAAGCCTAAAGATTTGGCATTGATATCGCCAAAATAGGCATCGCCATCTTCTTTATAGTTAAAGTAACGTGCATCCACTTTAACTTTGGTTTTATCAATTTGCTCGGCATAACTGGCGCCAACATAGTGTTGTTGATAGATATCTTCTAATTGACCAAACCAATATGCTGTCGAAAATTTAGGCGTCATGGCGTAGTCAAGCCCAATAAAATTCAGACCATCACTGTTCTTACTTGGATCAGTCGATGCACCTAATGTTATTTTTTCATATTCATCATTATCGCGTGCATTGACGTGGGTAAAACGTCCAGCAGATACTTTTAAATTCTTAATATCTTTGTTTTCTAACATTGCACCTGCATATGTGGTGACCAATTGTCGAGAATCATCAATAAATAAGACTGGTGTTTTTGGAAAAAGCTCACCGACTTTAAGCTCTGTATTTTGATATTTCAGTTTGAGCGTTGCGCCCAGTTTTAAATAATCACGCTCTTGCCGACCTGCCTGCGTATCATATTTAAAAGCGGTATCAAGACGTTCGTCATAGCGGTCCGTCAACCGCAGCGCATATTGAAAACCTAAATCTAACCCAACCTGCACTGGTGTATCGGTATATCCTGATTCAAAGCGTCCGGTAAAGCCTTGCGACCAACTGCCTAGATCTTTATCGGTATTTTCATAGTCACGTTCAACATAAAAGTTACGTAAATACAAGCTTTTTTGGCTATCTTCCAAGAAATCAGCATAAGCAGCATTCACATTTAAGCAGCCAAAAATTGTATAAAAAGCAACCCGCTGCGCCTTATAAAGCGTATTTGGTTTTAACATGGGAAATCCTTTCCGAAGTTTTGAAATTATTGTTGGTGCAATTGATGAGTTGATACCGAACCCATTGGAAAGACCAATCTTTCATGCCTCTTTAAAAATATGATCAAGTTCATCTGGGTATATTTAAAGATAATGATTGGTCACAATTCATTATTTGAATTATTAATGTAATTTTCCATAGATAATGAAGTATATAGTTATACCTTTTAGGTCTGCTTTTATTTTTTAGTGATTATGAGGATTGGAAATAAAGCGGTACCTAGACCGCTTTTAAAGCTACGATGAATAGAACTTAAATGTTTGAGCGTTTTACCTTTAAGGCTTAAGAAAGCTTAATCGCCGTCTAGTTGGATTGGAATTCCTTCCTCTTCAAAGACCTGTTTAATACACTCTAAAATCTGCGGCAGATAAGGACTTTGATCCATATTGCGAACGGCCAAGGAAATCGGACTATAAGCCTCTAAATCCAGAATCGGAATATACACCAGATTTTTCATCCCGATATCACTGGCACTCTCTGGAATGATACAGATCCCTTCTCCAGATGAAACCAAGCCCAAAGCCATATGAATCTCTCGGACTTCTACCATATCTTTCGGAACGAGCCCCAACTCAGTAAAAATAGACTGAATCAAAGTCGAAAAATTCGGCTTTTGCGTCGCAGGATAAGAAAAAATTGGTTCATTGATAATTTGGGATAGATAAATCCCTTTGTCCATATAGCGCGTTAAATGATGGTTTTTATGAATCGCTAATTTCAATTTTTCTTTACGCAATAAAATCCGCTTTATTGAGGGGTCACTAATTCTTAAACGACCAAACCCCAAATCTATTTTTCCGAGCTTCAATGCTTCAATTTGATCTTTGGTTCCATATTCAAGTAATTCCACCTGAATATCGGGATGATTTTGGCGGAATAAATAAATCACTTGGGGTAATAATGCATACAGTAATGAGCTGACATAACCAATTCGAACGATGGTGTTGACTGAGCTAATCCGTTTCGCCATCGAAGCCGCTTGTGCAGTATGAGTCAAAATTTGCACAGCATGCTGATAAAAGAACTGTCCGGCCTCAGTGGTTTTCACGGGACGTGAGCCTCGCTCAAACAATAAAATGCCCAATTCTTCTTCCAGTTTCTGTATTTGACGACTCAAAGGTGGCTGAGCAATACATAACTTTTCTGCAGCTTTGGTAATACTCTGTTCTTCTACCACCGTCACAAAATAACGAAGATGTCTTAATTCCATTTAATATACCTTTTAAGTATCTAAAAATACCAAATTCTGCCTAGTTCTAAATATTACATTAATTTAGGGTATGTAAATAGGTGAAAACTGAAGAAAGATGAAAGATGTATAAATCCATAGAAACCCTGCTGGTCGAGATCCCGACCATCCGCCCACATAAGATGGCCGTCGCAACCATGCAAACCCAAACCTTGGTACTGATCAAAGTCACCACAGAGGATGGTTTTGTTGGTTGGGGCGAAGCAACGACGATTGGTGGTTTAGGTTATGGTGAAGAAAGTCCTGAAAGCGTCAAAACCAATATAGAGCATTACTTTTCGCCATTGTTAAAAACTTTGGACAGTTTTAATGTGGCACAAACGCTACAGCAGATTCACCGATGCATCAATGGCAACCGTTTCGCCAAATGTGCCATACAGACAGCTTTACTCGATATTCAAGCACAGCGTTTAGGTTTGCCATTGAGTGAGGTTTTAGGTGGGCGCTTACGCGATAGCGTGCCTGTACTTTGGGTTCTTGCTTCAGGCAACACCGAAAAAGATATTGCTGAAGCACAGAAAATGATTGCGTTGAAACGTCACAATGTCTTCAAGCTGAAAATCGGTTCGCGTCCAGTTGAACAAGATGTAGAACATGTTTTAGCCATCAAAAAAGCATTGGGTAGTGAAATTTCAATTCGTGTAGATGTGAACCGTGCTTGGTCTGAACTCACTGCCATTAAAGGGATTCAGATGCTGCAAGATGGTGGCGTTGATTTGATTGAGCAGCCTTGTGCAATTCAAAATACAGATGCCATGCAACGTCTTACCCGTAAGTTTGATATTGCAATCATGGCGGATGAATCATTAGCTGGTCCACAAAGTGCCTATGAATTGGCAAAGTCAAATGCCGCTTCAGTCTTTGCGGTAAAAATTGCACAATCAGGTGGCCTAATTGAAGCATGTGAAGTTGCAAAAATTGCCAACCTCGCGGGTATAGACCTCTACGGTGGCACCATGCTTGAAGGCCCTGTTGGAACAATTGCCTCTGCACATGCATTCTCGACATTTAGTAATTTAGCAGCGGGAACTGAACTGTTCGGTCCTCTACTGCTCACGGAAGAAATTTTAAAAACACCACTTCAATATGGCAATTTTGAACTCAAAATTCCAACTGGTCCAGGTCTCGGTATTGAGTTGGATGAAGACAAAATCGACAACCTGCGTCGTCAATAATTCAAGGAGTTGACATGCTTTTCCACGTACGAATGGATGTAAACATCCCTCTGGATATGCCAGTTGAAAAAGCCAATGAAATTAAAGCTGTTGAAAAGGCATATTCACAGGACTTACAGCGTCAAGGCAAATGGCGTCATATCTGGCGCATCACGGGTCAATACTCAAACATCAGTATTTTTGATGTAGAAAGTAATGAGGAACTGCACAATATTTTACAGGGGTTACCTTTATATCCTTACATGAATATTGAAGTGATGCCCCTGAACCGCCACCCCTCTGCCATCCGTGAAGACGATAGCTAAGCAGCCATCATCGACCAAGCTAGATCAGTTAAACACACAGAAATTAAACAAGGAATGTGGCAAGCCAAAGAACCAGCTAAAGCGCAAGTTCGCAAGCCACCAAAAAACGATCATACTTCAGGAGAATACGTATGAACCGCCAAGAAATTAACACTCTCGTAAAACAAATGAATGTTGACACAGCAACGGGTGAAGTAAACCCACGTGTACAACAAATCGTCGTACGTCTTGTTGAAGATCTTTTCCAGGCAATTGAAGATCTAGATATTTCTCAAAGCGAGCTATGGAAAGGTTTGGAATATCTTACCGATGCGGGTCAGGCCAATGAGCTTGGGTTATTGGCGGCTGGTCTCGGCTTGGAACACTATCTAGATTTGCGTGCAGATGAAGCAGATGCTAAAGCTGGGATCACTGGTGGTACGCCACGTACTATTGAGGGCCCACTTTACGTTGCAGGCGCACCAGAATCTGTCGGTTTTGCGCGTATGGATGATGGGACTGAGTCAGACAAAGTAGATACGCTGTTTATTGAAGGGATTGTTACTGACCAGAATGGCAATATTATCGAAGGTGCCAAAGTCGAAGTTTGGCATGCCAACAGCTTAGGCAATTATTCCTTCTTTGATAAATCACAATCAGACTTTAACTTACGTCGTACCATCTTGTCTGATGCAAATGGTCAATATATTGCACAAACCACGATGCCTGTCGGCTACGGCTGTCCTCCAGAAGGAACCACACAAGCCCTACTCAATCAGTTGGGTCGTCATGGTAACCGTCCTTCTCATGTACATTACTTCGTATCTGCACCAGGCTACCGCAAACTAACCACACAATTCAATATTGAAGGTGATCAATACCTCTGGGATGACTTTGCATTTGCAACACGTGAAGGTCTTGTCGCAACAGCAGTAGATGTCACTGATGCAACTGAAATTGCACGTCGCGGTGTCGATAAACCATTCAAGCACATTACTTTTAATGTTGAATTGGTCAAAGAAACAGCGGGTGCGCCAAGCTCAGAAGTTGAACGTCGTCGCGTTGGTGCTTAAAACCAAAGATTTACTGTGAGCTATTTGTTAGCTCACAGTTTTTAAATTTCTATGCATACCCAGCAAAAGAGGCATGTATAGAAATTTAAAAACATGGATAAAAGGTTGGCCTTATGATTGATAAAAGCACGCTCTCATTAACCGAGGCGCTATCACAAATCAAAGATGGAGCAACCATCATGATTGGTGGTTTCGGCACCGCAGGACAACCCGCAGAACTTATTGATGGATTGATTGAACTCGGTATCAAAGATTTGGTCATCGTTAATAATAATGCTGGCAATGGTGATTATGGCTTGGCCAAACTGCTTAAAACAGGTGCGGTACGTAAAATCATTTGTTCCTTCCCACGTCAATCAGACTCTTGGGTCTTCGATGAACTCTACCATGCTGGCAAGATTGAACTGGAACTAGTGCCACAAGGCAATCTTGCTTGCCGTATTCAAGCCGCAGGCATGGGCTTAGGTGCAGTCTTTACCCCAACAGGTTTCGGTACACTTTTGGCAGAAGGCAAGGAAACCCGCCAGATTGATGGGAAAGACTATGTGCTTGAATATCCGATCAAAGCTGACTTTGCTTTAATCAAAGCACACAAAGGCGATCGTTGGGGTAATCTGGTCTATAACAAATCTGCTCGTAACTTTGGCCCCATCATGGCGATGGCAGCGGATGTCACCATTGCCCAAGTCTCTGAACTGGCTGAACTCGGTCAGCTTGATCCTGAACACATCATTACCCCAGGGATTTTTGTCCAGCAAGTGGTCGCTGTTGATGCTGCCAATGGCACAGGAGAATAAGCATGAGCTATCAAAAATTAAGCCGTGACCAGATTGCTGAGCGTGTCGCACAAGATATTCCCGATGGCGCCTATGTCAATCTCGGCATTGGCTTGCCAACCAAGATTTCCAATTATCTTCCTGCTGATAAAGATGTATTCCTGCATTCGGAGAATGGCTTACTGGCATTTGGCCCACCACCTACCAAAGGTGAAGAGGATCCTGAACTGATTAATGCAGGCAAAGAATACGTCACCATGCTGACGGGTGGTAGTTTTTTTCATCATGGTGATTCCTTTGCCATGATGCGCGGTGGGCATTTGGATATTGCAGTACTCGGTGCTTTCCAAGTGGCAGCCAATGGTGATCTAGCCAACTGGCATACTGGTGCAGCAGATGCGATTCCTGCGGTAGGCGGTGCCATGGATCTGGCTGTGGGTGCCAAGAAAGTATTTATCACCACAGATCACACCACCAAGCAAGGTGAACCGAAGATTGTTGAAACGCTTTCATATCCAGCAACAGGCTTGAAATGTGTTGATCGGATTTATACCGACCTGTGTGTGATTGATGTGACTCAAGACGGTTTAAAAGTGATTGAGAAAGTGGATGGTCTGAGCTTTGAGGAGTTGCAGGCGTTGACGGGTGCTCAATTGATTGATGCGACGATTTAGCACAGTAAGATTTTTTATCATCAGGTACTACCGTGACAGGCGACATGGATGTCGCCCGTTGGAAAGGGAGGCAAGGAAGCCTCCTCTGTTCAACAAAGGTTTTTGGTTACTTTTTTAAAAAAGTGACGAAAACGAGCTGTTGGTATGGGATTAAGCACATTAAGACTCCGTCATGGCTAGCTCTTATTAATTAATGACCAGTGCTACTACCGTCACTGCCTGTAAATGAAAGTGATTTTCGGAAACCGTTTGTATAGGCGATACCTTACTTTTGAAAGGTCAAAAGTAACAAAAACCTTTGTTACTCAGACACAACCTCCTTGTTGTGCTGAGTAACACGGCGACATCCATGTCGCCATCGCGAAATACCGATGGAGAATGGCTGAAAGGCCCGAAGTAAAGGACAGAATTTAAAATGAAAAACGCTTATATCATCGATGCCATCCGTACCCCATTTGGCCGTTATGCCGGCGGTCTTGCGCCAGTACGTGCTGATGACCTCGGAGCCATTCCCATTCAGGCCCTAATGCAACGCAATCCAAGTGTGGATTGGCAGCAAGTGGATGATGTGATCTATGGCTGTGCCAATCAGGCAGGTGAAGACAACCGTAACATCGGACGTATGTCCGCGTTATTGGCCGGCTTACCTTATCAAGTGCCAGCAACCACAGTAAACCGTTTGTGTGGTTCATCACTGGATGCCATTGCTATGGCTGCGCGTGCCATTAAAGCCAATGAAGCTGACCTGATTATTGCAGGTGGTGTGGAGAGCATGAGCCGTGCCCCTTATGTGATGGGTAAATCGGACAGTGCCTTTGGACGTAGCCAAAAGATTGAAGACACCACCATGGGCTGGCGTTTTATCAATCCGAAACTCAAAGAACTGTATGGCGTGGACAGCATGCCACAAACCGCGGAAAACGTGGCAGAACAATTCAATATCAACCGTGCCGATCAAGATCAGTTTGCCTTAAACAGCCAGCAACGTACTGCCACTGCACAAGCCAAGGGCTTCTTCGCGAACGAAATCGTGCCTGTGACGATTCCACAGCGTAAGGGCGATGCCATTATGGTGGAGAGCGATGAGCATCCACGTGCATCGACCACATTAGAAGCATTAACCAAACTTAAAGGTGTGGTGAAAGCAGAAGGCACGGTGACAGCAGGTAATGCCTCTGGGATCAACGATGGTGCCGCTGCCTTGCTCATTGCTTCGGATGAAGCGGTGGAAAAATATCAACTCAAACCACGTGCCAAAATCATTGCAGCCACCACAGTGGGTGTTGAACCCCGCATTATGGGTTTTGCACCTGCGCCTGCAATCAAGAAATTACTTAAGCAAGCCAATCTCTCTTTAGCGCAGATGGATGTGATTGAGTTAAACGAAGCTTTTGCAGCACAAGCCCTAGCTGTGACCCGTGATTTAGGCTTGGTGGATGACGATGCACGCGTCAATCCGAATGGTGGTGCAATTGCCTTGGGTCATCCACTCGGTGCTTCAGGTGCACGTTTAGTGACCACAGCCTTAAACCAGCTTGAGCAGATCAAAGGTGAATATGCCTTGTGTTCGATGTGTATTGGTGTCGGTCAAGGGATTGCTCTGATTATTCAACGTGTTGATCAAAATTAAGGAATAGCGAATGTCAGTTTTTCAATCTGCCGATGCACAGATCAATTATCAAACTTTTGGTGATTCCTCTTCCCCTGCTCTGGTATTTTCCAACTCTTTAGGTACCAACTATGGAATGTGGCAGAAGCAGGCCAATTATTTTAAACAACATTTTTATGTGATTTGTTATGACACTCGTGGTCATGGTTCATCATCAACCCCAACAGGCCCCTATACGCTCAAACAACTGGGTGAAGATGTCGTCCGCTTACTTGATCATCTAGATATTGATAAGGCAATTTTTTGCGGCATTTCCATGGGAGGTTTGACTGGACAATGGCTGGCAATTCATTACCCGCAACGATTTAGCCACGTCATAGTCGCCAATACTGCGGCAAAAATTGGTCAAGAACAGGCATGGCTGGATCGTGCAACATTAGTCCGTGAACAAGGTTTACAGTCCATCGCAGCCACTGCCGCATCGCGATGGTTTACAGATCCCTTTATCCAAAGCCAAACGGCGATTGTAAATAATCTATGTAACGACTTAAGTGCTGGCAGCGCTATAGGCTATGCCAATTGTTGTGAAGCTTTGGCTAAGGCGGATGTTCGTGATCAGCTTTTCGAAATCCCCATCCCGGTTTTAATTATTGCAGGCACACAAGACCCTGTGACCACAGTGGCAGATGGGCAATTTATGCAACAGCAGATTCCAAATGCTCAGCTGGTCGAAATCAATGCATCACATATTTCAAATATTGAACAGGTAGATGCCTTTAACCAAGCATTATTCAGCTTTATTAACAAAACCTAAGTCAAAACAAAGCGCTGCTGCATGAGCAGCGCAATAATCCGATAGAAATAGAAAACAGATCAACCCTGTCCAATACAGTTTGGGCTTAACACTTGGATATCTATATTTGATTTTTTAAATGGATTTAGCGCCTATTGAATCTTTGATCGAAGTTCAGTGGCTCGCTGCATAAGGATGATGCAATGCATATCAACCCAGCTCAGAATAATACAGTTTCAAACCCGTTATTTACGCCTAAAAATATGAAACGGGCATGGTTAATTACAGCACTTTTAGTATTGTTTCAAATGATTAATTTTGCTGATAAAGCAGTCTTAGGCCTTGTTGCCGAACCAGTCATGGCGGAATTAGGACTCACGGCGACCCAATTTGGTTTTATTGGCAGTGCCTTTTTCTTCTTGTTTGCAATCTCTGGGATTGCCGTTGGCTTTATTGCAGAAAAAGTTCAAACACGCTGGTTACTTTTAATCATGGGTTTGAGTTGGGCACTGTTACAGTTTCCTATGCTTTTAGGCAGCGGTCTCACCACATTATTGGTGACACGTATTGTACTCGGTGCAGCAGAAGGCCCTGCTTCATCAATATCATTAACCCATGTCCAAGGTTGGTTTGAACCCAGCGCTCGGGGTTTTCCAAGTAGCCTTGTTGCTTCAGGAACAATGCTTGGACCGATTATTGCAGCACCCATTTTGGCTTACATCATTGCCCATCCGAATTGGGGCTGGCGTTGGGCCTTTGGTTTTCTCGGTGTTGTAGGGATCATCTGGAGTCTGTTATGGCTCTGTATCTGCAAAGAAGGTCCTTATAGTCATTTTCATAAAGTTCAAGACTCAGCGACTCCTCCTGTTCCCGCAACCAAAGAGGTTGAGCGCAACAGTCAAAGTATTATCTCTTTTGTTGATCATTTAAAACCTGTCCCTATTTTCAAGATTTTTTTCTCGCAAATGTTTATCTCCGCTTTTCTGGCTGGCTTAGGTTGTTTTTGGTCTTTAGGCTTTCTAACCACATGGGCCGTTAAATATATTGCATCGAGTCACCAATTCTCTCCTGAAATGATTGCTTTTATTTCCAGTTTTCCTTGGATTCTAGGCGCGATTACCTTGGCAATCGCAGGCTATATTTCTAAAGTGCTGTTGCAACAAGGGCGAAGTGTTCATGTCGCTTTTGGCGTGGTCTTTGGCTTACTTTTATTATTTTCAGGTTTTGCCTTTTATCTGCTGCCCCTTTCAACTGGAAACCTCAATCTACTCCTCATCACAGTTGCAGCTGGATTTTCCATGTGTTTTCCGTTGGCGACAATGACGGTCAGTTATAGCGTTTGCCCTCAACAACGTGCCGCCGTTATGGCAACCTTAGTCGCAACAGCATCTATTGGTGGAATGATTTCTCCAACAATGGTGGGATATTTGATGGATCACGCAGGTTATATCAGCCCAGCCAAAGGTGTCCCACTCACAGCACAAATGCTAGAAAACCTGACTACAGGAATGAACCAAGGTTTTCATTATATTGGTCTCTATTTGGTGGTCGTTGGTCTAATCAATATTTTCTTTCTCAATCCAGACCGTTTGGCTAAAAAGTTGATGCGCTAACCTTTCTCTAAGCAAAAATCATCTGAGTGACTCGAACACACTCAGATGATTTTTGCCTTGAGTCTTTCCTTCAAGATATTTCGATAAATCGATAAAAGCTTTGTTTCATAAAGTATAAAGATATACCTGTAAAGCAATGGAAAATTACATAGATAAATCATCATAATTTCATTTAATGAACAAGGCATGTTCATACGTGAATCATTTCAGCATCAGAAATAAGATTTTCAAATTATTCACACTTAAACCATAGCGAAAATAAGGATATCTACAATTGAAAAATCATGAACCATTCTATCAACATGCTCTGTTTAAAAATGGAATTTTAGGTCTAACAAGTTGTGCCTTACTCGTCGGATGTAATTCATCTTCCAGTATAGAAAATCCATCTGTCTCAAAACAGATCACCATCAAACGAGATAGCTTTGGTACACCACATGTCTATGCGAATGACACCTACGGTCTTTTTTTTGGCTATGGTTATGCAGTGGCAACCGATCGCTTATTTCAAATGGAGATGTCAAAACGTACTGGGCAAGGCACCGTTGCGGAAGTACTGGGACAGGACTATCTGCAATATGATATTGCGACACATAGTCGTTTTGACCCTGAGAATATCAAACAGCAACTTGCTCAACTTTCCCCAGAAGATCGTGCTATTTTTGATGGTTATGCAGCAGGCTTTAATAAACGGGTCAAAGAGGTCCTAGCCAATCCGGAACTCATGCCAAAAGAATTCATCGATTATGATTTCAAACCTTCTACATGGCAGTCTGAAGATATTGCACTGGTGTGGGTCGGCTTAATTTTAAATCGTTTCTTCTCGGCAAGTTCAGAAGTCGCAAATTTAGATCTGCTCACCCAATTACAAAAGGAAAAAGGCCAAGAGCAAGGCTTAAAGCTCTATCAACAGTTACGTTGGTTAGATGACCCAACTGCCCCGACCATCATTCAATCTGACCAGAAACCACAATTTTCAGCCCGCCAGCAAGCAAAGACCAAGCAGATTTTACCGATCTCAAACTCAGCCGCTGCACGTTATTTAGCTCAAGCACGTATTGCCATGGGTAAAAGCGTGGTTGATGGCGTACCTACTGCAAGTAATGCTTGGGTTTTAACAGGTGACAAGACGGTAGAAGGACAAACGGTTTTATATAATGGCCCACAACAAGGATGGTATACCCCCGCCATTACCTATGGGATTGGTTTACACGGCGCTGGCTATAATTTAACAGGCATTACCCCTGTGGGCTTACCTGCTATTTTATTTGGAACCAACGGCAAAATTGCATGGGGTTCAACAGTTGGATCACTGGACACCAATGATGTCTATCAACTCAGTGTTAACCCAAGTAATGCCAAGCAATACCTATATAAAGGCGACTATATTCCCTTTGAGCATAGACAAGTCAAGATCAAGGTCCGCAGCCAAGCCAGTTATGTACTAGATGTCTATAAAAGCAAACAAGGTTTTGTCAGTGCATGGGATGAAAAAAATCATACTGCGTATGCACAAAAACGTAGCTGGGAAGGTGTCGAAGTTGAAACATTATTGGGTTGGGCCAATGCTGCGAAAGCGACCAATTGGGAGGAGTTTCTCAATCAAGCCAAACGTGTTGCAGCATCAATCACCTGGTTCTATGCCGATACCAAAAACAATATTGGTGTCGCTGCATTAGGACGTTTACCGATTCGCCCCGAAAATCAACACATTCAGCTACCTGCACAAGGTGATGGCTCAATGGAATGGCAAGGTTTCTACGATTTCTCGCATAATCCTAAACAATATAATCCTGAAAAAGGCTATATCAGTAGTTGGAATAATAAAGCGTATGCAGGTTTGCGCTCTGATTCGTCCAATTTTTCTCATGTTGATCGCGTCAATGAACTGATTGAACCATTGCAAAGCAAACAGAAATTGAGCCAACAGGACATTTGGGACATCAATAAAATAGGTGCGTGGTCGGATCTCAATGCGCGCTATTTTATTCCATACATGATCAAGGCAGCGCAAAGCGAAAAAGCATCCCCTTTGGCTAAAAAAGTTGCTCCGCTATTGGCGGGCTGGGATCTCAAATTACATCCAGACAGTGAAGCCAAATATTATCAGGGTGCAGCACCTGCCATCATGCGCGCATGGCTGAATCAAATGATTGTATTGGTATTAAAGCCCAACCTATCTGAAAGTATTTACCAGCGTTATACCGACACCCTTTATCCAGTCAATAATGATCCTCGCAGTGCCCAGCCAGCCAGTGCATCAAAATTAATCTGGAATGCTCTACAAGGCAAACAGGCAAGTGTTGCACAGCATGTTGATTTCTTAAAAGGCCAAAGCGCAGATGAGGTTGTGTTGATTGCACTAGAGAATGCTTTAAATGAGCTCTCCAAACAATATCAGTCGACTGAACCGAGTGACTGGAAAATTCCTGTTGCGACCATGGGTTTTTCTGCCAAAAATTCAGTGGGGATTCCATGGGCTGATCTTGCACATCAACAAAAGCTGAGTACGTATGGCAATACAGGCAGTGCAACCTTTAGAGTGGTGCTCAACCCAAATCAGGTCAGCATGTGTTCAATTTTAGCCCCAGGCCAAAGTGGTTTCATTGATCGACACGGCAAACCTGATGCCCATTTTGCAGATCAATTGTCATTATTTGAAAACTATACATGTAAGGATGATGCAGTAAATCAGAAGCAAATTGAGCAATCCAGTCAACAAAGTATAACCTTAGACTATTAAAATACTCAGCTGACATTTAAGCTTCTGTTAAAGCAGCAAAATATCCTCAAGATATTTTGCTGCTTAGATTGCATTTAAATCATTATTTATGGAAATGATGTACAAATCTTAAAATTACACTGGTTCCTTGTGGCCGATTTTCGGCATCTTGCTCGAAATAGGCATTTGCAACCAAATGATCATGTTGTGAAAAGCTATACATTGCTCCGGGACCAATGGCCCACACTTGCTCACGGCGACCTTTCACTTTTTCACCATCGACTTCTGTATCGGTGATTTGTTTTAACCAATACCCATTTAGCCCCAAACGGAGTTGTGGATTCACTGCATAGCTGGTTTCAAAGTTTGCATGAAAAGCTTGCCCTGCCTGCATGTCATCAGCATTGCCAAAACTATAATTTGGATCATCATTTTTAAAGTTATACAGATAATGTAATCGCGTTGATACCGTCCATTGAGGATTGAACCAATAAGTCGCAGCCCAATACGGATCTAAAGACACGGTATTTGCACTTGGGTTAATATCTTTGTTGCGATCATAGCGTCCTGTTGGCAAATTCATTTGGAATTCAAAACGATGAGCAAATTTCGGTCCATTTTCTCCCATAATTGGATCAAACTGAATAAATGGCCCAATCAGCAAATCACCTAATCCTCGTTGAGCCTTGATTGCCTGATTATTTAAGCCATCATCCACATCAATATGCCCAAGGATAGGCACTAGCATATTTAAACCGATATTTCCGCCAGCCACTTTAATATCAGACATATAGCTGATTTGCTGGACGATCGCCTGATAATCAATTTCTGATCGAGGCAGTGGAATTTTGTTGCCTTGTGCATCTCGAATACTATCGGCACTATAATTTTGGAAATAGGTTTGTGCATACCAACCTGTTCCTGCTGGAACAGCACCATCGACAAAGCTCGACATACCTAAATTAATGGTGGGTAGATCACTGGCATAAAGCGCACCAGAACTGCACAACAAAGTTAAAGCGATCGATTGTTTTTTCATTTTAATATCCTTATTTTACGCAAAAAGATCCTCAAGGAGATGTCAAATGCCGACATCTCCTCGTTTTGCTGTTTAGAATGAATTGGCTTAGTAGCGAATCATGACCGATTTCAATTCGGTATAGTCCTCAATAAATGCATCCGAGAATTCACGTCCTATCCCTGATGCTTTTACCCCGCCAAAAGGCACTGCTGGATCAAGGAAAGTATGCATATTCACCCAGATAGAACCTGCTTCCACCCGAGGAATTAAGCGCAATGCTTTCGACAAATCATTGGTCCATAAGCTTGCGGTTAAGCCAAAGCGTGAATGATTCATCATTTCAATTAACTCATCATCACTGTCAAATGGCGTTACAGAAATCACAGGACCAAAAGTTTCCTCCAAAAATAAAGGATCATTGATATCCTTCACCGCAAGCAAAGTTGGTTCGACAAAATAACCCGTTTGCTCCAGCACCTTTCCGCCTGAAATGACTTGCTGATTTTGCTGAGCCAGATCAAGATAATGTTTTACTTTTTCAAGATGTGGTTTATTCGATAAAGGCCCAAGCATGCTTGATTCATCTAGCGGTGAACCAATTTTCAGTTGCTGAATTGCGGCGGCTGCCTTTTGTACCAGCTCATCATATTTAGAACGGTGTACCAAGAAACGCTCAGGTGCTGCGCAGACTTGCCCTTGATGCACATAAGTTGCTTGCAACAAGGTAGGTAAAATTTCATCGATATTGGCATCCGCTAAAATTGCCGCTGCATTTTTGCCACCCAGTTCTAAACTGATATGTTTTAAATCGTTGCCAGTTGCCTGCTTCCCAATCGCAATTCCTGTTGGTACAGACCCCGTGAAGGAAACTTTTTTAACCAACTTCGAGTCGATTAAGTGCTGCCCTGTTTGACCTGCACCTGTTACGACGTTAATCACACCCGCTGGAATTCCCGCTTCAATCGCAAGCTCTGCCAAACGTAATAAAGAAAGTGTGGTGAACTCACTCGGCTTCACAACAATAGTACAACCTGTAGAGAGCGCTGAACCAATCTTCCAGATTCCAATCATCAATGAAAAATTCCATGGCACAATACCTGCGACCACACCAACAGGTTGACGTATGGTATACGCAGTATATTTTTCACCATTTGCGGATGGAATCGAAGGCTGCATGGTTTGACCATGAATTTTGGTCGCCCAACCCGCAAAATAACGTAGAAAAATAACAGTATTGGCCACCTCCAGATGTCTAGCCAAATTAATTAACTTACCTGTAGTCAAGGTTTCCAACTGTGCTAATTCTTCAGCATGCGCTTCAACCAAATCTGCCAATTTATTCAGTTTAATGCCACGCTCGTAGGGCGAGGTATTGGCCCAAGCATTGTTAAATGCAGCATGGGCACTATTCACCGCTTTTTCAACATCGCTTTGACTGCCTACAGCAATAGTTGAAACAACCTGTTCAGTTGCAGGATTAATTAATTCTATGCGTTGCTGATTGTCAGCATTAACCCATTTACCATCAATAAAATGACCATGTTGACGCTGAATAAATTGCTGAACACTCGCTAAAACGTGTACTTCACTCATCTTTCTATCCTCATTTTAATACAATCAGAGATAAAACCATCAAGCGTTATTGACGATAAAATCAGCACCGCGCTCACCAATCATGATTGCGATGGCATTGGTGTTTCCACTTGGAACTTGTGGGCATATTGAGCAGTCGATGACTCTTAAATTTTGGAAACCATGCACTTTTAAGTTTTGGCCCGTAACGGAATCCTGTGCAGAATTCCCCATTTTGCAGCTACCTGCTGGGTGATAAACAGTTTTGATATTTTGACGCATCCATTTATCAATTCCTGCTATATCATCTGGATCAATATTTGCAGGCTCGATGACCTGTTTCACAATCGCTTTGAGTGCAGGTTGCTGTAATAGACGCAGACCCGCTTGTACTGCTCGAATATTGGCATCAATATCGTCTTGATGGCCCAAGTAATTTGGATCAATAATCGGAAATGCATTAGGGTCCTTACTGCTTAAACGTAAAGCTCCTCTTGCTTTAGGTTGTACATGTCCAACCTTAATCGTGAGCCCGTGTTCTAAGGCTGCTGCTTTTTCTCCTGGGGTATTATCAAAATTATCTAGCACAGGTAAGAAATGGAATTGGACATCTGGTCGGCCATTGTTATTGGTGTCGATAAATCCGCCACCTTCCAAAATATTTGAAGTTAATAACCCTGAACGTGTAAAACGCCATTGTAGAAAATGTCGTACTGCTTTTAGACCTTGGTCTTCACCCAATAAGCTATTATTCGTCGTTACTGTTGCATTGACTGACATATGTAAATGGTCATGAAAATTTTCGCCTACAGGTAAATCCTGAATACACTCAATTCCTAATTCGTCTAAATGCGCTTTTGGACCAATACCTGAGAGTAAAAGAACTTTAGGACTCCCAATTGCCCCAGCACTTACCACAACCTCTTTACGAGCCTGTGCTGTCACAGGCGTCTTTCCTGCAATGCTGTATGTAACACCCGTTGCTTTATTACCTTGTGTTTCTATTTTGTGAACCAATGCATCGGTAATTACGGTAAGTGCAGGATTATTTTCAACTGATTTCAAATAGGTTTTTGACGTACTGGCCCGCTCACCATTTTTGGTTGTGGTTTGGTAGAACCCAACACCTGCCTGATCCCATCCATTTATATCGTTGACATATTTCATGCCCATTTCTTGTCCAGCTCGAATACAGGCCAAAGTCAATGGATGACGGTAACGGTTTTCACTCACAGGTAAGATGCCATCTTGTCCATGATATTGGTCACCCAGACTTTCATTCTGTTCAGCTTTTTTGAAAAAGGGTAAAACATCCTGATATGACCAGTTGCTACACCCCCATTCTGAAGCCCATAAATCATAATCCTGACGTTGCCCACGGCAATAAACCATGCCATTCACTGAACTGCCACCACCGAGCACTTTACCTTGTGCAAGAATCATTTCACGATGATTACAATGCTGTTGTGGTACCGTCATATACGGCCACGATTTTTGCTGAAACACTTTAATCACGGTTGCGGGGATGGTATGGAACATACTGCTGTCTTTACTTCCCGCTTCTAATACCAACACCCGTCCAGCTTTTGCCTCTAGTAATCTTGCTGCAACGACACAACCTGCTGAACCTGCGCCTATGATGATGTAGTCATATTCTGTCTTCATTCTGCTTCCCTATGAATTAAATTCCCTTAGTAAGATTTGAGCATTTATGCGTGTCATTGTTCTTGTCAAAATGCGACGGAGATAGGGTAAAAAAGTGACATCTAGACTATAAATAACAATAATAAGCTTATGTTTTTGCTCTAAACGCTTTAGGAGAGATCCCTACAGTTTTTCTAAACAATTTTGAAAAATGTGCACTGTCTCCAAAGCCACATTTCATCGCCATTTCAGTAATAGATAAGTTCTTATTTTTATTGTCTTTAAGATCGTATTGAACTTTTTCCAGCCTGCGCATTTGAATATATTTATGGATTGAGGTTTCTTCGTTCTTGAATAAACGATATAGCTGTCTGAGAGAAATATTCAAATGATCTGCAATCATTTGGGCATTCAAATTGGGATGGACTAAATTTTCTAAAATAAATCGTTCTGCTTTCAACCTATGATGGTCAATCATTTCAATATTTTTATAATTAATAGTCGGTTTAATTAGAGCAATTAAGGCATCTTCGAAAGCATTGCCGTCTTCTTTTGCATACCACAGTTCAATATTTGCAGCGGATAAGCTCTGTAATAGACATTTGAGCAAGTGCCCACTCATATTCGAAGTCGTTAATTTGCCAAAATAGTCCGTTGTTATACCTTGCTTGAATAATTTTTCACGGGATAAATGTACTGAGATATGGGTAAATAAGCCTTGCGGATACATTTCTATAGTTTCGTCAGGATCGAGTAAAACGATATCTCCTTCATTTAAATAAATATCCTGATTTTTATAACCAATACGCATTTTGCCAGTATGTTGCAACACGAGAAAACAGAAACGATCGTTGACTCGATCTGCCATTCCTTTTTTTCTTAAAAAGTAAATCGCATTACTTTTAATAAAGACAATTTCGGTTTCGCCCAATAAAAAAGACTGCACTTCGCCGATAAACAAATCAGGTTGCTTATCAAAACTGGTTTTAAAATCACCGCAAACATTTTGAATATTTTCAGACCATTGTGTCATTTCACTTTTCTTATGCTTATCCATCCTTGTTTCCCTCGAATAGATCGATGAAATCAGTTTTAAGGCATCCTACCCCTAATGAAAACATTTGGCCTTTACAGTTAAAGAAAGAAGAAAAAACTGAGATTAGGCCTGACTATCTTCATCTAAAATCTATGCTCAATTTAAAAACCGACAAGAACACTCATTCCTGTCGGTTTTCAGCGCCTTATGCAATTCCTGCAATATCTTTCAGAATCTTGATGAAAATCTCTTTCTCATCATCAGGATATTTTGCAAACACCTCATTTTGATGGCTATCTGCAATATCAAACAGGTAGTGGGCTGTTTTCTTGCCTTTTTCTGTCAATTTGAAAAAGCCATCACTTTCAAGTAACAAACCATCTTTTTTCAAGATTGTCGCAGCTTGCTCCACTTCACGCATTGGCATGGCGATATCACGTGGCAAATCCGCTTTGTTTGAAGCAGTTCCACTGCCTAAAACCAATAAAAGGCGTGCCTCACTGGTACGGAATCCCGTCACTAATTGCTTTGGAATATAGTCTGTTTGATAAAACTTAAATGCTCGACTCATCAAATAGCAGACATTGCCATATAAATGACCCTGATACATTTCACCGACATCCTCATCTTCACCTGTCTCTTTCAACTGTAATAACGGATGTGGAATGACACCAGAATATGCGCCTTGGTGATAAACCAAAGGACTACGTCCTTGATCATGGAAATTCACTACTTTACCAACGATAATCCAGTGATCACCACCTTCAATAATCTGATGACGTTCACATTCAAAAACCGCTGAACAATTCTCCAGCATTGGTGCAGAACCAGCACCTTCCCGATAGTTCGTACCTTCGTACTTATCAATATTACGGCGTGAAAACTTATTGGACAGGTCAATTTGAGAACCTGACAAAATGTTTACAGCAAAATGTGAAGCCTGTTCAAACACGGGGAAACTGGATGAGTTTTTATCAATACTCCATAAAATCAGCGGTGGGTCCAAAGACACTGAGTTAAAACTATTGGCAGTCACGCCCACTTTTTCACCTTGTTCATTTTGCGCGGTCATGATGGTGACACCTGTTGCAAAATTACCTAGGGCACGTCTGAACTTCATTGGATCTATTGTGATTTCATCCATTGTTTTTAATGAGTTCATTATTCTCTCCTGAATCTTTTATCCTATTTTCGGCTTGTATCTGATAGGGATTTATTCTATTTAAATCCCTTAAATATCGAGTACCAACCGTGCTGACTTAGAGCGGGAACAACACACCAATATTTGCTCGTTGCTGGCTTTTTCTTCATCGGTAAAATATACATCGCGATGGTCTGGTTCACCTTCAATCACATCGCACATGCAAGTACCGCAAACGCCTTGCTCGCATGACATCTCAATCTCAATACCTTCACGAGCCAAGGCTTGTAAAATGGTTTCTTCAGAATTGACCAAAATAATTTTGCCACTGCGTTCGGCCACCACTTCAAAAGCCTCACCACCAGTTTCCACTTCAACCTGAAAATATTCTTTATGAATCTGTTGTTCAGGAAAGCTTTGTGTAACGGCCAAATTAATCACCCAGTCCATAAAGCCATTGGGCCCACAAGTATAAATATGACTTGCAGCATCAATGCCCTTGATTGCGGACTGGAAAAATTCGCGATGGCTGGCACCCTCTGATTTAAAATGAAAGGTGGTAAACGGTGCTAATGTGCCTGTTTTAATTTCATCAACAAAGGCACAGCGTTCAGGGCTAGCACCACAATAATGCAACTCAAAAGATGCACCTTCTTGCGCCAATTGATAGGCCATGGTGATTAATGGCGTGATGCCAATGCCACCACCAATCAGCACTGAATGCTTTGCTTTCACCAGAGGGAAAAGATTTTTAGGTTCACTGACCTGAATCTGCATGCCATCTTTCAATTCATCAAATGCAGAAATTGAGCCACCACGAGATTCTGGATCACGTAAAATCCCGAGACGGAATTTTCCGAGGTCATTCGGATTTTGGCAAAGTGAATATTGACGTACCATACCGTTGGGTAAATGCACATCAATATGGGCACCAGCTTCAACTTTTGGCAAGGCTGTCGATGTTGCAGATTCAAACTCCATGACTGCAACATTTTCACCTTCAACATGTCGGTTTTTGACAACAACATTATAAAGTGTAGTCATGATTAATCTCCTTTTACACGTTAAACCAATGGCTTAACGCATAAATAATCCACCGTTAATATCCCATGTCGCACCTGTTACAAAGGCTGCACTTGGGCTTGCCAATAAAGCACAGGTTTCAGCAATAAACTCCATGCTACCCAATGCTTTGACCGGTATGTTTTGAATAAACTGCGACATTTTTTCGTCAGATACCACGCTGTGTACGATTGGTGATTCCATAGGTCCAGGAGCAATGGCATTCACCGTAACGCCCTTGGCTGCAAACTCTTTGGCAAAAATTTTTGTCAATGTCACAATGGCACCTTTAGTCGCTGCATAGTGCGCACCTGTTGCCGTCCCGCCATTTTGACCAGCTAAAGAAGCCATATTGACGATACGGCCATAGCCTTGATCTGCCATATATTTGCCAATGATCTGACAGGCTTGAAAAGTGCCACGTTGATTGACTTGCGTAATCCAATCAAAATCAGCGGCAGTGATGTCCAAAACAGGCGTTGCTTTGGTGACCGTGGCATTGTTAATCAGCACATCCAGCTTGGAGAACTTTTGCGTAATCCACTGCACAGCTGCATGAAAATCAGCTTCAACTGAAATATCTAATTTCAATGGGAACAAATTCTCGGTATGTGGACTACGTGCTTTGGCAGCCTCAGCCTTTTCCAAGGTACTTGCAGACAGAATGACTTGATGACCCTGACTGGCAAAATATTCTGCAATGACATTACCCAAACCAGAAGCGGCGCCAGTCACTAAAACAACCTGTTTCATTTTTGTTCTCCTAGAGAATGTAACTGATACCCGCTAAAGTATCGGTAGAGTTAACTAAATTAATAATTTTACGATTGATTTTAAAGCCCTGATCGGTATCACGAGCTAAATGAAAGGTCACATCAGCAGTGTAATGTTTCAAACTTTCTTTGCGGAACTCGCGTAAATTTTGTGCACAACGCAAGATAATTTCACCATCTTGATCTTTGATGATACGAACACGTGACACACTACGCACTGTATTGGCCTTTGGAGATGCTGAAATTGCCTCACCATTTTCTAAACGGGCAACGCGTAATTTGCGCATATGATGATCATCATAGGCATAGTTCAAATTATTTTCGTAATCGGTCAAGCTTGAGTCGATTGGAATGATATAAACACCTTTTTCATTCCACAACTTCAGCCACGCATCATGTTCAGAATGATCCAACATATCGGCTTCAGCCCAGATAAACGCGGTCACTTCATTCAATAAATTTAAATCAATTTTCATCGCGCTTCTCCTTAAGCCGTCATTAACTTTTTCCACTGCTGATAGGCAGCACGCATGCCAGTTTCAGCACTCACATCGCTCTTTAAACCATCTTCAGTTTTGACTTCGCCTGGCAGACCACGATTCAGCATGATCCATAAATCATTACCGGCATTGGCACCGTGCTGTACGCGCTCCCAAGCCTCTGAATCATCTGGCGTACCGAAACCAAATGGGCCTTGGAAATGTTCATGCAGACGTAAACGATATTGGTTGGCAATTTGTGGACCACCATCCATGGTAATCACAGAATGGTGAATTTCAGTTTCATGTGCAGAAATCGGCTGCATCACTCGGAAGAACGCCATTGAACAAGCAATATTCGGGAATAAGTTCAAGTTGAATCCAGAACCACCAACTGCACGAACCATACGGCGAACTTCAAGTTCAGCATGACCTTCATCACGTAGTGCTTGTGCTAAATCTTCAAAACGCTCCTGAATCGGACGTTCCATTAACTCTTCATCTAAATCAACCAACTCAGGAATCATCACCATGACACTATGACCATTGCCTAAGTCTTCGACATAACCGGGTTGATTTTCAAAGTTAAATAATTCTTCAGTCTTTTCATCCACAGAACTTAAAAATGACTTATGTACCAATGGGAAATGGTAAGCATCCGTAGTATTTTCCAACTGAATTTTCCAGTTACCAGGGAAACGGAAACGATGTTCGCCCAAGACTTTAATTGGATAACCCGCGCCTTGTTTCATAAACAGATCAATCCATTTTTTCGCAGCACCCAGAAAATCTTCTAAGGGCTCAATATCCTGTTTAAAGGTCGCGAAAATCATGCCGTTGTATTCTTCAACACGAAGGCTGATCAATGGAAATTCTGATTTATCTAGGCATTCACCATAACTTTCTGGAGAAGGTACACCACGTAATGAACCATCAAGTGCATAACTCCAACCATGGTACGGGCAGACAAAACTATTGGTTTTACCTTTTTTATGTTCACAGACCGTTGCAGCACGGTGACGACAGCGATTGAGTAAGACATGCACTTTTTTCTTACGATCACGTACGACAACAACAGGTTGCTTACCAATATTGATGGTTTTGTAGCTACCACCTTCTGGAATCTCGCTGGCATGTGCCACCCAAACCCAGGTACTGTAATAAATTTTTTGCATCTCATCTTCAAAGATCTTTTCATCTTTATAAAGGGAGGTATGCGCGCGATCACTTTGCACTAAGCTACTGTAATCGATATCAATATTTTGCATTGGGATAATCTGATTCATGTCAATGATCCTTTTCAATTTGTCCTTTGCCTTAACGCTGGTCTGGTACTGGCAATTCCGCTGTACTGTTCCAATGCGCAACTGGGCGACTAAAAATATTTTCCGTCTGGAAATGTTTGATTTTCCAACGACCATCATTTTGCTGTTTAAATTTCACGCTGAGCTTGGCAGCATTTAAATGGCTACGACCATCTCTAAAGGTTGAGGTTTGCAGCATCAGCCAAGTTGCATTGGCTTGATCCTGCTCAATGTAAATTTGTTCAGAACTGACAAAGTGAGCATTCATAACGAAATGAGACTGCTTTTGGGTATAACTTTTAAACATGCTGTAAATCGCGTGCCATGAGTCATATCGTCCAAAAGATTTGGCATATTTCTCGCCAATGCCTTCCCAGATGCTGTCGGCATCAAACAAGTCCATCAGCTCATCTAGGTCCGTATTGGCATCTAGCGCATCGCAAATTTCCATATAGCGATTGATACAGTTACGAATCGCATTTTGTGCTTCAAGTTGCGCTAAACGCTGCATCAATTTAGCGATATTTAAATTCTCATCCATGGCGATGCCTTACTGTTGTATGATCAATTCACGTCCAACCCGCGCTTCAACTTTGCAATACTTCCAAAGTTTGTATGGACCATCGCCCACGACGGTTGTGCGAAATAAATCACATGCTGCATGTACAGTTTCTATATTTGGAACATCGACCAACAAATATGTCGTCCAAGGCCATCCATCACTCGGACCGACCATACTTTGATCATCATCTAAACTGCCATATACAGTTATATTGGGTAGTGCATGAATACCATTCCACATCTCACCAAATGCCGCCCATACTGCTTTTGCTTCAACAGGTTCGGCATCATGAAAGTTTTGGTTGATTCCCATACAGAACAAAACACGCAATGTTTTCTTTGCTTCCATTTCATTCACCTCTCCGCTATTAAGCTTATAAGTAACCCGGTGCTGGTTTTAAGCCAAAGCTGACGAGACCTGCATTTTGTAAGGTGGCATCGCCCATAAATGCATGTTGAGTCACCACATTGGTGTCATTCACAAAACGGCTAAACACATTGTTGCTATAGATAGCTGTCATGCCTGCCAACATTTGCATCTTGCGTGCAACCCGAGCACAAACACGCGCTGCATGCGTACAGGCCAAACGCATATCACTAACTTGCTCAACACTTGGTGTACGACCTGCAACCACTTCTTTCCAGACAATATCCATCGTGTCGTAGAACCAGTTACGTGCTGCTTTGAACTCGGCATCTGACTGAGCAAACTCATATTGAGTGACAGGACGACTGGCAATTTCAGCACCACCTGTAATCGAAGCCTTTCCTGGAGCCAGTTGCTTGAATTCATCCAGCGCTGCCGCTGCCACACCAATACCAACAACAGTCAACACTTGGGTAGCAAGCGATAAAGACGGATATTTAAAAAAGGGTTCAGGTAACTTTGACGGTTCACCGCGGATAAAGGTCCACTCTTTACCCACCAAAACATTCTCTACCACTAAATCGTGGCTTCCTGTTCCCTTTAAACCAACCGTATCCCAAGTCATATCAACTTTGGCTTGATTGGCTGGCATTACCGCCATGCGTGGTAAACCTTGTGCTTCATTGTCTTTTTGTGGCGAAATTCCAACGCCAACAATGTCTGCACCCATACAGCCGCTCGAAAATTTCCAACGACCACGGACGACAACGCCCTCATCGGTAATTTCGGCAGGTTGCGGTGGGAAAATTCCGCCAGCGAATACGATGTCTGGACTGTCTTTATATAAAGTCTTCAAGGTGTCTTCTGGTAAGCTGCCCAAATAAGCGGGACTCATGCCAAAACTTGCCACCCATCCCACTGATCCATCTGCTTTAGACAATTGCTCAATCAACTCACAAAACTGTTTCGGCGACCATTCATTGCCACCAAAACGTTTCGGTACGAGTGCGCGATAGACACCGATTTTTTTTAATTTATCGATAATGTCCTGACTCACATAAGCTTGATCATCAAACTCACCAGTACAGGCACGTTCACGGATTTCCTGACACAAAGCTGCCAATTCGGTGGCATTGGTATCAGCAACAAATTCCTGCATAGATAAATTATTCATCACCTAACTCCTTGTTATTTACAACACCGCCGCCTTGATATATTTCGCAATTGCACACAACTGCGCATCGGCATTGGTTTTCCCTACAACCTGTAAACCCACAGGTAATCCTTCCTTTGTTTGCAGTGGTATTGAAATCGCAGGGTGTCCCGAAAGATTAAAGGGACGAACCAAACCTGTTAAATTCAACAGCGCAACTGTGTTTTCCGCATCCACCACTTGGGGTGGAATCTGCGGTAATGTTGGTAAAATCAGCGCATCGTATTGCTCAAGCAAACGATCAATTTCGGCAGTGAATGTCGCCTTAACCTGTTCAGCTTGTTTGACTTGTGCCAATGTTGTCTCGGCAGCCTTGAGTAAACGTCCATTCACATCGGCACCCACCAAACCTGTTTGGGTTAAGTCGCCGTAGGCCTGCCAGTTTTCATAATTAATAATTTGCATACCTGCATGAAACGCAGCTTCAAAAAATGACGCTTCAACGGGAGTAGCTTGTAAATGAAGCTGCGCCAAATATTGCTCAATTGCAGCGATGACTTGTGGATCCGCATCTACCTGTAACCAAGCAAGTTTGGGTGCTTGCTGTAATGCATCAGCTACTTTGAAAGTTGGGTCGATGATCTGCATTGCTGTTTCAATCATCTCGACTGAGTTTGCAAAAGGGCCTACACAATCCAGTGAGCTACTTGCAGGATGTACACCTTTACGGCTAACACGCCCAAAAGTCGGTTTTAATCCAAAAACACCACAACATGCCGCAGGCATACGGATCGAACCACCTGTATCCGTTCCTAACGTAAAATCTGCCAGACCTGCTGCAACCGCTGCCGCAGAACCGCTAGATGAACCACCTGGAATAAGCGCTGGATATTTAGGATTGATGGCTGTACCAAAGGTATGGTTAATGCCCGTGATACCAAATGCCAATTCGTGCAAATTGGTTTTTGCCGTAATTTGGCAGTCTGCTGCCAAAATGCGATTAACGACGTCTGCATTTTCGATTGCAGGTTGGCTTTGCATCAGGGCTTTGCTACCTGCCATCGTTTTCATACCTTGAATATCAATGGAATCTTTCACCATGACCTTTAAGGTACCCATTCCTTTTTGTACATCTTGTACAATAATATTCATTCACTTTTCCATGTAATTTTATCCTTAATACAAATATCGGAAAAAGTAATGTAATTGTCAAGTATTTTTCATGATTAAGAACAAAGAAAATGTTTCGAAATTTTGTATAATGGTTCACATCCATTTTTATAAAGTTATCACTTTGCTATGCTTACTCATTTAGAACAATTTCTACCCAATAATGAACCTAGCAGTTTACAAAGCTATCCATTTTTCTGGATCTCTCAAGTGAATGGAAAATACACACAACTTATTGAAAAATCTATAAAAAAACTAGGTATTGACAATACTCGTCGTAAAATTATTTTAAGCACCAATGCCCTGCAACAAGCGAGCATTACCGAGATTGCGAACTTATCTACCCTTAAATTAACCACTGCAACCAAAGCTGTTTATCGCTTGGTAGAGGATGATATTGTTCAGGTTTTTTCTTCAGAGTCAGATGAACGTATTTCGATGGTGAAATTGACTGAAAAAGGCAAAGAGTTGGTAGAGCAAATTAATCAAATCAGCCAAGTCACTTTATCTGGCATTCTAAATGCCTTTGATGATGAGGAACTTCATCAGCTCAATGCACAATTGAAGAAGGTGTTTGATCTGATGCCGGCTAGCTGAAACCTAAAGAATAAAGCCCATCACAATATGTATGGGCTTCTATCAAGGCTGAGTAATCATTAAGATTGTGTTACGTTGAATTTTGGTTTCAGGTCATTCTTTTCAATTCGGTCTGAGAATGTACGCAGTACCTGTAATTTATATTGCATCACGTCAATGTCGTGATAATTATAAAAGCCCTGCTTTTCTCTTAAGCCATTACGTTGCCTACGCATATTTTCAGCAATAATCTCAGGTGTACGATAACGGTCACCCAACTCCTTTTCTAGATATTGGGAAGCGTAATACAGAATATCCCCACCACCCCAGTCGATGAACTCCAATAGCCCTAGAACTGAAAAACGTAGACCAAAGCCCGTACGAATGGCGATATCGATATCTTCTGCGGAAGCAACACCTTCTTCAACCATCCGAGCAGCTTCATTCATGGCTAAAGCCTGAATCCGTGGAACGATATAACCAGCTTTGGCATTACAGACCACTGGAACTTTGCCAATTGCGTGCAAGAAACTTTTCAGGGTATTTACGGCTTCATTTGAGGTTTGCTCAGAGCGACTTAACTCGACCAGCGGAATCAGATAGGCTGGGTTTAACCAGTGGGCATTGACCACCCGTTCTGGATGAGAAATCATTTGCGCAATATCGGTGACCAAAAAAGTCGATGTGGTCGATGCGACAATACAGGCTGGCGCAATATATTGATCCAGCCAAGCAAAAATCTCTTCTTTGGCTTGCCTAACCTCAGGCACACCCTCCAAAACCAAATCACAGTTCGCCAAGGCAGGTATAGAGCCAACTTTACTTAAAATCTCAATCTGCCCCAGAATAAAAGCTGTTTGTTCAGATTGAACAAACTGGATACTTTCCAGTAACTGTAACTCTTGCTTTAAGTCCGCTTGGATCTGCGCCTGATATTGATCAAACTCAGCCTCTGTTCGTTGTCGTGCATCAATCAAAGCTACTTTCAACCCCGCATAGGCAAAGGCAATTGCAATTGCCTTTCCCATACGACCCGCGCCCAATACGGCAACCTGTCGAATCGATGTCATATCAGACTCCTTGCTGTAAGGTTGCTTGTAATTCAGCTTTGGTTTTTTGCGCCAGACCTAAACTTTCTAGCGTCCGACCTTCTTGATATAAATCTTTGCCCGTGACGGCAGATGCAAGGTTCAACAGACCTTCAGCAACTGGGGTTGCAACACCAGCCCAGCGCCCTACAGAAACCAAGAACGACAATCCCAAACGCGTATCTTCAAGCATATAACGATGCGACTGAAGATCGATATCCTCACGCCAGTCACCACTATCCGTTAATTTGCCATGTGCCCCGCGCCCATACATCCATTCATCACCTTCCCCATCTTTATTGTAATGATCTGCTAAGGGGAAATGTGGTGCAGAATAACCCAATGCTTCTCTTACACGCATCCGTTCTGCGTCAAGCTGATTGGTGACGCGACGAATTGAAGGTTGTGTGCCTTCATTATGAATATCCCATGCCTCAAAATGCTCTAGTGGTCCAGCATTCATCAAAATCAAAGGCGGATGGATAATCGGTCCCGCATTCATTAAAGCACCGCTTAAACTGTCTTCAATCGGTTCAACACTTGGGTAGGCTTGCTTTAACAGCTCAAATGCATGTGCTGAAAGCGCACTCGGGAATACACCAGTAGGTAAACGGGTAGCATAACCACTCACTACAATTTGATTCACGCCATGTTTACGGACCAGATAAGGCAATGTGCCAGTTTCAGCAAACGCGACTGGTGCCATGTTACCTGCTTCTTGCATGGCTTTTGCAAAGATAAAAGTTCCGAAAGTTGCAGGCGGTAAATACACCACTTGGCCTGCTTTAAAAAAAGGTGCTGCTTGGCGAGCCAAATCAACATGTGTGGTGGCAGGTAAAGGAATAATAATCAACTGGGCATGCTGAATAGCTTTTTCTAAATTATCTGATAGGTTGATCTGCGAATCCGAAAAACCGACGGTGACACTACGATCACCCTGATAATCTTTAATATTCAAAACCCCAGTTGCAGCCAGTTGCTCCAGTGCTTGCGTATCTCGACGCCATAACACCACATCATGGCCTTTTTCTGCCATTTCTGCCGCAGCTGCATAACATCCGTGACCACCGCCCAATACTGTAATTTTCATGCTACATCCTCCTGATTGATTTCAATTCATCATAGAAGACCAGCACGCATCAGGCTTATCCAAATACGCAAGCTTGCTTCAATTTACGAAACCATCTCGGCCATTTGCACAGGATTCATTTTTAGAGTGTGCGAAGGCAGGCAACCATAACGCTTCTTGTAGAACGTGGAAAAATGCCCAAAGCTTTGAATGCCATGACGTAATAAGATTTCGGTCACGGTTTCATTGCCATGACAGTTTTGCAATGCGGCATGCACCCGCTCAATTCGTTGGTCACGAATATATTCCACAGGTGTTTGTTGCAAATACTGACTAAAGCCTTTTTGCAAGGTTCGTACAGATACCTCACAACACTGGCTTAATAGCGATAGAGAAATCGGGTCTTGCAGATGATCCTGAATATACTGTTGTGCTTTTTTGATGTAACCGGGCAGAACCTGCTGTCTTTTTACATTGAGCAAGGCACTAAAGTTATTGGGAATTTTAAGTAGAATTAATTCAATCAAATATTCAGTGAAGCTCGCGGAAATAAAGCTCCAGTTCTGAATATTATAATAGGCATGACACAGATAATTGAGTGTTTCAACAATCGAACGTATCCCTTCTGCCGTGCAAGACAATCCTGTATCAAACAAGATCGCATCATGGCTGGTATGACCCAACATCTTGAACAATTGTGTTTCCACATCTTGTCTAGCCAGTTTTAAAATAATATTTCGACAGTGCTGATTGGTCACAATTTGCTGTCGGGTATTCGGATGCGTGACCGACATAATGCCAGGCGACTGTAGCAGCTGTTCATTTTCCAGCCCGACCTTGCATTGCCCTTCCAGTGTGATGCGAAATAAATAAAAGTTGGATGCTTCATCAATCGTGATCATCACAGGTGCACTATATTTCAGGTCATACAATGCCGAATTGCCAAAGCTAAAACCATTTAACCGCGTATTTAACGGCTCAACAGTTTCCACATCAAATTGGTGCGGGCAAAGATAATGGCTAATTTGATCTTTAATGATTTTATAATCATCTGATTTGAATAATAAAAACTCATCCAGATAATGCAGATGATCCAAATTGAGAGACTGTCCCATCACTTCACTCCATTGCGATTGATTGCGCAGAGAAAAAGCCACAGCCCACTACAATCGAATGGGCTTGGGTATTACATCAGATACCGATCCAATCAAGATCCATGTTCCAATTGCATACTGGCACTAAATGCTTTGCAACCCTTTTTCAGTAAGAAGAATGCCAAGACACATGAAATTGAACCGACAATCGAGAGTGACATACCGACCATGAGTGGATTCTCAAAAATCTTATCGGTAATTAATGCCACCAATGTGGTACCAATACCAACGGCAACCAAATTGCTGATCAATAAGAAAATTGCTGAAATTTGTGCACGTAATTGATTCGGTGCCAACATTTGCATTGCAGTGGTTGAAATTGGCATCGGGAAAGAAGCAAAAAACATGGCAGGAACCAGAAACACCACTGAAAGCCATAATTCATTTACTTGGGTAAAGATCATAATCGGTAAAATAAGACCCACAATACCAATGACACCCGTAATCATCGGCGCATCCTTACGTCCTTTTTGAATAAACCAGTCATTGAGCCAACCTGCGCAAAGTACACCGAGAATATTTGCAACCAGCAACACAGTCCCAAGCATATAGCCTGCTTCAGTTGGGGTTAAGCCATACTTACGCATATAAAATGCGGGTGTCCAACTGATCAGACAATACAATGCCATTGCATAGAAGGTAAAACCCAAATAATGACAACGGAAAGTCTGACTATGCTTTTTGATAAATTTGAAAGCATCTTTTATGCTGGTTTTTTCAACTTGTCCCTGTGCATTTAGACGCTGACCTTTACGTTGCGGCTCTCTTACGGTAAGTAAAACCAGTAATCCAATAAATACGCCGGGTAAACCTACAATAATAAATGCTGCTTGCCATGCCTTTAATGCACCAAAAACAGGAAATACAATCGCATCCATATTTTTAAGCAAACCAATGACATAACCACCGACTAAAAAGGCAATGCCGCCACCGACAAATGAACCAATCGAATAAACGGCAACAGCACGTCCTAGTTTATCCTTACTGAACATATCGCTAAACATTGAATATGCAGCTGGTGAAAGTGCCGCTTCTCCGACACCGACGCCCATACGGCTCAAGAACAATTGGATAAAGTTCTTACTCAAACCACAGAATGCAGTTGCGATACTCCAAAACACCACACCGACTGCAATAATTTTTGGACGAGAAAAGCGATCCGCTAAGTATGCCAAGGGCAGTCCCATAAAGGCATAGAATAGAGAAAAGGCTAAACCATGTAATAAACTAAATTGTGTATCTGAAATGCCGAGATCTGCCTTAATTGGCTCGATCATGAGTGCGAGTATTTGCCGATCAATAAATGAAAAAATATAGGCCAACATACATAGCAGGACTACATACCAAGCATATATATTTGATTGAGCACGTGCTGGCTCAGTTGAATGAGTATCCATGTTTCTTCCTTGTGTCCATGCCATTTTTCTAATGCGTCTTCTTATTGCAAGATGAATGATCAGAACACAGCTCCTTTTCTGATCCATCCTGAATAAGGTAAATCATCCCTCTCTATATTTATTATTTTTACATGGAATTTTCCATAATATTTCAGGTATAAAGTTATACCTTTTTTGCGATCTTTACGACTTAAAAATTTGGATAAATGACTAAAAACTCAATTTTATAGTCTAAATATTTGATATGATAAATTTTTTAAAATATTAGATCAAAGTTTTCTGAGTCAAATAAAATAAGACTGATAAATTTATTTTAAAATTATATTGAATTTTACATTTATTTTTGTTTTAAAATAAAGCGAGATAATTAGTTTTCAATGGAAAAGGATATGGCGCTTATCAAAGAGCAGGCAATCGAAAGCATTCATAGTATGCATGTTTTGATTGAGAAAATTTTTAATGGAAAACACGCTGAACAAGACCTTCCCCTCCTGATTGATTATTTTGCTGATCATTTTGAGATGGTCGGTGCTGCGGGCAAACGTTTTTCACTTGAAGACGTCAAAGGCTTGTTTACTAATAATCAAGGAAAAATGCCTGATATCCAAATCGAAATCTATGACGAACAAGTCTTAATGCAAAAAGAAGATGCCATTGTTTTGACCTATACGGAAAAACATACCAAAGAATCAGGTATCTTAATTCGACGTTCATGCGCTTTGATTGAAGAAATTAATGGCAAAATGGTCTGGAGCTATTTGCAAGAAACATTCCTAGCTTAAATAAAAATATGTAAAAACTCTTTTGTAAGCAAGAGTTTTTACATATCAAACATCGTTCAAATCAACGATAACAATACGCCCATCCTCTGGTTTTCTATCCATTTCAAGCCAACTGGAAAATCTCAAATTAGGCGGGTAGCAAAAGCCTCTCTACTCTGAATCTCCTCATTTCGATATCTGGATAATTATTAAAGTACAAGTATTTACATGAACGATAAATATTTATGGCATTGTTCAGCTAAAATCAGAGCCAATAAGTGGGGTCTCTCACGTTGCTGAGTAGATGACATCTCTTCGTGCTCAACGTGGTTAAACATGCTTCTGATTCAGCAAAATAAATTTGCTCCTCAACAAACAAAGACAGGATAGTTTTATGGACAAACCTATACTATGCCCTAAATGCGGTTCTACAGAAATTGAAACACGCAATCATGACAAGTTACTCAGAACCACAGGTGGCGTTTTACTGATGGCGGCTGGAACAACTGCAGGAACAGTTGGTGGTGCAGCAAGTGGTGCTTCTGTTGGCGCAGCAATTGGAACTGTGGCTGGGCCTCTTGGTGTAATTGTAGGTGGAACGGTAGGCACTTTTGTTGGTGCAATCAGTGCAGGCGTTACAGGTGGAGTCATTGGTAATATTTTTGGAAAAAAAGCAGGCGTAATGGTCGATAAAAATATTTTTCAGGATTACCGCTGCTTAAAGTGCAAATATCGGTTTAAACAAAAGAAATAAGACGTCATTGAATTCAAATCAATGTGGGGAACAGATTCTAAGTCAGTTCTCCAAATACCTCTAGATTAGCTCCCGATCTGAATAAATAATACCCCTCCCTCCCCGTTCGAAAAGCCCGATCAGTCGTTTTTACAACGTCTACTTTTTACCCAAATCGTTGATTGGTATTTTTTAAATAAAAAAAATCTCAAACTCTTGGGGAAGAGAATGAGATTACGATAATAGACATTCCACAGAGAAGCTCATCGCGAATAAGATATTTATATCACACAAATATCTTATAATTGGATATTTGTCACATAATAAATACATAACTGTCTATCTAAACATTCCAACAGAGAGACAAAAAATTTTAACGTCAATTCAATAAGTTTAAATATTGGTGGTGATTAAGCCTCCTGCTTACTCTCGCATTGGCGTTTCATAAGTGGTTTGAGCGACAGGTGATACGCGCCAAATCACATCACCGACATCGTCAGCTACTAAAAGCGCACCTGAGAAATCAATCGCAACACCGACAGGTCTTCCAAATGCCTCACCTTTGTCACTTAAAAAGCCAGTCAATACATCTTGTGGTGGTCCAGAGGGTTGACCACTTCTAAACGGGACAAAAATCACTTTATAACCACTATGCGGTTTACGATTCCATGAGCCATGCTGGCCAATGAACGCCCCACCCCGATACTGCGGCATCAATTCAGTCGCATAAAATGCTAAACCTAAAGATGCGGTATGATTGCCCAATGCATAGTCGGGTTTAATCGCACGCTTGACCATCTCAGGTTGTTGTGGTTTTACTCGAGTGTCCACGTGCTGACCGTAATAGCTATAGGGCCAGCCATAAAATGCACCCTCTTTGACTGAGGTCATATAATCAGGAACTAAGTCATTACCCAGTTCATCACGTTCATTCACTACGGTCCACAATTGACCACCCTGCGGCTGCCATCCCATTCCATTCGGGTTACGTAGTCCAGTTGCAAATGGTTTAGCCTTACCTGAGGCAATATCAAACTCTAAAATCTGTGCTCGACCCTGCTCTTGCTCAATGCCATTTTCAGCCACGTTGCTGTTCGAACCAACTGAAATATACAACTTCGTGCCTGTTGGGTTGGCAATCACATTCTTGGTCCAATGATGATTGAGTTTTCCTGCGGGCAAATCCAAGACCTTGGTGCCAGGTGCAGTAATTTTTGTTGCACCCTCATGATAAGGAAAACGCATCAATGTATCGGTATTGGCGACATACAGTGTATCTCCCACCAAGGTCATACCGAACGGAGAATTTAGGTTTTCGAGAAAAATTGTATTTTTATCGGCAATACCATCACCATTGGTATCACGAAGCAAACGAATACGATTCGCGCTGGGAAATGAAGACCCCGCACGCTGCATCACCATTTTTGCGATTTTTCCGCGAATCCCTTTACTATCATCAGGTTTAACTGGCGCATCCGTTTCAGCCACCAAGACATCTCCATTGGGTAAGACATAAAGCCATCTTGGATGATCTAGTCCTTGAGCATATGCCTGAACTTTTAAACCTTCTGCTGGCCTAGGCATCATCCCTTTCGGCCAGCCTTTGGCAGGAGCAATATTGACTGTAGGCACTAAACTGGTTTGAGGTTTTGGTAATACGGGTTGTGAACCATAACTTGCTGTACTTGGCTGCTGAGATGATGCGGTACACCCCGAGAAAGTCAGCACAAGACTTGAAGCTAAAACAGAATGGGCAAGCCGAGTCAACATGATGGATCTCCTTTTATTTTTCTCACTACCACAAGAATAATTCGATGTATGATTGAGAAATAGTTGATTTGCTTAACAGATTGTCTCTCATGTAAATCAATCATTTTTTAAATGCGCTTGCTCACGACCCTGTTGCCTCATCCGTCCATAAAGGAAAACAGTATCAATATTATTTTAAGGCCACTGCAATATTCAGAAATTGATCTCATCTGGCAACAGATTAGTCGGCGTGAGCTGATTACCCAAAACTATGTCAAGCAATCCTTGCAACTAGAGGACTGCTTCTATGACGTACAGCAATGGGATGATGACCATCTACAGCATGATCCGCCAAAATTAAAACAGCTTTATCTACAACAGGCTGAGATGATTGGCGCGTTCAATCCAAAGGGAACATTGCTTGGCGTATCCGTCGTGTCCAATCAATTGATTCAGGATTATCCTGAGGCTAAACTTTTACAGTACTTTTATGTCGATGCCGATCATCAAGGGCAAGGAATCGGTGCATTGTTAATGCAAAGCGCAATACATTCTGCACATAAGCTCGGCGCTAAACATCTTTATATTTCAGCCACACCGAGCAAAAGAACTGTCGATTTTTACATGAAGCATGGTGCTAAACTACTCGATCATCCAGACCCACACTTGTGGCAGTTAGAACCTGAAGATATTCATCTGCTGTGTGAAGTGTAATCGCCAAAGCGTCGATCATAGAGATATGGATTGATCGACGCTGGTCATTTACTCAGGTCTTTAACGCTCGTGCCTCAGCAATATTATGCTGCTCAACCAAAGTACGAATGGTATATTCATGATTGGTTTTCTGGTCACAAGCAAATTCACATTTTTGATCCAACGGCAACGCACTACCGCCAAGCAATGGACAACCAGCAAACAGCTCCGCTACCCAATCAACAAAGACTCTGACTTTGTGTGATAAATGCCGACTCTGTAAATAAACCACCGAAATTGGCATCGGTGCAGGTGTCCATTGAGGCAGGACTTCTTTTAGAGTCCCCGCCTCAAAATGGTTGGTCAGCATATAGCGTGGGCCTTGAATCAGACCAAAGCCTTGCAAGGCCAAATCAATATAAGCGTCGCCATCATTAACAGACACATGTCCATTGACACTGACACTTTGGATTAAGTCATCGACCACAAAATCCCAGTCAAAATTACGTCCTGTGCGGCTGGAAAAGAAATGAATGGCTTGGTGATTTTTTTGCAGATCATGAAGTGTTTTAGGTTCGCCATATTTTTCTAAGTAGCATGCGGATGCCGCTGTTGCACACTGAAAAGTTCCAATACGGCGTGCAATCAGACTCGAATCCTGTAATTCCCCCACCCGAATTGCACAATCTACGGCTTCGCCCACCAAGTCCACAGGGCGATCATTCATCCCGATCACCAAATCAATATCGGGATAGCGGTTATGAAATTCTCTTAGTCGTGGAATGAGAATCAAACGACCAATCGACACAGGCACATCAATACGCAATCGTCCTCGTGGCCCTCGTTCTTCATCATGGAAAGACGCTTCAATATCTTCGACATCCGCCAAGATTCTGAGCGTACGGTCATAATACACTGCACCATCGGGTGTGAGGCTGAGTTTACGCGTGGTTCGATTCAGTAAGCGAACTTGTAAATGTTTTTCTAAAGCCTGAATCGTGGTCGTGACCGATGCGCGTGGTAGTCCAAGGCTATCTGCAGCCAGACTAAAGCTGTTGGTTTCAACCACTTTATTAAAGACTTTCATTGCATGAAATAGATCCACTGGCCCACTCCTATTGATGCATTTTTTGGCTATGACACATCAATTATTATAAAAATACGAATAGTGTTATCAAATTTAGTATATTTATTCGTAATTGACAAACTTTTATGCTCCTTTCATTCCATAAACCTGTTTCTCCCATACAGACCAAAACAAAAAGTCTGAAAACAGGGATTCAAATAACCAGGAGCATCCCATGTCACTTTCCCGCAAACAGCTGACGCTGTCTGCTGTCATTATTGCCATTTTAGCAACAGGTGGCAGTTTTATTCTCTTCCAAGAAAATGCAGATGCGAAAGCTACCCCAGCAGCAAGTTCACCGCCAGCCGCAACCGTGGATGTGGCCAGTGTACTCAGTAAAACCATTACGGACTGGCAAGAATATTCTGGACGTCTCGAAGCGATTGATCAGGTTGATGTTCGCCCCCAAGTTTCAGGCAAGCTGATTGCAGTCCATTTTAAAGATGGCAGTTTGGTGAACAAGGGTGACTTACTGTTCACCATTGACCCACGTCCTTTTGAAGCAGAATTGAATCGGGCCAAAGCACAACTGGCTTCTGCTGAAGCACAAGTGACTTATAGCTCAGCAAACTTGGGACGAAACCAGCGTTTAATCCAGAGTAATGCGATTGCCCATCAAGAACTCGATCAAGCAGAAAATGAAGCGCGTTCGGCTAACGCTAACCTGCAAGCGGCCAAAGCTGCAGTCGAAACCGCACGTTTAAATTTGGAATACACCCGTATTACCGCACCTGTCAGTGGCCGCATTTCCCGTGCCGAAGTCACGGTGGGTAACGTGGTTTCAGCAGGTAATGGCGCACAGGTGCTGACCAGTTTGGTATCCGTTTCTCGTCTTTATGCATCTTTCGATGTGGATGAACAAACCTATCTGAAATACATCAGCAATCAACGGAATTCAGCCCAAGTGCCTGTTTATCTTGGTCTTGCCAATGAATCTGGTTTTAGCCGTGAAGGTTATATCAGTTCTATCGATAACAATTTAAATACCACCTCAGGCACGATCCGTGTACGTGCAACATTTGATAATCCCAAAGGCGTAATGCTACCAGGACTCTATGCACGCATTCGCTTGGGTGGTGGGCAACCTCGCGCAGCCATTCTGATTAGCCCAACGGCGATTGGTGTTGATCAAGACAAACGCTTTGTAGTCGTTGTCGATGCGAAAAATCAAACCGCTTATCGCGAAGTTAAATTGGGTGCTCAGCAAGATGGCTTGCAAATCATTAATAGCGGTCTGCAAGTGGGTGATCGCATTGTCGTGAATGGATTACAACGTATTCGACCAGGTGATTCTGTCAAACCTCACCTCATTACTATGCCAAACCCTCAAATTACTGTCGATAACAGCGCACAACAACCTCAGCCTACAGATAAAACCCCAACTTCGGCAAAAGGTTAATCCTTATGAATATTTCTAAGTTTTTTATTGATCGTCCGATCTTTGCCGGGGTGCTGTCCGTCCTGATTTTACTGGCAGGCTTACTCTCTGTTTTCAAATTACCGATTTCTGAATACCCTGAAGTGGTGCCACCCTCTGTGGTGGTCCGTGCACAATATCCAGGCGCCAACCCCAAAGTGATTGCTGAAACAGTTGCTTCTCCACTAGAGGAATCCATCAATGGTGTTGAGAACATGCTGTATATGCAGTCTCAGGCCAACAGCGATGGTAACTTAACCATTACTGTCAATTTCAAGCTTGGAATTGATCCAGATAAAGCACAACAACTGGTCCAGAATCGGGTTTCTCAAGCCCTGCCTCGTTTGCCTGAAGATGTACAACGTCTCGGTGTGACTACGCTAAAAAGCTCACCCACCTTGACCATGGTGGTGCATCTCACCTCACCAGACAATCGCTATGACATGACCTACTTGCGTAACTATGCCGTACTCAATGTCAAAGACCGTCTGGCACGCTTACAAGGTGTGGGTGAAGTCGGCCTGTTTGGTTCGGGTGATTACGCCATGCGCGTATGGTTGGACCCACAAAAAGTGGCGCAACGTAACCTCACCGCCACTGAAATTGTCAACGCGATTCGTGAACAGAATATTCAGGTTGCCGCAGGTACTATCGGTGCTGCACCAAACAATTCACCTTTACAGCTCTCGGTGAATGCACAAGGTCGTTTAAGTACCGAACAGGAATTTGCCGATATTGTTTTAAAAACAGCTGCAGATGGTGCAGTGACTCGACTCGGTGATGTCGCACGTGTTGAACTTGCCGCTTCGCAATATGGTTTACGTTCATTGCTTGACAATAAACAGGCGGTGGCGATTCCAATTTTCCAAGCACCGGGTGCCAATGCCTTACAGGTCTCTGACCAAGTACGTAGCACCATGGCGGAACTGTCCAAAGATTTTCCATCTTCAATTAAATACGACATCGTTTACGACCCCACCCAATTCGTACGCTCAAGTATCAAAGCAGTGATTCACACTTTGCTTGAAGCGATTGCGCTGGTGGTTGTCGTGGTGATCCTGTTTTTACAAACATGGCGCGCTTCAATTATTCCGTTACTGGCAGTGCCTGTTTCAATCATTGGTACCTTCGCCTTGATGCTGGCCTTTGGTTATTCCATCAATGCCCTGTCACTGTTCGGAATGGTACTCGCCATCGGGATCGTGGTCGATGATGCCATCGTGGTAGTCGAGAACGTCGAAAGGAATATTGAAGCAGGACTCAGTCCAAGAGATGCCACCTACCGCGCCATGCGTGAAGTCAGTGGACCGATTATCGCGATTGCGTTGACACTGGTTGCCGTGTTTGTCCCTCTGGCCTTTATGACGGGATTAACCGGGCAATTCTATAAGCAATTCGCCATGACCATTGCCATCTCTACCGTGATTTCGGCATTCAACTCACTCACCCTATCTCCTGCTTTGGCTGCCATGTTACTCAAAGGACATGATGCTAAACCTGACTTTTTGACCCGCGTAATGAACCGTATCTTCGGACGCTTCTTCGCACTGTTTAACCGTGTGTTCTCACGTGCCTCGGATCAATATGGTCGAGGGGTGAATCGAGTCATTTCCCATAAAGCTTCAGCGATGGGTGTTTATGCAGCCCTGCTTGGCCTGACCATTGGTATTTCTTATATTGTTCCGGGTGGTTTTGTGCCTGCGCAAGATAAGCAGTACCTGATCAGCTTTGCCCAACTACCCAATGGTGCTTCACTGGATCGAACCGAAAATGTCATCCGTAAAATGAGTGATGCCGCGCTAAAACAGCCTGGTGTAGAAAGTGCTGTGGCTTTCCCAGGTTTATCGATTAATGGTTTTACCAACAGTTCCAGTGCAGGGATTGTGTTTGTCACCTTAAAACCTTTCGCTGAACGCAAAGCAGCTGATCTTTCTGCCAATGCCATTGCAGGTGCTTTAAATCAGAAATATTCAGCGATTCAGGATGCTTATATTGCGGTCTTCCCACCACCACCGGTGATGGGTCTCGGCACCATGGGCGGCTTTAAACTCCAGCTGGAAGATCGTGGTGCTTTAGGCTATGCCGAGTTAAATAATGCAGCACAATCCTTTATGAAAGCGGCACAATCTGCACCTGAGTTGGGGCCAATGTTCTCTAGCTATCAAATCAATGTGCCACAACTGAATGTTGATCTGGATCGGGTCAAAGCCAAACAACAAGGCGTTGCAGTCACCGATGTATTTAGCACCATGCAGATTTATCTCGGTTCACAATATGTGAATGACTTTAACCGCTTTGGTCGCGTCTATCAGGTACGTGCTCAAGCCGATGCACCATTCCGTGCCAATCCAGAAGATATTTTACAGCTTAAAACCCGTAACAATGCTGGGCAAATGGTGCCACTGTCTTCTCTGGTCAATGTCACTCAAACCTATGGCCCAGAAATGGTGGTGCGTTATAACGGCTATACCGCAGCAGATATTAACGGTGGTCCTGCACCGGGTTATTCATCGAGCCAAGCCGAAGCAGCAGTTGAACGAATTGCCGCTGAAACCTTGCCACGTGGTGTGAAATTTGAATGGACTGACCTGACCTATCAAAAAATCTTGGCAGGTAATGCTGGATTGTGGGTCTTCCCGATCAGCGTGTTGTTGGTATTCTTGGTCTTGGCGGCACAATATGAAAGCCTCACTTTACCATTGGCTGTGATCCTGATTGTACCGATGGGTATCTTGGCAGCACTGACAGGCGTTTGGCTCACAGGTGGAGATAACAATATCTTTACCCAAATCGGCTTGATGGTACTGGTCGGGCTGGCCTGTAAGAATGCCATTTTGATTGTCGAATTTGCCAGAGAACTGGAAATGCAAGGCGCGACAGCATTCAATGCTGCGGTTGAAGCCAGCCGTTTGCGTTTGCGTCCGATCCTGATGACTTCAATCGCCTTCATTATGGGTGTAGTTCCACTGGTCACATCAACAGGCGCAGGTGCTGAAATGCGCCATGCCATGGGCGTTGCAGTATTCTTTGGCATGATTGGAGTCACCTTCTTTGGTTTATTCCTGACCCCTGCCTTCTATGTGTTGATTCGTACCCTGAACAGCAAACATAAACTGCATTCGGCAGCTGTGCATGAAGCACCACTGCACAGTTCACATGATCACTAAGGAGCAGGATATGACAGGATTCAAACCACATTGGATACTCTCCTCACTCATGGGAAGCCTGCTGCTTGCAGGCTGCTCATTGGCACCTGAATATCAACCGGCCAAGGTGATTATTCCACTGCAATTTAAAGAAGCGGATGCCAAACTGGATAATCCTAACTGGAGCATTGCCCAACCCGCTGATGCACAGTCTCGCGGTGAATGGTGGCATATTTTTAATGATCCACAACTGAATGATCTGGAACAACAGGCAATTGCGGGGAACCAGAACCTAAAAGCGGCAGCAGCCAATATTCAGGCATCACGCGCCTTGAGGTCTGCTGCACAAGCTGAACGTTTACCTAGCATCGGCGCAGGTTTTGGGCCAACCCGTCAAAAGCCTTCACCCGCTTCTTTAGGGCTCGATTCGGATGAATCCACATCAGCGCGTACCTTATGGCGGACACAAGCCAATGTCTCCTATGAACTGGACCTATTTGGACGGATTGCCAGCAGTGTCAATGCCGCAACGGCTGATGTACAGCAACAAGAAGCCTTGTATCATTCAGCATTGTTAGCACTGCAAGCCGATGTTGCCCAAGCTTATTTTTTGATTCGTCAATTCGATGCTGAACAAGCCATCTATGAACAAAATATCAAACTGCTGACGGAAACACACAATTTGATTCAAGCACGCTATCGCAATGGCTTGGTTAGTGATCTGGACGTTTCTCGCGCACAGACTGAACTTTCTACCGCACAGACCAATGCACTCAGCATTGCACGGAGTCGAGCCAATACCGAACATGCATTGGCGGTATTACTAGGTAAACCCCCTGCTGATTTCAGCTTAGCGATTCAACCCTTGTCGGCCGCTGCAATTCGCCTGCCTGCGGGTTTACCGTCGACGCTTCTTGAACGTCGTCCTGACATTGCTGCCGCAGAACGCGCTATGGCAGCCGATAACGCCCGAATCGGTATTGCACGTGCTGCCTTTTTCCCCAAACTTGATCTTACAGGTGCACTGGGTTATGAATCTGCAAGTTTAGGTGATTTAGGCAAATGGTCGAGTCGAACTTTTTTACTCGGTCCCGTTGCGGGCACAATTTTGTCTTTACCATTGTTTGATGGCGGGCAACGTAAGGCGGGCGTCGCTCAGGTGCGAGCAGGCTATGAGCAAAGCGTGGCCAATTATCGGCAGACGGTACTGAATGCTTTTCGTGAGGTTGAAAATGGCTTGTCTGATCAGCGTATTCTGGATGAGCAAATACAGGCACAGGGTCAGGCACTTGCTTCATCCCGACATGCTAATCAGCTTTCACATTTGCGTTATCGTGAAGGCAGTATCAGCTATTTGGACGTGATTGATTCTGATCGGAGTATCTTGCAGCAGGAGCAATTGGCTACGCAGCTTCATGGTAGTCGAATGATTGCCAGTGTAGATCTCATCCGTGCTTTAGGTGGTGGTTGGCATACACGGTCATCAGAACTTGTACGACAATAAAGTAGATTTTAAATAGACTTAGTTAGTGCAATAAGTTAAAGCCTCATCATGTATGGGGCTTTAATTCAATTGTTATTTTTCAATATGTCTAATCCATTGCACGATATTTTTAGAATGAAAATTGACTCCGAGCAAAATCAACCAAATCTTTTGGATAGAACTGATGTTCACGATATGACGTATCCTCTATATCCAGCAACCACGTTACTGCTGCTGCTTCCCATGACCAATAGCCATAATAGCTAACTCCAGATCTAATGTCTGGTTGAGGATGTTGATCATGGTAAGGTTCTCGACGGCTCGCCTCATACCAGTCTTCTAGGTATTGCAGCATTAAAGCTGGACGCTGTTCAGGTGAAGCATTAAACACTTTAATCAGCTTACGATAAGGCAAATGTCGTCTTGCTTCATCTGGTGGAGTTCCACGATCTGCAACAAAAGGGGCAACTAAACGTTCAATCAGCCCATCCTTTTCCTGTCCCTCTGGAGAAACATCATCAACATAATCAATAATCGGCATAATCCGATCCATCTGATCCGCATAACCAGTCAACAGTCCAAAACAAATCAGACGTAACGCAATATACCAATAGTCTTCTGTTCCTAAACTGATATGCCAAACAAATCGTCCATCTGCCTCTGGGCTTTGATGATATTGACTGTGAATTTCGGCATATTCTTCTGTCCAGTTTAAAAGATATGGGTAAAGTTCCTGAATAAATGCAATATTTCCACCAGCAGAGTACTGTAATGACATTAAATTTAAGACATCTTTTACTCTTTGATGTCCAGCAGCCATCATTTTACTGGATTTAGCATTTGCCTTATATTTTTGAAAACCGTCAGTTACTGAATAAACACCATTAAGAAAAGCATCAAACCGCCTTTGATACATATCTTCTTGTAAGAAACTATCTCTATATTTTCCATAATTTAGTATTTGTTGATTAAACCACTGTTCCCAATCAATATTTAAATCATTTATTTGGTTATTCAACTTTCTTACTCCGGCAACATATCATTTGGTAAAAGTAAAAAACCATCCAAATAAGGATGGCTTTTTCTCAAATGATTAAATTATTTTTCACCATCCCAATACCAATATACTTCCCCCCAGTCCTGATCTTTAATTTTTGGTAAGATCTCTCCCTGATTAAAATATTGGCGTGATTTTTCTTTTACTATGTTATACCAATAGCCAGACTTTGGACTTACATCACCAGCTAACACTTTAATTTTTTCAAAATTTAATTCAATATCATTTTCTTTTTTATTATTTCTAATCCATTGCACTATATCTTTTGGATAATATAAATATTTATGCAAAGAAGTATCATCCAAGTCAAGCATATATACTAAAAAAGCAGCCTCAAATGCCCAATACCCGACATATGAAAAACCATTATCTAAGTCTAAGTGACTATTATACCAAAGAGTATTTTTATGAATCCCATACCAATCTGACAAATAACTATCTAGCACTTCAAGAGCATGAGCTTTATCATCTTTATCTAAAACATTATCTATCACATCACATAGAGGAGAGTAATCATAACTATAAACTCCATCATTATTTGTATTTGGATGCTTAGGATCTAAAATTTTGAAAAATTTATTTATAACCTCATCCTCTCCCGTTTGACCTTCATTTTCCCCATTGATTAACTCTTTTATAGTTGGCAGCATTTTTTTCTGATTAAGTAAAACAGCCAAACTGATCATTGATAATGCAATAAAACCACCTTCACCATTAATTACTGATGGCTTTACTGTTCCTTTAAAAACTGCTAATGCTTCTGCCTGTTTTGTGTAACCAACTATTATATTTTCAAATAAAGGAAAAAGCTCTTCTATAGGTTCTCCAGATGTATATCCTAGAAGAAGCAGATCCCAATATGTCAGTGTAATCGATTGCCATCTAGATGCCTCACCACAATTATATTCATCATCTTCATATGCATCACTTTCTAGATATAAAGGAATTCCTTCTTCATGATATTCCTTCGATTTTATACAATATCTCTCTGTTATAAAAAGCTGTCTTTTCTTATTTTCAAAATCCATATTTATTCCAAACAAATAATGCCCTATAGGGCACTATTCTTATTCCACTAAATACCAAATCGTCAATCCCCATGGATTGTTTTTAATCTCAGGCATCTTTTCGCCTTGCTTAAAATGACGCTTTTCCATATTATTAGCGGGACTATACCAGTCACCTGTTTTTGGGCAATTTTCACCAGCTTCACATCTAAGCTGATTTCCTTGCTTATTGCTAACATCATTTGCTAGTGGTACAAAAGTCTTCGCAAATTGAACTAAATCTTTCGGATAATATAAATATTGATGAAGACTGCTATCGTCTTCAATTTCTAATAAGTAGACTGCTGCACCTGCTTCGAAAGCCCAATACCCAAAATATCCGTCATCACTTAAATGACTATCATGCCAAGGAGCTGCTGATAAATCCTTATACCATTTTTTTAGAAAACCATTTAATAAGTTTAATGCTTGTATTTTATTAGGTTCACTTAATGCATCAGCAAAAAGACCGTAACATCCAGAAACACAATCATCAGTTTCATACCGCTCTAACTCTTTAGAGTAATTAAGAAGCTCTTCTATATTGAAATCAATACCTGCATTTTCCTCATCCTCACCATCAACTAGACGAGCAACTCTTGGTAATAAATCCTGTCGATGCAATAAATAACATAAGCTTATTAGCCATAAATAAGGACAATACCCATCAAAAGATCTTATTGGAAATGCCATTTCATTTGGATCACCGCTATTTTGTACTAATGCCTTTAAATAATTTTCATAAGCAACAACTACATTTTCTAATGCATAACGTAAACTTTCAATAGACTCACCAGCGGTATATGACAATATAAAATTATTAAATGTCCCTTCAGCTATACCAAACCACATTGATAAATGCCATCCAACATCAGCACCTTCTGATTTACTCAAATTATCTTTTTGCCTTTGCATTACACGTAAAGTTAAATCCCTAGTGCCATGAAAATTTGCTTCCGTCAAAAACTGTTGTCTTCTTTCAGTCAAAAAACTCATAAAAAGTACCTTTATCTAATTCTTTTATCGCGTGATTTGTCAAAAACTTTTGCCTTATTGTCTGCCTCTTTTGCTATGGCAGCATCCCCCCATTCCCTTGTAACTTCATGTGCAATGTGTATCTCATGATTGATCTTTTCTCCTGAAGCTTTTTGTGCAAGGGCTGTTAAATGGCTGCCTATTTGTGGAATTGAAAAAAATAATACACAACGACTATAAACTTTATTTGTATCAGATAATAAATCTTCTTTAGCAAAGAGATCATTTAGCACTAATCGAGTAGATCTTAATCTTGTTTGAATCCAGTTATGACTCATTTGCATAACTTTACCATTATCTTTTCTACTTCGTTCTCCACCAACATCTAAGCTTCCACCTTTCGAATTCGTTGTCGAGTTCTTATTTTTTTGTTTCTTCTGCTTTTGACTTTGACCTTGACGCCTTTTTTGTTCAGTTTGTAAATCTGCTCCATTTTTATCTTTCGCATCATTTAATAGTTCACCAAGACTTTTAATAGGGTTCTCACTAAGTTTTGCTTCAATAATTGCATATGGTTTACCAGTATTAGTTTTCCACACACCATCAATTCCACGACCACGAGATTTTATCTCCAGTAGTTGAACCATTTTCCCGCCATCATTTAACTTATGTGAGTTAATTGCATTAACACCATCATGCTTCGCTGTATCCTTTCCCCATCCTTTGATTTGCTGACAATGATAATCAGCCATATGCTCACCAAGGATTCCTTTCAGCTTATTTGTGAAATCCCCAATTTTATCAATGGTATGTTGAGTTGCATTAACCCTATTTCCCGTTCCCTTTTCAACAGTCTGACGTTCATTACTATTTACTTTATCGTGATCAGCACGTTTCTCACCTCCTATTTTCTTTTTATCGACATCTTGCTTTTTCGCATCAACTTTCTTATCCGCTACTTTACTACTCGTAACTTTATTATCTACTTTCTTACTGGCTGTAGAGCCACTATTTACTTTTTTCTGAGTATTATTTCCAACAAGCTTAACCTTAGATTTCTCATGTGAATTCTTAGCTTTATTACCTGTAGAAAGTGCTATCGTTGCAGCTGCATTAACAACTTTATATCCTTCTTCCCCAATCATATCGATTACAAAGTCTTGCATCGCTTTAAAGCCCATATCAAATCCTTTTTTAATCGGATCACGGACCTTCTTCACTTGCGGACGCATTCTTCTTGCCAATAACTCAAGGTTATCTGGTACCCACCAACGTGGAACAGACAAATATGCCAATAATTGATCTAAAGAATTAAACGCAATATTCAACTGCTGTAAAGCCTGAGCTTTACGTTGAGCCCATGGAAAAGTTTTTAAATACTTGATTGAGCTACCTTTACTCATACCAAGCATACGATCAATAGAACTCCAAGTCTTTGCATCAATTTTTTTAACGACTTTGCGTGATTTCCATAATGGCTTAAATACACCTTTAAATAGGCTTCCAACTTCTGGTATACACCCAATAGCGGCGAATGATAGATCTACCCAGTCATCAATTGTACAATTTGCTGGCCCTTTGTTCGTAATCCGGCAAACCATGCCAGCGACATCTCGTACATCTAAAACCTGATCTGCAATTGGAATTAATCCAATGACTGCATTAGCAATAATAGACATATTTGAAGGATTCTCTTTAAAATCCCCCATAATTAAATCTTCTAAAAATTCAATTGCATCATCTACAACGCTCATTCGAAACCACCATTCTTATAATATTCTTGTTCTAATTTTTTCAATTCGGCTTGCATTTTCTCTTTTTCAACATTATTCGGTTTAATATTTTCTAATGGTGGTGGAACCCACTCGACAGGGTCTTCACCAAACTCAACCATATATTTTTTATCCATTGGCACGCCTTCAACTTTGGCATAACCTTTATCATCTAAAATACCACTTAAAATAGAGCCATCTTCTAAAATGACTTTATATGCAGCCCCTTTAATCGGGGTCAAATCATCATAGTGATAATTAAGTTCTATAAACCGATTGTTATCCATGATGGGTAGAGCTGGAAATTCGACCATTGCACTCGCCCCACCCATAAACAAATGCTGTCCCGCCTTCACCTCAAACTTGCCACCCGTGATCGGGAAAATCCCTGAGCCATTCAGCTTGATTTGGGAACCACCTGCGGTAATCACAATTTCTTTAGGACTGGTGATCTCAATACGGTCTTCGGTCGAAATGATCTGAATCCCTTGCTTGGCAAGTAAATCCATCCCATCCGATTGAGCATGTACTTCAAACTTACCTTTGGCAGCCACCTGCTTGATACCATTCTGCGCTGCAAAAAGACTAATTCTATTTTGAGCATGGCCAATCAGATTCTTCTGCGTACTTAAATTAATACTATCGCCTGCAATCTGATTGATCTGCCCATCTGCAGAAATATGAATATCTTCGTTGCTACTTAAACCAATGCCTGCAGGCGAATGAAGTAACAACATCGCTTTATTAAATTTGGCAATCTTTGCCTCAATCTGTTCTGCAAATTGTTTTAATTGCTCAACTGATTCAATTTCATCCGTTTGCTGGTTCTTGGCAACCTCGCTTAACGCTTTGGCATTGCTTTGATTACTTTCAATCTGCTGTTTGGCTGGTTCAGCATCAAGATGTTCACCTTGTGCCTGATCTTGCTTTTGTGTACTGAGCAATAAGCCTTGCCCTGCACGCACGGCACCCCATTGGTCAGTCCTAAGTTCAAAACCTTCACCACGATCTTCGCTTTCAGCTTTATCTTTCGGATGGCTGAGTTTACCGAGATTGAGTTGGCTAGCAGCATGGCTACTTTGTAGTTGTGCGCTGATCTGACCCGTCGTGTCATCAAAACGAAGTTGGTTAAAACCTTCACCTTGATATTCTTTGGATTTAATTCCTGCCAGTTTCTTGGTATCAGGAAGCTTACCTGCATTGTCAAACTTGGTTGGGCTGCGTTGTGCTTCATGGATCCGCCCAACCACATAGGGACGGTCAATATTTCCATCAAAGAAGTTGATCACCACGATCTCACCAATCCGCGGTAAGAACCGTGCACCATAGCCCTCACCTGCCCATGGGGTTAATACATCGACCCATGCAGAGTCATTGTCATTGTCATTGGCACCCGCACCACCATCATGGCTATGGTCTTCTGTTCGGGTAAACAAGAAACGGACTTTAATTCTGCCCCATTCATCCACATGGATTTCTTCACCGCTTGGCCCAACAACTTTAGCGCGTTGTGGATGAGTCGCAGGTCGATGTTGTAGCGGGTTGTATTCAGGTACCAGACCAATATTTCGTCGTTGCAGTGTTAATTGATTGGCTTGGCGCTCATCAGATGCAGCATGATGGATAGGGCTACTTTGCCAATGACTTTGTTGAAGCAAAGTCGCGACTTGATCATTTAAATCTTTGGGTAAATTATTCTGGTTATAAAAGGTTTTCGAGCTGATCAGAAATTCTTTATCTGCTCCTGAATGCTGATCAATCTCAGGATGTTCATTCAGTTCAAACCAGTAGCCGACATGAGTATCGCGCACTGTAGATGTCGCAACGAATTGCTTGGCCTGCGAATCATAATATTGGCTTAAGTTCTGATTCAGTTTCTCAATTTGAGCATTGCCCGCTTTGGTCGTGCCATCCTCACCGTTTAAATCTTGAATCCATGCAGGTGAAAAATGCCATGCCTGCTCTAAAGCAAGTTGCTGGTTATCGTGCTGATCACTATGGCTGTGTTTACTTTGAACACTCCCTGCACCTTCATCTTGTTCCAAAGCATCGGCTTGCCAACGTTGCACATGCACCGCACTCGGTTGTATTGAACGCTGTGCCACAAATGTGGTGATGCTATCTTGTGTTTCAGTGGCACTACTACGATGAAAACGGATATTACGGCGGTCTAAGGCTTTATATTGATTATTGTCATCGATTAATCGAAGCTTCTGCGCCTGAATTTGTTCGCTTGAATTCGATACTTTAAGTTGAGCCTCATCAATTAACCAGTTAATCCCTTCGCTTCGCATCAAACGCGTGAGAAAGTCATAATCAGTTTCATTACTCTGCATAATAAATGGTCGAATGTCGTATTGCTGACTTAAACCACTTAAATCCAAACTTAAACTCGCTGCAAATAATGAATTCTTGGATTGCCATTCTTTAAAAATGGTTTGAATCACATCGACCACTGATTTCGCCATAAAAACACGGCTGTTACGGCGGTGTTTCCATAAGGCGGTCGGATCTTGCACACCAAGTCGATAAATCGTCAGTGAACCGTCACTTGCACCAATATCAGCGTGGGTTACGATACCTGTAATACGCGTAAGTTCAGCTTTATCCGTTACAATATCAATCGCAACCTGACTACCGATAAAACTTTTTAAAGGGATAACCGCATTGGTCGAAAGGCAAAGTAACTGCAGATCAATGCCATGATTCAGTTGATGTAGACCATCGATACGTTGTAAGAAAACTTGGCTATTCAAAGATGAATTTGAAAACTGGGCATGAATCGCACGTTTCTGTGCTGTAAGCCCCAAACTATCTAAAGCCTGAAATATATTATTCGACATCTTTTTTATAGATTATCTGCTTAAATTTAGCGAATTTTAATCAAAATATAGATTTCATTCCATACAGAACCGTCTATTTATGACAATTTACGTCACTTTTTTGTTGGATTTATTTTACCGAATTGGGCCAAATTCACCTATAATTTTGAATTAAAAAGTTTTTTTATAAAATACTCAAATGGAACAGCCTTAAGTTTATTTCAATTTTTCTGGTCAATACTCTTTTTTATAAGGGAATTAATGAGGAATTGAATGAACAAAAAAAATCGTTCAGCTAAATCCATCTTTTATTGAAATAAAGGCATACCGTTATAGATACACCTTTATTTTTAATTAATAGCCAAAAATTTATATTTTCTGGTTTTTAGAATTTTGCACGTAGCGATAAAGTCACGTTACGTGGCTCACCCCAATAAACACCATTATAGAAACCGACCTGCTGATAATATTTTTCATCAAACAAGTTATTCACTTGTAGGTTTGCACTGAATGATTCATTAAAGGTATAACCCATATTGGCACTTGCCAAGAAGTATGAATCTTGTCGCACATAGCCATCAGAGTTTTTAGGCGCACTGGTCGACTTACTCACAACTTCACTTTGCCAATTTACCCCAAACCCAATATTGAATTTATTTGCCCCATCCCAAAGCTGTTCAGGTAGTTTGAAGTTTGTGTAGATTTTGACTAAGTTCTGAGGAAGGGTCGTTGAAGCCTTCACAGTTTCTGAACTAATACTGTTCACATAGGTATAACCCGCAGTAATGTTCCATGTTGGTGTAATACGCCCAATCGCTTCCAGTTCAAAACCTTCAATTTTTAGGCCCTCACCCGAAGCCTTCATTGGATCACCACCATCATTGGTTTTTATACCTGCAGCAATTGCTTCTTCATCACGAATTGCGACATTTTCCTTTTTCGACCAAAAGGCAGCGGCTGTCGCCAAAAGTTGATCATCCAACAAACTGGCTTTTAAACCTGCCTCATAGCTTTTGCCTGTTTCAGGCTCTAAGAAACTGTTATTACGGTCTTTTTGACTGCTTGGATTAAACATATCAGTATAACTGGCATAGGCAGTTACAATATCGTTAATCGCGTAAGTGGTACCAAAGTAAGGTGTGAAAGCATCGGTTTTCACATCACTTTTGGTACCATTGGTGGCGGAATATTCACTATAACGTCCCCCAACAATCAATTTTAGATCATCTGTCAGGTTTAGTTTTAGTGTGCTATACACCCCATAGTTTTGTTGTTTATCATCTTTATTTATCGCTGTGATTTTATAGCCAGGTTTAACTGTTGCATTACCATTCCACGTACGCCAATCATTAATCACACAATTGTCACCAATATTATTTGAGGGAACGTTTACCTCATTCACTTTCTTGGTACACGTCAATTGATTACTGGCGATACCATCGAGTGCACCACTAATGCTCTCTGATGAACGATCAAAACCATTACCACCAATGACCAGTTCATGTTCACGATTGAATAATTTAAATGGACCACTTGCAAACAACTCTAAGCTGGTCTTTTTGGATTCTACAGTCGGATAACTAGCCGACCATACCCCAACACCAGTTCCATCATTTTGGTTAGGAAAACCAGAACCACCATAAGACATTAACCAAAAACTTTTGGACAAGGAATGTGAAGCAGCTGCCTTAATCATCCAGTTGTTGTCAAATTTATACGTCAAATCAGCAAATACAGTTTTGTCACTTTGGCTAATGGTATTCCAACGATTTGCCAAGCTGAAATTACGCGGTAAATTGGCGAGTGAACCATCCTGATTCCAGTACGGTACGGTTCCCCATGTTGAACCCCTTGGTTGGTTATCTTGATATTGAAAACCAATACTGCCTGTTAATTTGTCTGTGATGTCTGCTTCAACCATCGCCATAGCAGCCAAGGTTTCCAGAGAGTAATAATCCATATAGGATTCTCCCTCTCGACGTGCGGCCATAACACGGCTCCGCACACTTCCATCAGCCGTCAAAGGGATAGAAACATCAGCTTCATTGCGAATGGTATTCCAGCGGCTAAATGACGTGGCAACCGACCCAGTCAATTCTTTTGCAGGACGTTTACGAATCATATTAATCGTTGCAGAAGGGTTCCCTGTAGCTCCTGTTAACCCTGTTGCCCCCTTCACCACTTCAATACGGTCAAAGAAGAAACTATCAACCCGTGGACTATTCTCTCCAATTGGCATGCCATCAATTTGACGATTGCTGATCCCATAACCTCGTGCAGAATAGTTAGACCGTTCACTATCATTTTTGGTCACGGTTACACCTGGCGTTGCCGCAAGCACATCATCAATAATATTGAGATTTCGTTGCTCAATTTGTTCACGTGTAATCACACTGACTGATTGTGGGGTTTCTTTTAAAGAGAGTTTTAATTTGGAGGATGTTCGAGATGATTTTGCCTGAAAACTTTGACTACCTTCAGTTTTTTCATCTTCGGCTGAAACTTTAATGGTTGGGAGTACTGCAGATGATGCAGCATTGAGATTCTCTTCTTGCGCAAAAGCGCTCTGTGATAATGCCCCACAAATCAAAATCGATTTTATCGCAATATTTAAAGCAGATTGTTTAAGCTGATTGTTCATAACGTCACAATTGAATAAATAAGAATCATTATTATTATCAATTGCGATACAAAAATAAATCAATAATTCACAATATTTTAATATTTATTTAATAATACAGGCCAAAACGGACGGCTAAGCAACAACATATCAAGATGCTTATCAAACCAGTCAAATCCCCCATGTAAGCAAATTCAGGACTTGAGCTCAGTTAAAGTTAACGCTTTCTACTCACCCACTCAGAATGCTGCATAAAATTTAATTTTAAAGTTCTTATTTTCTTAATTATTATTTTTCAATCATTTAATAAATTTAGCATTGAATCATCCTCTCGCTCTAAAATACGTGGGCCTGCGCCATCCTCACCCAATATATCTTCGGGGTTGCGCAAACGGCATTGTTCCAAAGATAAACATCCACAGCCAATACACCAGTCCATTTCATCTCTTAAACGTGTCAGTTTTTGAATCCGTGCATCTAAATCCTCACGCCAACGTGAAGAAAGTTCAGCCCACTGTTCTGCAGTGAGCTTGCTTCCTACAGGATAAATACTCAGCGCATTTTTAATTTCATCCAGTGAAATTCCAACTTTTTGTGCGACTTTGATAATCCCGATATAGCGCAACACAGACAAAGGAAAACGGCGTTGATTGCCATTGGTTCGAATACTTTTAATCAATCCTTTTGACTCATAAAAATGCAGCGTTGAAACCGCTACACCGCTACGTTTAGCAACTTCTCCTACGGTCAGCATTCGATTGATATTCATTTTTCGTTCTGGTGTCATTTACTGCATATCTCAAGATTACTTTAGGTTTTATAGTTCAGAGCAAAGAACTTTGTCAATTCAAGCGACAGTTTATCCTTCCGAAATGTGACTTTTCCTCAGTATTCAAACAACCAAAATCATTTCGATACAAAGTGTCCTACTCTTCTTACTCTACTGTTAAACCGACCTTTTAATGACTCATTTTTCTCATCCAAACCCATTGACCTAAATATAACTTGAGGTTTTAGACTGCTTGGCACTGCATTCGTAAATGCAAATAAGCAATTAATTTTTAATGTTTTTCATCATTCAGTCTGATTCTTCGGGAAAAAATGATTATGCCTTACTTCATAAAATTGAGTTTGGAAAGCCAATGGTTATGGACGCTGTCCAGATGCTGTCTGGCACTTTTATTTTTCAGCTCTGGCCTCAGCAAAGTGCTCGATGTGGAAACGGGATTTCAAGAAATGCAAGCCGCGGGTTTAGAACCCACTTGGCTGTTTAATTATGGCTCTGCGCTGATTCTGCTGGCGGGTGCATATTGCATTCTGTTTGATCGCCATATCTGGCTTGGTGCTGCCCTGCTTTCAGTCTTTTTAACAGTGACGATTTTTATCGTACATACCTTCTGGAACATGTCTGGCCTGCAAGCGCAAATTTCTCTCTATTTCGCGCTTGAACATATCTCGGTGATTGGTGGTCTTATCGGGACTGCAATTGCCAGCCATTTTCGTCAACAGCTTAAGCTCTGTGGAGTACTCGCATGAAAACCCACCTGCGTATTTTGCTCATCATCATGATTTTAGTTGTCATTGCTGTTGCAGCTTATTTTTATTTTAAATCACGTTCAGCAAACAGTCCTTCATCTTATAGCTACCCACCTGTCAAAGTTGCACTCAGCACTGTCAAACAACAGATTACGCCCCGAACATTATCCAGTATTGGCGAGTTAGAGGCGATACGACAAGTCCAAGTTTCATCTGAAAGCACAGGTGTCATTGAACAAATTTATTTCCAATCTGGACAGTACGTTAAAAAAGGACAATTGCTTGTTCAGCTCAAAACCAATGTTGAACAAGGCAATCTAGGTCAACTGCAAGCTAAGCTTAAACAGGCCGAAATGGCCTATAACCGGACCAAACAGTTAATCGATAGTCATGCGATTTCACGAGCAGAAATGGATACCGCCTTGGCCGATCGAGATATGACGCGCGCAGAAATTCAGCAACTGCAAGCGACCATTCAACAGAAATCAATCCGTGCACCGTTCTCAGGCATTATTGGAATACGTCAAGTCCACCAAGGCCAATATCTACAGGCAGGAACAGGCATTGCCAATTTGGTCGATACCCAACAACTGCTTGCCAATTTCACACTGGATGAACAACTGGCGGCCCGTTTAAAAACGGGGCAATCGGTGCAACTTAAAATTGACGCATTTCCCGAGCAAAGTTTCTCTGCGGTTGTGAATGCGATTGAACCCATGATCTCCAAATCAAGAACGATCACAGGGCAAGCTACGCTCAATAATCAGCATCAGCAGTTAAAGCCAGGAATGTATGCAAAATTGGACATACAAGAAGCCAATCTTCCGAGTCTCGTGCTGCCTGAAACTGCGATTACCTATACCGCTTATGGCAATACAGTCTTTCTAGTTAAACAAGACAACAAGAAACTTACCGTACAACGTGTGGCAGTAGAGCTTGGTGAGCGTCATCAAGGTTGGGTCGAAGTTCAATCTGGCGTTAAAGCAGGCGATCAAGTTGTCGTATCTGGTCAGCTGAGATTAAGCGATGGTATGCAGGTTGAAGCAACAGAAGATACCTTGCAACAGTCGCAATCCACCTTAGCAAAAGCCAAAATCTAAGGAGCGACCTAGCATGAAATTTACCGATCTTTTTGTGAAACGCCCTGTACTGGCCTTGGTTGTGAGTACGCTGATTTTGTTGGCTGGCCTATTTTCCCTGAATAAATTGCCGATTCGCCAATATCCTCTCCTTGAAAGCTCCACCATCAACATCAGTACCGAATATCCTGGCGCATCTGCTGAACTGATGCAGGGCTTCGTTACACAACCGATTGCACAAGCGGTTTCCTCTGTTGAAGGGATTGATTATCTCAGTTCTTCCTCAGTGCAAGGTCGTAGTAGTATCACTTTACGCATGCAGCTAAATCGTGACTCAACCCAAGCCTTAACTGAAGTCATGGCCAAAGTGAATCAGGTTCGCTACAAGTTACCCGAACAGGCATTTGATCCCGTAATTGAACGGTCATCGGGTGAATCGACGGATGTCGCCTATATTGGCTTTTCAAGCGAACAACTGTCTATGCCTGAATTGACGGATTATCTGTCACGAGTGGTTGAGCCGATGCTGTCAAATATTGATGGTGTAGCCAAAGTACAGACCTATGGCAGCCAACGTCTAGCCATGCGTATTTGGCTGGATGCAGATCGCTTGGCTAGTCGCGGTGTCACTGCGGCCGATGTTGCCAATGCCATTCGACAAAATAACTATCAAGCAGCGCCTGGTCAGGTCAAAGGCGAATTGGTGGTTTCCAATGTCAATGTTTCCACCAATCTCACCAGTATTCAGGATTTTAAAAATCTGGTGATTCGCAATGATGGTCAAAACCTCATTCATTTACAGGATGTAGCAACCGTTGAACTCGGTGCAGCTTCAACTGAAACCAGTGCCTCAATGGATGGTAAACCTGCCATTTTCGTCGGTTTGCAAGCCACGCCTACAGGTAATCCGCTGATTATTGTACAAGGCATTAAAGATAAGTTACCTGAGATCGAAAAAACCTTACCGCCCAGCGTAAAGGTCAATCTGGCCTATGAAACGGCACGATTTATCGATGCTTCAATTGATGAAGTCTTACACACATTTATCGAAGCACTGCTTATCGTGATTGCAGTGATCTATCTCTGTCTGGGTTCGCTGCGTAGTGTATTGATTCCTGTGGCGACTATTCCGCTTTCCATGCTCGGTGCTTTGGGGCTCATGCTGCTGTTTGGTTTTAGTATTAACTTACTTACCCTACTGGCCATGGTACTGGCAATTGGATTGGTGGTGGATGATGCCATTGTGGTAGTAGAAAACGTGCATCGTCATATTGAGGAAGGTCTGTCTCCTATCGCAGCCGCTTTAATGGGTGCGCGAGAAGTCGCAGGTCCCGTGATCGCTATGACGATTACCCTCGCTGCGGTCTATGCACCGATTGGTTTAATGGGGGGACTAACAGGCTCATTATTTAAAGAGTTTGCCTTAACGCTTGCAGGTGCAGTTCTGGTTTCTGGGCTGATTGCCCTGACCCTTTCGCCTGTAATGAGTTCTTATTTACTGCAATCCAAACAGGATGAAGGCCGAATGGCCAAAGCTGCTGAATGGTTTTTCGAACGCTTAACTCAGGTATATCACCGCTTACTGCAATTTTCACTACAACATCGCTGGATTACCGTCGTCTTTGCCATGGCTGTTTTTGCCAGCCTGCCTTTGCTCTATCAACTGCCACAAAAAGAGTTAGCGCCCCTGGAAGATCAAGCCAGTGTGCTCACTGCAATTAAAGCGCCTCAACATGCCAATTTAAATTATGCCGAACACTTCAACTATGAATTGGATAAAGTGTTCTGGGAACTGCCTGAAACCAGTACCACATGGATTATCAACGGAACCGATGGACCTGCGGCAAGCTTTGGTGGCACGACCTTATCCACATGGGCGGCACGTTCGCGCTCTGCCGATGACATCCAGCAGGAACTGCAAGCCAAAGTCGGTTCGGTAGAAGGCACCAGTATTTTTGTGTTCCAAAATCCAGCTTTGCCAGGTTCAACTGGTGGACTCCCAATCCAGATGGTACTGCGCAGTGCTCAAGACTATTCAACGATTTACCAAGCCATGGAGCGTATTAAACAAAAAGCCCGTGAAAGTGGCCTATTTGTGGTGGTCGACAGTGATCTGGATTTCAATAATCCAATGATGAAAATTGAGGTAGATCGGGCCAAAGCCAATAGTTTGGGTATCCGTATGCAAGATATTGGAGAGGCATTGGCAACCTTGGTGGGTGAAAACTATGTCAATCGTTTCAATATGCTGGGACGTGCCTATGATGTCATTCCTCAAAGTATCAATAGCCAACGCTTAACCCCACAAGCCTTAACAAGTCAGTTTATTCGTACGGATCAAGGCACACTGATCCCCTTGTCTACTGTTGTGCATTTAAATGAAACAGTCGAACCGAATAAGCTGACACAGTTTAATCAACAAAATGCTGCAACCTTCCAAGCCATTCCAGCTCCTGGTGTTTCTCTAGGTCAAGCCTTGGCCTTTCTTGAACAAGTCACTACCGAACTACCCACAGGGTTTAGCCATGACTGGCAAGCTGATGCTCGTCAATATATGCAAGAAGGAAATACCCTCTTATTTGCATTCTTGGCTGCATTGGTGGTGATTTATCTGGTTTTGGCTGCGCAATATGAGAGCCTGGTTGATCCATTCATTATTTTAATTACTGTGCCACTGTCAATTTGTGGGGCATTAATTCCTTTGGCACTCGGCTTTGCCACTGTCAATATCTACACCCAAATTGGTCTGGTCACATTAATTGGACTGATTAGTAAGCATGGTATTTTGATGGTTGAATTCGCCAATGAGTTGCAAATCCATGAAGGGCTAAACAAACAAGCTGCCATTCTTAAGGCAGCGCAAATTCGTTTACGCCCTATTCTCATGACCACGGCAGCAATGGTGTTTGGTCTTATTCCATTACTGTTTGCCACGGGTGCAGGCGCGCATAGTCGTTTTGGTCTTGGTTTGGTGATTGTATGTGGAATGTTGATTGGCACCTTCTTTACCCTGTTTGTGTTACCGACCATTTATAGTCTGTTGGCACGACAACATAACCACAGCTCTGCTCGCGTACAGGAACTAGAGAAAATTGAGGCGATGGAGTACAAAGCATGAACAAAAAATTATCCTTCGCCATGCCCTCTAGTCTGTTGAATCAGCACGATTCATGGTCGAAAATGTCAAGTATTGCAATGATGATCGGAACTTTGGGCATTTCGCTGAGTGGATGCCAAAATATCAGCCCCCAAAAACCGATGATTCAAGCAAATATTGCTGAAACTTTTGATCATCAAGTGAATGCTCGCTCGATTGCAACACAGGGTTATCGGGAGTTTCTTTCCGATCCTCGTTTAGTGCAAGTGATTGAGCTTGCTCTTAGCAATAATCGTGATTTGCGGACGGTAACGCTGAATATTCAGCGAGCACAGCAACAGTACCAAATTACGCAAAACAATCAGCTGCCTGTCATTGGTGCAAACGCCAATATGACACGCCAAGTCTTTGTCAGTAATCCAAACAATCCAAGCTCAACTTTTCAAGTGGGTCTCGGAATCACAGCTTATGAACTGGATTTTTGGGGACGAATACGTCATCTGAAAGGTGCTGCACTGGATCGCTATCTGGCAACACAAAGTGCTCGTGATGCAATGCAGATCAGTCTGATCAGCCAAATCAGTCAAGCTTGGTTGGATTACGCCTTTGCCAGTGCACATTTAAAACTTGCCCAGCAAACCCTTAAAACCCAACTTGATGCTTATCAGCTCAATCAAAAGCGTTTCAGTGCTGGCATTGAAAGTGAGCTTCCATTACGCCAGTCTGAGATCTCAGTCGAAACAGCGCGTCACGACGCCGCACGTTATCAGACTCAAATTGCTCAGGCACAAAATTTACTCAACCTGTTGGTCGGTCAACAGCTTCCAATCCATCTATTGGCACAACAGCCTGTTAAAACCATGACGGCACGAGACATTTTTGGCACAGGCTTACCCAGTGATTTACTCAATAATCGTCCTGATCTCAAGCTCGCCGAATATCAATTACAGGAAGCTGGCGCCAATATTGCAGTTGCCAAAGCCGCATTATTTCCAAACATCTCTTTAACGGGCTCAACGGGATATGCTTCGACCAAACTCAGCGATCTGTTTAAATCTGGTCATGCTGTCTGGTCGATTGGCCCCAGTCTGGATCTACCGATTTTTGATTGGGGAACACGCCAAACCAATCTCAAAATTTCAAAAATCGAGCAGCAAATCGCGCTGTCGAATTATGAAAAATCGATTCAATCCGCATTTCGCGAGGTCAATGATACTCTCGCCACACGTGCCAATATGGACCAACGGATGATAGCGCAGCGACGTTTAGTCGATGCCAGTCGTGCAACATATCAACTCTCAATGGCTCGTTTTCGTACAGGAATTGATAGTTATTTGAGTGTCTTGGATGCCCAACGTTCTGCTTACGCAGCTGAACAAGCGTTATTGTTACTCGAACAAGCTCAACTCAATAACCAAATTGAACTGTATAAAGTCTTAGGTGGAGGCTTAGCGCGATCATAAGTCTGAGAGGTTTCAAGGGTAGCTTAGGCTATTCTTGAAGCACACGACATGTCCACAAATAAACAATATGTTTAAGATGGATCAGAATAAAAAAAAGAATGTTCAGTGAAGTTATGCGTTTTAAATTTGTTCGAATTGCATGCGTGTTTTTTATTTTTAAAATTTTGATGGCTTTCATCTCCATCAAAAATATAGGCTTTAAAATTAAAATGAACCGTTGTTAAAAATTTAAGTTAAAACGCTAAACAATTATTTCTCCTTGATTAAGACCTTCTGCATAAAGTGGCCAATTTCATCTAAGGCCTGTTCAGACTTGTGAATAAAGCGATTAAACATCTGGAAGTTATGCCACATATTTTCATAAATCTGCAGACTCACCAGCACACCAGATTGCTGGGCACGTTCAGCTAAATGGGTCGCATCATCGACCAAGATTTCCTCGCTTCCGGCCTGAATCAACATCGGTGGAAGATTGCTTAAATCAGCAAAAATTGGAGAAATCAGCGGATTACGCGCTGCTAACTGACCTCGATACCCATCGCCACCACGTTTCAAGGCATAGCTTTTAATCATCGGATCACGTTTGGCATTTTTATAAACAGAAGCTGAACTTAAGCTGATATCCACATAAGGAGAGATCATTACTATTCCAGCAGGTAAAGTATGCCCTGCTGATCTCAGTTCAAGGGTTAAGGCTAAGGCCAAAGCACAACCACCAGAATCTCCCCCCAAAATAATCTGTTCAGGCTTCCAACCATCATTCAATAAATGTTGATAGACCGATTTAACATCATTTAATGCGGCAGGATATGGATGTTCTGGTGCTCGACGATAATCCAGCATATACACTTTTACCTTGCCCCGTGCAGCGAACTCGGTCGATAAAGCGCGATGTGTTCTCGATGAACCTGCAAAAAATGCCCCACCATGACAGTGTAATAACACTCCATGAGTTTCATCTTCAGGCGTTGCAACTTCAGCATGCACAATACGTTGGTCGAATGAGTCTCTCAATTTAATCTGTTTGACCCAAACATCGGCTCTTGGTTTAAAAATAGTTGAGCCCACTTCCATTGCAGTACGCAAAACAGGAAAAGGCAAAGCCAAACCACTGGCCAGCTTAAAACTCAGCCGCAAACCTATTTTCAGGCCCGTTTCAATTAGTTTCTGCTGCATTCATCCCTCCTAACATTAGCTCAAACAGTTTTGAATTAACTGGCTTTTTTCTTGGTTTCGGCATCCGTAAAACCAAGTACATAGTCTTTGAGATCACATTGTGATAATCGGGATCGCATTTCAAAAGTCGTCCACGGCCATAAAGTACTGTTACGTCCATTACGATCGATAAAATAGCTGCTGCACCCGCCCGTATTCCAGACTGTATTTTTTAATGCTGCTTGGATTTCATCATTATATTGCTGCAATACTTCAGTACGAATTTCAACGCTTTCAATCTGTTGTGTCTGCACCTTCTTCAACATATCCAAGATATACGCCAATTGCGCCTCAATGATGATCAGTGCTGATGAACTCACCGCAATATTAGGACCAAACATCACAAAAGCATTTGGACAGCCTTCAACTACAGTACCGAGATAGCCTTTGGCACTGCCCTGCCACACCTCATCCATGGTTTTGCCATACTTATTGCGAATCTGCTTGGCAATGGGTGGATTACTCACTTCAAAGCCTGTACCAAAGATAATGGCATCGACTTCATGTTCCGATCCATCACTGGCAATCACGGTATTACCACGAACTTCTTTTACCCCACTACGTAGCACATCCACATTCGATTGTGCCAATGCGGGATACCATTGATTCGATTGCAACACCCGTTTACAGCCAATGGTAAAATCAGGCAAAAGTTTTGCTCTTAATGCGGGGTCTTTTACCCCTAGACGGATATTCCACTTGGCTAAGCGCTCAATCTGACTAACCAATTTCGGATGATGCATGCTTGAATTTAATGATTCAAACACCCCATATACGCCATAGCGAGTTAGACGCTGTGTAACCGGCAATACTTTAAACAGTGCCTGCGCAAGCTTGGGTAGACTCTGATCCATTTTTGGCAGTACCCATTGCGGTGTCCGTTGAAATAAAGTCAGTTTTGCAACTTTGGTTTGAATTTCAGGAACAAATTGAATTGCCGAAGCACCTGCCCCGACAACGGCAACTTTCTTACCCGTTAAATCAAAATCATGATTCCATTCTGCTGAATGAAATTGAACCCCTTTAAAGCTTTCTAAGCCAGTAATTTTTGGCAACACAGGCTCATGCATTGGTCCACCCGCCATAATTGCAAAGCGAGCATGAATTAAACCTTGATTGGTTTTAACGACCCAATGTTTGGCCTGATCATCCCAAGCACTTTCCTGCATTTCATAACCAAATCGTACATATTTTTCGACATCAAATTGTCTGGCTACAGTCTGAATATAGGTCTTAATCTCTTGCTGCGGTGCAAAGACCCGACTCCATTGTGGATTCGGTGCAAAAGAATAGGAATATAGCGCTGATGGAACATCGCAAGCACAGCCTGGGTAGGTATTGGCACGCCAAACACCGCCAATTTCATCGGCTTTTTCCAAGATCACGATATCGGTGAAACCTGCTTGCTGTAACTTAATCGCTGCGCCAATCCCTGCAAAACCAGCACCGATAATCACAACATGAAATTTTTCTATTTGAGCCATAAGTGCTTATCCTTATTTTGATTGCGCCAATTGGTTTAAACGCTGGGTATAGGATTTTCGATCATTCTGATCGAGACCTTTTAATATGCGATCATCCCCAATGAATTTACGGAACCCTGTATTCAGCCAGTGCGGTACCAATCCATAAGCTTTCGGGGTATGGGTTAAATAATTCGGCACCGCAATTTCAGCCAGATTATGCGCTACTGCTTTGATAATCGCATTCGCTACATCTTGCGGTTCTACGGTCGGAATCGGCAAACTGTCTCCTGTTCCAGAGGACAATTCGGTTAAGACCTTGGATGGTAAAACAGCGGATACACCTATCGGCGTGTCTCTTAATTCCTGTTGCATTGAAGCAGTGAGCCCTACCACTGCAAACTTCGTCGCGCAATAAATACTGGCACCTGGAATCGGATATTTACCAGCGAGAGAAGCCACATTGACGATATGACCCGTTTGGCGTTGCAACATTTTAGGCAGTACCGCTTTCATGCCATGAATCACACCACGTAAATTAATATCAATTTGCGCATCAGTGATCGCAGGGCTTTCATCAATCATTGCGCCCATCGGCATAATGCCTGCGTTGTTCACCAAGATATCTACTGGCCCAAGTGCTTTTTCAATTTGTTCAATGAATTCATGAAATGAGTGTTGTACCCGCACATCCAAATAGCCACCAAAACCTTGCACTTTAATGGCCGCTTGTTGCGCCAGTTCCAAATCAATATCACCGATTGCCACTTTAGCGCCAAGTTTTCGGAATGCGATTGCTGTGGCTAAACCAATCCCTCGCCCACCACCCGTGATGAGTACAACTTTGTTTAAAAAACTGAGTTTATTCCCCATTTTAAACATCCTTTGTTGAGTTAAAAATCACCAATTCGGAACATAATGTCATTTACGGAATGATGTGTCAATTTTCTTAAATTTTGTTTTATCGTATTTCCGATAAAGTTCTGATAAAATTTTTGGCATGAATGATCAAACAACTCTCTCGCGTGCTGAGCGCCAACGTATTCAATTACAAGCAGAAATTATTGAAGCTGCTTTTTTGGAATTTTCTGAACGCGGTTATCATCAAACTGCGATCTCTGACATTGCCAAAAGACTGGGTATCGGTCATGGTACTTTCTATCGTCATTTTGAGAATAAGCGAGATATTCTGGATAAAGTCATTGTCGATACCATGTTTAAAATTACAGCTTTGTTGGCCGATGAAAATGCGCCAGATGCAGTATCGACCTTAGACGCTTATCGAACGCAATGTGAAAGGATTTCCAGTAAATTTCAGGAATTTGCCAAAGATAACCCACGCGCTGTGCGCTTAATTCTGCTCGAAGCCACTTCAATTGATAAAGAAATGACAGCACAGGTGCATAATCTGCTGCACCTCGGTGGCTTACTTACCGCAGACTATTTAAAAAATGGCGTAAAGTGCGGTTATTTAAAAGCGGATCTGGATACCGAAATGACTGGGCATGCCATCGTCGGTATGATTATCGCAGGTGCATTTAAGTTCTTATCCACACCTGCTGATTCTGATGTACTCAAAAAATATAGCGATGCTGCTATTCAAATGATGATGGCAGGCATCGCCTAAGGTGAAAGAAGCGTTCCTATCTAAGTTGGCTTAAACTCAGGCATATTGTTTAGATATGCCAAGGCTTGTGCTGTTGAGCCTTCATTCAATGGATTATGCTTGGGATGGAAGTAGCGCAAACAGGCACGTGCAATATAGCTTGCTCGCGGCACACGATCCTGTCTCGCTGCACGAAAATAATCTTTATAGCGAAAACGATGTGGCAATTGAGGGTCCTTAGCCACCAAAGTTTCTACAGCGATATAGGCCAATACAAGAAATAGAGGGAAAGTAAAAACAGCTGCGCCTGTTCGTAATACAAGATTATTGCTCAAATGCCGAAACATCGCATCCGCCACTTCACGATGCTCTACTTCTTCTGCACCATGCCATAGCAATAAACGCAGCATTTGTTCATCGACAGGTGCTTGCTGTAGTCCTTCAGCATTGAGCACCCAATGTCCCAACACGCCGGTTAAATGCTCCGCTGCTGCGACCATGGCAAGGCGCGTGTTTAACCACGTGGATTTTAACCGAGCGTGCTTTAATTCATAGCCCAATGGCTTAGGGCCAATCATGTCATTAAAAATCCAGTTCATCATTTTACTATAGCGACTTAAATCAATCCCTAAGGCTTCGATATGCCGCGTCCCTAAAGTATGTCCATAGCTATGCGCACCTTCCTGTTTAATGAAAGCAATCACAGCTATTTTTAATTGCTCATCTTGAATGAAAGGTAGCGCATCTCTAAAAGTCTGGCAGAACCAACGCTCTGGTGCAGGGGTAATCGGATTAATTAAATTCAGCATCTGCGTTGCCATTGGATCATCATAAATCCAGTGGCTCGGTGTTTCTGCAAAATCAAATACTGGACGTCGAGGAATAATAGGATGAGTTTCCTTGATTAAACCTTTCATAAGTTAGCTCCCAATCTAAAAGCTCGTGACCACTAGTCCTGCGTCAAAATATTGAATCCCATACGCGGACCAAAGGCCACCAAGGTTTTGATCAAGCCCTTAATCGCTTTCGGTTTTTGCCCACGACTGATACGACGGAATTGGGCGGCATGCCAAGCCAGTTGCAGATAGGCATCGACGGGCTTATAGCCAATAGCTGGAATTTTTGCATCAGCAACAACGGATTTACCCGCCAAGAGCTGTTTGGCTAGATCAGGTTGCATTGCAAATGGTCGAGCAAGTCCCACCAAATCTACAGTGCCATCAGCCACAATACGATTCATCAGCTCTACATTGCGTAACCCACCCGTGAGCATCAATGGTAATTTGCTGTGTTGACGCAATGCCATGGCATAATCAAGAAAGTAGGCATCGCGCTGAGCCTGACGCTCAGGTGCATATCCCAATTGAGCTGGGGACTCATAATTCCCACCTGACACTTCCAGTAAATCGATAGCTTCAGCTTCTAAGGCTAAGGCAATCTGCACAGATTCTTCCTGACTCAAGCCCCCTTTTTGGAAATCGGCAGAATTCAGTTTGACACTGAGAATTTTATTTTTACCAACGGCTTGACGCACAGCTCGAACCGTTTCGATCAAAATACGGCGGCGATTTTCTGGGCTTCCACCCCATTGATCGGTACGGGTATTCGCCAAAGGTGATAAGAATTGCGACAACAAATAGCCATGAGCGGCATGGACTTGTACGCCATCAAAACCTGCTTTCACAGCAAGTGCCGCAGTCGTTGTAAAACGCTGAATTTGTTCCAATATTTCTGTTTCAGACATCGCACGTGGCACGCGAATCAGATTCATTGCAGGCAAATCTAGCCCCACTGCTGATGGTGCAATGGGCTTTTTCAATAAGGGTAAGACCGCAACACGACCTGGGTGGTTGATTTGCATAATAATCTTGCTGCCATTGGCCTGTGCTGCTTGTGCCCAGAGTTTATGGGCTTGCAAGAATTGCTCATCCTCTAAAACCACATTCCTTGGCTCAACAAAGGCACGATGATCAATCATCACATTGCCGGTGATCAACAGACCTGTTCCACCTCTGGCCCATGCGGCATAAAGCTGCTGTATATCTGTGGTCGGCGAGCCATGTCGATCTGCCAATTGTTCACTCATGGCGGACTTTGCAATTCGGTTGGGAATGCTGGTTCCACATGCCAAACTCAGCGGTTGCTGTAAAGCAGGATTTGAGAATGTAGATTGTGTCATTTTCATTCTTCCTAAATTATTCATGTATAGATAAACCACGCGATTGCTGGTCCTATGCGATGCCAAAAGGTCACGCTAAATATTGCTGTTTGAGTCGATTGACCTGATCACGATTGTCATGCTGCCAAGGATGAAAATCTACTGAGAAAAAATCGCGATACGGCCTGCCAATCTTTCTGATTAAACCTTTTCGCCCAAACAAATAACTGAGCCCTTGATACAACCCGTTCAAATCACCTTGTTTGCCTGAGTGCTGTAAAAGCTCGATGGTTCCACGCATAGTGATCATCACAAAAGAAAGAGTTGTTTCCAGCATCACCAACCTTAGGAAATAAGGTCGATTAACCAAACTTTGATACACATCAAATGCCACCGCTTTGTGTTCGGTTTCTTCTATGGCATGCCACGCCCAGATTTTTCTCACCTGCGCATTAAATAAAGCCAAATCTTCAGGTGCAGTCGCAATAAAATAATCCGCAAGAATTGCCGTTAGATGCTCCATGCATACCGTACACGCCAACTGATGCGCAGGAGAAAATTGTGTCTGCATCAAACGATTCATCTTTTTAAATCGCTTATAAATTCGATCGACTGGATAACCCTTTTTCAGCATCATGGCATTCAATACATCGTGTTCTTTACCGTGGTGTGCTTCTTGACCAATAAAGGCACGCACCTGTTTCAGTAAAACTGGATCTTTGATCTGTGATTGATAAAGGCGTACGCTATGAATAAACTGCCGCTCTCCATCAGGAAATGCACTGGATAAGGCGGTCAGTAACATGCTCAGTAAAGGATTCTGGTGAAACCAAAATTCTGGGATTTCATCTGGAAAAGAAAAATCCATATTACGTACTTGGATCTCAATCGAAGCAGAAACTTGACGATAGTCAGCAATCGTAGGCTTTGAAGAAACAGCAACAATATTCATCACCTGACCCTCCGTTATAAAACACGTGGATTAAATTGGCGCAGTAAAAACAAAGGGGTACGTAATCGTGGAATCTGAATCGGTGGAATAAGGCCACCAGACAAATCCACCCGATGCAAACGTGCATCCACCACCTTGCCTAAGCCCATTTCATGCAAAGGATCATTCACCGTACCAGTAAAGCGTAATTTCATTTCGACACGGCGAACTTCAACAGGATGTTCTTTTGGAGTAAATCGCACTTCTCGTGGTAAACCTAAGCCTAAACCACCTGTAATATTGCGATGCGGCAAACCTAAAATGGGTGGTGCATCCTTTATTAGCTCACCCAGTTTGGCTTCCATTTCAATCAAGACCGTTCCACGGCGCGATGCCTGACTGAGAATGCGAGAACCATTATTGTCCCAACTGATTTCCCCCATTTTTTTCGGATAGCCCAGCAATTCACGCCCAATAATCATTGCGCGATCATCATCCAAGATCATCCACGGGCAAAAGATGCCTGTTTTATTGCCGACCTGAATATGCACAAATAAACCTGCTTCGTGATACGCCCCCGTATAGACATTTTCTGGGAAATAAGCACAAAACAAATCAGCTCTGGCTGGTTTTGCCAGCTTCATGCCAGCAGGTAACCAACGAGCCATCGCCTTCTCATTCACCTCGACTACAGCAGTTAAATATTGCGCATTGTGATAAAGCTTATTGCCTAAATTAGCAAGACCGATGGGCGTGCGTAGGTCATTAATCAACTGTCTCATGCTTTTAACCTCGAAAAGACTTGCTTTAATATCGGTAACAAGATGATGCGCGGGGTATAGCGTCCACCAAGGGTCTGAGCTTGAGCAAGCCATCCAGGAATCACAATCCGACGATTGCACTGCATGCCTTGAATCGCTTCTTTGGCAACACGTTCTGCCGACACCCAGACCAGATTGCCTCCCATTCCGTCAATTTTGCTGATGCCCGCCACTTCATTGAACCCTGTTTTGGTTGGGCCAGGTGCCAACAAGGTACAACTCACGCCTGTGCCGTTCAGCTCACTATGTAATGATTCGGCAAAAGAGTTGGCAAAAGCTTTGCTTGCGGCATATGTTGCGTTGGCTGGTGTCGGTTGATGACCCGAGGTCGAACCCACAATCAGAATTGCACCTGTTCGACGCTGAATCATTTTCGGCAATACCGCTAAAGTCAGATCCTGCACTGCCACCGTATTCACTTCGGTCTGTTCACGTTCCCGATCTGCATCCAATTCGTGCAAACGTCCGAAAGTGGCAAAACCTGCGTTATTGCATAGCACAGCGACATTGATCTGCTCTAACTCTTTACGGAACGTGGTTCTATCTTGACGATCCGCAAGATCACAAGGACGTAAAGTAACTTCGACTTGGTATTTTTCACGTAGATGACTGGCAAGTGCTTCTAATTTGTCGACACGTCGGGCAACAAAAATAAGTGAATAACCTCGTGCTGCAAATTGTTGTGCCAATGCTTCTCCAATACCAGAGGACGCGCCGGTAATTACAACGGGGGAATCTTTAATAGGAAGAGGTAAACTCATTACCAATACTCAGATCAATAGAATAATCCTAGTATCTAAGAGCTAAAACTTGAGCGTGAGCGGTAATTCAGCCATACTGCTAATCATTTTCGGCCAAATTAAAACAAGAAATGAAAGATCCCTATGGCTTATCCAAAGCCAGTATTCCGATTTCTTATGTGCATTTACTCTTGGAAATTATGGTTGAAAAGCAATTTTCAGCATCAGAAATTTTGCAAAAGAGTAGAATCCCATCTTCCCTGCTACATCAATTAGATGCACGCATTAGCCCAAAGCAATGGTCAAAATTAGCCTGGATCTGTTTAAGCTTAGCCAAAGATGCAGGATTAGGCTATGAATATGGATTGAAACTGCGTCTCACCGCCCATGGCCCAATGGGCTATGCTCTGATGAGTAGCCCTTCTTTACGGCAGTCGATTGAACTCGCAACACAATTTTTCAATATGCGGCTCAAAGATTACCGAATTGATTTTTTTGAACAAGAACAACATTCCATTATTGAAATCAAGCAGACCCACCCCGTCGTCAGTCAGCATGCTGAACAGGCGGAAATTTTAAGACGCTTTTTTTATGAATGTCTGATGATTGGTATTGTACAAACGGGACGCTCATTAACCGAGCGTGATTTTTCAGATGTTCAACTTCAGGTGGATTGGTCTGAACCACCTTACCATCAACAATTTCAAACTCAGCTTCCACTGATCCATTTTGATCAAGCCAAAAATCAGATTTGCTACCCAGCATCCATCCTCAACCATGCCACCAAAATGGCAGATCCCACCGCTTTTCAACAGGCTTTAGCGCAATGTGAAGCTGAACAAATCCTCTTTTCTGAAACCATTCAAGATATTGGCTTACGTGTTAAAACAGAATTAGTTCTCACGCCGCAAAAAGGTTATCCAAGTCTAGATCATGTTGCGGAACGTTTACATATGTCGAATCGTACCTTGCGACGACATTTGGATGAAGCAGGTTACTCTTATCTGGGGCTATTAGATGAGATGAGATATCAGGAAGCACAAAAACTTCTGCACAACAATCATATGGAAATACAAGATATTGCGCTGTACTTAGGTTATCTACAACCTGCCAACTTTGCCCGTGCCTTTAAAAAATGGAGTGGTGTGACACCGAGCCAATTTCGTCAAACCCAAATTTAAAACACGAACAAGTGAAGTCAGGCCGATTGCGATGACACATCGACCTAACTTCAAAACAGTTTTAGTTTACCGCAGCCTGTATCAAACCTTTTAATTGCTCGATTTCGGCAGCTGTTGCACTTTGCAAAGGCTGTCTTGGTGACCCAACTGAAAAGCCCAAGAGATTGAGCCCCGATTTCACTGTTTTCGGTAAGCCCCCTTTGACAATGAAACTCAGCACAGGGAGTTGCTTATAAAATAGAGCCTGTGCGTTTGACAAATCACCCTGTTGAATCGCTTGATACAATTGCTTTGGCAGGTCACCGAGTAAATTCGGTGCGGCTGTACACCAACCTGTCGCTCCAGCGCAAAAGGCTTCCAAAGCTAGCGGATTAGAACCGTTATAAAATGGCAACTGACCCTGCGTTAAAGCATGAAATTTATGCATGCGCTGAATATCACCCGTACTGTCTTTGACCATGCAAATATTATCGATCTCGTTAAACATCTTCACGATCAATTCAGGTGACATATCAATCCCACTGGTAGCTGGATTGTTATAGACCATAATCGGCAACTTTACCGATGCAGCAATCTGCTGATAATAATCATAAATTTCTTGATCAGTGAGTTTCCAATAAGACACTGGAATCACCATAATCACATCTGCCCCCAATTCCTCTGCTTTCTTGGCTTTTTGAATCGCCATTGCAGTGGTCAGTTCAGAAATTCCAAGAATTACGGGAACACGCTGATTCACCACTTCAATTGTGGTTTGTGCCACCTGTTGCCACTCTTGCCACGACAAATAAGCACTTTCACCTGCACTGCCCAAAGGTGCAATCGCATCACATTGCGATTGCAATAGTGCATTCAAACTCATGCTCAAGACTTCAAGATCAAGTTCTTGGCTGTCTGTTTTAAATGGTGTCACTGGATAAGCAATAATGCCTTCAATTTTCATATGGTTCACTCCTCGATACAATCTTGATGGTTTTTCAAAGCCTTACGCGCGTAATAGGCGAAATTGACTTTGTTTCGCTTATCAGTAGACAACCAGTCATGTGCTTCTTTTGCCAATTCATGTGGAATCGGCTGGATTTGCCCTGCTGACATCGCCAACAATTGCAAACGTGCTGCACGCTCAATCAACAACGCTAAATTACAGGCTTCCTCAATGGTCTTGCCTGCCACCAGCTGACCGTGATGAGATAACAATACCGCCCGATTTTTTCCCAGCGCTTCAGAAATAAAAATGCCTTCTTCATTACCGACTGGCACCCCTGGCCATTCACCGACAAAAGAGCAATCCTCATACAGGGCACAAGTATCCATTTGCGAAATAGCCAGTGGCACACGTAACATCGACAAGGCTGCAATATGGGTGGGATGGGTATGGATAATGCAGTTCACTTCTGGATGCTGCTGGTAAATCCAAGTATGAAAACGATTGGCTGGGTTGGCCATGCCTTGCTGATCTAAAGGTTTAAGGTCTTGATCTACCAGCAATAAATTGGCTGCGGTAATTTCGTCAAAGCCCAGACCAAAACGTTGTGTGATAAAAGTATTTTCTTGCTCGGCACGGCAGGTAATTTGCCCGGCCAAGCCTGCATCGTGGCCATGATCAAATAAAATACGACAGGTCAGCGCCAATTTCTGTCGATCCGTGTAATTGACCTCTTGGATCAAATTCATGTTCTGCTGTGCGCTTTGCATCAATTGCTGTTTGCTGAGTAATGCGGTTTGCATAAGACCACCTCGCTACTGTTGATTTGTGGATGGGACAGATGCAGAATACGAAGTCTGTGGATGAGTTAAAATATCCAGTTTATAAAACTTATATGGTCCAGACCCGCATGCAGCAGCCATGGAAGATCCGTCTTCATCTTGAAGATCGAGAAGAAAAAACCATCTTTCTTAAGTTGGCCAATCAGATTATCGAAGACATTTTGTCTGGACGGTTAGGCTCAGGTTCGCGCCTGTCAGGCTCACGCTCGCTTGCGGATGAATTAAAGATTAATCGTAAAACCGTACAGTCGGTTTATGAAGATTTAGAAGCGCAAGGTTGGCTCATCTCCAAGCCACGGCAAGGGACGTTTGTGGCAGAAAATTTGCCTGAGTTAAAACATAAAAAAATGAATGCTGCGCTAGAACTCACGCCTTCACTCAGCACAGTAAGCCCAATACCCATCAAAAATGATGGCATTCCAGACACTCGACTGATTCCTTATGAATTATTTTCCCGTGCTTATCGGCATGCTTTGATTCAAGTGACCCGTTCTCAAATCATGGGTTATGGCGATCCACAAGGCAGTATTGAATTACGTCAGGCATTGCTACAAATGCTGTCAATGGAACGCTTTATCAAAACCAACGTGGACAATATCTGTGTGGTTCGCGGCAGCCAAATGGGGATTTTTTTAGCAGCTCGCGTTCTTGCTAAACAATCCCCTCAACGCAAGGTGATTGTGGTAGAGCAATGGTCTTATCCCCCCGCGATTGAAACCTTTCTGTCTCATCATTATCACATCGTTCGGGTTCGGCTGGATCAACATGGTCTTGATATTGCGCATCTTGAAGAACTACTAGAAAAATATGATGTGGCTGCAACCTATACCACCCCGCATCATCAATATCCAACCACCGTGACCATGGCCATGGATCGGCGCTTAAAATTATTGGAACTCTCAAAAGCTTTTGATTTTTATATTATTGAAGATGACTATGATCATGAGTTTCATTATGACAGCCGCCCAATTCCGCCACTCATTAGCTTGCCGCATGCAGAAAAAGTCATTCATATTGGATCACTCTCTAAAGTGTTTGCTCCCAGTTTAAGAATTGGTTATGTAGTTGCCAATCGAGACATCATCCAAGCCATGAATCAGGACATATTATTGATTGATAAACAAGGCAATATCATCACTGAATTGGCGATGGCGGAGCTGATGCAACAAGGTGAAATCAAGCGCCATATTCGAAAAATGCGTAAGATTTATCAACAACGACGTGACTTTGCAGTGAATAACTTCAAGGCTGTATTTAAAGATCGAGTAGACATTAATCCTCCGTTGGGAGGGATGGCGCTGTGGGTCAAATTCAAATTTCCTTATCGCGCTGAATATGACGAACTTCTGAATCAGCTGCATATTGATGCAGAAGCGCATTTTGCTGCTGAAAACCAAGCATTAAATCAGCATTTTCATATCCGTTTTGGTTATGCCGCCATCAATGAAACTGAAATTTCACACATCGTCAGCCTGCTTTATGAGGCATTTGACTCTAATCAATGAGTGATTCAAAAAGCGAAGTTTTATACGCCAAGGCGCAACTCCTGACTCCAAGTCGAATTAGGCTGCTGATACAGATGCCAACAGGTCTGTTGCAGCGATTGCATCAACTCACGATTGGCACTTTGCCAATGTGGTAACGCACAATAGACCACGTGAATTCCTTTGGGATGAAACTCTCGGGCTAACGACTGTGCCAAGGCTCGAATACTGGCAGATAGGCTTTGACCGAATAAATCTTGCTCGGATTGAACAGGCTGCTGCTGCCCTAAAAAAATCAAGGTGCCTTGCTGTTTGGATAGCATCTGCCGAATCACAACTTGAGCAATACTGACCGCACTTAGACCAGTGTTTTGCCAATGGAACTCAAGCTGTGCAGCGGACAATGCATGGCTATTTTCAGGGAATACAAAGTCAGGTTGGAAAATACATAAGTCGACAAAATGCCCTGCTGTTTGAATATGTTGCATGCAACTTTTTAGCGCAGCAGCATCCAGTAGATTCAGTCGTACACCGATCAGTCCCTCTGCTTGAGCTTCAATTTGTAGCTGTGTTTGGGTCGCATCATGCTGAAGTTGATAAACAGGCATATTATCATATTGAGCTTGCTCAGCAAAAAGTTGACTCAATGCTTGCACATCATTGCCCACAATCACCACGCAGGCCTGAACTTTTTGTTTGGATTTAAACCATTGTGGCAGTAACTTACTCATCTTAGAATTTCTCCTGATAAGGACGTACATCCAGTTCATGCGTCCATAAGTCGACATTTTGCTGATACAGCATCCAGTAATTTTCAGCAATCGCCTCAATATTTAAACCACCCGTGCCACGGGTTAACCGTGCCAGCCGTCCCAAGCCCCATAAGGCTTTATTGACACGATCACCATCGACCATACCATCCACCACCACATGCGCCACATGGATATTTTGCGGGCGATAGAGTTCAGCCAAATTCAAGGCATAACTTCTCAACGCAGACTTGCCCATGGTAAATGCAGCAAAAAAAGGTTTACCTCGCAAAGAGGCACTGGCACCGGTAAAAATCAGCGTGCCCTGCTGCTGTTTTTGAAAAATACTTAAACTACGCTGCGCCACCAACACGGCTGACAAAAAGGTGGAACGCCACATTTGGCTAAAAAACTTCAGACTGCTTTGTAAAAAGATAGAGGGAATATTACCGCCAACATTATGAATCACCGCTGCCAATGATTCTGGCTGATCGTTTAAATGATCAAATAAGGTCTGCACCTGCTGCTCATTTTCAGCATCCAGCGCATAGGCAACAGCCTGTCCACCTTGGCGATTAATCGCTGCAGCGACCTTTTCAACCTTATTTAACGTTCGCCCCACCACATAGACCTTGAATTTTTCTTGGGCAAAACGGCGACAGACAGCTGCACCAATCCCTTGCTCCGCACCCACGCCCACCACTGCAACAATAGCAGTTGACTGCGCTATATCTTGATTCGACCGATTCATAATTGTTGTATCCAATGCTGAATATGTGGATAGCTGTTAATTTTTGGTCCCCAAATTTTACTGGTTCGAACCACCTCTAACAGTTGTGAACCCACTGCAATATCAGCAATGGTTTTAGTCTCACCGACCAACCAACCCGTTTGGCCTAATACCAGCTCAATCCGTTCTAAGTGACGTGTAAATTCTGCTTCGATATCCGCCTTTGCCATTCGCCCCGTACCCTGCATCTTCACTTGCATATTCAAAGCTGCTTTGAGCAAAGGTTTCATCAATACAATCTCATGCTTCGGACGACCTTCAGCACTAATGGCTACCGCATGATTCAAGGCATCAGCATCGCTCACCCGAAAGTACACTTCATAAAAATATAACAACTCGTCAGACCAATCTTCCCACAATTCAACATAGGCTTTTTGTAGCGGATCAGTAGGATATAAAAGTGGCAAATCTGGATAAGCATCATCCAGATAACGGGCAATTCGGGTACTGTCCTGAATGCGCTGTCCATTGATATCCAGTACAGGGACTTTACCGACTTTACTCAGTCTTGGCACTTTAGCCCCCAATACACCGTTGTAATTCACTGTTTGAAATGGAATTCCTTTAAACTGCAACATCCGTGCGACTTTTTTGCAGAACGGTGAAATTTCCCATTGATGTAAGACCACTGTACTCATTTTTATATTTCCATCTTTTATTGAATTAATCTGAATGACAAGCGAGCAGCACAATGCTGGCTTAACTTATCTTACAGATATTTATCCCTTTGGCGATGTGTAAGCGAGGATGATTTTTTTCTCGCCCATTAATGAATAAAAGTCGATTGTTCAGGCGATAAACCAATTTTTATTTTGGTTTTTGCTACGATTTCAGATTCATCAGTATCATTGGGATGGAAGTCACGACGATAATAAGAGAAAAATTGTGGCACCAGTTTGCGATAGGCCTGTACGGTAAAGCCTGCAAATTTAGCCCACGATTTCAGATTGAGTAATTGCTTATCTCTCGACATCAACACCACTTGGTAGACATTCGAGAAAGTGGTAATGAGTACCAAGCTCAAACTAAAAATTGCGACGCGTGGAATATAGGCATCCAAACCTTTGCCATAGAGATATTCATACATATCATAGGCAACCGCTTTGTGTTCGGTTTCCTCAACACTATGCCACAGCCATAAATTACGGATCGTGGTATCAGTCATTAATTCATTCACGTTCTTCATCATTTCCACCACCAATACTGCGGTGTAATGTTCCAACCCAACGGTAACCAATAGATTCCATTTTTTCGGAAAGGTACGTTCAATGGCCTTGAGGATGATCCCTGTCACTTTCTCCAGTGATTCTGGGTCTAGACCATATTGTTGCGCACTCACATGAAAAGCGTGATGTTCTTTGGAATGCATCGCCTCCTGACCAATAAACGCTCCAATATCACGATCGAGTTGAGGGTTACTTTTGACTTGATCACGTAAAGCTCTTACTGAACGGACAAAATAAGACTCTCCTTCTGGGAACAGCGTGGAAAGGCCTGTGAAATAATGGGTAAACGTCGGTTCATCATTACACCAATATTTTGGCATGTCCTGAAATTCATAATCCATACGGCGTACTGGAAATGATGCAGGTATCTTTTGCTTTGATTTTTCTTTCAACTCTGACATAGACATAACTCACCTCAAGATAGATCTCAAAATAATAAGTTCCAAAAAAGAACTTAAAAGAAAAATATAGGTGGCTTGATAAGTTGTCAATAAAGAGAATATCTTAATCACTCAAGTTGTCCTAAAATGACAGCCTGCTTCCTGTAAAGACATATAGATGGTATTGCGATGAAATGGCATGAGCTCGGAGAAATGAATTGTCCAATTGCGCGGACTTTGTCGATTTTTGGCGACCGTTGGACACTGCTGATTATTCGTAATGCCTTTATGAAAACCCGACGTTTTGATGATTTTCAAAAGCAACTCGGGATCACCCGTCATTTGCTGACCGAACGTATTAACCGCTTGGTGGAGCACAAAATTTTTGAAAAGGTGCTGTATCACGAAGCACCAAAACGCTATGAATATAAATTGACGGAAAAAGGCTTAGCCCTGTACCCGATTATTGTCACCATGAGTACCTGGGGCAATATCTGGCAGAATGAAAATAAGCAATTTCCCGAACTGCGCTATCTGCATAAACGCTGTGGTCAGCTAACTAGCCCAAGTCTGACTTGTGATTGTTGTAAGCAACCGATTGATGCCAGAGAAATGTCGCCTGTTTATATGCCAATTGGAGATGAAGAATAAGGATATTTAAATATGCTTATTTATATTCAGTAATGAAGGTTTAACAATTTTTAAATCAAACTCAGTTATTACAATAAAAAATCCAGTATCTAAACTGGATTTTTTTATACGTTTCACTTACCAGTTAATTTTCAACCCCAGTGAACCATTTAACGCTTCACCAAAATTGCCTGCACCATATCCACCCCCTGCCCAATATTTTTTATTGAATAGGTTATTAATATTGGCATTCAATACCGCATCGTATTTATTCAGTTTAAAATTATACGATGTTCCCAAATTCACAACCGTATAAGCGGGCACTTTCATTTCGTTGCTATTGGTAATATACGAAGATCCGTTGTAACGGACATTGCCATGTACACTTAAGCCCTCAAGCATAGACAATGTATATTCAGCGCTGGTAACCGCTTGCCATTTTGCAGCAAATGCAGGGCTATTCCCTTCAATTGCTTTGTTCTCATCCGAGACACGATTAATTTCTCCATCTAAACGAAGAAATCCTAAACCGAGCTTTAATTGGTCTGACGGTTTATAACTCCCGTTCATTTCTACACCCTGATAGGTGGTCAAACCATCTTGAGTCAAATATTTTAAGCCATCTCGAATAATATCCATCGCTTCGACACGCTCAACTCTGAATAATGCAGAGCTCAAGCTGAATTGATCAAGATCATATTTAAATCCAGCTTCGTATTGTTTACTAACCGTTGCATCAAGCTGACCACCCGCATTCGCATAAGGTGCTTCGATCCGCTGCCCCCGTTCAATTCCCTCAACATAACTGGTATAGAATGTGGCTTCTGGAATCGGTTTATAAATGAGTGCGACGGTAGGTGTTGCCTTTTTAGTACTATAGCCATTTGCAGCACCACTGGCAGCTTCGTTATCAAAATAGGTATAACGGAAACCTAAAATTGCCTGCCACTTTGGACCAAAATGAAGGGTGTCACTGAAGTAGCCATAGGTCTGGCTTTCTGGTGTACTTTCTGGAGATAAGGTAAAATCAGCTTTATGGGTGATTCTATAATCTGGTTTGCGGTAGATGTTTCCCTTGAAATAATCTCCCCAGAAAAATTCTGAATATTTATCAAAATTTCGAATAAAGCCCGTGCCTGCAACCAACTCATGATTGATGAATCCAGTTTGCACATTGCCCGTGATTTGCAACTGATTCAGAAAGTATTGGGACAAGCCTGCAAAGCTATATAAATTTCCTTCGTAATCGCCCTGTTCGTTTGCAATGTTGGCAAATATTTTATTGGATAAATGCTTTTTACGGGTATATCCAAAGTCATATTTAGCAGTCCAGTCATCATTAATCTGCCACTTTAAATTTGTAGACGCGACTAAAGTGGCTGTCTTGTAGTAAGAACCATCAATATTTAAATTAGAATAATCATAGGTAACTTTGGGTAGCTTGCCTTTACTACCTAGCACATCATAACTATCGAGGTAGAATTGAATCGGTTCATGCTTTCTATCGTTATATTCATAAATCGCGTTTGCTTGCCAGGTTATACGATCTGTCAGTTGTTTATCCACTGCAAGCGATGTCAAGAAACGGCTATTGTCTGTATCATTATAAGCCTTCCCTGTATCCCCACCGATGGTAAAACGATAATCTAAATCAAGGCTATCCAGATGATTACTGTTGTCTACGTAAGCTGAAAATAAGCTACTGTCACGATAGTCGAGCTGAACACTGCTTTGTGGCGTCGCTGTTGGTCGCTTGGTTTGATAGCTAATCGCCCCTCCAGGGGTACCAAAGCCATACATAAAACCCGTCAATCCCTTCAAAGCGGTGACACTGTCCGTAACTTCTACAGGGAAATCCCCACCCCAAGATAAATACATGGGAACATCATCAACATAATAGTTACGGACACCCAGCCCACGAATTTGAGTTCCCCACCAATCGGTCGTCATCGAGTTGGTTGGCGTATAAACAGAGGCATCATTGGCAAAAATTTGCCCAATAGATTTCGCACCACGTTTTTCAATATCACTGCGTTCAACCACCGTGATAGAAAATGGTGTATCTAAGATAGTTTTATTGCCTAATACACCTGATTTTGTTTGTTTCTTTAAGCCTGTCTGTAGATCATCCGCAGCTACTTTAATCACTGGAAGTTGGGAGGTGTTATCTATCGCCGCCTGTGCTGAACCATTCACCGCAATATTTTTGAGTTGTCCAACTTCACGAATCTGTTTTGGTGGAGGATTTTTAATTTTTTCAATGCTCCAGCCGCCATGATCACGCTGAACCAGTTGTAGATTGGTCCCTTTCAAAAGTTGCTCAAACCCTTGAGCAATACTATAAGAGCCACTTAAACCTTGTGTATTGATTCCTTTCGTTAATGCAGGGTCAAATGACAATGCTATACCTGATTGCATTGCAAAACTGGATAATGCTTGCCCCAATTGTCCTGAACCAATTTCATAATGATGCTGTGCTTGTTCATCTGCTGCATGGACTGCAACCGAAATGCCACATACGGCAGTGAGTAACGCGATCCTAATTGCTCGTGTGAGCACAGTTTTTCCCTGTTGAGCGTACATATTCCCCCCTTATCAATAAGAATGGTACCTTCCTTATCTATGCCAGTTAAAAAAAGAAATCAGCTCACGGAAAACAGATTTTTTTGTTTTTATTTTGCACTTTGAATCATGGTCCAATAACCACCTGCATATTGCTCAACCTTTAAAGCATAGGTTTGTTCAAGCATTGCATAAACTTTAGGCAAATCATCAATCGGATAAGTCCCCGATATTTTTATATTTTCAATTTCAGCATCTACACGAATTAAACCTTTTTGATAAGGCTGTAAACGACTAATAAATTCTTTTACTGTCAGATCATTGACCATTAAAAAGCCTTTTGTCCAAGCTATATGGCTCTCATCAAGCGGTTTTATTTTGTCGATTTTTTGCTTATCAAAACTGAGCTGTTGTTTGATTTCAACAATTTGCTTTTGTTGTGATTGATAGGGAGAAACCAGCACCTTTCCTTTGGTAACCGTGACATAAGAAGACTCAGGCATCATTTTGACCAAATATTTTGTCCCTAATGCTTGTACTGTCCCTTGTTGAGTCGTCACGATAAATGGACGATTGAATGAGTCATGTTGCGTTTCGATCCAGATCTCACCTTTGCGCAAAATGACCCTTCTTTGATGATCTGTATATTCAACATCAATTGCAGAAGCTGCATTTAGTAAGAGCTTTCCGCCGTCTGGTAGAACAATGCTTTTCCGTTCCCCAATTCCACTACGATAATCGGCAAACCATTGTTGTTGTTGACTAGTCAAATATAGGCCTGAAAAAATAGGGAACAAAGCCAATAACCAGAGATATTTCTTATCATATTGCTTTGATGAGTAGCTGACTTTTTGTACAACCGGTATCGCTACTTCAATTGGCACATCTGAAAATTTGGTTTGTAGCAGTAACGCTTTTTGCCAAACTTTTTGGTGCAGAGAACTTTGTTGCTGCCACTTCTGTAACTGTTCGAGTTCCTCTAACGAAAGTTTCTTTTCCTGCATACGCATAAGCCATGCAATCGCTTGCTCTAAAATTTGCTGCTTATCCACGTTGGACATAAGTCTAAATATCCTCAGCAGCCAACATAGCATCTAGACAATGCAGATACGCTCGCTGGATATTACGTTTTACCGTACTGACTGAAATACCGAGCCTATCCGCAATTTCTTGATATTTTAATTTTTCCAACTGAGCATAAAGAAAAGTTAAAAGTACCGTATAAGGTAACTCCGCCAGTAACTGCACAATTTCTGTCAATGTTTCAATAATTAAGACTTGACGCTCTGGTGATGGATGTTCATGTGCAGGTTGTTCAACAAGAATCTCAAGATAAGTTCGCTCAATCTCCTTCCGCTGTAACCAATTCACCATGAGTCCTTTTGCAACATGGACTAAATACGCACGGGGTTGCTGTAATTCGAGTTGTTGTTGCCGAGCCAGAATCCGAACAAAAGTGTCTTGCGCGAGATCAGCAGCATCGGCTGAGCTTCCCAATTTTTTATACAACCAATGATAAATCCACGTATGATGTTGCTCATATAATGTTGTAAGCTGTTGGTTGATTGCGGAAGAGGACATGGAATAGCCATTCCATCATATAAATAATAATTATTATCATTTAAAGTTTATTTAAATTCAATTGTAATTTATCGCAAAATAGAGCCTCAGCTTAAGCTTTATTCTGGTGCTACCCTCCACTAAAATCCCTCGATTTAATTATTATAAATCAATATTTAAAAAAACAATTATCCTTCAAGGTTTTAAAAACTGACAACCCGACATTATGCACCAATCAATCTAGTAGAAGTCATTCCGTAATCTCTACGCTTAAATCACTTTAAGAAAGATGTTTTAGTTAGAACGGACCGTATTGGATAATGAAAAGCTGTGCAAAATAAAGAGGCAATCAAAAAATAAATATCACATTAGAGGCTTATTTTGATGGCGAATTCGGCTGATATGGTTCAAGTTAAATAAATCACATAACACAATGTTCTATATCAACTTTTACTTATATTTAATTTCATTTTTTATCCAACCTCTTTCCATTTCCATTTCCCTCTCCCCCTAAAGAGATTAGCTTCATATAAAAACAAAACTAAGACTAATTTAATCCCAGTTTTGTTGACAAATAACTAAGACAAAGTTAATCTCTGTTTAAGCAATAACTGTTTTGAGTCTTCATGGCATATATAACCTCGAGTGTGGAATACGGAATTCATTGCCTTCTGTTCCTTGTAAACAATGAAGAAAGACCGCTTAGCAGCCGTGACTTAGCTGAATTACAAGGTGTTTCACCGAGCTTTCTAGCAAAGATATTTCCCAAGTTAGAAAAAGCTGGAATTGTGGTCGCACAGGAAGGTATCCGTGGTGGATATTTACTTGCACGCCCTGCCGATGAAATCAGTTTTCTCGATATTATTGATGCGATTGAGGGTGTTAAACCTCTTTTTGACTGTCAAGAAGTTCGCGGAAGATGTGCTGTTTTTAACAATGAAACTCCTGCTTGGGCGACTGATGGTGTTTGTGCAGTTCACGCAGTCATGCAACAAGCAGAAAATGCCATGAGAACTGCATTATCAACCCATTCTCTGGCCGATGTTTCCGAACGCTTTGGTAGAAAAGCCCCAGACGTATTCTTTAGTGATGTGAATGGCTGGATTAATAACCGTATGAATGGAAGAACCTCAAAAATGAGAAAAGACTCCTCTTCTAGAGACAAACCCTAGTTCATTCTAGATAAATCTATTTTTTAACACCTTATTTTTTCTCTTATTTCTCGATTTGTACGGGAAAGAATTTGCTCACCCTGAATTTAATGTTTGAACACAATTTAAACAAACTTATTTGCGGAACAAAAAGGATAAACTCATGACTAAACGTATCATCATTGCAGGTTCTGGCTTCGCTGGCTTGTGGGCTGCAATCTCTGCTCAAAGAGCAATTACCCTCGCAGATCAAGAAAGTGATATTGAGGTGCTCATGGTATCACCATCCCCTCACCTAGCGATTCGGCCACGACTTTATGAACAATCACTTGAAAACATGAATCCTGATCTTTCTCCACTGCTTAATGCAATCGGCGTAAAGCATATTGCGGGCATTGTGGAATACATTGATGAAAATAAACAGGAAGTTCAAATTAAAGAGTCCGATGGTAAAAATACGATTATTGCTTATGATCGTTTTATTTTAGCGACAGGCAGCACTGCATTTTTACCGAATATCCCAGGACTTTTTCAATATGCTTTCAACGTCAGCGATCTAGCAGGAGCAAAAGAACTTGAACAACATCTCAAAGGCTTAGCTCAAAAACCATTCAGTACAGCTCGGAATACCGTAGTTGTGGTTGGTGGTGGTCTAACTGGAATCGAAACCGTAACTGAAATGCCAGAACGATTACGCAATATTTTAGGTTCAAATGACAATCTTCGTATTGTGCTGATTGACTCATCTAAAGAAATTGGGAATGCGATGGGCAATACAGCAGCGACGGTAGTCCAAGAAGCATTCACTGAAATGGGCATTGAAGGCAAAGCAAATGTTGTCGTTACCGCATTAGATTCATCTGGTGTAACACTTTCAAATGGCGAAAAAATTGAAAGTGATACCATTATTTGGACAGCAGGTATGCGTGCACATCCACTCACCGCCCAAATCTCTGGTGAAAAAGATCATCTAGGTCGTGTACTTGGTGATTCTTTCTTGCATGCGCCTGCTGCAAAAAATATTTTTGTCACAGGTGATACGGTCAAAGCTGCTACGGATGAGCATGGCAACTTTACCGTTATGTCCTGCCAACATGCCTTAAGTTTAGGCCGCGTTGCAGGTCATAATGCTGCTGCTGAACTGGTCGGGTTACCTTCTCATGCCTACAGCCAACCTAAATATGTAACATGTTTGGATTTAGGAGCTTGGGGTGCTTTATTTACTGAAGGTTGGGATCGTCAAGTTCGTATAGTAAGAGACGAAGCAAAGAAAGTTAAACAAGAAATTAATACTGTCTGGATCTACCCACCAGCACCTGATCGTGAAGCGGCTTTTGCTATCGCAAATCCTGACTATATTATTGTTCAATAAATACTAGATACCTCTCAATACTGCTATTGAGAGGTGTCTTCTACAATATCAACATGCTCATTTTTTGGCTTGCTTTAAGCTTTCTGTTTAATCAGTCATTAGAAAGGAAGGTTTACTTTTCTTATTCATATCAAGATGCTTGGCTAAGCAAAAATAGAATATGACATTAGAAAGACTTAATTCAGTCTTTGTATCAAACCCAATAACCATATGATGAAACACTTTGCAAAGTGGATGCCTCTCGATAAAAATAAAATAGAGATGGTAAAACTCAACCGGTCAAAAGTCTGTCCAATAAAAAAGCCATTTAAAAAATAGCTGATTTATATGAGGAGTTTTGGTAGAAATAACATCTGTTGAATTAAATCAATAACTCCATGCCTTATATTAATTTTATTTAAGAATTCAAATTTACCCAATCTTGCTCCACACCCTTTTGTACATTTTTTGATAGGTTAAAAACGCTCACTGCATAAGCTTAAAAGGAGCATATTTACTTTTTAATGTACTTTCATGTTTGCTTCAGTTAAATAAGCTTTCTTAGAAGTCTTGTTCCATAAACAGAGTTCTTGACCCGTTTTGTTTTTCATATGTGCTTGCGGATATTTTCCTTGAATCAGAACTGCAGAATATCCTACCCGATCCTCAAACAGCATGATATTACTCACTGGCTTGGCATTTTTGAGTTGGCTAGCTTTTATGCAAGCCGTTTTTATATCCTGATCATGTTTGTTCCACGCCTGCTCGGAACTTGCAAAAGTCACGCTTGTGATGGCAGTACTTGCCACAAGCCCCAAAATAGAAAAACATTTAAAAAAGATACTATGCCGTACTGCCATGATACTCGTCCTGTAAATTCCACGATCTCAATCCATACTGAAATAATCCTGTGAAAGAATCTAGCTATTTATACATGTTGTAACAGCACTCATTCAGGATTACACATGATCAATGAAAGTTGTTCATTATTTATTTTTCACAATACAAATTAAATACTTAAAAAATAAACCTCACTTCTGAAAGCAATCTGCAATCGTTGTTATAAAGCTCTCAAATATATTAAATACGAGGCAGGCCATACAGTTGCTGACGTACTTCTGTTTTTTGATCCACTATCCAAGCTCTCTTCACCACCCACCTCAAAACTGGCATTACCATAACCTTATCGTGCTACAAATCCAGAGTCTATTAAGAAAATCCTGCTTCCTTGCTCTTTGATTGATTAGTTTGGTAGATGATGAAACGTTATGCTAAATGGATGTATGAGGATAAAAATAAGGCTGAAATTGCAAAGCTGAAAATTGATTAAAACTGATTTCTATTCATGAGACCTTTTTAGGTCTCTTTTTTACGCCACATTTTAATGTGGGGAAAATGTGGCAATAAAAAAGCCACTTAAAAAAGTGGCTGATTTATATAACGAATTTTGGTGGAGATGGCGTCAGTTGAACTTAATTAATAACCTACTGTTTTATTTTAAGACTACTTTGATTTACCCAATTTTTTCCTATTGCCTTTCTATAGATTTAAAAAGGGGAGAAAAATTTAGCTCAAATTTAATCTCACAGCACATTAATAAATGGGTAACTGTCAGGTCAGATTTGAGCAATTACATGCTAACAAGTTCGATAAACTACTAACAATTTCCTTTCTTCGCCTGCCCTGGTGGACAGAAACGCCCATTCCCATGACCATCATTATAACGACCATCATTCAGTCGACCTTCTGGATCAACGACGATGCTCCCTTCACGTGTATGTACAGCACAAGCAGTAAGACTTAAGCTGCCAAACAATGCCATAACTAATAAAAAATATTTCATAACTAACTCCTATCTAATAGAAATATAGATTCATTTTTCATTTATTTCTACCTACATTTTATTACTCATTACCATTTAAAATCCTTCGTATCTCTTTACAGATTACGCTGATTAACACGGTTTGTTAACTCCTCAGCTGACTCTTTTCGCTCTGAATAACGATCTGTAAGGTACCGACTTTGTCCACGAGTGAGCAAGGTGAACTTATATAGTTCTTCCATTACATCGACAATTCGATCATAGAAAGCTGAAGGTTTCATTCTTCCATCTTCTTCAAACTCTAAAAAAGCTTTTGGAATAGATGATTGGTTAGGAATAGTGATCATGCGCATCCAACGGCCTAAAATACGCATCTGGTTTAAGCTGTTAAAGGACTGCGAACCACCACTGACTTGCATCAATGCCAACGTTTTTCCTTGCGTTGCTCGAATTGCACCGCCAGCCAATGGTATCCAGTCAATTTGTGATTTAAAAATCGAACTCATTGAGCCATGACGTTCAGGTGAGCACCACACCATCCCTTCTGCCCAAGCGAGTAAATCATGTAATTCTTTCACCTTTGGATGCTCCGTGTCTGCATCTTCAGGTAAGGGCAAACCTTTAGGATGAAAGATTTTTACTTCTGCACCAAACTGTTCCAAAATACGCCCTGCTTCCATTACCGCCAATCGGCTGTATGAACGCTCACGATTAGAACCATACAGCAACAAAATACGAGGTGGATGATCCAACTCCTTTGCTTGTACTTTCTCTAAAGTAGGTTGATCGAGAAGATTCATATCTACATTTGGGAGAGTCATAAAAATTAAACCTCTTCTTTAAAAAACTTTTTTCTAAGCCACAAAGACACACTAACTAAAGCAATCAACACAGGCACTTCAACCAATGGACCAATCACTGTGGTAAATGCCACAGGTGAAGCTAAACCAAAGGTTGCAATTGCGACAGCCAAAGCCAGTTCAAAATTATTCCCAGCAGCAGTAAAGGAAATTGCTGTTGTTTTAGGATAGTCATTCCCCATCCATTTGCTCATAAAGAAGCTAATGAAGAACATCACGATAAAGTAAATCGTCAATGGAATGGCAATACGCAAGACATCCATCGGTAAGCTCACCACATCGTTACCTTTTAGGCTAAACATCGCCACAATCGTGAACAATAAAGCTAACAAACTCAGTGGACTGATCTTAGGTAAGAAGACATTTTGATACCACTCAAGACCTTTAGCTTTCACTAGAGTGAATCGCGTAATAAAGCCAAGGAAAAATGGAATTCCCAAGTAAACCAATACCGCATGGGTAATCGTCCAAAAATCGACATTAATCACCTGCCCTGCAACGCCAAAATATGGCGGTAAGAAAGTCAGAAATAACCAAGCATAGGTACTAAAAAACAGAATCTGGAAAATACTATTGAATGCCACCAATGCTGCAACATATTGGTTATCACCACAAGCTAAACCATTCCAGACCAAGACCATTGCAATACAACGAGCTAAACCAATCAGGATTAAGCCTGTCATGTACTCTGGATAGCTATGCAAAAAAATAATGGCTAATGCAAACATTAGTACTGGTGCTATCACCCAGTTTTGCACTAAGGAAAGCGTCAATGTCTTCTTGTCTTTAAACACTTGTGGCAAAGCGGCATAGTCCACTTTAGCTAATGGTGGATACATCATGAGAATCAAACCAATCGCAATTGGAATATTGACAGAATCCACACTCATTTTATCTAAAGTAACTGAAGCTTGTGGAAAGAACACACCTACCGCAATCCCCAACCCCATCGCAATGAAAATCCATAGCGTGAGGTTACGATCTAAAAATGACAGTCTTTGTTGGGCCATGATGTTCTCATTCAATATCTGAGATGTGATTGATTGCAGCAATCAACTCAGGGCGTGTCATATTTGCTGTATCCAGTGCAAATAGAGCATCCAAGCGATGATTGATATGGTCTACAGTGACTTGGAATGCCTGTAATTTTTCTTCTTTAGGCAAGTCTAGGTGTGATGGATCAGCCAAGCCCCAGTGTGCTTTAATCGCTCCACCTAAATAAAGTGGACACGCTTCTTGCGCTGCTGAATCACAAACAGTAATCACCACGTCAGGTTGATATTGTTCGCAGTCATCAATGGTTTTGCTCCACAAGCCAACTGTTGAAAGACCAAGATTTTCTAAAGTTTCTATGGTCAATGGATGTACTTGCCCTGATGGCTTACTCCCTGCACTGTATGCTTTCCACCCTTCAGGCGCACGACTGTTAAAAAGAACTTCTGACAGGATGCTACGGCAACTATTTCCAGTACACAAAAAAAGAAATTTCATATTTTGTTACTCGCAATAACTATTTATTTGGATATTTTGGGAATCTTTATTCGCTATGGTTTGACTGCTTACCAAAAGATTCAGAACGTCATGGCACCACGTTGGTAACTGCGGATTAATGCTGTAATACACCCATTGGCTTTGTCTTCTGTCCTGTAAGAGACCAGAAGAACGCAATAACGCTAAATGCCTAGAAATCTTTGGCTGACTCAGTTGCAACTTTTCAGTCAAATCACACACACATAATTCTTTATTCTCAGCGACTAAAGTCACTATATTGAGCCGAGTTTCATCTGATAAGCATTTAAAAAAATTAACTTGATCCATTCTTAATTCCTATTCACTTATTTGGATATGCGGATAATCATATACAAAAAGTAAAATTTTTAATTCACTCGTTGACCATTTTCATCAATCACTTTTTCACCATCCTCTTTCGTAAAGGCTCCCTTCTGAGGTAGTGGTAGAATATCTAAGACAACTTCTGAGGGACGGCTCAAGCGAGTGCCTAATTCAGTAACAACAAATGGTCGATTAATCAATATTGGATGATCAAGCATAAAACCAAGTAACTGCTCATCACTCAAATCACTACGGTCAAGGTCTAAATCCCGATAAGGATCTACATTCTGGCGAATGGCCTCTCTTACTGTTAATTTTGCATCCTGAATCAATTTAACTAATTCGTCATGACTTGGTGGTGTAATGAGATATTCAATCACAGTTGGCTCAATCCCTGTATTACGGATCAAAGCCAAAGTATTCCGAGATGTTCCACAAGCTGGGTTGTGATAAATCTTCACAGTTGATGAAGTTGTCATCGAATTAAGCTCTTTTGAGATTTTATAAGACCTTTATATATGAATTATCATATATATGCAAATCCATATAAATCATCCCAAAACGCTCTAAGTTAACAAACTGGTCAAAGCCAAACCAAGCATGACCTTAATAGACTCAAAAGTTATATCTATACCCTTTTCCTTAGAAATCTCTTGAATACGATTCCAAACATTCTGATCCCTAAGCGTATCTAATAATTCATGTCCATCCCAAGTAAGCTTTAAGCTATATAGACCCAATCCACCATCAAGATATGATACCCGTTCTCCAGTAAAGAAACCTTTAGCGAGTAACAAATCCGCCATTTCTAATTTTATTTTTTCTTGCGGATTATCAATTGCATGAGTATCGATATCAAAGCTATCTGAATAAGTTAATTCCTCAATATCTATTAACAAATTACGAATTACATCCCAATCTCTTTTCATTTTATTTGGCTCACTGCGATTTATCACTCAACACTATCACCAAATTTACTAATGGTGTCTTTGTAATTAAGAATTAGCGACATTAGATGTCGCTTTAATCCTAGTTACAACTTCACACAAATATTCAGCCTCTTTCAATTCAAAGTCTGCACCGACTGCTGCAACCCTTTCTGAATATCCTGTACATGAGTTAAATCATGCCTTTGCTGATGTTGCTCAGATTCTGCTTCCTCTGTATAGAACTCCTCAACGATATCTAGACCTTCTTCACCTGTTAGTTTAAAGCTAGCATTGCCATTACCTTTCTGATCAGTAAGACCTAACATCTACTGAAAACCCCACAGCCTTGCTCTTTTTCATCGAATTTGTTTTGTATATGATGATGAAAGACTATACAAGATGAATACTTAGCAATATAAAAAATAGAGTTGGGTAAACTTCAAACACAGGAATCTTCTATAAGCCGTTCCAATATATAGTTTTTTAAAAAGTGGCTGATTTATATAAAGAGTTTTGTTGGAGGTGGCGTCAGTTGAACTAGAAAGAAAACATTCTGTTTATTTAAATTTTCATCCTAAAAAAATTGCAATTTACTCTATAAGAGGTATTCAGATCACCACTAATTTTACTGCTGATGAATGTAGATCTATATTAGGTTCAAAAATGTGCGAGAGTCTATGAAATTGATCTACAACGTTGCACTGAATAATCGGTTTCTACACAGCGCCTACCTGCCTCGCGGTCTGCCCGATTGATTGTATTCAGCCTGACCCAGCATGGGTAGAATCTCCTAATCAATTGCTGATAAAATTCAACAATCTCAATCTATTCAATAATTAAGGACTCATTTAAAGATAGGCACATGTATCGTTATCAAATTACAAAGTGCTTATCTCACTTTTCATTGAATGCACTTCATCCTGATTTTGCTATTCAGTATCTGCACTGGCATCAAAATTGCTAATTAGTATTACGTTTTATTCAATTAGTATTACTACGGGTGTGCACCTATGCATCATTCAGTATTATCAAAAAGGAAAAAGCTTTACTTGAGTTTGGGATCTTTTCTAATCCCCATTCTGATCTGGAGCTGTGTCAGTTACTTACCCTTTATCTGGCATCCACAAGTTCAAATTACCAATGCAGGCTCAGCCACTTATCTACAGGCAGGAACCCGAATAGATAAGCAGGCTTATTATGCAGAAGCACAAGATGCCGTCAATCAAGGCAAAACACCGCCTACAGGTATCCTGGTCAATCCCATTTATTTGCCTGCACCGCATCAAGTGGCGAAAGCCTTATTTACATCTTTTACCACTCCACCTCAACAGGCCGATGCACCATGGTTACACCAAAGCCTGTGGCACAGTATCAAGATTGTCTTTAAGGCATTTTTTATCTCTTCATTGATTGGCGTCCCGTTCGGTATTCTGTGTGGTTTTTCCAATACCATCTCTAAGCTGACCGAACCCTTTGTCGAGTTCTTTCGCTACTTGCCTGCACCTGCTTTTGGGGCATTAGCAGTGGCGATTTTAGGTATTAATGATGCCCCGAAAATTGCCATTATCGTGATTGGTACCTTATTTCAACAAATTTTGATCATTGCCAATACCACCCGAATGGTTGATCGCGGCTTGGTTGAAGCAGGCTATACACTAGGCACCAATAAGCTTAAAAGCCTGTTTCATGTAGTAATCCCAGCGGCACTGCCTGACATTTATCGTGATCAAAGAGTTTTACTCGGTTGGGCGTGGACCTATTTAATTGTGTCAGAACTGATTGGTGCAACCTCAGGAATTACCTGGTTCATTACTCAACAAGCGCGTTATCAGAACTTTGACAATGTTTATGCCGCCATCCTGATTATCGGGGTGATTGGACTGTTGTGTGATTTGATTTTAATGAAACTCGGCACATACCTATTTAAATGGAAAAAGGGAGTATAAATATGGCGGATAATTTTGATGCCAAAGCCTATTTTGAGCATATTTATACGCGTCCCGTGATGTTGGAAACCAAGCAACTGACGCAAATTTTTCAGCATGGCACATCTGAACGAACCATACTCAACCAAATTGATTTACGTATTCATAAACGTGAGTTTGTCTGTGTGATTGGTCCTTCTGGATGTGGAAAATCAACTTTAAGCCGTGTGGTTGCAGGTCTAGATGACTACCACAGTGGTGAGGTTCTGGTTGAAGGGCAAAAGATTAAAGGCCCGAGTTCAGAACGTGGCATGGTGTTTCAAGGCTATACCTTATTTCCATGGAAAACCGTCAAAGAAAATGTGATGTTTGGTCCTTTGATGAAAGGTATCAGTCAAACCCGTGCCGAAGAAATGGCACGTGAATGGATCAATATTATTGGCTTAGAAAAATATGAAAATCAGTTCCCACATGAACTTTCAGGTGGGATGAAACAGCGTGTCGCCATTGCCCGCGCCTTAGTCAATGAACCCAAGATTTTACTCATGGATGAGCCTTTTGGCGCACTCGACCCCTACACCCGTCAAAAAATGCAAAAGCATCTCATGGACTTGTGGCAAAACATTGATATCACCATTTTATTTGTCACGCATGATATGGATGAAGCCATTTTATTGGCAGATCGTATTGTGGCTTTAAAAGCCAATCCTGGTGAGGTCAAAGAGATTATTGAGGTCAATTTACCACGCCCACGGACCATCGAGCTGATGCATTCCCCTGAATTTAAGCAACTACGGCAGCGGGTTGATCTGTTGGTGCATCACCAAGAGGAACAACTCGACCCTGCACTACAAGATTTACCTAAAATTCCACGTATGACCCAAATGAGTACACAGAAATAAAATAGCGTTTGGGACGACCCAATCTGCTTCATTTATTGCTGGACGACCAGCCAATGGTGAATCTCATGAACCATGATTATGTGTTGCCCTTAATTGATATTTCACTCCTCAACAACGAAAGTTTAGAAGATCGTAAACAAGTGGTGAAGCAACTTGATCAAGCCTGTAAGGAGGTTGGCTTCTTATACATTCAAGGAGAACAATTTCAGCCCGAACTGTTCGATCAGTTAATACAAACTGCACAGCAATATTTTAGCCAAGACCAAGCCACTAAAATGCAGCATTATATTGGTCTTTCAGAAAATCATAGTGGTTATGTGCCAATCGGTGAAGAACAATTCAAAGCCAATGTCTATGATCTGAAAGAATCTTATGACATTAATTATGACTATCTCGGTGAGCTGCATCGTCGCCCTTTAATCGGCCCAACGCTATGGCCTGAAGATGCCCACTTTAAATACACCGTCTTAAATTATTATCAACATATCAAAGCCATCGGCAATCAACTATTTAAAGCTTTTGCTTTGGCACTTGATTTGACTGAGGACTTTTTTGAACCGCATTCAAAGCATGCACCAAGCCAATTGAGGCTGATTCACTACCCTTACAATCCCGAGGCAGAAGATCAATCAGGTATCGGCGCACATACTGACTATGAATGTTTTACCCTGTTATTTCCAACGGCTGAAGGTTTACAAGTACTCAATAAACAAGGTGAATGGGTGGATATTCCTTTAATCGAAAACACCATGGTAATGAATATTGGTGACATGATGGAGATCTTATCCAATGGTCGTTATCTGGCAACCAAGCATCGTGTGAGACGGGTGCAACAAGAACGTTACTCTTTTCCACTGTTCTTCTCCTGTGATTATGACTATCTGATTCAACCACTAATTCCAAATGAAGCATCGTTATATCCTCCAATGAAAGGTGGTGAGCATCTATTTAATCAAACCGCTCAAACCTTTATGTACCTCAAGCAACGCATTCAGTCAGGTGAGTTGGTACTTGAAAATGCCCGTCCGCTGTACTCCTTTGGTTTAAATGAACAAGGAGCAAGCGAATGAATCTATTTGACGTACTAATACAACTTAAGCCAACCCCAATGGATACTCACTTCCCCTTACCGCGCTATTTACTGGGATGCTTTAGACGTAAAAGTATCAGCTTCTTCAATGGCATGACCGATGAAAAAACCATTGTGTACTGGTTTCAGTCCAAATCTTTCAGCATTGATCTCCGACTGATCGATGCCAATCAAACTCCAGTATATGAACGACAAGGATGGATTGGCGATACTTTATGGGATTCAGATCGTGAATTACTCTCGTGGCAGGTTCATCAAAACTATCAGAATCATATTCAATGGCCTGAACCTGCTAAGCTTTATCCAATCGGTAACAGTATTTTAGAGTTTTCACCTTCAAATGCGTATGTAGAGGATTGGCGGCAACAGGCTCAGCAGGGCTTATTGCTCGGTTTACGTCTATTTCAAATGCAACATGTGGCAACACAACAGATGATACCTATGGATGGCGGCTTGATGATCAGCGATCAGCACATGGCTTTTGCACAATCCCGCCTTCCCCAACGCCAAAATCAACTGAAGAATGGCCCGATTGATCATCCTGAAAATGATCCTAAAGTGATCGAAAACTATGAAGTCTCAGTTGCTTTAAATGGTTCTTCTATTAGTTTTAGTACAATCAGTAGTCGTTTGCAGCAATCGATTTCACTCGATGATTTTGAAATAGAAGATGCCAACACCCTGACCCAACTGAAACTGATTGAAGGTGAACGCTATCGACTTTATTTTCACTTGGATATGTATCAAACTGATTTTGTATTTAATACCACAACAGCAACCTCCACGGATACACAACAATGGTTGGCTGCTGAACAAAAGCATTTATTAAAAAACACCACACGGACTTACTAATCCTGTTTGTATGTGATTGATCTAGACAAGGACGATTGTGATTAAGGGTTCTATCACAATCGTCCTGCTGATTGAGAATCTAAGAATATAAAAAAATCGCTCATTAAGAACGATTTTTTATACCAGAAAATATCTATTTCAACTCATCCACCAAAGCTGGATAAATCAAGCCATCTACATCGACTGCAGTTTTATAAATGCCATTACTGACATTGAATTGATTGACGTGATAGGTCGAACCATAAATCGAATCAAAGCCTGTTCCCTTCTGGAACACTTTCTTATTCGCTGCGATATCCAGTAAATGCGTTCCCCCAATAAATTGCTCATATTGTTGAGGATCGACACCGACACGGTTGGCCATGATTTTTACCGCATCTGCATGGGTTGCAGGATCTTGGATATACTTCACCGTTTTATCCCACACTTGGATCAGCTTTTTCCAATCCTCCTGATGCGCCGATAAATGAGTTGGATTCACCGCAAGCGTATCATAGATCAAACCTGGCTTATCTTTGGAACTATAAATAATCTTGGAACCCGCCACTGCTTTTAACGCTTGATTGGCAACGGGTTGCCATACTGCAATCGCAGCAATATCCTGACTGCCAAACACTTGAGGAAGTTCATTGGTTACTGAATTGACCAGTTTAATATCTGAGAATGGAATCTTAGCATCGGTCAAAGCCGTCGATAATAACAGGTGATCGACCAAGCCCTTTTCTGTTGCTATGGATTTGCCTTTTAAATCCTGAATGCTGTTGATGCCATTCTTGGCAATAATCACATCATTGCCCGCAGAATAATCCGTCACCATAATGATCATGCCCTTGCTCCCGCCCGAGGCATTCACCAAATTATCGCCATTGGTAATAAACACCGCATCGAGTTGATTGGCAGCAAAAGCAGAAATTGAGGCTGAATAATCAAACCATTTAAATTCAACATTTAAACCTGCATCTTTGAGCCAACCTTTTTCAATCGCCACTTGCCAAGCCACCCAACCCGGCCAATCACTATACCCAATTGTAATAGGCGTGGTTGTCGTTAGCTCTTTGGCCTCGGTTGCTTTTTCCGCCGTTGGCACTTTGGCCGAATTATCACACGCGCTAAGCACCAGCCCGAACAGCACTGAAACAGATAACATTGCTATTGCTTGCTTCATAATCACCCCATATCTTTTTTGAAAATCTTAGCCTGAGAACATCTAAATCAGGTGTTCAGCGACAATCCTGATGCCGTTGTGCCCTACTCGTTTTGCTGTAAGGGTGGCATCACGGCATCCATGAGTTCCAGATGCCCTTTAATCACCCCTTTTAAGGCGGTAAATTGCTGACTAATCTGTTTAAGGTCATTACTGCCACCTTGTAACAGCATGACTTCCAATATTTTTTGTTGATCCAGTTGAATATGTAATGAACTGATCACCTGTTCTAAAAATTTTTGCTGTAAATCCAACAGCTGCATACGCAACGGCATACAACTGGCGTCATACAACAATGTTAGTGTGCCGACCATGACTGCATTTTGCTGTGCCTGTTCAGCAATTAGATGCTTGTTGATCATGTCGACAATTGCCTGAGAGCGACTTTCATAATGCTCTTCGACAATGGTTTGATCTAAGGCTTCAACCGTCTTTTCAGGGACAGTAATACTGATTCGAGTCAGTTTAGGACGAGCATTCATAATGATCAGACTACTGTTTAGAAACTTGGTTTTGCTTTACATACAGACCTGCTCGGACGCTCAGTAAATTGGCAAAACAGCGCGCTGCAACTTTGAAATACTGAATTAGGATTGATTGCGTTTTCATAACCACCTCAGTTTTAGTAATACAAAATTTATAATTCGTAATATTTTAATGCAGTATCTATGCCAGTTTTTTAGCCAAATAAAGTAGAAAAACCCGTGTCAATTGCTGAATAAATGCACAAAAAAAAGCCCTATGTTTCATCATAGGGCTTTTTCTGCATCACGGATTTTGATTACTAGATGGCAGGTGCAAGCGTGAATAATGCCTGTCCTGTTTTTACCGTTTGTGCTTTATCAATCAAGATACTGTCGACTTTCATTTTTGCAGGTGCAAGGATTGGGATTTCAATTTTCATTGCTTCAATTACCGCCAAGGTTTCACCTTCTTCGATAATATCTCCCACAGTACATTCAATTTTCCAGACCGATCCTGGCATATGTGACTCCACGATCATGCCACCACTCGGAACAATTATTTCTGAATCATCCAGTACTGCATCCATACTTTCAGAAACATATTCAGCCAAGCCTGCTTCATGCCAGCGACGGCGTTCTTCTTCAAAATTACTTTGTTGAACCTGTTTAAAAGCCTGAATACTGCTTTCATTGTCTTTTAGAAAAGCATTGTAGTCTTTGAGATTCAGCACCCCTTCTTCGATCCGCAGTTGCAAACGCCCTGCTTTAAAGTCTTCCCGCATTTCCAACAGCTCAGACTCAGACACTTCATAAAAACGGATCTGGTCAAAGAATCTAAGCAACCACGGCTTGTGCGGTTCAAAATTCGGATTTTGACGATAACGACTCCACACCTGTGTGGTACGTCCTACAAACTGATAACCACCCGGCCCTTCCATCCCATAAACACACATATAAGCCCCGCCAATTCCAACCGCATTCTCCGGTGTCCAGGTTCGTGCAGGGTTATATTTGGTGGTGACTAAACGATGTCTTGGGTCTAACGGTGTGGCAACAGGTGCGCCCAGATAAACATCACCCAAACCCATCACTAAATAAGCCGTGTCATAGACCACGTCTTTTACTGCTTGCTTCGATGCAAGCCCATTAATACGGCGAATGAACTCGATATTATCAGGGCACCACGGCGCATCTGGACGAACCAATTGGGTATATTTTTCGGTTGCAAGCTGCGTTTGTGAATCTTCCCAAGCTAGAGGCAAATACACAGTTCTAGACGGTACCTGCATATTTTCAATATCAGGTAATTCACTTTCAGCAACCTGTAACAAGCGCAGTAAATCCAGTTGCTCTAGAGCCGTTGAATCATAATGAATCTGTAATGAACGAATGCCTGGGGTCAGATCAATGATGCCCTGAATATTTTGTTGCTGCACCCATTGCATCAAGGCATGAATACGAAAACGTAAATTGAGATCTAAGACCAGTTCACCATATTCGACTAACAGATATTGGTTTCCTGCGGGACGATAGCTCACCTTCGGTTTATCCGCGCCTTGATCCAAAGTCGCCAACACAGCATTTTTTAAAGTAATAGGCTCAGCTTTGAATATCGGTTCAAAATTAACCTGTGATGTGGTTTCATCCTGCAAGGCCGATTGATAGCGTTGTTCTAACTGTTGCGCCTGTGCATAACTAACAGGAATAAATCTGACTTTATCGCCTGCTTTGAGCTGTCCTAATTTCCATAACTCTGAGTTAATCACCACCGCAGGACAAACGAAGCCGCCTAAACTCGGGCCATCAGGCCCTAAAATAATCGGCATATCCCCAGTGAAATCAATTGCACCAATCGCATAGGCATTGTCATGGATATTCGATGGATGTAAGCCTGCTTCGCCACCATCAATCCGTGCCCATTCAGGCTTCGGTCCAATCAAGCGGATACCGGTACGACTCGAGTTAAAATGAATCTCCCAGTCTTGATCAAAAAACATGGCAACATCATTCGGCGTAAAGAAATCAGGTGCACCATGCGGGCCATACATGACCGCGATTTCCCATTCAGTTTTAAAGCTTGGGATTTGTTCAGATTTTAACGCAACTGTTTGCTCTATTTTCGCCTCAGTGATGGGCAACATATCGCCAATCAGTAAATTACGCCCTGCATGACCACCAAATTGTCCCAAGGTAAACGTGGCTAAGCTGCCCAAATAAGCAGGCAGATTTAATCCATGTTTAATCCCAATATAACTACGGCAACCCGTACTGATACGACCGCATTTTAACACCTGACCTTTACGAACATTAATGCTTGACCACATCGCAACCGGTAGACCATCCAGACTGACCTCCATCTCACCACCAGTGATGGCAATCTGACTATCACAATGAAATTTTAAAGTCGGCCCAAGTAAAGTACATTCTAGTCCAGAACTGTTAAACGCATTGCCCAACAATTGGTTGGCTACATTCAAGCTCAATGCATCCATCGCGCCTGAGGGCGGAACACCGACATCCCAATAACCCAAACGCCCTGTTACATCTTGCACTGCAGTTTGAATCCCTGCTTGCAACACCTCTATTTTCTGGGTTTTCCATTCAAAATGATTCAAGAAACGCGTGGTCTGTGTGCCTTGCTGAAACACCTCTCCACTGATAATTTCCTGTAAGTACTCGAGATTGGTTTCAATCCCTGCAATTTCCGTATTACTTAGGCTATTTTGCATGGCAGCAATCGCCTGCTCACGATCTGTCGCCGTGACAATAATTTTTGCAATCATCGGGTCATAGAATGAAGAAACATTCGAGCCTGTTTCTACCCACGTTTCCACCCGTGATTGAGGGTCAAATTTGACACTGGTCAATAAGCCCGCACTAGGTTGAAAGTTTTTTATCGGATCTTCGGCATATAAACGTACTTGAATCGAATGACCTTTGGGTGGCGCAATCTGTTGCGGTGCTTGCCAATCCCCGCTGGCCAAGGTCACCATCCACTCAACCAGATCAACACCATAAACCTGTTCCGTCACTCCATGTTCCACTTGCAAGCGTGTATTCACTTCCAGAAAGTAAAACTGTTGTGTGTCGGTATCCATCACAAATTCAACTGTACCCGCGGAACGATACTGCACTGACTGCATCAGTTGAATGGCGACCTGTTGAATATACCTACGTTGCTCTTCATTCAAATGTGGTGCAGGTGTTTCCTCGATCACCTTTTGGTTACGGCGTTGTACGGAACAATCACGCTCACCGAGTGCAATGACATGGCCCTGACCGTCTCCAAAAATCTGTACCTCAATATGACGGGCATTTTCGACAAACTTTTCCAGATACAATCCGGCATCTTTAAAATTGGCTTGCGCCAGATAGGAAACAGTTTGATAGGCTTCTTTTAATTCCTGTTCGCTCCACACCAGACGCATACCAATACCACCACCGCCTGCGGTGCTTTTCAGCATCACGGGATAGCCAATTTGATCAGCCTGAATCAGGGCATCATCCAAGTCGATGAGCAACTGACTGCCTGGTAGTAAAGGCACATGGTTCTGAATCGCCAATGCTCGTGCGGTATGTTTTAGACCAAAATCACGCATTTGCTGTGAGGTCGGACCAATAAAGGCAATCCCCTGTTGCTCGCACAAATCACAAAATGCGGCATTTTCCGATAAAAAACCATAACCAGGATGAATCGCTTCGGCCCCAGTATGCTGTGCTGCAGCCAGAATTTTTTCAATATTAAGATAGCTTTGCTGTGCAGCTGAATCACCAATAAAAATCGCTTCATCAGCTAAACTGACGTGTAAGGAATCCCGATCCGCTTCGGAATAAACCGCAACAGATTGAATCCCAAGTTTCTTTAAACTACGAATGACACGACAGGCAATCGCACCACGATTGGCAATGAGTACTTTTTTAAACATTATGTCACCTCACGCGTCACGTATAACAAGCTGGATTTTGGTCGGATTATAGGCATTGCACGGATTATTCAATTGCGGACAATTTGAAATCAGCACGATCAAATCCATTTCGGCCTTGATCTCAACATATTTACCTGGTGCAGAGACCCCATCTTCAAACTTTAAATGGCCGTCTGCAGTCACAGGCACATTCATAAAAAAGTTAATATTGGGGCCAATATGACGAACATTAAGCTGATGCTTTTTGGCAATCGGATGTTGTGCCAAGGCGTACATAAAATTGTTGCGGCAACTGTGCATTGAATATTTATCATGTGCATAACGTACCGTATTACTTTCGCATGAACATGCACCGCCCAAAGTGTCATGTCTGCCGCAATTGTCATCGACAATCGTGGCAATGGGACGGGCAAAATTACTGAATAATGTCGTGCCTTTTTCCAGATAAAGCTGCTGATTTTGTGCCAAGGTATCGGTTGCGCTATAACGTTCTTCGGCATTGTTAGCGCTGAGAAACAAGGTATCAACTGCTTGGTTCCCTTCCAGATCAATAATCCGGAAATACTGACCTTGCTTCACTTCGCCCATCCATGCTTCGCCTGCAAGACAAATTTCGTCTAAAACAATCTGTTCAATTTTTACTGATGCTGTCATTTTCTTGCTCCCCACCTTAATTCGACAATGCGTAATAGCGTGTGTTATTGGCAAAACCACGTTGATTTTGAGCACATGAATCCCGACAAACATCTTGTTCAGTTAACGCATTGGCTTTGAATAGGCGAAGTTGGATATCGGTGGGTTGATACTGTGTGGATGAGTCGAGTGGATGCGGTGCCGCAGAAAGAAACACCAAACAATCCATTTCAAAGCGCAGTTCAATCTTTTGATTTTGATTATCGTCTGTGATGTAGCTTAATCGTCCATGATCATCAGGCTGGACTTTTGAAAATAAATTTACCGTCGCACTCAAATCGGCTTGGCCTAGACCAAACTTGGTCAATTCCACCAATAAGCTATCCAAACCATTTTGATGCATGTCATTACGCGCATCCTGAAAGTTTTTTTTGCCAAAATGTTGTGCAATGTGCTGTGCGGTACTCGGACCACAAAACACATCATTCCAGCCATGTTCATCTTGAACAATGGAGGCCATCACACGGCCAAGGTCAGAATACAAAACATGCCCTGTCGAAAGAAAAGCGGTATGTTGTGCTTTTAGACTATCGGGCATATTAAAACGCTCAAGTTTGTCATCAGCATTGACACAGAACAAAGACACATTGGCCTGTTGTCCCAACGCCTCAAGCTGTAAAACTGCCCCACGTTGAATACGACCAGACCAATGATGCCCACCAGGCAATGTTTCTTGCCACAGTATTTTATTGTCGTGATAGAACGATTGATTCATAACAACCCCCCTTGCGGATACTTAACCTCGTTATGGCAATATGCCTGACCTCCCGGGCTTTTATCCCTCCGTGTAGTTCTGTCGAACCGTTATCTCTCGGACCAGTCATGTCTCCATGCGGATACATCGGAACCCTAGATAACTTTATCTATCTTGTTATGAAGCAAAAGACATGCCAAAAAGTAATACGATTTTTCATATTCGTAATACTAAAATAATGATTTTTAGATTATTGTGAGTGCACTTTTAAAAATGAAATGCACCAAATTAGTACTTTTCATAAATTTATTCTTCTTATAAGCTCTTTGCAGAAAATATTAATAGTTGCTATTTACTAATAAAATCTAAGCAATTTAATGAATACCAAGTAAAGATACTTTCATGTAGCTACATTTCACGAAAGCCAATATGATCGTCCCCAGCCTAATATCTACAGTCAAACTTAATGATTAATTAGCCATCATTAGCAAAGGCTACCGCTTAATAAAAGTAGGTAATTTATCCAGAAGTCCCATTTTTTTGATATTTGGGTAAACAAGGTGCATACAGTAATACTAATGTAAGAGGCCGTTCAAAATTCTATAAATTGACCCGTGCCTCTTGATAAAAATCTGTCACCTTTCTCTATTCATCCATATGTCTGACTAAAGTAATCGCTTTATCGTTTCACTGTCCTAAGAGTCGTCACTCATCTGACCTACTAACGGATTTTTATGAAGTAGAAAAGAAAAAGGCTGATGAAGGCTATGGAATTTGTTCATCAGAAATGTGCAAAGAAAAAATTGGAATTGGTCCCTGCTTTGTACCCAATCAAAATTAGTCGATGAGTCGGGATACATTAAGCAAAAAACTGTTCGCAGGGATAATCTTCATACAGTAAATTAATATTGCATAAATCAATAAAATTAATTCATTTATGTTAGGCTGATCAGTTTTTCTTAAGAAACAGCCGCTATGTCGTATAAACGGAAATTTAAGGCAGGAAGGTTTCACTGGTCATTTTTATTACCAAAATATTGGGATATATGGATAGCTATAATTCTTTTAATGATATTTGCAATTCTTCCTTGGGCCATCCAATGGCGGCTTGCAAAAAGCCTATCAAAACTAGCTTGGAAAGCTCTCAAATCTAGACGTAAAACGACTATTAGAAATCTAGAGCTATGCTTTCCTGAAAAAAGTGAACAGCAAATCCAGACAGTTGGGAAACAGGTATTTTTTAATATGATGTTGGGATTATTTGAAGCATTGAATGCTTGGTATAGTCCCCGCTGGTTTGATAATCGGATGCATATCCACGGATTAGATCATCTTAAAAATGCTGAAGGAAAAGGGATTTTACTCTTAGGCACACACACCACTTTATTAGATGCAGGCGGTTATGTTTGCAGCTCTTTTTTCGATCTTGATGTAGTTTATCGCCCTCAAAATACCCCCCTCTTAGATATGCTCATTAATCGATGTAGAGCTACAATTTATCAAAATCAGATTTCTAAAGATGATATGAAAGGATTGATATCAAATCTAAAGCATGGACATGCCATCTAGTATAGCCCAGATCAAGACTTTGGACTTAAACAAGGTGTAATGGCCCCATTCTTTGGTGTGCAGGCAGCGACTGTAACGGCGCATAGAAGGTTAATTAAAATAACCAAAGCAGTAGCAATTCCTTTGTATTTTTATCGTGATGGAGATATTCGGAATCCTCAATACCATATTTTACTAGAGCCAGCTTTAGAAAATTTTCCAAGTTCCAATGAAATAGAAGATGCAACACGTGTCAATTTAGTGATTGAGAATCAGATAAAAATGTATCCTACACAATATATGTGGTTCCATCGTAGATTTAAAACTCGCCCCATTGGTGAGAAAAGCCTATATTAATTTTTTTAATTGCCATACTAGCCAATAGTTTAATTTTATTAGAAAATAAAAAAGCCCACATAAAGTGGGCTTTCACTGTTCTAAACTAATTAAATAGCAGTGATAAGTGTTGCTTGTGGTCCTTTTTTACCTTGTCCAGGCACATAGGAAACACGTTGACCTTCGTTCAAAACTTTGAAGCCACTGCTTTGAATTTCGCTGAAATGAGCGAATAAATCTTCACCAGAGTCGGCTTGAATAAAACCAAAACCTTTAGTTTCGTTAAACCACTTAACAGTACCAGTAGCTTTATTAGACATATTTTAAACCTTTTAAACCTTGTTTATTTATGGATCAATCCAAACTTTCATCTTAATTCAATCCAATTAATCTTTATTAAAAAGACACTACGATTGTGTGAATTATCTATATCAATCGATAAAGCTGATTAATATCAGTATAGAAACTATTACCATCTAAATTAAAATCAATCTCTTGGCCAGAATCTAAAAGTATCTTTTTTCCTACTTCTACCCATTTAGAACCATTCAACGTATTTTGTTGACGCTTAAGTGGGATAATTTTCACACAAATTTCATTACCATTACTGGCTTTGGCTACGCGCCAATCATTAATAATTTTTAACACCAAATCACTCTTTTGAGAGCTCAAATGATTGATTTTATTTACCATAACGCTAGACAGATAAAAAATAACTGAATTTCTAGAATTGAATAATATTTAGCTTTATTTAGGATTATATAAGCTAATTTTAATTGCTATTTGTTCTTTCCAGAATAGCAACTTTAAATACATCATAGAGCAAATTAATTTAGTCGGTTGGTAGCGGGAGCTGGATTTGAACCAACGACCTTCGGGTTATGAGCCCGACGAGCTACCAGACTGCTCCATCCCGCACCGACGAGTTAGCTTTATAGGCTCTTTAACCTTAATAAGCAAGCTTAATATTAAATATATGGGAAATAAAATCAATTTATAGAGTATTTATCTATATTTAAGAGTTTAAACACCTATTTACTCAAGTTTACGCTAGTATGGTTCCGAACAAAATAAGGAACTGATATGTTGACAAGTTTTAAGATAATAAAAAAACAACTTGAAATTCAAAAGGACTTCACACAGCAAGAATTTTCTAACCCAATTATCGAATTCTGGGAATTCTTTGAAAAAAATACTCAATATACATTATTAAGATATGAACATATTATTGATGGCATCAAAGCCATTTATTGTAAGAAATAGCCCTCCTTAATGGATTATTATACATATTCAAAACTTCATAGGAGGAGTGAATGAGCAAAAACTTAACTTGAAATTCAATTGTTAATTTTTCTATTTAACTGTTCCGTATTGGCTAATATTTGAGTCATATTGAATTCTTGTCATTCCATTTTTTAATAACAAAAGTCATTAGGCCTTGTCCTAATGTAAACTAACCTTTGTAACTATCGCATAGTCTTGAAAGTATTTTTTCCGCTTGCCCTACCAACATTTCCTTTACTATACAATGATATATGTAGAATTACTGCATCTTTAGGTTTATCCTCCTTCAGAACTTGACCTAGTTTTTCGGTATTTTCTAAATATGAATAGAAATGTTGAACGTATTCAGGGTGAGCTTTTTCTAACTATCAACTACCAATCGATAAGCAATATACCAATAAATCCACACCTTTTGCTCGCTTAACTAAATTTGATGAATAGATTGTATAGCCAGAAAGCACAACAGAATGTCCTGCATAATCAACGTGGAATCCATAAGCTGGCTCAACATATCCATGATCAACAAGAAATGACGTTAACTTTACGCCATCTTTGTAATATATAATCCCACCTTTATCAGGCAAAAATGGTCGTTAATTTTAGTTGCAGATTCGTTTGTTTCACCATCTTTTAAGCAGATCTCATTATTGAAGATCTACCCTCAATTTCGATAAGCAATCGTAATTTCACAATACGAAAATCGAACCACTTATGTTTGTATGGATAAGCTGGAATTTATTTTTAAAACCTACTCCGTGATCCGATAATTCTTTCTTTTAAAGCTGCCAAACCTCAAAATAATTTTATTTAGCCTTCGGCAAAGGCATATTACATGGCTTTGTTTTATGCTGACCTTTTCTTATAAATTGGAAGTATCTGGCTATATTCATAAATATCACCCATTAAAAACCCACCGAAGTGGGTCATGTTTATTCTATATAATAGCTATTGCCATCGGAGCTATTGAAAACTAAATCTAGAGTAGGAAAAATAAATTCACCTTTTAACAGGATATATTCAACGTTAGGTTTCTGAACTCTCGCTGAATGATTGATTTTAGTAGTATTTACTTCTGTGTAGTGCGCCTGTGCTCTTTTTTCTTTACCATGGAAATCAATAATTGTAATGTCTTTTAGCATTAATATGCTCCAATTTAATCATACATACTATGCTTAACCAAATTTTTATACTATCAATATTTTGAAGACAATTAGAATTAATTAATTTTTACAATATTTCAATTAAATACAACGGGAATTTTATTTATGTATGCTTTATGTACCCCTACTTGAAATTTGGATAGTGCAGTTTCAAGATTTAAAAGATAAGAGTCAATAGGTTATATATAATTGATTTTATTTATGAAATAAGTCGTCGACATAAACATCTTTTCTAAGACATATCAATACACATAAGTCTTAAAACTACCGCAATGTAAGGGGTTTTAAACTGTACTATGAGTTCTCCCTAGTGAAGATAAGAAGATAAAAATGTCAGGTTTTAAAAGTTTTTCTCAAAATACAACTGACCATGCCAATGTCATCAAAGCTCAATCAAATGAGCATACAGAAGTAAATTCCCCTACTGACTCTCAACCTTCACAAGTCCCAGGCACTATAAAAGATGTGCCTGAGAATAATGAACAACCTGATCCTAATAACAAATAATTTCTTATTAACAGCGCCGAAGAAGCAATTTTGAGGCTCTGTGACTATAAAGAATAAATTAGTGCACTGATTTACTCTCCTATTAACTACTTTTATCAATTTGATTTGTTTAGTTATTTAAGAAATTACAACCATTCATTCACTAAAATTGATATGACTAGTCTCTCAGATATGAGGGGCTTTTTTAATTGTTTTTTTAATCAATTCCATCAAAAAAAGTCGAATTTTTAATTCTAATTTGTCTATAAAAAACTCAACTAAATTGTGGGCTTTGCTTACCAAGTCCTTAGTTTAAGAAAGCTACTCATATTTTTGAGCTAAGTAATTATTTACTAATGGTGTTGTTTCTGCATAAGACAAATCAGCGCAGAGCCAAAAGCAATAAGTCTTTTCACCAATAATGTAACTCTGCCAGTTGTAAGTGGACTTTTACTAGGATCTATTTCACTTGCTTTAAAATACATTCCTTCACGGTCAATAATAATTTACCCATCTAAATCACTGCGTATGCATATGTACAGCTAAACAATCCACTAAGTTAGGAATTACGGTTTATCATCCAAATTTAAAAGCCTCGCAAATAACTTCTACGATAGAGGAACGTGATCTACCGAAATACACTCAGAAAATTGGCTTATAAAGAGTTAATTGGCCAAAATAGAGTTTTACAAAATATCCTAATACTTTGGCTTTTTATCATTTTTCGAATGATCATCTGTACAAGATATTGTGCTTGCAGCGTCTTTTAGGAAATGCCATTCCTTTTTATGATCAAAAAATGCTACAACTCTATGATTCGTCTCAGCTAATAGCACTATCACCTCACCTGTAACTGGGTTTTCGCTTTAATCTTATAGCTAAAGTTATAATTCATAATTCATTCTTTGTAATAAATTTCTCTGTTCAATTTAATAAGAAACCGCCACATCTGGCGGTTTGCTAAAATACATGCTTACTTAGTCTGGATTCTGGTCTCTAAAATCTTGGCTATTAAAGTAAGCGGTGATGTCATCTGATGATTTTGCCTTTGTAAAACTTATCATAGCTTTCAATATATCCGAACCAAAATTAATATCAGGTGGTATATCTGCAAATTTTGGTGGAATTTTCTTAATACCACCTTCCGTATTTTTTTCAATAAAGCCTGCCAACCAAAGGATAAATTCTTCTTTATTTGTATAACTAGGGATTAAGCCAACATCAATATTGATATGATTTTTGGTTGGTATTTCTTGGAATCCATCCACAAAATCAATGTAGTGATACATCACTTTCAAATTAGTATCTCTAATATCTTCACGCAATTGTTTAACAATTAAATTCAAGTATTCTTGAAGTGGGGATTTAAATTTCCCCCTCAGCTTCAAAACGCCTATAAATGTTATCAGCAATACGTAAATATTGAGGCATTACTCTACCTTCCATTTTGTTATAGTGAAAAAATTATCTTCAATAAAATTATTAACTTAAATTGCAAATTATTTCTTTTTTGTAATTATTGTTAATCTTTTATTAATCATAATTTGATTCAAGGAAATTAGTAAAATTCTGCAAAAAAAACCTCCTTTCGATGAGCGCTTATGATGATTGAATGATTGTGAACTCTATACAATCAAGTTTGATTATAATTATTCCCCACAACTCATCTGCTTCATCTAAATTGACGTAAAGCAGTGAATAAGGCTTGCACAGGCTCGCTTGTGCTAATCCGATAAATCAAATTAATGAGCGATAAAAATTTTTACTTTAAATATTTCATTTAAGTTAGTTGTAAACCTATGATTTGTATTTTTATATCAGATCTAATGATCTCGGGTAATATTTTGGCGGAGGTGGCGGCAGTCCAAATAAACCAATAACTCAATGTTTTATTTAACTTTTATTTTTTCAATACAAATCAAATTTACCCAATTTTGTCCCCTTACTTTTTATACATTTCAGAATAGGTAAAATTTTACTTAAACGCATTAACAATACAGATAAAAGAACTCACTTAAAACTCTAGAATTTTAATTTTAGCCGTTTGCCGTTCAGGTGTGATTTTTTGGTGCATACAAAAAAGTTGATAAAAAAAGGGGATTGGTTATCTATGATAAAAAATCATTAAACATTGAGAATAAATCCGTTGTACTCATCCTATAGTCTCTCTTATCTTTGAACCGATAATAAACAGCTAAAAGGACTTTTAAATGATTAGTTGGAATTACTCTAATGCTAGAGCACAACTATCCATGATTATGGATCAAGCAGTGTCAGGACAACCAGTTGAGATTACACGTCGGGGGCGCGAGTCTGCCGTTGTAATTAGTAAAGCATCTTATGAAGCTTATAAAAAAGCTGAATATGAGCAAATATGTCAAAAATCAAATGAAAAAAATTGATGAACTTAAAACTTTCATCCTTTCAGATAGGTTCGGTTAGTGCCTTTTTATCAGCTTTTTTATTCAGTACTAAAGCTATTTTTATTAAACAAGCTTATGCCATTACCTCTACTTTAGATGCAACTACACTCATGGTGATTAGAATGGCAAGTGCTTTACCATTCTTTTTACTTATATGCTGGATTGGTCGACATCATCTTAAAAATGTAAAGCTTAAAGATTGGTTGCTACTCACTCTCACTGGTGCTCTTGGTTACTACATCGCTAGTTGGCTCGACTTTTATGGCTTAATGTTTATTAGTGCTTCTTTGGAAAGGATTATTCTCTTCTTATATCCAACATTAACTGTTATCGCCTCCAGTATCATCTTCAAACAAAAACTTAATATTAAAGTCATCATTGCATTAATTTTAAGTTATGGGGGTACTGTTCTAGTTATGCTGCAAGAACAAAAGAACTTAACAGATCAGCATGACTTTTGGCTTGGCGCTAGCCTTGTCTTTGCAAGCGCTGTTGCATTTGCATGTTATCTGTTACTAACGCCATCACTGATAAAAAAATTTGGCTCCTTAAATTTAACTGGGCTATCACTGTCCGCAGCTTGTCTCTGTATTTTCATCCATTTTATCTCTATAAATCCTCATCCCCTTCAGCACTTAACTTCCTTACCACTTAGTATAATCTGGTATGGCGTTGGGCTAGGCATCTTTGCAACGGTCCTCCCGACCCTTTTGCTTGTGTTTAGTATTGAGCATTTAGGTGCAGCTCAATCATCAATTATTTCATCAGTTGGCCCTGTTTTAACTATTTTTTTAGCTATTTTGTTTTTAGATGAACACTTAAATTCTATTCAATGGATTGGATGTATTCTTAATATTATTGGAGTAATGATCATTACTTTATCTAAAAACAGACTCAAGAACTAACACTCACCCAACCATAATAAAAACTCATTATTGCATGATAAATTATCACGCGAATATAACTTTAAAAACAATTATTAAAAAACTAATATTAAAATTATTTTAATCAGGCAAAACAAATGAACCGCCAGATTGCAACTAGTATGGGCATTTTAGCTTTATTACTCTGGTCAACTTTAGTTGGCCTACTCAGGCTATCTACAGAGATTTTTGGCCCAATTTATACAGTAACTTATGTCTACACTTTAAGTGCCATTCTTTTATATTTTTCTTATGGTTTACCTGACTTTAAAAAAACGTCTGCTAAATTTCTGATTATCTCTAGCTCACTTTTTGTAATCTTTGAATTATGTTTTGCTTTTTCGATCACATTAGCAAAATCAGTTGAAAAGTCGATTGAAATGAATATCATTTTTAGCTTATGGCCGACCTTAATTATTTTAATGCTAGCGGTACTAAAAGAAGAAAAAATCAACTTTTTAACTATTTTCGGGATATTAATTAGTTTTTCAGGAATTGTTATGATTAACTATCATCCAAATCTTAACTTTATTGATAACTTTTATAAAAATCCACTTAGCTATATTCTAATTTTCTTGGCTTCAATACTTTGGGCTTTTTATTGTATATATACCAAAAAACATAGTAATGGTACTAATGCTGTTTCTTTATACTTTATTCTGACAGCAATCGCTTTATGGATTCTGACCTTTTTTACACAAGGGTTTCATTTTCCTCATGTCACTCATTTCACAAGCTATACTTTTATCCTGATCAATGCATTCTTTTTTGCGATGGGCTATCTGGCTTGGAATGTTGGAATCATCAAAGGGAATATGCCACTTTTAGTCATCCTATCTTATTTTTCTCCTATGCTCTCTTCTGCATTTTCAGTCATAGTCTTACATTCCACGTTATCTAATAATTTTTGGTATGGCGCAATTACCGTAACATTTGGCTCATTAATTTGTTGGCTTTCTACTCGTAAGAAACAAATTCACCACCCGAAATTAGCAATCTAAAATAAATAAGCCAAAGATGAACTTTGGCTTTATCTCTCTTTTTAAATTAGTCTTAAAACACCAGTTACTATCATGTCGACTGCTATTGTTCCAATTACTAAAGCAGCAAGACGACCTACGATATCAAAATAACGATCTATATACTTTGCATGTTTATAACGTAGGTGATCATGTGAAAACTTCATAAGAATTAATACACTACACGTTAAAAGTAGTACTAAAGCTATAATTGCAGCTGCCTCTAAAATTGACATATGCATTCCAGTGACTACAGCAGCACTAATCGTGCCAGGTCCAATCATAAATGGCATTGCAATAGTTCCAGCCAAATGTTCAGGAGCCCCTCTCATTTCTCCAATCGTATCGGCCCCCTGAAATACATACCGATACCCTATTACTAGAAAAATTAGCCCTCCAAAAATAAGAAATGATTCAAATCTTACATTTAAATATTTATTAAAAATTGCTTCTCCACCCCAAGCAAAGAGTAGAAAAACAACATACGCAATAAGACTGCCTTGAATTAAAGCTTTATTAAAAACTTTCGTTTCTGTATGTCGTATTAAACCGATCATATAGATACTCATGAGGAAAGGATTGAGTAACGAAAAAAATAGAATAAAAGTACTGAGGTATGGTGAAGACATTTTTTGTTATCCTTAACAAGTTCAGGAAGTTAAAAAACTTCCTGAACTGTAAATTATTAAGTTTTTTTGATATCGTTTAAAAGTTATAAACCAGCATTAGATTTAATAACTTATTCCACTTTCCATCATCACCTACTGCTAGGGAGCTACCCGTTCCTCCAACAAACGGATCATTTTTACTCATTAAATATTCGGTATATAAAGAAACACTTTTATAGTCCCAAGCGACCCCAACAATATTACGTTGTGAGTTATCAAAGCCATCTTCTTTCTTATTAAAACCACTAAAAACGATGTACGGCGTAACATTCAGTGAATCACGTACATTTTTAAATACGTAACTTGTATCGACTGTGTAGAAATAACCTTTGTTAGCAAGATCATATTCTCCGTCAAAAGATCCAAAAGTAGAGCTATCTGGACTTAAAGCATCCTTATTGTTAATTGATTGTCTTCCACCAGTGACGACAACATTTAAATTTTTATAATTAATACGATTAAATAGTGCCCATGTATTTCTTGAGCCATCAGCTGAGGTTTTCTTATTTTCAATCTCTGAGTACCAGTAACTTCCTCCTACTGATACTTTCAGATCATCTGTACTTAGAAATTTAAGATCTTGATCTACCCTTGCCATCCACATATTTTTTTCATTAAGATTCGTTTTTAATGGATCAGAAGATTTGACTACATTGGCAGTATATCTAGCAGAATCTTTGCTTTCTCCATGATAATTACCGCCATCAGTTGCAAAATATGCTAAATCAATTTTAGTGGCAGACGGTAATTCAAAGTGATAATTTGCCCCTAAATTTGAAGCGTCCTGTAAACCCATGGTGTTGTTAATACCAGCATAAAAGCTAGTATCCCAAAAACGACCTGGTCCAAATGGAATCGGTTGTACACCCACAGTGATATTATCCGTTGAGTTTAAATGATATCCCGCATATCCATATACCAAAGTTGAAAAGTCGCAAAATGTATCGTATTGATAGCAGCGATATTCGACTTTTCCGAACCAGTCTGGTGATTCATAACCTAATCTTAAAATTGCTGCATCAAATTGAATTTTATGATCAGATGCATCCTCACCATAATTCTTATCTTGATAATTAGCGCGTAAAGCACCTGAAATAGTTAAAGCCCCTGTTTCACTCTTGGCATCTCCTAAAGTTAAACCTGCCAATGCAGGGCATGCCAAACTTATAGACGCTAAGCTCAATCCAAGCTTCAAAAAAACTTTTCTCATATACAACTCCTTGTTAAATCAATATTTGCAAAGAGCTAATCCTACTCTCTACTTGTTTTTTTCAGACGCAATTTCCTATTCAGGAAAGGTTCCTGAAATTAATAATTTTTAAACTTTTATGTAGATTGCCGTTGAACCTAAGTACTCATGAAAAAGTCCATCCACTTTGTGCTCTGTTTAAAAGTGGATGGATAGTTTTATTCAATCCCGTGTATTTCTTTCCAATTACCAGGATGTACTACATAACCAAACAATGCATGACCACCATAAATTAAGTCAGTTCCCTCAGGAATCCATAACATTTGTCCAGGGCGAACCTCATATTTTTGACCATTTGCGGTTAGTTCAAAACAGCCTTCAATAACGAAAATAACTTCGTCATAAAGTAATTTCCAGCTAACTTCAGCACCTTCCCAACGCGCAAATCCGATTCCCATATTCGGTGAAACATCTGCACCTAACGCTCTAGCAACATATGCCATCCCATCAGGAGTTTCACCACGTAGGTTAAAAATCAATTGTTTACTATCAACTAAACGAACTTCACTCATCATCTTTTACCTTACAATTCACTACGACTACGCCACTTTTCAAATCGAATACGAGTCTTCACTCCAAGACCTAAAAATGGTTCAGGTGGATTTAGACTTGGCATACCCGTCACAAATTGAATATCACTTAGTGCTTGAGAGTCTGCGCCTACAACCAAATCAGCTAAAAGTGTTCCTGAAATTGTTCCCCAAGCTGCTCCAACACCATTGTCACAAGCACTTGCATAAACACCATCTTCTAATTCACCGAAGAAATTCGTAAAGTTACGAGAAATCGCGTAAACACCGCCCCAAGTATGAGTAAATGGCACATCAGCTAACTCTGGATAACGTGCTAAAAAGGCTTTACGATGATCTGCCTGTATCCAGTGACGATTATCATCACTGACATTGGCACCGTATTTCGGTACATGTTTATAAGTATTACGGATCAGGATACGACGATCTGCTGTCATACGTAATGTAGTTCCAGCATGATCTGCTGGTGTTAGTCCCCAATCCAACTCACCAAGATAAATATTCATTTCTTGGTCTGTCAGAGGGCGTGTCCAACTCGCAAAGGTCATGACGGGTAATAGGCGATTTTTCAAATATCCAAATTCACGCGTAAAAATACTTGTTGCTAGAAGTACCTTAGGCGTGGTGATCAGGCCATGATCACCTTCTAATACCCATTGATTATTATTTCTTTTTAAATCACGGATTGGTGATTGCTCTAATAATTCAACATTAGCTGGTAAATTATCCCCCATACCTCTTACTAAGGCTGCTGGTTGCATTAAGTAAGAACCTGGGGTAAAAATTGCACGACTATAAAAATCTGTCCCTAATACTTTTTTCAGCTCGGCCTTTTCAACCCAACGATATGGTTCACCTAAATCTTTCATCAAGTGTTCAAAATGATTGAGATGAGCTTCACCTCTTTCACCTACTGCACCTTGATATTTACCTGCTGCCGACCACTGACAATCAATATTATGGCGCTCTACTAAACCTTGTAATTGTGCAATTGCAGATCGGTTTAGACTTAACAACTTTTGCTTATGCGAAGGATCTGGATGTGATAATGCAAATTTATGGGGTAAATCAATTACAAACCCTGAATTACGACCTGAGGCACCTTCAGCCACACGCTGAGCATCCACTAGAATAATACAGGCATTTGGCTTGAGTTCTGCCAATCTACGGGCTGCGGCTAATCCTGCGAAACCCGCTCCAATAATGGCATAGTCTGCTTTTTGTGGACCGATTAACTTTTTAGCAGGACCCGCTGGCGGCAATGCCGCATACCAGCCACAAGTACTATCATCATTTGGTAAAGCAATCATTTTGTTATTCCCTTAACTTAAACTGAGGATGAACATGAATCTAGTTTTTCAAGCCACTCAGTACGATGATGTTGTAATTGACGTCCGAGTAACGCAAAGCCTGTTAACTTGCCTTGTTCATTGTAGAAACCCGCAGCTAACTCTCCGTCATGCTTTTCCATTCTCCACTCACCTGTCCCCATTGCAGGTAAGACTGATAACGGCAAAATTGGAGTTTTTACTAAAACTGGTGTTGATTTCAAATCCGCAGCAGTTGACTGACCTAAAAGGTTATTCACCAAAGCTGGTAATGCTTGAGTGATTGGATTGATATAAGGTGACCACTGACCGTTCACTTCTGCACAATCACCTAAAGCAAAAATTGCTGGATCGCTACTGCGGTGATCTAATCCCGTACAGATTCCGCGTGCTGTTTCTAGACCAGCGGCTTGAGCAAGTGCAATATTTGGTCGTAAACCGACTGCACTTAATACCAAGTCAGTTTCAACGGATTGACCATCTTGGAGAGTTAATTGGTAACGACCATTAGCTGATTGAATAGAACGGATACTATTTTGTAATTTCCACTCTACGCCTAACTCACTTAGAGCATTTTGTAAAGCATGGCCTAAAGGTTCTGGAATAAGACGTTCCATCGCCCATTTACCTAGTCCAACAACTGTAACTTTGACGCCATGTGCAGCTAAATCATTAGCGAACTCACAACCAATGAGACCATCCCCAAGAATTGTGACATGTTGTTTATCTGATAATTGCTGACGGAAACGGCGATAATCCGCTAGATCATTTACGCTTAATGTTGCCGTAGAATCACCATCAATAGGAATGATAACTGGCGTTGCGCCTGTAGCAAGTACAAGTCTACCGTAAGGATAATCACCAATTGTGGTTTGAAGCTTTTTATTAGCCCGATCAATATAAGTCACTTTTGTATGTGGATAAACACGAATATTTAAGCGCTGTTCCCAACTAAGAGCGGTCTCACGGACTAAACTTTCACCGTCTTTACCTAATGCTAAAGCATTAGATAAAGCTGGTTTGCTATATAAGGCACCATCATCAGCTGTAAATACAGTAATAGACAAGTCTGGAGATTGTGTACGTAAAGTTGAAGCCACTTGATAGCCGGCATGACCGCTACCAATAATCACAACGGGTTCAATCACTGCAGCTGCTGCCACTTGAGGAATTTCGTGCTCTTCAACATCTGTGATATCGAGCATTTCAAAATCAGCTTTACCCACTTGACACTCTGGACACATCCAGTCATCAGGGATATCTTCCCATTTCGTTCCTGGTGCTATCCCATCATCAGGCCAGCCTTTAGCTTCATCATAGATCCAGCCACAGACAATACATAACCACTTTCTCATCTTGTCTATTTCCTTATTTCTTACAAATTACACGCTATGCTTCAAACGAATACCGATATTGCGAGTTTGAACATAACTGTAGATGGCTTCCTGCCCTTTTTCGCGACCAAAACCAGATAAGCCCACACCACCAAATGGTGTTTCGATTCCGCCAGCAAACCATTCATTAACAAATACTTGGCCTGCAATAAGACGATTTGCTACTCGAAGTGTTTGATTCAGATTTTCACCAAATACACCAGCTACAAGGCCAAAGTCCGTACCATTTGCGATTGCAACTGCTTGGTCTTCATCATCAAAAGGCATGATCACCATGACAGGACCAAAAACTTCTTCTTGAGCAATCGACATGTCATCTTTTGCTTCAATAATCGTTGGCAGGACGAAGTAACCTTCTAGATCTGCTACTTTACCGCCCGTTAGAACTTTTGCACCTTCTTCACGCGCCTTATCAATCATGGCAAGAATTTGTTGCTGCTGATCTTTAGAGACAACAGGTGTAAGTTCCGCATTATTTTCGCCAATACCCACCGTCAGGCTTTCTGCCAGATTAACGACAGCAGCCTTAACTTCTTCATAACGACTACGATGTACTAATAACCGAGACATTGCTGAGCAGACTTGCCCTGAGTTATAAAAAATTCCAACTTTAACGCTACGTAGTAACTGCTCTAGATCAACATCTGCAAAAGCGATTGCAGCAGACTTACCGCCTAACTCCATTACAGAAGGTGTTGCACGTTCAGCCGCATCTTTCAAAATGCGTTGGCCTGTTGGTACAGAGCCAGTAAATACAATCTGGTTCGTATCTTGGTGTTTAACCAGATGGGTTCCAACTTCTGACCCTTTACCACACAGTAAGTTCACTGCACCTTGTGGAAAACCAGCTTTCTCAATCGCTTTAATGAGTAAAACCATTCCTAAAGGAGAAACTTCAGGTGACTTAATTACGACCGCATTGCCAGCTGCTAAAGCAGGTGCAAGCGAGCGAGCACAAATGGATACCGGGAAGTTCCACGGTACAATTTGAACCGATACACCCATTGGAATGTAAGATGTGAAATCTACATAATCTTTACCTAGAGGTACTGAGATTCCTTCAATTTTATCTGCCATACCCGCGTAGTATTCGAAATAGCGCGCTGCTTCATCGAATTCTTCACGTGCCGTATCAACATTCTTACCGTTTTCACGGCAAAGAATTAATGCGCCTTCGTCAGCAATTTCACGAATAGCTTCTGCTGCTTTTAACATCCAAGTTGTACGTTGTGCAGGGCGTACATCAGTTAATGCACCACTATTCACACAACGTCTAGCTGCAGCCATTGCAGCATCAGCATCTTCAATACTTGCACGAGCTACTGTTGCAAAAACAGTATCTGTTGCTGGGTTGATAATTTCCAATTGGCGAGAAGCATCTCGCCATTGTCCATCAACATAGTTGAGGTAATGTTGCATATTAAGCCTCCAATGCTTTTTTAGCTTGGCTTGCTAACCATTTTTGGAAGAAGTGTGTTGGCAAATCCATTTCAGGAGAGAAAACGCCTCCGCCAAAACCAGGTGAATGACGGCCTTTTTGCATGGTTTCAACCGCAAATACATCTTCAGCAAATACAACTTTCCATGATTCTAGAGTTGCTTCACGACATGCATCATATTTAGGATCTAATGATTCATCACTCACGTAATACAAACGTAATTTTTCAATAGTTTGCTCTGGAGCAATTGGGTCAATCATCATTGCAAATGCATGATCAGCTTGAATTCCTAATAATACGTTCGGGAAAACAGCGACATATTCCGCATGACGCAATTGGTCTTCCGGCCAGCTTGGGAATTTTGGCAAATGTGTACCCGCTGTAGCTGACAAGTTATATTTATAACTACCCTGACCAGCGAAGCGATCTTCGAACATAATGTTGTAATGATCTTCAAGTTTTGAATAGGTATTTAGCGCTGGGTGTACCCAAGGTAAGTGATAAGCTTCGCAGTAATTTTCAACTGTAAGTTTCCAGTTACTTTTTACAGGTAACTCAAAAGTTGAACCTATTTTGCTACTGCGAATAAGCTCTAAACCGTTTTCACCAAGGAAAGGCTTCCAACGCTCTACTAATGGTGCAATATGATCTTCGAAAGCTGGTGCATCACCAGAGATATTTACAAAGACCATATCCATCCAGATCGCAGAACGGAGTGCTTTTAAGCCATGTTTTTCACATTTAAAGCGTTCATCTTTATGCTGGTTAATGCCACCAACATGTGGAGTACCTTTTAAGTTACCGTTTAAATCATAACTCCAAGAATGGTATTGGCAACGAATTACACCTTCAATCGAGCCTTCTTGTTGCACCAAAATCATACCGCGATGGCTACAAACGTTATGGAAAACTTGGACTTCCCCTTCACGATTACGCATCATTACAAGAGGCATACCCATGAAATTAACAGGTTTCACATAGCTCTTTTTAGGTAAATCAGAAGCAAAACCTACACATACCCAAGTTTTACTTAAGATATTGTCACGTTCAAAATTAAAATATTCGTTACTGGTATATGCTAAATTAGGCATACCATTTGATTCTGTAATTGGATTTAAAACATTGTCTACTTGCTGAACTGTAATTAGTTGCTGGCTTACTCGACTATTCATCTGGCAATCTCCATTTATTTTGAATAACGCAGTGCTCCCTGCGTTGGCATTAACTATTCGTTAGCACCCAGTGCTGCTTAATTGAGATTGTGTAAAACGAGAACAAAAGTGACAAACGACTTTTTAGCTAGGCAAGTATGAGTTTTTGTAATGAATCATGGATTCAGCTCATCCACAAAAATACATCCATGAGAAAAACTCATTAACCCTTGAGAATAAGTAGGTTGAGTAAACTCTATCCTCCTAACTACCCTGTATGATTTGCACATAACAGCTAATAGTTTTTAGCTAAATGCAACGCAACAAAGGAGTAGTTATGCGTACAACAACAGGAGTCCTCAAAGGACTTAATCCCACAGTTACGATTGCCTCTAAGCTATTACTATTTGTTTTCATTGCATTCTGTATTTTTAAGGAAAAACAGGCTGGCGAGTACTTTCAACTCATCTCCAATGTTTTATTGCAGAATGCAAAATGGTATCTCTTATTGCTAGCTACAAGCCTATTAGTATTTCTTCTTTACTTATGTATGAGCCGCTTTGGGCAAATCAAATTAGGAAAAGATAACGAAAAGCCTGAATATAGTAATTTGGCTTGGATATGTATGCTTTTTTCTTGTGGCATGGGTATTGGGCTGATGTTTTGGTCTGTAGCTGAACCAATTAGTCATTATGCTAGTAACCCTTTTACACCTGGGTTATCTGATGAATCTGCCCGTATGGCAATGCAATTGACATTTTTCCATTGGGGCTTACATCCTTGGGGATTATTTTGTTTAGTCGCAGTTGCGCTTGGCTATTTTTCCTATCGTAAAGATTTACCCTTCGCAATGCGCTCAATTTTATACCCTTTGATTGGTAAAAAAATATATGGCCCAATTGGAGATATCGTCGATACATTAACAATTGTCATTACTGCTTTTGGTATTTCACAATCATTAAGTATGGGAATTCTAGAGCTAAATACGGGTCTTAATCATACTTTCGGAATTAATATGGATGTGAAAATCCAATTAATCCTAGTGTTAGTACTTTGTGCACTAGCAACTATTTCTCTATTATCTGCCATCAGTAAAGGATTTAAATTTATTGCTGAAGGTAATATGGTTCTTTCTTACCTTTTAGTATTTATCATTATCTTTATTGGTTCGACGCATTATATTTTAAATACATTTTTTGAAGGTATTGGTGACTATCTACAAAACATTGTTGGTATGAGCTTATGGAGTGATGCGCAAAAAGATTCTGGTTGGCAGAACTCATGGACAGCTTATTATTGGCCTTGGTGGATGACTTGGGCACCATTTGTAGGATTATTTATTGCTCGAATATCAAAAGGACGTACCATTCGGCAAGTTATCCTAGGCTCACTTGCCGCCCCCACTCTCCTTACATTTCTTTGGATAGCTGCATTTGGCGGAGCAGCACTGAAAATAGAGAAAACTACTCACCAGCCAACAACCTCTACAATTGTTACGAATACCCCTTCCACTGTATCAGTTGATAAAGTTCCAGCTCATGAACTTACTATCACCGAGGCAACCAAACAAGATCCCGCACGAGCGGTATTCGTGTTCTTTGATCATCTCGCACCAAGCTCCGATACTAAAATTATTCTCAGTGCATTACTTTGCTTACTCTTAGCAATTCATGTCATTACCTTAGTAAACTCTGGAATATTAGTTCTTTGTTTCTTGGATTCTTATGGAGCAACAGATCCTTCAATCGGAATTCGGCTGATCTGGAGTATTATCATTCCCTTAATTGGTGGAGGATTACTACTTGCTGGCGGACTAACAGCTATAAAAACAGCTTGTATCATTGCGGGTTTCCCTATCTCAATTCTGTTAGGAATTATGTGTTTTTCATTGATGAGAAGCCTACGAGAAGATCCTAAAGTACAGGAGCGTGAAATAATTTATATTCACGCCAATTCTCCTAAATTAGATAAGAAGTTAGTCGAAACACCTAGAAAAGAAACGAACGACTTAAACGATCAACTGATTGTTGAGTAATTAATTATGCGCTTCAATTGGCTAGAAGTTTTCACTTCTAGTCAATTTTAAAATGTGAATCTTTTCACATTATTTTTATATAAAGACCTATGATAAAAACTCACTCAAGAGTGAAAATAAATCGGTTGAGCAAAATTAGCACTCCTCATTACTCTGTATTATCCGTATAAAACAGCTAATGATTCTAGCTGTTTGCAACGCATCCAAGGAGGAGTTATGCGTACAACAAGGGTTGCTGAATCCAATTCTGCGGTTTCACTTATTTCAAAAATATTAGTAGTCGCATTTGTACTTTTTTGCGCAATTTATGCAAACGAAGCAGCGAAAATATTTGCTGATTTATCAAGCGCCTTACTGCGCAATATGAAATGGTTCATTTTACTATCTGTTACAGCGATCTGCTTTTTCTTAATTTATGTCATGTGCAGCCGTTATGGTTTAATAAAACTGGGAAAAGATACAGATAAACCTGAATACAGTTATTTTGCATGGATTTCGATGCTGTTTTCATGTGCCATGGGAGTCGGTTTAGTATTTTGGGGCGTTGCTGAACCAATGAACCATTATGCGAGTAATCCATTTACAAAAGGCTTAACAGATGAAGCAGCTAGTATGGCAATGCAAATTACCTACTTTCACTGGGGATTACATGCTTGGTCTGTTTACTGTATTGCAGCGTTAGCAATCGGTTATTTTTCTTATCGTAAAGGCCTACCTTTCTCTTTACGTTCAATTTTACATCCGCTTATTGGCGATCGTATTTATGGTCCTATCGGACATTTTATTGATATTGTCGTAATTGTTGTCACAACTTTTGGTATCTCTCAAACTCTCGCTTTAGGTGTTTTACAAATAAATGCGGGATTACATAAAGTTTTTGGCCTAGAAACCAACACAACTGTTCAATTTATTCTCATGATTACCTTATCCAGTATTGCCACTTTCTCTGTAGTGCGCGGTATTGGTACAGGAATGCGCCGTATTTCTGAACTTAATATTATCCTATCAATCATTTTGATTGTAATCCTTATGCTCATTGGACCTGCGAGATACATTACCAATTCCTACTTAGAAGGTATTGGTAACTATACTTCTAATTTTGTAGGAATGAGTTTGTGGAGCGATACTCAAAAAGACTCTGAGTGGCAAAACTGGTGGACAGCTTTCTACTGGTTATGGTGGTCAACTTGGGCTCCGTTTGTAGGTATGTTCATTGCTAAAATTTCAAAAGGTCGTACTATCCGTCAACTCATCGCAGGTGTGCTTGTTGTTCCAACTTTGGTTACATTTTTCTGGTTTGCAGTGTTCGGCGGTTCAGCTCTAAAAATTGAACAAGACTCTAGACATACATTTGAAAAACAGCAATCAGCTTTGGTAGAAAATACCCAATCAACTACGGCTACAACCCATCCTACAATTACTTCTCAAACTGAGAATAAAGCAGAACCACACGAAGAGTTTACTGGTGGCCCTATAGTAAAAGCGACACAAAAAGACAGTACCCTCGCCGTTTTTGCTTTGTTTGATGCTGTTGGAGGAGGAGGTATTTTTGGACAAATTCTTAGTATTGCAACCTGTCTTCTACTCATTACTTATCTTGTAACATCACAAGATGGCGGAACACATGTTCTATGTTTCCTTGATACCTTATCTGAAAAAGACACTCCCATCCGTACTCGTCTTTTGTGGTGTGTGTTTGTTACTGCAATTAGTCTAGGTTTGCTTTATGTAGGGGGGCTAAAAGCAATTCAAGCTGCTGTCACACTGTTTGGCTTCCCTATTATTGTCTTGCTCACAATTATGGCTGTAGCACTTATGAAAGCTTTTCGGCAAGAAGATATAGCAAATATTAACGTTGTACCTAAACATCCGAAGATTGAGCCTGAAGCATAATCTGGACTTCCATCTCGCAGTTTAGAAGAGAGTTATAATATAAAAACCCTCTTCTAAACTTATATTTTCAATTTAAAACAAACAGTTAGATCATAAAAAATTTCTAACAAAGAGTCATAGGAAGATAAATCTCATCAAGGAAGCAATATGAAAAATATGAGACCTCATCAAAACCGTATAGGTAATCGTCATCCTGAACATTTAAATATGCATCAGATTGGCCCAGGTGATTTAGCAACTTCTGAATGGCAACAAGCAGGTCTGACCCTCCCAAACCTTGATCGTATGCACCAATATCGTCTAGATAGAATTTGTGCCTTACTCAAACAACAAGGGTTAGCAGGTATTTTGCTCTATGACCCTATTAATATCCGTTACACAACAGGCACGACAAATATGCAAGTTTGGTTGCTGCATAATGCTGGAAGATATACCTATGTTTCTGCTGAGGGTAAGGTCGTGCTGTGGGAATTCGATCACTGTGACTTTTTAGCTGACCATTCTAAAGTTGTAACACAAATACGCCCATGTATTTCATGGTTCTATTTCTGTGCTGGTACTCGAATTGATGAACAAGCAAAAAAGTGGGCTAATGAAATCTACGATGTTGTGTTAGAACTTGGAAAAGGTAATAAAAAAATTGCTATAGATAAATGTAATGATGAAGGGATAAAAGAACTAGAACACCTAGGCTTGAGCATTGAAAATGGTGAAGTGATTATGGAGCTTGCTCGAGCCATTAAAGGTGAAGATGAAATCAATGCAATGCGATGTGCAGTCCATGCGACAGATGCTGCAATAAAAATCATGCATAGCCATTTAGAACCAGGCATTTCAGAGCAACGTTTATGGTCATATTTACACGCTGAAAATATTGCCCGCGGGGGTGAATGGATTGAAACTCGTTTACTCTCCTCTGGACCGCGTTGCAATCCATGGTATCAAGAATGTAGTGGTCGCATTATCGAAAATGGCGATCTGGTTGGCTTTGATACAGACATGATTGGTGCTTATGGCGTTTGTGTTGATACCTCACGCACATGGTTATGTGGTACTAAAGCTCCGACATCTGAGCAAAAAAATATATATCAAATGGCATACGATCAAATTCAGTTTAATACCGAATTATTGCGCTCAGGTACAACCTTTAAAGAACTTACACACAACGCTTTACAATACGACCCAAATGAATATAACCATTATTCCTTTCTTTACCACGGAGTTGGTTTATGCGACGAGGCTCCGGGCATCTATTTTAAGGAAGCTTGGGAAAGTTATGGCTACGATGGTGTATTAGAACCAGGAATGGTGATGTGTGTTGAAAGTTATGTAGGCCATAAAGCAGGTGGTTCTGGTGTCAAGTTGGAAAATCAAGTTTTAATTACAGAGAATGGCCCTGAAGTTCTTACATTATATCCTTTTGAAACACAGCTTTTGTCAAAATAGTCTATGATTTTTAAAACTAGGAATACTAATATTCCTAGTTTTTCTACAGAAAAAATTAGTGTTAAATTAATTTAATCCTTTCTGCCCTACTTGGCCAGGTAACTGTTCCAAGAGCCAATTACGAAACTGTTTTACACTTGAAGGAATCACACCTCTGTCTGTCGGCTCTAACATACAAAAATTTGCCTGAGTGCGAAGAACAGTTTCTACAGGGCGAACTAAAGCTCCGCTCTTCAAGTAATCGTCCACTAAAGATCCCCACGCTAGAGCTATACCTTGACCATTTATAGCGGCTTGAATTAATAAAGGATAATTATTTATATTCACTCTATTTTTGGGTTTAAACATTGGATACCCCACTAAAGCAAACCATTCTGCCCAGTTAATCCAATCTTTTTGTGATTCATCCAAAGAAAGTAGGCTTTTGCCAAAAATCTTGTCAGGCGTAATCTCTCCTTGAAATTGTGCCAAGTAATGCGGACTACACACAGGAAATACTTCTTCAGGAAATAATGGAGTTACCTTCATATTTGCGGGAGGTGCCTTGCTATAAAATAATGCTAAATCACAATCCATTTTATGCAAATCAAGAATATTTTCAGTGGTTAAAATTCTTAAATCAACTCCCTCATTCTGCTGAAAAGTAGCTACTTTAGGTAAAAGCCAGAGTGCAGCCATGGCATTGGTTGTGACAACCGTAACCTGATGCTCACCTTGCCATTTCTTTATCTCAGCTGTAGCTTGAGAAACTTCCTGTAACGCACTATAAATCGTCTGATAATACTGTAGCCCCGTAGGTGTGAGTGAAATATTACGATTTGCACGAATAAATAACTCTTTACCTAAATATTCTTCAAGGTGTCTGATTTGGCGACTAATTGCTCCTTGAGTAACATTTAATTCATCTGCAGCTTTTGTAAAACTGAGGTGGCGTGCAGCTGCCTCGAATACAATTAAGCTGTTCATTGGTGGTAATGGCCTAATCTTCATGGACACTCCTAATTTGTCCGTTACATCTTCAACGTAGTAAAAACTACATATGTCCTAGAATTATTTAATTTTTTGAAATGCTTTCTCAGCGCAAGTACATCTAGCCTAATTTACGATTAAGCTATTTATTATTAATAAAGTGTCATAAATATAAATTAATAAAAAGTGAGAAAAAGTATTCAACCTATGATTTTTTCTCATATCAGATAGAAAATTATATTTGTTTTTTATTAATCCACTAAGATTTAAGTACAGATTGTCATAATCTTACCGCGCAACATGATCCACCATCTACGGTTAAAAATCTTTTGATTTGCTCTGTTCAATCATGGGATGAAACATATGTTGTACTTTGATTGTCCTTTATATCTGATTGAATGATTATTTATTTTTGTCAAAAATAATTCAATTGAAAAATAGGATGCAAAAACTCCCCTATTCACAACTAGCTAACTTAATGAACCTGTCAAAAGCTAGTCCAATAAAAAAGCCACTTAAAAAAGTGGCTGATTTATATAACGAATTTTGGTGGAGATGGCGGGAGTCGAACCCGCGTCCGCCAGCACTACGCCCGAGAATACTACATGCTTAGATATCGTCTACTGTTTTAACTCTTTGTGACCCGACGAACAGGGTACAAATCGCGATCCTCTAAGTTTAGTACAAAGCCCCGAGGCTTGGCTTTATACGGACTTGTGTGCGTGCGCTTCAGTCGGACTCTCTAACCACAAGTATTCAGAGAGGCGGACAAGCTGCCCTTAGGCAGCTAGAGCGTATGATTCGTCGTTTGCGACTAAAAAATGCAAATTTGATTTACGAGAGGAAATGCGCTCTCGGCATGCATCTATGAGTTTCATCACCAGCGTCGAAGCCAGGAACATCCCCAAAGTACAGCGCAATCATAGCATAGATAGTTAAAATTTAAATCTCAATTTCTAACCAATCAGCAAAATATACGCTTATTCCTCAATATTGTGTCTCAACTTGTTTTTTCAAGCCCCAAACTAAAAAGCTGCCGCAATGACAGCTTTTAAATGTGAACTATAGTGCCCCATTGCCTAAAACAATGCCTTCACGTCGAGGATCGACTCCACCCGCGTATTTACTTTGATCATCAATTTTGACTTTCATAATCGTCGCAATACCGCTGGTTTGTGCAGTGTTGGAAATCCCATGCCCTTTTGCTTTCAAAGCCTCAATCAGTTCAACTAAAGATAACTGATCATTTGAGCTATCAATATTGGTATTTGGGCTATTGGTTGCACCAAAATTCACCAGTGAAGTCGCTTGCTGTGCATTCAAGTTCCAGTCCAATGCCCCAATCAAGGTTTTAACCACATATTGAATGATGGTACCGCCACCCGGTGAACCTGTTGCCATGTAAAACTCATCAGCTGTCGTACCTTTAAACACCAAAGTTGGCGCCATGGTACTACGTGGACGTTTGCCACCTTCGACCCGATTCGCCAACAATGTACCAGTCTGGTCTACAGGATTCGCACTAAAATCAGTTAACTGATTGGATAACAAGAAACCATCGACCATATGGAATGAACCCATGCTGGATTCAACAGTCGATGTCATCGAAACTACATTGCCATACGCATCGACGATCGTGAACTGAGTGGTTCCATGCTCAACTGTCGTATCTATACCTGAATTTGAGTCAAATTGACCGGCTTGCGCTACGCCCATGCTTTGATTCGGATTAATCAATGCAGCACGTTGTTTTAAATAATTTTTATCAATCAGACTGGCAATTCCTTTGGCAGGTAAAGGCACAAAATCAGTATCTGCAACATATTTATCACGGTCTGCATAAGCCAAGCGTTCTGTTTCAGAAACCAAATGTACGCCCATGACATCAGGCACCCCACCTTCATTTTCTGGATTTTTGGGTGGATATTTATTCATTTCAAAGTTTTCTAAAATACCCAACGTTTGTGCAACAGCAATTCCACCAGAAGATGGCGGTGGCATGGTACAGACATAATAACGGTCTCGGTAAGTGGTACAGATTGGTGTCCGTTTTTTAACTTGATAATTTGATAAGTCCTGTAAAGTCATTAAGCTAGGCGTAATGGGCGTACGGGCGGCATCATCCCCTATGGTCTGACCTGCTTTTGCCACAATATTTTTAGCCATCGGTCCGCTGTACATCGCTTTTGCGCCTTGGGTTGCAAGTGCTTCCAGTGTTTTGGCGTACGCTTTATTGGTCATGGTCTCACCAACTTTACGAGGTGTACCATCTGGATAGAAATAGGTTGCTACCGCATTTGCATCGAGTGCCAAATGGCCTGCATTACTGGCAATTGCATCGGCCAAACGTCCAGGAATACGAAAACCATGATCTGCCAAATCAATCGCTTGATTAAAAAGCTGATCCCATTTCAGTTTGCCATGTTCCTGCTGCGCCTGTTCCAGTAAACGCATTACCCCAGGCACACCAATAGAACGTCCACTACGACGGGCACTCGGTACGGGTGCTGGAGATTCCGGATCATGTATATCTTGTCGAATCAGATAGTACTCATTGGCCGCGGCTGGAGCAGTTTCTCGTCCATCATACGCAGTGACGGTTTTACTTTTCGCATCGTAATACATCATAAAACCACTGCCTGCGATGGTACTGGATTGTGGCTCAACCAAGCCCAATACAGCTTGTACAGCAACTGCCGCATCGACTGCACTTCCGCCCGCTTTTAAAATTTCACAGCCCGCCCTTACTGCCAACGGTGTATTGGCAACCACCATATATTTATCGGCATATTTCACCGTATTATTTAAGCGATAACCCGATGCACCTTCAGGTGCCGCAGGATCACCATTCTGGTCCGAACCGACCACAACACTCGAGCCATCCTCTGCCAGTTTGCTACAACTACTTGGGTCCTGATCAATAATCAGGTTGGGTTTTGAAGGTTGGCCTGTATTTGAATCTTTGCCTGATTGATCTGATGAGGAATCATTCCCACATCCCTGTAATAAACCAACAGCCAACAAGCTGCTGAAAAAAAATGAATATCTATGATTCACGTGATAACTCCATTATATATACCTGCCTATCCATGCAATTGCCATGCTAGTTTATTTATTTTCAGGTATAGAGGTTTTAATCTTTGATAAAAATAAACTTTTAATAATATTCAATGATTCCAGGCTTTATCTCCTACGCCCAGTAATTTCCTCCGTGTGATTACAATGCAATCCTTATCGCCTTCAAGTGGATTCTGGCATGATTTCTCTGCAAGAAAGTAGGCAAAATCTATCAATTCCAAGTTAAAACACCATTTTTATACATAAAAAAAGCACCTCCTAAGAGATGCTTTCCAATTCAGAATTTCTAGTGGGTCGGCATGCCACCCGTATTCCCTTTCGGTTTTGGACTCAGCCAGATCAAGGCACTGGCAAATACAAATACAATCGCCAGAAGCATAAATACATGGTTGGCCGACATGGTAATCGCTTCTTTATCCACTAAATTGGCAATCACACCCAGCGTTGCATCGGGTGAGAATCCATTCTGAAGCAGACTATTTTGGACTTCTTGTGGATGCAGATTATTGACCATTTCACTACGTGCGACTTTGGCATGATCATCCCAAATGGTGACTGCAATCGACGCACCAATCGCACCAGCCATAGTTCGAAGGAAGTTCATTAAGCCTGCGGCAGATGCCATTTCTTGTGGCAATACTGAGCCCATTGCAATATTCGACAACGGAATAAAGAAGAATGGCACTGCAAAACCTTGCAAGATTTGTGGCCAAGCCAAGGCCATAAAGTCAGCATCAGTCACCCAGAAGGCACGCATTAAAGTCACGACACCCAGCAATGCCAAGCCAAAACTGGCCAATGCCCGAGGGTCATATTTGGTCGATAATTTGGCCACAATCGGTGACATGGTGAGACTACCAAAACCCATGGTGGCAGTCAGATAACCTGCCCAAGTAGCGGTATAGCCCAAATTGATCTGTAACCACTGCGGAATCAATACGATACTGCCAAAGAAGGAGCCGAATCCAAAGGCCAGTGCCAACACTGAAACAGCGAAGCCCCGATGCCTAAATACATACAAATTGACCACGGGATGCTTTTCGGTCAGTTCCCATATCATGAATACAATAAAGCCGACCACCGCGATCAAAGCCAGCATAATAATACTGCTGCTATTAAACCAATCGCGTTCATGTCCTAGATCGAGCATCAATTGCAATGCACCAATCCACAACACCAATAAACCCAGACCAATCGCATCGATGCGCATTTTTTCAGTTTCGGTTTCAGCCACAGATAATAATCGAATAGAGGCTAAAACACAGAAAATACCAACTGGAATATTAATAAAGAAGATCCAGTGCCAAGACAGATTGTCACTAATCAGTCCACCAAGGATCGGCCCTAGAATCGGTCCAATCACCGTGGTCATGGCCCAAAGTCCCATCGCCTGTGCATGTTTTTCAGGTGGGAAAATTCGCATCAATAAAGTTTGGCTGAGCGGCATTAATGGACCACCACATAAGCCTTGCCCAATTCGGAAAAACACCAACATTTCCAATGAGGTCGCTAAACCACACAAAAATGAAAAGATAGTAAAACCAATCAATCCGAACACAAAGACTCGAACCGTACCAAAGCGTCCTGCAAGCCACCCTGTTAAAGGGACACAAATCGCTTCGGCAACAGCATAAGAGGTAATCACCCACGTCCCTTGAGAACTGGACACAGCGAGGTTGCCTGTAATATGAGGCACAGAAACGTTGGCAATTGTGGTATCCAGCACCACCATAAAATTTGAGAGTGCGATCACGAAAGCTGCAAGCAGTAATCGCCCGCCACTGAGTTCTGCAAAAGGGTTTTGCGTTTTCATGGCTGATTACTTCGATACGAGATCAATATCCGCTTGCATCGACAGCCCCACACGCAATGGATGTTCTGCAAGTTCTTTCGGATCAAGGCTAATACGTACAGGTAGGCGCTGTACCACTTTAATCCAGTTCCCTGTGGCATTTTGTGCAGGGATCAAGGCAAATGCTGCTCCAGTACCACCCGAGAAACCTTGCACAGTACCGTGATAAACCACATCATCACCATACAAATCAGAACGAAGCGTTACCTTCTGCCCTGCTTTCACCTTGGCGAGCTGGCTTTCTTTATAGTTTGCATCGACATACAGTGCTGAAACAGGTACGACTGACATCATTGCCGTACCTGGTGCAACACGTTGCCCAATCTGAATATTACGACGCGCTACGACACCATCCACTGGTGCACGAATCACAGTCCGCTCTAAATCCAATACTGCCTGTTCTACATGTGCTTTCGCCACCAATACATCTGGTGTTGATGCTTCATTTACACCTTGAATCAATGCTTCATTTGCAGCAAAGGTACTTTCCGCTGCTTTGCGGCTCGAAGTTGCTTGCGCCAAACCTGCTTGAGTCAGCTCTAAACTGGCTTTGGCTGTAGACACTGCACTTTGCGCCTTACTCAACTCTTCTTTAGAAATAGCACCTGTCGCAGCAAGTTCATTACGGCGTTTCAGCTCCAATACCGCACGATCATAATCCGCTTGGGCTTTGGTCACTTGCGCTTGTGCACTGGTAATCTCATCGTTGCGAACCACAACTTGAGAATTTAATGAACTACTATTTGCTTGGCTTTGTTTGTATTGACGTTGTGCTTTGGCTAACTCAGCTTGTGCCTGTGCCAGTTGAATCTTGGCATCACGTTCATCAATACGGACCAGTACATCGCCCTGTTTGACCTGTTGTGTATCTTTCACTAACACTTCAGCCACTTGTCCACTGACCATAGACGTGATTTGTGCAGTTTCTGCACCCACATAGGCATTGTCTGTACTGACCGAATGATTAAAGAATAACGCCCAAATGCCATACAGAATTGCAGCGAGAATGAGAATGAGCACAAAAAATCCGAGGAATTTTTTACGTTTTGCTTTCATTGCATCATCTGATGTCGAATCTGAAGCAACATCCTGTGGGTTGGCTTGAGCGTCAGTCATAAGTTATTCCTGAAAATTAAAGAGATTTTTAACTTTTGGTTTAATCAGCCGATCAGTTTAATTTTGAAAACTTAACTGAATGTTAAAAAAACCAAAACGCAAAATAAGAGCAAAAAATTATTCTGCATTTTAACGGCAAAAAATCACATGGCGAGATTAAAAAAAATAACTGATGCGTTCAATTCTTATAAATTGATATTTCAACAATGATCAAAAACTTAAAGTTTGGTTTTTAATTTCAGCATGTTGAAACTGGTGAATAGCCATCTAAATGGCAACATAGCTCGACATACCTATAAAGCATAAAGATATATCCTTTCAAGACTTGTGTATTTGTCAAAATTTGCTCTAATAAGCTAGAGTGGATAAGTCTTTCTCGCAAAGCCCTTATCCACTAAGGCCAGAAAACCGCTGTCATTTATGGATCAAAATGGCATTTTTCTTGCTGCTACAACAATAAGCTCTTAGCTAGGTGAAAGGACTATGACATCACTCAGCCAAAAAATGGATCTTATCCATCATTCGCATCAGGCCGACTTTGCCCAAAATGTGATGTCGATGATCTGTGGCGAACATCGTTTAGATACACTATCTCGAGATACACTCGACTTTCACTATGATGGTATGCGCTTACCGCATAAACAAATGGCAATTGGCACCATCAGTTATGGCGCCAATGTTGCGATCAATATTTCTAATTTGAAAGCCTATAGCATCAGCCTGCCTTTTCATGGCAAGCAAACACTCAGCATCCGCGGTGCCAAATATCAATCTGATGCCGATACAGGCCTCATCGTTTCTAATCAAGATTTGCAGGACTTGGTCATTAATCAGGATTGTCAAAAATTTCAGGTGGTGATTCCTGAAAAAAGTCTGCATATGGTCCTGTCACAACTCCTGAATAAACCACTTGAACAAGCATTGGTATTTAACCCTGAAATCTCACTCAGCATGACGGGTTTAATGAAAGCTTGGTGGAATAACATCGAAAACTTTTTACAACTCAAATCACATTATGCTGACTTTTCTGGCTTACCGATGTTTTCTGAGGATTATGAAAATTTTGTGATTAAAGCGCTACTGCTGTCACAGGAAAATAATTATTCTGCGGCATTGCATGAACGCTGCAATCAAATGGAACCTGCGTATATCCGCAAAGTGAAGAATTTTATTGTGCAACATGCGCATGAATCCTTCGATGCAGAGAGTTTACAACGTTTAGCTGGTGTATCTAAATCCAAACTCTATGAGGAGTTCCAACAATATTATGGTCTCAGTCCGATGGCCTATTTACGCAAGTATCGACTGCAACAAATTTATAAAATATTGAGTCATACCGCCAAACATCAAAAAATTTCGATCTCCAAACTGGCCTATGATTGGGGCTTTAACCACCTCAGCCGTTTTGCTCAAGAATATAAAGATGAGTTTGGCGAAAAACCGAGTGAAACCCGTAATAAAATCGAATGAAATACCCAAAAAGATAAAAGCCCAGTGTCTGAAAGCACTGGGCTTTTTCTTAGGCGTAGGTTAATTGATCGTTAAAATAGCATTGGCTTTATTGTTTTGACGCATCGCTTTCAAGCTGAGTGCAATAAAGGCAATAAAGGTCGGCAAAGCTAATAGATAGAAAATACCACCGAGACTAATTTCATAGGTAAAGATATAAGAACCGAAGAATGCCCCAAAAATTGCGCCGACACGTCCAATGCCATGCATCCATGACACGCCAACTGCACGACATTGTGATGGGTAGAATAATGCAGCCAATGGTAACAATGATGATTGTGCACCAGTGAGCAAAGCACCTATCAGGAAAATACCGATCCCAAGCAACAAAATGCTTGAGCTGACAAAACCTGCAACGATAAAGAGGATGAATGCCATTAAATACGCATATTTAATCACGATGGTTGGATTGAGTTTATCCATATACCAACCCATGATGACAGCACCAATCACCCCACCAAATGGGAAGATTGCAGCAATGAGACTAAACTGCTGGGTACTAAAACCTGCTGTTTTTAAAATCGTTGGCATCCAGCTGGTCAGTAAATAGAACACCAATAGACTCATGAAACAGCACAGCCATAACATGACTGAACCCCATAGATATTTACTTAAAACCATTTTGACCGGGCTTTCAGCATGATTGACACCCACTTGAGGAAGTTCAATCTTGACCTTGTCGATGAACGAGTGGCCTTGAATTTTTTCAAGAATGCTTTGGGCTCTATGTTGCTGTTCTGTTTTAATCAAATACGGGACTGATTCTGGCAATTTCAGCAGCAAAGCCACCACAAGGAACAAAGGAATAATACCACCTAAAATCACCACCTTGGCCCAGCCTAAGTTTTCCAGTAAATACGCAGACAATAAACCACCACAGGAAATCCCCAGCATAAAACCACAACCAGCTAAACCCGTCAGAAAGGCTTTACGTTTTGCGGGCATATACTCTGAAACAATGGTACTGATATTTGGCATCGCAGCACCCAGTCCAACACCAGTAATAAAACGGTAAATCATCAAATCTTGTGTGGAAGAAGCCAAGCCACACAGAATGGTAAATATAGAAAATAATAAAGTCGTGAATACAATCACCCCTTTACGGCCAAACCGATCTGCCAGTGGCCCTGAAATAATTGCACCAATTGACATCCCCACCAATGCCGCGCTGAGCACAGGTGCCAATTGTGGTTTGGTAATCCCCCAATCATCCAGCAAAGCAGGTGCAATAAAACCAATAATCCCTGTATCTAAACCATCACAAAAAAATACCAAGAAACCCAATGCAAAAACCAACCATTGCAGTGGCGATAACTGATCACGATTGATCACTGTATTAACATCAACTGTCTTCATCTTTATTCCCTTAAAAAAGCAAATTCTGTTAAAACTTTCCTATGTTTAAACCCTTCAACAGGTGAACTACACGACCTACTTATTCAATACATTCAATTCCTTATTCCATTGAAAGGCTTTTTTTAATTTTTACAAATATTTGTTCTCAGTCATTTAGAAAAAGGCTGGTTGCTTGTGTCCACCATCCTTTTCATTTGACTAAGTCTCTGCTGAGTTACGAGCAGTATTGCTCTGTAAAAATTTTTCGCTATACAAGCGATAGTTATTTAAGGCATGTTGATCGAGCCAACTTTTGACGGCTTCTATCATCGGTGGCGGGCCACATAAATACATGTCAAATGCCTGTTCCGCAAGTTGTTCCCGATTCAGGTGCTCATGGATATAACCTGTTTTACCAGTCCACACATCAGATGCTTGAGTCACGACAGGTTGATATTTGAAATTTGACAAACGTTCAGCATAAGTCTGCAATCGAGATTGTTCACATAAATCAGCTTCTTGATTGACCCCGTAATACAACTGAATTGCAGGTGCATTCGCCTGTTCTGCAATATTGTCGAGCATGCCTAAAAAAGCCGACAGCCCCGTTCCTCCAGCAATAAATACCAAAGGACGCTCAACTTCACGGAGATAAAAACTGCCGAGAGGTGCTTCCATCATGATGGTTTGCCCCACTTGGCAACGATCACGTAAATAATTACTCATCACGCCATCGGGTAATAAGCGAATTAAAAACTGCAATTGATTGGTCTGATTCGGACGATTGGCAAAAGAATAAGAACGCCAGTCATCAGTCTCAGGGATCTGCAAACGTGCATATTGACCGGGTAGAAACTCTAACTGCTTGGCTGATGAACTGGCATCGACATGCAAAATCGCGGTTGTCTCGGATACCAGTTCGACCCGAGTCACTTGCGTTGCAATTTTCAATGTCTCGCCAGCGTTGCAGATTTCAGAACTATGATCGAAATAGAATGCAGCATTGGATTTGACTCGAGTTTGACAAGCCAACATTTTACGCTCTGCCAAATCACGCTCACTTAAGGCATCTTCATCCACATATTCCTGTTCATAAATGCCTGTTTCACACTGTCCCTGACAGGTTCCGCACACGCCTTCACGGCAATCCAAAGGTAAGTTAATGCCTTGACGAATGGCAGCATTGAGTAACAGTTCATCTTCCTGTACCGAAATAAAGAAGGTTTTCCCATCGGCAAAATTAAGTGCAACTGAATGTCCCATCATGATGCTCCCTTAAACATGATAAAAATCCAACACCGAATCAATTTTGTCATTCAGCAAAATCGTGTGCTGACGACGAATACGGAATCCTTCAGCAGTTTGTCTTAACAAGTAAGTGGCATGTCCATAAAAGCAACCTTCCAAGCCTTGACGATTATATAAGGTGCTCCATCCGACTCTGGCTTCAATCAAACCATCTTGCAGGCTTTTGACCTGTACATTTTGAATACTGTGCTGAGTGCGTGGTAATGGTGTCGCCGATGCCGCTTTTCCGGTACGGATACGGAATACACGATCTTCCAGCCCCGAACGGTCTGCATAATAGATATAAGACAAACCCTGATTCGGATCTTCAACATACTGATGATCATCAATCCATTGCGGAATGTGATATTCACTATCTTCATCATACAGTTCCAGATAGGCATCCCAGTCATAACGGTCGCATAACTCTGATTTCTGATAAAGGAATTGTGAAACGGCAAAATGTAATTCAGCAGTCATGACTTATACCTCTTCCGTTGCTGTATCAAGTTGATAAGTAATATCCTGCATTTTTAAGGCTTTGCGATTTAAACCATCCAGCATTAAACGTTGCCAATGACCATGCTGATTGACATATAACCCCTCATGCGTCAGCTCACGCCCCGTAATCACGGGTTTGATCCCCAAGTCTTGTGCATTTTGAGTCATGTCATAACACCAGTTATGGTGACCGCGAGAAATATCACTCCAGCGTTCCAGACGCGCTTGGAAACCTTTTTGCTGTTCACGGAACTCCACCAAATCATCTGGCGTACCTAATCCAGAGACATTGAAAAAGTCTTCAAACTGGCGAATACGGTTACGACGCGCTTCGGTTGACTCCCCTTTTACAGCGAGACACTGGCTAATCACTTCGGTTTTATTCCATGCCACTGGACGCACAATACGCAGCTGGGAACTGATCTGATCCATGAAGAATAAGCTTGGATAGAGGTTTAAGTTTCTTAGGCGATGCATGGCCCATTCCGCACGCTTGGCACCATATTTTTCCAGCAGATAAGGCATGACGGTGTCATAACCAGGACGGACCGCAGGATTTGGCATATCGCTGAATAAAACGCTGTGACCATTTTTAAAACTAAACCAGCCATCATCGGTCTGGTTATCACCTGCGCCTAATTTGCTGTAATCCAGAGTATCCATATCATCACCTTTGGCTGCATTGACTTGCTGGCGATGTTGCACAGTGGAGACATAGTTATAGTGCACGGTACTGACGTGATAGCCATCCAGTCCATTTTCATTTTGCAGCTTCCAGTTTCCTGCAAAGGTATAGGCCGACTTGCCTTGCAGGACTTCTAACTCGCCAGTCGGTGACTGCTCCACCATTAAATCCAGAAAGACTTTGGCATCCCCCAAGAAGTCTTCAAGGCTATCTGTTGCCTGTGTATCCAGACTGACAAAAACAAAACCACGATAACTGGCAATACGTCCTTGTTTGAGGCCACGACTGGACTTATCAAAATCTTCACAATATTCAGCAGGCGCTTTGACTTTGACCAGACGACCATCTGATTTATAGCACCACGCATGGAACGGACAGGTAAAAGTGGATTGATTGCCTTTGGCAACGCGCGTCAAGGTCGCACCACGATGCTCACAGGCATTGATCATGGCATGCAGTTGGCCTTGACCATCACGGCTAATGATTAACGGTTGGCGTCCAATCTGAACCGTCAGGAAATCATGATTGTTAGGAATTTCACTTTCGTGGCAGGCATAAATCCAGACTTTTTCAAAAATGAATTCCATTTCCAAATCGAAAAGTTCAGCTTCAGTGAACATATCACGTGCGATACGAAATACCCCATCCTTAGGGCGAAAGTCGAGACAGCCTGTAATAAAATCCTGCCATTCGGCAATATTACGTGTCGTCATTTTTATGTCCTCCAATCAATAAAAACCTTTTCTTGATTGAAGCGTGATTTAGTTCTTGGCTCTATCCGCTTTTTCCAGATCTCTATCCAGTTTGTGAATAATTTTGGATCAGCTCCCCATGACATGTTTCACCGTAGGACAGCAGGATTGACTCTTATAAAAATAGAATTGAAAGGAGCAAAAGATGGACTTGGAAATGAAAGCCACCTCTCACACTTTGCATGAGAGGTGCTTAATATTTTTATTTTAAGAATTAATAGGCATACGATGCAATTGCAGTCGCAATGGGTTTATCTTCGTCATTCACCATGGTCATGCGCATAGTGCATCCTTTACGCCCCAAACGTAAGGTTTCGGCACGCGCAATAAAATATTTACCACGTCCTGGCGCCAGATAATCGACACGCATATCCACCGTGGCTAAGCGTGATACTTTTTTGATGGTATCTGGCAAATCTTCTGGTGAGGCACGGCGATAAAGCTGCTCCATGGCCGCCACACCACCAATACTGTCCAGAATCGTGGCTGCCACACCACCATGTAAAATCTGAAATGCCAGATTCCCGACCAGTTCTGGCTGCATCTCCACATAGGCTTCAATTTGATCATCGACTACTCGCATGACCATGCCACTGTATTTAAAAAATGGACAGGCATTAAATGCTTTACATAACTGTTTCAAGACCACTTGGTGATCTGCCTTTGCACCTAACTGAATATTGCCAGTCCAGTTTTTCTTTACATCATTCATACGCGGCCTACACTCAATGGAAAGAATAACTTTCCATTATTTTGCACAAATCTAAAAATATGGGGCTACAATAGCGGGGTTCGTAATTGAGCGAAGTCGCCAAGCTCTCCCTCGCGTGACTTAATACCTCAATTATTCCCCTAGTGTAATACTGAACATCGAGATTGTTATGACTTATACGTTCAATCGTCCAGCTTTTCCTGCGACTCGCATGCGCCGTATCCGTAAAAATGACCAACTTCGTGCCATGGTCAGCGAAACACATTTAACGGCAGATCACTTGATTTATCCAGTGTTTGTATTACCAGGACAACAACAAACTCAAGACATTCCAAGCATGCCAAATGTGCAGCGTTTGTCAGCTGATTTACTACTTAAAAAAGCAGAAACCCTGCTTGAACTCGGTGTATCCAAACTTGCTTTATTCCCTGTAACACCACAAGAAGATAAAAGTTTAACAGCGGAAGCCGCTTGGGACGAAAATGGTTTAGTTCAAACGACTTGCCGTCTACTCAAAAAAGAATTACCAGAAATGGTGCTGATTACCGATGGCGCTCTTGACCCTTATACCACACATGGTCAAGACGGCATTATTGATGACACAGGTTATGTGTTAAATGATGAAACTGTCGAATGCCTAGTGAAACAGGCACTCAGTCATGCTGCGGCAGGTGCCGATGTAATTGCACCCAGTGACATGATGGATGGCCGTATCGGTGCGATCCGCCAAGCGCTTGAGCAAAATGATTTTATCTACACCAATATCATGGCGTACTCAGCAAAATATGCTTCTAGCTTCTACGGCCCTTTCCGTGATGCGGTCGGCTCTGCTAGCAACCTGAAAGGCGGCAATAAATATAATTACCAAATGGATATTGGCAACCGTGCCGAAGCCTTACATGAAATCGCACTTGATCTACAAGAAGGTGCGGATATGGTGATTGTTAAACCGGGTATGCCTTATCTGGATGTGGTGCGTGAAGTAAAAGATACTTTTGGCGTACCAACTTTCCTCTATCAGGTGAGTGGTGAATATGCCATGCTTGCAGGTGCGATTCAGAATGGCTGGTTATCTGACAGCGTAATTCTGGAATCTTTGATGTGCTGCCGTCGTGCAGGTGCTGATGGGATCTGGACATATTTTGCTGAAGATGCAGCGCGTAAATTAAAAGAGATGAGATAGAAGTTATATTTCATCTGTCTGAAAATGATAGTATCTACTCCAGAGTCTTGTTGAGCTCTCATCCTTTTTCAGGATTAGCCTTCGGCTCGACCTACTTTTCTTTCGGGAAAAGTAGGCAAAACCATTGTCATTCGCAAAACCTGTTCACTGCTTACATTTTTCTGATATTGAGGATGTATAAGAGGACTTCTTTTAGCGTATATCACGCAGGTTGCGAATGACGTCTTCCGTGTAGCAAATTTCAAGATACGTTTTATCTTAGAAACCACTTAAATTAAAGTTATGCATATTGCCATCATTGGTGCGGGTATTAGCGGCTTAATGTCAGCATTGGAACTAGCTGAACAAGGCTGCTCTGTCGATATTTTTGACCAACAACTTGCAGGTCAAGCTGCCTCATGGGCAGGTGGAGGCATTCTCTCCCCAATGTATCCATGGCGTTATGCACCCGAAGTCAATCAACTGGCTCAATACGGTAAATCACTCTATCAAGAGTGGAATGAGAAGCTCCTCCCCATTACTGGCATTGATTTTCAGATCCACGATACAGGCATGCTGATCTTCGATCAGGAAGATTTTGAAGTTGGCTTGAATTATGCCACTCGATATCAGGAACCAATGCAGCAATGTGAGTTGCTCAATCGCTCCAAACTTGAACAGATTAATCCTTATATTTCCCAACAATTCCAACAAGCAATCTATTTCCCCCAACTCTCGAATGTCCGCAATCCACGTTTATTACAATCCCTGATCAGCTACTTAAAACAACATCCATTGGTCCGTTTTTTTGAACATTGTCCTGTTGAAAAGTTAATTATTCAGAATAAGAAAGTGCTCGGAATTGAAATCGAAGATGGGCAAAAATTTACCGCGGATCATGTAGTCATCACTTCTGGTGCATGGAGTCAGCAATGGGCCGAGCAACTACAACGCCATATTCCTGTGCAGCCCGTACAAGGGCAAATGCTATTATTTAAAACCCCTGAAAACTGGTTACCGACCATGTGTATGAATCGGGTGATGTACCTGATTCCACGCCAAGATGGTCACATTGTTTGTGGTTCTAGTATGGCCGAAACTGGCTTTAGTACAGCAGTTGATGAGCAAACCCAGCAGGATATTTTAACGGCATGTCTGGAAATGGTGCCTGAGCTACAACACTTCCCGATTGTGAAACGTTGGGCAGGCTTACGCCCAAGTTCGCCACAAGGCATTCCTTATATTGGTGCCATGCCTGAACTGGAAAATCTTTGGGCCAATTTTGGACATTTCCGTAATGGATTATGTATGGGTTCTGGTTCTGCCCGACTATTACGCCAACTCATGTTCGGGCAAGAGACGATTGTCAATCCAACCGCTTACTCGCCCCTACGCCTGAAAAAAGAAAGTCTGGCTGTTTAAAACATTTTATTAGCCATTCTTTGTGCTTGGGGTCCATAAAACCAATAGGTAATTAAGAATAGCGGCACGGCAATGACAAACCACATGGCCAATACGGTGAGTAAAAATTGCGGTTGTTTCAAATAGAGTAAAAAGTTCTGCCAGATTTCAGGATCTTTTCGTGCAAATATAAACAACCCCAGTAGTAGACCACATGCGTTGTAGCCCCAGAAAATCAGACTAAAGCCGATGGTTAAACGCTTTTTTTCTTGTGCAGTTGGTGCACGGCGTTGTTTTTTCAAAAATTTGAATAACACCACAATGATTGCGATTAAATAAGGAATCGCGGTGAGCACCCCACCGATACTATTCGGTAAAATAGCCGCCAATACACCTGCCAATAAAGTCGAAGCTAAACAAATAATAAAAAACCAGATATAGTACAAACGCAATGAAATCATAAAGATAAACCTAATTAAACTGGCTTTAAGAAATAATTATAAATTTTTTTCACTTTTTTTTCATTTTTATGTCAACCAATCCTCAACCAGCAGCGTTATATATGGTACAAGGTCGCAGCAACCGATTGGACATTGCACGGCATCCGCAATGTTTTCGGTGACCTTTCATTATGACTCTCCATCTTTAACAATGGTTGTGTTAGCAGCCAGAACCATTGAAAAAGATTTTGACCGACGATTTATCATCACTCGAATCGTCGGTTTTTATTTGCCTGAGATTTATGTTTAAACCCTATCAGCAACATACATTTTGATCGGCGCACCTTCATCATCTTTAACCATTGTTAAAAATGACCAGCCACACTTTTCATAAAAACTATTTAAATCAGTCACTAAATACAACTTTTCAATACCTAAAGATTGCATATCCATTCGGGCGAAGTCTAATAGTTGCCTTGCAATATTCTGCTGACGGTAAGATGCTTCAACGAATAATGCACATAGGTTTGGTGCAAGGTCTTGACGATCATGGAAATCATTTTCGATCACCCCCGCACCTGCAATAATCTGCTGATCATTATCCAACATCACATACCATTGTGGAATTCCACCCTGCTGTTCTATCGAGCTCTGCATACTCTCTCGATAGGCTTCAACTGGAATCTCCCATTTATTTGAAAACCAACTTGCTGCTTGCTGCAAAAGTTCTGGTCGATTGACTAATTTAATAATATTCATCAACTTTAACTTCGTCTCTTTAATTGTAATTAAATGAATAAACCTCATTTCTTCAATCAGGTGCGCGACCTTAGAAATATACTTACATAAATCATTATCTGTAATGCCTTTGATCTATTTAGAATAATTTCTGGACAATAAATACAACAGGATATTCACCATGAACAGCATTATTTATTTTGAAATTCAATCATCAAATCCACAACGTGATATTCATTTCTATCAATCCATATTTGAATGGCAATTTGAAAAATTGGAAGGCTTACCAATTGAATATTATCGGATTACTACGATAGGTATTCACGGTGGTTTACTGCAACGCCCTGTTACAACACCACCAACTGGATGTGGCACCAATGCTTTTACCTGTAGCATCGAAGTAGAAAATTTTGATGTCACTGCAGCTCAAATTTTAACTTTGGGCGGTATCGTGGCAATGGATAAATTTGCAATTCCTAACCGTTGTTGGCAAGGCTATTTCCTAGATCTTGATCAGAATACCTTTGGGATTTGTCAAATTGATGAAAATGCTCAATAAACTAATCCACTTGGCTTAAATAAAAACAGCCATTTAGCGGCCCTTAAACTGTGGTGAACGTTTTTCTAACATGGCACGAATTCCTTCTTGCGCATCTTGTGATACAAACAACGGCATTAAATAGTTGTTCATTTTTTCAAATGCGACAGTCTGACCTTGCGTTACTGCATCGGTTGCAGAAGCCAATAACGCCTGTACAGCAAGCGGTGCAGAAATGCAGATTTCTTTGGCAATTTCGAGCGCACGCTCAAGCTGTTGACCATTTGCAACCACCTCAGAAACAAGATTCAGTTGATCAGCAGTTTTGCTGTCAAAGGTTTTGCCCGTTAATAAATACGGCATGGCTTTTTGCCAACCGGCAGCCTGTACAAAACGCACCGTCGCACCACCAAATGGCATGATGCCACGCTGTACTTCAAGCTGACCAAATATGGTATTTTCACTGGCGATGACCACATCTGCATTGAGCATTAACTCCACCCCAGCGGTATAACAAATACCCTGTACCGCCACCACAACAGGTTTGGTTCTATGCCGACCCGCTGTTCCCCAAGGATTAATCTGCTCTACTGCAAAATTAAAAATACCGTCAGATATTTTAGACTGTAATTCAACTAAATCTAAGCCCGCGGTAAAATGATCACCATGCGCAAAAATCACGGCACAACGTAATTCAGCATTGTTTTCATATTCTGTTAAAGCAAGCGATAAATCCTGAATCATATGACTATCAAAGGCATTCCGCTTTGCAACTCGATCTAAACCAATCAACATAATGTGATCAATAATTTCGCGGCTTACTTTACCTAAGCTCATTTATATTTCCTCATTTTTAAAATAATAACCTCGATAACAAACTAGTGGATCGGTTAAAAATGATCAAGCTGCATCTTGTACTGCTTTTTCTACGGGGCAAGACCCTCCTTTCCACTGAAATACGTGCTACCTTATTCTGGTTCATTTCTTTTTTAGATTCATTTATGACTGTGCGTTTTTTTCATACTTCTGACTGGCATCTGGGGCAGTTTTTTTATAATCACTCCCGCCATTATGAACATGAACAATTTTTAGCATGGTTACTGGAGCAGATTAAGGCAAAACAGCCACATGCCTTGTTAATTGCGGGTGATATTTTTGATGTCATCAATCCAAGCTCACAGGCACAAAAGCAGCTCTATCAATTCCTTGCCGATGCTCATGAACTGGCACCGCAAATGCAAACCTTGATGATTGCAGGCAATCATGATTCAGGCTATCGGATTGAACAGGTAGAACCTCTTTTAGAAAAATATAATGCCAAAACCGTCGGTGTGATTCGCTGGAATGCAGATAAAACTTTAGATTTAGAGCGCCTCATTCTGCCAATTTATAACGAGCAAAAACAGATTGTCGCGTGGTGCATTGCCCTGCCATTCTTACGTTCAGCTGAAATTACTGGTTTTAATGAACACACTACCAACAGCCAAAATGCGATTGCATATCTGCATCAGCAGTTAATTGAGGAAGCTAAACGTCGCAAAACTGATGATCAAGCTCTCATCCTGATGTCACATGCACATATGCAAGGTGGAGAAACTTCAGACTCAGAACGACCAATTATTATTGGCAATGAAGAAGCACTTTCGACCTCACTTTTTGATGACAGTATCGATTATGTTGCGCTTGGACATTTGCATAAACCGCAAAAGGTACAGCATCCACATATTCGTTATAGTGGCTCTCCAATTCCACTGTCATTTAGTGAGATCAACTATAAGCACCAAGTGGTTGAAGTCACCGTTGATTCAACCCAACCAGAAAATAAGCTGGATTTTGAAGCATTGGCAATTCCGCGAAGTATTCAACTGCATAAAATTAAAGATGAACTCACAGCGGTCATGCAGCAGCTTAAAAACCTACCGAGTGGCCCCATCGAAAATATTGACCATCGAGAATATGTCGATATCGAATATCATACAACGATTCCCCCACAGCCGAATTTACGCCAACAATTCGAAGATGCCTTACCGAAGGATCGCTACCGTCTGGTGCGCATTTCCAGACAATATTTATCGAATGAAAATAATGCCGAAAATAAGCAGAGCATTAGCCTAGAGCCGCCAACACCAGAAAAATTATTCCAGCAGATCTGGGAGAAAAAGGGCTATCACGCCGATGATGAAGTCACCAAAGATTTCTTAAGTCTAGTGAATGAAGCACAGAAAAAACTTGAAGATGATCAAAGTTCTTAAGGATTTGCCATGAAAATTTTATCGATTCGACTGAAAAATTTGGCATCTCTTGCAGGTGAGCATTTTATTGATTTTGAAAGTGAACCTTTAGCCAATGCGGGCTTGATTGCCATTGTCGGAAAAACTGGCGCCGGGAAATCTACCATTTTAGATGCCATGTGCCTTGCCCTATTTAATAAAATTCCACGCCTCAAAGAAAGTGATGGCAAGCTCTTGGATGTGGATGGCTCTGAACTGCTGACCAATTCACCGCTTACCGTTTTACGTCGTGGCACAGGACATGGTTTTGCTGAGCTGTGTTTTGTGGCACAAGATCAAAAACATTATTTGGCTCGTTGGGAAATTAAACGTGCCCGTGAAAATGCCAGTGGTAAATTACAGAGTGTGCAACGCTCTCTCAAATGTCTCACTGATGGTGTGGTGATTGCTGATAAGACCAAAGCCGTTGAAACCCATATTCAGCAAATTACCCAACTCAGCTTTGAGCAATTTACCCGTGCCGTCTTACTCGCTCAGTCTGAGGTCACCGCATTTTTAAAAGCACGTGATAATGAACGTGGTGAACTATTGGAATATCTGACCAATTCCAGTATTTTTGCCAAAATTGGACAATTGGCTTATCAAAAGACCAAAGAAATAGCTGATCAACGCAAGCAATTAGAAAATGTTTTAGGTCATATTGAAATCCGCTCAGATGAAGAAGTTGCAGCATTACAAGTACATTTTCAACACGCACAGCAACAGGTTCAACAACTCGAAACTGAGAAAACCCAACTCAATCAGCAACAGCAATGGTTTGAGCAGCAGCATAAACTCAATCATGAAATTGGTCTAAAGCAACAACAATATGATCTCCAGCTCAAAACCTATGAGGCATTGGCAGCTGAACGTATCCAGTTGACTCAACTCGAAAGCTTCTCAGCTATTCGTCCTATTGTCTTTCAGCAGCAGCAACTTCAAAAAAACATTCTGCAACTCGAGCCACAAATTCAGCAAAAGCAAAATAGCTTTACGGTTTTAATCACTCAATTTGAACAAGAAAAAAATCGTTATACTCAAGCTGAAACAGCATTGCATCAATTTCAAAGCTTTGAGCAGACCCATCAAAATGAACTCACACAAGTCCGTAAATATGTGCAAGAACGTGAATACATCGCAGATGAATACAAAAAAACCAAGAACCGTTTAAACCAGATTGAAAGTCAGCAACGGCCTTTACAGGAACAACAACAACAGTTTGAACAAAGCCATCACAGTCTCTCAATACAATATCAAACCAATCTTGAGCAACTGCAACAAAGTATCCAATTTACTACGTTGGACAATGGTCTGAATGCCCATATTCAACAACTCAATCAATTTATTCAGCAATACCAAAAAGTAGAACAGAGTTTAGGTTCAATCCAGCAAGCTCAATCCAAACTTGAACAAGATAAAGTCATTTTGAATGATCTCATCCAACAGTTTGGTAGCACTCAGCAGATCGAATCTCAACTTGAACAAAAACAAAACTTGAGAGAACAACAGCAAACACGACTCAATCAATTAGATCTGATTCAGCAGAAGTTACAGCATTACTTTGAAGTCATGAATCATAGGACTGAGCTCAATCAAAAACTGGACACAGCGCATCAGCAGCAGTTGCAACTTGAGCAACAACTGCAAAAAGTCGAAACAGAATTCCAGTCCGCCAAGACCGAACGTGAGAAATTACAGCAGATTTTGCAGCAGCAACGTTTGCTTCACGCAGAGAATATTGAACATTTACGCGCAGAATTAAAACCAGGCGAAGCATGCTTAGTCTGTGGCAGCATAGAACACCCCTATCGTGATAACTCCAGTCAGCTCTCCAAAGCCTTATATGAGCTACAGCAGCAACAAGAACAACAAGCCATCCAGCATGAACAACAATGTTTTCAACGTTGGCAAAACACTCAGCAACAATTTACTCAAAGTCGAGCTGAGCATACGCAATTACAATCTGCTATGCAGCAAAGCCAAGACAAATTCAACATTCAACAGCATGAATTACTTAGCCAAACGGTACAGTTTGCGATCGCGCTCGATTTAACCCAATCACAAGCGCAAATCACATCAGCTCAACAACAGTGGCTAGCTGATACGCTACAAAGTAAGCAACAAGCAGAATTGGATTTACAACGACTGGGACAAGCCCATAAAGACCAATATCATCTCAACCAAACCATTCAAAATATCAGCTATCAACTTGAGAACGTACAACAATTACAACAGCAGGTTCAGCATATTGTAGATTGTCTGGATGTAAATGAAAAAAGCGTATGGCAACAACACCCTGTTTCCTGCTCACAACAGGTCTTGCACCGCCTACAGCAACGTGGACAGCAGCTCAAGCAAACTGAAAACTTAAACAAGCAGCAACAACATCTGCAACAGCAGCTTAATTTATTAAAATCAAATTTGGCTGGATTAACAACCCAGCACAGCGAGTTGAGTCAGCAGCTCAAAGACATTGAGCTTAAAGGTAAACAAAACACAGATTCAGCGCATCAGTTGATTGTTGCAATGACGGGTTTGACAGAACTTAAAGCCAACGAATGGTTGAATCAGCATGATCAACAACGTCAACAATTACAGAGCCAATATCAGCAAATTAAACAGAATTTCGAGCATGCCCGCCAAAACTTTGAGCAACAAAAAAGTGAACTGGAACAGCTCAAAACACAACAGCAGCATAATCAATCTAGATTGGCAGAATGTAAAACTGAAATAAGTATCTGGTTAGCAAAACATACTAATTTTAATGAAAATCAATTACTTGAGTTGCTTAAAATTTCATCAGAGCAAGAACAGCAGATACGTCTATCCTTACAAAATGCGGAACGCTTACGTAATGAAGCAGCATCTGCGCTGAAAACCGTACAAGAGCAGTTACATGCACATCAACAACAGCAACCTAAAATCGAGCATGGGCAGCTCACTGAGAACATCCGTCTAAATCTTGAAAGCTTGCAACAGCAGTTGGAGCAACGTGATCAACACAAACTAAAACTGGAAGTTCATCAGCAGAATGTCGCCAAACAGAAACAGTTTACCGAGCAGATTCTACAAATTCAGCAGCAAGAGCATCGCTGGAATAAGATTTCAAGCTTGATTGGGGATTCAAAAGGAAAAGATTTCCGTGATTTGGCACAACAATATAATTTAGACATTTTGCTGGAATACGCCAATCAACAGTTGGCGATGCTATCACAGCGTTATACCTTGAAGCGTTTAGATAACTCACTCAGCTTGGCAATTATCGACCATGATATGGATGGTGAAATCCGTTCGGTTGCTTCACTCTCAGGTGGTGAATCTTTTCTCACTGCCCTCGCGATTTCGTTGGCGATTGCCAATATGGCGTCTGGTTCCATGAAAATCGAATCGCTATTTATTGATGAAGGTTTTGGTACCTTAGATGCCTCGTCATTGCATATGGTAATGAATGCGCTGGATCAGTTGCAAAGCCAAGGTCGTAAAGTGATTTTAATTTCTCATATTCAGGAAATGCATGAGCGGATTCCCGTACAGATTCAGGTACAACCTGTTGGATCAGGTTCGAGTCGGATTGAAGTAGTGGGCTAATGAACATTCAATTGCTTCATACAGAACTATTAAAGCACTGTATCCAGTTTGAGACCGGCTTAACAGAGTATGAAATAGAAGCAATAGAGCAGCTTTTTAGATTTCACTTCCCTCCTGATTTGAAGCTCTTTTTAAAGTACGGACTTCCTGTTTCGGAAAATGAATGGAAATTTCCTCACTGGAGAGAAACACTTCATAGCGATAAAGCGAAAAATATGCTGATGGAGCGGCTCAACTGGCCTCAGGAAGGAATTGCTTTTGATATTAAAAATGGCTTTTGGCTAGATCAGTGGGGAGCCGCACCAGAGGAAATCTCAGACCGTCTGGCAATATTTGAGGAGCATTTTAAAACTTATCCTCAACTGATCCCCATTTACTCTCATCGTTATATTCCTGCTACACCACTTGAAAATGGAAATCCCATATTTTCAATCATGCAAACTGATATTATTTATTACGGGACAGACCTGATCAATTACTTTTGTAATGAATTTAACCTAGATAAAACGCTGTTTAATCAACTATTAGAAACTCCAAAATCGATTCAATTCTGGGGCACTCTGATCGAATTAAATAATAATTAAGACTTTGTTGAATAATCTCTTGCACCAAACAATGCTGTCCCGACTCTCACCATGGTTGAACCTGCAGCAATTGCAGCTTCCAGATCAGCCGACATCCCCATACTTAAGGTATCCCAATCTTGAGGCTGAGCATGTTGAGATTTCACTTGATCAAATAACGCTTTGGCATCTGCAAATGCAGCATGATTTTCAGGTGCAGGAATGACCATCAAACCACGTAAATGGATCTGTGGAAGCTGGCTGATTTGCTGAACCAATTCAGCCACTTCTTCTGGCTGGCAACCATCTTTTGAATCTTGTCCATCAATATTCACTTGCAGACAAATATTTAACGGCGCTTGCGATTCCAAACGCTGGTTAGATAAACGCTCGGCAATAATCAAACGATCAACCCCGTGTACCCAATCAAATTTTTCAGCCAGATGCTTGGTTTTATTACGTTGCACATGACCAATAAAATGCCATTCAATCTCTAGCTGTTTCAATTCTTCAATTTTTTCTAAGGCTTCCTGTAAATAATTCTCACCAAAACAGCGCTGCCCAACTGCATACATTTCCCGCAGGCTAGAACTTGGATGTGTCTTTGAAACAGCTAACAATTGCACAGTCGCAGGATCACGTTGAACATGCTGACAGGCTTGTTCTATTTGATTTAAAACAGTTTGGCGGGATTGTTGCGATTGATTCATTGACACAGTTCTCATTTACGAAATGTTTTTTTGCTTTCCCATTCTTTAAGGTGTTGGTAAGCCTGAATGAAAGCCTTATATTATTCTACAAAATAATGAGACTTTTGAGTTTGTTTCGGGGAAATTATGGATATTACAGAATTACTCGCCTTTTCGGTTAAAAACGGTGCATCAGATTTACACCTTTCAGCGGGTATGCCTCCGATGATTCGTGTAGATGGTGAAGTACGTCGTATCAATTTACCAGCGCTTGAACATAAAGATGTACACCGTTTAGTGTACGACATTATGAATGATAAACAACGTCGTGATTTTGAAGAAGATCTAGAAACTGACTTTTCATTTGAAGTCCCGAATATTGCCCGTTTCCGTGTCAACGCATTTAACCAGAACCGTGGTGCTGGAGCGGTATTCCGTACCATTCCATCGAAAGTGTTGACCATGGAAGATTTGGGACTCGGTACAATTTTCAAGGAAATTTGTGATTATCCTCGTGGGATTGTGCTTGTCACAGGCCCAACAGGTTCGGGTAAGTCGACAACGCTTGCAGCAATGATCGACTATATTAATGAAAACCGTTATGACCATATTTTAACGGTCGAAGATCCAATTGAATTTGTACACCAATCGAAGAAGTGCCTGATCAACCAACGTGAAGTACATCGTGATACACATGGCTTTAATGCGGCGCTCCGTTCCGCTCTACGTGAAGACCCTGACATTATTTTGGTCGGTGAGATGCGTGATCTTGAAACCATTCGCTTGGCATTGACCGCTGCGGAAACAGGTCACTTGGTGTTTGGTACTCTGCATACGACTTCTGCGGCAAAAACCATTGACCGTGTAATCGACGTCTTCCCTGCTGAAGAAAAAGACATGGTTCGTGCCATGTTGTCTGAATCTTTACAAGCGGTCATTTCACAAACGCTATTAAAGAAAAATGGCGGTGGTCGTGTGGCTGCACATGAAATCATGATCGGGATTCCAGCAATCCGTAACCTAGTGCGTGAAAATAAAGTCGCGCAAATGTATTCTGCAATTCAGACAGGTGCCAACTACGGCATGACTACTTTGGATCAAAGTCTGAAGACCTTGGTTTCAAAGGGTTTAATTAGCCCACAAACTGCACGCACTGTTGCAAAACAACCTGAGTCATTCCTATAAAAATAAATGGATTAGAGAAATATCATGGACTTTAATGATTTACTCAACTTGATGATTCAGCAAAATGCATCTGACTTATTTGTCACTGCAGATGTTGAACCTTCAATGAAAATTAACGGGCAGATTGTGCCTGTTTCCAAATCAAAACTTTCAGGGGAGATTGTCGGTCAATTGGTACAATCCATTATGACGGACAAACAACGTAAAGAATTCGCAGAAACCCGTGAATGCAACTTCGCGATCATGAATCGCGAAAAGACTGCACGTTTCCGTGTCAGTGCTTTTCAGCAACGTGATATGCCAGGCATGGTACTGCGTAAGATCGAAACTCATATCCCCACCATGGATGATCTAAAACTGCCTGAAGTACTCAAAGAATTGGCAATGACCAAACGTGGCATCATCATTTTTGTAGGCGCAACAGGTACAGGTAAATCAACCTCTCTTGCTTCGATGATTGGTTTCCGTAATCAAAATTCTAAAGGTCACATCATTACCATTGAAGACCCGATCGAGTTTGTACATCAGCACGGTGGCTGTATCGTGACTCAACGTGAAGTCGGAATTGATACCGATTCATTTGAAATTGCACTGAAAAATACACTACGTCAGGCGCCTGACGTGATCTTGATTGGTGAGATCCGTTCACGTGAAACCATGGACTATGCCATTGCTTTCGCAGAAACAGGTCACTTGGTCCTTGCGACCTTGCACGCCAACAATGCCAACCAAGCATTAGATCGTATTATTCACTTCTTTGAAGCTGACCGTCATAGCCAGCTGTATATGGACTTGTCACTCAACTTAAAAGCATTGGTGGCGCAGCAGTTAATTCCGACGCCTGATGGCAATTCACGTCGTGCAGCGATTGAAATTTTGATTAATACACCACTTTTAGCCGACTATATCCGTAAGGGTGAAATTCATGAGATTAAAGATCTGATGAAACGTTCGCGCGAATTGGGCATGCAAACCTTTGACCAAGCATTATTTGATCTTTATAAAGCGGGACAAATTACCTATAAAGATGCGTTAAAGCATGCAGATTCGCCAAACGACTTACGCCTCACCATCAAACTTTCCGAAGAAGGTGCAGACCAGTTATTAAGTGCCAGCCGGAATATTACCTTTGATGGACAATAATTCAAACTAAGCCATTAAAAAAGGGAAGGTTTTTGTAACCTTCCCTTTTTTATTTGTTCAATTTTCGTGAACATTTAAATTTTTACTCAATACAGCTTATTTTTTACGATAAGCCTCTTGGCATTCTGCATCGCTACAGTAGCCATATAGATTTAACGAGTGTCCAGTTAAAGCAAATTGGTGTTTATCTGCAACTGAATGCTGCTCTTTCTCGATAATATCATTAGTAAATTCAACAACTTTATTACAGTTTAAGCATACTAAATGATCGTGATGATCTTCTTGCATGATTTCAAAAACTGAATGGTTGTTTTCAAAATGGTGACGCTGAATAATACCCGCAGCTTCGAATTGTGTTAACACACGGTAAACCGTTGCTAAACCAACATCTTCACCTTGCTCGAGCAAAGTTTTATAAATATCTTCAGCACTCAAATGATGTTGTTTTGAATTTTCTAATAATTCCAAAATCTTAATACGAGGAAGGGTAACTTTAAGTCCAGCTTTGCGTAAGTCTTGATTAGAAATCGGCATAAAAAAAGGTCTCTCAACAAATCTTAAGTTGGAATAGGCAATAGAGTTTAGATGCAGTATGATCTATCCTTGAATCAAATGCATCATCATTTATCAGGATAGTGTAGCAAAATGCAAAAAATCATGCTGGCGTTGTTCGTCACTACAGTACTTAGCGGTTGTTCAGTCTTTGGTGTTTATAAAGTTGATATTCCACAAGGAACACCATTAACCAAAGCACAAGCTTCTCAAGTACAAGTGGGCATGAGCTTTCAGCAAGTCCGTTTCTTGCTTGGTAGTCCAACAGTAACAGATCCACTGAATCCACAACGTTGGGACTACATCTACAACTATATCCCAGGCACTTATGCGAAAAAAGCAAAAATACCTGCGGCACACGGTCAACATTTAAAAGTTTATTTTGATGCGAATGGTAACGTAGAACGCTTAGAAGGTTTAGATACGATTCCAGAATCACAACCTGGTTTACCGGCATCAAAAGAAGCTATTTTGACTGCGCCACCACTATAACGGCTTTCCAGTAAAAAGAAACCCCTCATCGAGTCAATCATGAGGGGTTTTACTTATCAGCTTTATGCCTTAAAACGATTACCTTTAATAAATCGTCCAACAGGGTTCTTTGCCGCCCGATTACGACGAATGTCGTTCGGGTTAATGGTCAGGGCGCGATAGATTTCAACACGGTCACCTGCTTGCAGGACTGTATCTCCTTCGATCCGGCTACCAAAGACACCTAACTGTAAAACTTCTGGTAAGACCGTCTGTACTGCGATGCCACTGGCATCAATTGCCTGCAGGGCCGTCATTCCCTCACGAAAGCTGACCGCAATATGGAATTGCTGTTCAGAGCTTGAGTAAGCGACCCAAACTTGTTTCGCCTGTTCCATTAGACCATTTGTCCAATCACAGCAACGATTGCCACAACAATTGAAAGTGGTAAAACGATGCGAATCGCAATACGCCAGATGTTATAAAACAATTCATTGCTAAAGCCCATTGCTTTACGCAGATGACTAATCTTCATAATCCAGCCAGCAAACACGGCATAAATCAAACAAATCACCAGTCCCCAAAGCATGAGCACGGTATTAAAGATTTGTTCCACTTGTGGTACAGCCCAAACGACGATAGCAGCAAGCAAAATCACCCATTGAACCACGATCGCAAGCTGACGCTGTGCCAACTGTTCTTTTGCAAATTGAATCAAAAGTGCTGCTGACATAATGGCCGCAAATACCCATGCCAATGCAGGTAACTGTGCTTGGACAGAGAAAAAACCAAAGGCGATCACGGCAAGTAATTGCGCCGCCCAAATGGGCAAGGCTGTCGTTGTAGCTGCTTCCTGCTTTTTCACTGCTGCTAAACTCGTTTGCCAATACAAACCAAGCCCTAAACCGCTTGCAACCAAAGCTAGAACCGTGGCATTGCCCCATTCTTTAAACTCGATTCCAGTCCAGTGCCAAGCTGGCAAATGTGTCCCCATGACATTGGCTAGAATGAATGCTGCAATCACACCAATCATTGTCAACGCAATTAAAAATTGGCGAGGAATAAAAGAAAGTCCAAGCGCAATAACGGCGAGGATTGCAAAAACAACCTGCCCAGATACAGCAAGCGTAAACTGCTGACTCACTACATGTGTTGTGGCCGTCAATACACTGCCTGCAAAGAATGGAACGAATATGACAGCCAACCAGCCCACAAGACGCCATCTAGGTGAAGCATCTGCATCACGTGTTAAGGTTGAAAGTGCTTGTAATGCTGTGGTCTGCGAACGCTTTGCTAAAGCAATTTCAAGATAACCGATGGGTAATGCCAACAGAATCATGGTACCTAACCAAAGCAGCCAGAAATCGAATTGACGATCAATCTGGATTCCAACAGTCGGTGCCAATGTCGTAATCATGACAAAAGATAGGCAAAACGCCATCACTGGTGCAAGCCAGCGTGACAGAGTTGTGTCCTGCATAATGCATTCCTTGAAAAATCTTTGAACTCATTGCACTTTATGGAGTTTGCAATGAAATATTCAATCTATTTTGCCTTTCTCAAGCCTGAAAATCAAAACAAAAGATCTCGAAAGAAAGAAGCAAATCACCTTACGGTGATTTGCTGCGCACGAATTATTATATTATTAAGTAGATCCCTTATGTATCACTCATACCACACCTTATTATTGTTTATCATAAGGGATCTTTTATTATTGTCTTATTATTATGAGAAGAATCGAGAAAACCAGTTTTTCCCTTTTTTCTTTTCATTTTCTTTAATGATTCCAAGCATATTTTCTTTTACTGCTCCAACATAATCAGCATCATCATGCCGAATATGATTAATCAACCATTTTGATAGCGCCTCATGTAACTCGCTATCAATTTCCTGCCCGAGTTCAAAACGTTGACGATAAGTCTCTATCTTTTTGATAAATAAGTCATGTACACGTTTATGTGGTACACGATATTTATAGTTTGCTTCTTCTTGTAAGCTTTCTTCAAAAGTGAAATGCGACTGGGTATAATCAATAATATTATCTAAAATACCTTTTAATTTTGCACGATCGTCGCTATCTTTTAATTCATAAATTTCATTAATATAATCTAGAATACGACGATGTTGATCATCGATCACCTCGATTCCTGTATTATATTCGACAGACCATTTCATACCCATATCGAACCCCAAACCATATTTGATTTATTGAATAAGAATATAATATCGGCAAATGAATTAAATAAAAACACAGCATTTTTGTCAGAATTTAAATATTTTCAAAGAAATAAATTAACCTATTGTTTTATATTTATTTTAATATTTATACCAATCAAAACACTCAAGTATTTTTTAACCAATAAGAAAAATTATCTATCTAATTTTATTGATATAACTAGAAAAACAACACTCAGATTCCATCAAAAAAAAACCTGCTAAATATATATTCTAGTTATATCTTATATATTAATACTGATCGGCTTTGGTTACTCGTTTTAATGCTGGGTTTTCTGCTTCCAGAATTAAACGTTCCACACGCGTAAGTGCATGCTGAATCGGTTTACCGTGCTGGAATAAAATCATTTCCCCAGCTTGGTATGCCTTCCATGCTTCATTATGCGTCAAAGGCTCCGTAGTAATTACTGCAACGCGATCTTCCGGCGTGGTGACCTGACTAAAATCGACTTCAACATCGAGATCAATTAAATGCGCAGGTTGAAATGGATATTCACGCACTAACCAATGTAACTTGGTGGTCGCATAGCTAAATAATGCTTTGCCATTGGACAAACAAAAATTGAATGTACCGTGCTCTGCAATTTGTGGCGAGATGCGTTCTAATAGTGAAAATATCTCTTCTAAACTTGGTTCAACATAGCCAAATTCTTCCACAAATTGATCCAGTAAATAGCAAAACGCTAATTCACTATCCGTATTACCGACAGGTTCAAATCGTCCGCTTAGTGTAGGGTTAAACTCGTGTAAATCACCATTATGGGCAAAAATCCAATGCCTACCCCAAAGTTCACGCAGGAAGGGATGTGAATTTTCAAGGTTGATTTTACCTTGTGTCGCTTTACGGATATGTGCAATGACATTGCGAGACTTGATCGGATAATTACGTATCAGATCGGCAATTGGGGATTCCACCGCAGATTGATTGTCAACAAACAAACGGCAAGCTTTATCTTCAAAAAAAGCGATTCCGAAACCATCACAATGATCAGACGTCACCCCTGCTCGTTGAGAAAAACCACGAAAAGAAAAAGTGATATCTGTCGGGGTGGCGCAATTCATTCCTAATAGCTGGCACATATCTTTTAACTATCTAACATCTATGCCTATTGTGCATGAGGTGCAGATGCCTTGTAAATCTTAATATGTGCTCACTATTAGATTAAGAATGATAAGAGGTTCTGTTGATATTACACAGATGCTTGCGACAGAGGGTATTTTTGGCTCATACGAGGCAGGGCTTGTAAAATTTAGTGACTCTAAATGAACAAGACATAACGACGTAGCAGCAAAAAATATCCCTGTCCCGTAGGGTTATGGCTAAAACAGCTCTAAACGTCGGTATGAAACTTGATAAGGACCATCATAGTAGGTATTTCATGCATTGATTATGTTGTTTTAGCTCATAACGCAATGCATGGTTGAAGTATCAACAAAACCTTACTAACGTTGCACCATTTTGTTCATCACAAAAGAAGTAGCAATCTTATTCACTTCAAGGAAAACAAAATAATCCAAGCATTTAAAATCTTCGTCATAAAATGCTTGTTTCGATAGTTTCGACTGCATTCCTAAATAGGTCTGAAACAGTTTTGGCATGCGTTCATCTTGTGGAAAGCTATAGTCGGGACGCTCTGGCTCAAAGCTACGTTTTGAACGGATATCAATGGTCTGATGATCACCCAATTGCTGAATCTGACGATGGGTATAATAGGCACGTGCCAAATTATCATCCAAATGGATACTGACACAGCCCATTAAGTATTTAGCACGCATTGACCAAAGTACTTTAGGGGTCAAGTTCAACCAGAGCATTGAGAGTGCTTTACCTGAACGGAATTTAGGGTGCACGCAAGTACGTCCAATTTCTAAGACACTGGGTAAGTGAGATAAATGCGGGACAATTTCGAACTCTTGGGCACTATAACTTTGCCCGATCTCATAGCCTTGGAACAATTTAAGACGGGTATAAGCGACAATTTCGCCTGTCCATTTTTCACGTAATACCGCATGCTCACAACCAAAATCATAAAGGTCTTGATCTAGACCGTCTTCAAAGTTCATACCAAATTGATGACTAAATTGCGTTGCTCTAAAGCGTTGTACTTCTTGTAATTCTTTTAAATTATCCACCCATTCAAAACGGAATTGATTTTGAGCTGGCTTGTGGCGTAAAGGTAAAGTCAATGTCTGGCGATATTGATTTAGTTTTTCTAGCATAATGAAAGCTCCTTATGACTAGACCTACCTTAAATTGCTTAAATGACATTGCGATGACTAAAACATGAACAGGTCATGACAAAAAAAGAGACCTGCTTGAGGTCTCTTTTAAAACAAATAAAATTAATGTTTCGCGCGATTGGTAATGAGTGTACCCACACCATGATCGGTAAAGATTTCCAGCAAGCTCGCATGTGGCACACGACCATCAACAATATGCGCACTGACCACACCGCCTTTAACAGCATCTAAGGCACAGCCAACTTTTGGAATCATACCGCCATAAATCACGCCTGTTTCGATCAAACGATCAACTTCTTGCGTACTTAAGCCTGTGAGCAGGTTCTTATTTTCGTCCAATACACCCGTAATATTGGTCAATAAAATCAACTTCTCAGCACCCAAAGCTTCGGCAACTTTACCAGCCACGAGATCTGCATTGATATTATAGGTATTGCCTTCTTCATCAACACCTAATGGTGCAATGACAGGAATGAAATCACTTTGGGTAAACATTTCCAGCACATCAGTTTTCACGCCAGTGACTTCACCAACCATACCCAAATCAATTTGCGAAATAGAACCGTCCGCTTCCTGTTTTTCCATCAGCAGTTTGCGTGCACGTAGTAAATTACCATCTTTACCAGTCAAACCAATCGCACGACCACCATGTTGATTAATCAGGTTGACGATCGATTTATTGACACTACCACCGAGTACCATTTCAACCACTTCCATGGTCGCTTCATCGGTCACACGCATGCCATCAATACGATCAGACTCTTGTCCTAAGCGTTTCAGCAATGAATCCACCTGTGGACCACCACCATGTACAACGATAGGGTTTAAACCCACTGTTTTTAACAACACGATGTCACGGGCAAATGAACTTTCCAACTCAGGATCAGTCATCGCATTGCCACCATATTTTACAACCAGCGTTTTTCCTGCAAAACGTTGGATATACGGCAAAGCTTCGATCAAAATTTTTGCTTTATCAATGCCGATATGCTCATGTGGCATGCGTCTCTCCTTTTAGACCTGTGCGAGTTCTTGTGCAATCTGTGGATATTGATCTTGCAACATAGAAACAAACTTCTGACGAATTTCAATTAATCTGTTCTGATTATCAGCATCAAAACGGACGGTAAAATATTCACCAGTATTTGATGCTCGAATAATGCCAAATCCATCGTCAAAATCAAGTCTTACGCCATCAATTTTACTTAAACGAGCGCCTAAACGGTGACTTAAGATTTCAATATCATTTAAAACCTGCTTAGGATTGGCATCATGTGTCCCAATATAGGTGTCTTCAGTGCAAAACCGTTCTGGATACGCTGCCAATAAATCAGACAGGCTGGTTGCCTCAGATTGGGTTAAATACTCCATCACGCGTAGTGCAGCATACAAGCCATCGTCATAGCCAAAGCCACGTCCATCATTAAAAACGTAGTGACCTGCATATTCACCACCGAACACCGCACGCCCTTGCGATTGAGACAAATAAGCACGCAGGAAACTACTGCCTGTGCGGATCATTTTCGCTTGCCCATCTAAATGCTGCACGGTATCAGCCACCATGCGAGAACACTTCACATCAAAGACAATTTCTTTATGTGGATGTTGCTGCAAACACATCTGAGCAAACAGTGATAGTAAACGGTCTGGGCTAATAATATGCGCGTGTTCATCCAACAAAACCACACGATCTCCATCACCATCCAATGCAATACCGAGATCGGCATTTTCGGCAACAATTGCGGCTTGTAACTTCATTAAATGTTCTGCATGAGACGGATCTGGTGCGTGATCAGGAAAATGTCCGTTGGCTTCGCAGCGTAAAGCAATCACCTCGCAGCCCAGTTTTTCTAAAACCAGTTTGGCACAACGCCCTGCCGAACCATGCAATCCATCTAAAACGACTTTTAATGGTCGTGCTAACTGAATGTCACTGATCAATGCTTTCTGATATTGCAAACAATATTGGGGAACAATTTGGTGTGCGGTATTTTTTAAGTGCAGAATATGTTCAAGATTGGGTATAGACACTTGTGCGAACTGCCCCACCTGTTGGATGGTTTCTGGTGTTGGGGGTTCACCTTTTAAAATCCATTTAATTCCATTATCGGATTTCGGATTGTGGCTGGCTGTCACCATCACACCATTCCCCCCAAAATCCCGGGCAATGTAATACATCATTGGGGATGAACAACAACCAATATTGGTCACCTGTAGACCCTGTTGTTCAAAAATATGTTGAAGGATATGAGCATAGGTTGGACTGGTTAAACGTGCGTCATAACCAATCACAACATGGGTTTGCTCAGCATTTTTATATTGTGATGCTAAAGCATAGGCGATAGAACAAATAATATTCGGTGTTAAATTGCTCAACTTCCCGCGAATATCGTAGGCGCGGAAAATGTTCAGAGGAAATGTATGTTTTATATTCACTGTAAGCCCCTATTTTTATAATCTTTTGATCTATAAAAAAAAGCAGAAACTATTAAGAAATTAATTAACCCTTATTCAGAAAAATTAAAGTAATCAGTCAGCTGCTTTGTAATATATATCGAGGCAACAATCAATATGAAAAATGCAATGTTTTTCAGCAAAACATTGCATTTAAAGTGATAATTACTTAAAAAACTTATTGTTTTCCTGTGTGCCCAAAACCGCCTGCACCACGCTCAGTTGCAACAAATTCATCTACTTGTTCGAATTCTGCCTGTACCACTGGAACCAGTACATATTGTGCTAAACGCTCACCTGGCTCTAAACGGAAGGTATTTTGTCCACGGTTCCAAACCGACACCATCAACTCACCTTGATAATCTGAATCAATTAAACCCACCAAGTTGCCTAATACGATACCGTGTTTATGACCTAGCCCTGAACGCGGTAAAATTAAACCAGCAAAGTTTGGATCTTCAATGTAGATCGCCAAACCTGTCTTTACTAAAACCGTCTCACCTGCAGCAATATCAATCGCTTCATCTAAACATGCACGTAAATCCAAACCTGCTGAACCTGTCGTCGCATAAGAAGGCAACGCCCACTCTTGACCTAAACGAGCATCTAATACTTTAACTTGAACTTTCATTAAATTTCCTACTTACAATTTTTTAACGTTTCAACAATGCTTTTAAATTAGCAAGGTACTGCTGGGCCTGTTCCTTCGGATCAACATTGGGTGCTAGTTTCTTCTTACGACCATGCCATTCCAGATCATCTTGTGGCATTTCGTCCAAGAAGCGACTTGGTGTCATTTGACGCATTTGTCCACCATTCTTACGCTGTTCCGCAAGGGTTAACGTTAAACCTTGACGCGCACGGGTAATGCCCACGTACATCAAACGACGTTCTTCTTCGACAGTTTCAGATGCGATCGAGTTTTTATGCGGTAATAACTCTTCTTCCAAACCAATCATATACACATAAGGAAATTCCAAACCTTTCGCTGCATGCAGCGTCAACAAATTCACCTTATCCGTATCTTCCTCTTCTTGTTGCTGCTCAAGCATATCTAGCAGCACCAATTTACGAATCACACTCTCAATATTCTTCTCATCGACATCATCAGTACGATTCAATAAATTTTGAATGCTGCTATAAAGGCTTTCAATACTGTCAAGCTTGGTTTTTTCCTGAGCAGGCGTCGCTGCCTGTTCACGGATATAATCGATATAACCTGCTTCGTTAATCATCTGACGAACCTTTGGCATTGGCTCATCATCGTCGAGTAATTCACGTGTAAATGTCGCGATAAATTCGGCAAACTCATGCAATTGAGTTGATGCCTTCTTCGGCAAGACCATTGCCAAACGCTGATCTGAAGATGCTGTCAGCAAAGACAAGGTATTCTCTTGTGCGAATAAACCGAGTTTTTCTAAGGTCACAGGACCAATCGCACGTTTTGGCGTATTAATAATACGTAGGAACGCACTGTCGTCTTCAGGGTTAATGATCAAGCGTAAATAGCTCATCACATCCTTAATCTCCGCGCGTGCGAAGAAGGATTGACCACCCGATAATTTATAAGGAATCTGCATTTGACGCAGTTGCGTTTCAATCACACGCGCTTGGAAGTTTCCGCGATACAGCACCGCATAATCTTTCCAGTTTTTACCATTCATCAGCTTATGCGTGATCAAATCTTTCACCACGCGTTCAGCTTCATCATCATCGTTTAAACAGGTGATCACACGAATGGTTTCGCCATGACCTTTATCACTCCACAATTTCTTATCAAAGATATGCGGGTTATTCTCAATCACGGCATTGGCTGCTTTTAAGATACGACTGGTCGAGCGATAATTTTGCTCAAGTTTAATGACTTTGAGATTATGGAAATCATCTTTCAATAAGGCCATGTTTTCAGGCTTTGCTCCACGCCAAGCGTAAATGGACTGGTCATCGTCACCTACAGCGGTAAACTGCCCCATCACACCCACGAGCAGCTTAACAAGCGTATATTGCGCAGTGTTGGTATCTTGATATTCATCCACCAATAAATAGCGAACACGGTTCTGCCATTTGTCACGCACTTCGGCATTTTCCTGCAACAAACGCGTTGGCATTACGATCAAGTCATCAAAATCGACTGCATTGTAGGCACGCAGATTTCGCTCATACAGCTGATAAAGATGAGCAAATTGCACGTCTTCAACCGTTTCACAGGTAGAATGCGCTTGTTCTGGTACGATTAGATCATTTTTCCAATCTGAAATTTTCTTCATTGCCTTGGCAAGCAGTTCTTTACTCTCTGCACCAGACAAATTGTCACGCTGCATCAAATCCATCAAAATTCGTTTGCAGTCATCGGCATCTAAAATAGAGAAGTTATTTTTAAGCGGTAGATGTTTTAATTCTAAACGTAATAAGTTTAAACCAAAGGTATGGAAGGTCGAAACCGAAAGACCTTTTGCCTCTTCACGTGAAAGCAGCTTTCCGACACGTTCTTTCATTTCACGTGCAGCCTTATTGGTAAAGGTCATTGCCGTAATACGATAGGCAGGAATACCACACTGCTGCACCAGAAACGCAACTTTTCGGGTAATTACAGAGGTTTTACCAGAACCTGCACCTGCAAGTACCAGCAATGGCCCCTGAACATATTTCATGGCTTCAAGTTGCTTGTCATTGAGTTGACTGGCAGATGACATGGGACGTACCTCTCTCGTTTCCGAGCCTGTTTTTTCGAGCACAATTATAGACATCTCTGTTTTAGAATCCCAATAGTAAATCTAGGGATATGTATAAATTATGATGTCTTACACAAATACCACGCCATAGCTTGTCGTCTATTTCAATATGCAATAAAAAAGCCACCCGAAGGTGGCTTTTTGAAATCAGTAAAAATTACTGTTTAGCATAAATGCTGATTTCTACACGGCGGTTTTGCTCTTTACCAGAAGCAGTCGTGTTTGAAGCGATTGGGTTCGCTGAACCTAAACCTTGCGCATCAATACGGCTACCCGCAATACCTTGACCAGCTAAGTAGTTTTTAACTGATTGAGCACGTGCTTGAGATAATGGGATATTGATTGAGTCATTACCCGTGTTATCTGTATAACCTGTTACAAGGATCGCACTCTTGTTATCTTCACCTAAAGTTTGCGCTACTTTATTCAAAGTACCGTAGAAGTTAGGTTTGATGTTTGATTTGTTGGTATCAAACGTGATGCTACCTGGCATGATCAATTGTACAGAACCATCTGGGTTACGGCCTACTTCTACACCAGTACCCGCCATTTGTTCACGTAATTTTTTCTCTTTGTTGTCGAGGTATAAACCACCCGCACCACCGAGAATCGCACCAATTGCCGCAGCACGGTTGTTTTGCTTACTTGAGTTTGCGTTACCCTTAGATACACCATAACCCGCAGCTGCACCAATTAATGCACCTAAAGCAGATTTGTCATACTCAACGCCGCCAATGTTATTACCTGTTGTTTGGCAACCAGAAAGTACCAATCCAGCCCCTACGAGTGTTGAAATTACTAATGCACGCATCGCGTAGCTCCTGTCTATGTATTTTGTTGTCTGGACAAATAATGAATGAGAAAATTGAGCTAGACCATTGATATTTTGTTAATAATAAACACTTTATTTATATTTTTGTAATATTTTGATGCATTTTACTTGAACAGAACCACACAATCCCTTCATTGTTGCATCAATTATCATAAAAAATATTTTTAGAGATATTCATCACATTAAATAATCTTGCAAGTTTTAGTCATTGGGAAGCGAAAGATTTGCAACATTGATCGGAAAAAAGCCCCTAAACCACCTAAATATATAAAAATTGTCACATCAATCAAATATACAGTTGTATTTCAACCTCTGTTGTTTATAGTTGAACCACCTCTTTTCCAAATATCTGCACTCAAGGTTTGATTTATGTCTACCGCAAATAAAAAAGCATCCTTATTGCAAAAGACCAGTAAAGGATTGGCCGTCAGCTCAGTGATTACAGGCAGCACTTTTTTTCATGGTCCTCCTGTTCTGGCTTTAGGTCTTACTAAATTATTCAAAAAATCAGCAAAAATAGATGAAACTAATATTCAACTCGCCAACAGTTGGATTAAGGTCAACAACCAACTCATTGAACATATCCTACCCAACTTAAAATGGGATATTAGCATTGATGAAAAACTCGATCTCAATTTACAAGGTCGATATCTCATGATGTGTAACCATCAAAGTTGGGTGGATACCACGGTAAATCAATATTTTGGTTTAACCCGTATGCCACTGACCCGCTTTTTTACCAAATGGGAACTTATTTTTATTCCTTTCGTTGGACAAGCATTCAAGATTTTGGGCTTCCCGATGATGAAGCGCCACACCAAAGAACAAATTGCAAAAAATCCAGAACTAAAATCACGTGATATGCTGGAAGCGCGTAAAGCATGTGAACAGTTACTCAGCCAACCTTTTACTTTATTGAATTATTTAGAAGGCACACGTTTTACCCCTGAAAAGCATGCGCAACAGCAATCGCCCTATCAAAACCTACTCAAACCGAAAGCAGGTGGTTTAGCTTTGGCACTGAATATTCTGGGCAATCAAATTGATGCTTTTGTGGATATGACCATTGTTTATCCTGATGGTGCACCAGGTTATGGCGAGTTTTGGTTGGGAGATGTCTCACGTATTGCCGTCGATTTACGTAAAATAGATATTCCAGATTGGGCACGTAGTGGTAATTATGAAGATGATCCCGTTTATCGTGAACGCTTCCAAAAATGGGTGGACCAAATCTGGACTGAAAAAGATCAGTTAATTACCCAAATGAAATCCAAGTATCATTAATAATCTCATCAGGGATTGAGCACAAACATGACCCAGCAGGACTCAGGAAAAAACTCTAAATATAGCTATGTCAATCCGAGCAGCAAGTTCTTCAAGCTGTTCCTTGTCTATGACATTTTCATGGTGTTTATTATTGTTTTTAATTTGTTCTGCCTAGGCATGAACTTTTTCTTGATGAGTAATATTGGTGCATGGTTTTTTAATACCATCCACCTCGCAAATGTACTCGATTTCTATCGTAGTTATTTACATCCTTGGGTAATTACCACCGAAGCATGGTTCATTATCTTTTTGATTGCTGAACTCTCGATTCGCTGGTTCCTCTCTATTGTACAAAAGCATCATGCGCGCTGGTGGTTCTTTCCCTTTATTCATTGGTACGAAATCATTGCGATTATTCCGCACTTCCGTTTTTTACGTTTATTCCGCGCGGGTATTATCGCCTACCGACTGCACGAACTGGGCTATAAAGTGGTCCCAGATGGAATTCGGGTCAAGGCCCTTTTCTACTATCGCGTGGTAATGGAAGAGTTGTCTGATCGTGTTGTCATTACCGTCATTGATGGAATCCGACATGAACTTGAAACCAGTTCCAGTCATAAAAAAATTATCCATGACCTTGTTGACCACCATCGACAATTGTTTACTGTGACACTTTCATCCATGTTGCAGGAATCTTTAGCAACCGCTTTACAGCAACAACAACCGCTGATTACTCAAAAAGTCGGTGTTATTGTCAATCAAGCCATTGAAGATACACCTGAACTGACGCAATTATTGCGCTTGATCCCGATTGTGGGTAGTCGAATCGAACAGCAAATCCAAAGTATTGGACAACGCTTAGGCGAAAATATTAGCGCAGGTTTAATTGAACCGTTTACGTCGGGCTCAGTTCAAAGACCAAATGAAAATTATCAATTCATTGCAGAGAAAGTTAGTGAGCTGAATATCGATAATCAGTACTTAGAAGAATTGGTCGAATCAGTGGTATTTGAAAGCCTTGAAGCGATTCGAAAACAAGTAAAAGTAAAGCAATGGCAGCAAACTTTGCAAGAATATGATCAATTGGATAAAAAAGCAGAATGATTACAAGAAAAATTACCAATCAAGCTAGAGAATTCGTGTAATTTGTTCTAGCATTTGCTTTTATTTACAACTGCTTTAACACAATAGAGCGCTTAAAAAGCCCTGAAGGATAAATTATGGCTGATATACGGATTACGGGCAGAATGGTGAATTTTAGTCGACTGACTTTCGACACAAATGACCATAATGCAATCCGACAGCAACTTACCAGCACGCTGAACGAAGGTTCTTATCTCGGAACATTGGTCATTCTAGACAGTACCGTTGAGCAAGAGTTAATCGCATTAATTCAGCTGTTAATCGATTTAGGTTTACAGCCCATGGCCGTTATTGATGGCATTTTGGGTGATGAAGCGCGTGCCATCCAATTCCCTGTTCTTGCTCCAGATCAACCGTTACAACGGATTAAAGCATCAAAAGAACAAGTGGTTGAGCATGCTCCTGCTAAAGCAGCCGATCACTCAGCAATACAAACACCACAAAAAAATACATCGAATGCATATATCACCTCTTATCATGATGAGATTTTGCGGACAGGCCAATGTTTGGTACAAGATCAAGGCGATATTATTTTAAATGCTGGCATGAATAGTGGATCAGAAGTGATTGCATCTGGAAATATTCACATTTATGGCAATGCTCGTGGTAGAGTCATTGCAGGTGCGGGTGGACAAGCTGCAGCACGTATTTTCTGCCATTCGCTCGAAGCAGAATTAGTCTCTATTGCAGGGACGTATTGTGTAGCAGATGATATTCCTAAAGATATGATCAAAAAGCCTGTACATATTTATTTAAATAACAAGCAAGAACTTGAATTTGAAGCCTTGCAGTTTTAATTTAACAAATGAAGTTTTAAAAGCACCAATAAGCCCTTTTAGGGGCGTATGACCATAAATAGGAGTGGATTCGGTGGCCAAAATTGTTGTCGTAACGTCAGGCAAAGGTGGTGTAGGTAAAACTACAACAAGTGCATCTTTTGCAACAGGTTTAGCCCTACGTGGTCATAAAACTGTTGTGATTGATTTCGATGTGGGTTTACGTAATCTTGATTTGATCATGGGCTGCGAACGCCGCGTAGTGTATGACTTTGTCAATGTCATTAATAATGAAGCACGCCTACAACAAGCACTTATTCGTGATAAAGAGATTGAGAACTTATACATTCTCCCTGCGTCACAAACACGTGATAAAGATGCGTTGAGCGATGAAGGTGTTGCACGTGTGATTGATGAGCTTTCTCAAGAGTTCGATTACATCATCTGTGACTCACCTGCGGGTATTGAGCGCGGTGCAATTTTAGCGATGTACCATGCGGATGAAGCAATCATTGTAACAAACCCTGAAATTTCATCAGTACGTGACTCGGACCGTATTATTGGTATGCTGGACAGCAAGACCAAAAAAGTTGAACAAAACGAAGGTCGTATTCGTAAGCACCTATGTATTACACGTTTTAACCCAGAGCGTGCGGATAAACAAGAAATGCTGACGATCGATGATATTTCGAAAGATATTTTACGTGTGCCAACTTTGGGTGTCATCCCTGAGTGTCCGAGCGTACTTCAAGCATCGAACGAAGGTAAACCAGTGATTCTGTATACAGAAGAAAAAGCTGGACAAGCCTATGATGACTTAGTGGCTCGCTTCCTTGGCGAAGACCGTCCTTATCGACACATTGCAGTACAGCCAAAAGGTTGGTTAGCTAGACTATTTGGAGCGTAATTATGGCAGGATTCTGGAGTAAACTTTTTAGCAGTGATGAAAAACCATCAAGTGCACAAACTGCCAAAGATCGTTTAAAGGTAATTGTTGCCTCTGAACAAGGTTTAGGCCGTCGCCTAGGCCAAGACAAAATCGACCAGATGAAAAAAGAAATCATGCAGGTTGTGAGTCGTTATGTTCGTGGTGTGGATGAACAGCATATTCAAATGCAAGTTCGTTCAGAAGCAAATATCGAAATGTTAGAAATGAATATCAATTTACCTGAAGATCGATAGAAGTTTTTTCATTAGCGATTTTTCGCAAATAAAGGCAGAATACGCGGGTGGATTTGGAAAGTAGGACTTTCCCCACTCCAAGTATTTTGCCTTTATTATTTTATAAGACTGAGGAGATTGTCATGGCATTATCACAGCCAGCAACTTTCAATGAAGAATGGTCAGATGAGCGTGTGTTTGCCTACCTTAACCAACTTCCTCCAACTGGCGTAAATGCTGACTTTCATGTGCTCTACCATGCATTCAAACATATGCGTCCAAATGACTATGAACGCTTGATTACCCAGTTTTTGGCTGATGGTCGTGATCTCAATGCAACTAATCCTGAAGGACAACGCATTCATGATGTGATTGCACAGTTCCCACGCCAAAAAGAGGGTTTCTTGGAAGTTTTAGCAAAGTTTGCTTAAGTACTAAAAAATAAAGCCATATCGCTGCAATAAAAAAGCCTCTATTGATAGAGGCTTTTTTATTAGGCTATTCAGATTAGACTAGAATATCACGCTTACCATTTGCTCCCATCGAGCTCACGATTCCATTCTCTTCCATTTGGTCGATAATTCGTGCTGCACGGTTATAGCCCAAGCTAAATTTACGCTGTAACGATGAGGTTGATGCTTTACGTGTTTCTAAGACAAAGGATACACATTGGTCATAAAGTGCATCACGACTTGGATCACCATCGCCATCTTCAAAACCACGTGATGTCGGTTCTTCATCAAATGGAGTCAGGATTTCATCCACATAGTCTGGTTCACCACGTTCACGCCAAGCATCACAAATACGGTTGACTTCATCATCACTAATAAAGGCACCATGCACACGCTCAGGTTCGATCTTACCAGGCCCAAGGAACAGCATATCACCATGGCCGAGCAAGTCTTCTGCTCCACCTGCATCGAGAATGGTGCGTGAGTCAATCTTACTGTTAACACGTAGTGCGACACGAGTTGGAATATTAGCTTTAATCAAACCAGTGATTACATCTACTGATGGACGCTGAGTGGCAAGTAAAAGATGGATCCCCGCTGCACGCGATTTCTGCGCCAAACGGGTAATCATTTCTTCAGCTTTTTTACCCACTTGCATGATCATGTCAGCAAACTCATCCGCAACAATCACAATCGACGGTAAAGGTGCTAAACGCGGAGCACGCTCACCGACAACTGAATCACTAGCTTTCCATGTTGGATCAATCAGATCCTCACCATTGGCAATTGCTTCTTCAACTTTACGGTTATAATCGCTCAGTTTACGAATTTTTAGGAATGACATGAGTTTATAACGACGTTCCATTTCATTAACACACCAATTGAGCGCGCTGACCGCATCTTTCATGTCAGTCACAACAGGTGTTAACAAATGTGGAATATCATTATAGTTAGCTAATTCAAGCTGCTTTGGATCGATTAAAATTAAACGTAACTGATCGGGGGTGTATTTTAGCAACATCGAAAGAATCATCGAGTTCACTGCAACTGATTTACCTGAACCAGTGGTCCCTGCAACCAACATATGCGGTGCTTTACCGAGGTCAGTAATTACTGGATTGCCTGAAATGTCTTTACCCATCGCCATAGAGAGCAAACCCGCAGGGTCTTCAAAAGCTGGCGTTTTCAATAACTCAATCAACCGTACCATTTCACGGCTACTATTAGGTACTTCAATCCCGATATACGGTTTACCCGGAATAACTTCAACCACACGCACAGAAGCCATCGACATAGAACGTGCTAAATCGCGGGAAATATTAGTGACTTTAGACGCTTTCACACCGGGTGCAAGATCCAATTCAAAACGCGTAACAACAGGACCTGGCTGAGCTTCTACCACCTGCGCTTTTACGTTAAATTCTTGCAACTTGATCTCGAGCAATTCAGAAAGACGTGACAATTGCTCGGCTGTAAAGTTCACTTTCTTATTTGGATCAACTTCATCCAATAGCTCTAAACCAGGTAAGGTTGGTAAATCACGACGTTTTTGTGCAACTTGCATTGAACGTGACATTGGACGGCCAAATGCATCTGTCAAAGGTGCATCTAAATCAAAGTCATCTTCAATTTCTAAATCAGACTCAGGCTCGACTTTACCCGCGGTTTCTTGCCAAGCTTCAATGAAAGCTTCTTTAGACAAAGTTTCTTTGGCTACTGAGTTGACTTCAATCGGTGCCTTCACGAAAGCAGATGATTGCGCATAGCTGGTGCTTCGAGGACTGCTATTTTCAGGTTCTTCGTCTACCAGAAGATCATTGAAATCGTCTCGTTCTTCTCGAATGCTATTGTGGTTTTCATCTTGAGCTGACGTTTGAATCGGAGAAGAATATGATTGCGGTGTTATTTCTGTCGATCGAGCAGATTCGGTAATTAAAGCTTCAATATCTGCTTCAAATTCAGCCTCAGGTACATGATGGTTTGCCGTTGTGGCAGGTTCTTGTGTAAATGGAGTATGCAAATCTGTCGCTGTCTTACTATTCGGTACAGCAGCCAACAATTCATCAAAGATTTGATCATCATTCCAATCTAAGTTGCTGGTGTTCGCTTGCTGTGTTGACAAGTTGGTCCCTGCCGCAGGCGCATAGTGTGCGGAAGCATTCGCTGAATCATCAGCAGCTCTTAATAACGCATCAATCTCCTGCTTGTGACTGGCATCATCACGTTGTAATGCGCGCCATACTTCACCCGTTTGCACCAGACGTTGACTTTCTGTCTCAAACTGATGAGCGCGTTGTAAGGTCTGTTCAAAATCTTCGACCTGTTCTGCAACTTGAGGTTGAGAACTGTGCTGTTGCTCTTTCGCCACAACATCGGCAAATAATTTTTCAGCCATCAATTGATGATGTGAATCATCAATTTTAATCAATTTCGCCTGAACTTGATTCGCTTTAGCTTCACTAGTATCTGCTACAGGATCAGGCTCAGTTTGTACTTTATTCTTAATTGCAGGTGTATCGGCAGCGGCTAATTGCTCAGTCAGATCATAAGCAGATTCGTGCTGCGGCACATTTTTATAAAACAAATCTTGTAAATATGCGGGTGTATTTTTCAACGTAATCCAAGTCTTATTCCACTGGATACCAAAGGCTAAAGTAAGCAATAAAATACTAAATGCCAGTAAAAACAGGGTTGCACCGTAAATGGTTAATAATTGAGATAAACTCTGCCCCAACTCATAACCAATGATGCCGCCTGCTGCATTGTCCAATGTATCCGCTGGTGTATTCCAATGTAGATACAATAAACTTGAAATTGAAAGAATTAAGAAGAACTGGGCAGCATAACGAAATGGACGGTTTAAAAAGCTTCTTGGCCACCAGACCTGAATGGCCTCGATAAACAAGAACAATGGAATGAGCAAGCTTGCCCAACCCAAAAATCCAAACAGTAAATCTGCGATCCAAGCACCTGCTACACCACTTGCGTTTGAGACCTGTTGGGTATCACTGGAAATATGCATCCAACCCGGATCAAACGGTGTATAAGTCACTGTGGCAAGAAATAAATAAATGCCAAAAGAAATCAAAAATAATGTCATTAAAAAGCGTTGTGCATAAACACTTGACACCGCAGTCATATACAGTCCTGTAACCCAATTCGTTATTTGTTAGTATCTTTTAAGGTCTAAATTACCTTAATCAATAAGTTTTATATTATGCACTCGTTCTTACAAAAAAGATGCACGATTGTTTACTGTTGTTGTTAACATCCTGCTCGGATATAGCTCAATTCGATTGAGTTAATCAGTATTATCCCGATGGATTTAGCCCACTCCCCTTCGGATTCACGTATAATTTTAGCAGTTTTGATATAAAAAGGATGTTCTTTAATGAGCGCTCGTCACTCACGGTTAATTATTTTGGGTTCTGGTCCTGCAGGTTACAGCGCAGCAGTGTATGCAGCACGTGCGAACCTCAAGCCAACACTGATTGCGGGTTTGCAATTAGGTGGTCAATTAACAACGACCACTGAAGTTGATAACTGGCCAGGTGACCCAGAGGGATTAACTGGTCCTGTACTCATGGAGCGTATGCAAGCTCATGCAGAACGTTTCGGTACAGAGATTGTCTACGATCATATTAATGAAGTAGATCTTCAAACCCGTCCATTCGTACTTAAAGGCGATATGGAAGAGTACACATGTGATGCGTTGATTATTGCAACAGGTGCAACTGCACAATACTTAGGTCTTGAATCTGAAGCTGCTTTTATGGGGCAAGGTGTGAGCGCATGTGCAACATGTGATGGTTTCTTCTACAAAAACCAAAATGTCATGGTTGTTGGTGGTGGTAACACTGCGGTTGAAGAAGCACTGTATTTATCAAATATCGCAGCACATGTAACACTGGTTCACCGTCGTGATAGCTTACGTTCTGAAAAGATCTTGCAAGATCATCTTTTTGCCAAAGAAAAAGAAGGTAAAATCAGCATTATCTGGAACCATCAAGTGGATGAAGTTTTGGGTGACAAAACTGGTGTAACCGCAGTGCGTATTCAATCAACTCAAGATTCAAGTACGCAAGATGTTCAAGTTCAAGGCTTGTTTGTTGCAATCGGACATAAGCCGAATACGGGAATGTTTGATGGCCAGCTTAACTTACGTGATGGCTATATCCAAGTGCATAGTGGTACTGCGGGTAATGCAACAGCGGCATCGATTGAAGGTGTTTTTGCGGCGGGTGATGTTGCGGACAGTATTTATCGTCAGGCGATTACTTCTGCGGGTTCAGGCTGTATGGCAGCATTAGATGCAGAGAAATATCTCGATAATTTAAACTAATCGGGCCAAAATTCAAGAACCACCAGACTTTGGTGGTTTTTTTATGCCTGCGTCCCTACAATCAAAAAATGACGACTTTTTGAATCTACATTTTGAGATAATTAATAGGGTAAATAAATGACAACAACATGGACCAACGGCTATCAAACTGAGGTGAATTATACCTATGGCTATTATCGTGACCTCAGCCCGAATTTCCAAAAGTTTTGCTTATTGTTAAATGGTATTGATAGTCCCGACTTTCAGGAAAACCAAACCCATTGCGAACTTGGTTTTGGTCAAGGCGTCAGCATCAATATTCATGCAACCTGTAATGAAGCAAAGTTTTACGGTACAGATTTCAACCCGGCCCATGCAGCGCATGCCAATCAACTGGCTGAACAAAGTAAGACTGAACATTATTTTTATGACGATAGCTTTGAAGAGTTACTCAACCGCCAAGACTTGCCGATGTTTGACTCAATCAGTTTACATGGGATCTGGAGCTGGATTAGCTATGAAAACCAGCACATTATTTTAAAATTTATCCGTAAATTTTTAAAACCCAATGGTATTGTCTATATCAGCTATAACTGTGTAACAGGTTGGGCAGCCAATATGCCGATCCGAGAGTTATTTCATAGTCACTTCAAATTCAATAGCAAAAGTACCAATCCCTTGCAAAAGGTCAATGAAGCCCTAGAGTTCAGCGATGAACTGCTCAAACAAAACCCTATTTTTGCGCAACGCAATCCGAATGCAATGCAAAAAGTCGCGGATTTAAAGCAACAAAATCCAAACTACTTGATTCATGAATATCTAAACCAAGACTGGCAATGTTTTTCTTTTCAGCAAATTGTCCGTATTTTAGATGAAATTAAACTGTCTTATGCAGGTTCAACTGATCTCAGTACTCACTTAGATAACATCAATTTCTCCCAACAACACCAAGCATTTTTAAATGCCATTGAACATCCAATTTTCAAAGAACAATGTCGAGATTATTTTGCCAACACACAATTCAGACGTGACTTGTTTATTCGCGGTAAAAATAATTTAACACCTCTACAAGTACAAGAACGATTACGTAAGACCGCCTTTATCTTGCTTACAGCGAAGGAACAACTCCCAACCAACATCAATGGTTTATTAGGCACCTTTAATTTAATCGAAGAAATTTATAAACCAATTGGTGATAAGTTCGCGCAGGAAAACTATCGACCATTGACCATTGCGGAATTAGAGCAAAGTTTTCCACAGTTAAATTATGCAAAAATTCTCAATGCCTTGGTGATTTTATCGCACCTAGGTTTGGCGCAACCTTGTCAAATATTGGAACCAAAACAAGAAACGTTGGAACAGTGCCAACGCTTAAATCACTATTTACTCAAGCAAGCCAACTTCCATCAAAACTATAGTGTCTTAGTCAGCCCATTAACAGGTATTGGCATCCCAACTGAGCATTTCCATCAATTGTTCTACCGTGCACATTTTGTTGATGGCTTAGCAGCAGCAAGTGACTTTGCAGATTATGTTCAGGATGTCATCAGTCAGTTGAATTGGTTGGTTTTAGACAGTGAAGGAAAAACCGTCACTGATCGAGAAAAAAGCCTCGAAATTATCCAAGGCAAAGTGCAGCTTTTCTTAGACAGCAACAAACTCCAAATTGCCAAACAGCTGCGTCTATTTAACTAAGCCCAGCGATTGAATGGCAATGACAAAGATTGCCATTCAATACAACTTCAGTTAGCTTAGAATCAGTCTCATTAATTTCTTCTTCTATGCAACAGCTCCCCCCTTCACAATATATTTTCCCCAATCCAATTGAAGCTGATCCCGAAGGTCAAGGATTTATCTGTATTGGTGCAGATCTTTCACCCTCGACTTTATTTGAAGCCTATACGCATGGCTTATTTCCTTGGTTTAATGAAGATGAGCCGATTTGTTGGTGGAGTCCTGAACCACGTTGCGTGATCGAACCCCATGCCTATACACCGAGTAAGTCTTTAATCCGCAATATGAAAAAGCATGATTATCGAATTACCATTAACCATGCCTTTGAAGAAGTGATCCGTTCTTGTTCATTGCCTCGAAGCTACACCAACGAAACTTGGATTAGTGACGATATTATTGATGGTTACTGTGCGCTATTTGAAGCTGGTTATGCTTATAGTGTTGAAGTCTGGCGGCAGGATAAATTGGTCGGTGGACTCTATGGTGTCAGTATTGGTAAAGGCTGTTTCGGTGAATCGATGTTTAGCACTGAAACTGATGTTTCTAAAATGGCATTCTATACGCTAATGCTGATCGGACAGGAAAATCAACTGCCTTGGATTGACTGCCAATTGGTCAATGATCACCTTTTAAGCCTCGGCGCGAGTACACTTTCTCGCCAAGACTATCTTAAATCGTTACAAGATGTAATTATTGCCCCCTCTATCAATTGGAAAAGTTATCAAGAACGTGTATTTTCAAGTAAAACAATAGCAGTTTTTGCAAAATTAGACGGTTAACGGATTAACACCTTGGAGGGACAGATTAATGAAATCATATCAACCCAAGTCCCTTTTAAATGACTTACAGTATTACATTACGCCACCACATGATTGCAGTTATCTTGATAACAAATCAGCGCGAATGGTGTTCTTAGACCCAATTCACCGTATCGATGTGGTGACTTTGTCAGAACTTTCTCGTGTTGGTTTTCGTCGCAGTGGTGATTTTGTCTATCGTCCAGAATGTCATTTATGTCGCCAATGTTTATCCTGCCGCGTTCCCGTTCAAGAGTTTAAAATGAACAGTAGCCAGAAAAAGGCATGGAAACGCAATCAAGATTTACAAATGAGTATTTTGCCGACCTCGCAGGCCACTCAACAACACTACGACCTATATGAACGTTATATTAATGAACGTCACTCAGATGGCGATATGTATCCAGCCAGTTTGGATCAATTTGAAAAATTTTTGGTGCATAGCTGCACAGAGAGTTTTTTTATCGAGCTTTGGAAAGACCAAAAGCTGATTGGTGTTTCAACTTGTGATTTGATGGATGACGGACTTTCAGCCGTTTATACGTTCTTCGACCCAGATGAACAACGTCGTTCTTTAGGTGTGTTTGCGATCCTCAAACAAATCGAATATGTACGCACATTAAACCTAGACTACTTATATCTAGGTTACTGGGTGCCGCATTCATCTAAAATGAATTATAAATCGCAATATACACCACTCGAATTATTACTTGATGGTCAGTGGCGCAGACTCAACCGCCCACTCTCAGATAATGAAATTCATCAACTTGGCAACTCATTAATGAGTACATTGCCTTCCGAGTGGAATAATTTAATTATTAAATAAAGCCGCAAAATCATCAGTGCATGTTTTGACCATAATCACAGCATGCTCTCTTGAGCCATCCGTATTTGGGTAATAATTTTTGCGTAAATCAATTTGATGAAAACCGGTCTTTTCATACAATCGAATAGCCGCTGTATTACTTTCACGTACTTCTAAAAAAATCTGGATCGGATTATTTTTTAATTGTTGAATTGAACTTTCTAACAACGCATAACCAAGTCCCTTACCCTGTTGACTAGGATCAATTGCCATCAACAATAAATTCGCTTCATCCAGAACTGGCTGCAAAATACAAAAACCCACCACTCGATTGGCTTGTTCATAAACCGTACATTGATAGGCAGCAAAGGATTCCTGAAACTGCTGCTTCGACCATGGATGGGTTTGGACTAAAGCTTCAATTGCAGCAACACGATCTAAATCTTTTTCTTGCATCAATCGAATCACGATCTATTACCTTTAAAAATACTGATGCAGATTATCAGCAATTTAAAGCAAAATTTGAATAAAAAAATGGGCAGTTTTCACTGCCCGTTGAAGTTAACTCAGATTAAAGCCCAACTCAGCACGCCATTTATTCAATAACGCAGTGGTATCCTGATCATTGGGATGAAACTTCAGTCTTAAGAAATCCAATAAGGTTGGGATTTGACGGGTCATAAACCCTTTATAACCATACATAAATTTGATCATGTATTTGGTATCACGCCATGTAAGCTTGTCATCAGTACGCAAAAGTTTCGCTGTGAAATAAGACTGGGTAATAAAGATCAGTCCCATTGCAATCACCAATGCCAATGAGCGCATAAAATAGGCTTTCGCACCTTGACCATACATCGCTTCATACACATCAAAAGCGACCGCCTTATGTTCATTTTCTTCTACCGCATGCCACATCCATAAATGGTACATGGTTTGATCCATAAACATCGCTTGAATGTCTGGATTACTTAACAGCTCTTCTGCAATGGTTGAAGTAAAGTGCTCTAATGCACACGTCCCAGTAAGCCCGATCATCTCTTTACTAAAACCAAAAGGTTTGAGTATTTTTGAAGCAACACCAATAGTGCGGTTAATCAAGCGCCCTGTTTGAGCTTCTAATTCACGAACATCATAACCATAAGCTTGTGCTGAAGCATTAAAAGCCAAATGTTCTTTAGAATGCATCGCTTCTTGACCAATAAAGGCACTGATCTCTTTCTGCAGTCGCTGATCGGCCAATTTAGGGTCATTACGTACCGCACGTGTACTATTCACAAAGAATTGTTCACCCTCTGGGAATAGTGCTGAAAGCGCAGTCATAAAATGTGTTAATGCTGCATCACCATTGGCCCAATAACGAGGCACTTCAGCAAATTCAAAGTCCATTCGGCGTACAGGAAAACTGGCGCCAGCTCGGTTTGAAATATTGACTTTAGCATTCATTCCTTGTTCTCCTATACGATAGATATTCATCATTGATCACTTTCTATACTTCATTTATACGCTCTTTTAAATGCAGGTAATAAGTGCAGATAAGGTCAGAAAAGCATCATCTTAGGACATGTCAACAGATTCAAAATATTCTATGAAATGAAAGATTAAAAATATAAAAGGGCAACCAAGTTGCCCTTTTATAAACGATGTTTGTTGAATGAATTTGTACAGATTACAAACCTAATTTCGCTTTCCAATCTTGCAATAATTGTACGGTGTCTAAGTCATTCGGATGGAAACCTGGTTTAAAGTAAGCCAGCATTTCACCTGCCATACCTGAAATAATTCCTTTTGATGGACTATAAGCATATTTATAAATCATGCCTAACTCTTTTAAATTCAATTTTCCATCATCTTTCAAAAGCTTCACCACAAATGAAGATTGGGTCAGGAAAATCGCCACCATCGCAACAACCAAAGCACTATTGCGTAAAGCGTAAGCTTTCACACCACGCCCAAAGATTTCTTCATAAACATCATAAGCAACTGCTTTATGTTCATTTTCCTCTACTGCATGCCATAACCACATATATTCCATAGTCTTGTCTTGCATCAATTCTTGGATATATTGGTTACGCAATAGCTCCGATGCAATTGTGGCAGTAAAGTGCTCAAGTGCCGTTGTGGCTGTTAAGTCCACCATTTCTTGAGTCATACCGAATGGTTTAACCAATTTGGCAAATAATTTACGGCCCGTTTGAATGACAACGCCAGTTCTTCTTTCCAGCGTTTCAATATCATGACCATATTTTTGAGCTGAAGCATTGAAATTGACATGCTCTTGGGTATGCATTGCCTCTTGCCCAATAAAAGCACTGATTTCTTTTTGCAATTTTTCATTGTCTTTAATGGCTGGGTGATAACGTACAGCACGGACTGAATCGATAAATAATTTCTCACCATCTGGAAACAAGGCAGATAAGCCAGTCATAAAATGAGTTAATCCAGCAGAACCACTCACCCAATACTCAGGAACTTCATTAAAATCAAAATTCATACGACGTACTGGGAAACTTGCACCTGCACGATTTGAAATATTTACTTTAGCATTCATGCTGCCTACTCCTTTTCAGTGGTTTATTTCCACTGAGCACTTTTGTTCGTTTTCTTGAGTTTTATATTACGGTTTTATCTGAATCAATTAAGTGCAGTTTAGGACAGCGTAGTATCAGTTTAGGACACTCTTACAAAAAAATTGTCGAACAATAGACGAAAAAAACACCCCAGAGGGGTGTTTTTTTTCACTCTAAGCGATTATGCAGTTACTTTAGCAACAACACCAGCGCCTACAGTACGACCACCTTCACGGATCGCAAAACGTAGACCTGGGTCCATTGCGATCGGGTGAATTAATTCTACTGACATCTCAACGTTGTCACCAGGCATTACCATTTCTACGCCATCTTGTAATTTGATCGCGCCAGTTACGTCAGTTGTACGGAAGTAGAACTGTGGACGGTAACCGTTAAGGAATGGAGTATGACGACCACCTTCTTCTTTAGAAAGTACGTATACTTCTGCATCGAATTTAGTGTGCGGCTTGATTGTACCTGGCTTAGCAAGTACTTGACCACGTTGTACATCTTCACGCTTAGTACCACGAAGAAGAACACCACAGTTCTCGCCTGCACGACCTTCGTCAAGCAATTTACGGAACATTTCTACGCCAGTTACAGTTGTTTTAACCGTATCTTTGATACCTACGATTTCAACTTCTTCACCAACTTTTACGATACCAGCTTCTACACGACCAGTTACTACTGTACCACGGCCTGAGATAGAGAATACGTCTTCGATTGGCATTAAGAATGCTTTGTCGATTGCGCGCTCTGGCTCTGGAATGTAAGAATCAAGTGCAGCAACTAAATCGATTACAGCTTTCTCGCCATAAGGACCGTCGTTACCGTTTAATGCTTGAAGCGCTGAACCACGGATGATTGGAGTGTCATCACCTGGGAAGTCATAAGTAGAAAGAAGTTCACGAACTTCCATTTCTACTAATTCAAGTAATTCTTCATCATCAACAAGGTCACACTTGTTTAAGAATACGATGATGTAAGGTACACCAACCTGACGTGAAAGAAGGATGTGTTCACGAGTTTGTGGCATTGGACCATCAGTCGCAGCACATACAAGGATCGCGCCGTCCATCTGAGCAGCACCAGTAATCATGTTTTTAACATAATCGGCGTGGCCCGGGCAGTCTACGTGAGCGTAGTGACGGATTGGAGAATCGTATTCTACGTGTGAAGTATTAATTGTAATACCACGTGCTTTTTCTTCAGGAGCTGAGTCGATTTGTGAGTAATCTTTCGCTTCACCGCCGTAAGTTTTTGCACAAATAGTTGCAATCGCAGCAGTTAAAGTTGTTTTACCATGGTCAACGTGACCAATTGTACCCACGTTTACGTGTGGTTTATTACGTTCAAACTTGGCTTTAGCCATGATGATCTTCCTTTATAAACTGCTCATGAGGGTCGCCCATGAGCACTTGGTTTTTTAACTAAATTTAGTTGGGTAATATAGTAATCGAAAGATTACTCGTCGTCACCTTTTTTACCGCCAGCTTGGAACTTAGCGATGATGCCTTCAGCCACGTTACGTGGTGTTTCAGCGTATTTAGCGAATTCCATAGAATAAGTCGCACGACCTTGAGACATAGAACGCATTTGAGTCGCGTAACCAAACATCTCAGCCAATGGAACTTCTGCTTTAATGGCTTTAGTTCCACCAGGAAGATCATCCATACCTTGAACCATACCACGACGACGGTTTAAGTCACCCATGATATCGCCCATGTAGTCTTCTGGAGTTTCTACTTCAACTTTCATGATTGGTTCAAGAAGGATAGGATCCGCTTTCATGAAACCGTCACGGAAAGCGTATGAACCTGCCATTTTGAACGACAATTCATCAGAGTCGACATCGTGGTAAGAACCATCGAATAATGTCGCTTTGATACCCACAACAGGGTAACCAGCCAATACACCATTCTTCATACGTTCTTGAATACCTTTGTCTACCGCACCAAAGAATTCTTTAGGTACAGTACCGCCGACAACTTCTTCAGCGAATAGGTATTCTTTACCAGCTTCTTCAACATCCATAGGCTCTAAACGAACATATACATGACCGAATTTACCTTTACCACCTGTTTGACGAACAAACTTACCTTCTTGCTCAACAGACTTTTTGATCGTTTCACGGTAAGCAACCATTGGTTTACCAATGTTCGCTTCAACACCGAATTCACGCTTCATACGGTCAACGATGATGTCAAGGTGAAGCTCACCCATACCAGCAATAATTGTTTGACCAGATTCTTCATCTGTACGAACGCGGAACGATGGATCTTCTTTCGCCAAACGGCCTAAAGCAATTGACATTTTTTCTTGGTCAGCTTTAGTTTTTGGTTCAACAGCCAATGAAATTACTGGCTCTGGGAATTCCATACGCTCAAGTGTAATGATGTTTTTCTCATCACATAATGTATCACCCGTAGTAACGTCTTTAAGACCTACACACGCTGCGATATCACCTGCACGGATTTCATCAAGATCTTGACGTTCGTTCGCATGCATTTGCACGATACGACCGATACGTTCACGCTTAGATTTAACTGGGTTATAAACCGGATCACCTTGTTTAAGAACACCAGAGTAAACACGTACGAATGTTAAGTTACCTACGAACTTATCGTTCATGATTTTGAACGCAAGTGCAGAGAACGGAGCTTCGTCAGATGCTTCACGAGATGCTTTAGTTTCATCTTTGTCGTCAAGAATACCTTCAATTGCTTTAACTTCTGTTGGAGAAGGTAAGAATTGAATTACAGCATCCAACATACGTTGAACACCTTTGTTCTTGAACGCTGAACCACAAAGCATAACTTGGATTTCAGACGCCAAAGTACGAGTACGTAAACCAGCGATGATTTCTTCTTTAGAAAGATCGCCTTCTTCTAGGTACTTGTCCATTAACTCTTCAGATGCTTCAGCCGCAGCTTCAACCATCTTAGTACGCCATTCGTTCGCAGTATCAACGAGGTCAGCAGGAATATCACCGTATTCGAACTTCATACCTTGAGATGCTTCATCCCAGATAATCGCTTTCATTTCGATGAGGTCAACAACACCTGCAAACGTATCTTCTGCACCAATTGGCACAACGATAGGAACAGGATTACCGCCTAGACGCGTTTTAACTTGATCAACAGCACGGAAGAAGTTTGCACCAGTACGGTCCATCTTGTTCACGAACGCTAAACGAGGCACTTTATATTTGTTCGCTTGACGCCATACAGTTTCAGACTGAGGTTGTACGCCACCAACTGCACAGTAAACCATGCACGCACCATCAAGAACACGCATAGAACGTTCAACTTCGATTGTGAAGTCTACGTGTCCCGGTGTATCGATTACGTTGATACGGTGTTGTGGGAATTGGCTACTCATACCTGACCAGAAACAAGTGGTTGCAGCAGAGGTAATTGTAATACCACGCTCTTGCTCTTGTTCCATCCAGTCCATTGTTGCTGCACCATCGTGTACTTCACCAATTTTGTGAGATACACCTGTGTAGAACAAAATACGTTCTGTTGTAGTTGTTTTACCTGCGTCGATGTGCGCAGAAATACCGATGTTACGGTAATTACTAATCGGGGTTTGGCGAGCCATGATGTCTACATTCCTAAATGTTATTTTTAAAACAGGACGCATCAATTAAATTGATGCGCACGAATATCCAAGCAGGCAACTTAAATACCCGCAAAGCCCCCACTTTGATAGAGAGCGATGTTGAATCGAGCTGCGGTACGCATGAATATTCTCCTGATTAGGGACTGTTTTATCCGCTTAGAAACGGTAGTGAGAGAAGGCTTTGTTGGCTTCAGCCATACGATGCACGTCTTCACGTTTTTTGATCGCAGAACCTTTACCTTCAGCTGCATCAAGCAACTCACCAGCAAGACGTAAAGCCATCGTTTTTTCAGAACGCTTAGCAGCAGCATCTACTAACCAACGCATAGCTAAAGCAGTACGACGGGATGGGCGTACTTCCATAGGTACTTGATAAGTAGCACCACCAACACGGCGTGCTTTTACTTCAACCATAGGACGAACTTTTTCAAGAGTAGTCTCGAAAAATTCAACTGGGTCTACTTTGTTTTTTTCTTGAACGCGGTCTAAAGCACCGTAAACGATACTTTCAGCAATAGATTTTTTACCATCTTGCATTACGTGGTTCATGAATTTAGCGATTGTTTGGCTGCTAAATTTTGGATCTGGAAGGATCTCACGAGCAGCGACTACGCGACGTCTTGGCATTTTAATACACCTAATAATATGACACTTCAGGATAATCCAGCAGTTTGTACGAGTGTCATGTACTTTCGCTGGCCTTACTATACGTCGCTTGAATTACAAAACTATGAAGAATTCAAACAAGCGAAACGCTAAAGGGTTGCTTGGACTAGTTTCCTAGAATTACTTCTTAGGACGCTTAGTACCGTATTTAGAACGTGACTGGTTACGATCTTTAACGCCAGCACAGTCTAAAGAACCACGAACGGTATGGTAACGTACACCTGGTAAATCTTTAACACGACCACCACGGATAAGAACAACACTGTGCTCTTGTAGGTTATGACCTTCACCACCGATATAGCTAGAAACTTCAAAACCTGAAGTTAAGCGAACACGGCAAACCTTACGCATTGCTGAGTTAGGTTTTTTAGGTGTAGTAGTATAAACACGTGTACATACACCACGACGTTGTGGACAAGCCTTCAACGCAGGAACTTTAGATTTTTCAATCAAAGTTGTACGACCCTTACGGATCAACTGATTTGTTGTTGCCATTTGGCAATTCTCCCGTTATTAAACAACCTTAAAAAAAGAAAAGAACCTCTTTTTAAGGGCACATAATTGTAAGCTAAGAAGTAAAAATGGTCAACATTTCAAGTGTCGACCATTTCTGAAGTTTGTTGTGTTTTTAATACCTAAAACACCACACCCACATTTAGCTATGTTTTGTTGAGGCTGGCTCTATATCAATTGATTTTTGCTCAGCGGTGATTTCTGTTTCAGCATCCTCAAAAGTTTCATCTTGCAGCACCTTTAATGCAGGCTGTTGCTCTGCATGAGGATGCTCAACCACATGCTGTTCAGCAAGTTGTTGAATTCCAGCTTCAACCTTGTCATCTACAGCGACTGTTGGTGTTGTATTGTCTTTGGTTTTAACGGTTACATTGGTAATCACATCATTCGGTTCGTCTAATGAGGTCTTATTATTTTCAACTGTTGTAGAACTTAATAACCGTGGACTCGCCTTCTTCAATAATGCTTCTGCTTTAAAATATGCTTCTAGCGGCGAAATCTTTTCATTCGGATATTCATTCATATAAAAGCGTGCAGCACCAAAAATCGATTGCGATTTATGTCCAACATCTTCTAACAGTCTCCAACTATAGAAACCACCCAGTGCTGCGCCTGCGATTGGTGTCAGTTTACCAATCACTGAAGCTTGAGGAATACGATTGAGCCAGTTCCATTTAAACTGGCCACTTTCATCCACCAGCCATTTTTTTACCAACTCTATATCATTATTCGAACCTAGCAATTGCTGAAACTGTTGCAAATCATGGGTTTCCAACATGGATTTCAAAGCTTTTAACGCAACCAACAAGGTTTGTTTTTCTGCAACCAGACTCAAATCAATTTCTTTAAAGATAAATGCAACAATTTCTTGGTCAGCATCTTCAGATAAATCAAAACCGTGTGAACGGCCCGTTTGATAAATTGTTCTCAAGGTCAAAACAATAGATGCTGGGATATCGATTGCAGCACCCCAAACACCCGTTGCACCTGTAATTGCACCTTGCGCGGCAGCTAATAATTTATTTTGTTCGATCAAAGCCTGACTCAAACGCTGTGAACGCCCTGTATCTGTCGTCAGTTCCATAATATCTTTCACCCCTGCTTCCTCAAGGATTTTTTCAGTCAGGGAACTATTCGAACTAAATTCATTTAACCACTGAAATAAATAGTCTGAGACCTTATCGCCTAAATCTGGCGATACAAAAGAAGCCACACTATTCACTCGATTATAATGACGGCCTAATAATTGATGCGATAGTTTTGGGAATTGTTGACGCAGCATTTGTTGAGGATTTTCATATTTCTCTACCTCAAATGGACTTTTGAAACGTGCTTTTCCTTCAACAATATTGGATGAATTTGCAAGTTCTGCACCCGATGTGGTTGGGGCAACTTGAAATTTCTGTAATTCTGAACTGAGCTTTTTAGCCACTCCAAAGGCTTGTGCAAATAAACCTGAAGATTGCTTGTTTTTAGATTTTGTCATCAAGTACCTCTGTTGTGTAATCTGTGCATTTCTAGGTAAATACTAGGTTGAATGCAGATTTATCTCAACTTTTATCTGTGTTCTTTCTTTACGTTTCGTCACAACATCGCGAATATTTACGAATATTTACACAACTGGAAATAGGCATAAGATTTGCCATAAGAAATAAAAAACCTTTCTGCTATCATGGTGTCATTCACTCATAAGCCATTTTAATCGTTATTTTTCTCCTGATTTGTATTCATAGCGAGATGCACAGGGCTTAAGTATTACCATAAAAGGGATCTGTAAATGAAACGTGTTGTAATCACTGGTATGGGCATTAACTCATGTATCGGTAACTCTTTAGAAGAGGTCACTCATTCTTTAAAAAATGGAATCTCAGGAACACGTTTTAATCCGACTTATGCCGAACTGAATTTTAAAAGCCATGTCAGCGCAGCAGCTGCACAAGATTTTGACGGGATTGACCGCAAAGTTAAACGCTTTATGGGCGTATGTGCCATGTATGCCTACAACACCGCAATTGCAGCCGTAGAACATGCAGGGCTGAAACAAGAAGATTTAGCAAATAATCCTCGTTATGGAATTGCGGGTGGTTCAGGTGGTAACTCAACTGCATCAGTTGTCGAAATGGTTAAACTTTTAGAAGAGAAAGGCGCACGTAAAGTCGGTCCATTTTTCGTTCCTCGCAATATGAGTAACACGATTACAGCCAATGTTGGCGTTGCGTTAAAACTTCAAGGTGTTGCGCACTCGATTACCAGCGCATGTGCAACTTCTGCCGATGCCATTGGTTATGCCTATAACCTGATTCAATTGGGTAAACAAGATTTAATGCTTGCTGGGGGTGGCGAAGAAGATCACTGGTCTCAAAGCTTGTTGTTTGATGCCATGGGTGCATTGTGTTCAAAATATAATGACAGCCCTGAAACTGCATCACGTCCATATTCAAAAGATCGTGACGGTTTCGTTATTGCAGGCGGTGGTGGTTTCGTGGTGCTTGAATCACTTGAACATGCGCAAGCACGTGGTGCGAATATTTTAGCTGAAGTAATTGGCTATGCTGCAAACAGTGATGGTGCAGACATGGTTGCCCCAAGTGGTGAAGGCGCGACACGCTGTATCATCATGGCACTGGATGAAGCAAAACAGCACGGCGTAGAAAGTATTGACTATGTCAACACACATGGTACATCAACACCAGCAGGTGACGTGACCGAACTTAAAGCAATGGAACGTGCATTTGGTGAAGGACAAGTTCCGCCACTCAGTTCAACCAAATCAATGACGGGTCACAGCTTAGGTGCTGCTGGTGTTCAGGAAGCGATTTATTCTGTCTTGATGATGCAAAATGACTTCATTGCACCAAACATCAACGTGACTGAGCTTGATGAGGGCGCGCAAGGTTTCGATATTGTACTTGAAAAACGTGATGCAAAACTGAATACTGTCATGAGTAACAGTTTTGGCTTTGGCGGTGTAAACGCCTGCCTTATTTTCAAGAAGTGGGATGCATAATCCTGCGTAGGATTATCGATGGATGCACCTTCTGATGCTTTCTTGTGGGTAAAAGCATTACATATTATTGCCGTGGTTTGCTGGTTCGCTGCATTGTTCTACTTACCACGCCTTTATGTCTACCATGCCATGAGCGAAGATGCGGTAAGTCATCAACGCTTTGAAGTCATGGAACGTAAGTTGTATCGCGGGATCATGTGGCCGTCTATGATTGCCACACTCATTACGGCTCACTTTCTCGTTGATTGGGGTGATGCAACCCGACATTATCATGAAGCCTTATGGTTTTATCTTAAGGTCGGTTTGGTAGGCCTATTGGTGATTTACCATTTTGTTTGCGGTTATTACCGTAAAAAGCTGATTGGCAATGCCCACTATAAATCACATAAGTTCTGGCGTTTTTTTAATGAGATGCCGACCCTGATCTTATTTGCCGTGGTCATCTTAGTGGTGGTAAAACCTCAGTTTTAACTGAGGTTTTTTTATTCTAGAATAAAAAATAACTAATGTTTTTTCACGCTTGAATTCCAGATGATCAAACCATTTATATACAGATTAAAAGCGCGATTGATTTCCAGCTTAATTTTTTATCTCAAAATGAATCAATTTCAATATCGGGGATTGACGTCTGGCGAAATCAAAATTGCTCGCTCGGTCTTTGGCGAACTCATCGATTATGCACAAATAAAGATTTTTAATATCCCCTATCTACCTTGGCAACCTGCCAATATTTTTATGGCACCGAACGGCAACTTATTTGTACATCAGAAATATTTCCGTCCTGACTATTCAATATGTTCAATGTCCCTACAAGGAATCTTTATTCATGAGTTGGCGCATATTCTACAGTTTCAGCAAGGAACCAATGTCATTGTTAAAGGCGCAATACTTCAAGCAGGCTATTACCTCAGCTTTAAGCAATACAACCCATATCGATATCAATTTATAAGAAACAAAGCCTTTTCGAGTTATAACATCGAACAACAAGGTGATATTGCACGAGATGTGTTTTTCCACAAAATCCCCAACATTCTTCTAGAAAAATAAAAAGCCCTGTCAGTTTCAACTACAGGGCTTTTTAAGTAAGCATTTTGCAAGAAAAATTATGCAGTAGTGCCTTTTTGAGTTTCAGTTTTAAGCTCATGACTATCATCCATATCAGTCGTAAAATCTACACGCATCGCATCCTTAACAATGGTACCAATACGCCCGACACCAATAGCTAAAGCTAAGGCGATTACAGGCAATAAAATCGTTGAAGTCATAATTTCGTACCTCTTTATTTAAAATGACTATTTAATAAATCAGCTTAAGCTTGTTGATCTTGTTCACGGAACATTACTGTTCCAATACGACCAACAACGACAGCTAAACCAAAAGCAATGACTGGAAATAATAAAACTGACATCGTTCGTTACCTCATCCAAAATGAATTAAAATTTAATGATCAATTAAACTTGTTGATCTTTTTCTTGGAACATCACTGTACCCACACGACCAACCACTACAGCTAAGCCAAATGCAATTACAGGAAATAATAAAACTGACATTGTTGTTACCTCATCATTTTACGTGCTTGGGTACACTTGATGCGTATCAAAGTGCACATCCGTTCACATTAATTAGGATAATAGCAGTGCACAAATGTACACTCAAGTGTCGCAAAGATATTCCCGATGAACGGTATAAAAAACACACAACAAACGATCAAGCTATTGAAAATAATTACTTTATAAAAAAGCACAACTGTTCTATTTTTCAGATAGTATGCGCAACAAACCAAAAGTGATTCTTTTTACTCAAATTTTTTATTGTTTTTGCATGCTGTCATTGAGGTGTCACAGCAAAATGCGAAAATGACATGAAAAAAAACTTTATGTGACTCTATTCAATTTATTCACATTCATGCACCATAATCACGCAAACATTGAGAAATGTTGCTGTTTTATACAGAAAAACTTGTTATTTTTACGCAGAAAAATGTGCATTTAGTATATATTAGTAAACTTGTAATTTTTGTTTAAGATATAAAATGTTTGGCGCCATGATATACACTTGTTTTTAATAACTATACTTATATAAATCAAAAACTTGTATATCATAACTTGTTAAGACTTAGGATTAGGTTTGAATGAAAAATTTTAAAATTGCCCTTGCTCAATTCTCTCCGCATATTGGCAATCTTGATGCAAATACTCAAAAGATGGTTGAGCAAGCAAATTTAGCGAAACAACAACAGGCTGATTTGATCATCTTCCCTGAACTTTCTACATTAGGTTACCCTGCTGAAGACTTAATACTTCGCCCAAACCTACAAAAACGCACTCAAAAAGCGTTTGCTCAGTTAAGCGAAGTAAAAGATATTCTCATGGTGTTTGGTTTTGTGCACCAAACTGAAGACGGCCATCGTTATAATTCCGCTGCTGTAATGAAAGATGGACAAGTTTTAGGTGTTTATAACAAACACAACTTGCCAAATTATGGTGTATTTGATGAAAAACGCTACTTCCAAGAAGGCCATCAACATCTGGTTTTTGAATATTTAGGACATAAGTTTGGTGTCTTGATTTGCGAAGATGTATGGTCACTGAATACTGTGAAGCAACTCAGCCAACTGAATGTTGAAACGGTTCTGGTCTTAAATGCTTCACCTTATGAAGTAGGTAAACCACAGCACCGTATTCAAACCTTAAATGAGCTTGCTAAACAATTAAGTCTAAATATCGTTTATGTGAACCAAGTCGGTGGGCAAGACGATCTGATTTTTGATGGTTCAAGTTTTGTCAGCAGCAATAATGGACAACTGGTATTACAAGTACCAAGTTTCCAAGAGTCGATTGCGATTGCTGAATTTGATGCCGAACAAAAACAATTTAAAACCGCAGATGCAACACCTGCTTTAGAAACCTTTGCTGAAATTTATCAAGCTTTGGTAATGGCAACACGTGACTATGTACAGCGTTCAGGCTTCCCAGGGGTAATTTTAGGATTATCAGGTGGGATCGATTCTGCTTTAACAATGGCGATTGCAGTTGATGCCATTGGTGCCGATAAAGTCCAAGCCGTGATGATGCCATATACCTATACCTCACAAATGAGTGTAGAAGATGCAACTGAACAAGCACGTCGTATGGGTGTTACATTCGGTATTGCCGAGATTCACCCAATTGTAAATAGTTTCATGCAGACCTTGTTCCCGTTCTTTGGCAACACACCAGCGGATGCGACGGAAGAAAACTTACAAGCGCGTACTCGTGGCACCCTGCTCATGGGCTTATCCAATAAGTTTGGTAACCTCGTACTCTCTACTGGTAACAAGTCTGAGATTTCAGTTGGTTATTGTACCCTTTACGGCGACATGGTTGGTGGCTTCTCAGTTCTCAAAGATGTCTATAAAACCATTGTGTTTGAGTTAGCGAAATACCGTAACACGCTAGATGAAACACCTGTGATTCCTGAGCGTGTCATTACTCGTCCACCATCAGCAGAACTCCGTCCTGATCAAAAAGATCAAGACTCACTCCCTGCTTATGATGTACTTGATGCTATCTTATATGCTTATATTGAAGAAGATCTCAGCCAAGCAGACATCATCGGCAAAGGCTATGAAGCCGCAGTCGTAGAAAAAGTGATTCGTTTGGTTGATCGCAATGAATACAAGCGTCGTCAGGGCGCGATTGGACCACGTATTAGTTCACGTGCCTTCAGTCGTGAGCGACGCTACCCGATCGTCAACGGATGGACCGCGAATGACTGAAAAAATTGTTTCTGAAAAGTCACAATTACTTGCTCAAGCACTTATGCTTGAGCAAGTTGCATTTTATAAACACCAACTCACCACTCAACTTTCTGCTGATTTTTTCCAGCAATTTATTCAGCTTTTTCTCCAACATGCACCCAACATCCAACTCAAAGAAGTGGTGGAGTTAGAGCAAATCCAAGCCGTGGTAAAACGCTATGCTTTTGAAATGCAGCTTGGTGCAGGTTTATTAGAGTTTATTGGGGAAATTGCACAAAGACTGCATGTATTCTCACTGCAATCATCAGCTCAGTTACAAGATATATTTTCAGACCACCAATTTGAAATGTGGTTATCCAAATTTTTGGAACTTGAAAATATTCGCCATTATTTGAATCAATTTTTAAAAGAAAGCCCTTCTATTCAACAGTTGTGCCAATACATTGCGACCACAACTTTGCAAAACAAACTGCCAAAACTATTTACTCAGTCCGATGAAGAGCGAATTTCTGAGAGCAAATATGAGTGGCAACACAAATTAAAAAGTTTTTCTCATCGCCAGCAGCAACGCATTGAGCAGAAAATTGAAGAGAGTATCGCCCGCTTCATACAAGAACAATTGGTCGATCTCAGTTTGCTTTCAAATGATGATTTAGAGAGCCTTGCACGCAATGTTTGGGACGATAACAAAGCCAAACCGTTATCTGAATATACCAAACAAGTCACACCACTGGATGTGGAAGAATTCTTTGTGATGATTTATGAGTATTGGAAAGAATTGCGTCAATCCTCTTTCATACAAGATTTGATCTTATACGGCGTGAAAGTCTTTTATGACTTCTATAAAGATGAAAGTCTGGAAGATGTTTTTGCTGCAATTGGTATAGAAGAAACAGATTTACTCAATGAAGCGGTGCGTTTTTATCCAAAAGCTGTCGTTGCATTAGATGAGCATGATGTACTGGAACCGATCATCACTTTAATTTTAAAACCTTTCTATGAAAGCGCCCAGACGCTCGCCACAATCGAAAAACATCTATAAACAACAAAGCCTGTAAATAAATGAATTATTTACAGGCTTTTGCACATCTGATCTATTATTTTTACATATCACGTAGATAAAAAGAAACCACGCAGGAGCGTGGTTTTTAAAATGGTGGCTATGACGAGACTTGAACTTGTGACCCCCGCATTATGAGTGCGGTGCTCTAACCAACTGAGCTACATAGCCGTAAACTGTGTGCGCATTATCTAGTGTTCAGCATTACGGGTCAAGTCTATGATCTTGAAAATATAGAACATATGAACAGTTTTTATGCTATCAACCATCAATTGATCACTTTTCAGCAAATCTAATCACAAACTTAAAAATTGAATCAAGATAAACGCTGTCATTGTTCAGAACTGAATGATGCAAAGCCTTTTTGAAGATGATAAAAACTGCAGATAAAAAGAGACCACGCAGGAGCGTGGTCTATAAAATGGTGGCTATGACGAGACTTGAACTTGTGACCCCCGCATTATGAGTGCGGTGCTCTAACCAACTGAGCTACATAGCCGAAAACTGTGGGCGCATTATCTTAACTTTCACTACACACGTCAAGCACAATTTTCAAAAAATCTTTGAAGTGGGCCTGTAAGCCGGGTTCTGTCGAGGACGATCATTCCTCTAGGCGTACAATCACTCATACGCTCAAGCGACCTACCCGAATCCAGCACGGGCCGTGCCTCAGGATTCCTATTTGGTCTTGCTTCTGGTGGGGTTTACCTTGCCGTGAACTGTTACCAGACACGCGGTGCGCTCTTACCGCACCCTTTCACCCTTACCGAATCCTACCTAGCCTCCCTTTATTAAAGGGAGGAACGGAGGGATTGGCGGTCTACTCTCTGCTGCACTTGCCGTCGGCTTTCGCCGCCCAGGCGTTACCTGGCACCTTGCCCTATGAAGCCCGGACTTTCCTCCCCTGTTTCAGTCACGGAGACCTCCACAGCAGCGACCGTCCGGCCCACTTCGTGGCGCATCTTATCAAACTTAAGCGTTAATTGCTCGCATTTTTTTGCCCAGTTAATTTTTTGTATTTCGCCATCAGGTCATCATGCGATTCGACATGTTGAGGATCGAGCGGAATACAATCAACTGGACAAAACAACTGACACTGTGGCTGATCATGATGACCGATGCATTCTGTACAGAGTGCAGGATCAATCTCATAAATCAGCTCACCCATATAAATGGCTTCATTCGGACATACAGGTTCACAGACATCACAGTTAATGCATTCATCTGTAATATATAAAGACACGCTACCAACCTTGTTGATGTTTACGTTCAAAGGCCTCAACCACAACGGCAGGCACAAATTTAGTCACATCACCTTGTAAACGAGCAATTTCTCTTACCAATGTCGATGAGATAAATGAATATTGCTCAGAGGGAGTTAAAAATACCGATTCAAAATGTGGGTCAAGTTGACGGTTCATATTCGCCAATTGAAACTCATATTCAAAATCTGAAATTGCTCTTAAACCACGTAGTACTGCTGTTGCACGCTGTTCACGGAAGAAATTGACCAACAGACCATCAAAGCCAACAAACTCAACATTGGTCAAATGACTAAGAGAAGCTTTGGCTAATTCAACACGCTCTTCTAAACTAAACACAGGATTTTTATGATGGCCAATCGCGATTGCAACCACCACCTCATCAAACATTTTTGATGCTCTTGCAACCAAATCAACATGTCCATTGGTAATTGGATCGAAAGTCCCCGGATAAATCACACGTGTTTTAGACATGCGTTGTACTCTAGTTAATGAGATAAGACGCGTATTTTAACAAATCTTCGGCCTAAACGCGAAATTCCTAAACAATGGAAAAAGGTTGCGTTTTACGGCACAATAGCTGTAATTGTGGAAGTTTAGATTATGGCGCAAGCAACAGTTGTAAAAAAACATAATGGTGGCACGATTGCTCAAAACAAAAGGGCGCGTCACGATTACTTTATCGAAGAAAAATTTGAAGCAGGCATGTCCTTACAAGGTTGGGAAGTAAAATCTCTACGTGCGGGACGTATGACGCTCACAGAAAGCTATGTAATTTTTAAAAATGGCGAAGCTTTTTTATTGGGCTCACAAATTCAGCCTTTATTGTCTGCATCAACCCATGTGGTTCCAGAAGCAACACGTACGCGTAAGTTGCTGCTCTCTCGTCGTGAGTTAGAAAAGCTTTTGGGTGCAGTCAATCAAAAAGGCTATTCATGTGTACCATTGGCTTGTTACTGGAAAGGCCGTTTGGTTAAGTTGGAAATTGCACTGGTGAAAGGTAAGCAATTACATGACAAGCGTGCTACAGAAAAAGATCGTGACTGGCAACGTGATAAATCTCGCCTGCTGCACAAATAAAAAAAACCTCCAGTGATTGGAGGTTTTTTTTATTCAAGATTAAACAGAGACATGCGTTAATCTTAATTCTGCTAAATATTTTCCAAACTTACGTGCTGTTTCTAAATCACCTTCTGGTGGGGTAATTTCAACGCTGGCATTATCAGACTGGGTCATTAAGCCTAAAAAGCTCGACATACGGTTAATATCTAACGAACTTCTTCCCGTCGGCATAAATGGCAAACCAGCCCACAACATGCCATGTTGCATCGCAAATAAGTTAATTTGCTGCAATACCGCCAATTTGTCTCCACTGAGACCGCCGCCATTAGTAAAACCAGCAGCCAATTTGCCTTGCCATGCCCGCGCTAACCAACGTTTAGACGAGTCTTCCATAAACTGTTTCAATGCGGCTGTCAGACTGCCCATATAGGTTGGGCAACCGATAACAATCACATCTGCTTGGTCCAATAGATCCCATTGTGGCGCAGCCACAGAAATGAGATGCACTTCTGCACCTGCCTGCTCGGCACCTTGAGTAATATATTGTGCAACTTTGGCGGTATGCCCATAAGGACTATGATAAACCACACAAACTTTAACTTGAGGAGTAATTTGCTCAATAACAGACATGGAGAATTTTAAAAACCAATGAATTAGATCAAGTTTAACATTTTCACTACGACATGGCGAATCAACAACGCAACGAATGCAATTTATTGCATAAATACAAAAGTTGCCATTCGCCCTGTTTTTGCATCACGGCGATAAGAGAAATAGTCTTCGGCTTGTTGATATGAGCATTGATCTCCACCTAAAACAGTTTCGACACCCAAATGTTTTAAAATAAAGCGAGCAATCGCATAAAGATCCGCTTGATATTTATCCTCAACCTGACCAGCAATAAAAGCAGTGTCGAGCTCAGGATATTTTTCACAAAATGCTGCCTTGACTTCTGCTCCAACCTCAAAACACGGTTGACTAATCGCAGCACCCAACCATGCCCAAGTGGGTTTAGATTTCATTTCAGCAACTGTATTTTCAATGATTCCACTGGCCAAGCCACGCCAACCTGCATGTAGATTAGCGACCTCAGTTCCCTCATGGTTACCCAATACCACGGGCAGACAGTCTGCTGTCATCATCATTAAGGCATGGCCAGCACGTTGCGTCACCAAACCATCGCCTTCAAGGGCAATAAATGGAATCTGTTCATTCACGGTATGACAGATCGTGCTATGGGTTTGCGTCATCCAGGTCATTTTATCTACACCAAATGCAGCAAACTGATTCAACAAGACCATCCGATGCTGCTGAACACGCTGCGCATCATCATTCACATGCAAAGCCAAATTAAACCCAGCCAGGTTTTGATTCAATGTTGCAATGCTTTGAGGATGTTCAATCCGTGTTTGACCGACATAAATACCCTGAGGCAGACCTTGTACAAATTGCATAAAATTCCTTCCAACCTCCCGTTTCAAAGGGAGGGAGCTGAATATGTCACCCTTTATTAAAAAGGAACTTTACTTAATAGGCTTCATTTTCGCTGCGTAATACTTCAAGCAACTGAGTAAAATCTTCAGGCCAAGGTGCTTCAAACATCATCTCTTCACCCGTACGTGGATGCACCAAACCAAGTTTGGCGGCATGTAATGCTTGGCGCTTAAAGCTGCGCAGCATATCAGTTAATGTTTCTGATGCACCTGCTGGGAAGCGAACACGATTGACATAGACAGGATCACCCACCAAGCCATGCCCAAGATAACTAAAGTGCACACGAATTTGATGCGTACGGCCGGTTTCTAGCTGCGCCTGAATTCGGGTAAAGTCACGGAAGCGCTCTTTCACATTATAGTGCGTTACTGCATCACGCCCGCCCGGTAAGATCGCCATTTTGATACGATCTACAGGATGACGCTTAATCGGTTCGTCAATAGTGCCGCCTGCAATGACATTGCCATAAACAACCAGATCATAAACACGATAAACAGTTTTCTTGGCCAATTGCTTGCTCAGAGAAAATTGTGCTTCCAAGTTTTTTGCAACCACCAATAAACCACTGGTGTCTTTATCAATACGATGTACTAAACCTGCACGAGACAGCTCTGCCAATTTTGGGGCGTGATAAAGCAAGGCATTAACCAAAGTTCCAGTTGGATTACCTGCACCTGGATGAACCACCATCCCGACTTCTTTATTGATCACAATAATATCGTCATCTTCATAGACAATATTTAAAGGAATATTTTCTGGCTGGCTTGAGGTTTGTGCTTCAAGTTCAACTTCAAGCGTGAGGAGCTCATTACCTTCACAACGGTACTTGGGTTTAACAATGTTACCATTTACCAACAGATGCCCGTCTTTCATCCATTGCTTGAGTTTCTCGCGTGAAAAGTCACTCCAGACCAATGCGGCAACCTGATCTATGCGTTGGCCTAAATAGTCTTCATCAAGTTGAATTTGCAACGATAAACGTGTTGCAGTTGAGTCAGAATTATGATTATCTGCATCGACAGAATCTTCGAGTAAGAAATCTGTTTCAGAGATGTTTGAATTGGAAGATTGTGCTGAAGTCATTTGATGATCGGTACAAAAATGGTTTAATAGCACCATTGTAGCTCATTGCCCAGAATAACAGAGGAGTTTTTATGTCGCTACCACGTTATAAAATTACGGTGCTTGCACTTTCTTTAGGTGTAGCATCTGCATTTGTGGGCTGTAGCAGCAATCCAAGTAAGAAAGAAGTGGTGGATAAAGGACCACAATCAAGTGAACAAGTTTATTTCGACAAAGCACAAAAATCGCTTGATCGTAATCAATATACTGATGCAGTAAAGTCACTTGAAGCTTTAGATACCTACTATCCGACTGGGCAATATACACAACAGGCTCAACTTGAGCTTCTTTATGCGAAATTCAAACAAAAAGATTATGAAGGCACAATTGCGCTTGCAGATCGTTTCATTCGTTTAAATCCGCAGCATCCAAATGTCGATTATGCTTACTATGTTCGTGGCGTAGCCAACATGGAACAGAATTACGATAGCTTGATTCGTTATACCTCTTTACAGCAATCACACCGTGATGTCAGCTATGTGAAAGTGGCATATCAAAATTTTGTTGAACTGATTCGTCGTTTCCCAAGTAGCCAATATTCAGTAGATGCGGCACAACGCATGAAGTTTATTGGTCAAGAACTTGCAGAAAGTGAGATGAATGCAGCACGTTTTAACATTCAGCGTAAAGCATGGCTGGCTGCTGCTGAACGTGCACAATGGGTAATTGAACATTATCCACAGACGCCGCAAACGCCTGAGGCATTAGCCACTTTGGCCTATAGCTATCAACAGCTTGGTGACAAAGCGACCTCGCAACAATATATTGATATTTTAAAACTAAACTATCCGAACTTGGTCAAATCGAATGGCGAAGTGAATTTACGTGCAGCACGTAAAGAAGGAAGTTGGGTTAACCGCGCAACGCTAGGCTTACTTGGTCGTGAATCAAAAACCAATCAAGTTAAAGATGAAGCGAAAAGCGATACCGAACAACGTAGCTTAACCAATCGTTTAAGTCTTGGTTTGTTGGATAAACCAGAAACTGAACAAGCAGCACCTGCGCCAGTCGCAGCGCCTGAAGCACCTGCAGCGACAACGGAAAATAAACCAAGTTGGAAAAACCGTTTAAGCTTTGGGCTGTTAGATAAGCCTGAAGCTGAAAAAACAGCTGAGGATGATGCTGCAAACTAATCTGCAATCTTCTGATACACCAAACAGGCAAGTATTCCCTTGCCTGTTTTTCATTTTATGCAACAATGATTTCTGACATTTTTGCCGAGCAAGGATGTTCTCCCCCTGTTTGAGATGGTTAAACGCGCATGGCAATTCCACAACATACGATTGATCAAATTTTAGATCGAACCGACATTGTCGATTTGATCGGTCAACGTGTGAAGTTAAAAAAGACTGGGCGAACCTATTCTGGCTGCTGCCCTTTCCATCAGGAAAAGTCACCCTCATTCCATGTTTATCGAGATAAACAGTACTATCATTGTTTCGGCTGCCAAGCCAACGGTAATGCCATTCGCTTTTTAATGGACATCGATAGTCGTAACTTTGTCGACGTGATGAAAGATTTGTCTAATCAGACAGGCGTTGAATTACCAAAAGATAATCACGACAATAAAAAACTTTCTTATAAACGCAGCCCACAACAGACCGCAGTTCCACAAATAACACCACCAAAACAAGAACAACCAACCGCACCAGCCCAATCTATCCATGAAGCACTGGACGATCATTTTGTCGATATGGATCGCTTTATGGATGATCCTTTTGCACAATTTGATCCTTCATTTAACATTGAAGAACAAGTACAAGAAGGCAACCTCTATGACCTGTTGGAAAATGTTGCGCAGTTTTATGAACGTCAACTGCCCAATAGCCAAAAAGCACAACACTATTTCAAACAACGTGGTTTATCTGCACAAACCATTCAATTTTGGCGTTTAGGGTATGCCCCAGAAGATTGGCAACATTTAGAAAAAGCCTTTCCACAAGATATTGAAGGTTTAAAACAAATCGGTCTGATTCGTTCCAGCGATAGTGGTCGAGATTTTGACTTATTGCGCGAGCGCGTGATCTTTCCAATCCGTGATCATAAAGGTCGTGTTGTTGGTTTTGGTGGTCGTGCCTTAAACGATGAAATCAAACCCAAATACATCAACTCCCCTGATTCCGAAGTCTTCCATAAAAATCAATTGCTCTATGGCCTATATGAGGGTCGTAAACTTAAGGCCAATGACTGGTTCATGGTTGAAGGCTATATGGACGTGATTGCCTTACAGCAATATGGCATCAATGGTGCAGTCGCGACACTCGGAACAGCCAGTAACGCAGATCATTTAACCACGCTATTTAAACAAAATTCTCGTATCACAATTGCATTTGATGGTGATGCCGCAGGGCAAAAAGCAGCACGAAGGACTTTAGAAATTGCGCTTCCGCTGCTTAATGATGGTCGTGAATTAAAATTCTTTGTGCTACCCAATGAACACGATCCTGACTCGCTGATCCGTCGTGAAGGCTTAGAAAATTTCCAAAAACTATTACAGCAAGCGCCGCTGCTATCAGACTTTGTGTTCGCACATTTGACTGGACAGCATGATATTAGTTCCCCAGAAGGCAAAAGCTTGGTGATGGGTGAACTGCGTGAATTGACGGAATTGTTACCCAAACATGGTTCATTTCGTTATTTGCTCACGCAATCTTTCCGCGAAAAACTCGGTCTCGGCAAACGCTTTACCCCTCAGATCAGCCATGATGCATCTTTATCTTTTAACATTCATACCAAAGATGAAGATTTTGCGGTAGCAATTTTGATGCATCACCCGTTCCTGTATATTCATTTTGAAGAATTACGTGCAGTGATTGATCAAAATGAATTATTGGCGAAAATTTTAGCTGCACTGAATATTGTGTTTGATGATTTACCTGATGATCAGGAACTGGCGACCTATTATGTACTCGGTGCATGTAGCAGTTATAGCCATGAGCTGGCTGATATTATGCAACGTACCAATATCCAATCTTTAACGCAAGCACCTGAAATTGCGGACAAACTTGCCAAGGAATATGCTTTAGGGTTACAAGAAAAATATTTACGCTTAAAGCTGAAATCGCCTATTTCTTTAATTGAATCACGCAATTTACGCCAACAGCTGAATGAACTCACTAAGCAGATTAGTTTGCGCTTATTGTCCTAAGAAAAATCTCTCGTGCAACGAGAGATTTTTATATCCTGATCTTTTGAATTACCATTGATACCCAATAGCAGCAGAACCACCAAAATCACCCTGAGTATTACCTGTCCCTGCCAACTTATAAATCACTTTATTATCTTCAGAGATTCCACTCATTCCAATTGCAAATCCTTGTTGACCTTTCCAGGTCCCAGTACCTGCACTTACCATGCTATAGCCAGCATTACTCGGCTGTGGTAAAGATGCTGTTGCAAGACTTGCTGCAGTGGCTGCATAAGAATCCTTTTTAAAAGATTGCAAATCTTCATTTAAGCGATCAACACGGAAATCAGTATAAGATTTAGAATTATTTAAAACATTGATACTCGCTCTTTCCATTTCAGAACGAATCGTTGCGGCTGTCTCAGTCGTATTTTTATACGCCCGTGCTAAAGTTTCTTTATCACCATCCTGCATCGCTTTATTTACTTTAGCAGTTTCTGCTTTATTTTCATCGCGCAAAGTTTTTGTAGCATTATCTGTATATGACTTGGAGTTGTTTAAAACAGTTGTATCTGCTTTTTCCATGTCTAAACGAATCGTTGCCGCTATCTCTGCAGTATTTTTATTTGCTAAGGCTAAAGTTTCTTTATCACCATCTTGTATTGCTTTATTTACTTTTACAAACTCCGCCTTATTCTCATCGCGTAAACTTTTTGCAGTGTTATCAGTATAAATTTTCGCATCAGCTAAATTTTTAGTTGATGCTGAGTTCAATTGTCTTAAATTAACCGCCTGATTATCTTGTGTAGCATCAGCTAAAGAAGAGATATTGGTTCCTTGTAAATCTATATTTTTTGCATTTAAACGCCCAGTTACTTCTAATGACTGAGTTCTCTGATTTTCACTCTCTAAGAACTTTACATAGATGTCATTACTCACAATATTGCCAGAAAGATTCCCTCTTATTGTGCCGTTAACTTCCAAATCTTTTGTAATAATTTTTTCACCAACAACTAAATCATCGCTTATATGACTATAGCCTTTTAAATATAAATTAGCCTTACCATCGTTCTGCTCTGAAATTTCTAACAGCGTGTTGTTATTGTTATCTGTCATACGTATATTATCAGCATTCAATTCTGTTGCTTTTAATTCTCCTATGACGGTAGATGTACCATAGATATAGCTCTCTCCTCGCATATAGAAATAAGCATCTTCTGCAGCCCCTGCTGAGATTGAAGCTACCACTGCACCATACGGACTCTTGACTTGAAGATTCTCTGTTACAACATCTTCAGCATGAAGATGTGTATTTAAAATTGAGATTAGCGACAGGGTTAATATTTGATGTTTTAATTTCATTATATACTTCTTTCTTAAAGTAATTTTTTTCAGATGCATAAAATACTTCTATTCTATCTACTATGCAAATAAAATATAAATCGTTATTTACTCTAAAAAAGTTATTCAGTTAATATCGGACTAAGGCAAATCAATTTTTACTTATAAATTAAAATAAATTATTAAATTCGACTAAAAAGCCTCCTTACTGTCTCGGCTTACGCTCATGCTCAAACACATCTTGAAGATGTTGTTGCAGCCATTCAAAGTAATCTGGATTTTCCGCTTTTGCCGCTTCTCTGAGTAAAATAGAAGTTGGATGCATCAGCTTTTGCGTTAAACGATGTGCAAACTCTTGAAGTACCTGTTCAGCAGAATTTCCGTGCTGTAAAGACTCAAGCGCATGCGACAATTCTTTTTGGCTCACTTCTTCACTATGCTGGCGATAAGCCTGAATCGTACCACTCGCCTCTTTTACTTTTTGTTGCGTCATCAATTGGGTTGCCAATTGATTGACCATGATTTCAGCTTCAACCGCAGCCTGACGACGTTGCGCTAAATTTTCATCAATGACGCTTTGCAAATCGTCAACGCCATACAAATAGACGTTATCCAGCGATTCAACTTTTGGGTCAATATCACGTGGAACCGCTAAATCGACCAATAACATTTGTTGGTAACGGCGTTTCTTTAAAGCGACTTTAACGTCAGCATATCCGATCACTTGATGCAAACTACCTGTACAACTGGAAACAACATCAGCTCTATGCAAATTTTGTGCAAGCTCTGCAAATGGAATAATTTCTACATCGACTTGATGTGCAATTTCATGTGCAAGAAGATCTGCCCGCTCGCGACTACGGTTACAAATCATGATTTTGGCAACACCCATTTCTGCTAAATGCTTGGCAACAAGACTATTCATCTCACCTGCTGCAACCACCATAACGGTTAACTTTTCAGGGCGACTAAAAACTTGCAATGCCAACTGTGCAACGGCATAACCCATTGAAACGGCATGACTTCCAACAGACGTCTCAGAACGAACCCGTTTTGCAGCATAAAATGCATATTCAAAAACACTATTCAATTCAGGCGAAACAGTTTCTGCATCTTTAGAGAGCGCTAATGCACTTTTAACTTGCCCTAAAATCTGTGGCTCACCCAACATCAATGAGTCTAAACCACTGGCAACACGCATTAAATGTGTAACAGCTTGGGCGTTCTCGTAACGATAAACATGATGAATTAACTGTTTTACATCAATATTATTCACTTGGGCCAGCCAATTCAGAACGCTATCTGCATCCTCTGTCATGGCATACACTTCGGTACGATTGCAGGTCGACACAACCACCATATCATTCAATGATGAACCTTGGTTTTGTTCAAGCAATAGCGCAGCTAATCGCTCTGCATTGAAAGCGATTTGTTCACGAAGTTCAACAGAAGCTGTTTGATGGTTGACGCCCAATGCAAAGAAAGACATATCAGATCATCATTTCGCTAAATTTATGTTATTGTGCAACATCGGTGTCATAAAAAGCATTACTTTGGATCAATAAAAATTGCGTCAGCTATATCGCCGTACCCTTTTTAGCGGCAAGACGATTAGACGGTATTCTACCACAATCTTGTTGTTAGGTAGCATGAGCTCTTATGTCTCTGCACAAGCAATACACGACATGTATGCAGATAACAGCTTTGAACATGCGCTTCAACAAAGCATGATTGCTGAATTTTCTCTTGCTTATGATGATATTGCAACCGCGCTACACAACTATACTGTACTTGCGATTCGAAGCAACTCGACCACCATTAAGCAACGCGCTCTAGATATTGCTTTAGAATATAATGATTTACAGTCTGCTTTGGACATTGCAACCCATTGGGTTGAACAAGAACCTAAAGATGTTCCCGCTTTATTTTATTTGTCGCATATTGCATTAAAAACACATGAGTATGAACTCGCAGCCAAGACGCTAGATAAGATTTTAAATATTGATCCGACTGCCGATCTTGAAGAAATTTTAGCGGGAATCGCACCTGAACAAGCACAAGATCGTGAGATTCTGCTCAATGCACTTCGAGCAAGTGCAGAAAGGAACAATCCTTCCATTTTAGCCCTGATTGCTGGTTTAGAAGCACAAGATGGCTTGTACGAACAAGCACTAAATAATATTAATCGTGCATTACGAAAACGCTCAAAATCGACCAGCTTTATTTTAATGAAAGCCAATCTGCTAATGGCTTTACGTGATGATGAAGAGACTAAAAAGTGGTTTGAAAAAGCCAGTCGGAAAAATAAAAATAATATTGATGTACGAATGGCTGAAGCGCGTTATTACATTCAAATCAATCAGCAACAAGAAGCTTTGGATAAACTTGAAGATATCATTAAAGATCACCCAAAAGCCGAAGAAGCCCTGTTTATTGCAGGTCTGACCAGTATCGATTTAAAGCAGTATGAAAAAGCTGAACAATATCTGGTTGAATTACGTTCATCTGCAAAATACCAAAATGAGGCTTACTATTACCTTGCGATCAATGCACAACGTAAACAGCATTATGAAACCGCAAAAGCCTATTATCGTCTGGTTGATGGCAGCTTATATATTGTTTCCCGCCGTAATATGATTGCGATTTTTGAGAAACAGGGGCAGTTGAATGATGGCTTACGTTTTTTAACGCAAGAACGGGTCAACTATCCGCAACATGCAAGTTTTTTATATCAAGCGCAGGCTGACATTTTAAAGAAAATGGACAACAAAAAGGCAGCTTTGGCCTTGCTGGATGAAGCCATTAAGAGTTTACCTGATGACCCTGAACTGATTTATGCAGAAGTATTATTGCTTGATCCGTATACAGATAGAGATAAATTAGACAAAACCTTAAAACAACTTTTAACGATTGAGCCAAATAGTCCGACCTATCTGAATGCTTATGCCTACACTTTGGCACTGCAAAATCGCCGTCTCAAAGAAGCGCGTAAATACGCAGAATTGGCACTGGATTTCGCACCTGAACAAGCATCGATTTTAGATACATTGGGCTATATCGCCTTTTTACAAAATGACTTTGATACTGCGTCTAAAGTTTTAGGCCAAGCTTATTCCATTAGTGGCAATGTCAATATCGGTATCCGTTATGCCAAAGCATTGTATATGCAAGGGGCACTCACGCAATTTAGCGAGGTGTTACAGCAATTGAAACAAAAACATGCCAATGCCCCACAATTACAACAACTTGATAGCTTAATCTTACCCATCACTGTAAAAAAGAGTTAAAAGAACATGCGCTTGTTTTCAAAATTATGCGTCGCGGTATGTAGCAGTAGCGTTCTATTGTTAACTGGCTGCCAACATTTAAGCCAGCCCAATAAAGTGATTGCTTCACCCCAAATCCAAGATGAAAATAATTTTAGCTTACAGGGCAAAATTGGTGTGCGTACCCCTCAGCAATCGGGCAGTGCTTTTTTTACCTGGGTACAGCAACAAGAGCAGTTTGATATTGAACTGACTGGAATTTTAGGGGTTGGGAAAACACATATTGAAGGCAAACCAGGTCAAGTCACCTTAAACAGTGCGAAAACAGGTCTGATTACGGCAGCTACACCTGAAGAATTACTGGAAAAAGCGACAGGTTGGCAGGCACCGATTATGCACCTTGCCTACTGGGTACAAGCCAAGCCTGCAACGCAAAATGCACAAGCGAGCAAAGACGAACAAAATCGCTTGAAACAGCTCATTGAAGATGGCTGGACTGTTGATTTCAGCTATAACGATGACCAAACCTTGCCCAATAAACTTTTGTTGAAGCAAGCACTTGCTGATGACAAAGAAAACCGTATTACAATGGTAATTCAAAACCGATAATTTAGATTGTTTTTATGATTAGAGTGCCTTCCCCTGCCAAATTGAACTTGTTTCTGCATATCACAGGTCGTCGTGAAAATGGTTATCATGAATTACAGACTATATTTCAACTCATTGATTTATATGACTGGATGACTTTTGAACCGCATACAGAAGAAACCATTCAAATTGCGGGTTTAAGCGAAGTCACACTCGAACAGAACTTAATCTATCGTGCAGCACAATTATTACGCCCACATGCAAAAAAACCATGTGGGCTCAGCATCAATATCGAAAAAAATATTCCAATGGGTGCGGGTCTTGGTGGTGGTTCATCCAATGCAGCAACCACACTAATTGTACTCAATCAACTCTGGCAATGTGGCTTAAATGAACAGCAATTGGCCGATTATGGCGTACAGCTTGGTGCAGACGTTCCGATCTTTGTTTTAGGTCGTAATGCATGGGCCGAAGGCATCGGTGAACATTTATCATTCATAGACTTAGCTCAAAAAAAATTCATAATTTTAAAACCTGACTGTTTTATCAGCACTCAACAGCTTTTTTCGCAAAAAACATTGACAAGAGATTCTAAGATCACTACATTTTGCGCCTATCAGTTAGAACCTTCTAATTTTGGAAATAACTTTGAACCTCTGGCTCGACAGTTATACCCTGAAGTAGAAGAAGCAATGCAATATTTAGATCAGTTTGGTCTAGCAAAGCTTACAGGTACAGGTGCTTGTGTTTTTATTGAAGTAACCTATGAAATGGATATAGAGCAAATTTTGCAAAACTCGCCTTGTAAAGCTTACTTGGTTAACAGTCTAGCAGAATCACCTTTACGACATTTTTCAGTTACATGTTAGGGGCGTCGCCAAGTGGTAAGGCACCGGGTTTTGATCTCGGCATCCGTTGGTTCGAATCCAGCCGCCCCTGCCAATTTTCATCTGTAGATATATGTAATATTTAGGGGCGTCGCCAAGTGGTAAGGCACCGGGTTTTGATCTCGGCATCCGTTGGTTCGAATCCAGCCGCCCCTGCCATATATTAAGACAGACTTGTTTTATATTGATATTTGATCAATTATATTGACATTATCATCTAAAACCTTTAAAGTTCTGCCGCATTAGGGGCGTCGCCAAGTGGTAAGGCACCGGGTTTTGATCTCGGCATCCGTTGGTTCGAATCCAGCCGCCCCTGCCATATATTAAGACAGACTTGTTTTATATTGATATTTGATCAATTATATTGACATTATCATCTAAAACCTTTAAAGTTCTGCCGCATTAGGGGCGTCGCCAAGTGGTAAGGCACCGGGTTTTGATCTCGGCATCCGTTGGTTCGAATCCAGCCGCCCCTGCCATCCAAATTCATTATAAGCCAACCGCCAAGGGTGCTTCATGCCCAATCTTGTCGTTTTTAGTGGAAGTGCTCATCCACATTTCGCTCAAAAAGTCGTAAGCCATTTACATATTCCATTAGGTGCTGCTTCTGTTAGCAAGTTCTCTGATGGTGAAATTTCAGTTGAAATTACTGAGAATGTTCGTGGTAAAGACGTTTTTATCGTCCAGTCTACCTGTGCGCCTACCAATGATAACCTGATGGAAATCTTGGTTATGGCTGATGCTTTGCGTCGTGCAAGTGCTGGTCGTATCACTGCTGTCATTCCTTATTTCGGTTATGCACGCCAAGATCGTCGTCCACGTTCTGCTCGTGTACCAATTACAGCGAAAGTTGTTGCAGACATGCTAACAACCGTTGGAATTGACCGTGTGGTAATGATTGACTTACACGCAGACCAAATTCAAGGTTTCTTCGATATCCCTGTTGACAACATTTACGGTACGCCAGCGTTACTCGCTGACTTACGTCAACAACAACATCACAACCTCGTGGTGGTTTCACCTGACGTAGGTGGTGTTGTTCGTGCCCGTGCTGTTGCGAAACAAATGGGTGATATCGACTTAGCTATCATCGATAAACGTCGCCAAAAAGCAAATGAATCACAAGTGATGCATTTGATTGGTGATGTAAATGATCGTGACTGTGTCATCGTTGATGACATGGTAGATACAGCAGGTACGCTTTGCAAAGCTGCGGATGCACTGAAACAGTTTGGTGCGCGCCGTGTTGTTGCTTATGCAACTCACCCTGTTTTATCTGGCAAAGCCATTGATAACCTTCGTAATTCTGTGATTGATGAATTGGTTGTTACAGATACCATTCCTCTTTCAGATGAAGCATTGAGCTTAGGCAAAATTCGCCAAGTTTCTGTTGCTAGCATGGTTGCTGAAACAATTCGTCGTATCAATAACGAAGAATCTATTAGCGCAATGTTCGATAGTTATCTATAATAGCCCAGCTTTTTTTCTTAAACCCTAGCTCGCTAGGGTTTTTCTATCACTAAACTGGTCGCAAGTTTAGTTACTCAAACTCAATGAGGATATGCCCATGGCAAACTTCGTATTAAACGCTCAAGCACGTGAAGTAGCACAACAAGGGAAAGGTTCGAGCCGCCGCCTTCGTCACGCTGCTCAAATTCCAGCAATCATCTATGGTGGTAGCGCTGAGCCTGTAACAATTACTTTAGAGCTTCGTGAAATCGTTAAAGCTTTAGAAAACAACGCTTTCTTCGAAGAAGTTATCGAAATCAAAATCGGTGACAAAGTTGAAAACGTTAAAATCCAAGCGTTACAACGTCACCCTGCTAAAAATACACCTATGCACGCTGACTTCAAACGCGCGTAAGTGTTAAAGGCGTAAATTAGTGTCAAATATTTCGCTAATTGTTGGTTTGGGCAACCCTGGAAAGGAATATGCCCAAACCCGCCATAATGCAGGTTTCTGGTTCGTAGAACAGCTTGCAGATCGTTATGGCATTTCTCTAAAAGCTGATCCAAAATTTCATGGATACAGTGGTCGTGGCCAAGTTGAAGGTCATGATGTTCGCTTATTACTCCCTACCACTTTCATGAACCGTTCTGGTCAAAGTGTTGTTCCTTTCTCTAAATTCTATCAAGTTGCACCTGAAGCAATCCTGATTGCACATGATGAACTGGATATGGATCCTGGTGTTATTCGTTTGAAAACAGGCGGCGGACACGGTGGACATAATGGTCTTCGTGATATCGTTCCTCATATCGGCGCTAACTTTCACCGTTTAAGAATTGGAATTGGGCACCCTGGTGCTAAAGAGCGTGTTTCTGGTCATGTGCTCGGCAAAGCGCCTAGCAGTGAACAAGCTTTAATGGACGCAGCAATTGATCATGCCCTCTCTAAAGTGAAAATGCTTGTTGATGGACAAGTCTCACAGGCCATGAATCAAATTAACGCTTACAAGCCCGCTTAACTTAAACTGAATTGTTGATCAATCCCGCTTGCCATATTGCATTTTTAAGCGCAAAATGCGCATCAAACCGCCTATAGCCCGCGGAAAACGTGACAAGTCACCCATAAGATATTCATCTTAGGTCTTACTCAGGAGACGCTAGCCATGCTATCTCGTTTATTAAAATGTAAAATTCACCGTGCAGTTGTGACTCATGCAGAACTTCATTATGAAGGCTCTTGTGCAATTGATGGCGTATTAATGGACTTAGCAGGGATTCGTGAATACGAAGAAATCCACGTATGGAACGTAACTAACGGCAAACGCTTCACAACTTATGCAATTCGTGGTGAAGACGATTCAGGTATTATTTCAGTCAATGGTGGCGCTGCGCATCAAGCTGATGTAGGCGATTTAGTGATTATTGCGACTTTCGGTGACTTTACTGAAGTAGAAGCAAATCTTCACAAACCACGACTTGTGTATGCAAATCCAGACAATACAGTCAATCACACCGCAAACTGTATTCCTGTGCAAATTGCATAAGCAATAAAACAGATTCTGAAAAAAGCCACTCAATATGAACTGGCTTTTTTTTATTGTGAAAAACTCCCAAATCTGCCATTTCTTAAAAATACAAAAACACTGAAAAATAAGGCCGAGTTTTACCTAACCCAACTTGTAAAACAGCACTAGCCCTTATTCAATAAATAGACAATAACGATAATTTGAAAAATATGGATATTCTGAATATTCTCAGCAAAGTCAGCCTCTTTGCAGAATTAGATCACGCGACGCTGGAAAGCTTGGTTGCCTATTGTCATATTCGCCATCTGCAAACAGGACAACAGTTGTATTGTGCGCATGATATTGCTGATCATGTCTATATTGTTGCCTATGGCCGAGTAAAGCTCACCAGCTCAGCAGGTTTACTCAGCTATTACGGTCGAAACGAAATTGTCGGTGAAACGGGTGTCATTTCCAACCAACCGCATCACTGTACAGTCAATGCCATTCGAGATACTGCATTATTGGGTATTCCACAGCAACAGTTTTTAGATTTCATCCACGAATATCCCAAAGTTTTGTTTGCACTGTCTCGTTTGATTATTCATCGCTCTCAACCTGAGCAGCAACTCACCCATGCCATGGGGCATAGTCGCACCCTTTCGGTCATTCCTGTCTCGACGCATATTCCTGCCACTCATCTGGCAGAGAAACTGACAGAACATTTACAACGCTGGCCTCATGCACGTTTAGTCACCGCAGCCCATGTAGATGCGCTGTTTGGTTCTGGGTTTAGCCAAACCCCTTTGGATTACAGTAGCGAGGATTTACAACTGCGCCAATGGCTGGCCAGCCTAGAAGAAAAGCATTGCTATGTGCTTTATGCCGCCAATAGTAGTGACGATGAATGGTCAAAACGCTGTCTCCATCAAGCAGATCGAATCCTCATATTGGCTGAAGCAAATCAAACACCGACACAGACCCCTTTATCGCATGTGCTTAATCAACATGAATGGCAAAGTCCGATTGAATTGGTCCTGTTACGCTCCGAAGGTGACCCTTCCCCACATACGCTGATTTGGAAGCAGTTGTACCATGCCCGCGCGCATTACTTTATTCATCCTTGGGCCCAAGCTGATATCTGTGCGGTTGCTCGCCAAATTTCCAGTCAGGGTGTTGGCTTGGTACTTGGTGGTGGTGGTGCACGTGGTTTTGCCCATATCGGTTTGATTCGGGCGCTAGAACAATTACATATCCCGATTGATATAGTCGGTGGTACCAGTATGGGGGCTTTTGTCGCTGCTTTGGTTGCCTGCGGTTTTGATAGTGTTGAAATGACCCATATCGCCTATGAAACTTTTGTGGCGCGAAACTATCTCAATGACTACACCATGCCTCGCGTTTCCTTGATTCGAGGCCAACGTTTCCATAGCCGCCTGCATGCCATTTTTGGACATCGTCGAATTGAGGAACTCCGACAGACCTATTACTGTATTTCAACCAACCTTACTACAGGTCAGGCCGTAATTCATGATCAAGGTGAACTGGCCACTTGGGTCGGAACCAGCATGAGCGTGCCAGGTGTTGCGCCTCCTGTGGCTTGGCATGAAAACCTGCTCTGTGATGGCGGTGTAATTAATAACCTCCCTACCGACGTAATGCAGAATCTGGAAAGAGGGACCATTATTGCCAGTAATGTCAGTCTACATGACGATATCCGAGTCCCAGGCATCGGTTTGGACGAACCTGATCAAAGCGCCTTACTGAATTGGAATAAAATCATTAAAGATAAATTGCTACATGCACCACGACTAGCAGAAATTTTAATGCGGACAGCAACCCTAGCCAGCGACACCATGATTCAAACCGCTGCAATCGAACGTGCCAATTTACATATTCGCATGCCCATCGAAGGCATTGGCATGTTTGACTGGCATAAATTAGATACATTGGTAGAGCGCGGTTATGAGCATGCTTTAGAAACACTACTCCCGATTCGTGAGACTTTACCAAACGCTTAATCTATCCATGTGATGGCGTCAACGAAGATTGAATGTGGTAGCGATCCAATAAACTATCCAAATATTGATAGGTTTCAGGGTCTAATTGCTGCATATAACCATCAAGGATACGATGGCATTGTTGCTGCTTTTCAACAGGCATGCGCCGCATAATGTCAAAGGTGACTTCCCATTGTGAACGTAGCAATGAGGCATAGGCAATATGATGCAATACCTCCTCATCGATCTGCGCAATTGCGGTTGCCACCGTTTGCCGTGCTTCGTCTTGCATATAATTGACGATCACCAGCATATCTGCCCACAAATCACAGCGATCTGCGGCCTCCACAATACTTTGAATAATTTCAACTTGTCTCAAAGCTGGCAGATTTGCCACAAAGTTTTGTGCTTGTGGAGATAAACAAGCCACTACAGGCAACATATCCTCCCAAAGCTGGTCTTCCTGTGTTGCTTGAATAATCGCATTCACTACAGATTCTCCTTGCTGAACTGCCAGATCACCCAACTCCTGTTTCAAGCCATAACTGATATAACTCATTAAAGCCAAAACTTTGGGCCATACCAACCGTTGTGTCGGATCACCTACAATCAATAACGCTTGCTCGATACGCTCTTTTGGCAATACATGCACCAAATGATCGATCTGCTCACGAGATTCAATATAAAACGCAATTTCCAATAAATCACTTTCACTTTCGACAATCTGTGCAACATCTAATAAAACCGTGTCAGATAGCATACTGACAAAGCGTCCAATGGTCACAAAATCACGCTGCGCTAACAGAACTTGAGTAATATCGGTAATCTGATGCGTGGTCAGATAACCCAATAACTCTCTTGCTAATCTTGGATCTAAATACACCGAGATTGCAGCCACAGTTTTAGCAGGCAAATGCTTGGCGATTCGATAAGAACTTTCAGTAGGCAAATACACTGCTATTTGCGCCACGATAAACGGGTCCAAAAAGTGCTTGACCATAAAAACACTGATCCAATGCGGTAGCCAATTGACCCATGTCGCCAAATAACGGAAACGCTTTTTTTGCTGCTTTTGTAAACGCTCCAAGATCGCAAAACGAAATTGTCTTAAGCTCTCAGGTGCCAAAGGCTGCATAAAGGCCAATTGCTGCTCTGTGACCTTTAAGATGCGAGAGAGCTTGATAATTTCTGCCTGTACTGCAAGTCGAGTCATGGTGTCCCATCCTTTTATTTATCTCGAAATAGCCAACGCAGGAAAAAAGGCGTTTGATACAAACTTTGATTCAGTTTCTTGTCTTCATTTTCTATGGTTTGTTGTAATTGTTGATTAAGCCAACTCAAATCTTGATTGGATAACTGTGAAAATGCTTGAAGACTCATCACTGGCCGATGTAACTGTTGTGCCAATTGTTCTAACTCTGTTTTATCTGCTTTCTCCATTGGAGTGATCCTTCCGCTTTATTGTTGTTTTATCTTTTGAGTCTATGCTCAATTTAAATGTATTACCAGTTTCACTGAGCAGTTAAAAAAGTTGATCCAATTCTCAGCAATTTTTTGAATTTTTATAGAACGATTCATTCTATAAAAAGTTGCCTTTTCACTTAAAAATCTGGCTATAATCAAAGTACATCGCTTCAGGGCGGGGTGAAATTCCCCACCGGTGGTAAGTTAGGCATTGTACTCATATGACCTAATCAGCCCACGAGCCTGTATATATTTTATATACTCGCAGATTTGGTGAGATTCCAAAGCCGACGGTATAGTCCGGATGAAAGAAGACGAAACCCCCAAAACAACTTTTGGTTTGTTTTGGTGTCCGCTTATTTTTACATCAGTCCTGAAATGTTCAACCGTATCCAATTTACGAGAGCGTTTCATTATGTCTAGTTTAGTCCAACCCGAACTTTTCTTTTCAGCCCTTTCCCCTGCTGAACAACGTATTCAACAAGCTTTAGAAGATATCCGTCAAGGCAAACCTGTATTGGTGATGGATGATTTTGATCGTGAAAATGAAGCTGACCTGATTATTGCTGCTGAAACCTTAACTGTCGAAACCATGGCACAAATGATTCGTGATGGTTCAGGTATTGTGTGTTTATGCTTAACAGAAGCATTAGCTGATCACTTAGCGCTACCGCCAATGGTGGTCGATAACTCTAGCCAGTTTAAAACTGCATTTACCGTGACCATTGAAGCTGCTCAAGGTGTAACAACTGGCGTATCAGCAAAAGATCGTGTGACCACTGTTCTTGCTGCAACCCAAGATGGCGCTATTGCCAGTGATCTTAGTCGACCTGGTCATGTATTCCCATTACGTGCACGTGAAGGCGGTGTCTTAAGCCGTCGCGGTCATACCGAAGGTACAGTTGATTTAGCGCGTCTAGCGGGTTTAAAGCCATCTGGGGTCCTATGCGAATTAACCAATCCAGATGGTTCTATGGCTTCAGGCATTCAAGTTTTGGCGTATGCGCAAACACATGGCTTGACCGTGATTAGTATTGAAGAACTAGTACAATACCGTTTAATACACAATGTCTGATTAGACATAAAAAAAGCCTCGAATCATCGAGGCTTTTTTAACAGTTCATTTTATGAAACTTTGCGTTCTGCATTGAGTTCATTAATACATGCAATTAATGCGCTAAATTGCGAAATTTGAGTCACTGGTTGTGCTTGAGCCAACTCTTCTGCCGTGCCATAACCATAATTCACTGCAATAGTTTCAATTGCATTGGCGCGCGCACCAATAATGTCATATTGGCGATCGCCTACCATAATACACTGCTGTGCATCTAACTGTTCTTGTTCAAGTATATAAGCGATTAAATCTGCTTTGTTGGTTCGCTCGCCTGTCAGTTCACTGCCGTACATTTCGGCAAAATACTGGGCTAGATTAAAATGAACCAAGATTTGTTTCGCATAAATTGTTGGCTTTGCTGTTGCCAAAAACAAAGCATAACCTTGTGATTGCAATTGTTGCAAAGTCTCAGCCACCGATGGATACACTTCATTTTCAAATAAGCCGGTCACCGAGAAACGCTCACGATAAGCAAGCAAGGCCTGCTCAGCCAGATCATCATCTTGGGTATTTAGTAATTTTGCGAGAGATGCTTTCAATGGCGGACCAATGGTCCAGTCCAGATTAACCTCGTCAGCCAAAGGTTGCCCTAACTTTTCTAAAGCAAAACGAATTGAACCATGAATCCCTGTTTTAGGATCGGTTAAAGTCCCATCTAAATCGATTAGAATATTTTTGATCGTCATTCGTTCAATCTCTTACAGCCTTACACAACACAGTCGAGAGTTTCTCGAAACTTCCTTATACTACCGTAGATTGCAGAATAAAAGGAAATTGCAGTGCGTCCTACCGTACTTTGTTTTTCAGGGCTAGATCCATCTGGGGGTGCTGGCTTACAGGCAGATATTGAAGCGATTGGGCAAAGTGGTGCACATGCTGCAATTGCATGTACCGCTTTGACGATTCAAAACTCACAACAAGTATTTGGTTTTGAAGCAACCTCAAAAGCGTTACTACTCGCGCAAGCAAATGCAGTGGTGGATGACTTACCAATTAAATGTGTAAAGTCAGGCATGTTAGGCACGACAGACAATATTGCTGCGCTGGCTGAATTTTTACGTGAACATCCCGATTATCTCTATGTGCTCGATCCAGTTTTAGTGGCAAATAGCGGTGGTTCACTGGGTGATCAAGCCACATTAGTCAAAGCCTTTGTTGAACTGATTCCCTTGGCAACGGTGATCACACCGAATACGGTTGAGTTAAGAGCCCTAACAGGTCTCGATGATATTGAACAAGCCACACAAAAACTTTTTGAAATGGGTGCAAAAGCGGTATTGGTCAAAGGCGGTCATGAAGATACTCCTGATCATATCCGTAATGTACTCTATGCTGACGGTAAAATGATTGCAGAAAGCCGCTGCCCTCGTTTAGAAGGTCAATACCATGGTTCGGGCTGCTCATTAGCAAGCTTTATCGCGGGTCGTTTGGCACTCGGTGATTCATTAAAAATTGCAGTTCAACATGCGGAAACGTGGCTATTTGGCGTGTTAAAACATGCTGAAACACCTGTACCGAATGGGCAAAAGATTCCAAAACGGTTTTAGGCTACTTTGAAAGTGATCAATTTTCTGGAAATAATCAAATAAAAAAGGCGCATTCAGCGCCTTTTTGAGTGTCCACACATTACTGTGGAATACGCAATACTTGACCTGGGAAAATGTCATCTGCATTTTTGAGTAATGGACGATTCGCCTCAAAAATTTTATTGTACTGGTTTGGATCACCATAATATTCTTTTGAAATCTTAGACAAATTGTCACCTGATTTCACGGTATAAAATTTACTTTCTGGCTCAGGGGTTTCCACACTAAGTTGATCATCAACTTGCGCTACATGATCAATATTTCCGACAGCAAGCACAATCTTTTCTTTATCTGCTTGGGTTTTAACCTGCCCTTTAATCGTTGCTGTATCGGTATTACCATTATATGTGACCGATAAACCATCAACCGGAAGACCTAAACTTTTAATCAAACCTAATAATTTATTCGCAATCTCTTGAGCTGATGGTTCAGCTGGCGTTGCTGGTGCAGCTTGTGGCTCTGCAGGTGCTGTATTCTTCTTACCAATACCTTTAACAAAATCAAAAAGACCCATTGTTATTTCCTCTGTAATTATTAATTGCATATAGTCAAAATAGACCTACATCTAGTTATACAGAAAAAATAAATGGCTCAAGTTTCAATTTAACGCGGTCTTGTAAATATATGTATATAAATTAGAACTCGATGAAAAACATTCTGTTGCAAAACATATTGGGACAAAAAAGCCACCTTTCGGTGGCTTTTGATCATGCAAGATGATTAACCAAGTTTCTTAGTTACGTAATCGATTGCAGATTGAACAGTTGTGATTTCATTTGAATCTTCATCTGGAATCGTGATGTCAAAATCATTTTCAAAAGACATTACAAGTTCAACCAAATCTAAAGAGTCAGCACCTAAGTCATCCATGAAAGATGCTTCGTTTTTAATCTCTTCAGCACGCATACCTAATTGTTCAGCTACTGCTTGTTTGATGCGTTGTTCGATATCGCTCACAGGAATTCTCCTCATTGCTTGTGGCGTTTTAATTTGCCACTAGTTTAATTGAATATAAGATTTTTTAAAAGTTTATACATCGCCACTTAGGCCATGTATAGACCACCATTTACGTGTAAAACTGTACCAGTAATGTAACTAGCCTTATCGCTCGCCAAGAAACTCACTGCATTTGCAATATCTTGAGGTTCACCTAGACGATTTAAAGCTACTTGATCAGTCATTTTTTTACGAATATCTTCGCTTAACTGATCAGTCATTTCAGTGGCAATGAAACCAGGTGCAACACTGTTCACTGTAATCTGACGGCTACCCATCTCTTTGGCTAAGCTACGACTGAATGCTTCAATCCCTGCTTTTGCTGCTGAGTAGTTCGCTTGCCCAGGGTTCGCAAAATGTGCAACCACTGAACTAATATTAATAATGCGGCCAAAACGTGCTTTGGTCATGCCTTTCAATACACGCTTAGACAAACGGTAAACTGCTTTCAGATGAATATTGAGAATGTCATCCCAATCATCTTCAGACATACGCAGCAGCAAATTGTCTTTGGTAATACCTGCATTGTTGACCAATACCAGCACCGAACCATATTTTTGCTCAATGTCTGAAACCAGTGCATCAATCGCTTCGCCATTGCGAACATCGAGTACAGCACCTGTCCCGTGTTCAGCAAAGCTTTCTGTCAGCTTTTGCGCGCCTGCTTCAGAAGTTGCGGTACCAACCACAAAAAAACCGTCTTGAATGAGTTGCTGTGCAATCGCTGCGCCAATGCCTCGGCTTGCTCCTGTCACTAACGCAACTTTTCGTTGTTGTGTCATGCAATTTTTCCTTCTGCCACTAACACTGCGTTTAGGGCATCTTCCATACGTGCTTTGCTATCTAGGGCAAATGCTTTTTCTATGTTCGGTAATCGCTTAGCAAGATTACTCAGCACCGTACCTGGTCCACATTCAACCATGTACTGGATACCTTGATCTTGCAGATATTGCATCGTACGCGTCCATTGTACTGATTGGTACAATTGAGCCGTTAACGCCTGACGTAATTGAGCAACATCTGTCGCGATTTCCGCGTTGACATTTTGTATTACAGGAAGGCATGGTAGCTCAATGGCAGTTTGTTCCAAAGCTTCAGCAAACTTTTCTGCCGCTGGTTTCATTAAAGTGCAATGCGATGGTACAGAAACAGGCAATGCGATCGCTTTACCTGATTGTTCTTTGGCTTCGGCCATGACCTGCTGAACCAATGCAGCACTACCAGCAATTACGACTTGGCCTTGTGCATTATAATTTGCAGCTTCAACTGAACCTTGACCCGCAGCAGATGCATTTTGACAAAGCTCAACCACTTTCTCATCCGCCAAACCGAGAATTGCAGCCATTGCACCTTCACCAGAAGGAACAGCATTCTGCATCAGCTTGCCACGCAAATGAACCAGTTTAACGGCATCAGCCAAGCTCATTGCTTCCGCAGCAACAAGCGCACTGTATTCTCCCAAAGAGTGACCAGCCAAGTATTTCGGCACAATACCACCCAGCTCTAACCACACACGCCATAGCGCAATACTTGCGGTCAGTAACACAGGTTGTGTATTTTCAGTTTGATCCAAGCCTTCACCCGTTTGGGCAATCTGCCACAGGTCAAAACCTAGCGCAGCCGATGCCTCAGCAAATGTATCTTGAACAACACCAAACTGCTCTGCAAGTTCAGCCAGCATACCTGCTTTTTGAGAACCCTGACCCGGAAAAACAAATGCTGTTTTTGTTGCTTGAGCAGCCTGCTCAAGTCGTTTAGTCGACATATAAAAATCCTTAAATTAGTCTACCGCCAATTTTATCAACACTCATAATTCTACATGAGAATGACAATAGACTCTTTAGCGATGCGGCAATTTAACATTGATTAATTCTTTTTATAATTGCGAAAAACAACAAAAAAGGGAGCTTTCGCTCCCATTTTTTCTATACTTTAAGCTAACGCTTAATGCATATAGTTCAATTATTCAGCATCAGCTGCTTTAGCGAATAATTGACGACCACGGTAAATACCGTCTTTAGTCACGTGGTGACGACGATGAGTTTCACCAGTAGTTTGGTCTACAGATAATGCATTCTCGGTTAAAGCGTCATGTGAACGGCGCATGTCACGGCGAGAGCGACTTTTACGGTTTTGCTGAACGGCCATGATGGCTCCTTACAAAGATCGAAAAAATGGATCAGAACAAATTCAGTTGTCTTAACTCAACATTATAACATAAATTATGAGTTAAGTTTACCCTTCAGACCTGCCAAAACATCAAACGGATTATCCCGTTTCTCTTCGACAACATCTGGAGTGGCAGGTTGATGCTTATGCTCACAAGCATCATGCTTAGGAGATAAAGGCACCAACAATAACAGCTCATCTTCTAGTAGTGCGAGCAAATCTATCACTGCAGGTGCATCATAATCACCTTTTTTTGAAGATTCACTTTCACCTAGAACGATGAAATCAGCATCCTCATCCAATCGCTCTATCAGTGACTCATCATCAATCAAAGCTAAATGAAAGTCTGAAACCAATTCAATTTCAACGGCTTCCAAACAACGTTGGCAGACCATTGGAACTTTGGCTTCAGTGTGTCCATCTAACCATACAATACGATGATAGATATCCATTGATAGCTTACAGTCTATGTTGATCAATTGATCATCAATTGAACCAACAGCTTCTCGAGCAATACGAGCAAAGCGAGACAATGGCAGTGTTCCTGACCATGTAAAGCCCTGTTCAGCCCATTTAAATGGCTCGATTTGGCTTGGAAAAGTATTTGCTGACATAATTAAGGCGGCAATTCTACAAATTCATCGGTACTCTGTCAAAGATTAAGATACAATTTTGTACTTCTTTAGACAGAACTCGGGGTAAATTAAGCAATGTACCTGTTGCAGCCGCAACTTGAAGTAACATCTTCATTACTTGGAAGCACCCATTCAACCTCTGTTCCTGTGTTAACGCTAGATCAAGTGCAACGTTCATCTTGGCAAAAGGTAACAACAGAACCAGAACAGGTCGATTGGCTTATTTTACACTTTAATCACTGGTTTTCCCACCATAATGTCACACTAGTTAAAGGTGATTTTGAACCAGAGTATTTCCCAGCTACTTCTGAGCACCCTGCCAAGATCCAATTTGCCCATGGTTTCTTCAATAGTGCCCTGCATGAAATCAGCCATTGGAGCATTGCTGGCGAGCAACGCCGCCTGCTTTCCGACCTAGGTTATTGGTATGCGCCTGATGGACGAAGTTCAGAGCAACAAACACTGTTCGAGCAAGTTGAAATAAAACCTCAGGCCATAGAATGGCTATTTGCGACTGCTTTTGGTCGAAAATTCCGTGTGTCACTGGATAACTTAACCGGCGATGGCGGTAATGGCGATCAATTTAAAGATCATGTTTTTGCGCAAGTACAACGTTATTTTTCTGGCGAAGCAAAATTACCGCGTGATGCAGCACATTTCATTCATTACATCTGTGTGTCTACCCGCAATGGAACACCATTACAACTCGATGAATTTAAACGTGAACACCTTGATTAAATGACAAAATTATCACATCTAAGACTTGCAACATGCCCCTAACAAGTTTCATACTGAATTTAGCCGTATAAATCAGGGAGTTAAAATAATGTTGCATTTACATATTCATCCTGAAAATCCACAGGCGCGCTTAATCACACAAGCAGTAGACCGTATCCGTGCGGGTGATGTTGTGGTCTATCCAACAGATGCTGCGTACGCAATCGGCTGCCAAATCGGAAATAAAAATGCAATGGAACGGATTGCACAAATTCGTGGTTTGGGACCCAAGCACCAATACGCCATCATGTGTTGTGATTTATCCGATATTGCCACGTATGCCAAAGTCGATAACGCGATGTATCGTTTGTTAAAAAATAATACGCCAGCGGTCACTACTTTTATTTTGCCCGCGACCAGTGAAGTACCTAAACGTTTAATGCACCCAAAGAAAAAAACCATTGGTTTACGCATTCCAAGTAATCCCGTGGCTCAGGCGCTATTAAAAGAACTAGGTGAACCACTTTTAACCAGTACCCTCATTTTACCTGATCAAAAAGATCCGCTGGATGATCCCTTTGATATTGAAAATCAGCTTGGTAAACGTATTGATGTGTTTATTGATAGTGGCTTCGGTACGTTATCCACCACCAGTATCGTGGATTTATCTGGAGAAAACCCTGAAGTTATCCGTCGTGGTGTCGGTGATGTCAGTGCTTTTGAATAGGCCTAGAATAAAAGAGAAAAAAATGGATTTATTCCAAATTTTACTGAACATACATGATTATCAAGATGATCAAACAATATATGCCATTGAACCTTGGCTCTTAGAGTCACAAGCTCTTGTTTTAAAAGAGCCCCACGACGGATTAATACAAGTTCGGTATAACAACTCGATTTTTGAATATTTTTTAGAAGTTCTTTTAGTAAAAGAACTATTTGCAGATTTAGAAAGTCAAAATTTGTGCATTCGAGATCAATGTCAACGCATTATCGAATATGCAATTTATGATGCTTAGTATCTGAATCAAATTACATTAAAATCTGACAATCGCTGTTTCTGAAAACCTTGCGCATCAAAATTATCAGGGCTTAACCACTGTTGATAGATTTTTTCCAATGCGGGCCATTCTTCATCAATAATCGAAAACCATGCCGTATTGCGGTTATGCCCTTTTGTAATTCGATCTTGACGAAATAATCCTTCATACTGAAAACCAAAACGTAAGGCCGCCGCTTTAGACGGTGCATTACAATCATCACATTTCCATTCCACTCGTCGAAAACCATGGGAAAAACATTGTTGTAAGAATAAGAAGATCACTTCGGTTGAAGCTTTGGACTTTTTCATTCGATGAGAAAAATAGACATTGCCAATTTCAATCACGCCTTGTTCAAGTCTTGGATTTAATAGCGCAATCCAGCCTTGTATCTCACCAGCTACTTCAATCAAAAAATGAGTTGAGCCTTTAAAACCAAATAGATTTTGTAATGTGTCTTTTAATATTTCTCTGCTCTGCGGTGCAGAATAAGGTAAATAAGTCCAACATGCTGCATTCGGTTCTGTGGATACAGCTTCCCAAATCTGACTTGCTGCTTGATCAGAAATTTCATCGGTAATATGAATCAGTTTGACATATTGACCCACCAAATTTTCATTGATCGCTTGGCTAGGCGCATCGCTTTCGACGAAGAAACCGATACGTTGTCCAAACTGGTTCTGTTGTGTTTTTAAATATTTTTTCATCGCAATTTATAATTTAATAAAAATAATGATTTCGTTGTTAATTTAAGCATAAGTTTTTTATATGCCCTAGCTCATGTTATATAAATAAAGAAAATACCCTGAGAAGTTTAAGGTTTTTGTAAGCTAGTAATTTATTAAATTGGGGATTTCGATTAGAATAGGCGTGCTCTCGGTAGCATGTGCCCTTTTTGCACACAAAATTATATCTTTCATGCTTTTGAAAATTCGCGTGGCTCATAACGGTAATGAATCAAATTCTCCCTTCAACAACTTTGGAGCTAACACCTTCCATTCGTGTCCTTGACGAGTGGCAAGAAGTCATACCCGAAGATTTGTATATACCGCCCGCTGCGTTTGAAATTTTACTCGAACAATTTGAAGGTCCTTTAGACTTTCTGATCTATCTGATTCAAAAAAACGGCTTTAATTTATTACAGCTCGATATTTCACCGATTGCCACGCAATACTTATCCTATATGGATAGCATGAAATCACTCAATATCGAACTAACCGCTGATTATATGGTGATGGCGGCATTACTCGCAGATTTGAAATCGCGTTTACTGCTCCCAAAACCTGCGGCCGTTGATCAATTTGAAAAAGATCCAAAACAAGAACTGATTGATCGTTTAGAAACCTATTTACGTATTAAGCAAGCGGCTGAAAGATTGGGACAAATGCCAATCTTTGAGCGCGATACCTTTAGCACCAACGTGAGTATTGGGCACATTGCCCCCATTTATGAAGGTTATGATGTCGATGCATTACGTGATGCTTTATTCTGCGTATTCAATCGCCCTGAACCGATCACCCATGTCGTGGCTCAGGAACCGGTCTTGTTAGAAGAACGAATTGCTTTTATTGAAAGCCAACTCGCATCAGGCGAGGCTTTAAGTTTTATCGAATTATTAAATCCCCAACAAGGTCGTATGGGTATGGTGGTGACCTTTATGGCGGTACTTGAGTTAACACGTCAGCAAAAGATTCAGATTATTCATAGTGGAATTGAAGCTCCTTTGACCATTCAAGGAGTTGCAGCATGAGTTTAGAGCAACTTGATCAAACTGAAGGCATGTCACTCGAAGACATTCATCATGACGTTTTATTGCAAATTGAAGCAATCTTGTTCGCCAGTGACTCGCCAGTTTCACTTGCGCGACTAAAAGAAGCGTTTCAAAACCAATATAATAAACAGCAATTACGCTTTTTTTTACAGCAGTTGGCGATGTTACAACATGGTCGCTCAATTGAACTGATTGAAACTGCACAAGGTTTTCGTTTTCAGGTACGTGCAAAGTATAGAAATATCATTGCACAAGTTTGGCCAGAGCGTCCGACTAAATTGTCACCTTCATTACTCGAAACCGTCGCAGTCATTGCATATCATCAGCCGGTAACACGTGCTGATATCGAACAAATCCGTGGTGTATCCAACAATAGCCAAATCTTGAGAAATCTTTTTGACTGGAACTGGATTAAAGAAGCTGGTTTCAGAGATTTGCCTGGAAGACCTGCGTTGTTAGTTACAACGCCCCAATTTTTAAATGCATTTGGTTTAGCATCGCTAGGTCAATTGCCTCCCCTGCAGAACGCCAAGGAAGCATTCATGACACTCGACGCACATGCGCCGAAGTCCTGAGAAAGGTGAACTGTTGATCATTATGTCTAAGGTTGTGCTGTCATGAGTGAAAAATTACAAAAGGTTTTAGCGAGAGTCGGGTTAGGCTCGCGTCGCTATATGGAAGAAGTCATTGCTGCTGGTCGTGTCAGCATCAATGGTCGTATTGCCCAAGTTGGTGAGCGTATCGAACCCACTGATGAACTCCGTATCGATGGTCGTAAAGTACAATTCCAAATTGAAGACGAAATTCGTCGTCGCGTTTTAATTTACTATAAGCCAGAAGGTGAAATTTGCTCGCGCAACGACCCTGAAAAACGTCCAACGGTATTTGATCATTTACCACAAATTGCCAATGACCGTTGGGTAATGGTAGGCCGTCTAGATATTAACAGTACCGGTTTATTATTATTCACAAACGATGGTGAACTTGCGAATCGCTTGATGCATCCATCAAATGAAGTTGAACGTGAATATGCTGTACGTGTCATGGGTGAAGTCACACCACAAATTCGCAACACCATGCTCAAAGGTGTTGAACTTGAAGATGGTCCAGCCAAGTTTGAATCATTCTCTGAAATTGGTGGTGATGGTATCAACCGTTGGTATCAAGTTGTGGTTAAAGAAGGCCGTAATCGCGAAGTACGTCGTATCTTTGAATCTCAAAGTTTGAAAGTAAGCCGCTTATTACGTACCCGTTATGGCACGGTGATTCTACCACGCGAGTTACGTACAGGCCGTTGGATGGAATTGGATAAAACAGATATCGACAATTTAGCGAAATCAGTTGAATTAAAACCACGTCAAGGTACTGGCTTGTTTGGTATGGCAAAACGTCGTACTGAAAAAATGGCAGAAAAACCATTGGCTGCACGTCGTGGTGGTTATTTACGTCAGCAACGTCGTGATGATGAACAAGATCAGTCACAGCAACAGCGTCCAAGCGGTAATGGCAACAATAACAATGGTCGTAAAACCATTGGTTTTAATAAAGGCTTTAAGAAGTTCTAATTCTTGGCTTTAAAATAAAAAAACGCTCTGATTAGAGCGTTTTTTTATGCTTGAATTTTAATGATGATGGCTTACCCCCTGCGGAATGGCATTCAGTAGTTTCTTGGTATATTCATGTTGTGGATGTAAATACAACTCATCCGAATTGGCGATTTCAACCAATTCACCATGATTCATCACCATCACTTGGTCTGAAATGTATTTCACTACGGATAAATCATGCGAAATAAAAATATAACTCAAACCAAATTCATCCTGTAGATCCTGCAATAAATTCAATACTTGTGCCTGCACCGAGACATCCAGAGCAGAAACGGATTCATCACAGATCAAAATTTCAGGTTTTAAAGTCAGACAGCGTGCGATGGCAATCCGTTGTCGTTGCCCACCTGAAAATTCATGCGGATAACGATCATAAGCTTGTATTGGTAAGCTGACCCTTTCCAATAGCTCAAGTGCAATTTTCTTGCGTTCAGCATCATTCTGTCCAATGCCATGAATTCTCATCGGCTCCAATAAAATCTGCCCGATGGTAAAGCGTGGATTGAGTGAAGCGTATGGATTCTGGAAAATGATTTGAATCTTACGCTGATACTGCGCAAACTCTTTTTCGGTCATGGCAAGAATATCTTTGCCACCAATCAACGCCTGTCCACCTGTGGCCTCATGCAAACGCATTAGCAATAGACCAATGGTGGTTTTCCCAGAACCAGACTCTCCAACCAAACCTAAAGTCTTGCCTTTAGCCAGTTGGAAGGACACGCCTTTTACGGCCTGAAATTCATCACGGCCCCATAGTCCTTTACGGCTATAAAACGATTTTTTCAGATCTTTGACTTCTAAAACAATGGCTTCTTCACCAGTGAGTCCTCTCGACCGTTGTTTCAGATTCAATTCGGACAAATTGGTTGCTTCAATCAGCTGTCCATTTTCGTCCTGCTTCATAAAATCACTGGTCACAGGTAAACGGTATGGACGTGTTGAAAGTTGCGGACGGCAATGTAGCAAGGCACGAGTGTACACATCTTTCGGTTGTTCTAACACTTGCTCAACAGCACCAGATTCACGGATTTCACCATGACGCATTACGATCACTTCATCAGCAATTTCGCCCACCAGTGCTAAATCATGGGTAATGAACAGCATCGACATTTCATGGCGTTGTCGTAATGATTCCAACAAATCAATGATTTGCTTTTGAATGGTGACATCTAAAGCCGTGGTTGGTTCATCCGCAATCAATAATTTTGGTTCACAGGCGATTGCCATCGCAATCATGACCCGTTGCTGCTGACCACCAGAAAGCTGACTTGGATAAGCATCTATTTTTGTTTCAGGTGCAGGGATACCGACTTCTCGAAGTAACTCAAGCACTCGTACTCTGGCCTGCTTGCGTCCCATACCCAAATGAATGCACAGCACTTCGGCAATCTGATCACCCACAGTAAATACAGGATTCAGTGAAGACATCGGCTCTTGGAAAATCATGGCAATTTCCTTACCACAGATTTTCCGAATCTCTTTTGCAGATAAATTCAGTAAATCCTTACCCTCAAAAGTAATACGACTTTGCGCTGCAATTTGACTCTGTCCTTTCGGTAATAAACCCATCACCGCCAAGGAAGTGACAGATTTACCACTACCTGACTCACCAACCAAAGCCACGGTTTTATTTTTAGGAATTGAAAATGAAATTCCTTTAACCGTTTCGATCCATTGTTTATTTTCGCCTTTAAAGCTGACCCGAAGATCGTCTACCTGTAATAGCGGTGTTTCATTTTGAGGTTGCATAATTTTGTCTCCGCTATTTCAACTTAGGATCTAAAGCATCACGCAATGCATCGGTAAACATGGAGAATGCTGTGACCAGAATAGCCATTGCAATCGATGCCGCAGCCAGCTGCCACCATTTGCCCAAAATCAATTCACTTTGTGCCTCATTCAGCATACTGCCCCATGACACCACCCCCACAGGAACACCAAAACCAAGGAAGCTCAGAATCACCTCTGATTTGATAAATGACACCACCAGAATCGAAATTTGAACCAACGCGATATGACTGACATTCGGAAAAATATGCACAAACATACGGCGTAAATGGCTAACACCAATCGCTTTTGCGGCAAGCACATATTCACGCGATTTATGCTTCATATATTCGGCACGAATCAGACGAAATACCCCTGTCCAACCCGTTAGACCTAAAATCAGCACAATCGATAGAATGCCCTTTTGTTGCAGCACCGCAGCAATGGCCAATACCAACAATAGATAAGGAATCGAAGTAAAAATGTTGTAGAACCAGTTCAGAACATCATCCACCCAACCACCGAAATAGCCCGCAATTGCACCTAAGAAAGTACCAATGACCACAGCCAATAAAGCGGATAATAAACCGACCAGAATTGAGGTTTCAGCACCTTTAATGGTTTTGAGCAGGATATCCTGCCCCCACTTATCTGCCCCAAAAGGCAACGTGGTTTTTAACTCTTGTTTTTGATCAAGTAGATGCCCACCAAGCTGTTGATCAATTTGCTGCATATCCTCTGCTAAAGGATCAACCACACCATAATTATCAATGACTGAGCTACCTTGTTGTTCAGCCTGAATTTCGGCATTGAGCTGTTGAATCACATCTTTTAATGGATCAACTGGATTTTCAGGTAATGCCTCTATCTTCTGGCTACTGTCTTTAATTTGATCTGACTCAGTATCCGCCCCTAAAAATGTCGGTGGCGCGTAGCTGACTGCGACTTCTTTATTCCAGTTGGAAGCAATCACGCCTGTCATCGATAACGCGAGCAAGATGAAATAAAACAGCACCACCAAGAAAGAAACCACGGCGATTCGATCTGATTTCAATCGATTCAATGCCAACTGCCATAATCCTGTTGAAGCAGATGATTCATTTGAGGAGGTTTTGCCTTTAAAAATTGTACTTAGCATCTTCATCCCCCCTACTTCAACTGTACGCGAGGATCGAGGAGCTTATAAATCAGATCGGCGATCAAGTTAAAAATCATGGTCACCGCAGCGATATATACCGTGATGGCCTTAATTACAGGGAAATCACTACGCTCAACCGCAATAATAATTTCACGCCCGATGCCTGGGATACCAAAGAATCGTTCAATCAAAAATGCTCCAATCAATAAAGCAGGTAAGCTGGCCATCACTTCGGTCACAATTGGAATTGAGGCATTACGCAAGACATGCACCCCAAGTACCCGAGACTCACCTACACCTTTGGCACGGGCAGTTCTGACATAATCCTGATTAATTTCATCCAGTACAAAACTACGATACAAACGTAAAGTTGGGGCAATACTCACCACCAACATGATTAAGATCGGCAGCAATGCATAATGGAATAAATTTTGGCTAAAACTATCACTCCAGCCCTGTACGGGGAACCAACTGAGTTGGTATGCCAACACATACTGGAACACAATGATATAAACTAAAATACTGATCGACATGCCAATGGTACATAACATCATCACCATACGATCTGTCAGTGATCCACGAACTGAAGCAACCGCTAAAGCGAGGATAATTGAAATCACCGTTTGTAAAATCGTGAGCGGAATCAATAAAGTCAGTGAAGGCCCTAAACGGGTCAGGATAATCTGTGATACAGGCTCTCCCGTACTCCAACTTGCGCCATAATCAAAAGTCAGAATCTGCTTGATAAAAATCCACAACTGCACATAGTAGGGCTGATCAACACCCAACTGCTTACGGATGTTATCAATTTGCTCTGGGTTCGACATTTTGCCTGCCAAAATATATGCAGGATCTCCCCCCACCCAGTTAAAAAGAAAGAAAATGAGCAAAATGACACCCAACATGGTCGGGATCATTTGCCATAGTCTGCGTACGACATAAGCGAGCATAATGGCAAATCCTTATTTGACCCGTTGACCTGTGATTTCATTAAAGAATGCTTTGTTATCAGGCTCTCGACCTAAAAAGTCTTTCACCAGTTGAGCTGCATCTTTTTGACTGCCTTGTGAAAGAATGGCTTGACGATAACGCTGCCCAACTGCTGGATTATTCAAGTTATCGCCAAAAGCAGACAACATATCGAGCGCTAAGACTTCAGACCACATATAGCCATAATAGCCCGCTTGATAACCCATCAAATGCCCAAACTGACCAGGGAATTCAGTATTCGGTACATAGCCCAGAGCGGTTGCCGATTCCATTTTTTTCCAAACATCCAGCGGCTGTACTTTGAGTGCGTCTGCCCCATGTAATGCCATGTCGTATTGTGCATAAAGGGTTTGACGTGCATAACGCATACCACGTCCATAGTTGTGTACTGATTTCAAACGGGCAATCAGTGCATCATCTACCCGAGGACAGGCTGGATCACAATAATCAGCAACTTTAGATAATGTTTCTTTACGGCGTGCCCATTCTTCATACATTTGCGATGGTGCTTCAACAAAGTCACGTTCTACAGATGTACCCGACTGACCTGAATAACGGGTTTTTGATAAAATGCCGTGTAGCGCATGACCAAACTCATGCACAAATGTTTCTAACTCATCGCTATTTAAACCTTTACGGTTAAAGTTGGTAACCAAAACTGAAATGGGCTTGCGCTTGCTTAAAGTACTGCCGCCATAGACGCCCCACACGGCTGCATGGCCATATTTACCTTCACGTGGAAATTTATCCATGTACAGGCCACCCAACACTTCACCTGTTTTCTTGTCGGTTACATCATAATATTCAACTTCGTCTTGCCATGTATCCACTTTGGCAGGCTTGAATTCAATGCCATATAAGTCAGAAGAAATTGCAAATAACCACTTTTGTGCAGCAAGGGTCGGGAAATAATCACGTAGTTTTTCTTGGTCAATCTGATATTTATCTTTCCGTAGTTTTTCGCTCCAATACCCTACATTCCAGCGATTGATTTCAGCTTTATCCAAAGAGGTATTTAAAGTTTTTGCTTTAAATGCACGTAACTCATCCACTTCTTTTTGCTCTAACGGTGCCACGACTTTATGCACATCAGCCAAAAAGTTATTGACTGTTTTTGGCGTTTTCGCCATACGTTTCTTTAATGCCCAATCGGCATAACTTGGCTGACCAAATAACTGTGCCAGTTCATAACGTAAATCGATGATTTGCTTGAGTAAGACAAGATTCTTTTCAGTACCCCGACGTGTAAATGCGGTCTGATAACGTTTTCGAGCATCATCACTGTCCGCCAACTCCATAAACGGTTGGTATTCAGGGTACTCAAACCCTAATAAATAATTGCCTTTATCGTTTTTCTTTAAACCTGAGATATAACTGTCAGGTAAGCCCTTCAGCTCAGCAGGCGTAAACTCTAACTTTTCTGGATTATCACGAATGTTGCGAGAGAACTCTTGCGAGAGTTTGGTCAACTCATCAAAAATATTTTTAACACGTGCTCTTTTTTCAGGTGGAAGTTGTACCCCCGTATCTTCAAAGGCATCTAGAATATCCTGACGATATTTACGATCAATCGGATCAGTTGCTTTGGTATTTTTAAATCGTTGGTACAGCTTCGGATTTTGATAAATTTCAGTTTGTAATTGATTCAATTTTACTTCGCAGTCTTCAGCTGCCTTACGTAAGCTGGCATCAGGATCAACATTGCTATATAAGCTGATCGGGCCAGCAAAGTCCTCAACTGTTGCCATCAACCGATCCCACTCAGCCAATACAGGTGCAGCATCGGACTGCGGTTTAATACTTTGCTTTTCCAGTTGAGCAATACTTTGTTTTAACGTCTGTATATTGGCATCACACCACTGGGCACTGGCACTGGTTTTTAAAATGGGTAAGGTGGTTCGTGTATTTTCTTCAGCCCATACACCTTGACTGATCCCTGTTACAGCCATCGATAACAAGCCAAGGGTTGATAATTTCAACATTTTTTTCGCCATGCTTTTTCTCCAATTTAATGTGTTTGTTATTTCTTATCTTGAATATCGATGTACATCCACTCTGCAGGCAGCACAGGATGCTTTTTATAGCCAATAACACGTGGTTGTACGACGACAGTACGGTAACGGGTCGACATGAATTGTACTGGCGAATAGAACTCTAACAGACGTGACATTTTGCGATACAGCACATCGCGCTCAGGTCCATCATCAAGTTTCTGTGATTGCTCATATAAGCGATCATATTCAGGCAATTTAAAACAGGTATGGTTGGTTGCATGAATATTATTGCCATAGAACAACTGTACAAAGTTATCCGCATCTGGATAGTCCGCAATCCAAGCCGAGGCCTTAAACATGGTCTTACATTGCTTTTCTGCCTTTAAGCCTTCAGCAAATGGAACGGGTTTCGACACCATATTGATCTTGATATTGGTGAGATCTTTTTTCAACAATTCTGCCATTTGCATACTGCGGGCACTGCTGGTTGAAGGCATAAATTCAATCACCAACGGCTTGCCATCAGGTAAAGTCCGCCAACCATCCTTGCCGACTTTATAATTGTAGCGATCCAATAAAAGATTAGCTGCCTTGACCGAATAAGGAATGCTGCTCTTATAATTTGGATCATGTCCAGCTACACCAAACGGGATTGGCGATTCTAATTTTTGGGCATTACCTTTGGCCAAGATGGTAATAAATTTTTCTTTGGAAATCGCCATGGACATGGCACGGCGTAGTGCAATTTTGTCTTTACTGAGACCACCGACCACTGGGTTCTGAATATTCCAATACAGATAATCAATCGATGGATCTAGAATTCGAGACAGTTGGATGCCCTTCTTGGCGAGTTCAGGTTTTAATGACCCATCCGCTTGCAATGCCTGTACTGGCAATTCGCCATCCAAGGTAAATAAATCTAAGCCATCTTTTTGAAAAGATAGCCAACCCGATTGAGATTCCTCGATCACCTGAATATCGACTACACCCACCTGTGGCATTTTTTTGCCTTGCATCTGCTGCACGATTTTTTGGTCTTCTGGATTGCTGGCCTTAAAGTCCCATGTGAAGCCACGATAGTCTGGATTGGCTTTTAGAATAATCCGTGAACCTGGTGTCCAATGCGCAAGGACATAAGGTCCCGTGCCGACTGGACGCCCCATCACATAACCCGCTTTATCTCGATAATGCTCAATCACCTCTCTTGCCACTGCACCTGTAGGTTGATGTGCCAAGAGCATCGGGAAATTATGATTCGGTTCTTTTAAGCGAATCACCAAAGTATAGCGATCGGGTGTTTGTATCCCTGCCATCGGCTGATCGTAGCTAAATTTTCCAGTTTTACTGGCCTGCTGAATAAAAGGTTCAATCCCTGCAATTTTATCCTCAAATAACCAGCTATTCGGCGAGTGTAAATTGGGATCAATTAAACGCTTAAAGGAATAAGCATAATCTGCTGCGGTGAGTTCTCTTGGCTTGCCCTTGAACACGGGATCAGGGGTGAAATAGATCCCTTTTTTGATCCGAATGGTATACGTTAAACCGTCTGCACTTACTTCGGGCAAAGCAACGGCTGTTTTCGGAACCAGTTTTGCGGGTGAGGCTAAATAGTCATAGGTATAGAGTGTTTCAAAAATAGAATACAGCACATGTGCTGAATATAGATCTTGTGTGGCAACAGGATCAAAACCCGTTTCTGCCACAGGAAAAGCATAACGCAGCACTTTTTTAGGATCTGCTGGACTTTTCGCCTCTGCAACAGATACTCCAAAACTTGTGGTTGCCCCCAGTAACAATGCCAAACCGTAAGGTGATATCGAAAATTTAAAATTTTGTTTCATCATACATGCATCACTTATTTTTCACTTGGTGAAACAATATCTAAATATTGCCAATTGGTATTCATAATCGGATGTGCTTTAAAGCCCTGAACTTCAGGTTGGATCAACCAGTTACGAATCCGTGTATCTTGTAAAATCCAAGTTCCATCTGCTTCAATTTGGCGGCTCATTTTTTCATAGAAAGGCATACGTTTTTCAGGCGGTTGCTGCATCGCCTGTTTATATAAATTGTCATAGGCTGCTGACTTATAGCAAGATTGATTACCACGCCCAACATTCGGGCCATAAAGTAATTGCGTGAAGTTCTCACCCTCTGGGTAATCCGCATGCCACGCACCACTCCACATCATGTATTGACATTGCGTCGCTGCTTTTAAGTTATCGGCAAAATTACTCACTTTAAAATCAGCTTGAATCCCAATCGCATCTAAATTTTTCTTCCACAATTCAGAATACATCACCGAAGCTGTACCGCTTTCAGTATTGATTTTTAAAGTTAAAGGCTTACCATTTGGCAGATTACGATAGCCATCCGTTCCTTTTTTATAACCAAAATGATCAAGTAATTTGTTGGCTAAAGCAGGATTGTAGCCAATGCTGCTTCGATAATTCGGATTATGTCCATTAATCCCTGCAGGTACGAGCATTTCAGCTTTAACAGCCTGTCCCTTTCTTAGAATACGAATATATTCATTCACATTAAAAGACATTGCAATTGCGCGTCTTAACGCAATTTTATCCAGACTATTACCACCAACGACAGGATCACGCATATTCAACATGGAATAGGTAATTTCAGCTTCTTTATTGGCATAAAGACGTATGCCCTGCTTTTGCATCGCTGCTTTCAACTGGTTATTTGGGTCGAGTACTTTAGGAATTGCACTTGAAGTGACTTTGTCAAAATCAAGTTGTTTAGACTGAAAAGCAAGCCAACGTGATTGTTCTTCTTCAATAATGCTGATGTTGACCTTGCCAATTTGTGGCATTTGCTTGCCACTCATTTCTTTGACAAGTTGATTATCCCAGGCAGTGCCTGTCGATTTAAAATTCCAGACAAAACCACGATAATCTGGATTGGCAACCAGTTCGATCTTACTGCGGGGTACATATTTACTCAGCATGTATGGCCCTGTACCAACAGGATGCATCGCTAAACGGTCTTTATAGTACTCAACCACTTCTCGTGCTGTCGCGCCAAAGGTGCTATAGGCCAAAATATAGGAAAAATTGTAATCAGGTTGTGTCAACGTAAATTGAATTGTATATTTATCCAGTGCCTTGATTCCTGCAATCTGGGCATCGTAGTTAAAGGTTCCTGTTTTTTTGGCCTGATCAACCAGTGCATTTGCACCCACAATTTTATTATCAATAAAAGAAAATGATGGCGCATGATTTTTAGGGTCTAATATTCGCTTAATGGCATAAACATAATCCTCTGCAACCAGTTCTCTACGCTTGCCTTTAAAAGCAGGATCATCAGTAAAATAAATACCTGGCTTTATTTTAAATATATAAACCTGCCCATTTTTCTCAATCACAGGAAGGCTTTCTGCTGTCGATGGAACTAACTTTACTGGGTTAGCTAAATAATCGTATTGAAGCAATCTTTCAAAAATTACATCGGCAACATTCCCACTGTAAAAATTAAATGTTTTAACCATATCAAAACCATCATCTGGTGCTTCAAAAGCCACACGAAGGACTTTATCCGCCTGTGCCGGTGTTTTGGCATACCCCATTGGCATAAATGCAATAACGGTTGATAACAAAGTGACCGTAAAAAAAGTTGACTTCAAATCAGTGCTCACATCATCGTTTTTTAATAAATACTAGACTTTCGCATAGCATTCAACATTACTACAGTTTCTCTCCTCAAGATTTTCATTCCATTTTTTTATTAAAAAATCATTCAGTTAATGATTTTTACCAGCTGGAAAAATTAAACCAAAAGAGAAACGCCTTAAAGCTTGGAAATTATCTAGCGAATTTCATGCCACTTTTCAATTAAAAAAAATATGCACAAAATTTCACCAGCAAGAATTTAAATTGAAGTTAATTTTCAGGCATCTTAAATAAAAGTAACTTTATGCCAAATCATATTTTTATATATTATTTCCTGTTTCAATGAAATAAAAATTATAAAATACAGGTTTTATTGGAATAAAAAAGCATTTGCACCACAAAAATGCAAAAATAAAACTTTATGATTCATTTTAATGCGTTGCTTAATCTCACATAATTTGAAACTTTATGACAATAAAATCACAGCACAATTTATCTTTGGTTTTTAATATTTAGTAAAAATATGAAAAGCTTATATATAAAAACTAAAACACTTTTACATAATTTATTCTACATTAAGCGAAATCTAAAAATAGGGTTTGGCACAGGTCTTGCTAAAACGGATTTATTGAATTTTTAGAGTGGCAAACCATTTAGGGGTTAAATAATCAATGAAAAAAGCCAACTTCGCTCCACCTAGCACTTCGCCAAAAGCGAGCAAAACCATACTTAAACTCAGTACACTCAGTTTAAGTATGTTGTGTTTAACCATGACTCACGCTGCCGAGGCTGAGTTACCCTCAGAGGAAAAAGCAGCCAAAGTCGTAAAAGTTGCGGTCACAGGTTCGTCAATTAAAGGTGTTGCAGCACAGAGTGCCTCGCCCATTACAATTATCAAAGCCGACGACCTTGCCAAACAAGGCGTAACCACCGTTGAAGAGGCTTTAACCAAAGTCAGTGCTAACCAAGCTGGTTTTGCTACCGCACAAAATGTTGGCGCCAGTAATACCGAAGGTTCATCAGCAAATCTACGTGCATTGGGTACGGATAAGACTTTGATTTTACTCAATGGCCGTCGTTTGGCCTATAGTCCTTTTAGTACATCAACAACCAACCTGAATATTATTCCAATGGCTATGGTTGATCGCATTGAAATCCTTCGTGATGGAGCTTCTGCAATTTACGGTGCAGATGCAATTGCAGGTGTAATCAACTTTATTACCAAAAAATCCTTTGAAGGATTGAATATTAGTGCAGGTTTGATCCAACCTGAAGAAAGTGGTGGCGATAAGCAGGATGTCTCTATTTTTGGTGGTTATGGTGATTTAGAAGAACAAGGTTTTAATGTCATGGGCGTCATTGATTACCGCCGTTCAAATGACATTATGGCAAGAGATCGTAAAGCCAGTAAAAGAGGCGGCATTCTGCCTGAGCTAGGAATTGATGCAAGTTCAGCCAATGGTTTTCCTGCCAATTTTCGTGATCCGAAAACAGGAAAACTCGGCAACCCTTATGCAAATACAGGATGTAATAATGCGCCAAATACAGTTGCAGATGGTGGGCTGTGCTATCTAAATACACAAGCATTGATCGGTATCGTTCCCAAATCAGAAACAATTTCTGCACTCGGACGCGGCACATTCAAATTAAATGACAATTTTAATGCCATTGGTGAATATATTTATTCACGTAATGAAGTTACAACCTCCATTGCACCTGATGTTTACAGCCGCTCCGTGACACTTCCCTCAACAAGCCCTTATTACCCTGGAAATGGTATAACCCCTGCTGTAAGTGGTTTAAGTGGAGAACCTTTAGAGCTTTATTTACGTTCACAAGCGGGCAATCGTATATCCAATCCTGTCAATGAATCACATCGAGCGCTAATTGCTTTAGAAGGTGAAGCTTATGGATGGGATGTTAATACGGGTATTTCCTATGCACGTAGTGAAGCAACCGATGGTTTTGCAGGTGGCTATCTCAATCAAAGTCAAGTACAAGCCGCGTTAAATGGAGGGAAACTTAATCCATTTGGCCCAAGTGCGGATCAAAATATATGGCAATCCTTCGAAGTTAAAGGCGATACCAATAAAGGCACCTTAACTGCAACGACATTTGACTTTAATGTCAGTCGTCCAATCTATACCCTTCCAGCTGGTGATGTCGGTTTTGCATTCGGCGGAAGCTTTAGTTCTCAGGACTGGAAAGCCAATGTTAACTCAGACATTGTAAGACAAGTCCCAGGTAGTGGAATTGATCCAGACAAGCCTGAAAGTAAGGGCAAACGAGATATCACAGCCGTCTTTACTGAGTTACACATTCCTGTTACCAAAACATTAGAAGCCCAACTTGCCGCCCGCTATGACAAATATAGTGATTTTGGTGATACTTTCAATCCTAAAGTTGCCTTCCGTTGGGAACCTTTAAAACAGTTAATGTTCCGTACTTCCTACAGTACAGGTTTTCGTGCACCAAGCCTGTATGACATCAATGCACCTCAGAGTAAAACCTATACAGGAGCGAAATACAACGATCCTGTACTTTGCCCAAATGGACAAGCAATCTCAGACCAATATAAGACTGAATGTAATACACAATTTTATCGTACTCAGGGCGGAACCAAGGGTTTACAACCAGAAGAATCCACCTCGATCACTGCTGGTTTTGTAGTAGAACCGATTAAGAATCTTGTTTTCTCTGCCGACTATTACAACATCAAAATTGATGGTCTGATTAATAGTATTGGTGAAGCCATGATTTTTGGTGATCCAGAAAAATATGCAGATCGCTTCATTCGTGGAGAAGATGGCCGTCTCCAATATATCAATAGTGCATTAACCAATATGGGTGGGGTTAAAACCCAAGGGATTGACCTTGCTTTAAATTATCTCTCTCCAATGACTGTAACAGGTCGCTTTGGCTTTGGAATTGATGGAACTTATATTATTAATTATGACCGACAAGAAGAAAAAGGTGGAACTTGGGACAGTTATGCAGGCAAATACGATGACCCTGCAATTTTACGTTGGAAGCATGTTGCCAATGTAAATTGGAGCTATGAAAACTGGAAAATGGTATTCGAGCAAGAATTCTACCGAGGTTATAAAGACCAGAATGAAACGGGTGATGATAAATTCGACAACCATCGTGTTAGTGACTATACCCTGTATAACATTTCAGGAACCTATAAAGGTTTTAAAAATCTAGAGCTTACCGCAGGTATAAAAAATATATTTGACGCAGAACCATCCGCATCAAATGTATTAGACAACTTCCAATATGGTTACGACCCCCGCTACAGCGATGTAATTGGTCGAGCATATTTCCTGAGAAGTACCTACAAATTTTAATGTGTTTCGCCACTACGACATGATATTCCTTCTGTCGTAGTGGTTCACCGTAATCCTCTGATTCATCAAAAATTAACGCGGTCCGTATCAATTTTTTAATTGATCCCCTCCTCCAAACGACGATGAATCCATGATTACAATTTCAGGAGTAATTATGGGCATACCCTTTTCTGAGAATGAAAATCAACCTGCCAAACGCCTTGTTGGTATTGGTCTGGTGTTATTTCTACATCTCATTATCGCCTATATTCTGATGACAAGTTTAGCGACCGACTTTACCAAGCCTGTCGATAAGCCTGTAGAACTACAGATTATTCAGGACATCAAACCACCACCACCTCCAAAACCAGAGGAACCAAAAGAAAAGCCACCTGAACCACCGAAAATGGTAGAGAAAGTGGCCAAAATGCCAGACCCACCAAAACAGGTGGAGAAAGTCACACCTGTGCAAAAACCAGCACCAGCACAGCCAACCAAAACAGCAGTTGCGACCCCAACGCCTGCACCTGCAACACCAAGCCCGAGTCCAGTTGCCGCACCCGTAGCCTCGGCTGCACCTGCAGCCCCTGCCAAACCAGCAGGGATTTCACGCGGTGTTTCTGAAGGCGAAGCGGGTTGTCAAAAACCTGAATATCCACGTGAAGCCTTAATGAATGAAGAAGAAGGTACGGTGCGTATTCGTGTATTAGTGGATGGTTCAGGCAAAGTCATTGACTCAAAAGTTAAAAAATCGAGTGGCAGTAAAAGCTTAGATAAAGCAGCGATTAAAGCTTATAGCCTGTGTACTTTTAAAGCAGCGATGAAAGACGGTGTACCACAACAAGAATGGTACGAAATCGAATATCCATTCACGATTTCCTAAATAAATGCATTGAACAAACAAATTTTTGGAGAGTTTAAAGATGAAAAACACAGCAAAACGTATTTCACGAATCGCAGCAATTGGCCTCATCGCAGGTACGACCTTACTTCCTGTGGCAACAGTGTGGGCCGATGAAGCCACGCAAACCACAGCAGTCACAAGTGTGAGTACAGATGCCACCACATCAGCGACTCCAACACCACCACCGTTACCTGCAACAGCTGAAAAAGTACACAACCCTTATGGTTTAGAGGCACTCTGGCGTGAAGGTGATTTAGTTGCAAAATCGACTTTATTTATCTTAGTGCTGATGTCTATTGGCACGTGGTACATCATTCTGTCTAAAGTTTTTCAGCAAAGTAAAATCAAACGTCATGCCACTGAAGCTGAACGTAACTTCTGGGAAGCGGAGTCTTTGAATAGTGCAGCCGACAGCTTAAATGCAAACAGTAGCTATCGTTATATTGCAGAAAAAGGCATTCGCTCGACCAAACACCATGACGGTACTTTATTAGAACGTATTGATTTCAATACATGGGTGACCATTTCAATTCAGCGTGCCATTGAAAAAGTACAAAGTCACCTCAGTAATGGCCTAGCCTTCCTTGCAACGGTAGGTTCAACAGCACCATTTGTCGGTTTATTCGGAACGGTTTGGGGGATTTATCACGCACTGACTGCAATTGGTATTTCAGGCCAAGCATCCATTGATAAAGTGGCTGGCCCTGTGGGCGAAGCATTAATTATGACTGCGATTGGTCTTGCGGTCGCAGTTCCTGCTGTACTGGGCTATAACTGGTTAACCCGCCGTAATAAAGCCGTGATGGACAATGTTCGTTCATTTGGTTCAGATCTACACGCTGTCTTACTCAGTGGTGACTTAAACGGCAATCACCCAAACCGTGATTCTAAATAAGGAATAACACTATGGGCATGATGATTAATTCAGATCAAAGTGATGATGATGTCATTGGAACGATTAACACGACGCCGCTAGTCGACATCATGCTGGTGCTGCTGATTATCTTTTTAATCACAGTTCCAGTGGTCACACACACGGTTCCCGTAAAACTACCTGAAGAAAAAAATACACCTTATGCCACTACACCACAGAATATCCAGCTCTCAGTGAATAAAACAGGCGATATTTTCTGGAATGAACAACATGTTGCGAATAAAGAAACTTTACTTGCTCGTTTGCAGGCTGAAGCGCAAAAACGTCCGCAGCCTGAAGTTCATATTCGTGGCGATCAACTAACCCATTACGAAGCAATTGATCAGGTGATTAGTACAACTCAGCAAGCGGGTATTGGCAAAATTGCATTTGTCACCACCCCACCTGCGACTTCGCCATAACAGGAGGATCACATATGGGTATGAAAGTGGGTTCAAAAAATGATGAAGAAGATGTGATGCTCGACGTCAACATGACACCATTGATTGACGTCATGTTGGTGTTGTTGATTATGTTCATTATCACCATCCCAATTCCGAACAATGCCATTAACATCAACTTACCGAATGGTACACCGCCGCCACCAACGGATCAGAAACCACCAGAAACGATCAACCTGCGTGTCGATGCACAAGGGCATATTTTCTGGAATGATCAGACCGTTGCAGACCGTCAGGCACTCAAGGTTTTATTCGAATCTGTGGCTCAAAAAGCTGATCAGGATCAAATTAAATTTAAGCCTGATGCACAAGCGGAGTATAAAAATATCGCGATGGTCATGGCCTTGGCTCAACAAACCAATGTCACTAAAATCGGCATTGTCAGTAATAACTAAAAAACGAGAACAATAAATTAAATCCAATAACAACTAACTTACTCCTGCGCTAACAAGTTCGTTTGTTAGCTTTTTTTATTTTATTTCAGTGATCACGATAGGAATCAACTTGCTGCTTACTTTATAGCCTTGGGGTTTATTATTACAGGCATTCCCTGTGACTGTAGTCTGAACTACATAAGGGGCATAAGGCATGACATTTAAATAGCCCGAATTATCACGACCCGTTCGGCAATCCTCTGCACCTAATTTGTCATCATAACGTCCGTCATAGGAAGATTCTTCGACCTCTGCAATCAACTTACTCGTCCATTGATTTAAATAAACCAGACTTTTACTCGACTCAACAGTCCCCTGTCCTGAACCTGCACTTTCAAATTCTACCAGTTGAATCGGTTTACCTTTATAAACAGTGGAATGTACTGTGAAGCTATTCGATTGACCGCCAAACTCTTTTAGGATTCTCGCCTGCTTTAATTTTGGACGGGTTAACACATAGCCTGCCCAAAAATTACGTCCCGCATTTTCAAAACTCACACCTGATAGATAAGCTTCTTCTCCCGAGATCAATTTCACTGCTTCGGTAGAATCGATCTGAATGGCTTGAGGTGGGTTGGCATTTGAATCCTGAAAGTTAGTAATCCAACTAATAATAGTTTTATCTGTTGGTACAGCAGCATGAGTTGACGAGATTAGGCCTGATAGACAGAGGGCTATAAAAATAAAATTATTTTTATTCATTGTTAGTCACCTTAAATTTATTAGTTAAATAGCTTCCAAAATCTATTAGCTATCGTGACGGCGGCATGGATGCCGCCCGTAGGGCTGCGGTATAAGGATATACCGTCAGCCCTACAAAGGATTTTTGTTACTTTTCATCCTTGAAAAGTAAGATCATGCAGTATTCATTTGAGAAAACTCGGGAAGACACTGCGGTTCCCCCTATTGAATAAGATTCTAATTTAATGAATTAAATTAGAATTTTTCCAATTCAATCCATTGAGCATCAGGAAAATGCTTTGCTAAATAAGTCTTTAAATAATCTGCGGTATCTTTTGAAATAAGCGGGTCTTTCGACTCATCCTTTAAGTTATACACCAAGGCATGCAAGCTCAAACCACGCTGCTTTAGAGCCTCTAAACTTAACAAAGTATGATTGATACTTCCTAAACGCCCAGAAGTCACCAAAATCACAGGAAATTGATGTTGCACAATATAATCAATGGTCAACAGTTCAGTGGTTAAAGGCACCATCAAACCACCCGCACCTTCCAAAAGCACCACATCAAAACGCTGGGCAAGTTGTTTAGTCGCAGCTTCAATCTTGGCAAAATCTAAATCTCGCCCGTCCAACCGCGTTGCTAAATGGGGTGAAGCCGGATAAGTAAAAATTTCAGGCATGGTCAGTTTGTCATGGTCTTCTTGAAACCAGCCACTACCCATAATTTCACGATGCTTTTCGATGTCCTCAGATACGTCCACATTCCCCGTTTGCACCAGCTTTTGAGTAATGACACGTTGCCCCTGTTCTGTCCAGAGCTTGGCGAGATAGCCTGTGGCATAAGTTTTACCAATCTCAGTATCAATACCACTGACAAAATAAATTGCTGCACTCATGCTGTTCTCCGCGCAATCACATAAATCGGATGATAAGTCAGACTAAAACCCTGCTCATCATGAAACTGTTCATAATCTGAATAAAATTTCTGCAAGGATTGCTTGGTCCAGCGATGTGACCTTGCTGTTGCGGTCACACCTGTCGCCTTTAAATGCTGCAATATGGATTTGGGATGATCAAAATAACGCTGCTTATGTTGTTCTTGTATTAACAGTATTTCAAATTCTTGTTGTTCAAGCTGCTGTTGCAAAGTATCCAAATCGACATAATTTAAACCTTGTCCTGTTAACTGCTTAATTTCGGTCAAATTGTCAGGGCCAAAGGTAGAAAAACAAAAATAGGCATTCGGTTTTAACGCAGAATGAATCCGTTGTAATAAAGCAGCTAAGTCAATCATCCATTGCAAAGCAGAACTGGAGATCACCGCTTCTAATCCACTGGGTAATTCAAGCTGTTCAATATCACCAATCAACCAATTAATATTGTCGACGCTTAAAAAATGCTGCTCTACATCTTCATACAAGTCATTTAAAAACAGTTGCTCAACTTGAAAATGAGACTGAAACAAATGGGTTAAATTGCCTGAACCGCAGCCGATCTCAAGGACAGAGTCTAAAGATTGCGGACAATAGACTTTGAGATATTCAAATAGCTGTGCACTAATCTGCTTTTGTATAACCGCATGCTCAACATAGCTTTGCCCTGCTTTGGCAAAACGCTGTGCAACCAGTGCTTTATTGATACTCACAAACACTCTACCAATTGTTCCAATTCATTTTTTTGTACCATAGACGTTAACGAGATACGTAAACGTGAACTATTCTGCGGTACGGTCGGTGGTCGTACCGGCATCGCATAAAAACCCTGTTGCTGGACAAAGCACGCCTTTTCAATTGCAGCTTGGCTTTCCCCAACAATAATCGGAATAATATGGCTACTCGACGGGCTTGAAAAACCTTTTGCAATCACCGCCTGCTGTAAATATTGACTGATTTCAGCCAAATGCTGACGCTGTTGTTGCATGTTCAAAACTTTGTTAAAGATAAAATCAGACCATGCCATCGAAATTGGAGGCAATGCGGTACTAAAAATCAATGGACGCATTTTATTGATGAGATAGTCACGGATGATTGGATCACAAATGATATAGCCACCCACCGACGCAATCGCCTTACCAAAGGTTCCAACCAAGAAATCAATCTGATCCAGCACCCCATATTGCTCGGCACACCCCAGACCTTGCTCACCTCTTACACCAATGGCATGCGCCTCATCAACATATAACATGGTTTTGTTAAAACGCTGCTTTAACTGAGCCAACGCAGCTAAATCAGTTTCATCACCATCCATACTAAATATGCTTTCTGTCACCACAATAATCCGTTCAACTTGCTCATCTTGATGATACTTTTGCAATAATTGTTTCAGATGTTGCAAATCATTATGTCGATAACGCACATATTGAGCGGTCGATAATCGAATCCCATCAATCATACTGGCATGCACCAATTTATCAGCCAGAATCACAGTTTTACTATCCGCCAAAGCAGGTAAGATACCGATATTCATGTGATAGCCACTATTAAAGAGTAAAGCAGCGCGACCAAATGCTTTGCTTAGGCTATTTTCAAATTGTTCATATTCTGCAAAATTACCAGTCAGTAAGCGCGAGGACGATGAACTAAATAATGCACGTTCGATTTTCACTGTATCGAGAAATTCTTCTCTTAAACTTAAATCAGCGGCTAAGCCCAAATAATCATTGGATGCCAAATTCAACATGGTCCGATCTTGGATGGTTATCCATTTTCCCTGCTGTTGATTTGACGTAAATTGACGAAAATTCCCGTGTTGTTTGAGCTGGTCAAGCTGCTCGACATAATGATCAAGCAAGGACATTGGCATTGTCTCCCTGCATGCTTTTCACTACTTCGATCAACTGTGTTAATAAATAGTGTAGTTCATCATCGCTAATCACATACGGCGGCATCACATAGACCAATTTTCCAAATGGTCGTACCCAAATGCCACGTTCTACAAACTGTTGCTGTAAGGTTTTCATATCAACATTGGCGGTTAACTCCACCACCCCAATCGCACCTAAAACCCGTACATCTGCAACATGGTCAAGCTGAGCTAAATCCGTTAATTGTTCAGCCAGAATCTTTTCAATCCGTTGAATATTCGCTTGCCAATCTTGCTCAACCAATAATTGGGTACTTCTCAAGGCAACAGCACAAGCCAATGGATTTGCCATAAAGGTGGGGCCGTGCATAAATACACCCGCTTCACCACGACTGATGGTTTCAGCTACCTGCTTGGTGGTTAATGTTGCGGATAATGTCATATAGCCACCAGTCAAACCTTTACCGATACACATAATATCGGGTTCAACTTGTGCATGTTCCCAAGCAAACATTTTGCCTGTCCGCCCAAAACCTGTTGCGATCTCATCAAAGATCAACAATAAATTATATTGCTCACATAAAGCTTTGGCTTGACGTAAATATTCAGGATGATAAAAACGCATGCCGCCCGCACCTTGTACAATCGGCTCAATAATCAGTGCAGCAATGCTGTGATGATGCTGTTCAATCTGCTGTTTCAGTTCCTGAATATCTTGCGGATCCCATTCTCCATCAAATCGACTTTGTGGCGCAGGGACAAAAATTCGATTCGGTAAACTTGTACCAAAAATCTGATGCATCCCTGTGACTGGATCACACACAGACATCGCATTCCAGGTATCGCCATGATAACCAGAACGAGTAGTAATAAAATTGGTTTTCTCTGGTTGATTCAACGCAACCCAATATTGCACTGCCATTTTTAAGGCTACTTCTACTGAAACCGAGCCTGAATCTGCATAGAAAATCTTATCTAAATTGGGCGGCGTAATCTTTAATAATAATTTGCCTAATTCAATCGCAGGTTCATGGGTCAGACCACCGAACATGATATGCGCCATGTTCTGTAATTGATCTGAAACCGCTTGGTTCAGTTCAGGATGGTTATAGCCATGAATCGCACACCACCATGATGACATGCCATCAACTAAAGTTTGCCCATCTTCTAGTTCGATAGTCGCACCATAGGCACGTTTGACTTTAAAGGTTGGCAGTGGATTTAACATCGAAGTATAAGGATGCCATATATGTTCTAAATCAAATAAATCTGTCATCCTTTACTTACTCCTCATCCTAAGCCAACTAAATTCATGGCAATGTCTACGATCATGGAGGCGGCATGGATGCCGCCCGTTAAGCTGTGGTACAAGGATGTACCATCAGCTTAACAAATGCCTTTCTTGCAAAGCTTCGCTTCTCATTTGGGCGAAACCAAAGTAAGTCTAGCTGAAAGCTTATCCAGAAATTAAAACTCAGCACGACTCCACCCTAACAACTATAAAATCTGTATGTGCAATCTTAAACTTGTCAAAATTTAAAATAAATTGCGAGAACTCTCAATTCAAGCAAGATTAAACCTTCTCATTCATAAAATCCTCAATTATTTGCACAGTCTGCTCAAGCATAAAGCACGGAAAACCATGTGAAGCGCCTTCAACAGAAACCGCGGATAAATTCTTTGCAGATAAATCCTGAATATTCTGTATAATTTGGTAAGGAACTAAAGCATCATGCTCCGCAAACACATGCAACTGTCTCCCCAGATAATTTTTATACATTTCAACCAGATTTAATTTTTCTAATAACTGCAGACCCTGCTTCAATAATGCAATCGGTTGTGGACGAATTAATTTCTGCATGACTACGAAGTCTTTTTTTGCCGAACTTGCACCTTGACAGACCAATAAGCCAAATCGTTTTAGCGTGGTAATCGCATCCTGTTCAAATGACTGCTTGAACTGCATAAAGGTTTCTACAGACATGGCTGCCGACCAATCTGATTGAACAACAAAACAGGGATTTGAAGCTAAAGTGATTAAAACTTTCTGTTGAGCATATTGTTGTTGTATTTGATTGGCCAAGATTGTTGCCAGTTGTCCACCAAGCGACCATCCGATAATCACATCAAACTTCACTGCAAGTTCGACATGCTGTTGTAAAACGTCATCATTCAAGGCATTAAAAATATCAATCCGCTCAACGACATGCCCTTGTTGTTCTAAGGCCTCATGTAACGGTTTTAATAATTCAGCACCACCGCCCCATCCCGTAATCAGTAAAATCTTATGTTCCACACTTTTACCTAATTATTCACACTTGCTCCGAAGTATAACCTGTTTCGTTCTCATCATTATTTTCCAAATCAATCAATAATTTTGCAGGAATTATTTGCTCCCAATGCTGCTTAAACTGTTGATGAACTTTATCAATTTCAAAGGAACTATTTCTTGCCGCCTGTTGCGCCTGAGCAATATCTTTAGCACGCATATAAGCAAGCAAATAATGTTCACCATTCAATTCAAGTTGAAACCACGATTCCACTTTCACACCTTCAGCTTGAAGCGTTTCAATTGCTTCCGCCTTACGTCGCTCAATTTCTTGCTGCCAAGCATCGACCTCAGCCTGCCTATTTGTTTTTAATTTAATGAGAACTGCGCCAACATCCATTGATTTACCTTTTCTTTTTTTAAATCACTATTCAATTTAAATATATAAAGCAGATCAAAATTCTGTAAAGAATTTTCTAACACATTCAATTTCTAAATTTGCTAAAGTATGTGCTATTACACTTTGAGAATAGAATGATGAATACGATAAAGTCCAAAGTTCTAGTGCTATGCAGTTCACTTTTTTTACTCAGCGCACCCAGCCTAAGTACAGCGCAAAGCACCTTATTTTCTAAGCAAGATAACGCACAAAAAGAATGGGTTGGACAATCGGCGCCAGATTTTAAACTGCAAGATCAAAGTGGCAAATGGCATACCTTGAATCAATATAAAGGCAAATGGGTCGTCTTGTATTTTTATCCTAAAGATAACACCGCAGGCTGTACCCAAGAAGCCAATCAGTTTAAATCGCTGTATCCACAGTTCTTAAAATCGAATGCGGTTGTACTCGGTGTGAGTCTGGATGATGTCGCATCACATCAAAAATTCTCAGAAAAACTTGGTTTACCGTTCCCAATTCTTGCAGATGATAAAGGCGAACTTGCAACTAAATTTGGCATTGTCCGAAACTTAGGCATTGCTAAAATTGCCAAGCGGGAAAGTTTTTTAATCAATCCTCAAGGTGCAGTGATGTATCACTATACCAGTGTGAATACACAGACTCATGCGGATCAAGTGTTGAAAGATTTAAAAACATTGCAAACCAAATAATCTTTTCAAATACGGTTCAATCAACCTATTGATCAATAGCCTAGTTCACATTTCTGAGACTAGGCTTTTTTATGAACATACTTTAAAAATCAATCCCAACCGAATCATCAATCGGGTTTTGATCGAGTGTAAATACAGTCCGTTGATATGGAATACCTTCCAGATCATAGACCTGATAAACACAATCAAATAACAGCTGTAAGTCTTCGCTACGATCCATTGCCCGTGCAGTCAAAAAAATTGGGCTAACCGCGCCATTGTCCAGAATCGGAATATAATTCAAATGTGGAAAGCGAATGGTATCAGCACTAGCAGGAATCACACACAAGCCTTCACCTGCTGCGACCAAACCTAAGGCCAATTGAATTTCTCGCACTTCATGCATATTTTTCGGCACTAAACTATGCTCAGCAAAGATATTCAGAAGCTGAGTCGAAAAATTAGGCTTTGGAGAGGTCGGATACATAAACATCTTTTCATCAATTAGATCAGCCAGATATACCCCTTCTGTCCGCTGCGCAATCGGATGGCTGGTATGTGCCGCCACAACCAAACGCTCTTTACGCAACAAAATCCGTCTTACCGCAGGATCACTAATCCTCAAACGTCCAAAACCCACATCAATTCGGCCTTCTTTTAAAGCTTGTAGCTGCTCCGTGGTGCTCATTTCCACCAGTTGAATATTTAAATGAGGTTGCTGCTGCCGAAACAAATAGATGATTCGAGGTAACAATCCATACAGTAACGACCCCACAAAACCAATCGTCACACTGCGTTCAATCAATCCAATGCGTTTGGCCATACTCTTAATTTCTTCAGCATTAGACAAAAGTTTAATCGCATGCTGATAAAAGAAATGCCCAGCAGGCGTGGTCTGTAAGGGTCGGCTGCCTCGCTCAAACAGTTGAATTCCAAGTTCTCCTTCCAAGTTTTGAATCTGCCGACTCAAAGGTGGTTGAGCAATAAATAGTTTTTCTGCTGCCTTGGTAAAGCTTTGTTCTTCAACAACCGCTACAAAATACCGCAAATGACGTAGTTCCATGAGGTTTCCATACCTTTAAGATATATAAAAATATAAATTCAGTCTTAGACACAGTTTACTCATTCTTTTAAGGTATAGACAAGGGATAAACCGATGAAATATGAATCGCCCCGCTGAGATTGCTGCCTGTATTCATCATTATCGGTTCAAGCCAAAAGCCCCACACAGAATTTAACCCTTTAGGATATCGAGATACTTTCGAGAGCATCTCGGTGACTTCCACAGATTTGGAAAGTCGGAGAACGGACATGCCACGTATTCCTGTAATCAATACCAGCCACCTTGACCGTATTGATGAGTTACTTGTAGACAATATCGACACGGGTGAATTTAAACTTCATCGTTCAGTGTTTACCGATCAAGCCTTATTTGATCTCGAAATGAAATATATTTTCGAAGGCAATTGGGTTTATCTTGCACACGAAAGCCAAATTCCCAATAACAACGATTTCTACACCACACATATTGGTCGTCAACCAATCATTATTGCCCGTAATCGTAATGGCGAACTGAATGCCATGATCAATGCCTGCTCACATCGCGGTGCACAACTCTGTCGTCATAAGCGCGGTAACAAGGCCACCTATACCTGCCCTTTCCACGGCTGGACCTTCAATAACTCAGGTAAATTGCTCAAAGTCAAAGACCCAAGCGAGGCAGGTTATTCGGATTGCTTCAACCAAGATGGTTCGCATGACCTGAAAAAAATTGCGCGTTTTGAGAATTACAAAGGCTTCTTATTTGGCAGCCTCAATCCAGATGTGCCATCACTTGAAGAATTCTTAGGTGAAACCAGCAAAATTATCGACATGATTGTTGATCAATCTGAACATGGCCTAGAAGTTCTGCGTGGTACATCGTCTTATACCTATGAAGGTAACTGGAAGCTGACCGCTGAAAATGGTGCTGATGGTTACCACGTTTCAGCAGTGCACTGGAACTATGCCGCAACCACACAACACCGCAAAGAGACACAAGCTGCCGATAATATTCGTGCCATGAGTGCTGGGTCTTGGGGTAAGCAAGGCGGCGGTTCTTATGGTTTTGAAAATGGTCATATGCTGCTTTGGACACAATGGGCCAATCCTGAAGATCGTCCGAACTTTCCGAAGGCAGAAGAATATACCGAGAAATACGGCGCTGCCATGTCGAAATGGATGATCGAACGCTCGCGCAACTTATGCCTCTATCCAAACGTCTATTTGATGGATCAGTTCGGTTCGCAAATTCGTGTATTGCGCCCTATTTCAGTCGATCGCACTGAAGTCACGATTTACTGTATTGCACCGAAAGGTGAAGCCCCAGAAGCACGTGCACGTCGTATTCGCCAATACGAAGATTTCTTTAATGCTTCTGGTATGGCCACGCCTGATGATCTGGAAGAATTCCGTGCCTGTCAGGCAGGTTATGCAGGCATCGCGCTGGAATGGAATGACATGTGTCGTGGTTCAAAACACTGGATTTATGGCCCTGATGATGCAGCCAATGAAATTGGTCTCAAACCGATGCTGAGCGGGATCAAAACCGAAGATGAAGGTTTATATCTGGCGCAACATCAATACTGGCTGCATACCATGAAACACGCCATTGTCGCAGAGAAGGAAATCGCAGCTCAAGGAGAAAACGCATGAATATTCAAGACAAAACCAGCTTGGAAAATATTGCCCAGTTTCTCTATCGTGAAGCACGTTTTTTAGATGATGAGCAATGGGATGACTGGCTGAATTGCTATGCCCCAGAAGCCAGTTTCTGGATGCCCGCTTGGGATGACAATGATCAACTCACCGAAGATCCACAATCTGAAATCTCACTGATTTACTACCCAGATCGCCAAGGTTTGGAAGACCGAGTATTCCGTATCAAAACCGAACGCTCCTCTGCCACCATGCCCGATACCCGTACTTGCCACAATATTGCAAACGTTGAAATCGTAGCGCGCGATGGAGATAAACTCACGGTTCGCTTTAACTGGAATACCTTGAGCTTCCGTTATAAAACCACCTATAGCTACTTTGGCATGTCACGTTATGTGATTGATTGTTCTGGTGAAGAACCAAAAATCCTAAGCAAATATGTGGTGCTTAAAAATGATTACATCAATCAAGTGATTGATATTTACCACCTCTAAAAATAGGTCTCCTCAGTCAAACGGACTGTTGGCTGAGGTCCCAAATTAAAATTATTTTGTAGGATACGTCTCATGTCAAACCACAATGTAGCCCTTCAATTTGAAGATGGTGTGACACGTTTTATTAGTGTCGCTCAAGGTGAAACCCTATCCGATGCAGCTTATCGTCAAAAAATTAATATTCCTCTGGACTGTCGTGACGGTGCCTGCGGTACCTGTCGTGCCTTCTGTGAATCTGGTAGTTACGATATGCCAGAAGAAACGTATATTGAAGATGCCTTGACGCCTGAAGAAGCGGAACAAGGTTATATTCTAGCGTGCCAATGTCGCCCAAGCTCAGATGCAGTCTTTCAGATTCAGGCCTCCTCTGATGTCTGTAAAACTGAAATTCATAGTTTCCAAGGGACTTTGGCCCGCGTTGAAAATCTATCTGATTCCACCATTACCTTTGATATTCAACTGGATGAAGGTCAACCCGATATTCATTTCCTTGCAGGGCAATATGTCAATGTTGGTATTCCAGCAACGGGTGAAACCCGTTCATATTCCTTTAGTTCCAAGCCTGGCAATCGTTTAACAGGCTTTGTGGTTCGTAATGTCCCAAACGGTAAAATGAGCGACTTCTTGAGTCAAACCGCACAAGCTGGCGACAAGATGACCTTTACCGGGCCATTCGGTAGCTTCTATCTCCGCAATGTCACTCGTCCTGTTCTTATGCTCGCAGGCGGTACGGGTATCGCTCCTTTTATGTCAATGCTACACGTACTGGAAGAAAAAGGCTCAACCCAACCGATTCGTTTAGTGTTTGGCGTAACCAACGATTTTGATCTAGTCGCTTTGGAAAAATTAGCTGAATTACAAGCTAAATTCCCTTGGTTTGAATATCGAACTGTGGTTGCACATCCAGATAGTCAACACGAGCGTAAAGGCTATGTCACAGGACATATTGAGACTGAATGGCTAAACAAGGGCGATGTCGATATTTATCTGTGTGGTCCTGTGCCAATGGTCGAAGCAGTCCGTGGTTGGTTAGATGCAGAACACATCAAACCTGCCAATTTCCTATTTGAAAAGTTCTCTGCGAATTGATGCTTACTGGAGAATTATGTATGTCTCAAGCACAAAGATTTAAGCATAAAGTGGTGATTGTGACTGGCAGTGCTCAAGGCATTGGCCGCGGTGTGGCGCTACAACTGGCTGCCGAAGGTGCGCAACTGATTTTGGCAGATCGTTCTGATTATGTCGAAGAGGTATTGGCTGAAGTCAAAGCATTGGGTGCTGATGCCATGACCATCCAAGCCGATCTGGAAAGCTTTGTAGGTGCACAAGCGGTTGTTGCAAAAGCGATTGAACATTTTGGTCGAATCGATGTATTGATCAACAATGTCGGTGGCGCAATCTGGATGAAACCTTTTCAGGAATTTTCTGAAGAAGAAATTATCAAGGAGGTCAATCGCTCGCTGTTTCCAACGCTCTGGTGTTGTCGAGCGGTTTTACCTGAAATGATCAAGCAACAGGCGGGTGTGATTGTGAATGTTTCCTCGATTGCCACGCGTGGGATTAACCGTATTCCCTACTCGGCAGCGAAAGGTGGTGTCAATGCGCTGACGGCATCGCTGGCCTTTGAACATGCCAAAGATGGAATTCGCGTCAATGCCATTGCCACAGGTGGAACTGAAGCACCGCCTCGCAAAGTGCCTCGCAATAGCAATCCACTGAGCCAAAACGAAAAAGACTGGATGCAACAGGTGGTTGATCAAACCATAGACCGTACATTTATGGGCCGTTATGGCAGTATTGAGGAACAGGTTAAAGCCATTGTCTTTCTTGCATCCGATGATGCATCTTATATCACAGGCAGCGTCATCCCCGTCGGAGGTGGAGATCAGGGTTAGTCCTGATCTTTTTCGTTTCGGATGAGCAAGGAGGCCATCATCCCATGACAACTTTACTCAAAACATTAAAACAGGATTGGTCTATTTCAGCCACGGTTGCAGGCTTTCTGGCGGTGCTGATTTCCTATTCTGGCCCACTGATCATTTTCTTTCAAGCAGCGCAACGCGCCAATGTTTCTACCGAAATGATGGTGTCATGGATTTGGGGTATTTCCATCGGTGCGGCAGTTGCAGGGATTTATCTCTCAATAAAATATAAAACACCCGTTATTACCGCATGGTCTGCACCGGGTACCGCATTATTGGTGACACTATTTCCTGACATTTCGCTGAATGAAGCAGTCGCGGCCTATATCACTTCTGCGATTGTGATTTTCCTCATTGGAATAACAGGCTATTTCGACAAACTCCTAAAGTGGATTCCACAAGACGTTGCTGCGGGCATGATGGCGGGTATCCTGTTTCAGTTTGGGATCAATTTATTTACGGCATCAGATAGCATGCCTTTGATTGTATTCAGCATGCTGATTGTGTTTCTGATTGCAAAACGGCTAATGCCTCGCTATACCATGATCTGGGTATTGGCAGCTGGTATTTCACTCAGTTTATTCTTGGGAAAAATGAATCCTGTAGAAGTGAGTTTTCATCTGGCAATTCCACAATGGATCAGCCCCGAATGGACGTGGAACTCCACCTTAAATCTGGCACTGCCCTTGATTTTGGTCAGCCTGTCAGGTCAGTTTTTGCCGGGTATGGCAATCATGAAACTGAGTGGTTATGACACGCCAGCCAAACCCATTATCAGTGCAACCAGTATCGCGTCTTTAGCGGTTGCCTGTGTTGGTGGTATTACCATCGTCCTCGCCTCGATTACCGCGGCATTATGCATGGGTAAAGATGCACATGAACTGAAAGAAAAGCGTTATATCGCAGGGATTGCCAATGGGATTTTTTATATTCTCGGCGGACTGTTTGCTGGCAGTATTGTTATGCTATTTAGTTTATTGCCAAAAGAACTGGTTGCGGCTTTGGCAGGCTTAGCCTTACTGGGAGCGATTGCAACAAATATCACTGCTGCCATGCAAAATCCTCAACACCGCGATGCTGCACTGATTACCTTTCTTGCTACCGCTTCTGGTATGCATTTTCTAGGCTTAAGTTCGGTGTTTTGGGGGATCTGTATTGGGATCATTGCTCATCTTATTCTCTCTCAATCCTCTCCAGTACAATCGACCAAAAGCAACTCATAAATACACAATCTTGCTGCTTGCTGGCGAATAAAAGAGACTTTGATCATGAAGTTAAACTTTTAAGCGTCAGCAATCCATTTCAAAAAACTCGCCTTTAAATATAAAATCTTCTCCCTAAATAAAATTTTCTGTATTTTTATCTCAACAACTCAAATAAAAATATCTACTTCATTAAAAACAGAGGGTTTATTTACCTCATGATTTCCCAATTTAAAAATCAGCTAAAAAGCCATAAAAAATCATCAAAATTCTCACTATTTAATATTTAATTCAATTTTAACAGCCAATCAAAAAATTAAATTTAAACAATAATTATCAATACTTTATATTAATAAAATCACAATACTTTAATGACATAAAGATATATCAATTAGGTTTTTGACTCCGACTCAATAACAAAATAGCTTAATAAAAAATAACCTGTACTTCACAAATCGGAGGTGAAGCAATGGACACAAACAAGGTCAATATTAATGACATTATTGATAAAGCTCGTTTTGCAGCTTTTCATTGGAAAGTCTTAATTTGGTGTTTAATCATTATTATTTTTGATGGATACGATCTGGTGATTTATGGTGTGGCGCTGCCATTACTGATGCAGCAATGGTCACTCACTGCCGTGCAAGCTGGATTGCTTGCCAGTGCAGCCTTATTCGGAATGATGTTTGGTGCCATGATTTTTGGCACGCTCTCAGACAAACTGGGCCGCAAAAAAACCATTCTGATCTGTGTCACTTTATTCAGCGGATTTACCTTTCTCGGTGCTTTTGCCAATAATCCAATTGAATTTGCAATTTTACGTTTTATTGCAGGCTTAGGCATTGGTGGTGTAATGCCGAATGTCGTGGCCCTGATGACTGAATATGCGCCTAAAAAAATTCGTAGCACCTTAGTTGCATTGATGTTTAGTGGCTATGCGATTGGCGGTATGAGTTCAGCCTTACTTGGTGCATGGTTGGTCAAAGATATGGGTTGGCAAATCATGTTTTTAATTGCAGGCATTCCCCTGTTATTGTTACCTGTGATCTGGAAATTCCTGCCTGAGTCTCTGGCATTTTTGGTGAAATCCAATCATCACGATCAAGCCAAAATGATCGTCACTAAAATTGCACCTGAAACTGAATTAACCAGCAATACACAACTGATCCTCAATGAAAGTACCACCACCGAGGCACCTGTCCGTGCACTGTTCCAGCAAGGTCGTACCTTTAGTACTTTCATGTTTTGGATTGCCTTCTTTATGTGTTTATTGATGGTTTATGCATTGGGAAGCTGGTTACCAAAACTGATGTTACAAGCAGGCTATTCTTTGGGTGCCAGCATGTTATTCCTATTCGCACTGAATATTGGAGGCATGGTGGGCGCAATTGGTGGCGGTGCACTGGCAGATAAATTCCATTTAAAACCTGTCATTACCAGTATGTTCGTGATTGGCGCGGCTGCCCTGATCTTGCTTGGTTTTAATAGTCCACAATTTATTTTATATAGCTTAATTGCGATCGCAGGTGCAGCAACCATTGGCTCACAAATTCTACTCTATACTTTTGTCGCTCAATTCTACCCTACTGCATTACGCTCAACAGGCATGGGCTGGGCTTCAGGCATTGGACGGATTGGTGCCATCATTGGCCCTGTCTTAACAGGTGCCTTGCTCACCTTTGAACTGCCTCACCAAATGAACTTCCTCGCGATTGCCATCCCGGGCATTATCGCAGCCTTTGCCATCTTTATGGTCAATTTAAAAGCCTCAGTGGCAGCACAATCTGCACCGAACTTTAATACACAAGCTTCACTTACTCAGCAATAACACGAGGTGCGCCGAGGACTGGCGCATCACATTTGGATATGGATTATGACATCATTACAACGCCTGAGCCCACATTGCTTAACGGTCTCTACATTGCTTTTAATGGGAAGTTTTTACAGCCCGCTACTTGCTGCTGCAGAATCGACTCAAACTGCTCAAGATGAATGGAAATTTACCCTGAAGAATGCCTATATCAATCGAGACTTTGACAATCCAAATCTCAAAGATACTGGCAGTTGGTCCCAAGCAGCATCCTTATTTTATAAATCCAAAATGCAGGAGACACCACTGCAAATCGCAGATAAGCCGATCACCATTGGTGCAGATGCTTCGGTGCAATATGCAGTGCGTTTGAGCCAAGATAAACATGTGGCTGATACAGTCCTGCCGTTTGATATTCAGACACAATCACAGGCATCTGACTATTTAAAATATGGCGCTACTTTAAAATTGGGCTACGACAAAACGTTATTGAGTGTGGGCGAACTTTGGTTGGATTTACCCGTGACAGCGGTGGATAGTAGCCGTCAGTTACTCACCTCTTATTGGGGGACAAATTTAAAGTCACAAATTACTGATCAGCTATATGCCGAAATAGGAAGAATCGACAAAGTCTCACCACGGAATGAAGAAGATTTTAAAAAGTTTTCCTTTACCTCGAATGGAAAAACCATTTACTCAGAGGGTTTAAATTATCTGGATCTGCGCTATCAGCTCACACCATCCTTGAAGGCGGAATACTATTTTGGCAATTTAGAAGACTTATATAACAAGCATTATCTGGGAGTAGACCATCAGTGGAAACAGCCTAATTTTAGTCTTAATTCCAGATTTAAATATTTTAATGCCAAGAATGATGGTGCTAACTTCGATATCGATGCTCAAAATATTGGTTTGCTTGAAATGCTGAAAGTGAACAATCAGTCTTTTGGTTTGGGTTATCAGCAAATTATTGGTGAGTCGGCTTATCCCTTGCCTGATGGTTTCTTGCCTGAGACCTATTTTATTAACTGGAACGCAACGGGCTTCTTCAAAAAAAACGAAAAGTCTTATCACATGATGTATGGCTATGATTTCAAGAACTATGTTCCTGGTTTCAATGCTATGGTGAAATATGTCTATGGTCATGATTTTAAAGCCGCCAATGGTGAAAAAAATCATGAATCTGAATCCAATATTATTCTCAACTACGCATTCCAACAGCCTTCTCTCAAAGGTTTTTCGCTACAGTACATCCGGATTGACTATAACGTGAAACATGGCAATGACTTTGGTGAAGACCGCCTATTTGTGAACTACAGTAAAAAATTCTAAACCTTCATTTCAGCTTTCTATTCTTTCATCATTTTGAATACAAAATAAAAAAGGAACTTCATTTGAAGTTCCTTTTTTATTCATCACGCTAATCGCTTAGATTTGTGATTGAATATAATTTTGCAGACCAATTAATTCAATTAAACGTAATTGTTTTTCTAACCAATACGTATGATCTTCTTCTGTGTCAGAAAGCTGCTGACGCAACATGTCACGACTAATAAAATCGCCTTTTTCTTCACACAATTTAATACCAACTGCAAGTTTTTCACGGACATGATATTCAAGTGCTAAATCTGCTTTTAAGCAGCTCACAACATCCGAACCCACATTGATATCTTCGCGGTTCATATTTGGTTGAGCACCGAGGAACAAAACACGACGAATGATTGAATCGGCATGAGACGCTTCTTCCTGCATTTCATGATCAATACGCTCATAGATTTTGCTCAAGCCCCAATCTTCGTACATTCTTGAATGAATTAAATATTGATCACGAGCAGCCAATTCACCGCCAATGAGCATATTTAAATAGTCGATGACTTCTGGATTGCCACGCATAATACTTACTCCTATCGAATGACAACATTATGGTCAACTTAAACTAAAATTGCAAAAACAAAAGTGTGTAAGTTTATGATTTTTATAAAATTAAAATGAGAAACATACGCATTTACAATTCGAATTGGCTAAATTTATCTAAATAAAATAAGCCTTTGCATATCATTTATGGCTTTAAAAAGTGATAATCCTATTGAAAATCATTTGTTTGATTTTTTGTAACCATTAGCAATGCTTCTTATTCCGCTGATGTTTTGATCAAAAAATCGTAAAAAATGACTGCTCAGCTGTTGTTTGTTTGAGCGAAATTCGGTAAATAACAGCAATCACAAAAACATAATGTGGAAACCACAATGGATAAAAGCAAACCAATTTTGGTCACTGGCGCGACGGGTTATATTGCAGGCTGGATTATTGAACGTCTGTTGAATCAAGGCTATACGGTTCATGCGACGGTGCGTGACCCATCCAAGAAAAATAAAATCCAGCATTTGTATGATCTTGCCGATCAATCATCTGGACAGATCCAGTTCTTCAAAGCAGATTTGCTTGAATCAGGTTCATTCGATGAAGCCATGAAAGGTTGCGAAATCGTGATTCATACCGCATCGCCTTTCGTTGTCACCAATTATAAAGATGCAGTGAAGGACATCATTGAGCCTGCGGTCAAAGGCACAGAAAATGTTTTGAACAGTGTTAATCGTACTGAATCGGTAAAACGTGTCGTACTGACCTCAAGTATTGCATCGACCTATGGTGATGCGGTTGAGATTCAAAATACCGCCAATAATGAATTTGATGAAAGTCACTGGAACAATACCAGTAGCGAGACACATCAGCCTTATCCTTATTCAAAAGTCGCAGCAGAACGTAAAGCATGGGAAATGGCCGAGCAACAAAACCGTTGGGATCTGGTATGCATTAACCCAGCTTTAGTGATGGGGCCATCTCTGACCGATGCGAGTCAGTCAGGGAGTATTGAAGTATTACAACAATTTGGTAATGGCACGACCTTGTTCGGTGTTCCACCCATGTGGAATGGAATTGTCGATGTTCGCGATGTTGCGGATGCACATGTCGCTGCTGCATTAAATCCACAAGCACAGGGCCGCTATATCATTTGTGGTGGCACACTCAGCTTATTGGACATGGGCAAAGCACTTACGCAGAAGTTTGGCTATAAGTTTCCATTCCCGCACTTTACTGTGCCAAAAACAGCCTTTTCTTTTGTTGCACCGATCCTCGGCCATTCACGTGAATTTGTGCGTTTAAATATGGGTTATCCAATCTATTTTAATGCGCAGCGTAGTCAGAAAGATTTAGGAATTCAATATCGCGATATTCGTGAAAGTGTCTGTGAACATTTCCAACAATTGCTGGATGACGGCATTGTGAAAAAATATATTTGATACAACATCGTATAGGTATTCGACTCAAGTTATAAAATTGGATACTCGGAAACGTCATCCACAACCTGCGTGATACAAAAAAGAGACTTTTTCTGCGATAGATTAATCAATTGTAGGAAATGAACAGGTTTTGTGGATGACAATGCCTTTGCTTACTTTGGGCAAAACCAAAGTAAGTCCAGCTGAAAGCTTATCCTGAAATTGAGTGTAAACTCGGCAAGACTCTGGTCAAGATAATTATTTCCCAGTCTCAGGATATAATTAAATAGTCCCATTCAACTCACATTCATTGAATGGGCTTTTCTTGGTAGATTAAGCCTCGTATTGCGCCAAAAATTCCAAGAACTCTTGCTCATTCAATACTCGAATATCTAACTTCTGCGCTTTATCCAGTTTACTGCCTGCTTTCTCACCGGCAACCACACATTTGGTTTTACTGGACACACTGCCACTGACACGTGCACCTAAAGCTTGAAGCTTCTGCGTTGCCTCATCACGCCCCATCGTTTCCAACGTTCCCGTGACCACCCAACTCTCACCATTCAACGGTTGCCGTGTCGGTGCTGTCGGTGCATCCCAATGGATTCCAGCAGCCAATAAACGATCGAGTACTTCAAGGTTATGTGGTGCTTGGAAGAAATCAGCAATCCATTCAGCAGTAATATCACCAACATCAGGGGTTTTTTTCAGTGCTTCAATATCCGCAGCTTTCAGTGCTTCAAGCGTTTGGAAAGTATTGGCAAGCATACGTGCGGTCGTCTCCCCTACGCCACGAATTCCCAGAGCATAAATAAAACGTGCCAAAGTGGTTTTCTTGCTCGCTTCAATCGCATCAATCAAATTTTGGACTGATTTCTCCCCCATTTTCTCGATGGTCAATAAAGTGTCACGATGCTCATGCAAATGATAAATATCAGCCACATCTTTGAGTAAGTTGAGATGCAGAAGTGACTCCACCCAACGATCACCTAGGCCTTCAATATCCAAGGCTTTGCGCGATACAAAATGACGAATTGCCTCAATACGCTGTGCCGCACAATATAAACCACCTGAGCAACGTGCCAATGCCTCACCTTCTGGCATGACCACAGGCGAATCACAGACGGGACAATTTTCAGGAAGATGTACCATTTCGGCATCCACGGGACGAAACTCCGCCCAAACTTTCTCAACTTTTGGAATTACATCACCCGTGCGGTAGACACTAACGGTATCCCCGACACGCACATCTAAACGATGAATTTCACCAATATTATGTAGAGTCACATTGGATACCGTCACCCCACCAACAAAGACTGGTGCTAAACGTGCAACAGGCGTCAGTGTTCCAGTACGTCCCACTTGCCAGTCAATATTTTCCACTTTGGTGAGTGCAGCCTGTGCTGGAAATTTATAGGCCGTTGCCCAACGCGGTTCGCGACTCAGGAAGCCTAATTGTTGTTGCTGTTTAAGGCTGTCGACCTTAATCACCATGCCATCAATTTCAACCTTGAGGTCTGGACGTTCTTGTTGAATCTGTTCATAACGTTGTTGGACTTCTTCAATCGAAGCACAGAGGAACTGACGCTCTGCAATTTCAAAACCGAACTTAGTTAGCCAATGCAAACTATCATGCATGGTCTCAAGTCCATGATTCGGTACACACTGCGCAATTCCATAGGCATAGAACGCCAATGGACGTGAGGCTGCAATGTTTGGGTCAAGCTGTCTTAAACTACCTGCTGCCGCATTCCGGGGATTGGCAAAGGTCTTATCGCCTTTAGCTTCCTGATCCGCATTGAGTTTTTCAAAGCCTTGCTTCGGCATCAACACTTCGCCACGCACTTCCAAGAAATCTGGAATCGCTTGATGCTGACTCGATAAAACTTTTGGCAAGTTGCGTATGGTTTTGACATTTTGAGTAATATCTTCACCAGTCTCACCATCTCCACGGGTGACACCACGCACCAATACACCATTTTCATACCACAATGAAATCGCTAAACCATCTAGTTTCAGTTCAACATCATATTGGACCTTCTGATTCGGTAAACGCTCGTCTATACGACGCGCAAAGGCAAACAAGTCTTCCTGATTAAAGACATTGCCTAATGACAACATGGGCACCGCATGGGTGACACTTTCAAATTTTGATAAGGCTTGCCCACCTACTTTATTGGTCGGCGTATCTGCCTGAATACAGTCTGGATATTGTTGTTCTAAGGCTTTCAATTGATGAAATAAATGGTCATATTCACTGTCAGAAATGGAGGGTTGATCCATCACATAGTAAGCATGATTATGTTTTGCAATCAGTTGAATCAACTGACGCATTTGCTCAATAACTGAGTTGTGTTCCATTTAAATTTCACCATATAAAAGGGCGGAAAAACCGCCCTGTAACTTTTACTGAATTTATTATAAAAGATTCATTAGACTGTTGCTTGATTTGGACGATAATCAATCACATGATGACGCCAATGTTCTTTCAACTGTGGCGTAAACTCTAAATTGTTTTCATCATAGACCTTACCATCGACTTCACGCGCAATTAAGCCGGCAATACTGGTCATCATGTCATAACCCGTAACAGCTTTGCTATTTGGTAAAGCCAAGAAGAAAGCAAGACCTTGCACTTGTTCACCCGATAAAGTTTCTAAATCAAAACCTGCAGGACCGTTATCAGTCATACGCAATACCGAGAACATCAAAGCACTTGGCTCATCGGTATTTTCATAACGATGGAAACACGACATTTCACCGAAACGTAAGCCGTATTTCAATAATACTTTGAGTGCTTTATCACCAGACAAGGCACGGCGTGGATTCGGATAAACATTCAGGGCAATAATTTGTTCTGCGGTTGCTAAGGCACTTTCGTCGTCGTAGCGCTGCTGTTCATGTAAATGTACATCCAGAATATTGCTTTCACCGTCGAATTCTTCAATTGCAACCGTTTCAATATTTGGATTCAAGCTCAGCTCTGCTTCAGTTTTAGTTTCCTCAGCCTTGTCTGCTGCTACATCTTCAGAAACAACTTCAGTTTCAGACTCAGCGATTATTACTTGCTCTTTCTGTACAGCGTCAACTTCTACCACAGGTTCAGCAGTTGCTGTTGGTATGGCTGTTTGTTCTGTTTCTGCTGCAATGCTTGACGTATCAGCAGCTTTTTCAGCTTGAGGCTCTGCTGGAATCGATTCAGTATTTAAACTTGGCTCAACACGCTCAGTTGTGGTCAGCACTTCATTTTGTAAAAGTTGATCGCGCACATGACGAGGAATGACAGGTTGCTGACTATCAGGATTAATATGTAAATCTGCTTCTAAAGACGGCTCAACCGGTTTTGGTTTTCTTAAAATCATTATCAAACCAACGAGCATAATCACAACGGCGATAACAATGCCTATTATTGTATTCATTTCCATACTAGGACTCCGCAACTAACCCGTATTCTTTTGCCTGTTCTAAATCGACAGTCACTAATTTTGATGTACCTGGTTCTGGCATGGTTACTCCAAGTAAATCAGTTGCCATGGTCATCGCCAGTTTATTATGTGTAATGTAAATGAATTGCACTTGTTCAGAAAGCTCTTTTACCAAATTACAATACCGTTGTACATTGGCATCATCAAGTGGCGCATCAACTTCGTCCAATACGCAGAATGGCGCAGGGTTCAATCTAAAGATGGCAAAGACCAGTGCCAAGGCCGTTAAGGTCTTTTCCCCCCCAGAAAGCAAGGCTAAAGAGCTATTGCGCTTTCCTGGTGGACGTGCCATCAATTTCACACCTGACTGCCAATCATCTTCAAGGCTCAACGTCGCCTCACCGCCGCTAAATACCTTTGGAAACAGCACTTGTAGCTCTTGATTGACCTGATCAAAAGTCGTCATAAACAGTTTACGTGTTTCCTGATCAATGCTTTTCATGGCATCTTTGAGTTGATCGACGGTATTTTGTAGATCCTGCATCTGATGGCTGAGTTCATCAAAACGTTGCGACACTTCTTCATATTCTTGTGAAGCTGCCAGATTGACCGCACCAATTTTTTCAAATTGCTGCTGAGCCTTTTCCAGTTTTTGTTGATGGTCTTTAATTTCAATCGACAGATCAGCTAAAACTTCTGCATTCAACTCCTTGAGTTGTTCCAGATAATGCTCACGATCTGATTTTGCAGCCTGCCATGCTAAACGCTTTTGTTCCAACTGCTCACGCACCTGCTCGTCTTTCTGCTGAGCCAGATGACGCTGTTCAGTGAGTTGCTGTTGCTTCTCTTGAACTTGATTGAGTTCAAGTTGCCATTCATTCCACGTTTTTTGCAGCTTTTCTGTTTGCTGAAATTGCTCGTGGAATTGCGACTCTAAATTTGGCAGTTCAAGCTGAATCGGGTCAACAAATTTCTTGGCCTGCTCAATTTGTTCAATGATTTGACGATATTGTGTTTTCAGGAACGAGATATCTTTCTCTAACAATTCAATTTGCTGATTGGCCTGAGATGTTTGACGACGCAAACTTTCACGTTGTTGTAATTGTTGACTAAGCTGTTGCTGCTGTTCATCTAACTGTTCATTGAGATGTTCAACCTGAAACTGCAAGGTCTTGTAATTGGGTAATACCGTTTCCAATTTGATTGCCAATGCATGTAGATCAATTTCCAGATCATCCCGTTGCATCGCATCTTCTTCAAGTTGCACATCCAACTGCTTGAGTTGGTCGGCAAGTTGCTGTTGCTGTATGACAAATGCCTGCGCTGTACTTTGTAATTTGGCAATCTGTACATCCAGCTGTTGCAGCTCTTTTTGCTTTTGTTTCAGGCTTTGCTGCTGTTGCTGCAAGCTCTGCTGATGCTGTTGTAAAGTTTGCTGCTGTTGTGAGAATTGAGTTTCCAGTTCAAGTAACTGTGGTTGTTTCTGTGCAAGTTGCTGTTCGATTTCCTCTAAACGCACTTGATGACTGAGCATGCCCTGCGCAGTTTGACTGTCTTCATCATAATGCAGCGCAATAACCCAATCGGCACCGACATGATAACCATCCAGTGTTAGAATCGACTGTGCTTGATTGAGATCCGCTTGATGTTCCAATGCAGCCGCTAAGGTGTCAGTTACAGCAACATTTGCCCATAATGATGATTGGGGTGCTTCGATCCAGTCTGATAGATATTTTAAATCTCCCCTAACCCCTCTTTGAAAAAGAGGGGAACTCCTCCCTTTATCAAAGGGAGGTTGGGAGGGATTTCTTAACTGTCTCGCCACACCTTCTTGAAATGGTTGTTCGCCTTCCAATAAATGCGCTTGCAACCACTTGGCTAGGAATTTTTCAATAATCGTCGCGTGGCTTTTACCTTGAACTGTCAAACGCAAACCTTGCATCAGACGAGTCACATTTTGATTCTGTTTCGGACTTTGCTTTGCAACGAGTTGATTCAAATTCTTTTGTTCAGCCAGTAAAACTTGAATCTCTGTTTTCAAGCTCTGTACATCAGTCTTTTGCAACTGTTGCTGATCTTGCTGGACCTGTAGATTTTGCTGTAACTGTTCAATCTCAGTTTCTAATACAGCAATCTCTTGTTGAAGATGTTGCTGTAATTGTTCGAGTTGAGCCTGTTCATCATCTTGAACGTGCGCACGAATTTGGCTGCTTTGTGCTTGCAATGTCTGCTTTTGCTGTTCAATCCGCAGCACATTTTTACCTAGCTGTTCAATTTGCGCAGCCATCTGCAACTTTTGCTGTTGTTGCTGATCGACCTGTGTTTTAAGTTGCTCAAATTGCTGCTGTGCTTGCTTTTGTTGTGCCTGAATATCAGTAAAATTCTGTTCTGCTGTTTGTGTTTGCTGTTCTAACGCCAGTAGTGTTTCATTCTGCTCATCAAATTGGGTCGTTAAAGTTTCGACCTGTAACTCTGATAGTTGCAAACGCTCTTTGGTTTGGACTTTCTGCTGTTCAAGCTGAATCAGACTGGTGCTATTTTGTTGAAACAGACTCTGTTTCTGCTCCAACGTCATTTTCAACTCAGCCAGCTTTTTTTCTGCTTTTTGCCATTCTTGCTGCAAAGGTGAAGATTGCTGAATCAGGCGTTGAAATAAAGCACTGGTTGCTTCCAGATCATGTTCAATGGTCTGTGACTCAGAACGAACCAGTTTAAAGTTTTCACCCAGTGCCGTCATTTCAACGGTATATTCTTGCTGTAATTTCTGACTTTGATTGGCTTGGAAGGACAAAATCTCGATTTTTAAAGTACGGATCTGACCTTCTAAAGTTTTATATTGAATCGCAGCTTCAGATTGACGTTTCAAACTTCTCAGCTGTGATTTCAGCTCTGCGGCGATGTCATCCAATCGCGCCAGATTTTGTTCAGTGTGTTCTAAGTGCTGTAAGGTCTCTCGACGGCGTGCCTGATAACGCGATACCCCTGCTGCTTCTTCGATAAACACGCGCATTTCTTCTGGCTTGGCATCAACCAGACGGTTAATCATACCCTGCTCAATGACAGCGTAGGAACGTGGTCCCAAACCGGTTCCCAAGAAAATATCGGTAATATCACGACGACGGCAACGGGTGCCATTCAAGAAATATTCAGACTTACCTTCACGCGTAACTTGGCGACGCACTGCCAGCTCATTATAGGCATTATAGGCCCCGCCTAATTTGCCATAGGTATTGTCAAAACGAAGTTCTACACTGGCAACACCAACAGGTTTACGCTTGGCCGTGCCGGTAAAGATGACATCCTGCATACTGCCGCCACGCAATTGACGTGCGTTGGACTCGCCCATAACCCAGCGAATTGCATCAATGACATTCGATTTACCGCAACCGTTCGGCCCAACCACCGCAGTACGGTTTGCCTTAAAATGTAATGTTGTACTATCGGCAAAAGATTTAAAGCCTGAAAGTTTTAAACTGCTTAAACGCATACTGCCCTAACTAGCGGCGTGAGCGTCTAGCCCAAGCCAATTCAATCTGTTTCATACGTGTCAGAGATTCCAACACAAGGTTGCGCAAGTGTCGACAAAAATCTTCCATAAATAAAGCAGCTTGTTGTGATTTTCGGATCAAAATAGCATCAATCACAAGTTTAAATAGGGTAAATGACTCTTGTAGCTCGCGGCGTGAGGTATTTAAGGTTAAAAAATAACTACGACGTAATGAAGGCAATAGTTCTTTATAGAACTGCATCAAGTAGGGATTTGCCACCATATCGTGTTGTTCAGCCAGATATTTAAAAATCGCATCGTAAAATTTTTCGATATCCCCCGCACGAACAAACTCGACCAGTTGATCCAATAACGCTTGTAGTTGCTCCGCTTCATTCACACGCCAAGTTTCGCTAATGCGTTGCACAATATGTCCCAACACCATCACATTGGTGTCAAATAATGCTTTGACTTGTTGTGCTGACATCTCAGAGACAATCGCCCCACGACGCGGAAAAATTTCAATTAAATAGGTACGTTCTAGTAACAACAATGCCTCACGAACTGAGCCACGACTGACATCCAATTCTTTCGCAATGCGCAGCTCTTGAATACGTTCGCCTTCAACCAGCTCACCGCTAATAATTTGTTCACTAATATATTTTGCAATCTGTTCAGAAAGACTATCAGCCTCTTCGAGATTCATGAGCCCCTCGCTATCATTGTTATACGCATTGTCCAATGCTCTTTGCGCTTTTTTGTTTTAACTGATCTGGCCCCATAAATTCTATATCATTGTCTGACAATTTTATTGCTTTTTAAGCCAATCGTTATAAAAATTTAGGAAAAATTCTCAATATTTGTAAAAGAATAAAGATTTTATCTTTAAAATATCAATATATTATCGAATTAAGTCTCCCTTCAACCATATATCTGAAACATCTTCTTTTATCGCTTTTTAATTGATGCAAATCACAAAAAATAATATTTTCATAAAAAATATCACAGTTTAAATTCTCTGCTGAATGACTCAGTGGGCATATAGATGAGTAAAAGCATGGGTGTTCATCAAGCCATTAATATTGCAATTTTTGGGCTCAGTCTCAGAACATTAAATGAGTTAAAACAGCAAGTTCAAACGGCTGTTCCTCATCATGTGCAAATTAATTGGAGTAATATTGCCGAGCCGCAACTTGATATCTTAATGATCAATCAGGTATTTTTTGACTCTCCTAATATCAAAAGCCTGCTGCAAAATAACAAGATCAATGTCCTCAAAATCGCCAATGATGCAGATAAAAATAGTGCCATAGAAAATGACACCTTGTTCCTGCCGCTGAATCACCTTCATTCCTTACACCACTGGCTTAGCCTTCGGCTGAATACGGGTTTAGACCAAGATCAGGTCATGCTTGAAGAAGATTCATCGCCTCTATTCCACCGCAAACAAATTAAACAGGTACTGCAAGAAATCCAAAAACCTAAAAATGGCAAGATACAGCTTTTTGATAGTCAGGGTTTACTTGCGATTGCAGATCCACGCAATGAATGGCTTTGGCAAAATCCTGAATATCAGTCTTTTCAAACTGATCCAAGTTTAAATTACACCTACGCGACTCAAAATGATCAGCATTGGATTGCCGATGCACCGCAACAAGATTTAAAACAATGGCTATGGCATCTCTTGTGGACATCCATGGACTTTGAAGAATTGTGTCCACCCTCTGCTTCCAGTTTTTATCTGGATGTCTGGCCACAACCAAAGCATAAAATGGATCGTCAAGATATCTTGCGCATGTCAGCGTGCTTTGCCCAAGGTGCACAAATCAGCATCGTTGCCAGTCAATTAAATCTACCTGAACAAAAAGTACGGCACTTCGTAGCTGCTTGTTTAGGTGCAAACTGTGGAAAACTGATTAAAGACCCTGAAGCGAAATATCGTCCTCAAAATCAGCAGAACGAGACAGAACTGCATTTTATGAAAAAACTGTTTGGTCGACTCCGTCATCGTTTAGGCTTTTAATCAAGGTTACAGATATGATCCTACACCAATATAAAATTGTCTTTGGCGGCACGATGGGTTCGGGCAAGTCCACGGCAATCAAAGCTTTATCTGAAATTGAGGTGCTGAGTACGGAGGCACTGAATACCGATACCGAATCACATGAAAAACTGCTCACCACTGTTGGCATTGATTATGGTGAGCTGACCTTGGATGATGGGGTCAAAGTCGGTTTATATGGCACACCAGGTCAAGACCGCTTTGATTTTATCTGGTCGGTGATTTGCAAAGGCGCAATGGGTACGATTGTAATGATTGATCATGCTGCTGAAAACCCGCTGCTTGATTTAGCGCAATATATTCAAGCATTCCAACCCTTTGGCAATAATATCGTAGTTGCAGTGACTCATATTGATCGTATGCCTGAACGCACACGATCAATTTATCGAGAATGGCAAGCAGCACAAGGATTAAATTATCCCTTGTTTTTTATCGATGCACGCCAGCAAGATGATGTACTTCTTCTGGTCGAAACCTTGATTGCAAGCATTGAAGTACATTATGGGCTAACCCACTAAAACAACTTAGACCAAGCCTTTATAGATAAAATAACTACCGACCACCACCAACAGACCTGCAAAACATTTTTTCAGCATGGCTGGCGATAAACGATGTGCAACTTTGGCACCGAATTTTGCAGTGATAAAGCTCATCACACTAATGCCCAAGAACGCATAGATATGGATATAGCCAATGGTATTCGGTACATCAATCTGCTCTTTCGCGCCAAACCACATAAAACCGAGTGCACCCGCAACCGCGATCGGTAAACCACACGCTGCTGAGGTTGCGACTGCCTTTTGCATCACCACACCATGACGATTGAGATAAGGCACGGTTAAGCTGCCACCACCAATCCCAAAAATCGCTGATGCCGCACCAATGCCCCCTCCAGCAGCAAGCTGTAAAGGCGCTGACGGTAAATGACGATTTGGGTCAACAACAGCATTCGCGCCCCTAAACATCTTATACGCCATCCAGACTGCGAAGACACCAATCACCAACTGTAAATGCTGGCCCGACATCAAATCAGCGATACCCGCGCCAAGGAATGAACCGAGTACCAAGCCTGGTGCTAAATTACGGAATACCGACCAAAGTACCGCTCCTTTTTTATGATGCGCCATCACCGAACTGATCGACGTCACAATAATGGTTGCTAATGATGTTCCAACTGCAATATGCATAATGACATTGGGGTCATAATTCATTTGAGTAAAGACAATATATAAAATTGGCACAATAATTAGGCCACCACCCACACCAAATAGCCCCGCAGTAAATCCAGCAATTGCGCCAATCAGCAAATATATGATTAACTCCATAAACACATGACCACTCTACTTGTAAAAATGATGGATGATTTCGCAACCCGCCAGCTTCAACAATTATTGAACGCAAAAAATCAGTTTCCAGAAGTGGTGCTACTAAAAACAACCACAACCTCAACCAATGATGATATACGTGAAATTGCACAAAAAGGCATTACAACAGGATTGGTATGCAGTGCACAACAAACACAAGGTCGCGGTCAACACCAACGACAATGGGCCTCTCCTGAGGGCAATATTTATTTAAGCACACTGATTCAAACCAAGACAGCACTGGATGGTCGTCTTGCACTTGAAGTTGCGTTGAATATTCTACAGATGCCGAGCTTGCGTGGTTTGACCTTACAAGTCAAATGGCCAAATGATTTATACAGTCCCCAAGGTAAATGGGGCGGGATTTTGGTTGAACCTATTTCCCCTCACCAAGCCATTGTCGGGGTTGGGATTAATTTAAATACCCCACCCGTTGAAAATGCAGATCAACCGATTACCTCATTAGCGATGCTCGGTTTAGCTCAAATTGATCGTTTAACGCTAATTGCTGAACTCTACACTGCAATTCAACAAGCAGCACAATGGTTTGAACATGGTAGCTATAATTTAGCGGAACGCTTTAACCATCACGCGATTTGGCTCAATCAACAGGTTGAATTTGAATATACGCAAGGCAAGATTCAGGGACTGTTTCAAGGGATCAATAATGACGGTGCGGTGCTGATCAAAACTGATCAGACTCAACAATTCTATCAAGGCCGTTTGCGTCTCGCTTCGATTTGAGGAAATGATGATTCTATGAAAAGTTTATGGCTGGACATTGGTAATACCCGCTTAAAATACTGGATCACGGCACACGATCAAGTGATCGAACATGCTGCCGAGCTCCATCTACAATCACCTGCCGACCTATTGCTGGGATTGATTCAACACTTTCGCCATCAAAATTTAAGTCGTGTCGGAATCTCTTCCGTTCTAGATTCAGAGAATAATCAACGTATTCAGATGATTCTCGACATTCTGGATATTCCGATTATTTTCGCCAAAGTCCATGCGGAATATGCTGGGCTGCACTGTGGCTATGATGTCCCAAGCCAGCTCGGGATTGACCGTTGGTTGCAAGTTTTGGCGATGGCGAAGCCTGACGAAAACTTTTGTGTGATTGGTTGTGGTACGGCACTGACCATTGATCTGGTCGAAGGATTACAGCATTTGGGTGGTTATATTTTGCCAAATTTATATCTGCAACGAGATTCACTGATCCAGAATACCAAAGGCATCAAGATTCCTGATTCAGCTTTTGATAATTTAAAACCTGGCCATAATACTGTCGATGCAGTCCATCACGGTATTTTGCTTGGCCTGATCAGCAGCATCGATCAAATTATGCAACAATCGCCTAAAAAGTTGATCTTAACAGGTGGCGATGCGAGCTTATTTTCTAAATTCCTCAGCCATTATCAGCCTCAGGTTGAATCCGACTTGTTGCTTAAAGGCTTAAGATACTATGTTCAACTCAATTCTGCTTTCACTAAAGTTTGAATCGCCTGCAATAACTGCGGAAACTCATTAACACCATCTTCACGACGGAAATGCCCAGCTTGAGCCACCTCAATCAACTGGGCATTCAGTAAGTTGGAAAATTTAAACGTTAAAGGAACAGGTACAATTGGATTGTTGCTGGAAAAGAAAACCAGTCGTCGTTTGATATTAGCTCGCAAGATCCCACTCTCAAAAGGTGAATGCTCAATTAAGGCATTAAATTCTGGATGGTTGGATATTGCATCATTAAACCCTGCAATAAAAATCCCTGCTTTCAATGTCGTTTGCTGTAATTTTTTTGCTAAAAATCGGGCGACAGCCACACAAGATGAACCATGTGCGACCACGATACTGTGCTCATTCAAGCCTTTTAACTGGGCTTCCAAACACGTTTGCCAAATCTCAGCTTCAGGATGGCTTGCATCAGCAAGAAAAATACGTTCAACCCCAACCGTTTCACTTTTCAATTGCTGTTCTAGCCAGAGATACCAGTGCTGTTCTGGATCGGCATTCTCACAATGCAGAATAAATACATTATTTTTTGAATTATGTGACATATTTAACACTACTTTTCAATATAAAACATAGATTTACCTTTAATTTTCTTATTTTTAGATTCCATTGAATGTTGATATTTTGTATTAAATTTATACAATAGACCTCATTTCAATAGATTAAAAAAAGGCGCATTAAGCGCCTTTTTAGGAAGTCAACAGAACTTACTTTTTCTGGTCATTGCTACCAAATAAAGGGCCCATATTACCGCCGCCACCAAATTGTTTTTGCATATTGCCTAATGATTTCAGCATTTTGCTCATACCCGATGGATTGGCAAATTTCTTCATCATCTTCGCCATTTGCGCTTGTTGCTTGATCAGCTTATTGACTTCAGCTACATCCATACCACAACCTGCAGCAATACGCTTTTTACGGCTTGGATTCATCAAATCAGGATTACGACGCTCTTTGATCGTCATCGACTGAATAATGGCTTCCATACGCTTAACTTGCTTTTCAGGATTGGCTTTTTCAATCGCATCCTGAATGCCCGCATTGCTCATACCAGGCAACTTATCTAAGAACCCCATCATGCCGCCCATTTTGCTCATTTGTTCAAACTGCATCAGCATATCTTCAAAGTTGAAGGTTCCGCCTTTCTGCAATTTTTTCGCCATTTTTTCGGCTTTTTCTTTGTCGATCTTGCGTTCAACTTCTTCGACTAAAGAAAGGACGTCACCCATGCCCAAGATACGTTGTGCAACACGATCTGGATGGAATGGCTCAAGTGCATCTAGTTTTTCACCAATACCCAAGAACTTGATTGGCTTGCCTGTGATGGCACGAACAGAAAGTGCTGCACCACCGCGTGCATCACCATCCGTCTTAGTCAGAATTACACCAGTCAAAGCCAAAGCATCATTAAACGCTTTTGCTGTATTGGCAGCATCCTGACCTGTCATTGCATCAACGACAAATAAAGTCTCGGTTGGCTTCACCGCAGCATGTAATTCTTTAATCTCATCCATCATGTCTTCATCGACATGTAGACGACCCGCAGTATCGACAATCAAGACATCCGCAAACTGAATTTTCGCTTGCTCAATGGCACGATTGACAATATCAATTGGCTTTTCAGATGCTTCTGATGGAATGAAACCCACACCAACTTCATTCGATACTGTTTCTAACTGCTTGATTGCTGCTGGACGATACACGTCAGCAGAAACGGTCATGACTTTTTTCTTTTGGCGTTCTTTCAAGAAACGCGCTAATTTTGCTGCAGTTGTGGTTTTACCCGCACCTTGTAAACCAGCGAGTAATACCACTACAGGCGGTTTTGCGCTTAGATCTAAACTCTCATTTGCCTCACCCATCATCTTGGTGAGTTCATCATAGACAATCTTTACAAATGCCTGACCAGGAGAAAGCTGAGTCATCACTTCCTGCCCAAGCGCTTCGTCCTTAACCTTCGCGATAAATTCACGAGTTACAGGTAACGCCACATCGGCTTCAAGAAGTGCCATACGTACTTCACGTAGGGTATCTTTAATATTGTCTTCGGTCAGCTGCCCTGAGCCAGTAACATTTCTTAAACTCTGTGTGAGTCGTTCTGTTAAGGTATCAAACATTGCGAAATCCGCTTAAAATGGCTAGTTGCAAAAAAATCTTTCTTAAAATAGAAAATTTATGCGTAAGATGCTATAGGATACTGTAGTTCGAAGTGAATTTATATCTTATATGGTGAATATTATTCATCCTCCTACAAAAGGTTTGACATGATCAGTCTCCCCTTGGTTTACACAATTTTGGCACTTATCGCCTATACCAGTTCTTTTTGGTATTTGTTTATACGATTGATGTCAAAACGTAGTCCAAATCTTTGGTGTTATGGTCTTATGGTTGGATTAGGGCTGGTACTGCATAGTACTGTGCTCTACCAAGACATGATGACACCGATTGGGGTGAACTATGATGTCTTTAACTTGATGTCATTTACTTCAGGACTCATGTTGGCACTCAGTTTAATCTTGAGTCTGATTCGCCCTATTCTTCCATTAAACCTCATCGGAACCCCTGTTGCCGCCTTTGGTTTAATTCTCGGCTTCGCCTTTAGCCAACCCAATCAAATTATTGAACAACATAGCTTAGGTTTAGATTTACATATTATTCTGTCATTGTCTGCTTATGCAGTTTTGCTCATGGCAACCATTCATGCGGTGTTGCTCTGGTTCCAAGATCGAGAATTGAAAAAGAAGCAAAAACGACGGATCTGGGTCAATTTATTACCTCCCTTCCAAGTGATGGAATCCTTACTGTTTGACCTGATTATTACAGGCTTTGGTTTATTGACCGCAGCATTGTTATTTGGTTTCTTTACCATTGATAATTTCTTTGCACAGCATCTGGCACATAAAACCGCGTTTAGTATCATTTCATGGTTCTTATACGGCGCGTTATTAATTGGACATTACAAATTTGGCTGGCGTGGTCGTAAAGCGATTCGTTTTACCATTACGGGTTTTGTCCTACTTGCCATTGGTTTTATGGGCAGTAAATTTGTTTTAGAAATGATTTTGGGGCGTTAGATTTTTAGCATTCTAATAAAAACTAGACAGCCTTTCTGAAAATGCGTATAACGCTGTTTTCGCTTAATTAGGTAAAAATCGTGAAACTTGTACTCGCTCCGATGGAAGGTCTAACTGATCCAATCATGCGTGATGTGCTCACTCATGTTGGCAGTTTTGATTGGTGCGTGACTGAGTTTATCCGTATTACCGATAGCATTCTGCCAGATCATATCTACGATAGTTTCTGTCCTGAACTTAAAAATCAAGGTAAAACAGCGGCTGGTACGCCTGTACATGTGCAATTTCTTGGCAATAATCCAGAGATGTTAGCCGCCAATGCTGTCAAAGTGGTTGGGCTAGGTGCACCTGCGATTGATCTTAATTTTGGTTGTCCGGCAAAAACTGTTAACCGTCATCGTGGTGGCTCTGTTCTGCTGGATGAGCCTGAAACCGTACACCAATTGGTCAAAGCCGTTCGTGATGCAGTCCCTGCACACATCCCTGTTTCAGCAAAAATGCGCCTTGGTTATCTTGATGAAAACCATACCTTAGATAATGCCCATGCCATTGAAGATGCAGGTGCAAGCTGGCTCACAGTGCATGCACGTACTAAAGCAGATGGCTATACTCCACCTGCGTATTGGGAAAAGATCCAACCGATTACCGAAGCTTTGAGCATCAATGTGATTGCCAATGGTGAAATCTGGAATAATGCAGATGCAAAAGCCTGCTTAGAACAATCGCACTGCCATGATTTGATGATTGGACGTGGTGCAGTGACGACACCAGATTTAACCCTCTGTATCCGTCAAGATATGGATCATGCGCTACTATCGTGGCAGGATTTGGTTGTACTTCAACAACGTTTTTTAAGCGGTCAATACAAGACAGAAATTGGAATGATTGGACGTTATAAACAATGGTTAGGCATGATGACCAAAGCTTATCCAGAAGCACAAGCATTGTGGGGTCATGTAAAAAAAATCAAACAATTGGATGAAATCATTCAATATTTAGAAAAAAGTTAAGCCTCCCGAACATAGCTAAAAAAACCCCATAGAAAAAGCGGCCCTAAGCCGCTTTAAAATTGATTTTATGATCTAACTACATTCCGCTCACTTTCATTTGTAGATTTGTTATAGAAGCACCAGTCATACCAATATTACCAATGGAAGCATTCGGCAAATTATTAAAAGTACCTGTCTTCTGAGAGCCACTGGTACCAAGTAATACATTATTTAGCTGTAGATCAAACTTATCGGTTGTGCCAGCATTTCCAAACACAACTCCACCTTTATCCGTAGTACCTGCTGAACCATAAATGCCTGCATAGAAGCCTTTCAGCCCAAAAGGATTACCATTATTTCCAGTTAGTTTAAAGTCAAAACTCGCACCAACAGGTGTTGTAGTAGAGTTTCCAGCAGCAGCATAGTCCGACACTAATAGAATATTACAACCAGTGCCTGAGCCACAGATTGACTCAATTGCTCCATCAAAAAGGACCATACGTCCTTGAGGCGCTGCGCCCAGCTGAATATTCATGCTCGGTTTATTGGAACCAAAAACGATATCGATCCCTCCCACACGTAATAACTCTTTTACATCACTTTTCAGTAAAGTACCTGAGCTAAAAATCGAGTTCCGTGTATAGGTACCACCACTCATATTTGAAAGTGAAGTCGGACTAGCTGTATATATTGAAAATGGAGAAATTCGAAGACCCGTTATATTGCTATCCAAGGCTAAACCAATATTGGCAAATGCTCCACCAGTAGAAGCTGTTCCAGCATCAGTATCAATAGTGGCTTTAAAACCTAGTATTGTCTCTGTACTGCCATTTAGACCAGACACTTTCACAGGTGCTGTTGTCGATTGCCCAGCGACACCAGCAATAACTAAACCTGCGCGATTGGCATAGGATGGAGCCGTATAACCTGTATAGGACAGACCATCATTATCAATGATTGCCATTTGATTAAATTGAACGTTTGCCTGGACACCAATCGTTAAACCATCCTGCCCAGTGGTTGCAGAAAGACTTTGATCATCCATGGGTTGCATTGCCATAGTTAATGGACTTAGCAACAATAATGACAAACATCCTAATTTCTTGTTTTTATTCATTGTCCTCATCCGTAGACAAATGTTTAAAATATGTACTATAGATTAGCATAACACATTCGAAGCACAATCATTTTCGCAATTAATAGATAGATGGAAAATGACTGTCTTCATTATCAAAGTGAATTAGTTTCTAGGCATAATCGAAAGTTGGCTTGTCAAACGCCCTCCAGTAATCGCCATCTCGCCTAATCGTTGAGCACCCGCACCACCACTAGGTCCATAAAGATTAATATCTTTGGTTCTAAATACACCATCAGTAGTACGATTTGGATTAAATGTTAAGGCTGTATTAAAACTCACTACGCCCTCACCAGAACTATGTCGATTAATTTGGATTGCATTATTGAATGCGAGATCACCTTGGATATTGTCTAAACCTAACGCCGAACCATCCACAGGGTCACTGATTTGAATAGTATTATTACTCGCTGCATTCAGTTTTAGATCTCCAACAATGCTCATCGCATTACCAGTACCATCTGTTTTATATTCATTGTTCGGAATCAGAGAAAGATTCATATCCCCCCCAACACGAAGTTTTAGACCGAATAAAACATCATTACTCAATGCAAAGTTATTATTTGGAGCAACACCACCGCTATATGAAGCCCCAGGTAAATATCCTGCAGCAACTTCTGCAGCCATAACGATTAGCATATCTTTCAATGTTGCATTCAAACTACCATTTTCAAGACCAATGCTACCAGTTCCTTTCAATAACATATCAATGTTACGAAGACCCATATAATAATTTTTTGCGCCATCAATGACTAAAATTGAAGTGGTTTTATTTCCTAAAGCACTATTATTACCAGTATCACGATCTACACCAGTAGTACTCATGCCCAATGAGAAGCCTAATCGAGGTGTATCTCCGCTGCTTGCAACACTACGCTTCACACCAGCTTTATCAAAGTAAAAAGCTTCGTTTGCATTAATTCTCGTACCATACATCGCCATATTGGCATTTAGATTATAGAATGGTAATGCCAAACCCCAATTGTTGTCTGTATGCTCTGTAATTGCAGCATAACCACTTTCAGGATTATTAGTTGCACTATTGGTAAATCGACCACGTCTAGAAATTGCTTGGAATTCCGCTCCACGAATTGCTACTAATAGGCTGTATGGATTAGTAGTTCCTGTTTGTGTATGAATACTTTGAATATAATCAGAATTTTGAGTTAAGAAGCTACCATTCCCAAACTTAGAGGTTTGAAAAATATAATTTGCTGGTAAGAATACAGATTTTGCATCAACCAAATTGATATAAACATTACCCGTATCAAATGAGCCTCGAGTACCTAACTGTAATCCTGTTAAATTACCAAATTCAAAACCATAGGTATTTAATCCAGCCCCCCCAATTTCTAAAGTCGTTGCTTTACCATCACTTCCCAACATTGAGTCACCGTCTTTGGTGAATTCGGCCTTCATACGGAATGCAATCCCTGTATCACCCATGATTGCTTTACCATCACTGGTCTTACCTAAGATATTGGTTCCATTGGGATCACCATAGTTTGTACTATAGTTTGGATCAGTAGCTGAATTTGCATTCAGACCACGCACTTGAAGAGAACCATTGACCATACGACCATTCGCACCCACGCGAATAAGTCCCTGTGCTTTATTATTTGGTGCGGCTTGTTGGTTCAATGGTGTGTTGGTAGAATCAAGTGTATAGGGAGAACTCGGATTCACATTTTTATTCAGCATAAACTCAAGGTTTAAGCCCGAATTGGTTGCAACACCGCCCTCTGAATAGGTACCTGCAGTTACAGCCCCAGTATCTTTAACACGGGTAAAATCGACATATCCATAATCTCCATTTGGCGTTTGGGTTAATGATGCATTAGCAGCATTTCCAATCAGTAAGGCATTATTTGTTTGTAGCTTCATACCTTCTGCTGAGTCTACAAACATTACGCCCTTACCAAGAAAGTTAAAGTTAAAGTTCTTTAAAATCAATTGATTCAACTGACTATTCGATGTCTGCCCTAAATAAACTGTGGCATTTTTTAGTCCTAGCTCCAACGATGCCTGACTATTTTTACTAAATAAACCATCTGTCGTCTTAAATTTTAAATCTAATGGCGAAGTCGTTTGAATCGCTAAGTTACCAATATCACTACTACATCTGTTCGGATCACAAATCTGGAATGAACCAATTGTAATTAATGATGGATTGGAAGATAACTCAATATCTAAACCTGTCTTTGCACCATTACTTCCCGTATTTAACTTATAGTTTGTGCCAAGTTGGTCCCCTAAAGCATTTTTTTGTATTCTAAAATTATTCGCTACAGCTTTTAGCGTCGTACCAACTGCATCTGAGCTTCCTCGGCCAGCATTATCCTGCCAATAAAACTGATCTACATTAATATTGTCATACGTCGTTTCAATATGAACACCATCCTGAGCATTCACACTACGTAGAGCACTATCATCTAATGCTTGTAATGCATAAGCAGAGTGACTAATAAAAAATATACTTGCAGCCAAAGTATTGAGCGCAAAAATTATGTTCCTGTGATTTACATTTTTATTTTTCATCACTTCAATCCTTTGAAAAATAGACTTAATTAACAACGTGGATGACTAGCATCACAAGAAAACATCATCATTTTCCCTTGTATTGCCAAGTTACCATTCATGTTTAGTCCCATAAATCCTGTTTCACGACCAGTATCATAATTATTGGCTGTGGTCGCTCCGCTCGCCACTGTCCCTACTTTTTGTGCAACTGCAGTATAGGTTGGTGCTTTTAAATAACCATAGCCAGTTGTGGGTGCTGCTGCTGGGTTCGTTCCTTCAATTAATTTTCCTGTGGTAGTGTCATAGTAACTTGTAAAATCATCTTTCTCGATTGAGAGTGCATTAAAACCGAGGTTTCTAATCAGAATTGGTAATGTTGCATCCAAACTAAACATCATCGATGGTTTAACAATATCTTGACCACCATCATTTTTATAAGTCAAATCAAAACCATCTAAACCCAGTTTCTGAAGATTAACTGTTCCCTGTATACCTTTAAATACTAACCAAAGTTTATTTGCAGGATTACTATTGGTAGGATCACTAACCGCATTATTACTTGCGTCAACAAAACGTTTATTTACAGAAATTCCAAGATGGCAGTACGCCAAATTCTGACATACACCACCAACACCATTATCAAATTGAAAAGTGGGGGTTTGGTTTAACGAAAGTTTTAATGACAAATCAGCACCAGCCTGCCCTTCAACTGCCCGCATTTCATTATTATCTAATGTTTCCAAGCCAGCATGAGCTACTGTTGTAAAAAGCAAAAATAGTAAAGTTATCGTTTTCATCATAACCCCGCCGTAGTGATTTTCATATGTTGAATCAGTAAACCATCTATAACGGCTGATCCCATATTGGTAGCACCAGATGTCCCTGCTTTTCCAAATGAAATACCTACTGCTGAAGCAGATTTATCAGCGATAAGTAAATTATTAGCGCCTTGCGTCACCGACCCAATACTTATACTACTATGTGTTGGTAATGTAGTATTTGCTGGCAAACTGCTACTGCCATAATCATTACGTGGCGAACCACCTTGATAGCCAGCTAACGTACTTGTACCACAGGTAAATACATTACAAGTTGATCCATAATATGTAACCGTTGAATCTCCTGTATCCCCGGCGTACCGCGTATATATTTTGGAATAGATCTCTACTTTATTCGGAATTCGGGCAATTTCTAAGCTAAAGTTTTTCCCATCAGAACCTAAAATTAAAGGTTGATAAAGTGAACCGAGCACTAAATTTGTATTTAAGTTATATATAAATAAACCTTCATCTGGAGAGAAGTTCGGTGCTGTTGTTGCTCCACTTCCACTGACACCTGGACTTGCTAACAGGCCTTGAGCTGTTCCAGTAGTACAACCATTTGGATTACCTGCACCGCATTCTCGAGTACTTAAACGTAAAACATCTGCATCTGATGCTGTTGTTCCTGTACCACTGTTAAAACGCAGAATTCCTGATAGTCCGAGCGTATTATTATAAAAAGAACTCATACCATTGGTGTTCGTAGCGCCACCTAAAGTTTGAAAAACCTGTAAGTTACTACCATTGACGCTAAAACCATTCCAAACACCTTGTAAACGTAATCTATTTGCACGCCCAGTTGTATTTTGCCCAAAGTTTTCACCTAGATTGAATTGATTAGCATCACCTTCTGCTTTACTTTGATCTCTTACAAATGCATCAGCCCATAATGCCAATTTCAAGTTATAAGCATCAGCTCCATTTGCTGCTAAGGTCGGAACTGTTGTTTCATAAAGAGGAGCTTCTAGATTCAGATAGGTCACTTGACATTTAGTATCAGCAGCACCTGAACAAGTTGTCGCACTAAAATTAGGTACATTTTTAGCAGTGGTTGTTTTAAATAACCATGGATTCGCCGCCGTTCCCCAAGATGTAATTGCAGCATTTGCAGTACTACCCGTCATTCCACTATCTAAACGACTATTACTATTATTACTAGCATTTTTAGATAATGCTAAACCATATAAATACAGATCAGCCTTTCCTACAGAATGATCAATTGGTCTAACTGTACCGCCAATTGCCGTAGTTCCATCGGAGACATAACCATCTTTATTGGTATCTTGAACCGTGGAAGTAAGACCGCCGATGGGTAAATAATGGATATAACCTGTATCTTTGGTACGATCGGTCAAAAGGGCATTTAATGTTTCATTTGCGCCAGCTTCCCGAAACACAAAAAAGCTATTTGTTGGTAAAATTGCAATCCCTTCACCAGTCGTTTCACTTAACCCTTGATCTGTCAATTCTTGTAATGCAAAAACAGATTGACTAAAACATAAGCCAATAAGACTTACCAACAATTTTTTTTGAAAAGATACCGTATGAAGTGTAGTCATCTTGACCTTCCTGTTAACGATGCTCCGCACCAACTTTATTTTTTTAATCCATTTGAGTGATCAATCGTTACCAATAATGATGCGCATCCAAGCATCACTCAATTTCAGCTAATGTAGATTATTATGCCTAACAATTACACAAATGCAAAAAAAAGAGGGGAAATGTTACATTTTTCCGATAAGTGAAATTAAAAGCAGCTTTAGCTGCTTTTATCCGATTAACAAAATCTTAGCCCACCATAGCAATTAGATGTTACATCTTGTACTGCGCCCAAAGGTAAATCTTTTAAATTAACTCGAACGGGGCTTCCGCCTACAGCAGGGTTTGTGTAGCTATTTAAATCAACCGAGTTTACATTTGCAATCAATTTACTGGTAAATACCGAACCTACAGCATCACCGAATGGAACATATAGGGGATTATTGTATAGATAAGTCGAAACAATACTTGCCACCTGTGGATAGGCAGAGGAAATATCTGCTGTAAATCCAGGCGCTGTTGCAAGAGCTCCTAATTTGATTGGATCATTTGCAGCTAACCACCAACCTTGTTCAGCTGCAACATATTGATTTGTAACTGGGCTTTTAGGAGCATTTGGCCATAGCATCTTTTGCTTTTGTAATGACAATGATAATGGAGACTTAATAGGAATACTATGAATTAAGCCCAATGATTGCTGTAAACTAACATCTACATATAAATTATCAATACTGCCATTAATTCGTAAATCATTAATTTTATAATTACACAAAGGGACAATTAATACCCAGAAACAACCTGGCATGTTTGCCGTTCTACTTCCTGAACTCTCAGTCAAGAGGATACTTGGAACTTTAGCTGAGGCGCCCACTGTAGCAAAAGTTTGACGTATACCTTGCACATCTGAAGACTTTGTATTGAATGAAACTGGCATAGAAGGAATTGAAAGTGGCTTATTATCTGTTGTAAAACCAACTGGACACCCACTGATGCATCCTCCAACATTTACGCGACCAGTAATTGTTTGTGTTAAATTTCCTGCAGCAGTTTGAGTTGTTCCTGTCGTTGGTGCAATGTTCATATAACCGCTTAAAGAGTTAATACCATTAATAGTTCCATTATTTTCACCAATAGTTAACAAACCATTTGCTAATTCTGAGCCAAGTCTTAGCCCAACAACCTCACGCGTTGATGCACTATTCGGATTTCTGATTGCAAACTCTATATATGGGTTTGTTAATTCAGCTGAAGAGCTCGCTCTTTCCTCCCGCGTCATAGCTAGTGGATTACCATTACTATCAAGTTTTAAACCCGATAAACTTACATTATCAAAATCAATATCACATCCACCAGCACCATTGACGCCACCACAACCTAATTGTAATTTTTTAATATTTGCATTTAATTCCAATTTGGCTTCCATACCTAAGCGGTAAAAACCTGTATTAGTATTTCCACCTGTACGGCTAGATTCTAAATTATTGGCATCAGTTGGGCTTATATAAGATAGACTCATTAAAGCTTGACCTGTTATTGCTGACATTTCATCATCTGTCATACTTTCTAACGTTGGGGACGCAACAGATAAAGAACTTAGACAGCTCCCTATAAAAATCCAAAAAAAACCAATCAGGTACTTATTTTTCATCATAAAAATCCTTTTTATGGTTAAAAAAAGAACAAAAATCCATTACATTAATATAACCATTTTTTCACAAAAAAAAGACATTTTCCGATGAAAATGTCTTCCTGTGAACAATTCAAAAATTTTCTAATATCTAAATGTTTTAATTCAAAAAGAAAAAGTAGTAAATCCTGCCTTTTTAAACAATATAAATTAACAAAATTTTAACCCTCCATAACAGTTAGGTGCAAAATTTTGTCCATTAAGCTGCAAATTAGATAAATTCATTTGTAAGGGTGAGACATTAGATAAGTCTACATTACCAATATATGCATCCAAACCACTTCCTGTTACTACGCCTAAAAGGTCATTTGTCGTAGCTGGGTTTGCTTTTAGATAATCCCCTGCTTTTGTTGCAAATTGTCCCAATAAAGGCTCGATACTCAACCTTTGAGTCGGCTCAACACGCCCAATACTGACAGGATCTTGTAATGCTAACCACCATCCTGATTGTGCAATATTTGCTGCTTCCGAATCCGGCCATAAAATATTTTGACTTTGCAAACTCAAAGATGCTGCCGAATTAATTTCTAAGCGATGAATAAAACCAAGGGCTTCTTGGAAATTGACCGTTGCTTTCGCCCCACTCACAGAACCACTCATTCTAATATTACTGAATTCACGCCCATTCCACGCAACTAAGCACGCAGGCAGTATTGTCGTATTTTTACAGTCTGTAATTACTGCATTAACAGGGCTGCCTGCAGTATATACGCCCGTCGTTGTTCCGTTTGCATCGGTAGTCGTTCTACCAGAGCCTGGGAAATTACTCCCAGTTCCTAGATTAATTGTTGGAATATTTACAGTAGCATTCAAGCCAACTGATGTATTCCTCTTCCCGTTAACAACCATTTGCGCAGTTTCAAATGGAAGATTATTCATCTCAGGAATATTAAATCCTCCCCCATTCGTTCTGAAACTTGCATTTGCCAACCCCAATGCAACTAAATTACCTTCAATAGGGTAAGTCGCCAAACTCATATATTGAGCAGCAGTATTGGCATAGCCCTTAATTTTACTTCGTTCTGCTTCACTATCACCAAGACCAGATCTAACTTTCATATAACCTGAAAGACTGTTTATTCCATTAGGGTTAGTAGAGTTTTCAGATCCAAGCGTTAATAGGCCTAAAACTTTCTCAGCACTTAACCTTAGACCAACCACACTTCGAGTTGACGCTTGATTAGGGTTTTTAATTGCAAATTCAATAAATGGGTTTGTTAATTTCGCACTTGAGCTTGCTCGCCCATCACTTGTATCAGAGATCCCACTTAAACTCACATTATCAATATCTATGTCGCAACCACCAACACCGTTTGCACCACCGCACCCTAATTGTAATCTTTTAATATTGGTATTGAGTTCCAACTCTGCTTCCATACCTAAACGATAAAAACCAATACTCTGGTCACCTCCTGAACGTTGGCGTTCTAAATTTTTAACATCAGTAGGTGCTATATATGACAGACTCATCAATGCCTGACCAGTGGAAGCTGACAGCTCACTATCTGACATAGAATGTAACGTATTAGAAGCCGCATAAGTAACATTGAAATTTAAGCTACAAAAAACCATCGCTGCTAAATAACAGGGTTTAAAATGTCGCATAATCGACCTCCGTGTGTTACCACATCCATATTTGTTTATTTTTATATCGCTGCCATATTCTCACGAACAAATTTTTAATCTGTAAAATTCTGTGAGCAAGATCAAAAAAACAGCCCATTTGTTTTAATTTTATCTGGTTTTTTATAGCGTTCTAGCTATGGTTATCTAAGCGATTAAGGTAATCAGACTTTAGGCCTTAAAATTTAAATAATAAAAATAGGGGGTTACCCCCTATTTTCTTGTTTGTATATTTTAAGTTACAGATAGTAAAAAATAAGAATATTATTAACAAAATTTCAAGTTGCCATAACAGTTAGGAGCAAAACTTTGATTAGCTAAAACTAAATTTGACAACGCCATTGCAACTGCTGGAGATTTTGACAGATCAGGCGTACCAATACTAATACTACTCCCACCAATACAACTTAGTAGCCCAAGAGCCCCACATCGTACATATCCGTCATCAGTTTTCAAGTAATCACTGACTTGCGCTAATGTAGCTTGTATTGTGTTTGAAGCAATATTAACAGCATCAACTGGAGAGATATCTCCAATATCAATTGGATTTGAAAACTCTAACCACCAGCCTTGCTGAGCGACAGATTTTGAGCCAGGCCAACGTATATCTTTTGATTGTAATGATAATGAAGCTGGCGTTCCATTCAAATTCGCTTTATGAAAATATCCCAAGTTCTCATCAATAGTTACATTTACTTGTAAATTATTTACTGTTCCTGTAACAGTTTTATCTAGATTAATAAATCCAGCAGCTACTGCTTTAATATTTCCAGATACTTGAATACCACTCACTGACGCAGTTGCTACTAAAGGTGCCGAGCTAATACGCTTTCCTGTAATAGCTTGTTGTGGTAGTGAAAGTGCTCCAACTAAAGGCGCCGTGGAACTGCCACTTGAATTTCTTAAATTCAGATTATAATCAGTTGTCACAAAATTTACGCAGTCCCAAGAAAACCAGCCACAAGCTTTACCCGATATTTGTTGCCCCCCCACATCCCCTGGGCGCAGTCCATTAACAGGATTAACTTTAGCAGTCCCTCCCGTAGCGGCAACCTCCATATATCCACTTAATGAGTTAATACCACTTTTCGTTATACCGTTTTCCAAACCAAAAGTAATCAAACCTTCAGCCTTTTCCGAACTTAATCGAATTCCTGTAACTTCACGCGTTGATGCAGAGTTTGGATTTTTAATTGCAAACTCAATAAATGGGTTGGTTAATTTAGCGGAAGAACTTGCTCGACCTGTATTCGTATTAGAATCGCCACTTAAACTCAAATAATCGATATCGATGTCACATCCACCGACACCATTAATTCCGCCACAACCTAATTGTAATTTTTTAATATTAGCATTCAGTTCAAGAGCACCTTCAAGCCCTAATTTATAAAAGCCGACACCACCATTGCTTGGATCAGATACATTTGAGCGTTTTGACTCTAAATTTGCAGCGTCCGTTGGAGAAATATAAGTTAAGCTCATCAAAGCCTGCCCTGTTGTGGCAGACATTTCACTATCAGACATAGAGCGTAAAGTACTAGAAGTTGCATATGCAGAATTCAAATACAAACTACCTACGATAAGCATTGCTATATGCAGAGACTTAAACTGTCGCACACACACCTCCTTGTAAAATATCCATACATATTTATTTTTATAATTTGTTCACATTATCACTATAGATTTGAAACCTATTTCCTTTTGTGACTCTGTATAAAAACAAATCACTGTTACTGAATTGTATATTATTTTGTATAAAATTCCAGCTTTATTCATTCAAAAATTCGAGATTAAATTATAAAAAATCATATATTTTTTTTAAATTATTAGTAAAAACCCACCATATTCTTGGTGGGTTTTTTAAAAGATAATCAAGTCTTCGGCAATGTCACACCTGTTTGACCTTGGTATTTACCACCACGATCTTTGTATGAAGTTTCACACACTTCATCACTTTCAAAGAACAACATTTGTGCAACACCCTCACCCGCATAAATACGTGCTGGCAAATTGGTTGTATTTGAGAATTCAAGGGTAACGTGACCTTCCCACTCAGGTTCTAACGGCGTGACGTTAACAATGATTCCACAACGCGCATAAGTCGATTTACCTAAGCAAACGGTTAAAACATTACGTGGGATACGGAAATACTCAATGGTACGTGCTAAAGCAAATGAGTTTGGTGGAATGATACAAACATCAGATTCGATATCGATAAAGCTTTTATCATCGAAGTTCTTTGGATCGACAATCGCTGAATGAACATTGGTAAAAACTTTAAACTCACGTGCACAACGGACATCGTAGCCATAGCTCGATACCCCATAAGAAATCAACTTTTCTCCGTTCTCATCGAAACGAACTTGATTCTCTGCATAAGGTTCAATCATGCCGTGTTTTTCGCTCATTTCACGAATCCAACGATCAGATTTTATTGCCATGACTTTTTATCCATAGACGAAGTTAATAATTGGCGAGTACTTTAACGTAAAATGATATCAATGAAAACAACACTGCCACCCTGTTATTCAGGATCACAGTGTGAAAGTTATAGATTGATCAGTGCTGAATAGCTAATTGGGATCGCAAAGCCCATAAGAACGACTGATGCAGTACGTTGTAATTTAGATTGAGACAGCCATTTCACTTTATTGGTAGCAAGCATTGCACCAACAGAAATCCAAAATAATGCGATTGGAAGAATTAATCCCACAAAGCTGCTCATATGAGCAATATAAATCTCTTGGTTCGTCCAGGCAACCGCAGGAAAAATCGCTGAAGCGAATAACAGCGCTTTAGGATTTAATAGCGTTGCACATAACAACTCTTTCGGGCGAATGGTCGGTTGATTTAAAGCAACTTCTTGATTCGCCGTACGCCACAATTTAATCGCAAGAAATACGATATAAGCAGCACTCAATAATTTAAGAAAAATCGGCAACGCAGGCACAGTGGCAGACACTTTTCCAATCAGCATACCCCAAGCGCTAATGGCAAGAATATAGCCAACGGCTTCTGCTGGAATCAGAAGTAAAGACTTGCGTAATCCGACCTGAATACCAGAAGATGCCAATAAGGTATTGGTTGGACCAGGAGTCAGTAAAATGGTGATGACTAAACCAATAAAGAACCATGAAATCATTGAATGACCTCACTAAAAGATATTTTCAGATTAATCCAATTGACAAGCTATAGCAAAAAAATAACTGTAAACAGTTATGACCAAATCCAACCTAAATAAATGTTTTATCTATATTTTATAGTTTTCAAGCACACTCTACTCAAGAGTCACATCATAAAAATTGCATATTTTAAATACAATAAATGTAACGTATCGACAAAAGTGCTATTTTACCAATGCTCATGTTTGCGCTTATTTTAAGTTTTCACTAAGTAAATAATGTTATTTTATATACAATCACAAACTTCTTTGTCCTATCGAGTCTATTTTCGCATTTATGCCTAAGCAATTCTTTCACAAGTGGCTGCCTTCATCAGAGAAAGTCGCTGGCTTAAAGCTGATGAAAATTTTTGGCGATCGTGCCTTAAATCCATTGCTTTGGTATGTGAATCGTCGGTCAATTGCAAAAGCCATGTTTATAGGCACGTTCTGGGGGATTTTACCTGTCCCTTTTCATAGTCTGTTTATTATTCTGACTGTGTTATTTTTTGAAGTAAATTTACCTATTGGCTTATGTATGGCTTGGCTGACCAATCCTTTTACCGTGGTGCCGATTCTTTATTTGGGCTTTTGGTTTGGTACAAAGATTTATCACGTCAATATGATCAGCAAAGAGATGCTGCTTGGTGTATTACATCAAGTCTTGAACTGGATCAAAAATTTCGGTCATGGTCATATTGATTTTAGTTTAGCCAAAATCTTGGTTTCGGGCCTGGTCATTGAAGCTATTTTATTTGCTGTTTTATTTTATCTGACCACGCACCTACTTTGGCGTTGGATCGTCATTAGAAGCTGGAAAAATCGTTATAAACACAGAAAAGAAGAAACCACCTAAACGGTTTCTTCTTGATAAAACAGATTATTTTACTTCTGCTTTGGCCTTCATATATTGCTCAGCAACATCAAGTGCATAGTCCTGACACGCTTCACCTGTTGCAGGGTTATATGCCCCATTATTGGTAATATTATTTGATAATATACGAACTCCGAGAAATGGCACTTCAAATTGATGTGCAATTTGAGCAACCGATGCTGCTTCCATTTCCTCTACCGAGGTGCCATAAGTTGTATGGAACTGTTTGATACGATCAAGCTCATTATTCCAAGTATCAGCTGAACCAATTGTCCCCTCTACCACTTGCCCTTTGGTGTAGTTCACTTTGGCTTTGTAAGCCGCGACTAAAAGTTCCTTATCACCCTCAAACTTACGAATTGCAATCGGTTCAGGATTAGACTCATCTTCGGGTAACACATCGAAAGCTTCATTCCACTCAAGTGCATTTGAACCACCGCCAATCGGTTTGTTCGGTGTTTTAAATGCACCAATATTGGTGGTGTATTTTCCTAAAACGATATCAAATACATGTAAGTCTGGATCATGACCGCCAGATGTGCCCTGATTGATAATCGCAATCGGTTTGTAATGCTGAATGGCAATGGCTGTCGCTGCGGCTGAATTACTCATGCCCATACGGGTTTTAGAGATCACCATTGGATAACCTTTATAAGTGCCTTTCCAAAATTTCCAGCCGCCAATGGTTTCTTCACTGACATTGTCTAATTTTGAGGCCATGCGTTCTGATTCAACTGGCAATGCACCTTGGATCACAATCGGTTGTAGCTTTGGTTTTTCTTGTACCTGGTTATTACTATTTGAAGAACTATCTCCATTACAAGCACTTAAAACGAGAGCGGCGCAAACACTGACAATACCCATCAGGCTTTTAAATTGCATCATTGATCTATACTCAAAAATCAAAACAAGTGATAAGCAAGCAACATACCATTTTTTATTTTTTTAATTTATTTTTAAAACGTAAAATAAAAACTTATTTTAATCAAACAGTAAAAACCCAGCATGATGTGCTGGGTTTTTATTCATTTTAGAAAATACGCTTATCGTCTTTCTGACGTTTAGGTAACTTCTCCATTTGTTGCAACACGGCTTGTGCAATATTGAGATAACTGTCTGCGGCTGCATCTTTTGCGATCACACTTGGTGTGCCTTTATCAGCATGTTCACGGATTTTAGCATCCAAAGGTAAATGACCCAGCAAAGGAATATGATATTGCTCAGACAATTGATCACCACCGCCTGTACCAAAGATTTGCTCTTCATGACCGCAATTGGAGCAAATATGGGTCGACATATTTTCAATGACACCGAGTACTGGAATATTCACTTTATTAAATAGCTCAATCCCTTTGGTCGCATCCATCAACGCAACATTTTGTGGGGTGGTCACAATCACTGCGCCAGTTACTGGAATACGTTGTGCCAAAGTCAGTTGGATATCGCCTGTACCTGGTGGCATATCAATCACCAATACATCTAAATCAGGCCACAAGGTTTGATTGAATAACTGCATCAATGCACCTGTTGCTTTCGGGCCACGCCATGCCACAGGCGTATTATGCGCACCAATTAAATGCCCAATCGACAGCACCGCCATGCCATACGCATCTAAAGGTACGAAATGTTCATTTTCAATCTGCGGAGTTCTACCCGCATTACCCAACATGGTTGGAATACTTGGACCGTAAATATCGGCATCCAATACGCCCACTTTTAAACCCAATTGCTGTAGCGCGAGTGCAAGGTTGACGGTCGTGGTTGACTTACCCACTCCCCCTTTACCTGACGATACCAAAATCACATTTTGAATCCGTGGATGGGCAGCCACATCACGTTGTTGTGGTGCCGCCTTTTGAATCGGTGGATTATTCGGATCAGCTTCTGCTTTAGGAGAGGCATCCATCACAGGGGGTAAATTGCTATTTTCTGCTTTTGGTTTGGATGAGCAGCTATGACCTGCCTCACCATGCGCTGCATGTTTCTGTTGAATAATATGTAAGTTTAATTCTTGAATACCACACTTTTCCAAAGCTTCTGCCAACTCATCATGGATCTGCTGTAAATGATCTTTTTCTTCAGGAAAAGTATTCACCGTAAGTTGCAGAATTCGACCTTGTACATTCACTTGGCTGATTCGATCTTTCAGACTGTTTTCAGAATGTGGCAATACATAATTTTGTAGAACTGTTTGAATCTCGTCTTCCTTCACTTCTTGCGATGGTGAAAAAACAGATTTTAAGGAAGAAAGCCACGACATTTTGTTTACTCCAAAAACAGTTCAACATATCACTGAGTTTGGCTAGTTTAGCAGTATTGAAGAATAGACGCTCATATCAAAGAACATAATTGCTCATTTTTATAGCCGATTTTCTTCTCTCGATATGAGCGTCAATTATTTAGCGGCAACCTAATGATTAACCTTTAAATTTATTAATGGTATCGGTTGCCGCTTTCTTTAAATCATCCAGTTTATGGCTAGCTTGAGCTTTCAGATCATCAAACTTTGCCGCAGCTTCATCTTTTAACTCAGATGCTTTTGCCTTGGCATCATCCAGTTTATGACCTGCCTCTTCTTTAAAGTGGTCAAATTTGTCTTGAACCGCATGTTGGGTATCTTCAAGCTTGGCTTTGATGTCATCGACTTTACTCGAAACCGCTTCTTTGCCTTCAGCATTTTGCTCAGAAACATCTTTCTTTAGATCATCCAGCGCTTTCTCGCCTTTTAACTTCAATTCCTCTGCGGAATGTTTTAAGTCATCGACTGCTTTTTCACCTTGTAGCTGAGCTTCTTTCGCTTTGTATTTTAAGTCATTACCCAATTCTGCCGCTTGGTTTTTTAAGTCATCAATTTTTTCATTTGTCATGGTATTTCCTCACTCTATAGGTAAAAAACATATTGTTTGGAGCAATCTTAGTTATACCGTGTTTAGCGGACTTTTTTGTGCAACGCTGCAAATTGAAACAAATGGGATACAGGAAGATTCAAATCATTGCGGATTGATAAAGCTTTGTATTTTTTAGATATAAAAATCATATAAAGGAATAACATCCTCATTGTTTAATAAAATCAGTACTTAGTATTTCATACAGCACATGCCAGCTTAAAGGATGATCTACGGCCAAAGCTGGATGCTGAAATTCAGAAACTTTCTTCATCTGTAATTTTTGCATCACGGCTTGTGACTTCATATTGTCCAAGGTGGTAAATGCCACCACTTTTTCTAGCTTTAATTGATCAAAAGCAAATGCTAGAGCAGCTTGAGCAGCCTCGGGTGCATAGCCCTGCCCCCAATACGCTTGATCGAGCCGCCAACCAATTTCTACACAGGGAGAAAAAGAAAATTGAGTGGGTTGATCATGTAAACCGACGAAGCCAATAAACTGTTGACTGTGCTTTAACTCAACGGCCCAAAGGCCCCAGTCTTGGGTCTCGATAATCGATTTCATTTTATCGATCATGGTGTCGCTTTCTGCTTGCGTTAGTAATTTTGGGAAATATTCCATCACTTGAGGATGACTTCCCATCGCAGCAAAAGGTGCATAATCCTCTGTTCGCCACTGTCTCAAGCGTAGCCGTGCGGTTTCGATCATTTTTAGAACCAATAAATAAGTATTAAAAACTATTAACAATATAAGGAGATAGTTCGGATATACTTCCGAGATATCTCAATCATAGACCTTGTCGTCGCAATTGCCTAATATGAATGAAAATGAACTTTTAGAAATTCAGCAGGAACTTCAAGCCCAAGAAAAGCGTTTGAAGTACATTCTTTCAAGTAAAAGAAGAATCCAAAATATGATTCTTTCTTTTGAAAAGGATCTTGCTGAACAGTTAATTCCTGTGATTGATCAACAGAGTGATGATAAAGCACCTGTTGAAAGCAGTCTGGCTCTTACAATCTGCTGGAAATTTTCTAAAGCTGAATTTCCTAAAACCGAACATTGGTGCAGCGAACTCAGCATCACTGAGCTTGAATTCAAAGATGAATTTACTGTGGCATTAAAAGCACAGGCGTGGTTAGGCACTTTGGGTCGTGATGAGCTTTGGCAAACACCGATGTTTGCTGAAATTACGCTTGATCCAAAAACGGACGGCTTAAAGAGCTATCACATCCATTTCCTGTCAAAAGGCAAAATCATTTCTTTAAGAAAGAATTCAAAGCATAGTATCACTGTAAAACAAATGCAGAGTATGTAATCCTTCGGGATGCATACTCGTCCCTCCAAATTCCATGATTAAAAACTACTAGATAAAACTACCCAAAATCGAATATGAATAAAGAAGAAATTTTAGAACTTGCACAGCAAAAACAAGAACAAGAAAGATATATAAAGTGGTCAAAATATATTTATTCCAGCAAAAGAAGAATTCAACGTAGAGTCTTAAGCTTAGAACGAGATATTGCCCAAACGATTCACCTTTTCAAGATATATAAACAAAACGAAGGCTTAGAAACCCAGATTGCTTTTTTAAGTTGCTGGAAATTTTCTAAAGTAAATTTTGGTCAAAATACATTTTGGTGCGATGCAATCTATTTTGATGAATTTACAATGAAAGATGATCGTACACTCACCTTTAGTGGCCATGCTTGGATCGGCTTTACTGAGAATACAGAGAAGCAATGGCAAGTACCCTGTTCAGGTTATTTCACCATGAATGGACATCAAACTAAACTCAAAAGCTACGGCGTTTATTTCTACCACGAAACAAAAAAGCTTCAGTTAATTAAAAGTATTTAACTAAAAGCACTTTTATACTGTTTCTTGCACATCAACACATAACAACTATTGGCACTGACACAACCCAGTGCAAGCACAGGCAAAACCGCAAGAAAAATAAAAAGACTCATGGCCAAGGTTTCAAAATCAAAGCCATTGACCTGATCTTCGAATAAAATCATCAGCACTAAGCCCATCCACCCCGTAAAAAAGGCCAGACTGACTTTAAAAAACTGCACCAAATCAAAAATTTTGCTGGGTAATTTCAATATTGATAAAACAATGACGTAGAAGATAAAAGCAAGCACAATCAAAAATGGAATCAAATACAGCATCACTTGCATCGCGTTGCTGACCACATGAAATAAATGGTTCTGCTGAAAATTTAAAAACAAACAATATGGAATAATAAAGCTAAAGACTGATCCTAAACTTGCGCTCAAAGATGCACCCAGTAAATACCAAGACCTCATTGTTATTTCCTTTATCTATCTAGCATGCGACCATTATCAGTAAAGAAAATGGGTTTTGATTGAAGTGTAAGTGAAGCTTTGATGAAGTCCGAGATTTAATAAAAATATGGGTTGAAAAGATTTCACTGAATCCCTTGTGCAAGTCAGGGCCAAGTCATGTAAAATCATCAGCCTTGCAAATACGAATGAGAGAACAATATCCGTGCGTAAAATTTTAGTCACCAATGCCCTACCTTATGCCAATGGTCCTATCCATATGGGTCACTTACTCGGTTATATCCAAGCAGATATTTGGGTTCGTGCGATGCGTGCAATGGGCCATGACGTGACTTATGTATGTGCGGATGATGCTCATGGTACAGCGATCATGCTACGTGCTGAAGCAAATGGCATCAGTCCAGAACAGCAAATTGCCAATGTTCAGAAAGAACATATTCGTGACTTTGATGGTTTTGGTGTGCATTTCGATCACTATGATTCAACCAATAGTGATGAAAACAAAGCACGTTCAGAAGAAATTTATATCAAAAACCGTGAAGCAGGTAATATTGCGATTCGCCCTGTTACCCAGTTATTCGATCCTGAAAAAGGCATGTTCTTGTCTGACCGCTTCATTAAAGGTACATGTCCGAAATGTAAGTCAGAAGATCAATACGGCGACGCCTGCGAAGTCTGTGGTACAACTTATAATGCAACCGAATTAGAAAACCCTCGCTCAACCTTGAGCGGTGCAACGCCTATCGAAAAATCATCGGATCATTATTTCTTTAAATTGCCAAATTTTTCAGAATATTTACAGAAATGGACCCGTGACCAAGGTCGTTTACCTGTTTCGATTGCCAACAAGCTAGATGAATGGTTTGAAGCAGGTTTATCGGATTGGGATATTTCGCGTGATGCGCCTTATTTTGGTTTTGAAATTCCAGATGCACCAAACAAATATTTCTACGTTTGGGTCGATGCACCAATTGGCTATATGTCGAGTTTTGAAAACTACATCAAAACCAAACGCCCAGATCTTAGCTTCGATGATTTCTGGAAAAAAGACAGCGATAAAGAAGTTTATCACTTCATCGGTAAAGACATTGTTTACTTCCACGCACTGTTCTGGCCTGCAATGCTTGAAGGTGCAAACTACCGTACCCCATCAGGTTTATTCGTGAATGGTTTTTTGACCGTCAATGGTCAGAAGATGTCGAAGTCTCGTGGAACCTTCATCAAAGCTGAAACTTATTTAGAACATTTAAATCCTGAATATTTACGTTATTACTTTGCGTCTAAGCTTTCAGACAAAGTTGAAGATTCAGATTTAAACTTGGATGACTTCGTTCAAAAAGTGAATTCTGACCTTGTCGGTAAAGTGGTGAATATTGCCAGCCGTTGTGCAAAATTCATTAACACCAACTTCAATAATACCTTGTCGAACACATGTGCAGAGTCTGAACTGGTTCAAAGCTTTATTGATGCAGGTGATTCAATCGCACAAGCCTATGAAGCACGTGAATTCTCAGCTGCAATCCGTGAAATCATGGCGTTAGCTGACCGTGCCAATCAGTATATCGATGAGAAAAAACCTTGGGCACTTGCGAAGCAAGAAGGTCAAGAACAACAAGTTCATGATGTGTGCTCGGTGGGTATTAACTTATTCCGTCAACTTGCGATTTACTTGGCTCCAGTCTTACCAACGCTTGCGGCACAAGTTCAAGCCTTCTTACAGCTTGAAAGCTTTGACTTTGCATCACGTCAGCAAATTTTAGTTGGACATGCAATTGCGCAATTCCAGCCTTTAATGCAACGTGTTGATGCCAAAGCGGTTGCTGCAATGGTGGATGCCTCTAAAGATTCTTTAGCTGCGGCGGCAGAAGCGCCAAAAGCAGAGAAGAAAAAAGAAAAGAAAGCCGAGAAGAAGCCTGAGCCAAAAGTAGGTGAAGCTGACATCATTGGTATTGAAGATTTCATGAAAATTGATCTTCGTGTAGCAAAAGTATTAGAAGCTGCGACGGTTGAAGGTTCTGATAAATTACTGCAATTGACTTTGGATGTAGGTGAAGCTGAACCGCGTAATGTGTTTAGTGGTATTCGTGAGTTCTATCAACCAGAAGATTTAAAAGACAAATTGGTGGTGATGGTGGCTAACCTTGCACCTCGTAAAATGCGTTTTGGTATTTCAAACGGTATGGTACTTGCAGCAGGTAATGGCGAAGGTGTTTGGGTGATTTCACCTGAATCTGGTGCTAAACCAGGTGATAAAGTGTCTTAATCAAGAAAAAATATAAAGGGCTTCTTCGGAAGCCCTTTTATGTTATTTTTAAATAAATTAAACGAATTTTCAAAATGAATAAAAATAAATTTGTGACAACCACATTTACACGTTACGGACCAATTATTGGAACCCTCATTATTGTGATCAGTTTCCATATCTTGATTTATTTAGATCATCCAGCACGTTTTTTACAAAGTCTAATCACTCCAAGTGTGGTTATACCGATGTGTATCCTAATGCTGATCACGATTGTTGTTGGCTATATTATTGGCTACATTCCTGCCTATATCACAGGTGAATTATTTTTACATATATTCAAAAATAAGTTAGCGAATGCAAATTTATACCAAGTTATCGCTTATGGCTGTTTTACTAGTTTTTTATGGATACCTCTTTTATTAATATTTTCTCAATTTTCACATGAATGGTTACTGATTTTTTTATATCTACAATTTGTTTTCATCCTACCAATTACGGTTATTTGTGCTGTTATTGAATGGAGACAATTGAAATAAGGGCTAATATTTTGAATAGAATAGACTCCCTAAAACTAGATACAAAATATATTTTTCCTTATGTATAGGCGAAACCTCTTATCCAAGAACACAATCGAAGATTATATGATTTCTTTTAGCTTGATTATTTCCTTTTAAAGAATAGGTATCCGTGCTAAAAAGTAGACAATTCAATTAAATTTGAGAATATTTATAAATGAAAAGAATAGTTGCTTTGGCTTTATTAAGTTTGTACTTCCCTTTACTCAGCCATGCAGAAACAACCAAAACTTTACCAATCATTGAACAACAAAAACAGGTTGCAGGCTTCTATCAACATCAAGTGGGTGATGTACAAATCACTGCATTATTGGACGGCACTAACTTTATGTCACCAAGCCTGTTTAAAGATATTTCAACGCAACAAGTACAACAGATCTTAAAGAAGTACTATGCCGATCAAGAGAAAGGCGTACAGACTTCTATCAATGCTTTCCTCGTTAATACAGGAAAATCACTGGTACTCGTCGATAGTGGTGCAGCCAGTTGTTTTGGTGCTCATTTAGGTTCAATCCTAAAAAATCTGGTCGCTTCGGGCTACAAACCTGAACAGGTAGATACCATTTTACTCACCCATTTACACCCAGACCATGTTTGCGGCATTAGCAAAGATGGTGTTGCTAATTTTCCCAATGCAACCGTGTATGTCTCGAGTGACGAAGCCAATTATTGGCTAGATCCCAAACAGGTAGCCAAGCTTCCTAAAGACAAACAAGCGGGTTATGAAGGAACGGTGAAACACATTAAGCAAGCGATTGCGCCTTACCAAGCCAAGCAACGCTTTAAAACTTATAAACTCGGTGATGAAATTCAGGGCTTTAAAGTGATTAACACGGCTGGACACACTCCTGGTCACTTTAGCTATGAATTAAAAACCAAAGGTGAAAGTGTGGTCTTTATTGGGGATATTGTGCATTCACATACCGTGCAATTTGATAAACCAGAAACTGCGATTGAATATGATATTGATCCGAAAAAAGCGGTGGCAACGCGTTTAAAACAGTTCGCTGATTTCGCCAAAAATGGACAAACCATTGCGGCACCACATTTACCTTTCCCGGGGATTGGACATATTTATTCAGTAGATGGTAAGAGCTATCAATGGATTCCTGTGCATTTTAAAGATTAAGACCAATGAGCTGATTCTAGGCGATAAAAAAGCGACCGTCTTGGTCGCTTTTTCTGCTGAATCATTTCATACCAAAGATCAGCTTTAATCCGAGTAGTGTCATCACGCCACCCGCAATACGATCAAACAGTGATTTGGATTTTAAATAAACTTTGCGTGGACCTTCTGCTGACAATGCAACAGCCACAAGCGAATACCAACCTGCATCAATAAAGAAGCACAGCATTGGCAACACCACGTAGTAATAACTTGGGATTTCTTTCGGTAATAATGCAGTAAAAATACTGGCAAGAATAATGGCAATTTTCGGGTTACTGAGCTGGGTAATGAGCCCCAAACGAAAAGCCTGTGCATAACTCATCGCCTGAACAATACCATTTCCAGCTTCCATTGGCTCTTTGGCATGCTTGATAATTTTATACGCCAGCCAAAGTAAGTACAAACCACCAAATATTTTTAGCGCGATATATGCAGATGGAACAGCCAATAAAATTGCCTGTAAGCCCATGACAGCAAGCAAACCAAATAAGGCTGCGCCCGTGCCTGTACCCAAGGCTGTAAATAAACCATGTTTACGTGAAATCGCAATTGAGTTTTTTGCCACATAAATAAATGTAGGACCCGGGCTAATTGCACCCAACATCAGTGCCAAAGCAATGGAGCCTAAAATCAATAACGATTCCAAGATAGACCTCTAGATTAGAATAATTTTCAAATATTAATTTTACTTAAATAGGGATTGAGGAGATAGATAAATTTTGAGTTGCCAGCGCATTTTTTTGTATCCTATCCCATCATGTACTTTTGTCACACTTGGTTTGAACGATAATTTATGGTCGCGTTAACACCAAATACGCGACTTCACTTCGAAATGAACCATCCGTTTGGATTTGATAATATTGGCGTGTCTGATCAGAGGTTTTGCGCTGTAAATCACGTATGGTCTGAACTGCATATTCAGGTGTTTGCATTCGTTCAGTCCAACTTTGAAACTCTAGATCCAAATGTTGTTTTTCAACAGTCTCAACAGTAAAACCTGCATATTCAGCAAAACCTGCCCATTCCCTCAAACTATAATTACGCACATGGCTCGGATCACGAATCGTCTCAATGGTTTGGAAAAAAGTATCCATCACAGGATTTGAATTTCCTAAAATATCAACAATAATCACTTTGCCCTGCTGCGCCACAACTCGATACATCTCAGCCATGGCTTGTGCAACATTCTGCCAATGATGCGCTGAATAGCGGCTAATAATGCAATCAAAACTTTGATCTGCAAAAGGCAAAAGCTCGGCTACACCTTGCTGAGCAGCGATATTAACCAAACCTTTTTGTTTGGCTTGTTCAGCAACCAGTTCTACCATAGACGGTGTTAAGTCGTAGGCCGTTACGTGATCTACAAAAGGTGCAACTTGGTAGCTGACATGCCCGCCTCCACAACCTAAATCCAACACTGTTTTAATTTGATGTGACTGAATTAATTGCTGCATCTTCTGAAATTCAATGCCCTGCGCATGTACGGTACTGGTTAAATAGGCCTGAGATTTATCTTGATATTGCTGTTGATTGACTTGATGCTGGGTACTCATATTCTTATCCTTGCTGTGCCTGTCTCTATTTAAAATAGCCAAGCATAACCAAAAATAAAAATGATCAATTTTAATTAAATTAATAAAAAATAGTTATTAATTAAATCCAATCAAACTGGCCGCGACATTGATTGCAACCGCCAAAATGACGGTATTAAAGATAAATGCCAGTACGCAATGAAAGATATTCAAATGTCTGAGCGAAGAACTGGTAATCGAAACATCTGCTGTTTGCGCAGAGGTGCCAATGATATAGCTGAAATAAATAAAATCGAGATAATCCGGTTGATCAGTTTTTGGAAATTCTAAACCCGCTTCTTGGTGCCGACTTTTGGCGAGATAAAAATCGTGGGCATAATGAATGGCAAATAAGGTGTGCAATAACAGCCATGTTGAAAAAATCGTACCTATGGTCAACAGGATCAGCACGCCTTTTAAGATGGGTAGATCTTTCGGCACATGACTCAGTTGTACCACAATCGAAATAAAACACACCACGATTGCAATCAACACCACAGTCAGGATCATCCACTTCCCTTCATCCTGTTGCTGGGCACGTTTTAAAATATGGGTTGCATCCAGATGCCACATCATTTTCAAAGTCAGAAATAAATATAACCAGATGGCAATATTCCAGCCAAGCTGTAAGCACGTCGCCCACTGCCATTGGGTAAATATATGCAATAGCCCATAGATCACCAATCCTAAGGCAAAAGTCGCAGATAAATATGGACGGTGTTTTATCCCTCTCGCCAACCGTTGTAAAAATCTCTGCATTGTTCACCTGTTTATATTTTTATTCATGACTAATTTACGCTTATTTTTTAGCATTGTATTGTCTTTGCCACATCGCTGATTGCAGCTATTTTACTTAAATTAAACAAAATAAAGATTCGGAGGATATTTACTTCGGACAAAAATGTCCGTTTAATTCACCATAGAACTTCTTCGAACTTTTAGCCATGATCAAACGTCAACAATTAGCAGCCCATAATCGGGATGAACTTCTCAATGCTGCGGAGGAAATCTTTCGTAAGCAAGGCGTTCATGTCCCTTTGCAAGCGATAATTGATCATGCGGGTGTTGGTCGAGCCACCTTCTATCGTAATTTTGCTGATCGCAAAGCGCTGATTGCTGCCCTATTAGAACGGGCAATTAGCCGTTTGGAACGACGTGCTCTCGCACTACAAAGCTTCAACGATGGTTTTATTCGTCTGATAGAAGGTCATATTGAACAACTTCCACATCTGGTTGTACTGATTGATTACTGGCGCATTATTGATCGGCAAGACCCAATCATGCTAAACATTTATGAAAGACGCGATAAAGCATTGCAACCGCTGATTGATCAAGCCATACAACACAAATTATGCCGTGCAGATTTAACGCCACAAGATTTCGGCATGATTACCGCGATCTTGGGTTCTTCATTTCAAGGGCATCAGGCTTCAGATCAGGTTCGGTTAGCTCAACGTGCAATAGAATTATTATTAAACGGCATTAAAGTTTAGTTCGAGGAATAACATGGATAAAAGCCCTCGCTATCTTGAGACTCCTCCAGATTGGTCTGCTGATGAGCGCCCAACACTCCCCGGCTCGCCCGCCGCAATTGCACATGCCAGACCAAAACGCTTTGCCTACTTTTTTATTGGATTGTTCATTTGTATTGCAGCCAGCTTAAGTAATGGCTTTATCGTAGCCAATTTACCGATTTTCCAAGGGGAATATGGCTTAACCCCCTCTCAAGCAGCATGGCTTCCTGCTGCTTATGTGATGGCGAATGTCAGCTCAAACCTGATCTTGTTCAAAGCACGTCAACAGTATGGCTTACGTCTGTTTTCAGAAATAGGCCTGCTGGTCTTTATTGGTGTCTTAATCCTACATACCTTTGTCAAAACCTATGAAATGGCGCTATTTGTCCGCTTCATTGCTGGTTTAGCCGCAGCTCCCCTGAGTTCGCTCGGCATGTATTACACCATGCAGGCCTTTGGCAAAGCAGATATGGCCAAAGGGATTTATCTGGCTTTCGGCTTTCAACAGTTAGGCTTACCTTTAGCTTGGATCATTTCGCCTTTTCTGCTCAGTGCCAATCAATGGGATGTGATTTATACCTTTGAATTAGGTCTGGCCATTTGTTGTTTCGCGATGGTGGTGTCATTAAAACTACCACGCAGCTTGCGTATGGAAGTATTTGAGAAGCAAGACTTCTTTACCTTTGCCTTACTGGCTCCCGGCTTTGCCTGCCTGTGTATTGTACTGACCCAAGGGCCTATTCTGTGGTGGTTTGATAGCCCGTGGCTGGCTTATACCTTGATCATAGGCTTCTGTTTGATTGTGTTGGGTTTAACCTACGAACATTATCGAACCAATCCGTTGATTATGACCCGTTGGCTGGCAGCTGGTGATTTACTCAGTTTCGTGGTCAGTGCTTTTGCACTACGTCTGCTCATGTCGGAACAAAGCTATGCTGCGGTGAATTTCCTGAAAACCATGGGTATGGGACCCGATCAATTTGTTCCGCTGTATGTGGTGATTTTCTGTGGAACGATTGCAGGTTCTGTATTTAGTGCATTGACCTTCCATCGTGAGCGTTTAATTTTAAATTTATTTCTGGCTGAGATCTTAATTTTAATTGCCTGTGCATTGGACTATCACCTCACCAGTGATGTTCGCCCTGCCAACTTCTATCGCAGTCAGTTCTTAGTGAGTTTTGCAGGTGGTGTCTTTATTGGACCGTTGCTGTTGATGGGCTTTATGCGAACCTTGCAACGTGGGCCACAATATGTCGTGACCTTTATTGTATTGTTTTCTGCTACTCAGAATTTTGGTGGTCTGGTCGGTTCATCATTTTTTAATACCTATCAACAACGCCATACCTATGACTACAAAGTTGAGATCAACAGTAATCTTGATCCAACCGATCCCTTGGTCGCACAGCGTCTGCAAGCCTATCAACATAGTGCCGTACTCAGCAGTAATGATCCTGTTTTACAAAATAATCAGGCCTTGCAGAATCTGAATAAAGTGGTAACCCGTGAAGCTCAGGTGCGTGCCTATAACGATGTCATCGTATTGAACGGCATTTTTGCAGTGGTGTTGCTGCTATGGGGACTATTTAAATACATACGGGATAAATACAAGACCCGAAAAAATCTGCAAGCAGCCAGTTAGCCTTTAATGTATGTGATTGAGAAAACATTATGTCTGAACAAGATAAACCCGAAAATACAGCTCCTGATACCGAGCAAAAACAAACACCTGAAGCAGTAAAGGCACCAGAGACGGTCGTGCAAATGCCACCACCGCCTCCGCCGCCAACCACTAAGTTGATCAAGACCAAGCGCTCAACTTTGTGGTGGATGCTGCTGGTTTTAATTGTCGGGATCACCATTATTTTATGGGCATGGCGTATTGGCCCCTTTCATACTGCCGTTGAGCAGACGGACAATAGTTATGTGAAAGGTAAAACCACGATCCTGTCATCACAGATCAATGGCTATATCAAAGATGTATTGGTCAAAGACTTTGATCAGGTCAAACAAGGTCAAGTACTGATGCATATCGATGCAACCACTTATGATCAAAAAGTGACGCAAGCCGTTTCTAGTGTCGAGCAGGCCGAAAATAGTCTTGCCAATCAAACCCAAGCGATTGCGCAACGTCAGGCAGATGTCACAGCGGCCCAAGCCAAACTGGATCAAGTCAAAGCACAATATGATTTATCTGTGGCACAGTTAAAACGCTATCAGCAACTTGGCGATAGTGGTGCAGCTTCAAAATCCGAGCAGGACAAAGCTGCAGCTGATGCACAGAATAATCACGCGTTACTGAAACAGGCTGAAGCCAATATTTTGGTCGCACAAGAAGCTTTAAAAACTGCTCAGGTGGCGCAATCAGGTTTAAAAGCACAAGTAAATAGCGCACAGGCACAACTTGATCAGGCCAACACCACCAAGGATTACAGTACCATTGTTGCTCCGCTAGATGGCCAGTTGGGTGAAGTCAATCCACGGGTGGGTCAATACGTTGCTGCGGGTACGCAGTTGCTTTACTTGATCCCGAAACAAACGTGGGTCATTGCCAACTTTAAAGAAACCCAAATCGCCAATATGAAAATTGGGCAAAAAGCCTATTTCACGGTTGATGCCATGAATCATCAAAAATTTACAGGGCATGTTGAGCAGATTTCCCCAGCCGCAGGTTCAGAGTTTAGTGTACTCAAACCTGACAATGCGACAGGCAACTTCACCAAAGTGGTACAACGTATTTCAGTCCGTATTGCGATAGATCCAAACCAAAAAGGCATCGAGAACTTACGCCCAGGCATGTCTGTGGTCACATCTGTAAACACGGACTCTTAAGGCAATACTGACATTCTCAATCAAATACATTTACAATGTGATCAAATTCATTTCTCGTTTTCTAAAATGTTTGATCACATTGCTTTTTCTACCCCTTATCAAACATTAGAACTTTCCACTTCGGTTCAATTGACGATCAAACGACTTGACCTGATTCATCCACAAATTTCAGGCAATAAATTTTTTAAGCTGAAATACAACCTGCTTGCTGCTCAACAACAAGGCTTTACTCAAGTTCTGACCTTTGGTGGAGCTTTCTCAAATCATATTGCCGCGACGGCCTATGCAGCTCAGCAATTTGGTTTTCAAAGCCTTGGCATTATTCGTGGCGAAGAACTTCATTCACAACCGCTAAATCCCAGCCTACAAACTGCACAAGATTTTGGCATGCAACTGCATTTTGTCAGCCGAGCCGAATATCGACTACGCCATGAAACTGCGTATTTGCAGCAATTACAACAGCGATATCCGCAAGCCTTTATTATTCCTGAAGGTGGCAGCAATGCGCTTGCACTACAAGGCACTCAGGAAATTTTGAGCGAACATGATCGAGAAAATTATGATGTAATTTGCTGTGCCGTAGGTACAGGCGGAACCATTGCAGGGCTGATTGAAAGCAGTACAGATCAGCAACATGTACTCGGCTTTTCAGCGCTAAAAGGTGACTTTCTACAAAAAGATATTCAGCAGTGGACTGATAAAAAAAATTGGTCTTTAACCGATAGATATTGCTGTGGTGGCTACGCTAAAACTCATCCAGAATTACTGCAATTTATGCAGCAATTTGAACAGCAATACGCAATTCCGTTAGAACAGGTCTATACCGCCAAAATGATGCTGGGCCTGTTCGATTTAATTCAAGAGAATCACTTTCCTGCAAATACACGTATTTTGGCGATCCATACGGGTGGGCTACAAGGTCGCTTGAAATAGAAAAAGCCACCTTAAAGTGACTTTTTTCATTAAACAGGATGATTAAAACCATCCATCACTAATTGGTTTATTGTCCATAAACACCACCAATCCTTTTACGATGCGGTAAATAAACCAAATTGACACCGCAAACAGAATAGGAATACCAATCAGCACAAACGACAGCACCAAACCAATTACAGCAATGATTAAAGTGACCCAAAAGGTTTTGATTTGCCATTCAAAATGACTGGCTAGCCATGTACCCTGTACTTCTTCACGCTTCATATAATTCATAATAATTGCGGCAATACTGGTTAGTCCCACAATAATACTCAGCGCATACAGTCCATAGATGATCAAGGTATATTGTCGCAATTGATCTTGCTTTTCTGACGGCGTATTTTCTAAAAATATCTTATCGTTCATTATTCTAATCCCCTCTATCGAGATCAATTTTATAACATGCTTTGATTTTGGAAGTATATTTTTTAATCAAACAATCTACATACTCAAAATGCTTTAAATCTTTTATAATTGCCCGCTTTTCCTCTTTCGAGTATTTCTCCCATGGTTCATCAAGTTGATGTTGTTGTTTTAGGTGCTGGTGCATCAGGCTTGATGTTGGCTGCGGAAGCAGCTAAACGTGGGCGCTCAGTCGTGGTATTAGAAAAGGCCAATAAAGTTGGTAAAAAGATTTTGATGTCAGGTGGTGGTAAATGTAACTTTACCAATCTCGATGTTGAACCTTCCAATTATCTTTCTGAAAATCCACATTTTGTGATTTCTGCCCTCACCCGCTACACCAACTGGGACTTTATCAGCTTAGTCTGTGAACACGGAATCGAATATGAAGAACGTAAGCATGGGCAATTGTTTACCTTAAAGGGTTCCAAAGAAATTCTTGAACTGTTGCTCTCCGAATGCAGCAAGGCCAAACGGGTTGAGATTCAAACGAGTTGCGAAGTACAGCAAGTCAACGCCCAAGCTGATTCAAGTTTTATCGTCGAAACTAGCCAAGGAACTTATCACTGTGAATCGCTCGTCGTGGCAACAGGTGGCTTGTCTATTCCGACATTAGGAGGTTCAGGCTTTGGTTATGAACTTGCACAGCAATTCGGGCATCATGTCTATCCAACACGCGCAGGTCTGGTTCCATTTACTTTCTCAGATCATTTTAAAGAAGTCACGACACGTCTAAGTGGCAATGCTTTAGATGCAACCCTAGTCAATGAACGCCATCAATTTACTGAGGCATTGTTGTTTACCCATCGTGGTTTGAGTGGTCCAAGTTCATTACAGCTTTCCAACTACTGGCATGTCGGAGAAAGCTTTAAAATTGATTTCTTTCCAGCTCAGGAGCTGAATCAATTTTTTAAAGAAAAGAAAAAATCACAGCCTAAAGTGCTGCTTCGCACGCTACTGAGTGAATTTACGGCGAAAAGTATTGTACTGGAGCTACAACAATTAATTTGGGCTGAACAAAGCGAAATAGCAATTGGTAATCTCAGTGACATACAGCTTGAGCATATTGCAACACAACTGCACGCATTCACGGTTAAACCTTCAGGAACCGAAGGTTATCGCACCGCAGAAGTCACCCTTGGCGGTGTCGATACCAGTGAAGTATCTTCCAAGACCATGGAAAGCAAAAAACAGAAAGGCTTATATTTTATTGGTGAAGTGCTCGATGTCACAGGACATTTAGGCGGCTATAACTTCCAATGGGCATGGTCTTCTGCGCAAGCCGCAGCTCAATTTGTTTAATGCGATCTGATCCATCACAACATTCGTACTTCAGACGATATACGATGATGTCTGCTTTAGTTGTGTTCATCGGAAGAATTGGCTGCTTCTGAGGTCGAGATTTGCTGACTACTTTCAAGCGGTTTCTCTTTAGAAGAGTTTGATTTCGTAATCACAAACTTATAAGCACTCGCTAAAAATCCGACAGTAATACCTGCAATAATAATAGGTGCGAATACTCGATTTGGCCTCTTCATTTCATTCTCCTATAGACTTTTTATTTAGAGACTAGTGATACTTTATCGATAAATGAATTGCTTTTTAGGTCAAATTTTTGATTTAAGCCGTTTAAGCCTGCTCAAAATGCCGATTACAATTCTCAATAAAGCTCAATAGCGCTTATACAAACAAAACGACCACCCTGCTTAGAGTGGTCGAATTGATTAAAAAAATCAAAGATTATTTTTACTATTCATCCGAATACGGTGGTGTTGGTGGAACTGGATTCACCGGATCAGTTGAAGTTGGTGCAGTTGGGCTAACAGGGTTTGTCGGCGTCACCTCTTCCTTGTGCAAAGGATTCGGCTGTTTTGCTTCAGTTTTTGCTTTATCTAAAAGATCGGTCAGCAAACGTTCCGCAGGTTGACGTCCTCCCAAACCAAAGGCCAATGCGAATGCCACAGCAACTGAGCCCAAGGTCAGACCAAATGCCAAATTCACAATCGAATCAGCAATACCCATGGCTTTTAAGCCCATCGCAATCACCAAGCCCATAATTAAAACACGGACCAGATTACCTAACCAACGTGAGCTGTTATATTCACCGCGCTGTACGATATTCGCAACGATATTGGCCAACCAGAAACCGATGACGAGAATCACCGCACCGAGCAAGATGCTTGCACCAAACTGGATAAACATCGCAATCAATACACTGACTTGCTCCAATCCAAGTCGATTGGCTGCTTCTGAAACTGCAAACAGCATGGTAAAGAAAACGATTAAATAACCAATGACATCCGAAACACGGGTTTGTCCAAGGAAGCGTTGTAAATCAAGCTTCATTGGAATTTCATCAACGCCTGCCCCTGAGATCAGCTCAGCCACTAAACGCCCCACAAAACGGGAGACGATATAAGCCACAATTAAAATCAAACCTGCTGCAATAATTTGTGGAATTGCATACATGATTTCATTCAGCATTGCGGTTGCTGGTTGAGAAATCGCTTGAATCCCGAGCGCTTCAAAGGCCACAATTAAGGTGGTGATAATAATGATGGCAAACACAAATGAGCCTAAGAATTTAGACACATTGGAGTTTTTAAATAGACCGACTTTCTCAGCCTGTGCTTGTAAACCCAGACTATTACTCAAGCCTTCTACGATGCCACGCACAATTTTCGCAAGAATATAGCCCACGAAAATGATCACACCTGTAATAAACAGATTCGGTAGATAAGCAATCGCTTCATTCACCATATTCTGTACAGGAATTAACAGACCCGTTAAGCCTAAAATTGATAGCACAATCGGTAGGAACAGTAATAGAACCAACCAGTAAAAAATCTCACCGATATTGGTACTGAGGGAACTCACCCCCACTTCGCCACTTAATTTTTCATCTAGCTCAGTTCTGGACAGTACATTGGTCAGGCCTGCGCGAACCAAACGTGCGACGATCCAACCAATAAAACCCACTGCAACAGCAGCCAGCAAGTTCGGTATATACGCGAGTACACGACCTACCATATTGCTAAATGGATCGCTTACACCACTAATATTTAAAACATTTAACGCGCCGACCACCGCAAGAATCATCACAAACCAAAACACCAGTTTGGATACCAGATTCTCAATATTTGGCGTACGACCCGTTGCTGTAGACAACTTATGGTTGGTATCAAGTTTTTGCAATAATTTCTTTACACCTGCTGCAATGACTAAAGCAACAATCCAACCAACAAGCAGGATGACAACAGCAGCAAAGATAGGATGAAATTGATCCCAGTAATACATTGCATCAAATCCTCCGCGATTGGAGGGGTCACTAAAAAATTCATTCATGTTGTTATCCTTATATTGTGTTTTTAAATCTTGCTACAAATCCATTGATGAACGCTCTACATTAAGAACATGATTTATGGATACTTCCACCATAGGTTTTGTCTATTTTCCAATCAATCAATGGCAGCACTAATACAACAAAAAGGTCTCATAATTTTGCAAAAAAGCTCATTGATTCACACCAATGAGCTTTATGAGGAATTAGTTTGGTCTAAAGATATGCCTGCTTAAGCATTCAGAATGGCCGACTGCATATGTGACATGATCACTTGAGCAGTTGGATTGGCTGAATGATCAGCAACCATATATACAAGTAATGCAATCAGGAAGATTCCCACTAAAATCAAAATATAAACAGGTAATCTTCTCTTTTTGGTAATTTCTTCTTTGCTCGCCACATGAGGTTGTGGCTTACTAAAATCATGCATGATAGCAGCCCTCATCCTTATTAATTTTCAAGTTTTATATTAGCAATACCCTATGTAGCGTTGTGTGAAGAAGCTTCGGACTATCGTTGCGCCAGTTGCAGAACTCTACTTTTATTATTTTATTTTTTGTTTAAAATATAGTCGGTTTTAGAATGCGTTAAAATAAGCTATAATACGCGCCTCATTTCTCAGCCGTTCTGCTTTATGTCCTATAGCCAACAAAGTGTTTCTCTTGATTTAGACACTGATGTCACACATCAATGTTTTTTACATCACACACGCGATGAACATTTGATTGGAATTATTGAGTTTAATAAGCCAAGCTATATCCTGAAATGGGGCGATTTAGAATACTTCCGTCGTCGTACAGAAGAGTTTTCAGTGATGCCATTACCAGATTGCATCAATGCGATGATTGTCGACATCCGTAATGTACAACCCTTTTTAGACAATGAAGTTCCAATCCTGCCTTGGCGTTTACTTGAAGAAGATTGTCCAGTGCGTCTGGTCGTCCCACAAGATCGGTTGGAACATTATATCGGGCTGTTTGAACCAACCTGGTTAACCACAGATGTGGATACCGCGATTCAAGAAATTCGTGAATTTATGGATATGTTTGTTCATTAAAACATATCCTACCACCCTCTGCTTTAAGCTATCCTCGTAAAGGAAAAGCTGCTCATTACCAATAATTCTCTACCGCGATATTGCCTTCACCACGCCGATTCATGATTAAACCACGTTGCTTTAATGCTTCTTTGGTATCTTCGACCATTTGCGGATTTCCACATAACATCACATGACTGCTGTCTCTGTTAAAAGAGAGTCCAACTGCTTTTTCTAATTCACCATTGGCAATTAAAACTGGTAAACGGTCATGTAAAGCCGCATTTGGATCGCGTGTGATAATGGGTACAAATTTAAAGCCTGAATGACCTTCGCCAAACAGTGCTGCAATTTCCTGAATCCGATCAACATAAGCCAGTTCAGATTCGGTACGTACGCTATAGACCAGATTGATCTGCTGATATTTGTTCCATGTTTCAAAGTCTTGCAACATCGACAAAAATGGCGCTAATCCTGTGCCTGTACCCAATAACCATAAATCCTGCGGCAAAGGCTGCTGATAACGTGCTAAGGTCAGATAACCGTAAGAGATTTTTTCAAGATAAAGCTCATCGCCTACTTTCAGATGTTGCAGATTAGAGGTAAATGCCCCATCTGGAACGACAATTGAAAAGAATTCTAAAGTTTCATCGAAAGGTGAAGAGACAACTGAATAAGCACGAACAACCAACTCCCCTTCAACCATTAGACCAATACGCGCGAACTGACCTGCGGTAAATTTAAAATGAGCTGGTCGGGTCATCGTAAAACTAAACAAATTGTGAATCCAACGGTGTACAGACAAAACCTTTTCTAAGCTAAATTTTTCAATTGACATGATTTGAACGTGGCACGAAACAGTAGGCTCATGTTAGCATGATCGAATAATTGATGGATACTCAAAACATTAAGGCTATTTAACATGCGCATGACATTACGCCAGTTGGCTGTTTTCGTGGCGGTCGCTCAAGAAGGAACTGTTACCAAAGCGAGCGATGCTGTCCGACTTACACAAAGTGCGGCAAGTATGGCTTTAGCAGATTTAGAAGATGGTCTGGGTGCACCACTTTTTGATCGTTTGGGTAAACGATTACAACTCAATGATTTGGGACGTTTTTTACTCCCACAAGCTTTAGAAATTTTAGGCCGTTGTGATTCTTTTGAACAAGCGGCTAAGGGCGAATTACAAAGTATTGATCTACGTTTAGGCGCAACGCTCACCATCAGTGATTATTTAATGCCTGATCTGATGGCTGACTTCTTACAACGTCATCCCAAAGCCCATTTACAATTACAAGTCGGCAATACCCGTCAAATGATTGAAGCCGTCAATCAATTTCAGCTTGATTTGGCTTTGATTGAAGGTTCTTGCCACTTACCCCAATTACAATGCATCCACTGGCGTGATGATGAGCTAGCTGTTTGTTGTGCGCCTGATCATCCCTTAGCGCAGTTGAACCGTCCAATCAGCGCGACTGATTTCAATGATGTCGAATGGATTTTACGTGAAGAAGGCTCTGGTACACGTGAAGTGTTTGACAATGCAATTTTGCAAGACCTTCCCGATGCCAATATCCGTTTAACCCTAGGTCATAATGAAGCAATTTTAAAAATTGTCGCTGGTGGTTTAGGCATGTCTTGTGTTTCCAGACTGGCGATTGAGCCGCTACAAGAAAAAGGTCAGTTGGTGATTATCGATACCCCTTTCTGGGAATTAACTCGACCACTGTATATGCTGGTGCATCGTCAGAAATACCAAGGACCAGGGCTGAAAGCCTTTTTGCAATTCTGCGAAGATCAGGTTTAATTTGTTTGAAAATAAAAAACGCTTCCGATTGGACGCGTTTTTTTATTTATTAAAATTTAGAAATCGAAACTCACCCCAAGCTTATAAGTACGACCTGCACCGACAGTAGTAAAGCCACTGGTGAACACACCATCCCAATATTTTTTGTCAGCAACATTATCAACATTGGCACGGAAAGTTGTATTTACCCCACCAAGTTTAGTTGCATACTTCGCACCTAAATCAACCAAGGTGTAATCAGGTAACTTAAGCGTATTGTCCGCAGTTAAATATTGTTCATCGACGTAGGTTGCAAACGCATTTACGCTTAACCCTTCAACAAATGGGATTTGATAATCTACACCCACACCTGCTGTGAACTCAGGTGTACCTTCAATAGTTTTACCTGAAAGATTCACACCACTTGAAATCGCTTTTGTATATTCAGTATCAATGTATGCCAAATTACCGTAAACAATCAGGTCTTCAGTGACTTTACCAGAGAAACCGTATTCAACTCCTTTTGATTCAGTCTTCGCACCATCGGTTGTGATTTGGGTAATCTTTGCATCATTTGGATCACGATAGGTTAGATCCGTTAGCGTACTTGGCTTTTTAATTTGATAAAGCGCTAAAGTATGTAACCAACGATCACCTTGATATTTAGCACCAATTTCGTACTGCTTACTTTCAAACGGCGCAAATGTCTTATTGTAATTTGCATCAGTCGCCACGCTGACAGTTGCACCTCTCACTAGGCCTTCAACATAGCTGGCATAGAATGAAGTTTCTTCACCAAAAGGTTTCACAACGATTGCTACACTTGGAGATAACTTATCATCTTTCAATTTAGTATTGGTCGTCAGCGATTTTAAATCCATGTCTTGATAACGTACACCTAAAATAAACTGTAGCTTATCGTCCAACATGGAAATTTGATCGCTCAAGCTATAGCTGACATACACATCATCCGCAGTTGGAACAATCTCTGGCCATGTATTTGGCATATGTCCTTCACTGCTTGGATCATAGATATTGGTTGGGAAGTAAACTTCTGCTGCACCACGCCCTTTATGCTGACTGTATTTGCGTTTTAGATAATCAGCACGAAATGCCAAAGTATGGGAAATATCACCCGTAAAAATTTGACCTTCTAGGCCCGCATTAAACGTGGTGTTATGCTCTTTTGAACCAACACGGTAATATTGCGCCAAGGCATCCCCATTCGCACCAACCAAAGCAGAATTATTCATGCCCATCGAGTTGGCTGGCATATCCCGTACAATCATACGTGTACCAAATAAATGTCCACGGTATTCACGTTCATTGAACCCAGCACCAGCAAATGCTTTTAAATTAGGTAGAAGCTTATATTCACCCGATAAACCCACATAGTTGGCACTTTGCATGCCTTCTAAATGTGGGAAATAATTCAGCTTACCATCTGGTGCGGGTAAAACACGCTTCAATGTTGAAAAAGAGATCATCGCAGGTGAGCCACCATCACGACTGTCGCGTGTGGTGTAGGCATCGAAGTTGATTTTGGCTTGATCGGTCGTATAGTCCAGTGCCAATACAGCCGCGGTATTTTTATCTTCTAAACCATCAACAATATGTTCGCCTTGTCCATAGGTCGCACTGACACGTGCACCAAACTCCTGATTTTCACCAAAACGACGAGCTACATCAAAACCTGATTTGTAATAACCACCATCCTCATACATGGCTGAGACTTGGGTCAAATCTCGATCGGCCCGTTTGGTAGTTGCCATCACTACACCACCAATACTACCACCTGGGGCCATACCAGCAATCAATGCATTCGGTCCTTTTAGTACACTGGCAGAGCTCAAAATATCAGTTGGAGTCCGACCACTTGGTGACATCCCATAAGAACCGTTGATATTGGCATCTTCCCACGTCACAGCAAAACCACGGATCATAAAGTTTTCGTTTAAATGACCACTGTTGGTGGTGGTACGAATACTTGGATCATTTTTAAGAATGCCTGCGATCGAATCGGCCTGCTTATCTTTAATTGCTTGTTCTGTATAAGATTGAATACTAAAGGGCGTATCTAATACTGCTTTCTCGCCAAGGATACCTAAGCTCGCATCTTTTTTTAGTTTGCCCGTCGCATCTGTTGCTTGAGAGTCTGCTTTTACCGTAATCGTGGGTAAAACGGTATTGTCTTCAGCAACAGCAAACATTGGCAAAGCAATGAGAGATAAAAATAATATATTCTTTTTCAAGTGATCAAACCCCGATAAAAATTTGACCACAGTATATAAGACAAATTAACAAATGATAATAAAAATCATTAATAAAATAACACCCATTTATTCAATGAATATAAAAATCTCATCATGAGAATTCACATAATTTATTTTTAACCCAATAATTTATGAAATGTTTCACCTCTCAGGCTTAGTTCAACAACTGATTAGCTGCAATAGGCGCAATCATAAGGCGGTAGTATTAGATCGTCTAAAAAGAAAAAGAGGCTAAAAGCCTCTTTTCTCTTAAAATTTAAACCCAGTTCAGGTCAAACCATCGCAAAGAAATCAGCGTCTGAAGTTTGATAACAACTCTGAAGTGATCGACTTATTATGATTTGATATTTGTGTTTTTTTGGTTTTCGCTGGATTAGGATCAACAAGCTCAATTTTTGTGGCTTTGTATTTTCCTTCATTTTCAACGACCACGAATTTCACTTTTTCATTTCTTTTCGGCTCGCCACCAGCTGGATACTCTGAAATATGAAAAAACACATCCCCTTCAGAGGTCCCAATAAAGCCAAAGCCTTTGTCTGGATTATATTGTTTAATTTTTCCCTGATAGAACTCTTGCTTCATGACATTTACCCTACTTCGTAAACCTGATCATCACAGTATATAAAAATAAAAAAGAGACTTTCAATCTATCCCCCAAACAACTTCAGGATGAGATTAAGTCTCTTTTTATGAATGTTTCAAAAATCAGTCTTTTTGAACACTACCAAAAATCTTGTCGCCGGCATCACCCAGACCAGGAACAATGTAGCCTTCCTCATTCAGACCTTGGTCAATCGATGCGGTATAGATCAACACATCAGGATGTGCAGCTTCTACTTTTGCAACACCTTCTGGCGCAGCAACTAAAACCATAACACGAATATCTTTACAGCCACTTGCTTTCAATACATCAATTGCAGCAATTAAAGAATTACCTGTCGCAAGCATCGGATCAATAATCATGGCCAAGCGGTTTGCAACATCAGGGACTAACTTTTTATAGTAAGTCCGCACTTCTAAAGTTGCTTCATCGCGCTCTAAACCTAAGACACTCACTTTCGCGCTTGGGATCAGACTGAGAACACCTTCAAGCATCCCAATACCAGCACGCAAGATCGGAACAATGGTGATTTTCTTCCCTGCGATACGCTGAGTTGAGACTTTCCCTGCCCACCCATCAATTTCATGATCAACAACAGGAAGATCCTTTGTTGCTTCATAAGTCAGTAACATCGTGACTTCTTGCGCTAATTCACGAAAATTCTTGGTACTAATATCTGAACGACGTAATAAACCAAGTTTATGGCGAATAAGCGGATGACGGATTTCTTGAATCGACACGAATGAGTACCTAGGTAATATTAATCTCGTTCTATTATAAAGTGTTTTTTTACTCATCAATAAAAAAGCCTCCAACTTTGGAGGCTTTTTTGTACAAATCCGACGATTACTGTTGTTGAGACAACATAAAGTGCAATGGAGAAAGGATCTCTGCCTTCAATGCCAAGTTAACCATTGGATCTGGATAAACACCCATCACCAACACTAATAACGCAGCAGCAAGCACCATAAGACCACCGACTTTACTCCCCCAATGCGCATCTGCATCAATACGTGGTACATCTGGTGGAGTCATATACATCACCACCATCACACGTAAATAGTAGTACAAACCGATACCACTACCCACCACGATCATTGCCGCCAAGAACCAGTGTTGTGTTGTCACCGCAGCCATAACCACAAGGAACTTACCAATGAAGCCTGCGGTTAATGGAATACCTGCTAAAGACAACATCATCACGGTCAATGTTGCAGTCAAGATCGGACGACGCCAGAACAAACCACGATAGTCTGCAAGACTTTGTGCTTCATCGACGTTGTTATACGGACTCGACATTAATGCAACTGCACCGAAGGCACCGATTGTTGTCAATACATAAGTAATCACATAAACAGTAACGCTACCTAGACTTGCATAAGTCATGCTGATTAAAGCAATCAACAAATAACCAAAGTGTGCAATCGATGAATAACCCAAGATACGTTTCAAGTTAACTTGACGAACTGCAAGTAAGTTACCCACCACAATCGACAATACCGCAATGATGGTAATCACTGTCACTAATGATTCAACCAAGATTGCACCAGAAGTCAGTAAGTAACGTACAAATAAACCAATCGTTGCAACTTTTGCAGCCGTTGCCAAGAAGGTCGCCATAGGTGCTGGTGCACCTGCATACACATCTGGCGTCCATTTATGGAATGGTGCAAGTGAAAGCTTGAATGCAACTGCAAAGGTAATTAAACCTAAGCCCAATAACACCATTGGTTGCTTGATCGCAGCGAACAATGCCTGAACAGAGTCATAGAATGACAATGAACCTGTGTATGCATAGATATAAGCCATACCCATCAACAACATTGCAGAAGCAGTCGCTGAAAGTACGAGATATTTAATCCCCGCTTCCAAAGACTGACTACGTTGATAGGTATAAGCCAACATGCCGTATACAGGAATCGACATCAACTCTAAGCTGATGAAGAATGCAGCATAGTGTGAGCTTGAAACCAATAACATTGCGCCAGTGACTGAGCACAGTAGCAAGATATATAGCTCTTCACGGTTGTCTTTATAGGTCTCAATATAGGCATGAGATAAAGTACAGCACGCTAAGGCAGCAATCAAAATCAAGAATTGATAGAGCATGGTAAATGGATCAACCATAAACATGCCCATCACATTTACTGGTGCAAAGTGCCCAGTAAACATGGTGTATGCAATATAAATTGCAGCAAGGTTTAAACCAATAACCGACGTTGTCGCAATCAGATTGTGATTACGTTTAATCGCAGTCAGTAACATCACGACGATTGCGGTCAAAGCCACAATCATCACGGGAGCAAGTGGCATTAGCTCAGAAAAAGAAATTGTGAAGTTCATGATTTATTGCATCTCCACATGTTCAAGTTGAGTTGCTGCCTGTTGAACAGTTTCGACAACTTCTTGTACTGGCATATAACTATTTACTAACCATTGCATGCTTGAATGAGACATATCCAAGAATGTTTGTGGGTAAATACCTAACCAAACCAAACCGATCGCACAGATCATCAAAATGCTAACTTCACGTGCAGATAGATCTTTAAGCGGACTGGTATAGTGCTGCTTTTGCTCTGGATTTGGTTCACCAAACAATGCTTTGTGAATCAAGATCAGACCATATAGACCAGCAAATACCAAACTCACTGCTGCGATGATGGTGAACGCTGGATAAGATTTGAATGAACCCATCAAGATCAGGAATTCACCAATAAAGTTACCTAAACCTGGTACACCAACCAATGCTGCAACGAAGAACATCAAGAAGAATGGCAAGTATTGCAACTGACCACGAAGACCGCCCATCAAACGTAAATCACGTGTATGTAAACGCTCATACACTTGACCAGACATAATGAACAATGCAGCAGATGACAAGCCATGCGCCAACATCATGATCATGAGGCCTTGGAAAGTCAGGATGTTACCTGCATAAATTGCAAGTAAGATGAAACCCATGTGCGAAATAGAGGTATACGCAAGCAGGCGTTTCATATCTGTTTGTTGATATGCTAAGAATGCACCGTAGAAAATACCAATCAGACCCAAAATAATCGCGATATCAGCAAATTGTGCTGATGCAGCTGGGAAGAATGGAATTACGAAACGAAGCAAACCGTACGCAGCTGTTTTAATCAAAATACCAGCCAAGTCCACAGAACCCGCTGTTGGTGCCTGAGCATGTGCATCAGGTAACCAACCGTGTAATGGGAATACAGGTAATTTCACCGCAAAACCAATGAAGAAACACAGCATAAATGCATAAGCAACTTCAGGTGGTAAGTGGTTCGCAACAGCCAATAAATAGTTGTAATCAAAACCGATCATACCTGTCATCATGTATCCATAGACCACAAGGCCTAAGATACCGATCAACATGATCAAACCAGCGATTTGAGTATATAAGAAGAATTTGGTTGCAGCATAAACACGCGAACGACCATTCGACCCTGAGTGACCCCATAACGCAATCAAGAAGTAGATTGGTACAAGCATCATCTCCCAGAAGAAGAAGAACAGGAATAAGTCAATCGCCAAGAATACACCGATGACCCCACCTAAACTCCAAAGTAAGTTTAAATGGAAGAAACCAACGTTCTTTTGAATCTCACCCCATGAACAGCCCACTGCAAGTACACCGAGTAATGCAGTCAACAACACCATGAGTAAAGACAAACCATCCACTGCTAAGTGAATGCTAATGCCTAAAGTCTGAATCCAAGGAAGATGGAATTCAGCAGCCCAAGTCGGGACTTTGCCCCCCAACTCATAGCTAAATGTACCACTTTGCCACAGTGCAATGCCCAAACCAAAGGTAATGAGCATACCAATCAAGGCAATCCAGCGTGGCAAATGTTGGTCGTATTTATCAACTAACCAACAAATAAAACCAGCAATGAAAGGAACTAAAATCAGTGCGGGTAAAATTAAATTGTTTTCCATTTTATTTCCCCACAACCTGAATCACGATCAAGATCATCAATAACACCACTACACCGAGTGACATGCTTGAAGCGTATTCACGTAATGAACCTGTTTGACGCGAACTGGTAAAGCTATTACCACCTTTCACAATCGCAGGAAGAACCAGCCATAAACTATCCACTGGATCACGACCTAAGATTTTCGCAATCAACAAATAAGGTTTTACAAATACGATGTCATACAAAGCATCGAAACCAAATGCTGTACGGCAAATGTGCGCTAAACCAGAACCCAAAGACGTTTGAGCAAAAGCTTTTACTGCACCATATGCAAAAGCAAACAAGAAAATACCCACAGCTAAACCAGCGAGGGCAACGCCACTTGCTAAATGTTCAGCATGCGAAACTGCAGCTTCTAATGTTTCTGGAATCACAAAACTTGGAATATTTGCAGTCGTCAATAACTTGGCAACTGGCGCTTGTAAGAAGTAACCAATACCTGTTGATAACGTAGCAAGAATCGCAAGTGGACCCCAATACGTCACGCCATGAATGGCATGTGCATGGGTTTTCTCTTCGCCGAAGAATACCACCCAGATTAAACGGAAAGTATAGATAGACGTTAAGAATGCGCCCGCAACACCGACCCAGTACAAGGTATGGTAAAGCGGAAGGTTGGCAATAGTCGATTGAGCATATACCGCACCCAAGATCGCATCTTTAGAGAAGAAGCCGACGGTCACGATTGGAAGTGCTGCCAATGCGCCACCACCAATGACGAAACACCAGAATACAAATGGAATCTTGTGACGTAAGCCACCCATTTTGAAAATGTTTTGTTCATGATGACACGCAAGAATCACCGCACCTGAAGAAAGGAACAATAACGCTTTGAAGAATGCGTGAGCAAGCATGTGGAATAAACCAGCTTGATAGGCCTCAGCACCTACCGCCATAAACATATAACCGAGCTGACTCATGGTTGAGTAAGCCAAGATACGTTTGATATCGGTTTGAACCAATGCGGCAAATCCAGCGACAAGTAAGGTTACTGCACCTGTAATCGAGATGAACTGCATCACTTCTGGTGCCATTTCCATCACAGAGAACATACGGCAGCATAAGTACACACCCGCTGTCACCATCGTTGCAGCGTGGATCAATGCAGATACTGGTGTAGGACCAGCCATCGCATCGGCTAACCATGTTTGTAATGGAATTTGCGCTGATTTACCTGCTGCACCCAAGAACAACATCAATGCTGTCCAGATCGACAATGATGAGCTTTGCGTCATGACAGTCGCTGCATTTTCAACAATGTACTGAATATTCAAAGTACCAAACTGTTGATAAAGCAGGAACAATGCGATGAGTAAGAATACGTCACCCACACGTGTTACTGTGAATGCCTTGATTGCCGCCCAACCATTTGCAGGGTTTGAGTAGTAGAAACCAATCAATAAGTATGAGCACAGACCTACGCCTTCCCAACCCAAGAACAATAACGCTAAGTTATCGCCCAAGACCAACAACAACATGCTGGCAACGAATAGGTTGAAATAAGAGAAGAAACGCGCATAGCCTTCTTCACCACGCATATACCATGATGCAAAGATGTGAATCAGGAAACCAACACCTGTCACCATGCCTGTCATCAATAAAGACAAGCCATCTAACTGTAAGCTGATGCCTGGCTCAAAACCACCAACACTGAACCAAGTCCATAAGTGTTGAACAAAAACGGTTTGACCACTGCTGGTAAATGCAAGACCCGCAATTAAAGCAAATAACGCAGATAAACCAACTGAACCGACACCAATAATGGCAGCGACATTTTCAGAAAGTTTGTCACGCCCTGCCGCTAACAGGATAAAACCAATGAGCGGGAATAAAACGGTTAAATATAATGTACTCATCCGCGCATCTCACTAGCAGCATCCACATCCAAGTGATGGAAGCGATGATAAAACTGAAGGACGATCGCAAGACCAATACATGCCTCTGCTGCAGCAAGCGTCAGAATCAAAATGAACATGATCTGTCCATCTGGCTGAGCCCAAACACTACCTGCCAAAACGAATGCCAACGCAGCAGCATTCATCATCACCTCAAGGCTCATTAGCATAAATAAAAGGTTGCGTCGCACCATTACACCGTAAAAACCCAGTGCAAAAAGGATGGTTGCAACGATCAAACCATGTTCTAAAGGGATGTGTCCCATTATTCTTTATCCTCTTCTGCACCTGGTTCACGTTTGCCTAAGTGGAATGCTGCAACAAGTGCTGCAAGCAATAACATCGCGGCAACTTCTACCAATAATAGATAGTGAGTAAATAGTGCTTGACCGACTGCTTTAGGGCCAACAACTTCTGTGCCCATTGGCGCAGAAATCGTAGTGTATTCACCACCGAGCATCCACACCAAAATTAAGCCCAATAAAAAGCTCATCAGTGCAGGAAAAGCCCAAGCGTCAGAGGTCAACCATTTGCTTTCCTGTTCAATCGTATCTTGTCCAAGATTCAACATCATGACAACGAAGACGAACAAGACCATGATCGCCCCTGCATAAACAATGATCTCAAGCGCAGCCGCAAACGGCGCGCCCACGATCATGAAAATGCCAGCTACAGCGAGAAGAGAAACGATCAAGCTAAGTAATGCATGCACAGGATTGGTGTTGGTCACCACACGTACTGTCGAAACAATGGCCACAAGTGCCATCAAATAAAATGGCCACATCATGGTAATAAGCTCCGTACATCTACTGGTGCACTTTCTTTTTGTGCTTGACCTTTTTCTTTACCGCTCACAGCCATACCGGTTACACGATAGAAGTTGTAGTCAGGATATTTACCTGGTCCAGAAATGAGTAAGTTTTCTTTCTCATACACCAAGTCTTGACGTACATACTCACCCAGTTCAAAGTCTGGTGTCATCTGAATCGCTGTGGTTGGACATGCTTCTTCACACATACCGCAGAAAATGCATCGTGAGAAGTTAATACGGAAAAATTCTGGATACCAACGTCCATCTTCTTTTTCCGCTTTTTGCAATGAAATACAGCCCACTGGACATGCAACCGCACAAAGGTTACAGGCCACACAACGCTCTTCACCATCTGGATCACGCGTTAATACGATACGACCGCGATAGCGTGGAGGCGCAATTTGTTCACCCGGTACTTCTGGATATAAGATCGTGTCACGTTTACGTGTTACATGGCTGAATACCATCCATAACGAACGTACAATCGATCCAAAGCCAGCTAGAATTTTATACATTTTGTACTCCCTGCTGTCCTAGGCCTGATTCATCAGAATCACAGCACCAGTCACTAACAAGTTGACCAACGCCAATGGCAAACAAACTTTCCAACCAAAGTTCATAACTTGGTCATAACGTGGACGCATTAACGAGCCACGAGCCAAGACAAACATCATTACAAAGAATGCTGTTTTAATCACGAACCAGAATAATGGTGGAACAAATGGAATTTCTAAGTTAAATGGTGCAAGCCATCCGCCGAAGAATAAAGTCACGATCAAAGCAGAGATCAAAACAACGTTGACGTATTCCGCAACGAAGAACATCCCCCACTTCATACCACCATATTCGACATGGTAACCTTCAGCCAATTCTTGTTCAGCTTCTGGTTGGTCAAATGGGTGACGGTGCGTGACCGCAACACCCGCAACCACAAAGATCAAGAAACCTAAGAACTGAGGAATGATGAACCACATATCACGTTGTGCTTCAACAATCTCACGAAGGTTGAATGAACCTGCAATCGCAACCACACCCATTAACGAGATACCCAAGAACACTTCATAAGAAATGGTTTGAGCAGCAGAACGAAGACCACCGAGTAATGAGTATTTGTTGTTAGATGCCCAACCACCAAATAACACTGCGTAAACTGCAATACCCGCCATTGCCATAAAGAACAATAGACCGATACTCATATCCGCAACGCCCAGTGTAGGACTTACTGGAATCACCATAAACGAAAGTACCGCAGTTGCCATCGCAACTGCTGGTGCTAAACGGAAAGTCAGCTTGTCGGCAAACTTTGGTGTCCAGTCTTCTTTGAACATGATCTTGAGCATGTCGGCAACGATCTGGAACATACCACCCGGACCAACACGGTTTGGACCGTAACGGTCTTGCCATAATGCCAAGAGACGACGCTCAATAAATGACATTAATGCGGCAACCAAAACCACCACCAGCAAGATCACAACAGCCTGAATCACTGAATAAGCGATTGGCCAGTTCTCAGCCCAAAGTGGCGTTTGACGTATAATTTCTTGATTCATGAATTACACTCCTACCGCCACAGAAACAGGCTCTGCCAATGAAACTGTTGGTGCTAAACCAATTGGGTAACCAATATAACCTGTTGGTAAATATTCGATCACTTGTACTGGCAAGCTAATACTCGTCTCACCCGCTTTCACTGTAATACGTTGACCGTCTTGAACATTCAAACGAGTCGCATCTTGCTCACCCACAGCAAACATGGCCTCAGGAATACGAGATTCCATCGCAGGTGTTTTAATGGTGAATTCGCCAGAACCAAAGATATGGTGCATTGGCACAAGACGGAAACTTTCAGGATTCACAACAACAGCTGACGGTGCCACATAGCTACGTGCAGGACGTTTTGCTAAACGATCGAATAAACGTACACCTGAATCACCACCTTTTAAGTGACCACCCACTTCATCTTGGTATTTGTTCCAAGCTTGCGGTGAGTTCCAACCTGCAGACCATGCGAAAGGTACCAATGACGATGCAGTCTGGTTACCCACATAGCCTTCCATCGAGAAGGTTAATGCTGAATCGATGTCAGTCGGTTGCTTAGGTTCGTGAATCGATAACGGCGCACGCATTGCAGTACGACCTGAATAACGACGTGGTTCACGTGCAATTTTCAAGCCGTGAATACGATAACCCGCATCAGGTGCAACATCTTCAATTGCTGCAAGCACAGGAACATTCTTCACGATGTCATCAATTACATCATCAAGAAGTGTCCAATCCACTGCTTTGCCTTTAAGACCAGTCTCAATGGCATGTAACCAGCGCCAAGATTCTTTAATCGCATATTCAGGTTTGTAGTAGCTTGGGTCATACACTTGATAGAAACGTTGTGCACGGCCTTCTTGGCTCACGACAGTACCATCACCTTCAGCGAAACTTGCTGCTGAAAGTACGATATCGGCAAGTTTCAAGGTTTCAGTTTCACTATGATCGAGTACGATCACAGTCTCAGCCTTGTCAAATGCAGCTTTCACTTGTGCAACTGGTAAACGACGAGTTAAGTCATTTTCAATCACAACCACTGCATCATAATCTTGTGCAAATGCTTGTTCTAAGCTTAAGCCACCAAACAATGCCAAGCCCATTGAGTTCACTTCTGGAACAGTCAATGACAAGCCTGCATGTTCGCCTAGATTTTGCGCTACTTGAGCTGCAGCTTCCATGATGGCAGGATCTTGTAAGCTAGTACCCGAGATAATCAATGGCTTTTTCGCAGCTTTCAAGGTATCTGCAATGGTTTGCGCAAATGCTTTTGCATCATCAGCTAAACCAGAGAGTGCTTCGCCTTTAACAGCAGCAGCAACCGCAAAACCTAAACGTGCGATATCATTTGGCGATGCAACCACTTCACCTGTTGCAACATCGGCTAAACGCGTTTGAGTTGCAGCAAGGATATAGATTGGTGATTTTGCATCTTGACCAATACGTTGCACAGGTTCAGCTAACCAGTCTGGTGTACGTGTTGCAGCAGCCATTTCTTTGGCTTTGTTTTTCGCAGCTTGGCGAACTGACAATGCCATACGTGGCGCAGTTTGAGTTAAGTCTTCACCCAAGATCAACACTGCATCATAGCTTTCAATTTCACGCATGTTCGGGTTATAGATACCCTGTGTTTGCATGATTGATGCAGCTAACTCAACCAAGTTTTGATCTTTTTGAGACATACCTGTTGAGTAATTGTCTTGCCCAACGAGTTCACGCAGTGCGTAGTTTGATTCCAAGCTCGCGCGTGGAGAACCAATACCTAACACTTTCTTGCCTTGAAGTTGAGTAATCACTTGATCAAGTGCCTGATCAACACTCACGGTCGCAACAGTTTCACCATTACGGAACTGCGGTTGACGTGGACGATCTTCACGGTTCACATAGCCTGTACCGAAACGACCTTTGTCGCAAAGGAAGTACTGGTTGACTGAACCATTAAAACGGTTTTCAACACGACGGATTTCGCCATAGCGTTCGCCCGGAGAAATGTTACAACCTGAAGAACAGCCATGACATACGCTTGGCGCATACTGCATGTCCCATTTACGGTTATAGCGTGCTGAATGTGTCTTGTCGGTGAATACACCTGTTGGGCAGACTTCAGTCAAGTTACCAGAGAATTCAGATTCTAAAGTTCCCGATTCTGGACGACCGAAATACACGCGTGATGCATTGGCATACACACCAAAGTCTGTACCGCCAGCATAATCTTTGTAGTAACGCACACAACGGTAGCAAGCGATACAACGGTTCATCTCATGCGCAATAAACGAACCCAACTCTTGGTTGTGATGAGTACGTTTGGTAAAGCGATAGCGACGACGATCATGTTGCGTCATGACTGTCATATCTTGTAAATGACAGTGACCGCCCTCTTCACAGACTGGACAGTCGTGTGGGTGGTTGGTCATCAAGAATTCAACAATCGATGCACGGAAATCCGTTGCTTCTTTGTCTTCAATCGAAATATAGGTATTGTCGGTCGCAGGTGTCATACATGACATCACCAAGCGTCCACGTGTGTCCTCAGGATTTGCGTACTGAGTCACCGCACATTGACGACAAGAACCAACAGAACCTAAGGATGGGTGCCAACAAAAATACGGGATGTCGATGCCAAGGCTTAAACATGCTTGTAGCAAGTTTTCTGTGCCGTTGACTTCATACGATTTTCCATCGACATGAATTGTAGCCATAGTCGAATTCCTTAAGCTTGTTCTACGTCTAGAGCAGGAGCATGGGTTTTAACCTTTGCTTCAAACTCGCCACGGAAATATTTAAGTGCGCCCATAAGCGGCTCCATCGCACCTGGTGCGTGAGCACAGAAAGTTTTACCAATCCATAATTTACGAGTAAGCTCTTGTAAATGATCGATATCTTCTTTCTTACCCTCGCCCGCTTCGAGTGCTTTCAGCGCTTTAACTGCCCAAGGTAAACCATCACGGCATGGTGTACAGAAACCACATGATTCACGTGCAAAGAATTCTTCTAAATTACGTGTCGCAGAAACCATACATTGGGTTTCATCCACCACCATCAACAAACAGGTTCCTAAACGTGAACCCGCTTTCATGATTGTTTCAGAATCCATTGGAAGATCAATGTGCTCAGCTGCTAAAAAGTCAGTCGATGCACCACCTGGTAACCATGCTTTCAAAGTTAAGCCATCACGCATACCGCCAGCATGTTCTTCAATCACTTCACGTGCGGTTGTACCGAATGGAAGTTCCCAAAGACCTGGGAATTTAACCTTACCTGATGCGCCATAGATCTTGGTACCTGGGTCTTTCGACTTACCAGCAGAAAGATTGATGTACCACTCAGGACCACGAAGCATAATCGCAGGCAAGTTATTATAGGTCTCAACGTTGTTGACAATCGTTGGACGACCCCATGCCCCTGCAACTTGCGGGAACGGTGGCTTAGTACGCGGATTGGCACGACGACCTTCAAGCGAGTTAATCAATGCAGTTTCTTCACCACAGATATAACGCCCTGCGCCTGTATGCACATACAACTCGAAGTTCCAACCTGTACCCAAGATATTTTCACCGAGGTAACCTTTGGCACGAACTTGCTCTAACGCTTCATTTAAGTATTGGGCAGCTTCGATATATTCACCACGAATGAAGATATAACCATGAGTTGCTTCAAGGGTATAACCCGCAATCAGCATGCCTTCGATCAATTGATGAGGAAGTTTTTCCATCAACAAACGGTCTTTAAAGGTACCTGGTTCCATTTCATCGGCATTACAGATCAAATAACGTGGACCACCATCATTTGGTGCCATCAATGACCATTTGATCCCTGCTGGGAAGCCTGCACCACCACGACCTTTAACCGTCGCAGCTTTAATCACTTCAAGCACATCTTTTGGCGGCATGCTAAGCGCTTTTTTGAAGCCAGCATAACCTTCAAGTGCTTCGTAATCGTCAGCCACACGTACGTGTTCTTGCTTACTCAAACGCCAAGTGAGTGGATGCGTTTCTGGGTTACCGTCGCCATAAATTGGTTTTGGTTCAGTATTCATACATACTTCTCCAATAACTGTTTGACTGATGACACTTCCACTAAACCGTGAGTATCTTCATCAATCATTAAAGTTGGACCTTTATCACAGTTGCCTAAACAGCAAATTGGGAGCAAGGTAAAACGACCATCTGCTGTAGTTTGTCCGTACTGGATACCCAACTCGCGCTGAAATGCTTCGGCTAAAGTTTCTGAACCCATCAAGAAGCACGCAATTGAGTCACATAATAAAATCACATGACGACCCACAGGTTGGCGATAGATTCGGTTATAGAACGTCGCTACACCTTCTAAATCCGCCACACTAATCGTCAGCAATTGTGCAATTGCATTCATTTGCGCATCATCTACCCAGCCATTACGGCCTTGTACACACTTCAATGCATCCAAAGATGCTGCACGTGGGTACGGATAGTGACCAATGTGATGTTCAATTTCATGGATTTCTTCAGCAGTCAAAATCCCTTCAACATTCACACGAGGTTTTTTATCAGTCAAAATCATCATAATCGTTTACCCCTAGCGATCCACGTCAGCCATAACCACGTCAATGGTTGCCAAATAAATGATCAAGTCAGAAACCAAACTGCCGTTAATCACTGATGGCATTTGCTGTAAGTGAGTAAATGTCGGAGTACGGATACGCGTACGATAACTCATGGTTGACTTATCAGAAGTCAAATAATAAGTACTCGCACCTTTCACCACTTCCGTCATAAATGATGACTCACCCGCAGGCATCACTGGACCCCAAGAAACGCTCAAGAAGTGCGTAATCAAGGTTTCAATATCTTGTAATGTCTTATCTTTCGGTGGTGGAACAGCCAATGGGTGATCCGCTTTATATGGACCAGATGGCATGTTGTCCAAGCACTGTTGAATGATTTTCAACGACTCAGTAATTTCACGGAAGTGAACCAAGACACGTGCATATGCATCGCCTTCATATTCCACTGGAATATCAAAGTCGAAGTTTTCATAACCACTGTATGGACGATATTTACGAACATCAAAATCAATACCTGTCGCACGTAGACCCGTACCAGTCACACCCCAAGCCAACGCAGATTTAGCATCGTATTGCGCAACATTGCGGGTACGACCAATAAATACTGAGTTTTTAAGCGCCGCAGTGTAGTACTCGTTCAAACGTTTCGGCATCCATTCCAACAACTCTTTCACCAGCTTTTGCCAGTTATTTGGAAGGTCATGTGCCGTACCACCGATACGGAACCATGCTGGGTGCATACGGTAACCAGTAATCGCCTCAACGATGTCATAGACTTTTTGACGGTCTGCGAACATATAGAATACTGGGGTCATACCACCCGCATCCTGAATCGCTGTACCACAGAACAACAAGTGGTTATTGATACGGAATAATTCGTTCAGCATCACACGAATAACTTGTGCACGCTCAGGCACTTTAATACCAGCAAGCTGCTCAACTGCCATCACGTATGGCATGTTTTGCGCACAACCTCCGAGGTAGTCAACACGATCCGTATAAGGAATGAATGAATGCCATGTTTGACGCTCAGCCATCTTTTCCACACCACGGTGGTGATAACCGATATCAGGTACACAGTCTTTCACTTCTTCACCGTCCAACTGTAACACCACACGGAAAGCACCGTGCGCAGATGGATGGTTAGGACCCAAGTTCAGGAACATGAAGTCTTCGTCGTCATTGCCGCGTTTTAGACCCCAGTCTTCTGGCACAAAGCGTAAGTGTTCTTGTTCGAAATCTTGCTTCGCTTGGTCTTGCATGTACGGCGTATATTCTGTCGCACGCGCTGAATATTCTTTACGTAACGGATGACCTTCCCAATAGGTTGGCAACAAGATACGACGGAGCATTGGATGCCCTGCGAAATCGATACCAAACATATCGTAAGCTTCACGCTCGTACCAGTTGGCATTTGGCCAAATATTGGTTGCGGTTGGGAGGCTTAAGTCATTTTCATTCAAAGCAACTTTAATACGAATATCACTATTACGCTCAAGCGATAACAAGTGATAGAACACAGTAAAGTCTGATGCTGGTAAACCATCACGGTGAACACGTAAACGCTCATCTACCGCTGATAAGTCAAACAACATCACATAAGGACGTTCCACTTTACGGAGGAACATGAGGACTTCTTGCACGCGTGCGCGCTCAACCCAGACTGTTGGAAACTCTTCAAAAGTCGTCTGCACGTAGAAGTTCTCACCAAATTTGGTTTTGAGCTCTTCTACGATTGCAAATGCAGGGCGGGAATCAACTGGTGTTGATTCTGGCATAGCAATGTCAGTTTCAGCCATTGGCTTGGCTTCCTATTTAATACAAATTCTGGCAATTTTTCCGATGACCATATCCATCACGGGACACGTCAAAAACTCATCGTCAAAATTATTTAATATCATCCATAGAGCGTAAGTTTTTCACCGCAATACGTTCAGCATTTTTACGGTCACGTTCTGGCATCATCTTTGGCTTATACACAGGCTGAAGATCATCACCAATAACCGCTGAAAGTGGACGGCGCTCTAGTTGAATTTGGTCTTGAAGTAACATCAATGCTTGAATCAATGCTTCTGGACGAGGTGGGCAACCTGGGATGTACACATCAACAGGAATAATTTTATCGACACCTTGAACGACAGAATAAATGTCGTACATACCGCCAGAGTTCGCACAGGCACCCATTGAGATCACCCATTTAGGCTCAAGCATTTGTTCATACAAACGTTGAATTACAGGTGCCATTTTGACAAAGCAGGTCCCTGCAACAATCATCAAGTCAGCTTGGCGTGGTGAAGCACGAATAACCTCAGCACCAAAACGAGACAAGTCATGTACGCCAGTTAAAGTCGTTGCATATTCAACGTAGCAGCATGACGTACCAAAGTTAAATGGCCACAAAGAGTTTTTACGCCCCCAGTTCACCGCTGTATGCAATACATCTTCAAGACGCGTCATCATTACGCTTTTATTCACTTCTTCTTCAAGTGGATCAGTAACGATTTGACGATCTTGTAATGGATATTGATCTGCATCCGGATTCGCACGGGTTAAAGTATATTTCATCCCGACTTACTCCTGTTCAAATGATGATGTAGTCGGTGTTTTTGATTTAACACGACCAGAAGACTGTGCTGGAATATGACCAGTAGGATCGACAACTAATTCTTCAATGTTATTGAAGCGAGTAATGTCAGCAATGTTCATATTTGGCGAACCGATTTTGGTTTTAATCCCAGCCGCTTTACGACGATCCGAAGGTGCCCAGTTCAGCGCGCCTGTAGAAAGTTCATAAATTAAACCGATCAATAAAACTAAAATAAAGACTGCAGCCGTTGCAAAGCCAACCCAACCAACTTCACGGACTGAAGTTGCCCAAGCGTAGAGATAGAGGGCTTCTAAATCGAAAACCACAAAGAAGATTGCAACTAAATAGAACTTGGCTGACAAGCGGATACGAGCACCGCCCGCACCAACTACACCTGATTCAAACTGCTCTTGCTTTGCACGTCCCCATGCTTTACCCCCTAGGAGTAAGGGAACAGTGAGCATAAAAACGCAAAGAAATGTAACGCCGATCACGAAGGCGATAATCGCCCATTCGTATGGAGTAATGGCACTCATGCGGGGATAACTCCTGGCAGGCCTATTTTTAACAAAGAATGTATGTATTGGCCTTCAAATACACCAAACACAAAATTAATCCCGCCAATTGTACCTGATTTCTAATTTCTCATGCTAGTTGAAGCGCTTTAGTCTTTCGGATGATTTTGTCCTTAAAGTTACAGATATATCCAAGATCATGGTTAATTCACCCCTAAAAATCGAATTATCTAATCAAGAAAACGATATTGATCATTTTTTTCTTTATTTATGCATTAAAAACATTCGCATTTTAAGCACCCTGCGCCAAAAGATTGCAGCACGAACTAAATCATTGCATTGATACAAATTTATGATGAAAATTTAAACAGAATTTATATAATAGCGCGACCTTGTCTCCCCATAGAAACGCGTCAGAATGCCTATCGCTCATGCAGCATTAAAACCACGCTCACTGTTACAATTATTTTTACTCTTTACTGGGGTGATTTTACTGTGCTGTCTACTCGGTATTGCGACGAGACATCTCACTTTTCTCGCCTCATTTTGGCCAGCCAATTCGGTTCTGCTTGGTTTACTGATTCGCTTTCCACAAACCCGCCATCCCATCAGTTTTATTGGCGCAATTGTCGGGTATTTGCTTGCAGATACCTTACAAGAGACGCCTTTTCTGTTAAATATTTGCCTGACCTCGGCAAACCTGTTGTATGTCATCACTACATTAGCCCTATATGTAAAATTTAATGCATATATTCGTTCATTGCATCATGGTTACTTCTACTTATTTTTATTCAGTTTTTGCTGTGTAGGTGGACTGGCTAGTTCTTCCTTTGCCGCAGTAACCCTTCCTTTATTTAATACTAAATTTGCTTTAGGTTCGTTTTGGATCGACTTTGGGTACTGGTTCACTGCAGAAATTCAAAATGCACTGCTGCTATTACCTGCTATCATTAGCGCGCCCTATTGGAGTGAATTTAAACAACAACTGAAAGAGTTTAAAACTCAGACCGTTCAACAAAGCCTCCCTTTATTTGCCGTTATTTTTTCCATTGCCATTGGCTACTACGATGCTGGTCCTGGCTCACTGCTCTATCCGATTGCGGCACTCATCTGGTGTGCCTTGAGTTATCGTCATTTTTCCGTGGCAATTATTACTTCAATTAGCTGTGCCTTTGTCATCTATCACGTCTCACAAAACTATCTACTGCTCTATCCTGATCAATTCTTAAATAACGCGATTTCCATCCGTCTTGGGTTGATTATGATGACCATTGCACCCCTCACGGTTTCCAGCATCAACATGGTGAGATCAAAGCTGATTCAGGAGCTACAGCACACCATTGCTCATGATGAACTGACGTCAAGCTTAACCCGACGCCAGTTTCTACAGTCGGTGCAGCTGTTACAGCAACAAGCAACACACACAGGACAAACCACGGCTTTCCTGATGCTCGACATTGATCATTTTAAACAGGTGAATGATAACTATGGACATCAAATGGGAGATCGAGCCTTGCAAAGTTGCGTGCAGACCATTCAAAGCATACTTCGTCCACAAGATCTACTCGGGCGTTTAGGTGGAGAAGAGTTTGCAATTTTTATGACAGATACCCATGCGGATGCAGCCTATCTTTGTGCAGAAAAAATCCGCTTGCAGATCAGCCAAATGCCAATTGAGTATGAACCCTACCGAAGTTTCTTTATTCAAATCAGCATCGGAATTTGTATTTGCGTACCTGAAAACCAACACAGCATCGAGCAATTATTTAAACAAGCCGATGACGCGCTTTACCAAGCCAAAAGACAAGGCCGAAACCAAGTTATCATTTCGACATAATATGTTGCAATTCAGCTAAATACTTTAATTATCTTTATACACAGCCGACCCAATAGATGAGTATTCTAGAATAAGCACAAAAGGAGAAAAATATGCATCTAGAATACACACACGCTTCGGATTATTTCTTTTTTTCACAACTACTTATGCGTCACATAGAAAGTTATGTTCGAAAACATCCAGATGCTGATAATGCGATTTTTGATTTAAGAGACATTTACGAAGTATTTAGAGAGGATTTTGCGGCCACCACCACCAATTTAGAAAGCATTTTGAATATTGCCGACACATATAAAGTCGAAACCTTAAATGGAGATCAAGCACTGATCAAAGGTTATAAAATCGATATTAAGAATAATGCCCTGCTGATTGATTTTAACGCTGAGGGACTGACCAGCTTACGTAATGGCAAAACCTTAATCACACCAGATGCGACGCTGCATGAGTAAAACTTATTCATTTCGTGCCAATAAACGGTCAGCACTTTAGATTATTGTCATTCTTTACTATATTTATAAAAAGCAGCAAAGATGCTGCTTTTTTCTTGCCAATAATTCAATAAATGGCACAAGACAATCGAAGAAATGACACTATAATCTTGAGGAACAGCGATGCAAATCAAACAATTCAACCAAAGCATCACCATGATTATGTTACTGAGCCTATCGACGATAGTCTCCGCAAAAACCGTGGAACAAGTATTTACAGCAGAGCAAATGCAACAGCTTAACAAGCTATTGAAAGAACAAAATTTGCTGGATCACAATAATCAACTGGTAGATGTGATTTCCACCTACGGCGATAATCAACCCGTTGGGCTGTTCTCACCTTTATACCAATATGTTTATAAAATCATAAAAGACTCAAGTAGCGTCGATCAAAATACTAAATTTTGGTTTAGTCAGGCAGCCGCTATTAACGCCGCAAACACCAGTATTCCTGCCAGTAATTATATCCGTGGTGCGACGCAGTATGGTCTGCAATATCGAGGTGCTATCCACTCCAACACGCCACAATATCAAATCAATCAGCAACTACAAAAAACTTCAAATCTGATTGGGCAAAATGTCATCAATGACATTTTAAACTCAAAGGGAATCCCCGTTTTTCCAGCAATGATTAGCAACGATATTAGCGCGGCAATCGGCAATTATCGTTTAGGTCGTTTTCAACAAACACCTGGAGGCTGGGGTGGCTCTTTTTATTACTGGAATGCATCATTAAATTATGGTCAAGTAGAACAAAATAATGTCAGTGTGGGGCAATCCATTTTATATGGAGCAACAGTCTATATAAATGGTTCAAATCAGTCCTTTGATCGTAGCAAAGCAGAATTCTTATATGCCAATAGCCAAGCTGTCACCGACTTTATTCTCGCCAGTAAAAGCAGTACAGTTATCCTACAAAGCCTACAAAACCCTACTGCCATCAATACGCTGGTAGATAATGCGATGAATTCAATTATGACAGGATTGAATGCTCAAGCACCACAGAGCATCAAAGCTCAATTGGCATCACAAGTCATTGCCAACTTAGGTATACGTGCAGCAACACGTAACTGGACACCAGGACCACATTCTCCAACAGGCGGACACTATTAAATAGAAACGATTAAAACCTATGTTAAAACTCTACCATCTAAGCAACTCACGCTCCCAGCGTATCGTTTGGCTGCTTGAAGTCTTACAACTCGACTATGAGCTTATTTTTTGTGAGCGCACTCGCAACGGCGAGGCACCTGAGTGGCTGAAAGACATTCACCCCTTAGGTAAGGTGCCTATTCTGGTGGATGACACATCTACTCCGCCCCAAGTTTTAGCAGAGACGTCTGCTATATTAGACAATCTACTAATGAAGGAGTCGCTTCATCAGCTCCAACCAATAAATTCAGCAAATAAACAGCACTATTTTTATTGGAAAAACTTTGCAGATGCAACGCTAATGCCGAATTTGGCACTCAAGCAAATTTTTTCTCGAATGGTAGACAGGTCACCCTTTTTTGCACGACCTGTAATGAAAATGATAAAGCGATCTTTTGATCGACAATTTCTCAACCCCACGCTTTATCGTCAGATGTCATTCATAGAACAACATCTTGCTACATCTGTATGGTTTGCAGGAGAAAGTTTTTCTGCTGCCGATATCATGATGGTCTTTTTAGTAGAAGCGCTGCTGGATTTAATCCCTGACAGTCAACGATTTTCTGCTACTACAAACTACATGCAGCGTGTCCAGAGATTAAATTCTTTTCAGGCTGCACAACACAAAGGTCATTGGAATCGTACAGAACATCAAGTTTACTGGTCTAAAACATGGGCTTAAATGCTATCGACCATGCACCTACGTTTCGCTATCACCCATACATTTGTCCCTACATAAAAAAGCAATGAGCGAACTTCAAACCTCTCCATAAAAAAAGCCAAGGCAATAAATACCTTGGCTTTTTATCTTATCGAAAAGAGCAGCACTCTTTTCGTTCTACTTTTTAATCACTTGTTTATAACGCTTTGCTGGCCAAGTCATAATAAAACGTGCACCGCCCAAGTTTGGACTCTGATCCACCTGAATCGTGCCACCGAACCAATAGGCAATACGGCTCACAATCGACAAACCAAGACCATAACCGCCCGAAGCACGGGTACGACTATCATCTAGGCGGGCAAAAGCCTCAAAGATGCGTGTGCGGTCTTGCTCTGGAATCCCTGGACCGTCATCTTCCACACAGACATAGGCATTACCATCTGCGCGAATACCACCGCTGATACGGACTTTGTTATCACAATAACGTACCGCATTACCGACAAGGTTCTGTACCACACGGTGTAAATAGCGACGCTCAGCATCCACTTTTAACGCCAAAGGTGGTGCGATCAGTTCGATTTCTTTTTGCGTCTTCAGTGCTTCCGTTTCCATTGCCACCTGATCTAATACTTCAACCAGTACAATGTCTTCAAAATCTAAAGATGGCGTACCCTGTTCCAGCTTGGCATAGGTCATGATCTCATCAATCAAGGTATTAAGTGCCTCAATATCCTTATCAATCATGTCCACTTGCTGAATGCGATAATTATAATCATCTTCTTCCGCCAGCATCTCCATCCCAAAACGAATCCGCGCTACGGGAGTTCTTAACTCATGCGACACCGCACGCATTAACTCACGCTGTGCTTCAATCAAACGCTGAATATGATCTGACATGTTGTTATAACTTGACGCCAAGTTTGCCATTTCATCCGTCCCTTCAATCGGCACACGTAATGACAAATCACCCGACTTCATCTTGTTCAACGCATAACGAACCTGACGGATTTTACGTTCAAGCGGCAAAATCAAGCCATAAACACCCAAGCTCAACAAGAACAAGCTAAATAAGGTAATCCCTGCTGAAAGCTGGAATGGCATCCAGTTGAACATTGGAACAGGCCCAAGGATCAGCACTTGTGCAGGATGATTTGGCATTGGAGAAACAATGGAAATTGTGGTGCCACGCATGGTTGCACTGTCTTTATACAGCAATACGCTTTGGTCTTGGCGCAAGCGACCGATCTGCTCAGAATCCAGATTGATGTCTTTAATATCTTTAATTTCAATTGAATAATAGAAATGTTTTTTAATTTTATCTAAATACTCACGCTCCTGCCCTGGATAAAAAATTAAATAATCCAGTACAAATATCGGAAGCGCTTTCATTTGGCGTTCGCCAATTTTATCGACTTTAATATAGAGGAAATGCTTAGGATCATCTTTCAGGCCAATAATAATATAGCCGATCCCATTATTGGCATCATAACGAACCACTGACTTTTGCTCAGCGACTCTTTTCTTCTCAGTACGGGATAATTCTACCCGTTCAGCATCGACATAGTAGATAGGGAGTTCCAGCAAGTCAGATGCATCGGAAATCCAGTCGAGTTTTTGTTGTTTTTCTGGCTGACGAGATACCCCTTCACTAATGACATAGGAAATGCCATCTGTGAGAGACTCGCGATATTCTTGCGCCCGTTGATAGTTAATAATTTGGACCAGCAAATAACAAAATGCGGCAACCACAACAACTAAAACCACCAACCCAGCATAAATACGCAAGAATATGCTGTTTTTCAGTACTCGACTCACCATAAGGTAAATAATTCCAAGCTATTAAAATCCCGCTTATGCAGCCACGCTACATAAATCCTTTGCAGAAAGGAAAGAATCCCCCTTTTTCAAGGAGGATTCGAGGGATTTAGATCCCGTTGGTTTCTTTAACAAATAGATAACCTTTACTACGCACAGTTTTGATGCGTTTCGGGTTTTCTGGGTCATCACCGATTTTTGGACGGATACGCGAAATACGCACATCGATCGAACGATCCTGACCGTCGTATTCAATACCGCGTAGACGCTCAAAGATATCTTCACGAGACAAGATGCGACCAGCGTTTGAAGCCAACAACCATAACAAGTCATATTCAGCACTAGTGAAATCAACCAACTCACCATTTAACGTTACTGAACGACCACCGTTATCAATCACAAGGTCATCAAACTCGATACGTTGTGCCACTTCATCTTCAACGGTCTTATCCGTACGGCGTAATAAGGCACGGATACGAGCTAACAATACGCGTGGCTGAACAGGTTTTGCAACGTAATCGTCTGCACCCATTTCTAAGCCAAGTACCTGATCCATATCTTCTGTACGTGCAGTCAGCATCAGAATCGGTTGGTGGTAATGTGGACGTACTTCGCGACAAACGGTTAAACCATCTGCACCTGGTAACATCACATCGAGAACCACTAAATCTGGCTGCTCGCTGATAATGCGACGGATTGCACGATTACCATCAGTTTCGACTCCAACTTCTAAACCGTTACGAATCAAATACTCTTGTGTTAAACGTGCTAAGCGTTCGTCATCTTCTACGATCAAAATCTTCGGTAACTTTTCTTCTTGGCTCATTTGTTTGCCCCTAAAATCTGAGTGAATCTGTCTATGAAATCTGACAGATACATTGGTTTATGTTTTGCAATATACACACGTTTACATTGTAAACAAGTAGCCGTTCACCAAACTGATACACGCCTACCCAGTTTTGTTATCTTTTTATTAAAATTATGAATTTTAATATCTTTTTCAGAAATATATGCATTTTCCGACAGGATGAATATTTAGTATAGATTTTGTGCCAATGTTAAACAATTTGTTTCTTTCTTGGCCCAAAATAATTTAAGTGTTTGTTTTTTGAGTTATCCACAGAGTTATCTATAAGCCTTTTTCAATGGCTTTGATATGCTATGTGACTGTGATTTCAGCAGTTAAGACATGAAAAAAAAATTAGTAAAATGTCAAGGATTGATCTACTCCAAAAAATCCCGTATCTTGTGTTGAAAATAAACTTTAACCACTAAGTATTGTGTTTATCCCTCAAACATCGTGGCATACTTTTTGCTCGATTCAAACGGTCCATGAACATAAAAATAGATGATAATGGAGCTATGCTGACATGAGCATCATCACTTCTACTCCTGGCCAACTTCAGGTCATTAAGCGCACCGGTGAGATTGCGACATTTAATGCCGAGAAAATTTCTGTTGCGATTGGGAAAGCATTTTTAGCTGTTGAAGGTCAACAAGGTACGGACTCAAGTCGTATCCATGACCGTATCACTCAACTGACTGAAATGGTAATGAACACATTTAATCGTCGTTTGCCTTCTGGCGGTACGATTCATATCGAAGAAATTCAAGACCAAGTTGAATTGGCATTGATGCGTACAGGCGAGCAAAAAGTTGCACGTGCCTACGTCATTTATCGTGACCAACGCGCAAGTGCTCGTCAGCAAACTGGTGCGAACCATCACCCTACCCTTCAAATTACAGATGCTAATGGTCAGCTCCAACCATTAGATTTGGATGCGCTTACCGCAACCATTCAAACTGCAAGCGAAGGCTTAGAAGGGATTGATGTTCAAGCTATTCTTGATGAAACGGTTAAGAACTTATATAACGGCGTAAAAGAAAGCGATATCGCGACCACCATGATGATGGCAACGCGTACCCGTATCGAACAAGAGCCAAACTATACTTATGTCACTGCGCGTTTACTCAGTAGCGAATTGGTCAGCACAGGTTTAGAGTTCTTAGGTCTACCGACAGATACCCCTGAAGGTGACGCTTTAGAAACCTTCTTGAAGAAAGGTATCGAGCTTGATCTTCTTTCTAAAGACTTGCTTGAGTTTGACCTTGCAAAATTGGCTGCTGCGATCAAACCAGAACGCTCAAACCAATTTACCTATTTAGGTCTACAGACTTTATTTGACCGTTACTTCATCCATTCAAATGGCGTGCGTTTTGAATTACCACAATTATTCTTTATGCGTGTGTCGATGGGTCTTTCGCTCAATGAAGAAAACAGAGAAGACCGTGCAATCGAGTTCTATGACTTATTGTCTAGCTTCGATTATATGGCTTCTACACCGACGCTATTTAACTCAGGTACATTGCGTCCGCAATTATCGAGCTGTTACTTAACCACGATTGGTGATGACCTGTACGACATTTATGGTGCAATGCGTGACAACGCAATGCTCTCAAAATGGGCTGGCGGTTTAGGTAATGACTGGACACCTGTACGTGCATTGAACTCTTATATCAAAGGCACTAACGGTAAATCTCAAGGTGTTGTACCTTTCCTTAAAGTTGCGAACGATACAGCCGTTGCGGTGAACCAAGGTGGTAAGCGTAAAGGTGCAGTTTGTGCATACCTCGAAACTTGGCACTTGGATGTTGAAGAATTCCTAGAGCTACGTAAGAACACAGGTGATGACCGTCGTCGTACCCACGACATGAACACAGCGAACTGGGTTCCTGACTTGTTCATGCAACGTGTTTTTGAAGATGCTGAATGGACACTGTTCACACCTTCTGAAACACCAGACCTGCATGATTTAACTGGTGCTGAATTTGCTGAGCGTTATGCACACTACGAAGCGGTAGCAAAAGAACAAAACATGCTACACAAGAAAGTACGTGCGAAAGACTTATGGCGCAAAATGCTTTCGATGTTGTTCGAAACAGGTCACCCATGGATCACATTCAAAGACGTATGTAACTTACGTTCACCACAACAACACGTGGGCGTGGTTCACTCATCGAACTTGTGTACAGAAATCACCTTAAATACAAACCAAGATGAAATCGCGGTCTGTAACTTAGGTTCGATTAACCTTGTACAACACGTTCAAGGTGGCGTATTAGATCGTGAAAAGCTTGCACGTACAGTGAAAACTGCCGTGCGTATGCTCGATAACGTGATCGACATTAACTACTATGCGGTTCCACAAGCGAAAACGTCGAACTTGAAACACCGCCCTGTGGGTATGGGTATCATGGGCTTCCAAGATGCATTGTATGAAATGAATCTTGCTTATGGTTCAGATGAAGCGGTTGATTTCGCTGATGAATCAATGGAAGTGATCAGCTACTACGCGATCGAAACATCAAGCAACCTTGCAATCGAACGTGGTGCTTACTCAACATTCAAAGGTTCATTGTGGGATCAAGGGATTCTGCCAATCGACTCTTTAGAAATTGTTGCAAAATCTCGTCCAGAGCGTATGTTCGAAGTGGATCGTACACAACGTTTAGACTGGGATACATTACGTACTAAAGTTCAAAAAGATGGTATGCGTAACTCAAATGTGATGGCGATTGCACCTACTGCAACCATCTCTAACATTTGTGGCGTGTCTCAATCAATTGAGCCAACATTCCAGAACTTGTATGTGAAATCGAACCTTTCTGGTGAGTTCACAGTCATCAACCCTTACCTTGTTCGTGCATTAAAAGAACGTGGTCTTTGGGATACTGTGATGGTGAATGACCTAAAACACTTCGAAGGTTCTGTTCAAAAAATTGCGCGTATTCCTGAAGAATTAAAAGCAATCTTCGCGACTGCATTTGAAGTGGATACTCGCTGGATCGTTGATGCTGCATCACGTCGTCAAAAGTGGATCGACCAAGCACAGTCATTGAACCTTTACATCGCTGGCGCGAATGGCAAGAAACTTGACATCACTTATAAGATGGCATGGTTACGTGGTCTTAAAACTACGTATTACCTCCGAGCTTTAGGTGCAACATCGGCTGAGAAATCAACCATTAATACTGGTGCACTCAATGCAGTGAAACCAGCATCGGTTGAAGCACCTGTTGTTGCAGCACAAGCAGCGGTTGTTGCAGAAAAAGCTGAAGTGCAAACTGAAGATGATGGTTTCTCAACCGCAGCTCCAGTGCCATTGGCGTGTTCAATCGACAACCCAGACTGCGAAGCCTGTCAGTAATTTCACACCTCTCTCTATAAATTCTCTCTCCTTTGGAGGGGGGCGAGAAAGGTTTCTATAGAGGCATAGCGCATGTTCCATCTCAGTCATAATTATCAATTTGGTGTGATAGTCCTGATCTGTGCCTTTCTAGTGTTTTATATTCCAATGGTTTACGCGTTTTTTAAAATACGTAAGCAACAGCGTAAGCAAAATAAGTTTTAGGGATTGTCAGTGTCCATTGGTCACTTTTTAAAATTTCAGTCAATAAAACTTAATTTTGCTTACACAAATTGAGCGTATAGTAGGACATCTCCTTGCTTGAGATGTCTAAATAAAAGATATAAAGCAACGAAGAGAGAATGAATATGTCTATCCTTAGTTGGGACGATTTTGAAGATGATTCGCAAAAACCGACTGCACCTGAACACAAGTCTGCGCCCATCGACACGCAAAAAACGGTTAATACGCAAGTGGTATCTGATTCAGAGCAATCATCGCCGCGCGTGGCAGCTGCACAACCCGCTGGAACCAATTCCGTGCGATCAACAAATCCCACCGATTCGTTGGCACGAGCATCTGCTGCCTTAGAGCACTTAGATGCTGCACCTGGCTTGGAAGAGCTTGAGATGGGTGCACAGCGTGTACAGGTTGATGATAAAGCGATGATCAACTGTCGCGCAGACTTAAACCAACTTGTTCCGTTTAAATACGAGTGGGCTTGGCAGAAGTATCTTGACGGGTGTGCAAACCACTGGATGCCGCAAGAAGTGAACATGAACCATGATATCGCGCTTTGGAAGTCTGAAAATGGCTTAACTGAAGATGAGCGTACCATCATCATGCGTTCTTTGGGTTTCTTCTCGACTGCGGACTCATTGGTTGCAAACAACTTGGTATTGGCGATCTACCGTCACATTACTAACCCTGAATGCCGTCAATACATCTTGCGTCAAGCATTTGAAGAAGCGATTCACACCCATGCTTATCAATACTGTATCGAATCTTTGGGTATGGATGAAGGCGAAGTCTTCAACATGTACCGCGAGATTCCAAGTGTTGCGCGTAAAGCATCGTGGGGCTTGAAGTACACTCAATCTTTAAGTGATCCAACGTTCAACACTGGTACACCTGAAAACGACCAGCGTTTATTGCGTAACTTGATCGCATTCTATTGCGTACTTGAAGGGATCTTCTTCTACTGTGGCTTTACTCAAATCTTGAGTATGGGTCGTCGTAACAAGATGAACGGTGTTGCTGAGCAGTTCCAGTACATCTTGCGTGATGAGTCTATGCACTTGAACTTCGGTATCGACATGATCAACCAGATCAAGATCGAGAACCCGCACTTGTGGACGGCTGAGTTCCAAGAAGAAGTGATTCAAATGATTCTTGAAGGTACCATGCTTGAGATCGAATATGCGCGTGACACGATGCCACGTGGTGTATTGGGTATGAATGCAAGCATGATGGAAGAATACTTGAAGTTCATCTGTAACCGTCGTTTAGCGCAACTTGGTTTACCTGAGCAGTTTGCTGGTGTAACTAACCCGTTTGCATGGATGTCTGAGATGATGGACTTGCGTAAAGAGAAGAACTTCTTTGAAACGCGTGTAACTGACTACCAAACTGGTGGTGCGTTAAGCTGGTAAGTTGAATTAACCGTTGAACGACACAAAGTTTGTCATTTGCGACGTGTAAGGTGTTATTTATAAAAAACCGCCATTATTGGCGGTTTTTTTATGGTGTAAAATAAATTTAATTATGCTTTGTTAATTTTCTCATATTCCGCATACTTAAATTCATTGATATTCCAACTCATAGCTCTTTAATTGAATTAAATAAGCAAATGTATCCAACAGCATTTATGAAAGTGAAAAAAGTATGAACAATGAAAAATTTGTTGACGGACTTAAGCTACATGTTAGAGATGCAGCAGTAAGCGATATTATTAGTAAGTTAAAAGAACCACCTGGTAGACGTATTTTGCCACAAATTAAATTGCTTTCTGAGTGGTATAAGTCTTTAGCGGAAGAGGATATTACTAAGATCAATAGTATAATTGAGTTAACTGCACATGAAGTTTTATTTGGTGTTTTAGCAGTATTAGATGGCGCTAGAGTTATTGATGAAGAAAAAGGACAGCTAGAGTTAGTATATGAAATACAGGATGCGAAAGTTAGGCTAAATAATCCTTCTGAGATAGGACTACATGAATTACTTAATGCTTCCAATTGAACCATGGGTAGCATAAATAAGGTATTTCAATTTACCTCTATTATAGTAGCTAGTAGCCTGAATAATGAACTAGAAATAAACATAGCCAATCAATAAAAAATTTTAAATTATCTTAATAATTTATATTAATTATTAATCCTAAATTTACAACTATATTCTTAACCCCACCAAAAACCCTTCAATCAACCGTTCTGGGTCATCCACACCACTTCCTCCCAATAGCAGAACCATTGCCCCATCCATCACAAACAAGAACATATGCGCATCCTTTTTAGAGGCGTTTGCAGAGTTGGTTAAAAGCAATTTATAAATTTGATTCAGCAACCATTTCCGATAGTTCACAACAATCTTATAAGCTTTGGGATAACGCTTTTCAATTTCAAAAATCGCCTTAAATGGCAAATGATACAAACCTTCTAAACTGACATGAAGAACATAAATACGTTTAAGCTTTTCATGCACGGTAAGCCCTTTATTTCGATGAATAATCGAAAATACTTCTTCTTTAAGCGCGTCTGTTTGAAATCCCAGACTCATTTCAATCAATTGTTCTTTAGACTGAAAGTATTTATAAAAACTGGCTTTGGCGATTTGAGAAGACTCAATAATACGATCTACCCCGACACTATGAAAACCATGGCTATTAAATAAATTTCGGGCAGTATCAAGCACTCTTAAAGCACGAAATGAAACCTCTAAATTCGACATATATTTTCCCTATAAAATAATTTCCCATCTCAATGAGATAAAACGATGCTCGGCTTCGTTGTAAGCAAAAAAGGCATACAAAAGCCCCTAAAGACGGCTTTAGCGCATCTCAAGTTTTTATTGTTGATTTGATTTTTTAGTCGTGACAAAGCACTGTCTGAATTGCGAAATGCATTCAAACCCTGCCAAAGACTAATAAAGAAGTATGAAAATACTGTGCATGGCCAACTCCTAATCAATTCGGAATTCTGCCAAGACATAAAGCTTTATGGAGGCAGGACGGAAAAGGGTTGACAGACCGGGTAAGACTCCAGCACACCTAAAGGTGTCCCTCTCCCGTCCTACCACTACGGAAGGGGGACGAGAAGTATACACACAAAACTATTCCTCAGACGGAATAGTTCTGATGTAGTCTTACTAAACGGTCTGTCAAAACCGACTGGCGATGTAGGCCAGCGTTTAAAGAATAATCGGGGTAATGATGAGTGTCAATTTACACTTCGGGCCAAATAAATTTTATTATTATTTTTCAATACCCTATATTTTATTATTTTTAAACTATTTTATAAGTATATTTTCACAATAAACAGGTCGCTTAAAGCACAACGCTTTAAGCAAGTTCAGTCTGCCCCACTTGGTGATAGGCACGGTTAAAATACACCAAGCTTTGATCATGTCCACTTTGTTGAACGGCCACAATACGACAAATAAAAATCGTATGCGTTCCAACTTCCTGAATTTGATCAATCTCACAATCGAAATTTACCAAAGCATCATCCAAAACAGGCGCACCCGTTTCCAACGCTGACCAAGCACCGTGTTTAAAACGCTCTTCTGGACTCAATTTAGACGAAAAAGCTTTAGAAATATGTTGATGATCTGCGCTTAACACATTCACGCTTAAGATTTTATTGTCGACAAAATGCACATGCGAACTCGATGCCCGATTCATGCAAACCAATAAAGTCGGAGGCGTATCTGTGACGCTACATACAGCAGATGCAGTAAAGCCATAACGACCAGACATGCCTGTGGTAGTAATCACACTGACTGCACTGGTGAGTAAAGACATTGCATCTCTAAAATCTGTTGCTTCAACCATCACTTTATTCCTAAATTAAACTCGATCTATTTTAAATATGCTCAGGGCTACTCTGCGCAGCCCTAAAGCCATCAAGAGATCGGTAAATTAAGCCAGTTCTTTACGAACAATTTCTGCACCTGCACTTAATGCATTCAACTTGCCACGTGCAACATCACGCGCCAACGGTGCCATACCACAGTTGGTTGATGGATAGAGCTTATCTGCATCGACAAACTGAAGTGCTTTACGTAACGTGTTTGCAACTTCTTCTGGCGTTTCAACCGTGTTGCTTGCCACGTCAATCGCACCCACCATCACCTTCTTGCCACGAATCAATTCAATCAGATCCATTGGCACACGTGAGTTGTGACATTCGAGTGAGATGATATCAATTTTTGATTGCTGTAACTTTGGAAAGGCTTCTTCATATTGACGCCATTCTGAACCGAGGGTCTTTTTCCAGTCAGTATTGGCTTTGATGCCGTAACCATAGCAAATATGCACCGCGGTTTCACACTTCAACCCTTCAAGCGCACGCTCTAAAGTTGCCACACCCCAATCATTCACTTCATCAAAGAACACATTAAAGGCTGGCTCATCGAACTGGATAATATCCACACCCGCAGCTTCTAATTCTCTCGCTTCTTCATTCAGGATTTTGGCAAATTCCCACGCCAATTTTTCACGGCTTTTATAATGCGCATCATATAGCGTATCAATCATGGTCATTGGACCAGGTAAAGCCCATTTAATCGGTTGATTGGTTTGCTGACGTAAAAACTTGGCATCTTCAACAAAAACAGGCTTTTGACGAGATACAGCACCCACAACAGTTGGAACACTGGCATCATAACGATTACGGATTCGAACCGTCTCACGTTTCTCAAAATCGACACCCGTAAGGTGCTCAATAAAGGTCGTGACAAAATGCTGACGGGTTTGTTCACCATCGCTGACAATATCAATGCCTGCCACTTGCTGTTCATGCAGAGACAAACGCAAAGCATCCTGTTTACCTTCAATCAAACCCTGCTCTTGCAGTTTCCACGGCGACCAAAGTGTTTCAGGCTCTGCCAGCCAAGATGGTTTCGGTAAGCTACCCGCAGTCGACGTTGGTAATAATCTTTTCATCATCAATAACCTTATATTTTCAATAAATTAGTGCGCGTAACTTTTTTGCGAGTTGCTTTGTGCTGCATAACTGGCAGACCACTGTTCCAGAATGGTTTGATAAGGTTTGATAAACTGTTCTTCAACAAATTTACCCTGTTCAATCGCCAAACGGCCACGTTCTTCTCGGTCATATACGATGCGAGTCAGTGAATAATCTTGGTTATTCAAACTTGGTTGATAAGACTTTCCTGCTGAAGAGTTCGCATTGTAAATTTCAGGTCGGTAAATCTTTTGGAACGTTTCCATGGTGCTGATGGTACTGATCAACTCAAGATTGGTGTAATCCGCCAGCAAATCACCAGAGAAATAGAAAGCCAACGGCGCAACACTGTTTGGCGGCATGAAATAACGCACCTTTAAGCCCATTTTTTGGAAATACTCATCTGTTAATGAATATTCATCTTGCAGGTACTCGACACCCAACACAGGATGCTGATTTTCAGTACGTTGGTACACCTTGCTGCTTGAAACACTGAGACAGATCACAGGTGGCTTTTTAAAGTTTGCCTTGTAGGTCTCTGACTCAATAAAGCTTTTAAACAAGTTGCCATGTAAATCGCCAAAGTTCTCTGGCGTGCTAAATCCAGACTGATTTTTATTATGGTCAAGCAATAGCACACTGAAATCATAGTCACGGACATAAGAAGAGAAATTGTTCCCCACAATACCTTCGATGCGCTCATTGGTTTTTTGATCAACAATATTGGTTTTCAAAATTTCAATTAAAGGAAGTGCATTGGCATTGCTTGCAGCATCAACCTTCATTTCAACCGAAATGATTTCCAGCTCAACTTTATAACGATCAGCCAAAGGATTATCCCAATGCGCCAAAGCATTAAAGCGATTGTCGATCATCTTTAAGGTGTTGTGCAGATTCTGTTGACGACTTTCGCCTCTTGCCAAATTCGCAAAGTTGGTTGTGATACGTGTATTTTCTGATGGAGTGTAGTTCTCATCAAAACCAATACGCTTAATCGTAAATGCAAACTCTTTACTCATTTTAATCTGCCACCCTAATTTCCGAGATAAATCTAAACTTCTTTATAGAGTGATTTATACCGCAATCATTAGCTGAATAAAAATGATTTAATCTAACCTCAAAATGAATGAAATTCATGTTGAGAAATTTGCTGAGATGAAAATGGCTCAACAAGGTCTGTGCAATCAGGCGAACATTAGAGCTCAGCCCGATCACATTAGGGAAAATCTGGCGCTTTTCGTTCAAGTGAAATCATCAAATGAAGTCGCAAAAAGTTTTATGATCAGTTTATTGGTCACAACATAACCGATGAACTATAAAAAAACCGCCTTTTCTAGCGGTTTAAAAACAGAACGCAATCTACACACTTGGCTAAGATAGCGAAATTAATGCAAATTTTTTCGATATTGGATAAATCCAGCATTCACCGCCATGCTGTCATAAAGCATTCGGGCCTGGTAATTGGTTTCATGGGTTAACCAATAAACACGTGAGCACTCCCTTTGTGCTGCCGCTTCATAAACCGCTTCAATTAATTTACGCCCCAAGCCTTTAACCCTTGAATTTTGATCAACAAATAAATCCTGTAAATAACAGTAATCACCTGTGGTCCACGTACTTCGATGAAAAATAAAATGCACAAAAGCAATAAGGCGATCTTGATCAACAACGACCAAACATTGCATCTGTTCGTCTGGGTCAAGCAACCGTGTAAATGTTTTTTCCGTCACCTGATGATCAATTTCAACCTTATAGAAAGCCTGATAGCCTTGCCATAATAACAACCAGTTTTGATAATCTTGCTGCTCGAGCGCTCTAAGCTGCATGCCAGCGCCTCCATGTTAGAATGATGCCCAAACATCATAGTTTTATCTTTTTATAAAGCCGAGTGCCAATTTATTGCTTTTATCTAAACCAATTTTTTGATGAATCAATCCGTTCATCTGGTTAAAATGTGACTCATCTCTCTAAACCATAAGCTATGGATTTACTAGAACTTTCTACAACTTTCACACAATAAATCATCAAAGTTGGCTTGATTTGTACATTTTGAAACATTAGTTCAACCAAAATACCGTCTAATTTAAAGTAAAATTCATGAACTAACTTCTTCAACATCAATGTTAAGGCAATCCCTTACTGTACTGATGTGCCTTTATTGCGCCTGTATCATCATTTAAATTCTTTCTCTCTATATCGCTTGTCATATAGAGCGTCATTTAATTTTTAAGGTAAATTGAATGAAAAAATTTTGGAAATATTTATTAGTACTACTCGTCGTACTAATTATTATTGCAATTGCCTTTCTTTTTAGACCAGTTGCGTCTAAGGCAATTAAAACCACCAATAACGAACCAACTGTCGATGTTGTACTCATCGGCGGCGGGATCATGAGTGCCACTTTAGGTACTTATCTCAACGAATTACAGCCTGACTGGAATATCCGTATGTACGAACGTCTTGATGCTGTTGCACAAGAAAGTTCAAACGGTTTTAACAACGCAGGTACAGGCCACTCAGGCTTTATGGAAATGAACTATACCGAAGAAAAAGACGGTAAAATGGACATTTCTAAAGCTGTAAACGTGGCTGGTCAGTTTGAAATTGCCAAGCAGTTCTGGGCATACCAAGTGAAACAGGGTGTTTTAGAAACACCAAATACTTTCATCAATCCAGTACCACATATTGCTTTCGTCTGGGGCGATAACGTCAACTTCATGGAAAAGCGTTATGCTGCCATGGTTCAAAATCCGTTATTCGCTGGCATGAAGTTGAGTGAAGACAAAGCTGAAATTCAACAATGGGCACCATTGGTGATGGACGGTCGTGATCCTCAACAGAAAGTCGCTGCAACTCGTATGGACGTAGGTTCTGACGTCAACTACGGTGCAATCACCAAGCAGTTGATTGGCAACCTTGAAAAGAGTCCAAACTTCAAGCTCAGCACTTCAACTGAAGTGACTGGCATTAGCAAAAACGATGACAACACTTGGTCTGTTGCTTTCAAAGATTTGAAATCTGGCAAAGTTAACCATGTGAAAACACGTTTTGTGTTTATTGGTGCAGGCGGTGCTGCAATTAAATTATTGCAAATGACTGGCTTACCAGAAGCTCAACAATATGCTGGTTTCCCTGTGGGCGGTGAGTTCCTTGTAACGGACAACCCAGCAATAACAGCAAAACACACTGCTAAAGTGTATGGTCGTGCTGATCTGGGTGCGCCTCCAATGTCTGTTCCACATATCGATACACGTTATATCGACGGTAAAAAATATGTGTTGTTTGGTCCATTCGCAACCTATTCAAACAAGTTCCTGAAAAATGGTTCACAGCTTGATTTGCTTGCATCAACCAACAAAAACAACGTATTGCCGATGGCTGCGATTGGTCTACAAAATGCTGACCTTGTTCAGTATCTCGTAAGCCAAGTGTTAATGTCTGATGCAGATCGTTTCAATGAGTTGAAAAAATACTACCCTGAAGCTGATCCAAAAGACTGGCATTTACAACAAGGTGGTCAACGCGTTCAGATCATCAAAAAAGAGCCTGGCAAACCTGCTAAATTGCAATTCGGTACTGAAATCTTTGCATCTAAAGACAAATCTGTAACGGCATTGTTAGGTGCTTCTCCGGGTGCGTCTACATCACCATACATCATGCTCAACTTGCTTGAAAAAGCATTCCCAGAGCAAACCAAAGGTGTATGGAATGACAAATTGCATGAGATCGTACGTTCTTATGGAAAAGACCTTTCAACAGATCCAGCGTTGTTAGATCAAATCCGTCAGTACTCAAGTTCAACTTTGGGCTTGAACTATACGACACCTGCAAACTTAGTTCCTGCGAAGAAAGTGGTTAAAGCTGAAGCTGTTGCTCAATAAGCGACGCTAAGCAGATTAAAAAGGGAGGAGTTTCAGCTCTTCCCTTTTTCTTTATTTGTATTTTATAAATCTAAGCCTTATGTCTTCTGCTGTACCTCATTCTGCTTTCGCTGCATTTGCCAGTCGTGACTTTCGGTTATTGACCATCAATCAATGCTGCCTGACGTTTGCGGTGCTGATTCAAGAAGTGCTAATCGCGTTTTATTTGTATCAAATCACCAAGAATCCGCTGATTCTCGGCTTGGTCGGGATGATGGATTTTTTACCCTTTCTCGTCCTCTCTTTATGGGGCGGCTATATTGCTGACCGTTTTAATCGTCAGCGTATTTTGCAGATCAGTTTTAGTTTTGCTATTCCCTTGTCGATCACTTTGTGGATCAGTTTTGATCTTTTCCACAGCCAAACCATCAATGAGAATTTATTATTAATCTCATCATTCAGTATTCTATTTTTATTTGGCTGTATTCGCGGCATATATAGTCCCTGTTTTAATTCTTTACGTCCGTTTGTGGTCCCCGAACATTTGTATACCAATGCAGCCACCTGGACCAGTATGTGCTGGCAAGCCAGTGGTATCCTTGCACCGGTCATTGCGGGCTTCCTGCTCGCTCATCTCGATTTAGACATTACCTTTGGTGTCATCGTGACACTGTTTTTAGGCGGCAGTATCGCCCTGTGGTGTTTGCAGAAACGAGATTTTCCTCAAATCCAAACCGAGTCGATAACTCAAAGCTTAAAAGAAGCGCTGCAGTTTATTTTTAAAACTAAAATTATCTTTTGGGCCATGTTTCTCGATCTGAGCTCCGTTTTTTTTGGTGGCATCATCGCTCTCTTGCCAGTTTTTGCCCAAGATGTTTTACATATCGGTGCAGATGGTTTTGGCCTATTACGTGCAGCACCTGCGTTTGGCGCATTGATTATGATGATAATTTTAATTCGCTATCCACCAAAATCCAGACCTTGGCAGATCATGTTGCTTGCCGTGACAGGTTTTGGTCTATGTACTTTATTGTTTGCTGTTACCAGACAACTGTATTTTTCTGTCGCAGTTCTCATTATTATGGGTGCATGTGACAGTATCAACATTGTCATTCGTCAAACGATTCTTCAGCTCATTCCACCCAAGGACATGCTTGGACGTGTAGCTGCCATTAATGGCATCTTTGTCACATCGAGTAATGAGCTTGGTGCGTTGCAGTCGAGCGTGATGACGCGCTTTTTCAGCGTGATTCCTGCGATGTTGATTGGTGGTTCACTGTCTTTGCTCTGCGTTGTTTTAACAAAGATCAAGACCAAAGATTTATTTAATTTTCGTTTTTAATTTCCATATTAAACAAACAGTTATTTTAAAATTCAATGTAATATGAAACATACTTTGCCCGCGTCTTCAGGCCTCTCTAAATTTATTATTTTTTCCGTTTTTGTATGGCTGGTGCTGTTGTGGCTGCAATCTACCTATATTGTCATTATCGGTGGGCACGCCTATTTGTTCTGGACCTCATTCGGCCTTTTGATATTGAATGTGCTGAGCTTGCGTCCGACGATTTTAAAAAATCGAATTGCTTTTGTGATTACCGCTGCCTTGCTGATTTATCTGGTGTTTAACTCATTATTTTGCACTTATTTGATGATCGCTTTTTATTGTATTTTCTATTTATATTCAGATGAATATAAGAACAAACGCGCAATTAAATTGATCAGCCTATTTTTGATCATGATCATTTTTGCGATCTACCAAACCCAATGTTTGCATGAACTCAAAAGCCATTATGAACCCTATGAAACAGGTGAAACATGGCAAAAATACGGCGCTTTATAATCAGGCCAATAAAAAACCTCACATGACGTGAGGTTTTTTATTATTCAGCAGACTAATCTTGAGAGTCTGGATACAAAGGACGATTTCCGGGACTAATACGATTAATATGCAAGAAAGTCATATGACGCTCGTACTTATCAAGAATGTCATTAATCACTTGTTCTTTGGTGTATCCAACTAGATCATTGTCCTGCGAACCCTCATACAAGAAGGTTTCTAGGCGATAGTAGAACTGCTTACCCCGTTTACCACGCTCACTAAAGTTTGGCGCGATATAACGTACAGGCCAGATTTGATAAACGAAGTTGTGCTCTTCTTCCAAATAGATGGTTAAATCTAAATGATAGAGTGCATCGTTGTCTTCCAATGCTGTTTGGGTGACATCGACATGCATACCACGTTTAACCAGTTCATCGGCAACTGTGCGTACTGCTGGTTCACAGACACTATCAAGCATCCGTTGGGTTTCACTGGTTCCAGGGTGATGCATCACACGGGCTAAACGCTTCTTCCAGTTCAGAATATCTACATTCCCAACCACTGGCGCAGCATTCATACTACGACTCGCCTTACGATAATCTTCCAGACGCAAAGATTTGTAGAGGCCAGCCATGACCAACAGCATCACAAAGCTAAAGGGTAAGCCCATGATCACGGTCGCACTTTGTAGTGCAGTAATGCCATTTGCCATCAGCATCGCCAACGTGAGCAAACCAATTGCTGTTGCCCAAAATACTCGCAACCAACGTGGTGCATCATTATCGACATTGGAAAACTTAGTGGTGAAATTGCCTAAAACCAATGCACCCGAATCTGCAGAAGTGACATAGAACAGCAGACCTGTAATCGTTGCCACGCCTGCAATAAATGCAAACCACGGATATTGCGCCAATAAGTCATAGAAACCATGTGCAGGATCCGTCAGAACGGTTTGTGCCAGTGCAGTATTACCTTCAAAAATAACGTTGTATAGGGCACTGTTTCCGAAAATGGACAACCACGTGATGGTAAACAGCAAAGGAATAATTAAGGTACCGCAAACAAATTCACGAATGGTACGACCACGGGAAATCCGCGCTAAGAACAGACCGACAAAAGGTGACCAAGCCACCCACCATGCCCAAAAGAACAAGGTCCAACTGTTCATCCATTCTTTCGGCTGATCAAAGGCAAAACTTTCTAAAGCCAAACTTGGGAATCGACTGATATAGTCACCAAAATTTTGGACCAATGCATTGAGCAAAAATCCTGTATTGCCCAAAAACAGTACAAACAACATTAAGCCTATCGCGGCAAAAATATTGATTTCGGATAAAACCTTAATCCCCTTATTGACACCCGCAGTCACCGAAATAATGGTCACAATCACGGCCACTAAAATCAGTGCCGACTGAATCCACAGGTTTTCAGGTAAATCAAACAGGACATGCAGACCATAGTTGATCTGAACGACGGCAATACCACAAGTGGTGGCAATACCAAAAATCGTCCCGATGACAGCGGCAATATCCACACTATGTCCAATTGGACCATCAATTTTTTTACCAAAAATTGGATAGAGCGCCGAGCGAATGGTGAGAGGTAAGTTATAGCGATAACTAAAATAGCCCAAGGCCATCCCGACCAAGGCATACATGCCCCAACCTGTTAAGCCATAGTGGAACAGTGTCCAGACCATGCCCTGACGCGCAGCTTCATAGGTTTGGCCTTCGCCCACAGGCGGGTTCATATAATGAGATAAAGGCTCTGCAACGGAGAAGAACATTAAATCTGTTCCGATCCCGGCGGCAAACAACATCGCCGACCAACTCAGTAAGCTGAACTCAGGTTTCGAGTGCTTCGGACCAAGTTTGATATCGCCATAACGTGAGCAAGCAATAAAAACCACAAAGATTAAATACAATGTCGCAGCTAGTAAGTAGTACCAGCTGAATTTATCACTGACCCAAGCCAGTACCACATTGAGTAAATGATTGGCAAAGTCGTTAAATAAAATCGTAACAAGTGCAAATGTTAAAATAAGTAGAGCTGAAACATAAAAGACCACACGATTTAAATGGTCTTTATTCGCTAATGTAGCATCATCAACCGCTCTTGGATTATCTGTCGCCATACAATCCTCAGGGAGTTAGAGAAGAAAAAGAAAATATTCATCCACGTCTTTCCACCGCTAAATCAATGAAAAGACAGATCTGAATAGAAAATGAAAAACAAAAGTTATTTACCCAAATTACAATGTTTCTGATTTTTCAGTTGTGTGATGTGATGACTGAGTGTCCTGCGTTATCACTTGCGGTGGTGTAGGACTAAAAAATTGATCCTGTTTAACTGCTTTGGCAAGGCCAAACATATACAGCAAAATAATAACGGAGAATGGCAAACCACACAGTACTACGGCGCTTTGCATGGAGTGGAAACTCCCTGCCAACAACAGCCCGATACTGACAATGGTAATCACCACAGACCAGAAAATTCGCAACCAAATTGGTGAATCACTTTCATTGCTACCCCCTTTCGAGGACAGATTTGCGATCATGAGTGTACCAGAACCCACAGGGGTCAAAAACAATACGAAACAAATCACAACAACAATCCCAGCAACATAAGGATTGAAAGGTAGAAATTCGAGCAGCTTAAATAGAGACAAAGCAGGATCGGTTAACACCAAATCACCCAAGATTTTTTGCTTTTGCTCCAAGATAAAATAAATTGCAGTATTGCCAAAAATCGAGATCCAGGCCAAGGTAAAACCCAGTGGAATCAGGCATACGCCGAGCACAACTTCACGAATGGTGCGGCCTTTGGAAATACGTGCAATAAACATCCCTACAAATGGCGCCCATGCAATCCACCATGCCCAATAGAACACCGTCCATGAACCTAACCACTCGCCTGCTTTGCTGTTGTAGAGATACATATCAAAGCTTTTTGCCAGAAAATGATCAAGATAATCACCCACGTTCTGGACTAATCCATTGAGCAAGTGGTTGGTTGGCCCTGTAAGGAACACGAATAGTAATAAGGCATAGAGTAAACGTAGATTAATACGGGATAACCAAGCCAAGCCCTTTTCGATCCCAACCACGGTGGTAATGGTCGCGACAGACATCATCAGCAAGACCACCGCAATCAACGTCGTATTATTATTGGGAATCTCAGGAAGTAGATAATGAACGCCAGACACCAGTACCAAAGCACCAATGCCGAGGTTGGTCACCAAAGAAATGACTGTGGCTAAAATCCCAAAGCCATCGACAAAATCACCGACCAAGCCATAGATTCGCTCACCAAAGATTGGATATAGCGCTGAACGCAATGCTAATGGCAAATCTCGACGGAAGGCAAAATAACCCAAAGTCACACCCAGTAAGGCATACAATACCCAACCATGAATGCCCCAATGCAGAAAGCTATACATCATGGCATCACGTGCAGCTTGAATTGTTCCACCCTGACCTTCTGGTGGTCGGAGGAAATGATCAACTGGTTCAGCAACGCCGTAATACAACAGTGCGATCCCGATGCCTGCAGAAAACAGCATTGACACCCAAGCCAGATAGCCAAACTCAGGTTTATCGTCATCTTTGCCTAATGGAATCTGCCCAATCCGAGAAAAAGCCAACCATGCTACAAAACCTAAACAAACCACAATGACCAGCATGTAGTACCAGCCAAACAATTGGTTCGCCTGCCCTTGTATATAGGTCAACCAGAACTGACTACGCTCTGGAAACAACACAAACAGTAGGCCAAAAATGCCGATACTGATTGCGGAGCTCCAGAAAACAAACAAATTTAAACGTATAGGTTCAGATGGGGACCCTTCATTACTTTCTGACACCATGATCTTGCTCCTTGCAATAGGTGTATTTTTCTTAAAAAATAATGTGATAAGTGTTCATTTATGCTTATCGCCTTATCCATAAGAATCTTTGATTTATTACTTTACATCTGTTTTTGCCAATCAAAAATTCATTGATTTTTACAGATTATACTTTTTATTGATTGAACGTTCAATCAATAAAAAGTATGATAAAAAATGTTATGATGCTCTACATCGAGAAATGTTGAATAAAAAGCACCTTGGCAGGGCTTTAAATGGATAAGCATGACAAAGCGTAGAGTAAAACCAGAGCATGTGCGACGTGAAGAGATTATTAGCGCCGCATTTTATGTAATTTCTGAAGTGGGGTTATCCAATACCACCATTGCACAAATTGCAAAAAAGGCCGAACTATCGACCGGTATTGTGAGTCACTATTTCGGTGACAAACAGGGATTAATCAATACCTGTATGCAAGAAATGCTCAACGTTTTGCGTCAAAAGACTGACCAATACAAAGCCGAAGCAGATGCGCATCCAGAAAGCCAGATTAAGGCCATTATTGATTCCAACTTCGATATCAGTCAGGTCAACAAACAAGCCATGCGGGTCTGGTTAGACTTTTGGTCTGCCAGTATGCACCTTCCCGAACTTGGACGTTTACAACGAATTAATGATCAACGCCTGTATTCCAACTTGAAACATTATTTTCTGATGTTGGTCGATGATAAACAACAGGCAAGCATTGCCGCTCGCGGATTAGCGGCTTTGATTGACGGATTATGGTTACGCGGCAGTTTAAGCAGTCACGATGAGTTTGACAGCCAGCTGGCACGTTCCATTGCTTATGATTATGTAAAAACGCAAATCCAATTTGCGAACAAGCCTTTGCAGGAGAAACAGAATGAGTGATGCACTAGTTCATCAATTGTATATCCACGGACGTTATGTCGCAGCGACCAGTGGCAAAACATTTAACAGTATCAATCCTGCCAACGGTGAAGTGATCGCAACACTTCAACAAGCCTCACAACAAGACATTGAAGCGGCTGTTCAAAGCGCACAACAAGGCCAGAAAATCTGGGCAGCCATGACCGCAATGGAGCGTTCACGCATTTTACGTCGTGCAGTTGATATCTTACGCGAACGTAACGATGAACTTGCCCAACTCGAAACACTCGATACAGGTAAAGCCTACAGCGAAACATCGACCGTTGATATCGTTACAGGCGCAGATGTACTCGAATACTACGCAGGTCTTGCCACCGCGATTCAAGGCGAGCAACTGCCGCTACGCGAATCAAGCTTCTTCTATACCCGTCGTGAACCCCTCGGTGTGGTCGCTGGTATCGGTGCTTGGAACTATCCAATTCAAATTGCAATGTGGAAATCAGCGCCTGCCCTAGCAGCAGGAAATGCCATGATTTTCAAACCAAGTGAAACTACACCACTGACCGCATTTAAACTTGCTGAAATCTATACCGAAGCTGGTCTGCCAGACGGCGTATTTAACGTGGTACAAGGTGCAGGTCGTGACATCGGTCAATGGCTCACTGAGCACCCAGTGATTGAAAAAATCTCGTTCACTGGTGGCGTAGAAACAGGCAAAAAAGTAATGGCCAGTGCTGCGGGCTCAACTTTGAAAGAAGTGACCATGGAGCTTGGTGGTAAATCCCCTCTTGTCATTTGTGATGACGCCAACCTTGACCGTGCTGCGGATATTGCAGTCATGGCAAACTTCTTTAGCTCTGGTCAAGTGTGTACCAACGGTACGCGCGTGTTTGTACCTAAAGCAATGCTTGCTGATTTTGAAGCAGCCGTTGTAGAACGTGTGAAACGTATCCGTATCGGTGATCCAATGGCTGAGCAAACCAATTTTGGTCCACTCACCAGCTTTCCGCATATGGAAAAAGTATTGTCATTCATTGAGTCTGGCAAACAGCAAGGTGCAAAAATACTGATCGGTGGTGGCCGTGCCACTGAAGGCGATCTTACCAAAGGTGCTTATGTACTACCGACTGTATTCAGTGATTGCCAAGATGACATGACCATTGTGCAAGAAGAAATCTTCGGCCCAGTCATGAGCATTCTCAGCTATGAAACAGAAGAAGAAGTGATCCGTCGTGCCAATGATACCGACTTCGGCTTGGCTGCGGGTGTTGTCACCCAAGACATCACCAAAGCACATCGTATTATCCACCAACTTGAAGCAGGTATTTGCTGGATTAATACTTGGGGCGAATCTCCTGCCGAAATGCCAGTGGGTGGCTATAAACAATCAGGTGTAGGTCGTGAAAATGGCTTAACCACGTTGGGTCATTACACCCGCATTAAATCTATTCAAGTTGAGTTAGGCGAGTATCAAAGCATTTTCTAATGCCCTCACCTTTCACCCTCAAAATTAATCCGATGTGCCATGCCATCTCCTGATTGCACTGGCACTCTCTAGAATACAAAAGGGATAACAATGAATACTCAAGCATATGACTACATTATCATTGGCGCAGGATCAGCCGGAAATGTACTCGCAACACGTCTGACTGAAGACAAAGACGTGACTGTTTTGTTATTGGAAGCTGGTGGTCCCGACTACCGTTTAGATTTCCGCACCCAAATGCCAGCCGCGTTAGCATTCCCGTTACAAGGTCGTCGCTACAACTGGGCTTACGAAACCGATCCTGAGCCACACATGAACAATCGCCGTATGGAATGCGGACGTGGTAAAGGCTTAGGTGGTTCTTCACTGATTAATGGGATGTGTTACATCCGCGGTAATGCCATGGATCTGGACCAATGGGCGACCATGAAAGGTCTGGAAGACTGGACTTATGCAGACTGTTTACCTTATTACAAAAAAGCCGAAACGCGTGATATTGGTGGCAATGACTATCATGGCGATAAAGGCCCTGTTTCAGTGGCAACGCCTAAAAATGGCAATAATGTGCTGTTCCACGCCATGGTTGAAGCAGGTGTACAGGCAGGTTACCCACGTACAGATGACTTAAACGGTTATCAACAGGAAGGTTTCGGCCCAATGGACCGTACCGTAACACCAAAAGGCCGTCGCTCAAGTACGGCTCGTGGATATCTCGATCTGGCTAAAGGTCGCCCAAACCTCACCATCGTGACGCATGCCACCACCAACCGAATTCTGTTTAATCAAAAACAGGCCGTCGGTGTGGAATATATTATTGGTGCAGATAAAGCCAATATGAAACAAGCGCAAGCCAAACGTGAAGTTTTGCTTTGTGCAGGTGCAATTGCATCACCACAAATTCTGCAACGCTCAGGCGTTGGTGAAAGCAATTTCCTGAAATCGATGGACATTGATGTGGTACATGACTTACCAGGTGTGGGCGAAAACCTGCAAGACCACTTGGAAATGTACTTGCAATATCAATGTAAGCAACCTGTTTCACTTTACCCTGCATTGCAATGGTATAACCAACCTGCCATTGGTGCGGAGTGGTTATTCAACGGCACAGGTGTGGGCGCGAGTAACCAGTTTGAAGCAGGCGGCTTTATCCGTAGTTCAGAAGAGTTTGACTGGCCAAATATCCAATATCACTTCTTGCCTGTCGCGATTAACTATAACGGCAGTAACGCAGTGAAAGAACATGGGTTCCAAGCGCATGTTGGTTCAATGCGTTCGCCTTCGCGTGGTCGTATCCAGCTGAAATCAAAAGATCCGTTTGAGCATCCAAGCATCCTGTTCAACTACATGTCAACCGAACAGGACTGGCGTGAGTTCCGTGATGCCATCCGTATCACCCGTGAGATCATGGCGCAGCCTGCACTTGATCCGTATCGTGGTGAAGAAATCAGCCCAGGTAAACATATTCAGACCGATGCTGAACTGGATGAATTCGTACGTACGCATGCCGAAACAGCCTTCCACCCATCATGCAGCTGTAAGATGGGTGAAGACGACATGGCAGTAGTGGATGGACAAGGTCGCGTTCACGGTGTACAAGGCTTACGTGTGGTCGACGCCTCAATCATGCCCTTAATCATTACAGGCAACTTGAATGCCACGACGATTATGATCGCAGAAAAAATTGCCGATAAAATCCGTGGACAAAAGCTGCCACGTTCTGAAGCAGGTTATTACAAAGCGGGTACAGCACCTGTACGACAAGCTCCCCTTCGTCCAATACTGTAAAGCGCACGATGTACATGTGACAGCTGAAGTTTAGCTTCGGCTGTCACTTCGCTCAGGGAATATAGAATGAAAAAATTATTATTGATTGCACCTTTGGCTTTTTATTTTCAAAGCACTCACGCGACCGAAACCACCTCCCCCTACTCGGCCAATGTTACCGCTGCCAGCCAATACATTTCACGTGGTTTTCAACAAACCTGGGGCAAACCTGCCTTACAAGGTGGGTTGGATTACAACCATAGTAGTGGTTTTTATGCAGGCACATGGGCATCGACGGTGAGTGATCATTTTATTCGTGACGCTTCTGTGGAATGGGATGTGTATACAGGCTATAGCCGTAGTTTTGGTGATTGGACTGTCGGTACCAAAGTGGCCTATTACTTTTATCCAGGTGCGAAAACGACCGCCGACACAGGCAATACCCGTTTTGATTATGGTGAAATTATCCCAGAAATCAGCTATGGGCCGCTTAGTGTGAAGTATGCGATTACCTACACCCAAGACTATTTTGGTAATAACGCAGATACTTTAGGCACAGGCAACAATAAACACTCGCGTGGCTCAGGTTATCTTGATGTCAATTGGCTTCAACCCATCACTCAAGGTTGGTCTGTAAATGCACATTATGGCAATCAGCGCATTAAAAATTTTTCAGCAGCCAGTTTTCAAGATGCCAGTTTTTCGGTCAATAAAGAGCTACCATATAACTTATCGAGTAGCTTGACCTATAGCAAAGCATGGGATAAAGACGGTTTTTATCAACAATACAGCAATGGCAATCCCAATGCCAAAGTCTCCAATCCAATTGATTCAACCCTTACTTTTTCACTCACCAAAACCTTTTAATCAGATGAGTCTAAATCAAAACCCAATAAAAAAAGCCGCTCTCGATAGAAGCGGCTTTTTAATATTTTAGAATTTAGGACTTGATCAGTTCAATGCCAGAGCCTGCACGTTTTGGATCAATCAAAATTTTGGCATGTTGCTCTGGATCACGCAGCGCCTCAAAGGCATTACCGACACCTTCCAAACCGACGACACCCGTGATCAATGGCGAACAATCCACTTTACCTTCTGCAATCATATGTAGGGTGTCACGGAATTCAAGCGGTGTATAACCCAATACATATTGGATTTCCAATTCCTTATTAATCGCCAATGCAGGTTCGATCTTGTCACTTTGCATACAGACACCGACCCCCACAATACGTGAGAACAACGGTGCACCTTCCAAAATCTGCTGCATGATCCCTGCCACACCCACGCACTCAAAAATCACTGGACGTTTTGGCAATAACCCGAGTTTATCCCCGACACGCATGGCATTGACCCATGGTAATGAGTAAGTCTGAACCTTGTCAAAAATCCCCATGCCCATATTAATCGCTTCAGAGACATTGCCTAATAAGCCAAGCTCTTTCCAACTACTAAACGGAGACTGCTGCTTAGGATCAATCAGTATATCTGCACCACATTGTTCAGCTAAGCGACGTCGGTTTGGTGAAAAATCACTGGCAACTACGGTTTTAACCCCCGCAGCCTTGAGCATAATAATCACACCTAAACCTACTGGGCCACAACCAATCACGATTGCAGGCTCATTTTTCTTGATTCGGCTACGACGTACCGCATGTAAGGCAACAGCCATTGGCTCAGTCAACGCTGCACTGTCTGCGTCTAAACCATTGGGCACTTCAAACATTAGGCTGGATTGCACCAAGACTTGTTCTGCATACCCCCCTGAAGCACTGGGTGACAGTCCTGTTGGTGCATAGCCTTGAGATTCAACATTTAATAATGGCATGGCACAAACTAAAGTATCCGCTTTCAATTTACGGCGTGTTTTTGGACCATAATCTAAGACTTTGCCACAGAACTCATGGCCGAAAACTAATTTATCAGAGGATTTGGCAACCCCATTAAACCCGACTCTTGCTGCCAGATCATGCATATGATCACAGTGATGCTGCATATGTAAATCTGAACCACAAATCCCGCAACGTACGACCTCAAGCAATACTTGTCCTTTTGCAGGAATCAATTGAAGACTATCTTCCAGTTTCAACTCAGCGTTCTGACAAACCAGTGATTTCATAGGATGCATTCCTTTTTTGTTTTATTCAAATTGTTCACCTTCAGCACTTTTATCAGCTGGAATATCAAGTAAACAACACATGACTCAATCCTGACAAGGATAATTGTCAAAAACTATGACCTAAAGATCAATATATCGAAGCAATAAAGTCAGCACTGCAAATTTATTTATCATCATTAGACTTAAACTATTTTTTATTATCGAACAACAATCACAACACGCTAACCAACTGTTCCGCTATGCCCTCAAAGATTATAATTTCACCTTCCCTCGCATGCTCGAAACGCCACGCAATATTGCTAAAAATGAAAAGAGCTAAGGCAAACACCTTAGCTCTAATTTCTTACTTCCAAGTTTGGCGAATCATATCCACGGCTTTTTCTGCAATCATAATCGCAGGTGCATTGGTATTACCATTAACAACGGTTGGCATAATCGACGCATCCACCACTCGCAGCCCTTCAACACCATAGACTTTCAGCTCTGGGTCGACCACAGCCATCTCATCCACACCCATTTTACAACTCCCCACTGGATGATAAACCGTATCGACACGTTGACGTAAAATCTCACGAATTTCATCATCAGATTGAACATTAGCAGTAAACATGTCTTCTTTAATCTTTTCACTTAAAGCAGGCGCTTGCATCAATTTTTGTGTGACTTTATAGCCATCAACCATATCTTGAAGATCCTGCTCATCCTCAAGGAATTTAAAGTCGATTAATAATGGGTCTGTCGGATTTTTACCACTTAACTTCACTGAACCACGTGCACGCGGATTCAACAGACAAACATGACATGAAATGCCATGACCGACATGCATGGTTCGAGCATGGTTGTCCACCACAGCGATCACAAAGTGTAACTGTAGGTTAGGTTTATCCAACTCTGGACGACTTTTTAAGAAACCACCACATTCTGCATAATTGGTCGTAATCAAACCACGACGCTCTTTACGATAACGTCCAATCTGCTTCACTAAATCGAAGCTACCCCCCACTGAAACCCCAAAAGTTCCAGCCATCTGCTTGGTCTTGTAAGCAAAAATAAAATCAGGATGGTCATGCAAGTTCTCACCAACGCCCGCCAAATCCTTAACGACAGGAATGCCATGTTTTTCTAGCTCTTGGCGAGGTCCAATCCCTGACAACATCAACACTTGTGGAGACTGGAACGCACCAGCAGATAAAAGCACTTCTTTCTTGGCACGAACAACCGTGCTTTGTCCATTGTGTTTATATTCGACCCCAACAGCACGACCATTTTCAATCACAATTTTTGACACCAAAGCTTTGGTAATCACATGTAGATTCGGGCGTGTTCCTAAATAAGGAAACAGATAACCACGCGCTGCGCTCCAGCGTTCACCATTTTTTTGTGTAACCTGATAAACACCGAGTCCTTCTTGTTCTGCGCCATTAAAGTCATCATTCAGCGGATAATTGACCTGCTTTGCCGCCTCAATAAAGGTCTTTTGATAAGGATTATCCGAACGCAACTCTCCAACATTTAATGGTCCATGCTGACCATGATATTCATTACGAATACGTTCGTTATGCTCTGACTTTATAAAATAGGGCAATACGTCTTGATAAGACCAGCCTGTATTCCCTAAAGCAGCCCAATGATCATAGTCACTATGGTGACCACGGATATAGACCATCGCATTGACAGCAGAGCTTCCCCCTAAACATTTACCACGCGGTTGATAACCCTTACGGCCATTCAAGCCTTTTTGTGGAATGGTTTCTAAAGCCCAGTTATTAATTTTAGTCGGGATACTGATCACTGCCGCAGCTGGGGTATTGACTAACCAACTGTTCCCATCGCCCCCAGCTTCTAATAAACATACGGAAATATTTGGATTTTCTGATAATCGCCCAGCCAGTACCGATCCTGCTGAACCACCACCTATAATTACAAAATCAAAAGCTGTTTCTGTCATTGCTATACTCTGTTTTTTCTTTTTAAAAAGTGGCAGCATTATGCCGAACACCACGTTTAGATACTGTTGTAATTGTCTAACCAATTCATATCAATAAAAGCAACTTAACTGGATCACAATCAAAGCGCAATAGCCAAATCAAGCAATGCAGTTGCAACAAATCAGCAATGGCTGAAACTATTACCTCATCATCATGATGAACAAATTAAGCCACTAAGAAGAACACAAAAGGCCAATCTTCCTTATTTATGCTCAAACTTCAATTATTCTGCAACCCTTAAAATAAACATATATAATTGATTTTTAATTAAAAAAATAAAAATAATATAAATTAAGAGTTATTCAAGTGAAATTTATTTTGAAAATATTTAGTACTATAAGCTCCTTAATTCACACTCAGCGCATAAATTTGCTCTCTGACAATTTCAACAAGCCTTATAGAATAGGAGATATAAATAATCAAAGTATAACGATGTCAAATCAGACTAATTAATTTTTTCACTTAGCAAAATCAAATATAGGTATCATTATGGAATTTAATTGGCAAACAATAATTTCTCTTTTAAGTATAACGGTTATTTCAACATCATTAATTCAAGTTTTTAAATATATGGCTCTTCCCCACTACAGACTTGAAATAAATAGAAAACAACATTCGGACAAAGCAAATGCTCTCTCCAACTATATTAATGATACATATGCCCCATATAAAGATAGTTCAAATACTACTCCCAAATCCGTGATACAAAGGCAAACTAATGCAGCCTTTGCTACAACTAAGTTTAATTTCGAACTTATCTTTTTATTGCTTGATCGTGATGTTAGAGATATTGAATTAAGAGCTGCAGATATTCAAAGCCGCTGGATATTATTAAATGTTGATTATAAAAGTAAAAAAATAAAATGTTTACTAAAAAAGACATGGCTCCCAAAAATAATTTTCATCGTATTTATACTTTATTTTGTTTTTTCCATTCTGATTATCGGAATTGTTTCAGGATATGAATGGTATGGTTTAAGAGGGATCAATGAGTCTTATCTTTTAATTACATTATTTCTCTTAATTTTAATTGATGCATATATCATTTACGTAATGGGAATAATTAAAAACTTAGAAAATTTAATTGATTGGGAGGACTAAAAATCCAGACGCAAAAAAACCGCTAACTTAGCGGTTTCTTATCTCATCTTTTAAGATGATGGTCGGAGCAGTAGGATTCGAACCTACGACCCCCTGGTCCCAAACCAGGTGCACTACCAGGCTGTGCTATGCTCCGAAATTGGGGTGAATGACGGGATTCGAACCCGCGACAACCGGAATCACAATCCGGGGCTCTACCAACTGAGCTACATCCACCATCAAACTTTGATTCTATATACCAAGCTGCCAAATGGCGCGCCTGACAGGATTCGAACCTGTGACCATCCGCTTAGAAGGCGGATGCTCTATCCAACTGAGCTACAGGCGCATAACGATGATAATACTATCACGATACTTCGCCGATATTTAAAACTATGTTTTTCAACACATTTTAAATGGTCGGAGCAGTAGGATTCGAACCTACGACCCCCTGGTCCCAAACCAGGTGCACTACCAGGCTGTGCTATGCTCCGATTTCTTTTCAGCTTTTAGTGTATCGCACATCGTGCGGTACGGTGTGCATTCTAGGCTTGACGTTGCATCACGTCAACACCTAGTTTTAAAAAAAATGACTTTTCCTTATCAAATGTATATTTAACAAGCACTTTAGCGCTTTAACGAGGCACTAAAGTTCAACATTCGATCTAAAGGTAATTTCGCTCTTTCAGCCAACGCCGGGTCAACGTGTATTTCTTGATCGGCATGTTGTAATACATGCAAAATTCCATCAAGTTCGTTCATTGCCATCCACGGACAATGTGCACATGAACGACATGTAGCCCCCTCACCTGCCGTTGGCGCTTCAAATAATTCTTTGTCTGGGGCTGCTTGCTGCATTTTATAGAAAATGCCACGATCCGTTGCCACGATCATTTGCTTATGCGGTAAAGTTTGTGCTGCTTTAATCAATTGCGACGTACTACCCACAGCATCGGCAATATCCACCACCGATTCAGGTGATTCAGGATGTACCAATACCGCTGCATCTGGATAAAGTGCTTTCATCTGTGCAATACCACGGGCACGGAACTCTTCATGTACGATACATGCTCCGTCCCATAACAACATTTCCGCACCTGTCTTCTTTTGAATATAACGGCCTAAATGCTGGTCTGGTGCCCAAATAATTTTTTCACCCAAGCTATCTAAGTGTTCGATAATTTCAACTGCACAGCTTGACGTTACCACCCAATCAGCACGTGCTTTCACCGCAGCAGAAGTATTGGCGTAGACCACCACGGTATGATCTGGATGTTGATCGCAGAATGCACTGAACTCATCCACTGGACAACCCAAGTCAAGCGAACAGGTTGCTTCCAATGTTGGCATCAATACTGTTTTTTCAGGTGATAAGATTTTTGAGGTCTCCCCCATAAATTTCACACCAGCCACCACCAATGTCGTTGCAGGATGATCTCGACCAAAACGCGCCATTTCCAATGAATCAGAAACACAACCGCCTGTCAGTTCAGCAAGCTCTTGCACTTCAGGATCACAGTAATAATGCGCCACAAGCACAGCATTACGTTTTTTAAGCTCTGCTGCAATTTGGGCGAACTTCTCTTGTTTCACTTCTGGGCTAAGACTGTTGTCCTTAGGCTCACCCAAACGATCTAAATGCGTCTGCACAATATTTTTGGCTTCGTTCGCAATTAAATTCGCATTATTCATAAAACGTCTTCTCTATCCTGCGTGCTTGCATCACTGCAAACTTTTAACGTGGGTAATGGGGTGATCATTTGAGATAAATCACCTCGTCCACAAACCAGCTTATAAAAAAAGCCCCACTGTGGAGGCTTTATTATAACGCAAATTTATGAGCGATAATCGGCATTAATTTTCACATAGTCGTAAGAAAAATCACAGGTATAAACCGTGTCTTTTGCTGTACCGCGACCAAGGTCAATACGAATGGTAATTTCCTTCTCAGCCATCACCGCAGCACCAGCCTCTTCCGTGTAATCAGGGTTTGCACCACCATCCAAGCAAATTTGTACGTCACCCAACCAAACTTGAACCTTGCTACTCTCTAGGTTTGGTACACCCGCCTTACCAATCGCCATCACAATACGCCCCCAATTGGGATCAGAAGCAAATAATGCTGTTTTAATGAGTGGCGACTCGGCAACACTATAGGCAACATCACAACATTCTTGCGTATTTGCCCCACCCTCAACCTGTACAGTAATGAATTTAGTAGCACCTTCACCATCACGTACAATCAATTGCGCCAGACGATTCATAATGCGAGCCAGGACATCAAGCACCTGCTGATAACGTGCATCATCTTGGCTCTGAATCTCAGCACCACCTGCCAGACCAGTCGCCACAAAGATACAAGAATCATTGGTCGATGTATCACCATCAATGGTAATACGGTTAAACGAATGCTCAACTGTAGTTTGCAATAACTGTTGTACCAGTTCGCGGCTAATCGGTGCATCGGTGGCCACAAAACTCAGCATGGTTGCCATATTCGGGCGAATCATACCTGCGCCTTTACTGATGCCTGTCATGGTATAGGTCACACCATCAAGCTCAAACTGTTCAGAAGCGCCTTTCGGTGTTGTGTCCGTGGTCATGATTCCTGATGCTGCATCCGCCCAACGATCTGCATTTAAATCATTTAATGCGGGTTGAATGCCTTGCACTAAACGTTCAATTGGCAATTGCTCACCAATCACACCGGTTGAAAAAGGTAAAATCTGATTGGCTTGCACACCGGCTAATTCTGCTAATTTGGCACAGGTACTTTCTGCATTTTTATAACCCACGGTGCCCGTTGCAGCATTGGCATTACCTGTGTTGATAATCAAATAACGTGGTGTGTTCTCAGCCAAGTGTTTTTTACTGAGTAAAACAGGTGCAGCAGCAAAGGCGCTTTGGGTAAATACCCCAGCAACGTTTGAGCCTTCGGCAAATTCAAAAATGACTAGATCTCGTCGATTTGGATAACGTACATACGCCTCAGTTGAGCCAATTTTTACACCCTGCACCACATGCATAAGTGGCATTGTTACGTCACCAACAGCCATTTTTAAACTTCCATTCAATTTAATAAGAAAAAGGTTGGGAAAATACACACCATAAAAACATCCCTCACCATTAGATACTCGGTAAAGTCATTCACAGCCTGCGTGATATCTGCAATATATTGTTTCTGCGGCAGAATTAAGAGAGTGCAAGAATTCAACAGGTTCTGGGAATGACAATGGTTTTGCCTACTTTTGCCAAAACAAAAGTAGGTCGAACCGAAGGTTTATCCTACAATTGATCTACCTTAAGCAAGACACCATCATGCTAGTAATTTATTTATCAATCGTTTAGATAGAATTCTACAGCTTGCCTCTGTAGCTTATTCCAAAAAGAAATGAAAATCGAGTATTCATCTTAATAATCTCTTCATGCGGCAGTCGCTATCGTGAGGCGGCATGGATGCCGCCCGTTGGACAGGGGCTACATGGAAGTGCCCTCTGTCCAACAAAAGTTTTTTGTTACTTTTCATCTTTGAAAAGTAAAAGAATACCTATACACAACGCATATAAAGTTATGCTTCAACTACATGGCTGTGCTAACTCTTGATAAGTGAACACTCAAACGATCTACATTTTAAAAACTAAATTTGTTGTTCCAAACTCAGTAAAATCTGCTTCTTATCCAAACCACCCGCAAAACCAACTAATGCCCCACTCGAACCAATCACACGATGACATGGCGCAATAATCGAAATCGGATTTTTACCATTGGCAGCTCCAACTGCACGCACGGCTTTTTCATTGCCCAACTGAACGGCTATCTCTTTATAACTCCTTGTTTCCCCATAAGGAATGGTCAATAATGCCTGCCAGACTTGTTGTTGAAATGCAGTGCCTTGAAAATCAAGTGGTAAATCGAATTGCTGACGTTGTCCTGCAAAATATTGTTCGAGTTGTTGTTTAACTTGATGCAGCATCGGATGCTGACGATCTTCAACTAATTCAGAGAGTCGTACTCGTTTATGATCTTCATTGTCCCACATCACGGCGACAAGTGCCTGATCATGAGCAACCAGTTTTAATGCACCCACTGGGGAGTCCATGTACATATATACCAGTTGCATCACACTCTCCTAAACCATTAATTTGATGATAGTTTCATCAATACAAGACCTGAAACAATCAATACGGCTGCAATCATTCGCATAGCCGTCATCGGTTCATTTAAGATCAAAATGCCAACAACAAATGATCCAATTGCCCCAATCCCAGTCCAAATGGTATATGCCGTTCCAAGTGGTAAAGTCCGCATCGATATCGAAAGTAATACCACACTTAAAATCATGAAAACAATGGTCACGATACTTGGCGTTAACTTGGTAAATCCGTCGGACAACTTCATTGAGTATGCCCAAATAACTTCAAAAATACCTGCCAAAATTAAAATTGCCCATGCCATTTTATTACGCTCAACTTTATCGAGTGTCGGGTCGTCCCAACGTGATTCTTTCGAGGGAGGTCGTCCTCCTAGGTGCAGTAGTGTACTGTGGAATTTTAAAAAATGTGATGTGTTCTGTATCTAAATTGACTCAACGTTTGAAAAAAGAAATTGTTTATTTGAGTCTACTGCTGCCAAATAATCTGATCCACTCGCATCAACTCACAGGCTCCATTGCCCGTATCTTCTCGAGATAAAGAACTTTTCCAACGCCAACCATCTTTGGCCTGAATCTCAATCAAAGTGCCTTTTAAATAGACGAGATCATCTGTTTTAATTTTCTTCATTTGCGCTGCGATTGTTGTATTCGCAGGAACGAGATGCATATTGGCACTCTGCATTGCAATCTGTCGAAGCGAGATCGGTGGCTCATGGTCGATAGACCAATGATACCAACGGTTACTTTGAGAAATATCAATCTGTTTGTAAATCTGGGGGTTGGCCATTTCTCCCCAACCGACCGCAATATCCATAGGCGAAAATTCAGCTTCACGCCCTAAGTTATAGTCTTCTCTTGAAAGCACCCGAAATGAGCCTTCATAGTTTTCCAGTGCCACCACCTGCACTCCCTGCTGCGTGGTTAGCTGGGCAATATCTGGCGCTGGCTTAATCATTTTAGTCCACAGCAACCACCCTACTGCAATCACCAGCAAGCCATACATCCATCTTGGCATCTTACTTATCCTGTTTATTTTGTATGGCTTTTATCCATTGCCTAAATCGCACTAAAGCAGCTGAAAAAAACTGCTGAATCAGGCTGAATATATTTTCATTCTGCTGCTGATATTTGGTTTGAGATGCTTCTTGTTTCGCTGTTGCAAGTTCCAAAGGTTCATAATGCGTCATGGTTTGCTGCAATTCCGCACCAAGATTCAAACGCTGTAATGCTGCCGTAACCTCTGAAACTGGATCTTGATGATAAAGTGCCAAATGTCGTGCCTCTAAATCAATACAATGCTCAATCAATAGGTCTGAGAAAGGGAGTAAGGCTTTTCTAACACGCTGCGCTTCTACAAGGCTGCTCATATGTGGAATATAATAAAAACTTACATGCATGCTGCCATCAGCAGGAATCAGTTCAAGTTGAGATAATGATGATCTCTGCGTTTTTTCTTTCAGATGGGCGTACGAATTTGTTTTATCTGTTATTGGGTTGTGTTGTTGTTCTAAAGCCATTTATGCACCATGAATGACTCAAAAAAGATACTGTTAGTATAAACCAACAGTATCTCGAAAAAATGACATTTTAAACAAAATATCAGAACTTTAGCGAAAGACCTGCACCATAGACCCAACCCGTTTTGGAGTCGCTGGCAGTTTGCCAATTGGTCTCTTTGCGTCCTTTACTATAACCATAGCCAACATCTATAAAAGGCATGACTCGATTCTTGACGATTTCATAGCGAGTTTTAATCCCCACTTCTGCATCGGCGAGACCTGTTTTGGCGGCATACTTCGATTCATCTCGAATGACCCACTCCATTTCCAGATAAGGCTGCATGATCAACTTTTGTGTGAGTAATAAATCCCTTTCAGTTTCCAAAACAAAACGCCATTGCTGATCTTGCCCGAAATAAACATGTGCATCTGTTTCAAAGAAATAAGGCGCCATACCATGCAAACCGACAACACCTTCGAATTGTTCCTTATCTAACTCACGCTCAGCGTTATAACGGTAATTTACACCTGCCTGTACATCCCAAAAGTCAGCAATATTACGGCTATAAAGTGCCGCAAGACTCTGTTCCGATTTTTCCGATTCGGCCTTGGCATAATCTGCGATGATAAATAACTTGTTCTCATCGGTTCCAACCCAAGTTTTTAATTTGGATTTGAGTGTGCCTTGTCCATCTTCGTCCAACAACCATTGTGTATCTAGCTGCGTCGCCTGATAGATCTGTCCACCATGCTCTTTGTAATGGTCAGCATGTTCATCTTTATTTTGCATCTGCGATGAAACAGTTGGACTTTGATGTTGCGAATGGTCCATAGCGGCATTCATCGACATACTGGACTGAGCTGGCATATTCATTGGCATGGTCTGATCATGCCCTTCGTGTGCATAAGTGAATGCACTTAAAGAAGAAACCATGCCACCAATCGCCAATAATTGTGTATAGCGTTTCATCTTAGAAGATTGCTTAGTGATGTGCATGGCTCGCTCCTTGAGATGATTGAACAGGTGTTTGTTTTAATGCTTTTGAATCATCAACATTTGCGACAATCAGCTTACTCATCATGCCCGCGCTCATGTGATACAACAAATGACAATGTATCGCCCATTCGCCAATTTCATCAGCGGTCAGTAATGCAGTGACCGTCTTGCCAGGTGGAACAATCAAAGTATGTTTATTTGGCATGTCCTGTGGTGCCTGACCATTTTCCAGCTGCATAAACATGCCATGTAAATGCATTGGATGCGCCATCATACTGTCATTGACGAATTTGAGACGGATACGTTCACCATAACGCACGGTTAAAGGCTTAAAGTCTGGATCACTAAATTTCTTACCATCAATCGTCCAAATATAACGCTCCATGGTTCCACCCAAACGAATCACCACTTCACGCTCTGCTGGGCGACTATAGCGCTCAGGTTGTGGCTGTAAGGATTGCAAATCGGCATAACTTAAAGCTTTATCGCCTGCTGGCGTTGCTGCGTTGGCCCATCCCTGAACGGTATCTGAAGTTGCTTTTTCAGAAGATGCCGCCATCTGGTGTTGGCTATGATCTGACGGCGTTGCTGAAGCTGACATATCCATCTGACCGTGTGCACTATGGTCCATACCCGCCATGTTCATCTGTCCATTCGAACTATGATCCATTTTCGACATGTCCATTTTTCCATGTGAACTATGATCCATCGCTGCTTTTTGCATCGGTTCAACTGGTGCTTTACCTTGAGGCATCTGATGCTGACTATGATCCATATTGGCCATATTCATTGACTGATCTGAACCATGATCCATCTTGCTCATATCCATCTGACCATGCGAACCATGATCCATGCCCATATCTTCCATCGTCAATAATGCACGTGGGCGCGCTTTAGGGATCTGAACCTTTTGCGTATTCGGTGTCATGCTATTGTGCAATGAAGCAATTGCAAAACCAGAACGATCGATTGATTCAGCTTCAATTTGATAATGTGCCTGCTTAGGTTCCACTAACACATCATAAGTTTCTGCTGTGCCAATACGAAACTCATCCACAGGAACAGGTTTCACTGGCTGACCATCTGCACTGACGACAGTCATTTTTAAGTTTGGAATGCGTACATCAAAGAAAGACATTGCTGACGCATTGATAAAACGCAAACGAACCTTCTCACCTGCATTAAAAGCGCCCGTCCAATTCTGCTGTGGTGTCTGGCCATTGACTAAATAGGTATAACCCGTGACATCAGCTAAATCGGTTTTTGCCATTCGCATCTGATTCCACATCGAACGGTCTTGCCAGGTTGCTTTTAAGCCTTGCTGCTTCACCTGTCTCCACACATCGCCAACTGTTTCACGCTGGTCCTGATAATGCTCAGCAGACTTCTTCAGATTTGCCATAATCTTGTCACTTTCCGTTTCATGGAAATCTGACAACATCACCACATAATCACGCTCAGCCTTTTCATGTGCCGCGACAGGTTGTTTGCCTTTCGGATAAATCACCAAGGGGCCATATAAACCGTCTTGTTCTTGTCCTTTGCTATGTGCGTGATACCAATAGGTGCCGTTTTGACGAACTTTGAAACGATATTCAAAACTACCATTCGGTTTAATGCCTTTAAAACCATTAAAACCAGGCACGCCATCCATCAAACCGGGTAGTAGCAATCCATGCCAATGCAGGGAAGTATCTTGATCTTTCAACTGGTTATGCACATGAATAACCGCTTCATCACCTTCTTCAAACTCTAACAGTGGGGCAATAAATTTGCCGTTGACTGTGATGCGTTTAACCGGCTTTCCTGTCACATTCACCGTGCCTTGGTTAATATTCAGGTGATATTCTTTAATTGCAGCCAAACTATAGGGTGCAAACAATAGGCTTAAGCTAGCAATGACACCAGCATATATTTTTGAGGACATGATATTTTTCCTAATCTGTTAACTTTTCAAATTGCGCGTTTCTCTGAGATGTAGAAAAACGGCTTGTAAAGACAGATCAGGTTCTAGGAGGGCGTAGAATCTCTTGCCAATAGCCAGCAAGATGTCGAGCCTGATAGTCCGTATTAATATGCGTACTGAGCTCTAGAAATGGCGAAGAAGATAAACTTGGTGTCTGTTGGTCTAACGCAAAATTGACTGTTTGGCAATGCGAAGAACTATTGCAGTCCTGACAATGCACATTATCTTGCATCATTCCCTCATGACATTTCACAAAATTACCCGAATGGGCATGTGGCATTTGATGATGTTGATCCATCATTTGCTGGTCATGACAAGACATCGCTTGAATTGTTGTAGAAGTAGTTTGATCAGATTGAAGGGTTTGAACTGCTGCAACGGCCACACTGCTTCCCCCGATGAAAAATATCATCAGGAATACAAACCACAGATGTTTGTATTGCTTGCGGAGTTGCACTAAATGTTCCTTGTTTCAATAATCAAAAATTAATTGAGTGTGCTTAGCATAATTTCTTTTATGCTTATGCACAATCCTCTTTGCATTTGAATTTCGATAATTTCATCTTAACATCGCTCGAGACTGTTGTTTTATCAAGCAAATCGACATTCCAACAACCACGCGCAAAAATAAAGCAAAATGAATAAGTTAATGCACAAAAAAAGGACAAAAAATTGTCCTTTTTTCACCAATTTGTTGTGAATATAAACAACTGAAATCATTTTGTTTATTTTAACAACATCTTATCCACCTGCTTATCAACACGGTTATCCACCCAGTTATAAACAAAGTTATCCACAGACCTATGTGAAAAATAGGATGAAAACACTAAACTTCTGTCGCCCCAACTTTTGCCAACTCTGCACGCATTTGGTCAATCACCGTTTTATAGTCAGGTTGACCAAAAATCGCTGAACCTGCAACGAACATATCGGCACCGGCTTCCGCAATTTCACGAATATTGGCTGGACCTACCCCACCATCAACTTCTAAACGGATGTCACGACCACTCGCATCAATAATTTTACGTGCTTGACGAAGCTTTTCCAAAGTCATCGGAATAAATTTCTGCCCACCAAAACCAGGGTTAACGCTCATCAATAAAATTTGATCTACCTTATCTAAAACATAGTCAAGATGATGTAACGGTGTTGCTGGATTGAAAACCAGACCTGCTTTCGCACCGCCAGACTTGATTAACTGCAAAGAACGATCAATATGATCTGTTGCTTCAGGATGGAAGGTAATAATGTCTGCACCAGCTTCCAAGAAATCACCAATCATACGATCGACTGGTGAAACCATGAGATGCACATCAATCGGGGCTTTGATACCATAGTTTTTCAGCGCCTTACAGATACCAGCACCAAAGGTTAGATTCGGTACATAGTGGTTATCCATTACATCAAAATGCACAACGTCTGCACCTGCAGCTAAAACTTTTTCTACATCTTCACCTAAACGTGCAAAATCAGCAGATAAAATCGAAGGCGCAATTAAATAAGGCTTGGACATGGACGACCTGGCAAACTCTGAGAAAATAATGTGTTGATTATAACAAACTTAGACCATCTAAGTCTGTTACAAAGTCATTATTACGGCATTGCAAACTTGCAACACCACGTTGCATCTAGACTATTTTTATCTATTGCAGGCTTTGCTATGTTAAATGCTGGAATTAGAGGATGACCTTGAATGACGAATAGCACTACTCAAATCACAACAAATGAAGGAAAACGTATTAGTAAACGTTTAGTTAATCACTGGAAGCATAAATTTGAAGTATCAGAGACTGAGCAGCATTCAAAAATTTTCATGCCAACTGCAACGGTGACTCTTACTCCGTATGAACAGCATTTAGATGTACTTATTGAAAATCAGCAAGAAAATACCACTCATTTAGAACAAGTGGTGATTGACCATTTAAATCGTATGGCACAACAAGAATTTATTGTTGAATGGCAGCACCATTAAAAAGAAGCTCATATGAGCTTCTTTTTTATCCTGCAACTTTTTCCAGTTGAATGGCATGGAATTGTAAGTGATCATCAATAAAACTTTGAATAAAGTAATAACCGTGATCATAGCCCTTATGTAAACGCAAGGTCAGATGTTGACCTGCATCCAAACAGGCTTGCTTAAATTTTTCAGGATTTAATTGATCATAAAACTGATCATCAACACCTTGATCAATCAAAATTTCATCAAAAATTCGACCCTTTTGTTGAACCAATGCTGTGGCATCATGCGCTAACCATTGTTGCTGCTCAGTACCTAAATATTGGCTGAACGCCTTTTCTCCCCAAGGACAAATACTCGGTGCACAAATCGGAGCAAAAGCAGAAACTGACTTAAATTGTTCAGGATATTTAAATGCCAAGGTCAAAGCACCATGCCCACCCATCGAATGCCCAAAGATACCGACTTGGCTTTCGATAATCGGGAACTCTTGTAAAGCATGTGCATACAGTTCATCTACCAAATAAGATTCCATTTGGTAATGTTCAGCCCAAGGCTGCTGGGTCGCATTAATATAAAAACCTGCACCTTGCCCAATATCCCAATGATCTCCCTGCGCTACACCCTCACCACGTGGAGAGGTATCTGGCGTAATCAGAATCAAACTTAACCGAGCTGCCATTCGTTGTGCATGTGCTTTAATGGCGAAGGTATCTTCAGTACAAGTTAATCCCGCAAGATAGAACAACGCTGAACATGCTTTTCCTTCCAAGGCCGCAGGTGGCAGGTATACGCCAACCTTGCTACTCCCTTTCAGATGCTGAGATTCAAGCTGATAAATTCGTTGTTCACCCTCAAAACAACGATTTTTTTGCAGTAGCTGCATGTTCATCATCCTGTGTTTTTGTAATGTCTGTGGTTGCCATATTCTGTGTTGGGAACAGATACGGCTCAAGTTGTGGCAGCATGAGTTCCATATTGCGTCCCATTGACCATTGTGGTTCAGAAGGCTCAACACCTTGTGCCACTTCCCACTTAGTCACGGTTTGTTTGGCCTGCTCAAACGCTTTTTTCATTGAATATTGTTCGCGCATTGCCAAATCAAAGAATGCTCGACCAAAATAAGTATAGTCCGCTTCATTATTACAGCCAAACGATGTTTTATCCGCCGCAGACGCGGTAATAATTAAGGTATCAGGTGATTGTAATGCTGGAATAAAACTACCTGAATAACAGGCTGAAATCACGATTACACGCCAACGAATCCCTGATTTATCCAGTGTTTCTCTTAACCATTTTGGATCAACTTGACCTAAATCCAAGGGCGCATTTTCAATTTCAAAATGATTACGTTCACCATGTGAAGTCATATACAGAAACAGCACATCACTGTCACGATTCATTTGCTGACCAATACGGCGTAAAGCCAACTCCATGCTGGTCTTTGAAGCAATTGGTACTTCTAAACGCGTCGCTGGATTATTGATCAGCATAATAGAGCGACCAAAGGTTCCAAACCGCGTATCAAACTGCTCTCTTATACGTTCGATTTCGGATTTAAATACATCCACATAGCTATCGCCTGCCACGCCCATAAAATACCAATGACTTTTGGCAATATCGCCGTATTGAATTTGATCGAGTACTTTATCTAACAAATGACTTTGTGCATAGAATGCATCTTCGGCAAAACTTGGCGGGGTTTGTTCCACTTTCCAAATTGGCTGATCTTTAACTGAAAGTTGCCAAACCACCATGGTGGCAATGGTTGCTACAAAAACCAAGGCACGTTCCCACCACGGCCAGTTCAAAGCGCGAGAAAATACCCAAATCACAGCCAGACTTTGCCAGACAAATAACCCAACAAATAATGGTGGTAAAAAACCGTTATAGATACTGTCTGGAATAAAATTGAGATAGCCGTTTGAGCCAAGATATTGAATGATGCATTGCAAAAGCAAAATATTGGTATCAAGTACAAGCCACAACAATGCAGGCACCAACATCAAACGCGGCTGGTTCATACGTTGTGACAGGAAAATACCCACAATTAGAGCAATAAAAGGCCAGAGTGCGTAACCAATCAAGCCTTGGGAATTAAATTCTCCCACTTGCCCTGAAACTAACCAACTATACAGCGAGTTGGTACAGCCTCCGAGAATTCCCCAAATAATGAGCTGGGTAATTGAAGGATGCACAACCTGTAAGGAACGACGCGACCCCAGGAACAACCACATTCCAGCAATTTGGTTACTTTTAAAATCATGCCAGATATTAATGGAAGGTTTAAGGTCTATCATAAAATTCTTCGGGAGTTTCTCTTTTCAAGCCTAAACTGAAAATATGCCATTCTAATAGTTGAATGTGCAGTACTTTTCCTAAAAGACGCGATGCGTGACTGTAGTGTAAGCTCGACAAGAATTTTTTAGCAATCATGCTTTTGCACTATATCACAAATCTTTACTGAGCATTGACGCAAGCCAAACAATCAATGCATTCTGATTTAAATTTTACCTTTTGGAAAATATGCATCAAAACGGCATGCATCACCTAACCATTGATGATCAGGCGTTTGATCTGCCAGATAAACTGCATGTCTAGGACGTTTCACAATCACACGCTTAGCAATCTGTTGAGCCAAATGCAGCAACTGATCACCTAAATCCATTTCCCCATCTTCAGGTAACAGCATATGTAATAACTGCATTTGCTTTTTGACTTGTGCCTGTTTCTTTATCGCCTGCTGATTCTGATCACGCTGTGGGAACATTGGATCCAAATACACCACATCGACCTGCTCACCATGTTGACTCAATTGCTGTAAATACGCATTTGAATCGGCAAAGATCAACTGAATCCGCTGCATAAATGCTTGTAGAAAAGGATCTTGCTCAGCTTGGACTTTGCTGTATTCCAGTAACACAAACAGAATCGGATGACGTTCTACAAGACGAACATCAGCCCCAAGGTAGGCCATGAGTAAACTGTCATGACCCAAACCCGCAGTCGCATCAATCAGGCTCGGTTTCTCACCCAGTTGACAGGCTCGGGCAATCATTTCAGATTTTAAACTGGCTCTTTTTAAACGAGGAATTTCAGCGCGCCAATCTGGCTGCATTTTCATTCCATTGGCAGCGAGACTAAGCCCATCTTCATCCAAAACCAACGCCATTTCTGGATTTAAACGCAAAAAACGGGCATTGATCTTTTCAACCAATTGCCCTGTAAGCTGTACATTCAATTCAGCCAAACGTGTTTGTAAGCGCTGGAACTGCTGTTCACATTCCACTGGATACCAACATCGCATTTGCATTACCAATGCACCCAACCTGTCCACCAGGTTGCCAAGATAAATAAGCCAAATACAATACGATAGTACGCAAATGCAGTGAAATCATGCTTCGACACATAACGAATCAAGGCACGAATCACAACCAAAGCTGAAACAAATGCAACAATAATTCCCACAGCCAACACAGCCATATCATTGCTATGCAACTCATGGCGCATCTTGTACATATCCAGTAAACCCGCACCCATCAGCACAGGAATACCTAAAAAGAAGGAAAACTCCGCCGCAGCTTTACGTGATACGCCTAAGAATAAAGATCCAATAATGGTCGAACCTGAACGAGAGGTTCCAGGGATTAAAGCTAGACACTGAATCAGGCCAATTAAAGTAGCTTGCTTAAAACTCAGATCATCAACCTCTTGGGTCACAATCTGATGCGGGCGACGCTCTGCCCATAAAATAATAAAACCACCTACAATTAAAGCGATCGCGACGGTAATGGCATTAAATAGATAAGCTTTAACCACATCACCAAAGGTCAAACCAATAATCACAATGGGAATAGAAGAAATAATCAGGTTCAGACTGAGACGGCGGCCTTGTTCCTGCCCTGTCAGCGCACCAATCAGTGCCCCCCACAGTTTGCCCCAATATTCATAAATGACTGCTGCAATCGCACCAATTTGTACAGCTACGGCAAACATATCTCTTTTTTCAACAGTCCAAAAATCCAATAATTGACCTGTTAAAATAAGATGCCCTGTACTTGAGATTGGTAGAAACTCGGTAATCCCCTCTACCAAACCCATGATCGCTGCTTTAAATAGCAATAAAAGATCCATAATTAACCTTAATTCGCCTTACCTTGTTCTGGAATTTTTTTCCATGCATCGTCACGTAAGTACACAGGTAAAGCCTGTTCCGCACCCACCCACTTTTGCTGTGCCGCATATACTCTGGCAATTATTGCAATATCCTGCGCAGTTGCCATAATTGTTGCACTGGAAGCCTCGGCTGAGTCTATTTGACTAGGCTTAATTAATTCTGAACCCGAACCAATTGCAGTAAATTTACAATATGCAGCTGCTTGCTCATAATTTAATAATTTTTCGTCATCCATCGCCTGCATAATGCCCTGCTCATCCAAACTAAAATTGGCAATATAGACCTCTTGCATACGTGCATCGAGTACTGCCGAAACTTGTTGCAAACCAGTTAAACGATAAGCAGCTTGTGCCAATGCCTGTAAGCTGGAAACTGGAATCACAGGTAAGTCTTGAGACCATGCAAGTGCCTGTGCAACCGCTGCATTGATACGAACACCGCTGAATGAACCCGGTCCACGACTAAATGCAATTGCAGTTAAATCTGCCAATTGAGTTTTTGTTTGCAATAAGGCTTGTTCAGTTAAAGGCAGAATCGTTTGAGTTTGTGCTTTAGGCCGCTCATCCAACTGAAAATACAACTCTTGAGTATCATCAATTAATGAAACCGAACACTGCTCATTTGCAGTTTCCAATGCAAGCAACTTCATGCAAAAACCTTAACGAAAAAGAGATAAAAAACGTGGGCTATCATACTCCACTCAAACACTATAGGCGAGTTATTGGCTTTTTATTGATCTAAAAACTTGCTAAAGCTGATCATTCGACTTAAAGACAATTCATTAAAAGCTAAATTCTTTCAGCTCCAAAAAGTTTTTATAATGTTCTGCATAATGTAAGGCACTTAAACGCAACCGCGCAGCACCCTGCTCATCCAGTGTTTTGACCACTTTACCGGGTGATCCCATCACCACAGAATTATCAGGAATAACTTTTCCTTCAGGAATCAATGCATTTGCACCAATAATGCAATTCTTGCCAATCACTGCGTTGTTCAAAATAACGGCATTCATTCCAATTAATGAGTTATCGCCAATGCTACAACCATGCAACATTACTTTATGTCCAATCGTGACATATTCACCAATATTCAATTCAATCCCAGCATCGGTATGCAGTACCGCATTTTCTTGAATATTCGAAAAACTACCAATTCGTATCACGCAATTATCCGCACGAACCACAGCGCCAAACCAAATACTGACCTGACGGCCCAATTCTGCTTGACCAATCACGGTTGCTGTTGGAGCAACCCAGCCATCCCACGGTTCATGTAAAGCTTTTGGACTCAATCCCTGATAGGTATACATCATGATAAATAACTCTTAAAAAAGATTAGAACTTAGATAAACCAAAATGAGGTGGATTGACCAAGAATGGCCAATTTTTTTGATAACCCAAACCATATTGAAATAAAGAAATCAGCATACGAGCCGTAAGTCCCCACACAATTTCACTCTCCACCTGCATACTTGGAAAATAAAGCGACTGTCGGGCCAAGCGAACCTCATAAGGCAAAGGCGGTGCATCCATCAGTTCTTGTAATGGGGCAAAAAAAATTCGATCAATTTCGGTAGGTTGGGCAATTAAATCAACTTGGGCTGGGATTAGCCCAACAATCGGTTTGACAGATAAACCACTGCGCGCTCGTTGTATCGGTAAATCACCCAAGAGTTTGACATCAAATGGATTGAGTGCAGTTTCTTCCTGGGCTTCACGCAAAGCAACTACAATATTACTGGTATCACTTGGATCGCGTTTTCCACCAGGAAAAGACACTTCTCCCGCATGTTGGGACAATTGCATCGAACGGCGTGTCAGTAACACTTTTGGTTGGATCTCTTGGGTAATTGCAATCAATACAGCAGCATCCGCCTGCTGGATTCGTTTGGAAAAACGCAACCGTTGTTGTAAAAGCTCTATTAACGATGGTTCTTCCATATGACTCATCTCTTTTTTTCTCTTGTTCCTTAATCAACATCATAGCTGAAATTTTCAGTGCAATCATAGATCATGATGCGAAGTCATCAAAATTCAGTTATGCTGAGCTATCTCTACGGCTGATGATAATTATGAGCTTTTGCGTTGCATGTGGACATCAAACTGAAGCAAAAATTCCAATAGGTGATCATAAATCACGACTTGTCTGCACTCACTGTGGCAACATTCACTATGAAAACCCCAAGGTCATTTGTGGCGCATTGGCACTGTGGGACGATAAAGTTTTGCTGTGTCGTCGCGCAATCGAACCTCGTTATGGCTTGTGGACGTTACCTGCTGGCTACATGGAATTGTTTGAAACCATGGAGCAAGGTGCCGCAAGAGAAACCCGTGAAGAAGCCGAAGCGGAAGTTGAGATTGAACAACTCTATTGTATGTACAATATTCCACGTATTGGACAAATTTATGTCTTATTCAAAGCACAATTAAAACAAGGTTTATTTGGTGCTGGCGAAGAAAGTATCGAATGCCGTTTGTTTGAAGAACATGAAATTCCTTGGACAGAGCTGGCTTTTCCAAGTGTAGAGCAAACTCTTAGACATTATTTTGCTGATCGTAAAAGTGGATTATTTCCAACACATTTAGAGACTTTGGGGACCCGATTAGACCATACGGGTTAAATAAAAAGACCGCTGAAGCGGTCTTTTTATAATGTAATTAAGCTTTGGTTTTAATTGCATTACATGTTGAGATCTTTTGATCAGCAATTCTTATCGTTACCGTTCCAGAGTATCTTTTGGCTAGGTCTCTTTCCTCATCTGTAGGAGCAATGTAACCCTTCTTATCCTTCAACTCATCATATGTCGTATTATAAATTAATTGATAACCTGCATATGTATTAGACCAAACAACAGTTTCATTTGTTAAATTTGTTAAGTTAATCCCTGTTGGCTGGCCAGCTAATAAATTATGAATATTAATTTTAGCGCCTGTTCCCTTGGTTATATTTAAACCAAACATTGCGCCATCAACAGTGCCAAATTTAGGATTTGATAAAATCATTCTTACAGTAATTGACTTATCATTTTGGCTGAACTCAGTAGCTCCGGTGGTACCAATGCGATACTGAATCTGATCATTACTATCAGTAATAGTTCCATCAGCGTTAATAGACTTTACAGTACCGCAAATACCAGACTTGTCTGTAGCTGTAGCATTCGCTTTTATATCTGTACGAATATCACCATGCTCATCGATCACAATCCCAACTTCAACTGGGTCGTATTTAGTCTCTGCAAACTTAAATGTTAATGTTGCATATAATGGAAATATATAATTCTGTTGTGAGCTCACATTCGCTTCTGTTTTAAAAATATCTTTTGACAAATAACTTACAGGGCTAACTTTAACAATATCAATCGCTCCCTTGTAAAGTTGATCATCAATTCTTTGTTCCCATAATCCTATAAGCTTATTATCAACTACATCAGTATCTTTTAGTTTCATCAACTGTCTATACAGTGCAGCCGTACCAGCAACCGTATTACCATTAAGAATTTTACCTTGCTTAATAGATAAATTTTCGCTCGCATTATTACTGAGACTAAAATTTAACTTATGGTCAACGTTAATTGACTGATCAAAACTATTTAACCAACCCGTCTGAGCATCCAGCTGCATTTTCCGCGGTTTAACTTTTGTATTGAGTACAATTGGTGCAATAACGACATCATTTGTTATCGATGCCGGACCACGCCATTGTTGACCATAACCTAAGATATATCCCTGACGATCGGATAAAAGTAAAAAATTCCCCATAGAATGCAATAAATTGGTTTTATCAGTTACACATTTAGAATAATCATCTTTATTGCAACCAAAGAAACCTTCTGGCACAGCAACACCGGTGCTTGCAGTCTCAGATCCACCCGCTTTTAGAAATGGCAAATCTGCCTGCCAAACACCTGTATTTGATATGTTGATCAGTTGTATGAGCAAATTAAATGCTGTTTCATCACTCACTTGATTTAAATTAAGCCAAGGTTTTAAAATTTCAACATATTCACCAGAAATAAATTCAGCCGTCCCGATATTTTTTATAATTTCTGTCAACTGATCACGTTTTTCCTTGGTTATCTCCGTCGGTTGAATATCACCAACAACATTTGCATCTTGTTCAACCCCTATAGCTTGGAAAATTTTAACCAACCCCATTGCCACTTTGATCGTGTCATCATTCATATTTAACGAAGCAGGAGCTTTACCAGTCATTCCAGATGCAATATCAATTAATCGAATAAATGGTGGTGTGGCCATTTTCAATTTAGTAATGTTGTCAAGTTTGACTGTTCCCAAACTAATTTTTTTCGCGCCAGCACCTTGAATATAAAAAGTGACATTATCACCTAACTTACATGCGCCAGAAGCTGTATTTAAAACAGCCTTTGTCGCAAAATGATTAACCGTATCACTGCTACAATCAAAATTTAAACCAGCTATAGGATAGTCAATCACAAACTCCAAACAATCAGCTGAGCTGACATCACAACTTGTGCTTGAAGTAACACCAACTCCACGTGACGGATCTTCATTAATTTTTGAACTCTCGCCACCACATCCATTTAAAATGAGTGCTAATGCAGAAAGCGTAAACGGCAATAATATTCTTTTATTCATGCTTAACTATCCCTAATTTCTCATTACTGTAAAACTGAAAGTTTTATCTGTCCTTGATTTGAAAGTTCTTGTTCAGAAACATCAACTGCCGAAGCTAATGGTGTCATCATTATATATCGTACATGTTCCGGTACTTTAAGTACCCCTTGAATTGCCGTATGTAGCAACACAGTTGCCGTAGTTTTTTTATTCTTAAAACCACTAACACCTTCAGCTATACAACCTTTTTCATCCAAAAATACAACCAGAGGCCAGTAATATACGGGTTTATCATTACTTGATGCATATGAATCCATTTGCATATATTGAATTTCAGTATCTAACTTCACAATCTCATATTCAAATTTTTCTTTGAGCGGCTTTCGAGGCCATAATCCGACATCCTTATTCAACGATAAGGTTTTTATGCTTTTTTTATAACCCTCTAAAAAGCAACGATCATTTTCAAAGGCAGATTTCAAATCTTCGCTGGATAAACGAACATATGTCCCTGATAGTGCGATAGGTGCGGTTGTCTGCTGTGTTCGATTGAAAAGTTTATCTAAGACTGAACGACTCACCCCCTTTTTCCTTTCTACAGTTTCCATCCGCCCAGAACCATCTGGCATGGTATAAAATCGTTTTTTACCTTCTAAATTAAACTCTTGATTTTCCAAATACTCATTATTGACATAGTCAACACCATCAACCTGACTAAATCCAGTCGAAATACGAGCATCTTCAACTGAAGCTACGTTTGTTTGTGGTACTTGGGATTTATCTACAACTGCTGATTTACTCTCAAGGATGGGTTTATATATTACTGACGTATTCGTTGTTACTTGTTGAGTTACAGTTGACTTTTCAATTTTAGCAGGAAGTTTTTTTTCTAAAATAGCAGGAACTTTCGTTTTGTTTTTAGACGTAATATTGGATTGCTCAACAACTTTAGGAATGACAATCGGTTGTGATTCTAAAGATCCCACTTGCTCCTTGTTTTTGACTGTATTGAGCTGATTTTTTTTAAACTCCAATTGTTTCAGATCATCTGCTTTTTGCTGACTAAGTGGCGGTGAAAGTTTCTTCTCAGCATTATTACTTTGAATAACGGGTTGAGGGAGTTTTTCACTATTCACTTGTTGTGTATGCTTACCAGGCTCTGGTTCTTTTTTTGCAACTTTCATAGGCACAACCATTGGACGACCATCTGGCCCAATAATTGTATAGAAACCATCAGCATAAACAGTCGAAACACTTGATACCATTAAAAAGAATAATGAAATAGCAAGTGTCGATTTTTGAGTCCTTTTCTTTTGCATTACCATCTTGTTCTGTAGTTAATCCCAAGTAAAGTTACTTTCGTATTTGTTTTTACATTCAAACCCGCATAAGGGTTTAATAAAATATTATTTACCCCTGTTTGGTTTGACAAACTACTTGTATTGGCTGGAATATCATCACGGCTGCGTAAGAAACCGAGTGACAAATCTAAGTCGGTATCCTGATCAAAACGGTAACCAATACCTAAACCAAATAATTGGGCATTATTAATTGGTACCATGGTATTACGTTTATCGTCAGGAATTGAACTGGTACGTGGCTCATAGCCCATACGTAATTTTAATCGATCTGTTGCAGAATACTCTAAACCGATCCCCCAACGCCAAGATGATTGAAATTTCAAGGGTAGGGAAAGTGAACGATCTGTCACGTCTGCAGATAATAATTTAGCAACTTTTAACAATGAGATTTGTCGATCAAACTCAAACTTAAACTTATCCCATGCTGAAAAGTCCGTCCAACCCAAGTCAAAATTTACCTGCAAATCGGGTAAAATCTTATACTTAATGCCGGCTTTAAAATGCTGAGGATACTTAAAATCCATTGCCAATAAACCAGATTCTGTCGCTGGAGCATAACCGGGAAAACCAAGAATTGCTGCAAGAATTTGCCCCGTTGCAGATGAATTTAGGCCTGCAATTAACTCTCGTGGCGCATTCGCAATATTAATTAAATATTTGCCGTGTAGTCGCATTTTAGCTTCGCTCTGATACACCATACCAAAACTAAAATCATCAGTAGGTTCCCAAAGTAAGCCTAAGTTATAACTTGGGCTAAGTGATTGCTCGAGTGAAACATCTAAAGCACCCACTTTACTAAAAGGATTCATTCCCTCTTTGGCATTACACATCCCAAAAAGTAAAAGATCCGTAATAATATCTCCATTTTCCTTAAATGGTCCACAAACCACTTCATCAACCATACGTAATACCCCGATTAATTCGTTCGGGAAACGTAAATCTGTTTTCATGGCAATCGCTTGATAAGACATGCCAAATGAAGCACCTAAATATAAGTGATCGTTCACCTGATAACCAAATGATGGTGACAAATAGGTAATACGCTCTAAAGCTACTTGTTGCCCCATGTAGTTACTTGGATTACCATCTTCCGCACCAAAACCTGCGACAAGTGGTGCATATACGGCTGTTGCATAGGTTACTTTTGAACCTGGTGGTTTATAGGAAATACCCGCTGTTGGCGCGACCAATGGAGAGTTTGGACCTAAATCTACAATTTTCTTTAAAACAGGCACATAAATACTGGCATATTCCACATCCCCACTTACTGTACCTTTATAATCCGTACAAACATTGGCATCAATTTCAGGCCCATCATTACAAACAAGCGGGTCATCTGAGTAACCAAATACGTTATAACCTGCAGGTGCTGAATAATCTCGCTTAATAGCAAAATTAGCCAAAATCCCCTGGACATCTGTTTGCAATCCATCCAACTTCGCAAGTGCTGCTGGATTAAAATGAACTGCACTAATGCCTGGCGGATCAGCCGTTACCGCATTCCCTAATGCTAAAGAACGCAAATCTACCGATAAGTCTTGTCCGAGTTGTGCATGAGTCGCACTCGATAGCCCAGCAAAAAAAATTGCTATCGTTAATGGACATAATTTAAGGTTTTTCACCATTATTACATCTCCTTAACGAATTTTTTTACCAAAACCTATGATATCAAGCGGGAAAGACAAGCCAAGAGATACATCTGGTGCGTCTTCGGTTAAACCAATTCCCACAGTACCATTTACAATTGTTTCAGGAGATACCCTTACCCCCAATGCAAATGACAACATCGCACTACTTTGGTCTGCAGACTTATAACTCTCATTATTTTCGAAATAGAATTTTGCACCAGTATTAAAGCTTTGCTGATATGACATGGTCAAAGAAACGTCATAGTTAAAGGAATAAGCAAAGCCAAATGAGAAACCACCGCTTAAACCAGGGTCAAAACTTTCTAATGTTCGACTCCCTCGAGCCTGATTAAGTCCTGACTCTTTAAAGCCGTAACTTGTGGAAAATGATGCAAATAAAACGACTGGATCAATATATTTACGCGTACTTGCCCCTGCACCTACAGAGTAGTAACCTTTACCAGTTGATAGTTCATCGATCCCTACCTCATAAGGGCTATCACCTGTTTTAGTTGACAAACTACCAAACAGAACCAAAGGTAAACGCCCTTGTTTTAATGGAAATGGTTCCCAACGCGCACCAAAGTTAATATCACCCAATCCTGCTGTTGTTGTATCTTTCAATAGCTCTTTTTTTGCAACAAAAGGAAGCGATGCAGATAAGGTCAAATTGTCTAATAAACCATACTGAACTGTAAATGTATTGGTTAATGTGTGGTTTGCATCCTCTTCAACACGTAATCTCGATAAAGAACTATTGCTATCACTCATCGCCAGATCAAGGCGACTATCTCTATAATAGGTATAGTCCAAATCATAATAAGATGAAAAAATACCTTTCTTAATTAAAGAATACTGACGCTCATTTGAAGTAAATACTTCTTGTAAATTTGTTTCTTGCGTCGCATCACTTTCTTTTTTCTGTAAAGCACTTGCAGCTTGATCCGCTTGGCTGTTCTCAGCAACTACAGCATTCTCCGTGCTTGCAACTGCTGGACTTTCTGTTGCTGTATTCCCCAATACCTCAACTGCTGCCTTATCCGTTTGAGACGATGCTGCATCAACAGATGATTGCTGTTCTGCTGCGTAAAGTGTTGATGTGATTGCGCTTAAACTTAACGCTAACACACTCATATTCATCCATGTACGATTCATTTTACTTTGCATCCTATTACATTAATTTTTACTGTTTTTCTAAACTTACTTCCGCTTGTAATATAAGCGCATATAGGTCGTTATCGGTTGGTTATAAGTTTCCGAATTAGTATCAGCATCCAATACCCGGCGCATTGTTGAAGCCTTATCTGCTAGACGTTCAAATTTCTGTGTTGGAAATTGAATTTCAGCAAGAGCATATTTATTTACTGTTGCATCTTCAACGTGACGCATATCTGAATCTTGTAGTGCAAGTAAGCTCTTCTGATACTGCTGTGGGATATCAACGATAAACAAAGTATTGTTATCCCAAATCTCCTTGAATCGAATTTCATCAAAGCTAATATTGCCTAATGCAGGATCCGCAACATAAACTCGCCCATTTTTATATGCTTTATATACAACAAAATGCTTAAAGCCCGCATAGGTAATAGGCACAATTGCGGGTTGCTTTAATGCAGTAAGATCTGAAAATTCCCCGCGATATCCGCCACTATTAATCCCTAAAGCGGAGACAAAGCGTTTCATATCCAAGAGTGAAAAACTACGACGCTCAATGATGCGTTGATACTCACCGTATTGCAGGAGACCACTCATTGTTTGCTGTTCTGTTAATTTTAGCCCACCGTAGCCATTTAAAAGCGTCGTCAAGGCTGCTGAACCACAGCTATAGTCATACGCTTGGCGCACAATCCCCCTAAACTGATCTTCTACAGCTGGTTTGATCACCACTGCTTCACGATGATTACGTGTAAAAGAAGGATAACGAGAATCCAAAGTTTCTGTATAATAAACAGACCCCTCTGGTTTTTTTTCTATTTCAAAGGCTTGCGTTGTAAAGTAATACATCAATGCCGAGCCTAAAGCGATCTCTAACATAAGTCTCTTTTTCTAACAATGGCAACACTTGCCTTATTCGTTTTATTTTTAGTGCCTACGACACTCCATCCCTGCATGTTGAAGATAACGTTTTTTATAAGAAAAAACACCTTTTTTTTAGTTATTTTTGACAGAATGTTATTTTTTTTATTATTACACCTACAATTTGACAAAAAATACCTCTAAGCACACACTTTTATAACAACAATTTATTTTATTATTTTTAGATTTTGATGAATTTTCAGATCTATTTTATAAAAGTATTTATACTGATGGCATAATATAACATTGGCAGCACGCCATAATTAGCATCAATTAAAACTAAAGTTTTCCTTCAACTTTGCGATTAAACAGGGTATGTAAAAAACAAAAAAAGCGCACAAAGCGCTTTTTTTGTTTTGATAACTGGTTAGTGACCAGAAATCGTAATTGCAGCACCTTTAATATCGGCACCTGGCGCATGTGTTGGGTTGTAATAAGTTTGTAATCCTTGAACTTCTACATCGCCAATTGCGTTAGTACCACGAGTCGTCGCACTACCACCATTTTTACTACCTAAATATACACCATTGATATAGATATCTTGTGCAGTTTTGCCACCAACAATTTGTAAATAGCCAGCAGTTGCATTGGTTGCACCTGATTTACCTACAACACTGATTTCAGCATCGACAGCCAAATTCTGTCCATTTGCATCAGCAACTTTAATACTGTCTAAACGAATTTCACCAGCAGCACGGTTCGCAGCTGAAGAACCATCTTTAGTACCTAAAGCAGTTGAGTTATCAAGAATACCTAGGTTTTTAATTTCTAAACCACCAGTCATTGTTGTATTCAACTTAATCATTGCACCTTGTGGCGCTGCACCAAGTTGAATATTCGCAGTCATTGTACCAGTCGTTAAGCTTAAACCAGATAAAATCGCATTTTCACTGCCTGTTACAGCACCACGACGAATACTGGTTGTGCTTGCAGTGCCTGATTTAGCTACACTGATTTTACCGATATTGATATTTAAACCAGAAACGTTTGCTGCCACATTCAAGAATGCGCCATTAGCACCAGTACCAGCATCAGTATCAATCACAAGGTCAGCTAAGTTTAATGTAGGTAGAAGCGCAGCAGTATTTGCACTGATTACAACACCTTGTGTTTCGTTAACATCACCAGCAACACCATTGCCAGAGATAACAATCGCACCTGCTGTAGCTGTACCACCAGTTGTACCACCAGCTGCTAAACCATCATTATCGTGAATTAAAACTTTTTCGATCTCAACTTTAGAGATACCGATACCGATATTGATACCGTCTTGACCTGTTGCAGCGCTTAGTGCAGCATCATCCATTGACTGCATAGCCATTGCATTTGCGCTAATCGCCATTGAAGAAACTAAAGCTAGTTTAGTAAACATTTTCATTGAGCACTCTCCCAAGAGCATTTATTTTTTGACTTACACTACTCTAAACTGTCCACGGTCGTTTTATTCTTAAATGACAACTTGAACTTCCAATCCTTGAGTAGTTCGCTTAGCAATTACTAAATTACCTGTTTGTTATTTTATGTTCAACTCCTGTTAACTGCTTTTTGACTATAAACCGACAAACGGCATATAAAACACTCAACACTACTCTTTATAAAAAAACACTACAAAAACTTGTAATCATTGAGTATTTTTTAAAGATTTTTTTTACACTAAATTCAAATTTGAATAATTTTACCATTCATCACATCAAAATTCTGATAAGAAGCGTTAACAAAAACGCTTTTTTTATTTTTTATTTGATAAATACATCATTTATTTTATCTAAGTAATCCTGCCCAAATTCTATCCACTTTCAGCATAAGCTTTGATAAAAAACAGCCCGAACTTTTTGGATGTAGTACAATTCTTTTTTCCAAATGTAGATATCAGTCTTTCCTTTTATATGTCCTATTTTGAGCAAAAACTTAACACGCAACTCACTTCTGCATTTGACCTTCTTGCTCGCCTTTATGATTTAACAGGATTGGTCTATTTATATGACCAAAATAAGCCAACCATCGCCTTTTTACCCCAAGAGTTTTTAGTTTCTCGACAGTCTAAACTTCAACAAGTTCAACAAATACACTTCAATCAATATCAAATAAAATCAGAACCATCTTCACTTTTAGAGTTCTGCAAATTCCATCAATCCTCAAATACTGCCAATGCTAAGGGCTTTCATGGCGGATATATTGGCTTCTTCAGCTATGACTACAGTGCTGATCAATTTATTGAAATTGACGCTCATCCACAGCCAAATTTTTTCTTAGGTCGATACTCAAGCTTTTTAAAGTTTGAAGAAGATGCTTGGTACTTTTATAGTGATGAAGAGCAGGCTGAGTATATTTATCAAGAAATTTTGAATCGGATCAATCAACCCGAACAAATTCCAGCACTTTCTTTAGACCAGCAATGCCACCCGCGTTGGTCCAAACCAGAATATTTAAATGCTTTTGATCAGGTACAGGAATACATCAAAGCCGGTGATTGTTATCAAATTAACTTAACTCAAGAATTTACAGCACATGCACAAGGTTCGCTTTTAAGCCGTGCCGATGAGTTATGGAAACTGACCCACGCACCTTATGCTGGCTATCTTAAATTAGCTGATTTTGAACTGTTAAGTTGTTCACCTGAACTATTTATTGAATTTCAGGCCAATCGACAAATAAAAACACGCCCAATCAAAGGCACGATGCCGCGCTTTGATGATCCACAACAGGATCAGATTTCAAAAGACAAACTCAGTAATTCTGAAAAAGATCAGGCCGAGAATGTTATGATTGTAGATCTGCTCCGCAATGACTTGGGTGTCTATGCTGAAACAGGCTCTGTCAAAACCACCAAACTATTTGAAATAGAAAGTTTCAATCAAGTTCATCACATGGTCAGTGAAATCACGGCAAGCTTAAAACCTGAAATCAATCCAATGCAGATGCTCTTATCTGCCCTGCCAGGTGGTTCAATCACAGGTGCACCGAAGATTCGTGCCATGCAAATTATTGAAGAACTCGAAGGTGCACCGCGTGGTGTTTATTGTGGCAGCTTAGGTTATTTTAATTTCGATGGTACAGGCAGTTGGAATATTTTGATTCGCAGTATTCAAAAGTATCAGGACCAATTATCAATGTGGGCGGGTGGCGGCATCACTATCGCTTCTGATGCGGAAGCCGAATATCAGGAATGCTTTGATAAAATTTCTGCCATGCTTGATTTGCTCAATACATGGCAGGTTTCTAAACAGTAAAATGCAATACGGATTTACAAAATTTTCGTTTTCAGTGTGTCCACTAGACGCTGATTTTGTTCATCGGTACCGATCGTGATACGCAAAAATTGATTAATTCGCGGCTTATTGAAATAACGCACAATAACCCCCTGCTCACGTAATTGTTGAGCCAACTGAGCAGCATCATATTCTGAATGTGTCGCAAAAATAAAGTTGGCTTTCGATGGCAACACATCAAAACCTAAAGCGGTGAGATCACCCACCAACTTGTCTCGGCTCTCAATCACTTTGGCACATTGCGCTTCAAAATAAGCTTGATCTTCAAATGAAGCCACGGCTGCTGCAATGGCAAAACGATCGATTGGATAGGAGTTAAAACTATTTTTGACGGCTTCAAGTGCTGCAATCAAATGTGCTTGCGCAATGGCAAAGCCAACACGTAAGCCGGCCAATGAACGTGACTTCGATGTTGTTTGGCAAACGACTAAGTTTTCATATCGATTGACCAATTGCACCGCCGACTCAGCACCAAAATCGACATAAGCCTCATCAATCACAACCACACGATCTGGATTCGCCTTAAGCACCTGTTCAATCTCATTTAAACCAAGCGCGATACTGGTTGGTGCATTTGGATTGGTGATGATAATACCGCCATTTTCCTGTTCATAATCCGATACATCTATTTCGAATTTTTCATTCAAAGGAATCTGCTTGGTTTGTGTTGCAAAAAACTGACTATAAACAGGATAAAAACTATAGGTAATATCTGGATAGAGAATCGGTTGTTTCTGGATAAAAAAAGCTTTAAAAATATGTGCCAATACTTCATCCGAACCATTGCCTACAAACACTTGAGCCACATCAACCTGTTGCTGATTGGCAATCGCCTGTTTTAAAGCGGTTGCATCTGGATCTGGATATAGACGTAAGGCATCGGCTTGTTCAGTTAAAACTGCCTGTACAGCCTGCACCACTTTTGGTGATGGTGGATATGGATTTTCATTGGTATTGAGTTTGAGTAAGTTCTGAATCTTAGGTTGCTCACCTGGTACATAAGGCTCTAATTCACGAACCTCTGGACTCCAAAAACGCATTTGTTCTGCTGTAAACGTCATTATTCTACTCTCATGTATCCTAAAAAAGGGGCTAACCAGCCCCTATCAATTTTTGAATCGGTTATTGGTAACGATAACGGGCTGAACGCGCATGGGCATCAAGATTTTCTTGCACTGCCAACACATCCGCGGCTTTTGCCAAGCTCTTCACACCCTCTTCAGAGCACATGATCAAGCTAGAACGCTTCTGGAAATCATAAACACCAAGTGGTGAAGAAAAACGTGCCGTCCCCGATGTCGGCAAGACATGGTTTGGACCCGCACAATAATCACCAATGGCTTCTGGTGTATAACGTCCCATAAAGATCGCCCCTGCATGACGAATCTCCTGACTCATCAATTCAGCCTCATCAAGACAGAGTTCTAAATGCTCTGGTGCAACCTGATTAATCAGTTCAATCGCTTCTGCACGATTTTTTACCAGCACCAATGCACCACGATTTTGAATCGATGTTTTGGCAATTTCTGCTTTTGGTAATTCCGCTAAATGTTTTTCAATCGCGACTTCAACTGCATTTAATAGCTTTTCATCTGGGGTAATGAAAATAGCTTGCGCAACGGTGTCATGCTCTGCTTGAGACAATACATCCATAGCTAGCCATTCAGCATTATTTTCACCTTCGGCATACACCAAAATTTCCGAAGGTCCTGCAATCATGTCAATACCAACTTGGCCAAACACCGCACGCTTTGCTGCTGCGACAAATCGATTGCCAGGCCCCGTAATTTTATCTACCGCTGGAATGGTTTGTGTTCCATACGCCAATGCCGCAACGGCCTGCGCACCACCGATAGTAAACACTCGACTCACGCCTGCCAAATAGGCAGCGGCTAACACCAATGGATTCAACTCACCATTTGGCGCAGGAACCACCATAATAATTTCAGAAACACCTGCGACATGTGCAGGCAACGCATTCATGAGTACCGACGATGGATAAGAGGCTAATCCACCTGGCACATAAATTCCAACACGATCCAGTGGTGTAACTTTCTGACCTAAGGTATTCCCCAGATCATCGACATAAGTCCAACCTTCCTGCTTTTGTGCCTGATGGAAAGAACGAATGCGTTTTGCGGCAAGTTCTAATGCTTCACGAATTTCAACACTTAAACCATCAAATGCAGTTTTAAGCTGTGCTTGAGTCAGTTCTAGGTCAGAGAATTGATGCGCTGGATGTCGATCGAACTGTTGCGTTAATTTAAGCACATGATCATCACCATGCTGACGTACATCAGCAATAATTTGATCTACAGTTTGTATTAATTGAGGATCATTAACCGTTTCAAATGCTAAAAGTTCAGCAAATGTCTGTTTAAAATTTTGATCCTGAGTCGATAAACATCGCATCAATTTACCCACAAGGCGAAAAAGAGAACGCTAAGTTTACTCTTTTTCAGTACGCTTGTGGGCACAATGTAGGCTAAAAAAATCAATGGGAAAGAATGAGTTCTTCGATCACCCCATCATTTTACTTTTATTTGCTTAATCAAAATATTTAAGCAACAAGAACAAAAAGTTAAAAACTATTTTACGTCCCATGTCACAAAGCAAAAGGCTGACTCGTCAAATAAGTACCTATTTTGATTTTAATCAGGAACACGACAATGACGACGCTCAACATTCATCCTAAAAAACATTTACCAGAATCAATTCATTATCTCTATCAGGTTCATCAAAATATTCTCGACTTGGACCTGATTGCTCGCTCGCTTTATCATCTTGTTCTATTACGTGCCTCGCAAATCAATGGTTGTGCTTTTTGTGTGAAGATGCATATTGCGGAAGCTTTGGCAGATGGTGAAGTACAATCACGCTTGGACCGCTTGGTGGTATGGCGACATTGCAATGATTATACAGATCAGGAAAAAGCCGCCTTTGCTTGGGTTGAAGCACTCACGACTTTGCACGCGCTCACTGATTATGAGCCGTTACGTATAACACTATTAAAATATTTCAGTGAGCCACAAATTTCAGCTTTAACTTTACTGATTGGCATGATTAATTTGTGGAATCGAATTGCAATTTCCCAACATTAACATCTATGAAAGCATCAGGCACGATTAGCCAACATGATTTAACGATTTTTGAGACAAGCCGAACATTTCTGTTCGGTCTCGCTTATCGACTGCTGGGAACAACAAGTGATGCTGAAGATGTCTTACAGGATATTTTTATAAAATGGCAGCAGCAACCTAAACAAGATATTATCAATCCTCAAGCTTGGCTGACCTCTGTATGTACACGCCATTGTATTGACTTACTCCGTGCTCACCACAGGTCTAGAACTGAATATATTGGAACATGGTTACCTGAACCCTATCATCATACAGAAACATTCTCGGTCGAATCCGACTATACGCTCTCTACCGCCTTCCTTTTGGTTCTTGAAAAACTTTCAGCTAAAGAACGAGCGGCATATTTACTGCATGACATATTCAATCTTGATTATGTTGAAATTTCAGAAATCCTTCGGGAACAACAAAGTAATTGTCGACAATTGGTGGCCCGTAGTAGAAAACGTATTGCAGATGAACCTAACGTTCTCTCAAATCATCTTACTCAGCAGCAAATCAACTTACTCAATGCATTCAAAGTCGCCATTCATTCACATGATCTAGATCAATTAACACAATTACTCAGTGAAGATATCCAATTTGCAGCAGATGGCGGTGGTAAGGTCTCAGCGATTCGGCAGCCCTTCATCGGCCAACCTGCTATATTACGTTTCTTTGAACGCTTGCTTTTTAAGGCGTGGAGTGAACTCTCTTGGGAAATGTGCCATCTCAATGGAGGTGTCGGTTTTAAACTCTATGACTCAAACCATCGTTGTGTCATGGTACTGACTTTCGCTTTCAATGATCAACACCAACTGCAAACTATCTATTCTTTACGTAATCCAGAAAAACTCAAATAAAAAGGCCAACCGAAGCTGACCTTTTTATTCAATTTCATCTAAAACTTAGTTTTGACGTGCTTTAACTGCTTGTTCAAGTTGCGTCAAAATCGGATTTAAAACGGCTTGTTTACGTTTAAAACTGGCCTTATTGACAATTAAACGCGAAGAAACTTTGCAAATTTCTTCTAATGGCTCCAAGCCATTGGCACGTAAAGTATTTCCAGTGTCAACCACATCGACAATGTAATCACCTAACCCAACCAAAGGTGCAAGCTCCATTGATCCGTATAGCTTAATTACATCAACTTGCTCACCGAGGCTTGCATAATATTGACGAGTTAAGTTGACATATTTGGTTGCGATCTTTAAACGGCCTTTTGGTCGTTCCATGCCGACTTTACCAGCCGTCATCAACTTACAATTGGCAATTTTCAGGTCAAGCAACTCATAAACATGTTGTGCACCATGTTCCATCAATACGTCTTTGCCCGCTACACCAAAGTCTGCCGCACCATTCTCAACATAGGTTGGAACATCAGAAGCACGTAAAATCAAAATACGAACTTTTTTGTGTGTCGTTGGAAAAATCAATTTGCGTGATTTATCTGGATCTTCAAGTAAATTAATACCTGCCTTTTCAAGCAAGGGTAATGTTTCCTTTAAGATACGACCTTTACTGAGTGCTAAAGTTAAACCATGATCAAAATTGCCCATTACATCAAAATTTGGATCATCGTTTCTTAAGTCATTCATCCTTTTACTCGCTTAATCTGAGCACCTAAACTTTGCAATTTTTCTTCCACTTGTTCGTAGCCACGATCAATGTGATAGATACGGTCAACCAGGGTTTCACCTTCAGCCACCAAAGCAGCTAAAACAAGTGAAAATGAAGCACGTAAATCAGTTGCCATGACAGGTGCAGCCTGAAGTGTTTCCACACCTGTAACCACCGCATCATGCCCTTCAACTTGGATGTTAGCACCCATACGTGAAAGTTCTGGGACATGCATAAAACGGTTTTCGAAAATGGTTTCAGAAATCGTTGCAAAACCACGACCAATCACATTGACTGCCATAATTTGCGCTTGCATATCAGTTGGGAATTCTGGATGCGGTAATGTTCTGAAGCTCACTGCTTTAGGACGTTTGCCCTGCATATCCAACTCAATCCAGTCATCACCACGAGTGACTTCCGCGCCCATTTCTTCGAACTTATCCAATACTGCTTCTAACAATGCAGGATCGGTATGCGTCGTTTTAACTCGTCCACCGGTAATAGCAGCCGCAGCCAGATATGAACCCGTTTCGATACGGTCAGCAACAACGGCATATTCGCAGCCATGTAAGCTTTCAACACCCGTAACAACAAGCGTATCCGTATCTAAACCTTCAATTTTCGCGCCCATCTTAATCAGCATTTGCGCAAGATCGGTGATTTCTGGTTCACGAGCGGCATTACGAATTGTGGTCACACCATCAGCTAACGCAGCAGCCATCAAGATATTTTCGGTGCCACCAACGGTCACCATATCAAAAACAACTTCACCACCTTTTAAACGGCCATCAACTGAAGCATGGACATAACCATTTTCAACTTCAATCTGCGCACCCAAAGCTTCTAAAGCTTTTAAGTGTTGATCAACTGGACGTGAACCAATCGCACAGCCGCCTGGTAATGATACTTTTGCATTACCATAACGCGCCAACAAAGGACCAAGCACTAAAATAGATGCACGCATCGTTTTTACAAGTTCATACGGTGCAAACTGGTTATCTAATGTCGAAGCATCAGCACGAACCGTTTCACCTTCATAACTCATGGTCACACCAAGACCAGCAATCAACTTAACCAATGTATTTACATCTTTTAAATTGGGTACATTGGTGAGCGTAATCGGAGAGTCAGCAAGGATCATTGCTGCAAGTAAAGGTAAAGCTGCATTTTTAGCACCAGAAATGCGTACTTCACCTTCGAGCTTAACACCGCCCGTAATTAAAAATTTATCCATTAATATTTAAGCTCCGAAAAGGCTTGCTTTGCGCCATTCGTCTTTTGTCATTGCGCGAATCGTAACAGCGTGAACTGCACCACTCGCAATATAAGAATTTAGAGGTGCATAAACGGCTTGTTGACGAGCAACGGTACGTTTACCTTCAAACTGATCATCCACAATACGAAGGTCAAATTTCCCAGCTTGACCGCTCACTGCTACTTCTGCTTCAGGGAAAGCTTCTTTTAAAATTTGCGTGAGCTGCTCACTATTCATTACAAGGCCTCTTATACAACCATTGGTGTAAAACCAAGTATTTTACTATAACTTTTTCACATAATTCAGTAAGCAGTTTCTTTTTTTATCAATAAAAAAAGAGGCTTCACAAAAAGCCTCTTATATAAAAATAAAAATTAACTCAAAAGTGCCAGTTCATGCTGATACGAACATTGAATTTTTCGATGTTTCGCCAGCTGGCGTTTTAATTTATCTGTCAGTTTTCGAATCGAAGTATACATATCATCGGCTGTCGCCTGTGCAAACAGTTCTACCCCCGGCAAACGTATAATCGCTTCAGCGATATGATTTGCACTACCTTTGTGTGAACGTTTGTCAATTTGATGATCTTTAGCCAGCTTGATTTGCATACTATTGACCTGATCTAGATGTTTGGTCATTTGACTAAACTTTTCTTTTATATTTTCTTCAATGGCTGGTGTAATGGTTAAATGGTGCCCACGAATCGTTATTTGCATAATTCTATCCCTCACCTTTTTCTCAGGATACAAGAAAATCGCTTAAGCAAATTTAATGCACATTATTAGTGGTTCAACATCCATTAAATCATTTCAGCGATTCCTCTAGTGATCATTAAAAAAATTCATTATTCCGTAATAATGAACACCTAGAATAGTCACACCTTGAAATTTAGATCAAGACTTTTCTTTCAGAAGATGAGGCAATATGTAACGATTCACGATATTTTGCTACCGTGCGTCGAGCGACCTCAATCCCTTCATTCTTCAACATTTCAGCAATTGCATTATCCGACAAAGGCTTACGCGGATTTTCACTTGAAACGAGTTTTTTAATCATTGCACGAATTGCAGTCGATGAAGCCTCGCCACCCGTTGTTGTTCCCACATGACTAGAAAAGAAGTATTTCAATTCAAATAAACCACGTGGTGTCAGCATATATTTATTGGTTGTCACACGAGAGACTGTTGATTCATGTAATTCAACTTCCTCTGCCACATCACGAAGCACCAAAGGTTTCATCGCTTCTGGACCTTGCTCCAAAAAAGCTCTTTGATGTTCGACAATACAGGTCGCCACTTTCAATAAAGTCTTATGGCGTTCATCAATACTCTTGATAAAATTCTTCGCTTCCAGCATTTGATTGCGCAAATAAACGTTATCATCACTTTGATCAGCTCTACGAATCATCCCTGAATAAAAAGAATTGATCCGTAACTTAGGCAATACATCCGGATTGAGCTGAACTTGCCAATGTTGATCTTTTTTCGATACTACAACATCAGGGACTTGGTATTCTGATTCTTGTTGATTGAATTCCAGTCCAGGATATGGCTTTAAAGTTTTCAACAAATCAACGGCACTTTTTAATTGCTCTTTAGATAGCCCCGTTTGCTTTAACAACTTATTCAGGTCATTCGAAATCAGTAACTCGTAATATTTCAATAAATTTCTAGCTTCAGCTAGATAGGGAACTTTGTCATTAAAAGTTTCTAGTTGAATTTTTAAACATTCTGCTAAATTTCTTGAGCCTACACCAATAGGATCGAGACGTTGAATATGTTTTAAAACAACGATGATTTCATCTTGCTCAACCTCTTCCTCACTCTCCATTTCCTGTAATAAACGAGAGACAGCAAGTAAAATATCGTCCAATTCTGCGTCTAAAAAACCCTTATCATCCAAAGAATCTACGATGCAATACGCAATTAGTTTATCTACAGTGGAAAAATGCAAAAGATTGACTTGATCTAAAATATGCTCTTTCAGGCTTAGTTGTACCTGACGATTATCTTCTCTTTCTTCATATTCTGGTGATGCCAAAGCAGTCGATTGATGGGTATAAATATCATCCCATTCAGTATCAACAGGTAAATCATTTGGCAGATGATCCGCATTCAGCTCAGTGGTTAAATCCCCATTCTCTTTTTCTTCTAGCGAGGAAAGGCTCTCCGCTGTCCCCATGTCTTCAATTTTTTCAAGTAAGGGATTACTGTCTAACTGGATTTGAATTTCTTGTTCGAGCTCTAAGCTAGATAACTGTAAAAGACGTATGGCCTGTTGTAATTGAGGAGTCAACGATAAACTGTTCGCAACTTTCAATCCAACAGATAATTTCATAGTCTTTCCTTTTATTAAAATAAGCAAAAAACATGCCTATAAAAATATTTATAACATAAAGCAATGTTTACGCATATAAGGAAAAAGCTTTTCAACTGACTTGTTTGTTCAAAAAATAGCAAAAATATAAATATTTATTCGAATTGAGTTCTTTTCACCCCCTTATTTAGCAAACATGTAAACAACATAGAATTATTTTAGATTTTGCTGCTTTAGGCATTCGATCATTTCATCCAATACTTTCTGCCCCATCGTTGTTCGCACCAGCTCATTTAAATCCCCTGCTAAAAAGCCAGACCAAGTTGTGCTCGTTGAACCGGAAGACATTGCATATCGCCCACAAGCAGACCAGACCTTTTGATCTGAGGTAATAGAAGCTACATATAGCTCACCTTCAGGATCATCCAATATCCATTCGCGAATAACTATAGGTGCTTGATATTGTTGCTTAGATTTTTTTAACCATTTCCATATTAAAAAACCTAAATAGACAATTCCAATAGCAGATAAAAGTTCATAGAGAATCATATCAGTCCTAATAGCATTTCTTGTTTAGCATCTAATTAGGATAAAAATAGTACGACTCTTTAAATATTGACTTATATTTTCTTTTCATCTATGCAATAAAAAACACCCCCTCTGCGTTAGCGGAGGGGGTGTTAGTATTTAAAAGCTGGCGATGACTTACTCTCACATGGCAAGTGCCACACTACCATCAGCGCTAAGAGGTTTCACTTCTGAGTTCGGGAAGGGATCAGGTGGTTCACTCTTGCTATTGTCGCCAGCAAACTGTTGTGGTGCTTTCGGGTCTTATTTGTAGTGTATTCACCACATGCCTTACTTACGATCCAAAGAGTTATTAACGGATTAGATTATTGAGTCGAAGTTTATTGCTTAGCAATCACTAAATCAAGTTCTTTGTTCAAGATCAGGTTCAACTGATCTTTTATGAATCGATTATCAGCTTTACATACAACTGCTTGGGTGTTGTATAGTCAAGCCTCACGAGCAATTAGTATTGGTCAGCTTCACACGTCACCGTGCTTCCACACCCAACCTATCAACGTCCTAGTCTCGAACGGCTCTTTAGAGGAATAAATTCCTAGGGAAATCTTATCTTGAGGTAGGCTTCCCGCTTAGATGCTTTCAGCGGTTATCCCTTCCGAACATAGCTACCCGGCGATGCGACTGGCGTCACAACCGGTACACCAGAGGTTCGTCCACTCTGGTCCTCTCGTACTAGGAGCAGATCCTCTCAAATTTCCAGCGCCCACGGTAGATAGGGACCGAACTGTCTCACGACGTTCTAAACCCAGCTCGCGTACCTCTTTAAATGGCGAACAGCCATACCCTTGGGACCTGCTTCAGCCCCAGGATGAGATGAGCCGACATCGAGGTGCCAAACACCGCCGTCGATATGAACTCTTGGGCGGTATCAGCCTGTTATCCCCAGAGTACCTTTTATCCGTTGAGCGATGGCCCTTCCATACAGAACCACCGGATCACTAAGACCTACTTTCGTACCTGCTCGACTTGTGGGTCTCGCAGTTAAGCGCGCTTTTGCCTTTATACTCTACGCGTGATTTCCGACCACGCTGAGCGCACCTTCGTACTCCTCCGTTACTCTTTAGGAGGAGACCGCCCCAGTCAAACTACCCACCAGACATGGTCCTCGCCCCGGATTACGGGGCAGAGTTAGAACCTCAACATTACCAGGGTGGTATTTCAAGGACGGCTCCATTGGAACTAGCGTTCCAACTTCAAAGCCTCCCACCTATCCTACACAAGTAAGGTCAAAGTTCAATGTCAAGCTGCAGTAAAGGTTCACGGGGTCTTTCCGTCTAGCCGCGGGTACACCGCATCTTCACGGCGAATTCGATTTCACTGAGCCTCTGCTGGAGACAGCGCCGCCATCATTATGCCATTCGTGCAGGTCGGAACTTACCCGACAAGGAATTTCGCTACCTTAGGACCGTTATAGTTACGGCCGCCGTTTACTGGGGCTTCGATCAAGAGCTTCGCTTACGCTAACCCCATCAATTAACCTTCCAGCACCGGGCAGGCATCACACCCTATACGTCCACTTTCGTGTTTGCAGAGTGCTATGTTTTTAATAAACAGTTGCAGCGGCCTGGTTTCTGTGGCTGCCAATAGCTCAGGGAGCAAGTCCCATCACCGTCAGCAGCGTACCTTCTCCCGAAGTTACGGTACCATTTTGCCTAGTTCCTTCAGCAGAGTTCTCTCAAGCGCTTTGGTCTACTCGACCTGACCACCTGTGTCGGTTTCGGGTACGATTCCTGTGTAACTGAAGCTTAGAGACTTTTCCTGGAAGCATGGTATCAGCCACTTCACTGTACAAGTACAGCTTGCTATCAGCTCTCAGCATAGAGCACCCCGGATTTGCCTAAGATGCATGCCTACTGCCTTCCACCTGGACAACCAACGCCAGGCTGACTTAACCTTCTCCGTCCTCTCATCGCATTACACAGAAGTATTGGAATATTAACCAATTTCCCATCGACTACGCCTCTCGGCCTCGCCTTAGGGGTCGACTCACCCAGCCCCGATTAACGTTGGACTGGAACCCTTGGTCTTTCAGCGAACGGGTTTTTCACCCGTTTTGTCGTTACTCACGTCAGCATTCGCACTTCTGATACCTCCAGCATACTTCTCAATACACCTTCATCGGCTTACAGAACGCTCCCCTACCACTTACGCTAATGCGTAAATCCGCAGCTTCGGCACATAGTTTTAGCCCCGTTACATCTTCCGCGCAGGCCGACTCGACTAGTGAGCTATTACGCTTTCTTTAAAGGGTGGCTGCTTCTAAGCCAACCTCCTAGCTGTCTATGCCTTCCCACATCGTTTCCCACTTAACTATGATTTTGGGGCCTTAGCTGGCGGTCTGGATTGTTTTCCTCTTGACTACGGACGTTAGCACCCGCAGTCTGTCTCCCGGATAGTACTCATTGGTATTCGGAGTTTGCATCGGTTTGGTAAGTCGGGATGACCCCCTAGCCGAAACAGTGCTCTACCCCCAATGGTATTCGTCCGAGGCGCTACCTAAATAGCTTTCGGGGAGAACCAGCTATCACCAGGCTTGATTAGCCTTTCACCCCTATCCACAAGTCATCCCCTGGCTTTTCAACGACAGTGGGTTCGGTCCTCCAGTTAGTGTTACCCAACCTTCAACCTGCTCATGGATAGATCGCCTGGTTTCGGGTCTATACCCAGCAACTAAACGCCCTATTAAGACTCGATTTCTCTACGGCTCCCCTATTCGGTTAACCTCGCTACTGAATATAAGTCGCTGACCCATTATACAAAAGGTACGCAGTCACCGAACAAGTCGGCTCCCACTGCTTGTATGCATGCGGTTTCAGGATCTATTTCACTCCCCTCACAGGGGTTCTTTTCGCCTTTCCCTCACGGTACTGGTTCACTATCGGTCAGTCAGGAGTATTTAGCCTTGGAGGATGGTCCCCCCATATTCAGACAAGGTTTCACGTGCCTCGCCCTACTCGTCATCATTGTGTGTGCCCTTTCGTGTACGGGAATATCACCCTCTACGTTCGCACTTCCCAGAGCGTTCCACTAGAACACACACAACTTAATGGGCTGCTCCCCGTTCGCTCGCCGCTACTAAGGGAATCTCAATTGATTTCTTTTCCTAAGGGTACTGAGATGTTTCACTTCCCCTCGTTCGCTTCATAAGCCTATGTATTCAGCTTATGATACCCGCCTTATAGCGGGTGGGTTCCCCCATTCAGAAATCTCCGGATCAAAGGATATTTGCCGCCTCCCCGGAGCTTATCGCAGGCTATTACGTCTTTCATCGCCTCTGACTGCCAAGGCATCCACCACATGCACTTAATTACTTGACTATACAACCCCAAACAGTCGTTAACACATACAAGTGAGTGTTATCGTTGCAAACTTAATTGCTACTATCTGTTGTCCTGTGAATTTAATCACCGTACAGCTTCAATCTAATTCATATACCAAAACGCTTGATTCAGTTAATTTGCTAGTTCTCAGATTAAATATGTTCTTAACAATTACTTGTTAAGCTTATATCTAATCGAGTTTGAACAATTTATTTCAGACTCAATTTTCTAATCTGTTAATGATTAACTACCACCTCGTCGGTGCGTAGTAAACTGTGATAAATCACAGAACTTAATAAACCAAGACCATGCGATCTTCTTGTTTACTAAATTCTATAAGCTATCTTTGGAATTTAACTTTAGTTTCTTACATTACTTCGTAATGTGTGGTGGAGACTAGGAGAGTCGAACTCCTGACCTCCTGCGTGCAAAGCAGGCGCTCTACCAACTAAGCTAAGTCCCCAGCTTATCATTTAATGAACGATATATCTTTCAATCTAAGCTACTGCAATCAGATTTGGTGGGTCTGACAAGACTTGAACTTGTGACCCCACGCTTATCAAGCGTGTGCTCTAACCAACTGAGCTACAGACCCTCAGATACATCTTCGAAGAACAACTTGTTGTGGATTCTTACCGGTCACCAATCTTTCGTTAAGGAGGTGATCCAGCCGCAGGTTCCCCTACGGCTACCTTGTTACGACTTCACCCCAGTCATCGGCCACACCGTGGTAAGCGTCCTCCTTGCGGTTAGACTACCTACTTCTGGTGCAACAAACTCCCATGGTGTGACGGGCGGTGTGTACAAGGCCCGGGAACGTATTCACCGCGGCATTCTGATCCGCGATTACTAGCGATTCCGACTTCATGGAGTCGAGTTGCAGACTCCAATCCGGACTACGATCGGCTTTTTGAGATTAGCATCCTATCGCTAGGTAGCAACCCTTTGTACCGACCATTGTAGCACGTGTGTAGCCCTGGCCGTAAGGGCCATGATGACTTGACGTCGTCCCCGCCTTCCTCCAGTTTGTCACTGGCAGTATCCTTAAAGTTCCCGACATTACTCGCTGGCAAATAAGGAAAAGGGTTGCGCTCGTTGCGGGACTTAACCCAACATCTCACGACACGAGCTGACGACAGCCATGCAGCACCTGTATCTAGATTCCCGAAGGCACCAATCCATCTCTGGAAAGTTTCTAGTATGTCAAGGCCAGGTAAGGTTCTTCGCGTTGCATCGAATTAAACCACATGCTCCACCGCTTGTGCGGGCCCCCGTCAATTCATTTGAGTTTTAGTCTTGCGACCGTACTCCCCAGGCGGTCTACTTATCGCGTTAGCTGCGCCACTAAAGCCTCAAAGGCCCCAACGGCTAGTAGACATCGTTTACGGCATGGACTACCAGGGTATCTAATCCTGTTTGCTCCCCATGCTTTCGTACCTCAGCGTCAGTATTAGGCCAGATGGCTGCCTTCGCCATCGGTATTCCTCCAGATCTCTACGCATTTCACCGCTACACCTGGAATTCTACCATCCTCTCCCATACTCTAGCTGACCAGTATCGAATGCAATTCCTAAGTTAAGCTCAGGGATTTCACATCCGACTTAATCAGCCGCCTACGCACGCTTTACGCCCAGTAAATCCGATTAACGCTCGCACCCTCTGTATTACCGCGGCTGCTGGCACAGAGTTAGCCGGTGCTTATTCTGCGAGTAACGTCCACTATCCTAGAGTATTAATCTAGGTAGCCTCCTCCTCGCTTAAAGTGCTTTACAACCAAAAGGCCTTCTTCACACACGCGGCATGGCTGGATCAGGCTTCCGCCCATTGTCCAATATTCCCCACTGCTGCCTCCCGTAGGAGTCTGGGCCGTGTCTCAGTCCCAGTGTGGCGGATCATCCTCTCAGACCCGCTACAGATCGTCGCCTTGGTAGGCCTTTACCCCACCAACTAGCTAATCCGACTTAGGCTCATCATTTAGCGCAAGGTCCGAAGATCCCCTGCTTTCTCCCGTAGGACGTATGCGGTATTAGCATTCCTTTCGGAATGTTGTCCCCCACTAAATGGCAGATTCCTAAGCATTACTCACCCGTCCGCCGCTAAGTGATAGTGCAAGCACCATCACTCCGCTCGACTTGCATGTGTTAAGCCTGCCGCCAGCGTTCAATCTGAGCCATGATCAAACTCTTCAGTTTAAAATCATTAGTAGCTTATGGCTACAAATCTTGGCTCATCAATTTTCTGACTAAAAATTCGCTCAAATAAACTTCGAGAAATTTCTACCATTCAATCAATGAAATATTTTCGATTGATCAACCAGTAAAAATCCACACAAGTTGTTCTTCTATTCTCTTAATGATCTTCTCGATGATTCGTCATCATCAAGCTAGGTCGGCTATATTACTCTAAATTTCTTTAAAGTCAACAGGTAATTTAGATATTTTCAAAACTTATTCTCAAACCCAAAAATTTAACCCTTAAGCCAAATCCTTGTTTCTAAACAAGTTTTTATCCACATCACCGCCGATGGATGTGCATTCTACAGTATTTCAGACGGGGTGCAACCCCCTAAACAATCTTTTTTATTCGAGTGAACATTTTTAAACCAAATTCACAATTTTTCTTATATTTTTCGACCGAATTTGTTTTAATAATAAGAGAACAACTAAACTGTATGCCTTATCTTTATGTTTTGCGTTCAGTGACGCACTCATTTTAATGGCTGTATTATTTCGCTCTAACAGCGATTAAGGACTTATATGCATTACTCCAATTTTATCTTGCTTGGGTTGTTAACTGCTGGAGCATGTTCATCAGTATTGGCACAAGAAGCGCCTACCAGTGATTCAGCCGATCAAGCGAATGCTGTAGGAACTCCAGTCACTGCTGAACAAAAGATATCAACGATTCAGGCCATCAAAGATTTAAAACATCTCACCAAGAATGATTTAAAAGTAAATGCGAATGCAGCGCAGCCAGATTCAGTGAAAGATCCATTACAACCACTGAATCGACAAATTTATGCATTCAATGACATGTTAGATCGCAACCTATTAAAGCCAGTTGCGATTCAATATGTTGCCAAAGTTCCAGAACCTGTACGTAGTCCATATCGTCAGTTTCGTAAAAACTTAGGCGAGCCTTGGAATGCAGTCAATCAATTAATCCAAGGCCGACCGACCCGCGCAGCAAAAAGTTTAGGTCGTTTCACCGTGAATACCTTAACAACTTTAGGTTTTGCAGATCCCGCACGTCGTTTAGGTTTAACCACTGAAGAAGAAAGCTTTGGTGTGACACTCGGCTATTATGGTGTTCCATCTGGTCCTTATGTGATGTTGCCATTTTTTGGACCGAGCACTTTCCGTGATGGTTTTGGTTTGGCAGCAGATAGTTTCGGCCGCCCACAAAAATACTTATTAGAAGATCAAGATGGAATTTACTGGTCTACCAATGTATTGCAAGCCATTGATGCACGCTCTCAGATCCTTGATATTGAAGAAAGCTTAAAAGGCGATAAATATTCAATGATTCGTGATTTTTATTTACAGCGTAAATCCTTCCAAATTGCAGAGAAACGGGGTGACGCGAATGATGTATCGTTCATTGGCGATGCGGATGATGTTGACGATGCTTCTTCTGACGATAAATGATTAAGCTAAAATAATGTTTTACAAACTAATGTATTGCCAGAGAATTTAAACTCTGGCAATACTATGTATAAGGTCATGTTTCATCTATGATGAATTTTAAATGATCATACAAAGGATTGACTATTCATCTATGTATTTCATACAACCCACGCGTTCCGTACCTTGTTTAGATCAAGCTTTAACTGAGTTACCGAGTTTGCAGATCATTCAAATTGATGATTTGGATTTGTATGATCAAACCATCATTGCGATTGCCGATGTGCAAGACTTTTTAAAGTATCAGTGGAAACTTCCAACAGTAGTGCTTGCATTTGAACATGAAGGTACAGCCTTAGCGCAAGCATGGGAACAAGGTGCATTAGCCGGTTGGATTTGGGATAGTTTGCCAAAAAACCCGATTCATTCTTTGTTTAAAATAGATGCTCAATACAAACGTAATCAAGATAGTCGAGACTTACCCTCTGCTGCCGAATTACAAAAACGTCTTTTACCAAACCCAATTGAATTACCAAACTATCAGTTTGAATCCCTTTTTCAGCCGTCCGCTTACTTGTCTGGCGATTGGTATGATTATTGGCGCTTAAATGATGAAGAGGTTTTGTTTTATCTTGCAGATGTATCAGGACATGGTGTCACTAGTAGCTTACTGACGTCTTGGATGGCAGCCTTTCATGGCCGTTCCAAAACACCAAGTCAATTGATTCAAAAGCTTAATGCGATGTTGGTGCAAGAAAATATTGAAAAACACATTACCATGGTTGCTGGGATCTTAAACCTAGTCACTCATGAAGTGCGTTGGTCAAGTGCAGGACATTACCCTCCCCCTATTATTTTTGAACCGAATCAACCGCCTCAGATATTAACCACAAGTAGCTTCCCGCTTGGCTTGACTGAGGAGCTTGAAGTCGAAGAACATCACTGTAAATTAAGTCGCCATGCACGGTTTATTTTATGTTCAGATGGTGCCTTAGAGCCCTTCGATGGTGGCCTCAATGATCAGTTTAATCAATTGGTCGAACATCTTAAAAATGACTCATTCAAAGCCCCTGAACATGTGGCTGATGACATTGCAATTTTAAGCATATGTCGAATGAATTAATTTTAAATTCAACATCTTAATTAAATCACACCTCGCAACCACTTGTGTCTCCAATATCACTATGGGATAATTTGATATCCTTTCTCTGAAAATGGCATTTATATGTCAACAGGTCATGTTGAATATGCAAGTTTGAACGGAACGCATATTTTCAAGCTTATTGGCGAAGTGCGTGCTCACTCTTGTATAAGTCTAGACAAACTACTCAATCGAATTGAACAGCAGCAGAATGTTGTTGGTGCAATCGTTGATTTAACTGAAACCACGTTTATTGACAGTACCGTTTTAGGCATACTGGCAAAACTAGGTTTAAAGCTTAAGCAAGTTCATCACATACAAGCTGTTATGCTCTCGACAAATCCAGATATCACTACCTTGGCCAATAGCATGGGGCTTGGGCAAGTGTTTGTGATTTTAAACTACTGTGGTGATCCAAGTGTATGCACTTTGGAGCTTACAGAAGAGCAAGTCACCCATAGTGCAATGCTCAACACCGTGCTCGACGCACACAAAACTCTGATGCGCTTGAACGAAAACAACCAAAATATGTTTGAACCACTGGTTAAGCAATTGCAAAAAGAGCAAGATTGCTTAAATCTCGACGTACAAAAACAAAACGCTTGATCGTTAAACTCAGTATCGTGATCTCCCTATGACCTTACTTTCTGTTGCACAAATGAATTCTCAAAATGACATTGAAGCAAACTTCGATGTCATCGAGTCATTAATCCAGCAAAGTAAGGCTCAGGCAGCCGAGCTTATCGTTTTCCCTGAGAATTTTGTTTGCTTTGCTGCGGGTAAGCAGCGTGAAACCGCAGCACAATTCGAAGTCATTCAAGCGCGTTTAGAACAATTGGCACATCGTTATCAAATCTGGATTGTTGCAGGTACACTCCCATGCCCTTTCCGTCCAGATGGCTCAGTCATTCAAGATGGTCGAGTGAGAACAGTCAGCTTATGTATCAGTCCTGAGGGGACTGAAGCACGTTACGACAAAATCCACTTGTTTGATGTACAAGTCGGTGATGCTGTAGGTGGTTATCAAGAATCCAAGTTCTTTGAGCCTGGTGATGAAGTCGTTGTCGCAAAAACACCTTTTGGCAATATTGGACTCATGGTTTGCTATGACTTACGTTTCCCTGAACTTGCTTTAAGTCTGCGTCAACAAGGTGCAGATATGTTAACGGCTCCTGCGGCCTTTACTTACACTACAGGTCAGCTTCACTGGCAATTGTTACTACAAGCACGCGCCATGGACAGCCAGTGTTATGTCTTAGGCGCTGCTCAGCAAGGTTGGCACGGCGAACAGCGTCAAACTTGGGGACATGCAGGTATTACTGATAGTCGTGGACAACTGTTGCAAAGTATCGATACAGATGGACACGGTTTAATTAGCACAGAATTTGACCTTGAAGCACAAAACAAGCTTCGTCTTGCGATGCCCTTAATGCAGCATCGTAAAATTATTGCCTATTAATCTCCGCTTTATTGTTAGAGTGATTTAAACGTTCTGCTGTACAAAATACAAACACCCAAGACCAATCTGACTGCAATGGTCAACTTTTATAAATGTCTGATATATAGAATCATGATTTAATACAAATTATTGATCATAGTAGAACAAAGTCAGCTAACTTTGGACTATGCATGATGTAACATCATCCGTTAATTCTTATTAAGTTTTATACATGTTTAGATTTATTGTTATTTTCTTTTTTTTGGGGACAGCTGCACAACTTCACGCGACATCTGTGGATGTAGATGGTAATGAATCCACTCAATCATCTCGCGTTTTGTCTACGCCGCAAAACTTATCACTCAATGCTTTCGGGCAATGGATCATTGGCTGGGGAACCGGTGCGGAAGGCGCAAGGCAGAGATTGGACAATATTCAACGTGAAGATGTTGCCGTGATTAAGCAAAAAGGCACAACTCTAGAAATGATCAAAGCTTGGCAACAACATTTTGAACTTGAAGCACAAAATAATCTCAGCAATCCTACCGCACGCTATCGGGCACGATTAATGAAAAAAATTGCTGAGCTTTGGTAATTTTCAATTTAAGTGATCTATATAGAAAGCATAGGTTTTTGCAACTTATGCTTTTTTCATTTGAATTGATGCCTAAACTGCTTAGGTAATTGATCAGAGCAAGATATACTGATCCTATTCAATTACCATTTGAGGACTGCATGGGCGAAGAACATCCACAACTGTTATTAGATAATCAGTTATGTTTTCTGATTTATTCGACCAATCTTGCCTTGAATCAAGTTTATCGCCAATTACTCGTGCCACTTGGCTTGACCTATCCACAATATCTGGTGATGTTGGTGTTGTGGGAAAAAGATCAGCTGACGGTTTCAGACATCGGTGAACGATTATTTCTAGAGTCATCTACACTCACGCCCTTACTCAAAAAACTTGAAGCAGCTGGCCTGATTACCCGTAAACGCTCAAGTAAAGATGAGCGACAGGTTATTATTACCCTGACTGCACAAGGTCAAGCTTTACAATTACAAGCCACGGATATTCCAAATCAATTGGCTCAAGCTGCATCGTGCTCACCTACAACATTATTGGCATTAAAAGATCAGCTTTCCGAACTTCGTAGCAACCTAAACAAATAAGCTTGAAATTTACACAACAACAACTTGTATTTTTATTTATATCGTGTACGATTTAATTGCATTCAATGATATTTAGGAATAATAATCATGTCTCTAGAACAAGTGGTTTATCGTGCTAAAGCAAAAGCAACTGGCGGTCGTGATGGTCGTGCGACGTCTTCTGACGGTGTTTTAGATGTTCAGTTAGGTGTGCCAAAAGAAATGGGCGGTGCTGGTGGTGCAGTAACGAACCCAGAACAACTGTTTGCAGCGGGTTATTCTGCATGTTTCTTGGGTGCAATGAAGTTTGTTGCAAACCGCGATAAATTCAAGATTACGAAAGATGCCTATGTTGAAGGTGAAGTCGGCATTGGCCCGATTCCGAATGGCTTTGGTATCGAAGTAACACTGAATGTTTATTTAGTTGGAATGGAACAAGCGGAAGCAGAACAATTGGTTGCTGCTGCACATATTGTTTGTCCTTATTCAAATGCGACGCGTGGCAATATCGATGTGACTTTCAATATCGTGACCACTGCATAATCCTCCCGCTCAAAAAAAACAGCATGGTTTGACCATGCTGTTTTTTTATCTAAAGATTAAAGCTTACTCTTCTGCAGCTTCATTGGTCACACGAAGCACTTCTTCCAATGTGGTTTTTCCAGCTAAGACCTTCAATAATCCATCATCACGAATCGATGCTGCGTAACGACGCGCATGATTTTCCAACTCAAATTCAGCTGCATTCCCATGAATGAGACGGCGCATCGATTCATCTACTGGCACGATCTCATAGATTGCTGTTCGCCCGCTAAAACCAACGTGTGAACATTTTTCACAACCATGCGGTTCAGGCAATTCCATATGCTCATCAACCTTGAGATGCTGGAATACTTGTCTCTCGAAATCATCAGCCTTACGCCAAGTCACGCAATGCGGACATAAAGTTCGCACCAAACGTTGTGCAATCACCCCAATCAAAGAACTCGCCAATAAGAAAGGCTCAATTCCCATATCTTTCAGACGCGTTACTGCCCCGATTGCGGTATTGGTGTGCAGTGTGGAAAGTACCAAGTGACCCGTCAAAGAGGCTTGTACTGCAATTTCCGCAGTTTCTAAGTCACGGATCTCACCCACCATCACCACATCTGGATCTTGACGTAACATTGCTTTTAATGCACGTGCAAAGGTCATATCCACTTTGGTATTGACCTGTGTTTGACCAATCCCCTCCAATTGATACTCGATCGGATCTTCGGCAGTCAAAATATTGCGAGTGTGGTCATTCAAATCGGACAAGGCAGCATACAAGGTGGTGGTTTTACCCGAACCTGTTGGACCTGTGACCAAGATAATGCCATGTGGACGATGGACCAATTGCGTTAAACGATCATAGTCATTTTGCATTAAACCAAGATGTGTCATGTTTAAACGACCCGCTTGCTTATCCAGCAAACGCATCACCACGCGCTCACCATGCGAAGAGGGTAAGGTTGAGACACGCACATCCACTTCACGCCCCGCGAGACGCAATGAAATACGACCATCTTGTGGTACACGCTTTTCAGCAATATCTAGTCTAGCCATGACTTTGATACGAGACACCAGCAATGGCGCAAGCTCACGACGCGGTTGAACAATTTCACGCAACTGCCCATCGACACGCAAACGTACTGAAAGCTTTTTCTCAAAAGCTTCAATATGAATATCAGAGGCACTGACTCGAATCGCTTCAGACAACAAAGCATTGATTAAACGAACAATCGGTGCATCATCTTCCTGATCCATCAAGTCTTCAGCTTCAGGGACCTGATCTGCCAAACTCAACAAATCTGGATGATCTTCCAAGCCTGCCGCAACTTGTTGCGACTCACCTGTATCCCCTGCATAGCTAGAACTTAATAAGGCATGAAACTCTTGATCAGTACATAACTGATCGTGAGCGGATTTCCCCAAAATTCGACGAGCTTCCTGCAAAGCAATACGCGCGGTGTCCTTGCGTCGTACAATAAAAATTTGATCACCTTCATAACGTAACAAAACGCCATGTCGTTTAGCAAAACTATAAGGAATTTGTATTTGTTTAAGTATTTGCATCACACAAATAATGATAAGAGAAAGTATTGAGTGTACTCTAAGCAGATTACAGCGTGAAGTCTGTTTAGCATACTCACACAGGAATTTTGCATCTTGTCTCAAAATAATCAATATCACGCTCCCCATTCCGACACTTTGAAATGGTGGGGCGAACAACAATTCGAAATTCAACAGGCCAAAGCTTGGCAATTCGGTTCATTGCTATTTCGTCTTACTCGCGGCATCAAAGAATGGCGTTTGGAATATCATCGTCCTCAGTTTCAGTATGACTACGAGCAGCAGTGGCGAATATTGAACGATATCGAATTTGCCATGCCACCCCCAGCAAAAATTGAACGCTATATGTTTCACAAGACCAATGGCACCTTTCATTTGATGCCTCGTCTGGCGGATCGTTCTGTGGTGATTCGGCCTGTTGACCCCATCTATATTCCAGCAGGTCAGCGCGGCACTTTATATATCAGTACCCCCTTGTGGATTGCAGGTCTGGTGGATGGTCTTTCTGAACCGCTTTTTGATATTCCTGTAATTCAACCCAAAGACACCTGGTTTGGTAAAGACCCACAAAATGGTGAAATCTGCTACGCCACCTCTGTGGATGGTCGTATCGATTTGAATCTACTTAAACCGCGTGCTTTCCGTGCAGTAACCCCAATTGAGTTTCACAACACCAGTCATCATCAATTGCGCTTTGATCGTATGAATGTGCCTGTACCTGCCCTGCCATTATTTTATAGTGAAAGTACAGGACGCTTATGGACCTCGCAAATCAAAGTCTATTACGAAGGTACTGATCATCCAGCACGTATTCGTATTGAAAATAAAACCCCAACCCAAGCGGGTGAAGTCACCTATGTGCATCCCCCTCGCGCACCAGGCAGTACTTTATTCAATATGTTTGATTCATTTTTTTAAGGGGTTGCGATGCCTAATTCAAATATTCCAAAAGATGTGGCTGGCAGTCTCACCAGTTTTTTCAGCAATATTAACTTTGAGCGGCTTAGTGAAATCGTAGTTGCCATTATTTTGTGTTTTATCGGCTTCGTGATTGCACGTCTAGTCTCAAACACGTTTATCCGTACCATTGGTAGTCGCTTTAATGCCCATCAACGCCTGCTATGGCGTCGGGGTATTTTTTACTTCATCTTCCTGTTGTTCATTATGACCAGCTTAAGAGAAGCAGGTTTTAAACTCAGTGTATTTTTGGGTGCAGCAGGGATATTAACCGTCGCGCTGGGTTTCGCCTCTCAAACCTCAGCCAGTAACTTGATCAGTGGTTTATTTTTGATTGGTGAAGGTTCTTTTGAAGTCGGTGATACCATTCAGATCACCTTGATTCGCGGTCAAACCATTGAAGGTGAAGTAATTTCGATTGATTTACTCTCCGTTAAGCTTCTGACGCTGGATAATGTGTATATTCGCTTACCAAATGAGCAGTTGATCCGAACACCCGTAATGAATCTGTCTAAGTATCCAATACGGCGTATTCCAATTACACTGGCGATTAACTTCCATGAAGACATTCATAAAGTCCGACAGGTCTTATTGGATGTCGCTGCCAAGTATCCATTGGTCATGGATGACCCCAAAGCGACGGTTACTGTTACAGCGTTTAGAGAGTCTTCCATTGAGCTGTTATTTGCGGTGTGGTGCCGTCAGGAAAACTCACTCAAAGTTCGCGATGAAATGCAGGAACGGATTCGGAACGGATTCCTAGAAAATGAGATCGAAATTCCTGTACCGAAGATGGGGCTGATTGATCGTCCTCTACCCTTAGAAAATGATGAAATCGATCAATACGCCAATCAAAAAGAACTGAAAAGAGATGAGAAAGAAAGATAATTAACTTTCTTTCTTGGGTTCACTTAACGCAGGTGGCAACGGTGCGAGATAAGCAATCACCAGCATCACCGCTCCAGAGCCAATAAAAGAAATCACACGAGTTAACGTGCCACTTTGCGATAAGTCCAATAACAACAGTTTCGCCACCACGATACCTAACAACGCTGCACCGACAAACCAGATTTGTCGGATGTGGCGACGGCTGGAAAATGTCATCAGAACGAAAGCCAAAACAACCCACAATAACGTCAAACTGAGTTGTACATCACCATTCGACCAAATTGCGATGCTCCATAATGGTGTACCCAAATAATGATGCATGGCACGGACCACCACGCTACTTAGTACCAACAGACCAATTAAAATGGTGATGACTTTAAAGCCCCATTCCATTGAACGCTCAGCACTAAAGTCATGATGATAAATCATCCAGATCAGACCAAAGAACATTAATAAAGACAGAAGATCGGTCAGATTAAGCAGCGGTAGAAAATAATATTGCTGTGCAGAATACGGATCAAGACTGACCAATAGCAACCAAAATAGCGTTAAACACCAGATGGGTAACTGATGCAGTAATTCGGTTTTATTCGATATAAATCGCCAAATACCATAAATCGCGGGAATAATCGCAAGTGCTACAATCGGCATGATTGGGAAAATAGCCAATCCTATACTAGCGAGACCGAGCCAAAGCAAAGCAGACCACGGCATAACAGCAGCTTTAGATGTGTTAGCACTCAAGCTGCTCAGTATCAGAGTAATCACAATGGATGCCACTGCAAATGTCACTTGATTTAAACTGCTTGGCCAATGCCAAACTGCATAGACATTTTGCGCAAAACTTTCGCCATAGAGTAAAGCTAACAAACCACCCAATAAGATCAGTTGTACATTGCCCCACTGCAATCGTGATTTCACATGCACTGCCAGACTAAACAATGCCAGTAGTATTGCCGCAATCGCCAGATAAGGACTTAGCCCATGTTGCTGCCATTGCATGAATTCAACACCTGCAATCGCTCCTGAATATAACCCAAGTGCTAAAAACACGCCGCTTAACATCCGCGCACTGAAATATTTCTCAACGGCTTGATAATGCAATAAATAGAAGGCAGAAATAAATTGGGCCAAGGCATAAATCAGGGTACTCAGAATCGGGAAATGATCGTTTGACCAAACTTGGAAAAGTAATGCCACCGAACTGAGTAAGACCAAGGCTACGCCAATATAACGGCTTAAACGATAACGCTCTGTAACCCCCCAAACAATCAGCGCAGTTCCCTGAATCACCCAACCCGTTGAGGTCCAATGTGCACCTTTAGCCAACGGGAAAATCAATGCAACAAATACTACGGCAAGAATAAAGAAACTTTTGGCTAAAATTGAAAGTTGTGGATGCTGACGTTTAATCCAAAGATTTAAAGCAATATAAGTCGCAGCAAGTGCAACTGCGCCCCAAGTGAGTGCTGTCGTCGAGTTATGCATTAAATAAGCATGTAAGGAAAAGCCCAAGACAGGCACACTAAAGATCAGCCCGACATCTAAAATCGGCTGTAAACGAGTTTTTTGATCTGTTTGTTGCTGCTGATTCTGAGCACGCAGCATCAACTGGCTATAACGAATACTGAGCCAGATGAATAAAGCTATATGCAACCACAGGATCATATCCAAGGTATCAAACTGTGAGGTTTTTGCATAAATCCCAATGGTCGAACCACCAATAAACATGGTGGCAAAGAACGCAATTTGATGCAGGATTTTCCATGGTTGGATAAAGTTCAACGCTGCCACGGCCAAGTTAATCACAAAGTAATAGCCAAACAAGAAAATCACATCTGGATGATTTTGTGGAATCACCAGTGGAGCTAGATAGGCCATGGTCAATGCCAACATAGCCAAATACAAGGCCTGTTGCTTTAAGCTCAGATAGACCGTTGCCAATAATAAAAAGACAAACAATATACTGGCGGTGCTTAAGCTGGCAATCACTGCAAAATGATGTGAAAAAATCAAGGTTAAGAAGATCACCGCCAACCCTACACCTTGTAGAGCGACTGCAAATAATTGATTTTTCTTTTGTAATAAATATCCTGCAACTGTGGTGACGACACCTGCAATCGCAATAAAACCCAATTTCACGCCTAGACTGAGTTGCCAATGCTCACTGGCAAAACGTAGTAATAAAATCACACCAACCATTAATATGGCGACCGCAACGCGGAGAATCGGATTGCCGTGCATCACCCAGTCCAGTGCAGGCTTCCACCAAGCAGGTGTCTGCACTGGACTGGGTGACTGTACAGGGGCAGGATCAATTGAATGCTGTGAAGATTCAGATTTAGCCTGCATCCAAGCAGGTTGTTGTTCTAAGCGAGAAGCGTTTGAAGCTGTCGTTTCAACTAATTCAACAGATTCTTCAGTGCTTGGAGCCTGTTGTTGAGCTTGAATTGAAACATCTGGGTGTAGTGATTGGGTTGCATATTGCTCTAAATGTAACAATCGAGTCTGAAAGGCACTGATGGTATGAATCAAACATAAGAGTAATACCAATAAAGCACCACCTGCGAGCCACATCCATGTATTGGTATAGGCAAATAGCGCAACGAGTGCCGCGCCATATATCACAATTTTTTGTACGCCAATACCAGCCCCCAATGCAAAATAGCTTGGTGCTGCTTGTTCGAGTTGAAGTAAACGCTGATGAATTTCAGACAGGATGTGCACAATAACAACGGTCAAACCAATTGTAGCGGCAACAATGGTCCCTTGCCATTTGAAGGCAATTGCACAAGCGAGCAATATCGTCAGCGCGATTAGAACAATGACAATTCCCTGTTTGTCGTTTTTATACATAGACTTATATCAATTCTGACAGCTTCATTGCAGTCATATTACTTGATCACTAGTTCAGCAGGTAATGTTACATACAAAATACTGCAAATTTTCAACGACACAGCTAGCCGTACTCTTCCACGTTCAGATAAGACAGCCACGGCTTTTTCACGTAAAATAGCAGCTAATTTATAATTAGGATTTGCGCAATGCCACCTTTTGTCTTGGTTGACGGGTCTTATTTCTTATTTCGTGCTTTTCACGCTTTACCACCATTAACCACGTCTACTGGCTTACATACCAATGCAATACGTGGTGCAATTTCGGCAATCCAAAAACTGATGCGTCGCACTCAGCCGACTCACATGGCTGTGATTTTTGATACACCTGAGCCCACCTTTCGTCACAAGTTATCGCCGATTTATAAAGGTGATCGCCCAAGTATGCCTGAGGAATTATCTCAACAGATTCCTTATCTACATGCGTTGATTAAAGCCCAAGGTATTCCTTTATATTTTCTCGCTGGTGCGGAAGCGGATGACATTATTGGGACTTTAACCAAACGTGCCTTGGCAGAAGGCCATCATGTCCTCATCTCGACGGGTGACAAAGACATGGCGCAGTTGGTCAATGAACATGTCAAACTCGAAGACAGTTTTAAAGAACGTGTTTTAGATGAAGCAGGTGTTTTTGAAAAGTTTGGTGTCCATCCGAATCAAATCATTGATTACCTCACGCTGATGGGCGATGCTTCTGACGGTATTATGGGTGTTCCAGGGGTTGGCGCGAAAACTGCGGCGAAGCTGTTAAATGAATACGGCACATTGAATAATATTATTGCCAATGCCGATCAGCTCAAAGGTAAACTCAGTCAGAATATTAAAGATAATGTAGACAACATCAAAGTTGACCATCAACTTGCCAGTATTGTCTGTGATCTCGATCTCGCATTAGATTGGCATGACCTGAAACTATCCAATCCAAATGTAGATCAGTTACGTAATCTCTATACTGAGCTCGAATTCCGTAATCAGTTACAGTCTCTAGATCACCCAAATAATCCGAACAGTTCAGCTTATCAACAAACCTCTCAAAGTATTGCCAAAGCTGAGCAAAAACCTGAGCAAGTGGTAGTTGAAGATCATGCCAGCCTTACCAGTCAAGATGATCAATTGGGCACAGCCACCTATCATACTGTGCTGAGCCAACAAGATTGGGATGCTTTATTGCAACGTATGCAGCAAGCCGATCATTTTGCGATTGATACAGAAACCACCAACTTAGATTATCGAGTGGCTGAATTGGTTGGTTTCTCGGTCGCTTTTGATGCCAAGGACGCCTATTACGTCCCTGTCGCACATGATTATGAAGGTGCACCTGAACAACTGAATCGTGAACAATTGCTCGCTCAAATCAAACCGATTCTTGAAAATGAGCAAGTGAAGAAAATTGGTCATCATCTCAAATACGATGCTCACATCTTTGCCAATCACGGTATCACCATTCAAGGCTGGTATTTCGATACCATGCTCGCGTCATATGTATTGAATGCGGCTGCAACACGACATGGTATGGATGATGTTGCACGTCTCTATCTCAGTCATTTAACTACGACCTTTGAACAGATCGCAGGTAAAGGTGCCAAGCAAAAAACCTTTAATCAAATTGAGCTTGAAGTTGCAGCACATTATGCCGCTGAAGATGCACATGTCACTTATCGCTTGTATGAAGTACTCGCTGCAAAATTAAAAAGCTCTCCTGAACTGGTCAATATTCTACATAACATTGAAATGCCGGTTGCCCGTGTCCTCACAGGAATGGAAGAAGATGGCATTAAGCTCGACCATCAATTCCTCGATCAGCTCAGTGTTGAATTTTCAGAAACGATCCAAACGCTTGAAGCTCAAGCAGCAGAACTGGCAGGCGAAGCCTTTAATGTTGCCTCACCAAAACAGGTCGGCGAAGTCCTATTTGAAAAGTTAGGACTCAAAGGCGGTAAGAAAACAGCAACAGGTCAATACAGTACCAGCGAAAGTATTTTAGAAAAAATCGAACATCCATTGGCTGAAGTCATTTTGGAACATCGTGGCTTGGCAAAACTCAAAAATACTTATACTGATCGCCTGATTGAACAATCGCATGATACAACGCATCGTGTGCATACCAGCTATCATCAAGCCTTAACGGCAACAGGTCGTTTGTCTTCAACTGATCCAAATCTACAGAACATCCCTATCCGCACCCCAATTGGGCGTCAAATTCGTAAAGCCTTTATCGCACCTGAAGGTCGCGTATTATTGGCAGCCGATTACTCGCAAATCGAATTACGTTTAATGGCACATTTCTCTCAAGATGATGCATTAGTGCATGCCTTCCAGCAAGGTCAGGACGTGCATCGTCGTACCGCTTCTGAGGTACTGGGTATCGATATTGGAGATGTGACCAATGACCAACGTCGCCAAGCCAAAGCGGTTAACTTTGGTCTGCTGTATGGGATGTCTGAATTTGGCTTAACCCGTCAGCTCGGCTTTACACGTGAAGAATCGCGAAGCTATATCGCACGTTACTTCCAGCGCTATCCGGGTGTATTGGATTATATGGAACGTACTCGTCAGATTGCACGTGAACAAGGCTTTGTGGAAACTATTTTAGGTCGGCGTTTATACACACCCGACATTATGGCAACCAATAAAATGATCAAACAAGCGGCTGAACGTGCGGCAATCAATGCGCCTTTACAAGGCAGTGCCGCAGATATTATTAAACTTGCCATGATTGCAGTGGATAAAGTTCTGCCTAAAGATCAGGCCAAGCTGTTATTACAAGTGCACGATGAACTTGTGTTTGAAGCGGATGCTGCGATTGCGGATGAACTTTCAAAACAAATTGCTGAAGTGATGCAATCGGTATTAGAAATTTCAGTACCGTTTGTGGTCGAAGTTGGACAAGGTCCAAACTGGGATGCAGCACACTAACCCATCCGCACACCACAAAAACAAAATGTTTCTTGCAGACAGGGGATAAACTCCCCTGCGCTACAAGAAAACTGAAAATAAAGAATATCTTATAAAAATTAATTCGTATAGGAGTAAGGAATGCAACATGTCCTTTAATCAAGTTCAATTTAACCGCTATCACTCTATTGATTCATTACGCTGTATTTCAATCTTTTTGGTTTTACTGCATCACTTCAATATTCCTTATAAGCTGTTTGACACCTCGATCAATTTCCAAGTTTTTGGTGAAAACATCACCACGCTTTTAGCTCGAAATGGTAACTATGGTGTCACCATGTTCTTTGTGATCTCAGGTTATCTCATCACCTCACATACCATCAAACGCTGGGGTGCATTACACCAGATTAATACCCTGGACTTTTACATTTCACGATTTGCTCGCATCATGCCCACCTTGATCTTGCTGATCTGTCTGGTTAATTTTTTAGCTGCTTTTGAGTTAAAACCCTTTATGACGCAAGCCCCTAATGGCATTGTCGTGGCTCAATCAACCGTCAATCTTGCAGCACTGACCTTTTGGATGAACATCCTGATTATCGAGAATGGCTGGGTCAACTATGCGCTTGGGGTGTTATGGTCTTTATCTGTAGAAGAGGTTTTCTATCTACTTTTTCCACTGACAGCACTGCTATTTAAGAAAAAACCCTACTTTCTATTTGTCTGTTTCGCACTGATTGTATTTGCACCTTATTTTAGATATTTACATTATGGTGAGGAAAGTGGCGCGTACTTATACCATTACGTTTCTAGTTTTGATGGCATTGCTTTTGGCTGTATCGCAGCACTCATTGCTCCTCAACTTAAGCTGCAAACCAAAACCTGGTTAGGTCTGAAATACATGGCGATTGCGACCATGTTTATCATTTATTTCTCTGCACCGATCAAACAAAACTGTGTTTGGGGAGTCAGTCTATTTGCACTTGCGACCGCAATCGTGATTGTTGCAAATGTAGCAAATGAACAGGCAGGTATACAGCAGCAACGCTTTCAATTGCTGCAAAACATCGGTAAGAACAGTTATGAAATTTATTTATTCCATCTCATTATTTTAGGTTTTTTCAAACTGTTTTATACACCAGCAATCACTGAGGGAAATATTAAACTGGTCTTATTATTGATCTATTTCGTGCTTGCACTTGTAGTCGGTGCTTTCATTGCACGCTACTTCTCCAATCCGTTAAATCGGGTTATACGACAACGTTTAATCAAGAAATAAAAAATGGGCATCATGCCCATTTTTTATTGAATCAAACTTGCTTAAAGGCCAGTTAATAACACCTTAGCGGCTTCATTCATTAAGATTTCAGCCACATATAGAGTTAAAAACGCCAAAATTGGAGAGAGATCAATCATCCCCATGTTCGGTAATAACCGACGGAAAGGTGCAAGTAAAGGCTCAGCAAGTTCCTGAATCACTTCGATATAAGGTGAGCGTGACTGTGTAAACATCACCACCCAACTTAAAATGATCGTTGCAAAAATCAAATAACGACAGAAACGAATCAAGTCTTGAATCATGGTCACAAATGTCGTGATCACCAGATACACGGCACTATGCGGCATCTGTCCAGACAAATACATCAGGCCGAACATTTTCAGTAAATACAGCACTACCAACAAAGCAACTGCCGCCAAATTGACACGGCCCTTGCCTACAGTCGGGAAAATGCGACTAAATACATCTACAATCTTGGTGGCTTTCACGGTTGAAAGGACCACAGGATTGTATGGACTGACTGCCGCCAATTGCATTAAAAAACGGAAAAAGACCAATAAAATTGCAACATTGATCAAAACACCAAAAATTAGCGCAGAACTTGCACCCATAATTGTCTTATCCTACTTAAACCGATTTAGTCTTGTCACTCAACTCTTGCGCTAGCTCTTGGCTACGCTTCTGAGCTGCTGCAAGCGCTGCTTGAATATTTTGTGAAATCTGCGCACGATCAAACACCTCTAAAGCTGCTTGGGTTGTGCCATTTGGAGAGGTCACATTTTTACGTAATTCTGCTGGAGAATTTGAGCTGGTAATCGCCATTTGCGCCGCGCCTAACGCTGTCTGCAAGGTCAATGCTGTCGCTACTTTCTCATCCAATCCTAAGTTTTTACCAGCGCGAATCATACTCTCCATCAAATAGAAGAAATATGCAGGGCCAGAACCAGAGACTGCGGTTACTGCATCAATCTGGGCTTCACTCTCTACCCAAATCGTTAAACCTGTCGCCGCTAAAATTTGACTGGTTAACTCGCGATCTTGAGCATTAACTGCTTCTGGTGCATAAATCCCATGTGCACCGGTTTGTACCAATGCAGGTGTATTTGGCATCACACGCACAACACGTTGACTGCCGCCAATTAAATCTGAAATTGTTTGAATTTCAGCACCCGCAATAATTGAGATCACGAGTTTATCTGACAATAAGCCTTTTAATGGTTGTAATACCGTTGCCAAAACTTGTGGTTTTACCGCCAACACCACCACATCTGCATGTTGAACTGCTTCAACATTATCGATTGTGGTTTGAATTCCTTTTTCTTCTAATATGTGACGAATTTGCTCTACTGGGTCAGAAACGGTAATGCGGGTCGTCGGTAAACCGCGAGAAAGTAGCCCACCAATCAAGGCTTGCGCCATGTTACCACCGCCAATAAAACAAATATTTTTATTCAATGCTGTCGCCATGTCCTACTCATCATATGATAAAGACGGATGAAAAAAGTCATCACTGTCAGAAATTAAACTTGGTTGCCAACCACCTTGCTCGATATAGTCAGATTGCGCCAACCAAAAACCCTTTGGGCTAAAAACCCCAAGCATAACATTATCTACGACTAATATTTGAATTGTATGACGTAACCAAGGCAAAATCTGTAGCTCTTGAATGGCTTTTTTCAGCGGCCAATGTCCAATACGACCATAAAGATGAATTTTTTCACCGCCCTGCCGTTTGAGCAACTTTAACTCTCGCCCTAAAAGCTGTGGGGAAAGACCAATCGTTTGTGATTCAATCCTAAATTTTCCAGCCGCAGCGTTGATGGTTTCGCCCCTCTCAAACTTTTGTGACAACGTATACGGAAGGGAACATCGTTTTTCTGCGTACAACTCATCATGCGTTAAACGATATAACTTCTTCTGATAGCGAACGAAATAATGTTGATTGAGATGTAATGTTGCCTGAGCGTCTGGTTTTGCAAGAATCACTTCATTTTGCAAACGCTGCACCATATCGTAACTCGGCCGATACTGATCCAAACCCTTCATCCAAGCAGATAATAATTGACGTTGCCGTGCAGCAGAAAGTTGCTGCAGCTCGATCAAATCCAGTTCACGATCGGTTGCACATTGTTGCCAATCTTTTAGCAACACATCATCCAATATTTCTGCGGCATCTTGCATTAAATAACTGGTCCGTGCGATAGCGGACTGCATTTTAGGGAAGCGTTTTTGTAAGACACTCCATAACGCTTCTCGGCACCATGCTCGATCATAATGTGTGTCGTGATTGGTTGGATCGGTCACATAATCAAACCCAAGTTGCTGTGACCATTGTTCAATTTGCTCACGACTTAAATCTAAAAATGGTCGCCAAATGGTCATGTCTTGACGAACATCCAGTTGCTGCATTGCCGCTAAACCTTGAACGCCAGCCCCAGAAAATAACCTTAATAGAAGCGTTTCAGCCTGATCCTGCTGATGATGTGCTAAAACTAGAATTTCATTGGATTGTAAATGTTGTTGATAAGCCTGATAACGTGCTTGACGCGCTTGCTGTTCCAAATTGCCTGTTTCCACAGAGACTTTTTGCACAATACAAGGAATATTGAGGCGTTGAGATTGCTTTTGAACTAACATGCCCCATTCATCACTCATCGCTTGAAGTTGATGATCTACATAAATCGCGCGTGTTTGAGTCGGGAAAAGTTCAGACATTAGAAACAGCAACAGCATGGAATCCATGCCGCCGCTACACCCAATCAAAAATTGAGTTTGTTCAGAAAAATGCTGTGTTTGTGCTAAGACGCGATGCCTAAATTGCTGCTGCCAAACTTCATTAAACGTTGATAACGTGCGTCGCATCGTTCTTGTGCATCCATCGGTTGCAATTCATCTAAAGCTTGTTTGAGCACATCTTTCAAATCATGCATGACTTTTTCAGGTTGCAAGTGTGCGCCCTCACCTTCATCCACAACATATTCGACAATGCCTAAAGCTTGAAGTTTGTCTGCAGTTAAAGAAAGAGCCTCACTTGCCTGTGCTGCTTTATCTGCGGTCTTCCACAGAATAGAAGCACAACCTTCAGGTGAAATCACGGAATAAATACTATGTGACAGCATAATCACACGATCGGCAACACCAATCCCGAGTGCACCACCTGAACCACCTTCACCAAGTATTGTTGCAATCACAGGAACTTTTAAGCTTGAAAGTTGTGCCAAACTGGTTGCAATCGCTTCTGCTTGACCACGTTCTTCTGCCCCAACACCTGGGTATGCACCCATCGTATCGACGAAGGTAAACACAGGTAAATTAAAACGTTCCGCCATATCGAGTAAACGTTGTGATTTACGATAACCTTCTGGGTTACACATCCCAAAGTTATGCTGCAATTTTTCGCGTGTGCTGCGACCACGATGTTGACCGACCACCATCACAGGTTGTCCGTCAAAACGCGCCAAACCGCCAATCATAGCACCATCATCACCAAATAAACGGTCACCATGAAGTGCATCAAATTCAGTAAAAATTTCACTGACATAATCTAGAAATTGCGGACGCTCAGGGTGTCGTGCAATTTGAACCGTAGCCCAAGCCTTGGACTGAGTCGCTTTATTTTTCATAAGTCAAGAATGATCCATAATAATATGGTTAATCTACAAATTTGTCTGACTGAATATTTAACTCAATGTCCCAATGCTTAAATTGCACCTGCTCATCATGCAGGTCAGCAACCAATAAAGGCCATTGTTTAGCATCGCCAGAAACGCTGAGTTGCCATTGTTGATCATTTACAACACTCAATTCAATGGCAGGAAGCATCTGATCACTACGACTATGGTTCAGCAAAACTGCGAGACGAAGCAATAAGCAAAGATACAGTAAATGGCTACCGCCGACCTTTAAGACGTCATTTTTTGCATCTGCACGCAACTTACGACGGTGATGCGAAACCAAATGCGAGAGATGATTTTGATCAATTTGTGAGAAACCTGGAATATCTGAATGTTGCAGTAAATACGCCCCATGACGGTGATAACCACCATGGCTAATTGCCAATCCAATTTCATGCAAATATGCCGCGCGACGCAGTAAGTCACTGTCTTCTGTCGTTAAATTTAAAGCGCCAGCAACACCATCAAACAATTCTTGTGCCGTGTTCACCACACGTTCAGCTTGTTTTGGATCTGCGTTGTAGCGCCCCATTAATGCCTGCACACTGCGGTCACGAATATCTTCATGTTTGAAACGACCGAGCAAGTCATACATCACGCCTTCACGTAATGCACCGTCAGAATATGCCAATTTGTCGATATCTAAAACTTCAAAAATCGCATATAAAATCGCAAGACCAGCTGGCAAAACTGCTCGACGGTCTTCACGTAGACCTTCAAAATCAATTTCCGTGATATGTTTAAATTTAAGTAATCGATCTTTTAATTTATATAAACCATCACGAGTCAGATTTTCTTGTTCATCACTTAAACCTAAATTAACTGAAATCTGACGGCAAGCTTTGATCGTTCCACTGGAACCGACAACGGTATCCCAACCTTCAGATTTATAGGTATTGGCAATGGCAGACATTTCTTTACGCGCTGCAACCACAGCTTTGTCAAATGCTTTACTGGTAATTTCGCCATCAGGGAAATAGGTTTTACTATAAGCCACACAGCCCATTTGTAAGGATTCAGTATGCAGCGGTTCAAATTCCTCGCCAATGATAAACTCGGTTGAACCCCCACCAATATCCACCACCAAACGGCGACCGCCATTGGCCATGGTATGTGAAACACCGAGATAAATCAGACGTGCTTCTTCACGACCCGCAATAATTTCAATCGGTTTCGGTAAAATTTCTGCTGCTTTTTGAATAAATTCATGGCCATTTTTAGCTTGTCTTAAGGCATTGGTCGCAACAATTCTCAATCGATTTGCCTGTACCGAGCTTAAACGTCCAACAAAACGGGCTAAACAAGCCAATCCACGTTGTTGTGCTGCTTCAGTTAAATTTTTATTTTCATCAAGCCCAGCAGCTAACTGTACTTTTTCTGACATTGAAGCAACTTTCTTAACTTCACCGTGATCAACACGAGCAATTGCCAGATGGAAACTATTCGATCCCATATCAATCGCAGCAAGTAATTCTTCATCAATCAGAAAATCAGACATTATTCATATAAACCCGTGCTCAATTCACGCATTAGAGTAATTCACATGCTTACAATTTTAAAGTCATTTTAAGCAATAAAAGTACTGTATTTACGCTTTTACTTGATAAATGATTGTAGAAGTCGATGATCAACATCGTGAGCATCCATTAGACTTTTCATTTTCAAACTTGAATAATCAGAACAAACCCTTACATTGAATAAAGTAGCAATGTAATATTCATCGTGATGATGATCAAATTCGCACTTTATTTCTTAAATTTGGAGCAACCTCATGTCTGCGACTATTGTTAATACAACTGATACAAACTTCCAAGCAGATGTTTTAGATGCTGAAACTCCTGTACTTGTTGACTTCTGGGCTGGCTGGTGTGCGCCTTGTAAAGCGATCGCACCTGTTCTAGAAGACTTATCAAATGAATATGCAGGTAAAGTAAAAATCGTGAAAGTTGACGTGACTGCATGTGAAGATATTGCTGTAAAATATAACATTCGTAATATCCCAGCATTATTAATGTTTAAAAATGGCGAAGTTGTTGCTCAACAAGTAGGTGCAGCGCCTCGTTCAAAACTTGCAGCATTCATTGATCAAAACATCTAATACAATTGTTAAATGGTCAATCTGAAAAATACGCGATTTAATGAATCGCGTATTTTTCGCTAAAAATTGACAAATTGCTTGATTTCCTCTATATTTCTGAATCAAGAAGCTTTGAATGGAATCTACTTCATTGCGCTTCTTACCAAGACACAAAACATAAGATCGCCGCTCGGCAATAAACAATTGTTTTCACATTTCTCTCTGAAACAATGAACCAGACTACTGAATCGTGGTTGTGTAAATACAATTACATCAGCATGTATGTATGCGGTCGATTTTTATTCTTTCCCTAACGTAGTCCTCCACTTATTCCATTCTGTCTGACCACTTATGAACTTAACTGAACTCAAGAAAAAACCCATTGGCGAACTCATTAAAATTGCGGAGTTTATGGGCCTTGAAGGCATGGCACGTAACCGTAAACAAGATATTATTTTTGCCATCTTAAAACGCCACGCCATGAACGGCGAAGAAATTTTTGGTGACGGTGTTCTCGAAATTCTTTCTGATGGTTTTGGCTTCCTACGCTCTGCTGCTGGTTCGTATCTCGCAGGGCCAGATGACATTTATGTGAGCCCATCACAAATTCGCCGCTTTAATTTACGTACGGGTGATACCATCACTGGCACAATCCGTCCACCAAAAGAAGGTGAACGTTATTTTGCGTTGTTGAAAGTAAACCAAATTAACTACGATACACCTGAAAATTCACGTAATAAAATTTTATTCGAAAACCTTACGCCATTATTCCCTACCGAGCAATTGGTAATGGAACTGGGTAATGGTACCACTGAAGATTTAACCTCTCGTGTCGTCGATCTTGTTGCACCAATTGGTAAAGGTCAACGTTCGATTATTGTTGCACCGCCAAAAGCGGGTAAAACAATGTTATTGCAAACCATTGCTCAGTCGATTGTGCGCAATAACCCAGAAGTGTTCTTAATCGTACTTTTAATTGACGAACGTCCTGAAGAAGTCACCGAAATGGAACGTACCGTTCGTGGTGAAGTGATTGCATCTACATTTGATGAAGCTCCTGCTCGCCACGTCCAAGTTGCAGAGATGGTGATTGAGAAAGCCAAACGTCTGGTTGAACACAAGAAAGATGTCGTGATCCTACTTGACTCAATTACTCGTCTTGCACGTGCTTACAACACCGTTATTCCATCTTCAGGCAAAGTCTTGACTGGTGGTGTAGACGCTCACGCCCTAGAACGCCCTAAACGTTTCTTTGGTGCAGCACGTAACATCGAAGAAGGCGGTTCTTTGACCATCATTTCTACTGCTTTGATTGAAACAGGCAGTAAGATGGATGACGTGATTTACGAAGAATTTAAAGGTACTGGTAACCAAGAGATTACCCTTGATCGTCGCATTGCAGAGAAACGTGTGTTCCCTGCAATGAACATCAAGAAATCAGGTACTCGTCGCGAAGAACGTTTAATGGATGAAGATAACTTACGTAAGGTTTGGATTTTACGTAAACTGTTACATCCAATGGATGAGCTTGCAGCGATGGAATTTTTATTGGATCGTATGAAAGAAACCAAAACCAATGATGATTTCTTCGATCAAATGAAGCGAAAAGCCTCAACCTAGATACTAGACACAAATAAAAAAAGCCACCTTAATGGTGGCTTTTTTTATTTGGTTGACTTGATTACACAATATTTACATTTTTTTAAAAAAGTTATCAAAAATACTATTTCATTGATTTATCTAAAAAATTAATAAATAAATCATTTAATTTAAACAACTTACCGATTTAAAATTTGTTATCGATAGTTATTTTCTATCAAAAAACAGCCAAATTCTGCCCATTTTTGTCGTTTTGTTGGACAGAACAGTAGTAATTCATGAATTGCTTTGATAGGATAGCATCAGACCAGTTAGGCTGCTCCCTGCGTTGTTACCTAAAGCGTTTAGGAATAATAAAAGCACAAACAGACTAACTTAAGGTTTTTTTTAATCTCACAATTTTATGAGAGTGATGCCATGTTATTCAAAAAATTCGCTGTTGTTGCTGCTATTGCTACTACTTTAGCTTTCGTTGGTTGCTCTAAGAAAGAAGAAGCTGCTGCTACTGATGCTAACGCTGCTGCTTCTGAAGCTGTAGCTGCTGCTTCTGAAGCTACTACTGCTGCTTCTGAAGCTACTACTGCTGCTGCTTCTGACGTTGCTGCTGCTGCTTCTGACGTTGCTGCTGCTACTTCTGAAGTTGCTGCTTCTGCTCCAGCTTCTGCTGCACACTAATCTAGTTTTAGATTAAAAAAAAGAGAACCTTACGGTTCTCTTTTTTTATGCCTGAATTTTATTAAAGTAAAATAAAAAGCATAAAAAAAGCAGATCAATCGATCTGCTCATTCCCAACACGTTGTCTAAATTTCTGTCCCGCTCGGAACGTCACCACTCGACGAGCAGAAATCGGAATTTCTTCGCCTGTCTTTGGATTACGTCCTGGACGTTCACGTTTATCACGTAACTCGAAATTACCGAAGCCAGAAAGTTTGACTTGTTCACCCGCAATTAATGCTTGGCTAATTTCGTCAAAAAATAACTCGACCATTTGTTTTGCTTCGCGGCGATTTAAGCTAGTAAGCTCACTTAAATGGTCCGCCATATCTGCTTTAGTTAATGCTGTCATGAGGCCCTCAATGTCGCTTGGTAAGTGTCTTCCAACACTTGAATAATGTTATCCATACCAGATTTAATTTCAGCATCTTCAAGCGTACGAGTTGGATGTTGCCATAGCACTGCAAAAGCTAAAGAGCGTTTGCCTTGTTCAACCCCTTGGCCCGTATACACATCGAACAACCATGTCGAGTCGAGTAACTCTCCACCAGTTTGCTCAATTAACCGCTGAATATCTCTTACCTCAATATTATCAGAGATTAAAAGCGCAATATCACGTCTAACCGATGGAAAACGTGATAATTCTGTAAAATTAGATACATAAGATTGCAAAACTGCTTGTTGATCCAGCTCTGCAACCCAAGTTGTGTCTAAATCAAGCTCATTCTGCAAAGATGGATGTAAGCGTCCCAAATAACCAATCGATTGTCCATTGACTAAAATCTCTGCAGATTGGCCTGGATGTAGCCATGCACGTTCAGTACGCGCAAATTCAACACTGATACGTCCAGCTGCTAAAATTTCCTCAACCTCACCTTTAAAATCAAAGAAATCCATGACTTGTGGTTTTGCATGCCACGACTCTGGTGTACGTGAGCCTACCGCAATCAATGCCAAAGTTGGAATCTGTTTGAGATCATGAATACTTTGTGCATTCTGATAATCAAAACGTAGACCCAATTCAAAGAAACGAACACGATGCTGTTGGCGATTTAAGTTGTACTGTACACATGGAATCAAACTTGACAGCAAAGTACTACGCATTGCAGCCAAGTCACTTGAAATTGGGTTCGCCAACATCAACGGCTGTACATTTGGATTCAACTGCTTCTCAAGTTTTGCATCAGCAAAACTAAAGCTGATCGCTTCTTGATAGCCTAATGTTGCAACGGTTTGACGTAATTGTGCAATTTCAAAACGATCTTGATATTTCTCTAATTTTGCATCAATTTTTGGCAAACTGATTTGAATATTGTCATAACCATCAATACGAGCAACTTCTTCAATTAAGTCTTGATAAATTGCCATATCATAACGGTGCGAAGGCGGGACAACACGCCACTCACCTTGTGCTTTGGTTTCAACAACACAGCCCAAACGCGTCAAAGCATCGGCAATAAAATCACCGGCCACTTGATAACCGAGTAACTGGTCAACTTGTGCTTGCTTTAGTTCAATCGCTTCACGTTTTGGCAACAAAGCCACTTGCTCAGCAACGGTTACTGGACCAAACTCACCACCAGCAAAAGCTTGAATCAATTCAGAAGCACGATGCATTGCGATCATTGGCAATTCAAAATCTACACCACGTTCATAACGTTGAGATGAATCAGTATGTAAACCAAAACGACGCGCACGACCAGCAATGGCTAAAGGCGCAAAGAATGCACTTTCAAGGAAAATGTCTTGAGTATCATCCGTAACCGATGAATCCAAGCCACCCATAATACCTGCAATAGCGAGAACTTTCTGATCATCCGCAATGACCATCATGTCATCTTGCAGCTCAACGTCTTGATCATTCAATAAAGTCAGTTTTTCTTGTGCTTTGGCTTGACGAACTTGAATTGAACCTTCAATTTTTGCCAAGTCAAAGGCATGCATAGGTTGACCGAGTTCAAGCAACACATAGTTGGTAATATCCACCAAAATACTATGCGTACGAATACCTGAACGTGCCAACGCTTGTTCCATCCACTCAGGTGTAGCAGCTTTGACATTCACATTTTTGATGATACGACCTAAATAACGTGGTGTACCTTCTGTGCTGATCGTCACTGCTTTTTCATCTGTGATTGTTGCAGGCACAGACTGAATCTCAGGCTCATTCATCTTTAACTGATTGATCACTGCGATTTCACGTGCAATTCCACGGATACTGAAACAGTCACCACGGTTTGGCGTAATACTGATGTCAATTACATTGTCATCAAGTTTTAAATAGTCACGGATATTCACACCCACTGGTGCATCAGCAGGTAATTCCAACAAACCATCAATTTTGTCTTCTAAATCAATTTCAGAAGCACCACACAGCATCCCTTGTGATTCCACACCACGCAGTTTGCCTTTTTTAATTTTGAAATCGCCTGGCAGTACCGCACCAATGGTTGCAACGGGTGCTTTCATGCCAACACGAACATTTGGCGCGCCACATACAATTTGTAATGGCTCACCAGAACCAATATTAATCGTCGTTACGCGTAAACGATCTGCATCTGGATGTTGTTCAACGGTTAGAACCTCACCCACGACAACGCCTGTAAATGGTTTTGCTACAGGTGCTAATTCATCAACTTCCAAGCCCAACATGGTCAATTGATCAGAAAGAGCTTCGCTATCAATTGCTGGGTTCACCCAGGTGCGTAACCAATTTTCACTAATTTTCATTTGTATAAACCTTATTTAATCCTGAGAAAATGTTTAGGCAAACTGGCGTAAAAAACGCAGATCATTTTGGTAGAACATACGTAAATCATTGATGCCATAACGCAACATTGCAAAACGCTCTACCCCTAAACCAAAAGCAAAGCCTTTGTATTTATCAGGATCAATCCCTGCCGCACGCAGTACATTTGGATGTACCATGCCACAACCTAAAACTTCTAACCAACGACCGCGCTCATCCATAATATCTACTTCAGCGCTTGGCTCAGTAAATGGGAAATAAGAAGGGCGGAAACGTACTTTTAAATCTTTTTCAAAGAATTCATTTAACAGGTTAATCAATAAACCTTTTAACTCAGCAAAGCTGGTGTTTTCCGCAACGTACAAACCTTCGATTTGATGGAACATTGGTGAATGCGTTTGGTCTGAGTCACAACGATAAACACGACCTGGACACACAATGCGAATTGGTGGCTGGCTGGTTTCCATGGTCCGAATTTGTACACCCGATGTATGGGTACGAAGTAAATGAGTGGCATCAAAATAAAAAGTATCATGCATCGCACGGGCTGGATGATGCCCTGGAATATTTAAGGCTTCAAAGTTGTGATAATCATCTTCAACCTCAGGGCCATACGCAATTTGGAAACCAGCTTTGGTAAAGAACTGGCAGATACGCTCTTGCACCTGAGTCACAGGATGAATACTTCCCATGCGCTGACCGCGGCCAGGTAAAGTAATATCGATTGTTTCACTTGCTAATTTCTTTGCAAGTTCAGCTTGTTGTAATGTCTGTTGACGCTCAGTCAAAGCGCTATTGATTGCTTCACGAACAGCATGGATCGCAGCACCTTGTACTTTCCGCTCTTCAGGATCCATTTTTCCAAGTGCTTTCGACTGCTCTGCAAGCTGGCTTTTTTTCCCTGTAAATTGCACACGAACTTGATCGAGTGCAGCAAGGTCTTGAGCCGCTGCAATGGCAGCAAGCGCTTCAGTGGTCAGGGCTTCCAGTGACATAGTAACTCTCAAAGCAACAAAATATAGAAATATAATAAAACGCTATAGTTTATCAGCTTTTTACCTATTTTATGAAGATAAACCACGGTTTAAATAAGCGACTTTTTCAGTGTCAATGTAAAGATAAAACCACAGGGTGATAAAATAGATGATTTAAATTTTTGAAAAAAATGATCAATAATTAAATAAAATAGATAAGATAACCATATCGTCAATGAGAAAGAATAACGATGGCGCTTGATCAGATTTGGAAACAACAGCTTACACTTGTCACCTATGGCAATGAATTCCTTGCAGGAGGACTTCATTTTAGCCGCTGGGTAGAACACCCAATTTTCAATCAAAAAAGCCTGATTTTTAGAGATTTGCTTTCTCAGCACCTCTTGGCCCAGCACTTTCAAGTTTGGCTTGAAGGCCTAAAAAAACAAGGGGTTAACAAACTCAGCTTACATTTATCAAGCTTACTCAGTGATGAACAAAATCCCAATGCCAATGTTGAGTTACTGCCCTTCACTCATTTCATTGTCAGCCACCAAGCCAACAAAAAAACAGCTTGGATCTGTGGGCATGAACTGCCTGAATGGTACAACAGCGATAAAGAATTTGAAGCCCCAGTTTCCCAGCAAAGTACATTACGAGAAGAAACAGTTTGGCGCTACGAGCTGAATGATAAAATCAGCAAGAAAATTAATGCAGACCTCCAAAAGCTGAACTGGAATGATGTTGCATCCTTCTTGGAACGCGAACTGTTCGACAGCAAATATGCAGAGTATTTTTCAGAACCAGAACAACAAGACTTTCCATTTTATGGGTATGAGGTTGATCCAACAGTAATATCAGAACAACAGCTGGCATTAATTCCAACAGACTATCCAGCAGATTGTGCCCACAACTTATTGCATCGTACTCAGGCATTAACTGAATACTTGGAACAACAAAGACTACATCCTTACAATGCCACGGGTGAACTGATTAGCCCTGAAGAGCAAATTAATCTACGTAATTTTTCGCAAAAAACCGATGATTTATTTGCCAAGCTGATTGTGAAAACGGCCAATCATTATCAAACCGCTCAACTCACTGCCGATGAACCTGAAATCATTGACCGGACCATGGAAGTTCCACAGCATCAACTTGATAAAACGCAACATCATAAAGTTGGAGCGTCGAGCGTCATTAAATTGATTATCCTGACCGTGATTATTTGTCTCGTTGCTTACTATTTTGGCCTCTAACAATACCCGTCATAAAAAAACCTAGATTTCAAAATCTAGGTTTTTTTATTTTTCCATTACTTAAAAAGTGGGTTTGATTTTTAAAAACACCTTATGTCCACCATCATGCTGATTAATGACGTGATGGACATTTTCAATTAAGCCCTCAACTTCAGCATCTGGTCCATAAAAAATTCGAATGGTCTCACCCTTTCTCGGTAAAATACTGAGTTCTATTTCAATCGCGCCTTGTTCCAGACCTTCTACATTCACCAACATATTTTTTACCTTTCTCTTGTTTCCTTTACTGTAAAAAGATTCAAGTCCAAATGTCTAATCAAACATGTTCAGGTTATGTAATCTTGAAATAAATCATAGCTTTGATTTACTCATCATAGTCCAAGTCATCTTCATCAACATTAATAAAATCAGGTTCAGGGGTTTGCTCAAATTGTACCGCTAGAATCTCAGTTTGCTTAAGTAAGCTTGCTTTAGCAACACGGTGCATACCATCCATGACTCGACCTTCAGCACACAGAATAATCGGATAACTCAGATCAGCAGCTTCAACCAATTGAAAATGTTCAATGATTTGCTGTGTGGTCGGATATTGATCTGGAAACCAATAGGCTTCGTTGAGTTCTTGAATATCAACCAGTTGAACTTTCTTGGCAATACACAATTTTGTCAGCTCCACCAAACGATGAACATCCCAGATATAGATATCTTGTGCAATATTGCGAAAATGGTATTGTTTTCTCATAATTTTTTAATCAATCTATCTCTTGTTCAAAAACGATTATAATAGGCAGAAGAGTGTATCTCCATTTACCAAGAATATACCGTCAAATAGCATTAGTCAGTTATGGAAATGAATTTTTAACTGGAGGCGTAGATTCTGAGCTTTTAGACCGACACCCGCTACTCTTCACGCACTTCCCCATCTTACGAAATATTGAACAAGGTAATTTACTGGCTGGCTCTGCTTCACATTTTTTAAGTTATCTAAAATTACAGGGTTTAGAAAAAATCAGTTTGCATTCAGCATCAATACTCTCAGATTTTTTGGGCGAATCCAAACTTTTCAATCTCTCTCAAGTTGAAGGTGACTTTTGCATTGTCTGCCATTTTTCTCAACAACAGTTGAAAGTTCTTGTACATTGTGAAGAAAAACCATACTGGCAAAGTAATGATAACGATGGATACCCATTGTACTCAAACTATAACAATTACCACGACAGTGTTGAAAACTATATATTGATCGATCTTCCGACCGCTGCTATTTCCATTATTGATGAAGATTTGAAACCTATCTCTTGGCAAAGCTTTTTTAATGAATACCAAGAAAAAATTTATTCTTTTGCTGTAGCCCAACGCTTTGGAAACCACCCTATTCCATTGACTGATAATAATTGTTATGAAGGTGATATGTATCAAATAGAAGAACAGTTTCCAGTATTACCTTATAACCTCAAAAGAAATTATGCCAGTATTCTAATGCTCAACGCTGCTCGTTTAAAAAGTCAGTTTGATAATGAATCTCATATTAAAAATGATAATGGTGATTACTGGCAGATGTCTGAAAATGAAAAACTAGAATTTGATACCGCACGCAATATACTCGAGGAATTCCATGCACTGATCCTAAAATATGCTGCCAACCAATATCAAACTTCCAATATTAGTCATCATCAAGAACAACACACTTCTTTTAAATTCACTCCGAAAACCCAAAACTCAGCCGATTTCTCCCCTATTACAGCCCCACTAGCCGAACATGAAACGATCACACCTATTGAACATCAACCACACTTTCGTTGGTTAGGTATCGTGAAATTTTTATGGTCAATGTTATGGTGTTATTGTGCTTTATGGACCTTAGCTTATTTTGCAGTTCATTGGGGCAATCTTTTTATCCTGATTCTTGCACTGTTTTATGCAATATATAAAGTACTTAAAAACTTGGCTGACAAAGAAACCACCAACCAGCAGCATCCCTAGCTTACTAAGCTTCTATCAACCACTCACGACCGTAGTAAACTCCTGTCCCTAGTAATAGGGAAAAATAAAAAAGACCGCTAAAAAGCGGCCTTCTTTGAATCTCTAAGCTTATGCAGCTAATGCGCCTTTAGCTTTTTCAGCTAAAGCAGCAAATGCAACTGCATCATGCATAGCGATGTCAGCTAATACGCGACGGTCGATGATCACTTGAGCTTTTTTCAAGCCATCGATCATACGGCTGTAAGACAAACCGTTAAGACGAGCACCAGCATTGATACGCGCAATCCATAAAGCACGGAATTGACGTTTCTTCTGACGGCGGTCACGGTAAGCGTATTGACCAGCTTTGATTACCGCTTGGAACGCTACGCGATAAACGCGTGAACGAGCACCATAGTAACCTTTAGCGCGAGCAAGAATTTTTTTGTGACGACGATGAGCCACTACACCACGTTTTACACGAGCCATTTATAATCTCCTTAGATGTATGGGCACATACGACGAACTGATGCAACGTCACTTACGTGAACCATTACACAGCCGCGCAATTGACGGATACGCTTAGCAGATTTTTTGGTCAAAATGTGGCGCTTGAACGCTTGTTTGCGCTTAAAACCGTTTGCAGTCGCTTTGAAGCGTTTAGCTGCACCACGGCGAGTTTTCATCTTAGGCATAACAACCTCTTTTGAACACCTGTTCGGAACGTTTGCACCATTGCAAAAACGACCTGCAGGTAAGGGAGCCAGTATTCTAAAGCATAGCAAGCTAAAACAAAAGTAAAATGCTCATTTTTTGACAGTAAATCATCTATTTTATATAAACGTTATTTTCTATAACCAATTCTCAAATTACGAGAAACATCCATAAAATTAACACCTATAATAAGTACAAGCTCTTAAATTCAAAAGAATATGACTATACAACATGATGCATTTGCTGCATTGCGGTATCGGGATTTCTCTATCGTTACAATCAATCAATTCTGCTTAACACTGGCAATTTTGATTCAGGAAATTATCGTTGCCTATTCACTCTATCAAATCACCCGCGACCCCCTCACCTTAGGTTTCATTGGCTTGGCAGAAGCCATCCCATTTATCACACTTTCGTTATGGGGCGGTTATTTCGCAGATAAACTGAATAAGCAGACCATCATGAAAATCTGCTTATTCTTTTCGATTCCTTTACCGTTAATTCTGTGGGCGCTGTTTCATTTACATGGCTTAGAAAAAATTGGAATTAGCACCCTTTCTTGGGGCATCTATGCCGTCATTTTTGCTTTAGGTACCATCCGAGGCTTCTATAATCCATCTGCAACCTCACTCAAACCCTTTCTGATTCCACGTGAACTTTATGCTAACGGTGCAACATGGACCACAATTGGCTGGCAAAGTGGTGTGATCATTGGCCCAATGCTCGGTGGTTTTATGTTGGCTTTTCTGGGACGTGAAACCAGCTTATTTGCGGTTACGGCTTTATTGGCCACCTGCTTTCTATTAATTACACGTTTGCAGAAACGTACTTTCCCGAAAATGGAAACGGAGAATGCACTACAAAGCCTGACCGATGGTTTCCGCTTTATCTGGAAAACTAAAATCGTTTTATGGGCGATTTCGCTCGATCTGGTCTCGGTACTCTTTGGTGGTGTGATTGCGTTATTGCCAATTTTTGCCGAAGAAATTTTAAAAGTCGGTCCTGAAGGCCTTGGCTATTTACGTGCTGCGCCATCCATTGGTGCCCTCATTACCATGATTGCGCTCACCAAATTCCCACCGATGCAACATGCTTGGCGGAATATGTTATTGGCCGTTGCTGGCTTTGGTCTCTTCACTATCCTCTTTGCTTTCTCAAACCATATGTGGCTATCTCTATTCGCACTCGCGATGACTGGTGCCTGCGATAGTATTTCCGTGGTCGTTCGCCAAACCGTATTACAGATTTTCCCGCCAGAAAATATGCGAGGTCGTGTTGCAGCGGTCAACGGTATGTTCGTTTCGTCGAGCAATGAACTCGGCGCTTTTGAGTCAGGTCTCGCTGCCAAATACCTCGGCACAATCACTGCAACTATTCTTGGCGGTTGTATGACACTTGCCGTAGTGAGTTATTGCTGGTTTAAAACCAATGACTTATTCAAAGTTGATATTACCAAGGGTTCAGATCACTAAATAAAAGGGAAAGAAAAGCATCTTTCCCTTTCTCATTAAAAGAGACCAAGATATAAAGCATACAACGTTAAATAGCGACCAGCTTTGGCGATGGTGACAATCAATAAGAATCGCCAAAAGTTCTCCTTCATCAACCCTGCAATCAATGTGATCGGATCACCAATCACGGGGGTCCAACTGAGCAACAACGAATAGAAACCATATTTATGATAAATCTGTTGTGCCTGTTCTAACCGCTGAGCTGAAACAGGAAACCACTTTTTATTTTTAAAGTGTTCAATTTTTAATCCTAGCCACCAATTCACACAGGAGCCCAATACATTACCTACCGTCGCAACAATGATCAGGTAAAAAGGATTGGAAAGCCCTTGTATCAACAGCGTCATTAATACCGCTTCAGACTGTAACGGTAATAAGGTCGCAGCACCAAAGGCCGAGAGAAATAATAAAAAATAAGACATTAATTCAAGGATTCACTCAAAACGGGACAATATACCATCCAGAGCAGACAATATCGTGTGAACCTTATGGATTCAAGGCCAATTTTGCCCAAACCGCTTTAAGCTTTTGTTGCGAAATATCAATCCGAAAAACAGCTTTAATCGTATGTTCAAAATCATCAAAGCTAGATAAAACCTGTTTATCAGATCGCCCCTTGCCGTGCGTTCGGAGTACTCGATCTTTTAAGGTAATTCGCATTTCTGCATTGGCAGTAGATAACATTAAATACTGGGTAAATAATGATTCGGGCGATGTTGAAATATACCAATTGGCAATCAAGGCATCAGCCGTTGCAATCTGCTGTTCGGGGTTAATCGCATAGATATTTACCCATTCATCATGAATACAAGCTTGCAGCATATATTTCATTTCTGTCAGCGCCGCGCTATCTAAATCACACTGTGCCACATCAACGAATCTAAAATCTTCCAATGGAGTCGACTGTGTCTCACCAATATTATTCAGAGACACAATCGTGGTTGGAGTCATGCCTCCAAAGCCAGGATCGTATAAAAATAATTGCTGCTCAATACGGACCAAGGTCACTAAGTGCGTACGAACTGGAGATGTTGTCGGTGTGCTTTGATAGTACACCCGACCAAGTACGTTATACGCCTCATACCCCAGTTCTGTTAGGACAATTCTGGTGAAGGTACTGTGTTCTAAACAGTAAGCTTCACGATTTTCAATCAATAATTTTTGGACAAGTTGATCTTGCTCTAATGAAACCTCATCCCCTAAAAAAGAGGAAAAATTACCAAAAGGAATGGTTTGCACATGAAGGCTTAACAAGCTTTTTAAATTAGCCAAGGTTGGAGAGAAATCGCCTTCAAAACCAAGCTTGGTTAAATAGCGTGTAGAAGTTTTGGATTGCATGATGCTTTATCTTTGATGAACTTAAATCATCCTATCTTGATCGCAGCAAGACAAGATGAAAAATTACACAATTATAAAATAGTCATGCTTACACGGCTAAAAGAATGGTTTTAGCACAGATTATTTCTTCGTTTTCGCGACCTTGGATCGAATAGAAAAATACATAACTGAAAAAATGAATGGAAAAACAAACGCTATCCAAAATGTAAGGTCTGACGTTACAACTCTTTGATACAAACTAAGTTGGATGTTTACATCTGTAACGGTGGCTAAGTCAATCGACACCCTATGATCAAGATAGCTACATAACACCAATGATAAACTTAAAAAGCCAGTAAAAAACCAGCTACTACAATATGAATTTTTGGTTTCCACCTGCAGCCAAGCAAAGAGTGTAGAAAATAAAATCCCTAAAATAGTAATAAAAGCAAAAACCAAGATCGCTAAATGACTCTCTGAATAGAGCTTTTGCAGCTGAGCGCAAAGGCTTGCTGTAAGCAACAACAAACCCATCGCAATTGCCCAATGCTTTAAATAGCTGTACCTTCCAATGTCCTGATTCATCCAACTTTTATGGACAAGGCTTTTTGTATCGCAGGACGAGCGGTTAAGCGTTCGATGTAATCTTTCACATAAGGATAGTCTTCAAGCTGAATGCCCTGCCATTCATAACGCAATGCCCAAGGTAAGATCGCCATATCCGCAATTGAATATTCACCTGCGACAAACTTCTGACCAATCAACTGTTTATTTAAAACACCATACAAACGCTTGGTTTCATTCACATAACGATCAATCGCATAGGGAATACGTTCAGCGGCAAACTTATTAAAATGGTGATTTTGTCCAAGCATTGGACCAAAACCACCCATTTGCCACATCAACCATTGTTCAACCTCAACTCTTTCTTGCTCATCGCTTGGATAGAACAAACCTGTTTTTCGGCCTAAGTATTGTAAGATCGCACCTGACTCAAATACTGAAATCGGTTCACCACGTGGGCCATTTTGATCAACAATCGCTGGAATTTTATTATTTGGAGAGATTTTTAAAAAATCGGGTTGGAACTGATCATTTTCCAAAATATTGATGGGGAAAATCTGATACTCAAGCCCCATTTCTTCTAAGGCGATTGTTATTTTATGGCCATTGGGTGTGCCCCAATAATATAAGTCAATCATTTATATTATCCTATTCATCGTTATCTTGACTGTTGTTGCGTTATAGCACATTTCCTACTTATTGATCAGTAGACAAGCACGAAAAGAAACAATAAAGCGGTGTTTTCAAAGACAATGTTGCAAAGATTTAAGCTTGATTATCCAAGAACTCCTTAGCTTTCTCTCCAACAAATTTACGCCCCGCATTACTGCCATTGATCCACTCTCCCACAGAGAACAAATCAAACATACCCACTTTAAATAAGGTTGGCACAGCGAGGATCAATTCCTCTTCAACCGTACCCCGAACGCCTGCGTTATATAAATTAATATTATGCAGCATGGTCACGACAGTACCCGTTTGTACGCGGCTGCCATCTTTCAGTTTAACTTGTGGAAGCACTTCACCTTCTTGTACAACTTTTTGATTGATTTCAGAGAGTTCTTGAGTACCTATTACTGTAGACATGTATTTTTCCTATTTTGAAATAGTGTCATTATCTATCTACCCTATCAGATCTGGTTTTCATCTGTTGTGACGGCGCTTAGAAATTTTTAACCCACTTAACTCTGATTTGATTATAAGTATTTAAACATAAAAAAAGCACCGCTGAGTGCGGTGCTTTTTTTATAAGAAAAATTACTTTTTCTTTTTCGGACCAATTAACATGCCCATTTGACGACCTTCCATCTTAGGCGCTTGTTCAATCACGCCAAATTCAGCAACGTCTGCTTCAATTTTTTGCAATTGAGCCAACCCAAGCTGTTGATGCGCCATCTCACGACCACGGAATCGTAAAGTGATTTTCACCTTGTTTCCTTCTTCAAGGAAACGCAAAATTGCACGCAATTTAATTTGGTAATCACCTACATCCGTTGCAGGACGTAATTTGATTTCTTTCACTTGCACTTGATGCTGTTTTTTCTTCGCATCTTTTTGCTTTTGCTTTAAGTCAAATAAGTGCTTGTTGTAGTCCATGATTTTACAAACAGGTGGTTCTGCATTCGCAACGATCTCAACCAAGTCAAGATGAGCTTCTTCAGCAGCACGCAACGCTTCAGTTAATGAAACGACACCTTTTTGTTCTCCATCTGCAGCGACGAGGCGTACTTCTTTCGCACGGATCTCTTCGTTAATTGCAGGACGGTTACTTTTAGCACCTTGTTGTTGGTTACGGTCAGGCTGTTTAATCTTTATTACTCCACGATATACCGGCCACGTTCGGCAACGGCAGATTTCACTAAGTCAATAAATGCATCTACTGACATAGTACCTAAATTTTTTCCTGAGCGAGTACGCACATTGACTGTACCTTCTTCAACTTCTCGATCACCGAGAACAAGAAGGTAAGGAATACGCTCTAGGGTACGCTCACGAATCTTAAATCCGATCTTTTCATTTCTCAAGTCAGAAATAGCACGAAGACCATTTTCTTTGAGTTTTGCGACCACTTGCTCACTTGCTTCCGCTTGTGAATCAGTAATATTCATGACACAAGCTTGGATTGGTGTAAGCCATGGTGGCATGAAGCCCGCATAGTGTTCAATTAGTATACCAATAAAACGCTCGAAACTGCCAAGAATTGCACGATGAAGCATGACTGGCTGATCACGATCATTGTCTTCAGTGACATAAGATGCATCTAAACGAATTGGTAAGTTGAAGTCACACTGGATTGTACCGCATTGCCATACACGGCCTAAGCAGTCTTTCAATGAGAATTCAATTTTCGGACCATAGAATGCGCCTTCACCTGGTTGCAGGTCCCAAGCCAAGCCAGCATCATCTAAAGCATCTGCTAAAGATTTTTCAGCCAAGTCCCAAAGTGCATCGTCACCCACACGTTTTTCTGGGCGTGTAGACAATTTCATTTGCACTTCTTCAAAGCCAAAATCTTTATACACATCTAAAGTCAGTTTAATAAAGTCGGCAACTTCTTTACCAATTTGTTCTTTGGTACAGAAGATATGTGCATCATCTTGAGTAAAGCCACGAACACGCATAATCCCGTGTAAAGAACCTGATGGTTCATTACGATGACAAGAACCAAACTCAGCGAGGCGAATTGGTAAATCACGGTAAGATTTTAAACCTTGGTTAAAGACCTGTACGTGACATGGGCAGTTCATTGGCTTGACTGCATAGTTACGACTTTCAGAATGGGTCGTAAACATGTTCTCAGCGTAGTTGGCCGCATGCCCAGACTTTTCCCAAAGCGTAAAGTCTACGATTTGTGGTGTCTTGATTTCTTGGTAACCATTGTCTTGCTGAACTTTACGCATGTACTGTTCAAGCACTTGGTAAATAGTCCAACCATTCGGATGCCAGAACACCATACCTGGTGCTTCTTCTTGCATATGGAACAAGTCTAATGCTTTACCAATTTTACGATGGTCACGCTTTTCAGCTTCTTCGATACGCTTAATATAAGCAGCTAACTGTTTTTTATCAGCCCAAGCTGTACCATAAATACGTTGTAGCTGTTCATTCTTCGCATCACCACGCCAGTAAGCACCAGAGATTTTAGTGAGTTTGAATGATTTTAAGAATTTAGTGTTGGGTACGTGCGGACCACGACACATATCCAAATAGTCTTGATGGTAGTACAAGCCCATTTGAGTTTCATTCGGCATGTCTGCAATCAAGCGTAACTTGTATTCTTCACCGCGTGCTGTGAATTCAGCGATCACATCTTCACGTGGAGTCATCTTTTTAATGACGTCATAGTCTTGGTCGATGAGCTTTTTCATGCGCTCTTCAACCGCAGCCATATCATCCAAAGTAAATGGACGTGGCATCCAGATGTCATAGTAGAAACCTTCTTCGATCACAGGACCGATCACCATTTTCGCTTCTGGGAACAATTGCTTAACGGCATGTCCTACCAAGTGCGCACATGAGTGACGAATGATTTCTAAACCTTCTTCATCTTTAGGGGTAATAATCTGAACTGTTGCATCTTCTGTGATTAAATCACAAGCATCCACCAAGCGATCATTGATACGGCCCGCAACAGTATTTTTTGCAAGACCTGGACCAATGCTCTGAGCAAGTTCCATCACAGAAATCGGATGATCAAACTGTTTCTGATCACCATTTGGTAAAGTAATGATTGGCATAATAAAATCCTTAAGGAGTGATGCCCTCTACGAAGGAGCATATCACCGCGAGATTATGTATTGAGGCAAGCCTCAAAAAATAAAAAACGGCGGATAAAAAAGTATCGAAGATTTTACACGGGTTTAGCTGTGGATGAAACCTCTGAACCAGAAAAACCCAAGATCAGTTGAGATTCATCTCCGACTAAAGCCTAAATGATTTAGACTCAATGTCGGATTAGCTTAGTAATAAATGAAAATAACAGGAAAGGAGCAAGACACATGGTAAGTGCATATGATGAGTTACCCAGAAATCCAGCAAATTTTGTTGCCTTATCGCCGTTACGCTACTTGGAACGGGCTGCTTATATTTATCCCCATCAAGCCGCAATTATTCATGGCGAACGTCACATCACATGGCAACAAACCTATCAGCGCTGCCGTCAGTTCGCTCATCAATTAACAAATTTGGGTATCCAAAAAAATGATACCGTTTCAGTATTGCTACCCAACATCCCTGCCATGATTGAAGCGCATTTTGCAGTCCCGATGGCTGGCGCAGTACTGAATACATTGAATACTCGTCTCGATGCCAAGACTATTGCCTTTATGCTGGAACATGCCGAAGCCAAAGTCTTGTTAGTCGATCCTGAGTTCCGACAAGTTGCAGAGGAAGCGCTCAAGCTTGTTCCACAAGACATTATTGTGATTGACGTCTTTGATTCTGAGTTTGACGGTGAACAAATTGCACTTGGCCAATATGAATATGAAGCATGGATCGCCCAAGGCAGTCCTGAGTTTGAATGGCGGCTTCCTCAAGATGAATGGGATGCGATTAGCCTCAGCTATACCTCAGGCACCACAGGAAATCCTAAAGGTGTGGTTTACCATCACCGTGGTGCCTACTTGAATGCAGCCAGCAATATTTTGGCTTGCGGCATGAAACCCCGCGCGGTATACCTTTGGACACTCCCCCTATTTCATTGCAATGGTTGGTGCTTTGCTTGGTCAATTGCAGCCAGTGGTGGCACCAACATTTGTTTGCGTCGTGTCGATCCTGTACTGATTTTCAAATATATCGCAGCATATAAAGTTGATTATTTCTGTGGCGCACCGATTGTGCTCTCCATGCTGATCAATACTCCAGCAGAGCAAAAATCTGCATACGAACACCACGTCGAAGTCATGGTCGCCGGTGCTGCACCACCTGTGGCAATCATCGAAGGAATGCGCAATATCGGTATTAACGTCAACCATGTCTATGGTTTGACTGAAACCTACGGCCCTTCTGCACTCTGTGCTTCTCAAGCAGGCTGGAGCGATTTATCTATCCAAGAACAAGCTCAACTCCACTCACGCCAAGGCGTGCCTTATCCATTACAAGACAGCATGCGTGTGCTCGATCCAGAAACCATGCAACCTGTACCCAATGATGGACAAACCATGGGCGAAATCATGTTCCGTGGCAATATCGTGATGAAAGGTTACTTGAAAAATGCTCAGGCCACAGAAGAGGCGTTTAAAGGCGGCTGGTTTCATACAGGTGATTTAGCCGTGAGTCATCCTGATGGTTATGCCAAGATTACCGATCGCTCCAAAGATATTATTATTTCAGGCGGGGAAAACATTTCCTCGCTTGAAGTTGAAGATGTACTTTATCGCCATCCGGCTGTACTCACCGCTGCGGTTGTGGCAAAACCTGATCAACGTTGGCAAGAAGTGCCCTGTGCTTTTATTGAACTTAAACAAGGCGCATCCGCATCGGCAGAGGAAATCATTGCACATTGCCAAAAAGAACTCGCACGCTTTAAAGTCCCCAAAGATGTGGTGATTACCGAGATTCCAAAAACCTCGACAGGGAAATTACAGAAATTTATTTTAAGAGAATGGGCAAAACAACGGGTGACGGATAGTTGAATAAATTCATAATCAAAAAAAGAAGTTTCCTTGGAAACTTCTTTTTCATTTTTAACCTTGTTCAGATAACAAAGCGACTTGTTGTACGTAATTCACAAATTTCAACTTAGATGCAGCAAGCTCTTCTTCACTGACTTGCTGCTTGATATCACGGTGAATCCGTAATACATGTTGACGCAAAGTATGGCGTTCAGATGCATTAAACACCTTACTAAACTCATTGATCACTGGATCGCCTTGGTCAATCATACGATCAACCCAACGCATTAATTGCATCTGTTTTTTAGCACCTTGTTGCGGTGTTAAATAAGATAAAATGATGGTTTCATCTTCATTTCGCAATAATTTACCGATACGTAAAAATTGACGACGGCGTGCTTCGTGCGCACTAATATTTTGTATTTCAAGCAAAGCATCAATAAGACGCTCATCAACCGGAAGTTTTTGAATCTGTTTTTTATTCAGTTGAGCCAATTGCTCACCCAAAGCCGCCATTCGTTGCACAGCTTTTTTTTGCTCAGTTCTACTCGCACGTCCATCTAATGACTCAAAATCTTCATCGGTATAACGTTGGGTACCACGTGCCACTATTACTCTGCCTCGTAAAATTTTGCTGCGAACAGCGTTTGAATTTCTTCTAGTGCCTTGTCTTCATCAGCACCATCAATCACCAATCTTAATGTGGTGCCTTTACCTGCACCCAACATCAACAATGACATAATATTTTTTGCATCGACCAACTTATCGCCCTTACCAATTTGGATAGAAGAACGGAATTTCGTCGTCACTTCAATAAGTTTACCAGATGCACGAGCGTGTAAGCCGAGTTTATTAATTACATCAATTGTTGTGTCTATCATGACCAGTGCTTCATTTCTCTATGTAAGATTTGGACAGCCCATTTTGCCTCAAGGGCTTGTTTGAGTCTATCTACGATATAAACCGACCGATGTTGCCCACCAGTACACCCCACAGAAATGGTCATGTAATGGCGATGCCCTTCTGCAAATGCAGGCAACCACTTATCCAAGAAAGTATAAATATCTTCAAACATGTCATTGGTTTGTTGACTACCTTCCAAAAAGCGGCGTACAGGTTCATCTAAACCTGAAAAACGACGTAATTCTAAATCCCAATGCGGGTTTGGTAAATGTCGTACGTCAAATACATAATCAGCATCCAGCGGAATGCCGTGTTTATAACCAAAGGACTGTAGAATCACAATTAAGTTATCTGACTGCCCGAGTTTAGACAATAGAATATGTTTTAAATCATGAACACTTTTATCGGTCGTATCAATATGTACAGTTGAACGGAATTGTATCGGGATGAGCAATTGCTTCTCTTCTTGGATACATTGCAACAGACTATTGAAACGACTGGCCAAAGGATGCGGTCGACGTGATGCACTAAAACGCGCAATCAAGTCTTGATCCTGAGTAGTCAGGTAGATCACATCGACCGAACCATGTCTTTTTAATTGCTCAAACACATGATCAAACTCTTGCATATCTGCACGGGTACTTCGAATATCGACCCCAAGTGCAAGTTGCTCCAGATTATTTTCATGATCCAGTTTTGCCACAATTTCAGGCAACAACGCCAAAGGTAAGTTATCTATACAATAATAGCCCAAGTCTTCAAGCACTTGTAATGCAGAGGATTTTCCTGAACCGGATTGACCTGTAACGATAAGAATACGCTTCATGGCGTTTTGCCCTTCATTTTTATGTTTTAAAGTCGATTTGTAAGTTATCAATCAAACGTGTTGAACCCAGCTTCGCTGCAATAAATAGCACCAAGTTTTGGTCAAATTGCTGAATCGGTTGCAGGTTGGTTTGACGAGCCTCCACATAATCCACAACAAAACCTGCTTGTGTCAATTGAGCAGAGATATTTTCTAACACTTGTGTCAGTGCCTGCCCTTCATGCAATTGAAGTTCAGCATGTTTGAGCAATTGGTAAATTGTCGGTGCAATCGCCCGTTGCTGTTCAGTCAAATAACCATTACGTGAGCTTAAAGCCAAACCATCTTCAGCACGAATAATTGGTACACCAATCACTTCAAGTGGCATATTCAAGTCTTGCACCAACTGACGAATCACAGCCAGTTGTTGATAGTCTTTTTGGCCAAAGAAAGCATAATCAGGCTGTACAATGTTGAATAACTTTGTCACCACCACCGCAACACCATCAAAGTGACCCGGACGTGATTTACCACAAAGATCATCAGTAATTTGACTGACACTGATATTGGTCAGACGCGGTTGATTGCCATACATTTGCTCAACAGAAGGCGCAAAAATAATATCGCAACCTGCATCTGCCAACAAACGGCTATCTTGCTCTAAAGTACGTGGATAGCTATCAAAGTCCTCGCCCGCACCAAATTGAATTGGGTTGACGAAAATACTGACCACCACTACATCACAGAGTTTTTTTGCCTCACGCACCAAAGTCAAATGACCTTCGTGTAGATTGCCCATGGTTGGCACAAAACCAATCAACTTTTTTGAACTGCGCGTAGGTGCAAGTGAAGCAATCAAGCCTTGTATCGTTGTTTCAGTTTTCATGAATTAAAGCTCAACCTGGAACGTATGTTCTTTCGCTGGGAAGGACTGATCTTGAACTGCAGCATGGTAAGATTTAAACGCATCTACAATCGCAGTTTCACCCGCTTGCTCTTTCATGAAGTTACGAACAAAACGCGCAACACGACCAAAAGTTAGACCTAACATGTCTTGCACAACGAGGACTTGACCATCGGTTTCATTGCCCGCACCAATCCCAATCACTGGGGTATTCGGAAATAATTCAGCAATTTCTTTACCAAGCTGAGCAGGCACACATTCAAGCAGTAAAACTGCTGCACCCGCATCAACCACGGCTTGGCAATCTGCGATCAACTGATCTGCGGCTTCACGTGTTCTGGCTTGCAGTTTATAGCCACCAAAGACATGTACCGACTGGGGGGTTAAACCTAAATGTACACACACGGGAATACCATTACGGGTCAATACCGTAACCAATTCACTTAACCATGCACCACCTTCGATCTTGACCATTTGAGCACCAACCTGCATTACGGTCTTGGCATTTTTCAAGCCATCTTCAAGCGTTGCATAGCTCATAAATGGCAGGTCAGTCATGATTAAGGCATGTGAATTACCACGGCGTACAGCAGCGGTATGGTAAGCCATATCTTCGACAGTGACAGGAAGTGTAGAGTCTCTGCCTTGAATCGCCATTCCTAGAGAGTCACCGATTAAAATCGTATCAATTTCAGCCAATTCCATCGCTTTAGCCATACTTGCATCGTAGCAAGTAAGACATGAGAACTTACGTCCTTCGGCTTTAAACTTTCTTAAGTCACTTAGACTAATCATGATGATGTCCTCTACAGGCGTTTCCAGAACGAAACAGTCTTAGGCGGTTGCCCAAGACTGGTCTGCTATTACAGTCAAGTTTGCTTGCTGTACCAGTTCTAAATCTTTTAAAGAATGACCATTTAATTGTAAATGAGCATCTAAATCTAATAAGGGAAGGATTACAAAATCGCGTTGTAAAACACCGATATGCGGCACGGTTAAACGTTCATTTTGAATCTGCTCTTGACCATAGATCAGTAGATCCAGATCAAGGGTACGCTCTCCCCAACGGCGTAAACGAACGCGACCTGCTTCCTGCTCAAATTGTTGTAATTGATCTAACAAGGCAAGTGGCTCGAGTGTCGTATCCAGTTGAACAACGGCATTTAAAAAATTGGGTTGATCTTGCGGTCCCATCGGCGGGCTTTGATAGAGCCGTGATACTTTTACACGGCCCAATGTCGCGAGCTTCGCAACAGCTTCACTGAGAATCTGTTGCGAATCGCCTAAGTTACTGCCCAGACCAATATAACTGCGAATGGTCATTGCGTCGGTCCAAAAACCACTTGGCTTAAATCACGTTGTACGCGTTTACGTTTGAGAATCGGGTGATCAGCGTTAATCTGATTCGGATTGGTTGTCGCTTTTTCAACAAAGCGTCCAACCGACTCATCCGTTCTCACACGTTCTTTACGACCACGACGATTTCTCGGCTCAGGCACATCCACCAAAGGCTCGATTTCAGTAAGTTTCGTTTCATCTACATCAACCGCTTTACGACGTGTTTTACTACGCTGACGATTGTATTGACGAATTGCAGCTTCTTTTTGATCGAGTGACATTTCTTGGTAGGCTTCCCACCAAATACCCATACCTTCAGTGCTACTATCACCTGATTTCTCACGCAATAACAAAAAGTCGAATCCAGCACGGAAACGTGCATGCCCTGCCAATGCTTCAATCTGCTGCGGTTTTGGATTCAGCAAACGTGTTTGCATCTCCCAAACTTCACGGATAAAGGTTTCAGCAAAACGCGGGATAATGGTGCGTGTTGCCTGACGCTTAAGCACATCAAGTCCTGCTTGCGCACGCGCTTCCGCAGGAACAACACCTTTGTTTAAATAAAAATCACAACGCTCTAAAAATGGCTTCCACAACAACACCGCATAGAAAAATGCAGGGTTAATGGTTTTACCAATTTGAATGCGTTGATCGGTATTTCTTGCCGCACGCTCAATAAATGCAGTGAGATCTGGTGGGATTTCAGCAAATAATTGCTTCCAGACACCAAATTCAATCAACATAGGCAGCACACGGGTAAGATGCCCCATGGTAAATAGTTTTTGTGACTCATCGTATAAACGATGTGGCGAGACATCACGCAACAGTTGCGTCATATCCGCATCAAAAACATCAAGAATGGATTGATCAATTTGGAAATTTAATTTTGCGGCAAAACGCAAAGCACGCAACATACGCACAGGATCTTCTTCAAACCGCTGTGCAGGTTCACCCAGAAAACGTAAGGTACGCGTATTGATATCATCTACTGCATGGCAGAAATCAAGTACGATGCCCTTTCGTGGCTGGTAGTACAAGGTATTGATCGAAAAATCCCGACGAGCAAAATCTTGCTCAATCGTTCCCCAATTATTATCTCGAAGAATCATACCAGAGGCACTGGTAACTGCTTTTTTCGGTGGGGCACGAAAGGTCGCAACTTCAATCAACTCGCGACCAGAATAAACATGTGCCAATTCAAAACGTCGTCCGATAATCCGGCAACGTCGACCAAAAACCTCTTTTACTTGGGCTGGTGTAGCATTAGTAACCGCGTCAAAATCCTTTGGATTAAGACCTAACATCATATCTCGAACACCACCACCTACAATATATGCCTCGTAGCCTGCTTTAGTCAGACTATCAATCACATCTAGAATTGAGGAAGGAAGTTGAGTTGTGGATAAACCACATTTTGACGCACGCAAAGTTTGCAAAAGACACTGTCTCCTACGTCAGGACGTAAATAACAATTTGTCGCTAATCATAGCTCTAACACACACAAAGGGCAATTTATTCTGTTGCAGTTTCAATAGATCTGTATGCGAAATTAACAACCACATCTCACTTTTCCACTTATAACATGAGCCTTGCTCTGTTTTTCTCAAGCAGTTTTGGTCCAATACCTTTGATGTTCATCAACTCGTCTACGCTTTTAAAAGCACCATTTTTTTGGCGATATTCCATAATCGCTTGCGCTTTTTTCTCACCAACGCCACTGAGCGTCTGTAATTGCTGTAAGTTTGCTTGGTTTAAGCTAATTTTACCGCCTTGAATATTTACAGATGATGAAAGATGTTGGGAATTTTGCTGTTGTGTAGGTCGAGATAAATAATAATTATTGTTCGACTGCTTCGCCAATTGCTGATCGCGGGCTTGCTGCTGTGTTTTCCATTGCTGATAAGATTGATCAAACTGCTGTGCATTGAGATGTGAAACACACCCCAAGCACAAAATCATCAATAAAAAAAACCTATGTTTGCTGCTTAACTGCGGCAATGTCATTCTTCCTCTCCTGCGATTTTAATTGTCTTTTCGCTTGCTCCCATAGTTCATCCATTTCTGCCAAACTCATTTCTTGCAAGTCTTTCTGTTGTGCTACCGCCTGTTGCTCAATAAAGGCGAAACGGCTTCTAAATTTATGAATTGTTGCCAGCAATGCGGCCTCACTTGACACACCAAGCTTACGGCCCACATTAATCAAAGAGAACAAACAATCCCCAAATTCTTCTTGAATTTCAGCAGTATTTTGATTTCTTAGCGCTTGCTGTAATTCCCCCAATTCCTCATCTAATTTGCCATAAGCATCTTCAACGGTTTCAAAATCAAAGCCGAGCTGTGCTGCTTTGCTCTGAATTTCATGTGCCTGTACCAGCGCAGGTGCATGTTTAATCTCATCTAGCCGTGACTGTACTTTACCTTGTTTTTCTTGTTGTTTGATTTGTTTCCACAACTCACTCACTTGTTCAGACGTTAGATTTTGATATTTTTCGGCCTCAAAAACATGAGGATGGCGACGAATTAATTTTTCACTAATGGCTTCCACCACATCTTGAAAATTAAATAATCCTTTTTCATCAAACATTTGAGATTGAAAGACCACTTGCAACAATAAGTCGCCCAGTTCATTCCGGATTTCGTCTACCTCTCCTGAGCGAATTGCAGCCTCAACTTCATATGCCTCTTCAATGGCATATCGCGTCAAACTTTCTGGGGTTTGCTGTTGATCCCATGGACATTTTTGTCTTAACTCTTGCATGATTGCCAATAACTTTTCCATGATGATCTCCAAACCCAAACAAGCAAATTGTTGCAGCGCCAAGCTGCTTATGCGTAATATACACGCACGCAAAAATTATCAATATAAAGCAAGGGAAAGCAATGCAATATAGTGTTTTTATTAGTGGGGCTGCTCAGGGGATTGGTGCTGAAATCGCACGCTTGTTTCACCAAAAAGGCTTTAAAGTTGGTATCTATGATATCAATGAAGAACAAGCTCAAGCCTTAGCTGAGCAACTCGGGAGCAATGCCAGAGCAGGTTATCTTGATGTCAGTAATCACCGTCAATGGCAGATCGCACTACAGGAGTTTAAAAGCTGGGCGGGCGAACTGAATATCTTGGTCAATAATGCAGGAATTCTATACTCTGGTGCATTCGAAAACACTCCCATTCAATCCCATCACCGTACCATTGATATTAATGTCAAAGGCGTACTCAATGGCTGTCACGCGGCTTTAGGACATCTACAACAAGCCAGCTTTGCACGTGTCATTAACCTGTCTTCGGCCTCAGCGATTTACGGTCAAGCAGACCTTGCATCTTACTCTGCCAGCAAATTTGCCGTGCGTGGTTTAACCGAAGCATTAGACGTAGAATGGCAAAAATATAATATTCGGGTCTTGGACGTGATGCCGCTCTTTGTGCAAACCAATATGGTTAAAGATATGGATGCAGGCAGCATTCAAAATATTGGTGTGGATTTAACCCCTGCCGATGTGGCGAAACAGGTACTGCATTTGGCGCAACAAAAAGACCATGCTCTGATTCCAACTCATACCCCAGTCGGCATAAAAACCAAATTGATGTATCAACTGTCCAGTATTAGCCCACAGTTTTTAAACCGACTCACCAATATCTTTTTAGCGAAACGTTAGAGATAAAAAAGCTGCATCGAGATGCAGCTTTTTTAGTTTTATGGTCTAGCTTCCTTGAACCAAACGTCTTGCACTGATAATGCCTGGCTGCTGCTCTAAACGAGCCAATAACCGTGACAATTGCGCCAAACCTTTAACTTCAATCAACAACTTCATATTGGCAATACCATCTGCCTCAGAAATCGTATTCACCTGACGAATATTGATTTGGTCAGAGAAAATCACTTGTGTGAGATCTTTCAGTAAACCACGGCGATCATACGCCTCAACCACAATCTGAACACTTTGACCACGCGTTGGCTGCATTTCCCAATCAGCTTCAACTGCACGCTCAGGTTCTTGAGTGGTCATACGCAAATAATCAGGACACGCAATCTTATGAATACTGACACCACGATTCAGCGTGATATAGCCACCAATCGATTCACCATGTACAGGCTGACAACACTGCGCAATATGCAGTTCAACATTGTCCAAACCATCAATCAAAATTCCATGTGCCGATAAAGTATGGCTGGCACGTGGATTTAGCGCAGGTTTTAAAACCAGTTCAGGCTCATCTTGATCCAAGTGCATCTGACGATTCACTTGATTCATCAAAGCATGCAAACTGATATCACCGCTCACCAGAGCAACCAAGATATCATCACCCGATTTCAGGTTGAAATGAGATGAATAATCTTTGAGATCAATACTTTTCGGGTGAATTGCTAAACGTGCCAATTCTTTGGTCAGAAGCTCACGTCCAACTTCAACATTCTTGCTGCGATCTTGCTGTCTAAACCAATGACGCAACTTGTCACGCGCACGCGCCGTTTTGATATAACCCAGCGAGTTCACCAACCAGTCACGGTTTGGTTCACGATCTTTCTTGGTTAAAATCTCAACCTGCTCACCGGTTTTTAACATATAGGTGAGCGGCACATAACGCTGGTTCACACGTGCCGCATAGCACTTGTTTCCTACCTCGGTATGCACATGATACGCAAAGTCCAGAACGGTTGAGCCACGTGGTAACTCTTTGATATCACCATCACGACTAAACACATAAATCTTTTCAAAATTTTCAAAATCTTGAATTTGATCAATGCCATTTGACTCTTCATCTTCACCATGCGGTGTAGTTTCAGTACGCTCTTGATAATGCTCAAGTACCGCACGTAATGAATGCAAACGATCATTAAAAGAATGGTCGGTATTCTTTGCACCTTCTTTATAGTTAAAGTGCGAACACACCCCAAGCTCAGCTTCATTATGCATTTCAAAAGTACGAATTTGTACTTCCAGTGATTTGTTCTCTGCAATCACCGCTGTATGCAATGAACGATAGCCATTGGCTTTTGGATTGGTCACATAGTCGTCAAACTGGTTCGGAATGTGGCGCCATAATTGATGCACAATTCCTAACGCGTGATAACAATCGGGAACACTTTTCACCAAGACGCGCACTGCACGAATATCATAGAGCTGGTCAAAGCTGAGGTTCTTGCTTTTCATTTTTCGATAAATCGAATAAATGTGCTTCACTCGCCCTGTGATTTCAGCTTGAATGTCGTATTCGCCGAGCTCAGTTTTGAGTTTATCAATCACAAACTGAATATATTGCTCACGCTCCAAACGCTTTTCATTCAATAAAGATGCAATTTCTTTATAACGTTCTGGCGCTAAATAACGAAAGGCAAGATCTTCCAATTCCCACTTTAACTGGGCAATGCCTAAACGGTGTGCCAATGGAGAATAAATGGTGAGAATTTCGCGTGCCACACGCTCCTGACGCTCTTTGCTTGCTGTCGCCAACTCACGTAAAGCATAGGTACGCTCTGCCAGTTTGATCAAAACAACACGAACATCTTCCGTCACTGAAATCAGCATTTTATAAATGCCATTTAAGTGTTCGCGCTGATTATTATTAAAATGATCTTCTAGACGTTTATTCTTTTCAATCAACTCAGACAGTTTACCCATCGCCAGTGTGCCTTGGACCAAGGCCAAAACTTGCTCGCCAAACTGTTGTTGAATATCCTCTAAGGTGATTAATCCCTCACGAACACTACGATATAACACCGCCGCTGAAAGCGTGTCTTCATCAACACGTAAATGGGCCAAAATATCCGCCATACCAATCCCTGTACTAAAGGTATTGATACGATGATTCACCGTCGCTTGTAATTCTCTTGCTAAGGTAAGCTCTGCAACTTGTTGAAGTTGTTTCAGCTCAGCCCCATCCAAAATACCACGCACTCGATCTAGCCAAGACACTAGACTACTTTGCGCTTCAGCGGCATGTTCTACAGTCGCTTCCTCAGACAACTCTTGGAGTCGTCCAGGTAACTGCTCACGTACTGTGACCATACCTTTCTCCTCTGGATATGTAACTCATTTTTTAATCGTTTATCTCTTCGATTTTTTCACGACGCTCAATTTTTTCAAACAGGGCAATCGATTCAACATGTTCAGTATGCGTAAACATGTCCATTACCGCAGCTTTCTTCAATTGATAGCCATATTGTGCCAGTACACCTGCATCCCTTGCCAGTGTTGATGGGTTACATGAAACATAAACGATTCTTTTTGCTCCAAACTTTGGTACATATTGCATGACTTCATATGCACCTGATCGTGGAGGATCAATTAATAATGCATCAAATCCTTGTTTCGCCCAAGAATGATGCGAAAAGTCTTTTGTTAAATCTTGTGAAAAGAATGCTGCCTGTGACAACTGATTGGCTTTCGCATTTTCAGTTGCTCGTTGCACCATCTCATCACTCGCCTCAACGCCGACCACCTGACCTGTCTCACCCACACAACGTGCAATGGGTAAAGAAAAATTACCTAACCCACAGAATAGGTCAAGTACTCTTTCCCCTTCCTGTAACTGAAGCAATTCACATGCCAACTGAATCATTTGTGCATTTACACCACTATTCACTTGGGTAAAGTCTAAAGGTGAAAACGCAAATTTGACTGCAAAATCATCCAAACTGTAATGCAAACGCATTGGAGCTTGTGAATCATCTACGCGATGTAAACTCTCTCCCCCTTTAGGTTGCAAATACAACTGCCATCCTTTGAGTAACGTAAATTGACGTAATTGGTTGACATCCGACACATTTAATTCATCTAAATGACGAACCAGCAGTGCAACCTCGCTGTCGCCCATCGCCAATTCTATATGACCAATATGCGCCTTGCCTGTTAGACTTTCGAGTAGTTTTTTCAATTCTGGTAAAGTTTCGGATAAACTTTGATCCAATACGTTACACTGCTGAATGGCAGTCAAATGATTGCTGTGATGCTCACGAAATCCCATCACCAAACGATCCTGTTTCGCCATATAACGTACCCCGATTCGGGCACGGCGGCGGTAATCCGTTTTGACAGAACGGATTGGGTCCAACCATTGCTCAGGTTGCAGACCCGCAAAATGCTGTAAATGGGATTTTAAAACATTCTGTTTAAGTAAAATCTGTTGGTCAGGATGAATATGTTGCAAGCTACAACCGCCACACACACCAAAATGCGGACAAATCGGATCAACACGTTCCTGCGCCGCATCACTTGCAAGCGTGATCATATCCGCTTCTTCTAGACGTGTGGTCTGATTGGTGATCTTGGCTTGTACCGTCTCACCCACCAAGGCATAACGAATAAAAACTTTCTTGCCCTGCTTTTCTTTAGGATGATCTGGATGCGTTCCATAATGCGCAATACCACGCCCCTCATGTGAAAAAGCTTCAATCTGGAAGGTATAGGTTGGATATTGAGCGGGACGTTGTTTGGCTTTGTGTTTCAAAAGATGAACCTAATTTTTTGGCGCAAAAGTATCTGCGGTGAATACAGTATATTGCGATGACTGCTGCCATACCTGTAAGAATTCTGTTTGTTGCGTTTGCGTTTGTAAATAATCAATCGTTGATTGAACCAAATGCTGATGATCAGATTGATTGAGCTGCCCTTTGAGCAACAGCCAGCGTAAATACACCAGCCAAGTATTCAGCACATCACCTTCGCAATAGCTGGTCAATTTCAACCACTGCTCCGTACGAACATATTCGGGTACATGATAGCCAGACTCGCCTCGTTTCCCGGGGAAACCGAGCAAACAGGCAATATCATCCAATTTCTGAAAATTGCGACCATTAAACATCGCCATCACATCCATCAGATCAACATGACGATGGTGATAACGGTTTTGATAGTTGTTAAAACGCTTTTGCTGATCAATTTCGCCTTGATCGAATAAACTTGACGCGGAAAGCCCATGATACATGGTACGAAATAGGATCACAGGCAAATCAAATTGCGAACCATTCCAACTGACCAAGGTCGGTTGTTTCTTATCAAAAATAGACAGAAACTTGGTCAACATTTCAGCTTCAGTGTTTTGTTGCTGACTAAATGAAAACAGGCGAAAACCTTTTTCATCGATCCACAGCCCAGAAATACAAACGATTTCATGCAATGGTAGTCGCTGAAAATCCATGCCTGACTCTTGACGACGAATTTTGGTCAACGCTTGTTCTACATCGCTTTCAGGTAAGTCAAGATGATAAAGATGTGCACCAGCTTTTATATCAGTCAGTGTTTCAATATCAAAAATTAAAATCGGAAAACGCAAATTCATATTCAAACGACCTGCCGAAGCTGCAACACAGCTCCCTTTAACCCAAGGTGAGCTGTAATTATAACAGTGTAAGACAGGGTTTTAGTCTTCATCTTGAACTGAAAATAAGCCCGTCGATAAGTAACGATCCCCACGATCACAGATAATGCAGACAATCACCGCATCAGGATTTTCTTCAGCAATTTTAATCGATGCCCATACTGCACCGCCTGAAGAGGTGCCTGCACTAATGCCTTCGGTACGTGCCAGTTTACGCATGGTTTTTTCTGCTTCAATCTGTGGAATATCGATAATACGATCCACACGACTGCGATCAAAAATCGTTGGCAAATATTCTTCAGGCCAACGGCGAATCCCAGCAATGCTGGAACCATCAGAAGGTTGCAGGCCGACAATCTGAATGTCTGGATTTTGTTCTTTTAAATATTTAGAGACGCCCATAATCGTCCCTGTCGTGCCCATTGAGCTGACAAAGTGAGTAATTTTCCCACCTGTTTGCTTCCAGATCTCAGGACCTGTCGTCAGGTAATGTGCTTCTACATTATCTGGGTTACCAAACTGATTGAGGACGAAACCTTGACCTTCTGCCTGCATTTGCAAAGCAAGATCGCGAGCACCTTCCATCCCTTGTTGCTGCGTGACTTCAATCAGTTCTGCACCATAAGCCAACATTGCATCTTTACGTTCTTGGCTCATGTTGTTCGGCATGATCAGCTTCATTTTATAACCGCGCATCGCTGCAACCATTGCCAAAGCAATACCGGTGTTCCCACTGGTCGCTTCGATCAGGGTATCACCCGGTTGAATTTGTCCACGCTTTTCTGCTTGCACAATCATGTTGTAAGCCGGGCGGTCTTTCACCGAACCCGCAGGGTTATTCCCTTCTAATTTTGCTAATACCGTGGCTTGGGTATGACACGCTAAACGCTGCAAACGCACCAAAGGGGTTTTACCGACATAGTAATCCAGTAAAAAATCATCTGCTAAAAAATCAGTTTGCGTATTCGTCATGATCGACACCGATATCAAGGTGGCGACTATTGTATGAAAAAAATAGAGATACTGCACCTTTTCACTATGCTTTTTATTGGCAAGCAGATGTCCTTGATTTTCACAAAGCGTGCTAAGATGTTGCGCAGAATGATAAATCTGACCGTACTATGTCAAATTTCAATAAGACCATATCGAAACGCTTACGCCTGAATCATGCTTATGGGCAATTGATTGCACTTATTTTAGTGCCGATTGCAATTTTGACAGGTGTTGGAATTCTTTGGGTTTTATCCGAAACCACAAGCTCCGCAAAATCACAACAACGTTCGGATGCTTCGGCCATTTTGGCACGCTACCATCAAACCGCAAATGATTTATTACGCTTGGTGCAAGAGCAACCTGATCAATATGATCGTGCCCAAAACATCATGCAAAAAATGTTTGATGAAAAAAACTTACAGCGCGCAGTGCTTATTGATACTCGTGGGCAAACCTATTTAAGCGTTGGCTATCAAAACAACCGCTTTTGGCCAAATTTTCCAGAAAATAGTAATTTCTTTGGACCCATTGCCCACAACCACAACAGCATCTATGGTTCAAAGTTGGACAGCGGCAACCCCAACTCGGTTTGGTTAATGATTGAATTAGACAATCAGCCCCTTGAGCTGGCGCGCTATAAAATCCTGCTTTCATTGGTGGTCACTGGACTCATCACCCTATTAATTCTATTGTTCTGTTTAAATGTCTTTTCACGTCGCTGGCTCGCACCGCTGTATGAAATCCGCATGCAGATGCAACGCTTAAATGCCGATACGCTAGATCAACATATTGTGGTGAATAGTACGGGTGAATTACGTTTGTTACAGCGTGATATCGCCAATGTTGTGAAACGTCTGCATTTTAGTTTCCTTGAATTAAAAGAACATACCGAACAAACTGAAGAAGATTTACGTCGCACACTCGACACCCTAGAAGTTCAGAACATTACCTATCGTCAGGCACGTGACCAAGCGATTTCATCCAATCAATCCAAGTCGGTGTTTTTGGCCAACATCAGCCATGAACTTAGAACCCCACTGAACAGTATTGATGGCTTTATTCACTTGTTGCTACGTCAGCAAAATCTGAGCAATGAACAGAATCTTTACCTGCAAACTATTCGAAAATCATCTGCACATTTATTGGCACTGATCAATGATGTACTGGATTTCTCTAAAATTGATGCAGGTAAACTCGAACTTGAGACTGCACCCTTTGACCTTGAAGAAGCCATTTTCGATGTCATGGATATGCTCTCGCCTCTGGCCGCACAAAAGCATATCAACATGGCCTTCTATTATGCAGAGAATATTCCAAAGCATGTGGTAGGAGATGCATTACGCTTTAAACAAATCCTGACCAATCTAATTTCCAATGCGATCAAATTCACACCTGATGGTGAGATCATTGTGCGTGTACGTATGGAAGATGATGAAATTGGACAATGTTTACTGCACTTTAGTGTCCAAGACAGCGGAATCGGCCTCAGCGGCACTGATCGTAAAAAGCTGTTTGAATCATTCTCGCAAGGCGATGCATCGGTTACCCGTCAATTTGGCGGTACTGGATTAGGTTTAGCGATTTCCAAACAGCTGGTGCATTTGATGCATGGCCAAATCGGTTTTGAAGACAACCAAGAGCGTGCACCGACAGAGAAAGGCTCGACCTTCTGGTTTACCGCCTCATTTAAAGTTGAAGAACAAGATGAGTTTGTTGAACATCCTCATTTCGATCATCTGCAAGTGGTGTCATATCTTGCCCACCCTGCAACGGCCAGCGTACTGCGTTCATATTTAGAGAATTACCATGTCTCCCACATCGAAACCCAATCGATTCTGGACCTCTTCAGCCGTTTAAATCATCTCAATCAACAAGAGAATACTTGGCTGATCGTCGATCATAGTGGTGATACAGAGGCCTTACTTAAAGAGATTCGTCAACGCTACCATGGCAACTTAGCTGTTTATGGTTATCAGATGAGCCTTGAACCCAACATGCTCAATGAATACCGCGCGCGCCCACTGTATCAACCGCTAAGTCGTCGTGAGTTGGTACAACTGCTCGGCAATGAGCCTGTTTTTGAACAAGAACCTGAAGACTTTAATGGTCAAGGTTTACACATCTTGGCAGTGGATGATCATCTGCCTAATTTGATTGTACTTGAAGCCTTACTCGGCGAACTCAATGTCACCACCACCAAAGCGTTAAGCGGCCAGAAAGCCATCGACATTATTCAAGAGCGAATCGAACAAAAATCGCCGCCGTTTGATTTGGTCTTTATGGATATTCAAATGCCTGTCATGTCAGGGATTGATACCACTCGTGCAATTCGCTCATTGGAGTCAACGCTTGATAATGGCATGCAGCTGCCAATTATTGCCCTTACAGCACATGCACTGGCTGATGAAAAGCAGAAGCTGCTCAAAGTCGGTATGAATGATTATGTGACCAAACCGATTCAGATGGAGCAAATCATTCAAATCCTGACCCATTGGACCAAAAATAATTTCAGTACTCAGCCTGCGAATATTGAACCTAAACGTCCAATTGAATCGATCGACCCTCAAATCCTGAACTGGCAACAAAGCGTTCAACTTGCTGCCAACAAAGAAGATCTGGCACAAGATCTATTGAATATGCTGGTGGATAGTTTTGATACAGAACTGGCGGAAATGCAGCAATTGATTGAGATGGAAGATTTTCCACAACTCGAGCATGTCCTACATCGCCTTTATGGTGCAACACGTTATGTCGGTACACCAAACTTACAACAAGTGTCGGGTGAGTTTGAACAATTTGTCTCGACTTTACGCAAAGAACGCCGCAAAGCAGATGATGTGTTTATCCGTGAAACCACACATCGTTTCAATGAGCTCAGTACTGCGATTGAACAGGTAAGGCAAGCAGCCAACTTGATTCTACATGCTCACGACTCATAACACAGCGAGTTGAGATATATAACACGAACAATGATGAAAATAAGAGCAGTCCTTTTTGTGACTGCCCTGTCATGTTTCCAGCTAAAGACTCATGCTATGCTGCCTCATCAAACACAATAAGAGTAAGACAGATGGCACTTTTACGCGTTGAAAAGAACAATGGAATCGCAACAGTCTCCCTAAATCGACCTGACAAACGCAATGCAATGAGTTTTGCATTACTGAAAGAATTGGTGGCGACTGCAAAAAAAATTGAAAAAGATCGTTCAATCCGTTGTGTCATCCTGACTGGTGAAGCCCATGTTTTCAGTGCAGGCATCGACCTCTCTGATTTAAACAATCCTAAAAATACAGCTTTTGCTGCATGGGAACTGATTAAACCAGGCCAAAGCTTGTTCCAAAAAGCCTTCCTGATTTGGCAGAACTTACCCATCCCAGTCATTGCAGCAATCGAAGGCTATTGCTTTGGTGCAGGCATGCAGTTAGCACTCGCAGCAGATATCCGTATTGCAACGCCAAGTACTCAAATGTCAATCATGGAAAGTCGCTGGGGCTTAGTCCCAGATATGGGACTCACTCGCTCGTTAAAAGGGTTGATTGGTGTTGATTTGGCCAAAGAGCTGACGTTGACCGCACGTATCTTTGATGCTGAATATGCAAAACAAATTGGTCTGGTGACCCATTTAGACAATGATCCATTAGCGAAAGCGAACATCATTGCTGAGGAAATTTTACAACGTTCACCAGATGCCATCATGGCAGCCAAACGTGTCTTAGATGCGATGGAACACCAACCAGAAAAAGCATTGCGCTTAGAAAAACTTTGGCAACTTAAGCTGCTATTAGGTAAAAACAGTAGTCTTGCGCGTAAAAAGGATAAGAATCCAGAGGTTCAATTCCTACCACGCCAATATAAATAATCACAACTTGGGTATATTCACATGCATGTTAATCAACAAACACCAATCGCATTTCTAGGTATGGGTTTAATGGGCACACGTATGACCAGCCGATTATTACAAGCAGGTTATTCCGTCGCGGTATGGAACCGCAGCCCACATGCATGTGAACCACTCCAGCAACAAGGTGCAAGCTTATTAGCATTGCATGAAATCGCAAACTATCCCGTTATTCTCACTTGTTTAGCTGATGATCAAGCCGTAGAAAGTGTTTTTGCCCAAATTCAACCTTATTTAAAGGCTGAACAGGTCATCGTGGATTTCTCCAGCTTATCAGTAGCAGCAACACAACAATTGGCCTTATCCGCTCAACAGCAACAGGTCACTTGGATTGACTCTCCCGTATCAGGCGGAACCATGGGCGCGGAACAAGGGACCTTGGTCATTTTTGCCGGTGGGGATGCGAAAACAATCGAACAACTTAGCCCAATTTACAATGTACTCTCACAACGTGTCACCCGTATGGGAGAAACTGGCACGGGGCAAGCCACCAAGATTTGTAATCAATTGATTGTCGCCGCCAACAGCACTTTAATTGCTGAAGCCGTGGCACTTGCAGATCAGGCTGGCGTCGATACATCCCTTCTCGCACCTGCGTTGGCAGGTGGTTTTGCTGACTCAAAACCTTTTCAAATCCTCGCACAACGTATGGCGACACAGACCTTTGAGCCTGTGCAATGGAAGGTGCAAACACTATCTAAAGATTTAAACAATGCGTTACAGCTCGCACAAAGTTTTAACTTAAAGATACCTGTTGCACAAAAAGCTCTACTACAGTTACAAGCTCACCAAGAAAATGGCTTTGCTGATAAGGATTTAGCGACTATCATCAAAATTATAGAACAATAAATAGGATCTATTGATTCAGGGAGTCCGAACATGAGCCATCTTGCAGTCAATTTATCAATGATTTTCACTGAAGTCCCTTTAATTGAGCGTTTTGCTTTGGCGCATACTCATGGTTTTCAGCATGTGGAAATTCAATTTCCTTATGAATTAGACATTATTGATATTCGAACCCAACTTGAACAATACAATCTTTCTCTGTGTCTAATTAACGTTCCAGCAGGTGATCTCATGCAGGGCGGCAATGGTCTTGCCGGTATACCTGGTCGCGAAGTCGAGTTTCATCAAGCGCTAGAACTGGCGATTCGCTATGCCAATGCACTGAATGTTCCACGCGTGAATATTCTCGCAGGTAAGCAACCCCATGATGCCGATTTACTCCCTTGCCTCAATACCCTCTCGAACAATCTAAAACTGGCTTGTCACATGTTAACTGAACAAGGCATTGAACCCGTTTTGGAAATGATTAATGGCACCGATATGCCACGCTTTCTAGTTCAAAACATTGCTCAAGCGCAAGAAATGCTGGAAGCGGTCAACCATCCTGCACTGAAAATGCAGTATGACTGTTATCATATGGCGATGATGGGTGAAGATGTTTTGGCAGGCTTACAAGAAAACTTGCATCAAATTGGGCATATTCAATTTGCAGACTGTCCAAGCCGCCATGAACCCGATACAGGAAATATCCCATATAAACAAATCTTTGACTGGTTACTACAAAGTGACTATCGAGGTCTTATTGCTGCTGAATACCGACCAAAAACCCAGTCAGATCAATCTTTTGCATGGAAAAAGAAGTATTTTTCCAATGATGTGAATACATAAACTGTTACTGCTAAAATTTGAACTTTTTAGAGAAAAACGGTATATTTGATGATGAGTAATTGTCAGGAAAATATACCCTCTATGAATTTAGAACCATCGCCCAGCGCTTCTAATTCTCACGACCTAAAAATCAAAACAGCGAACAAAGATGTACAAGCTTGCCTAAAAGTTGTACATGAAGCTCTCACTGATGTAAAAGCCAAAGATATTCTTGAACTTGACGTAAGTACGATTAGCAATGTTGCCGATGCAATTGTGATTGCAAGCGGCACTTCAACTCGTCATGTTAAAGCACTTGCAGACAATGTTGCTGATGAAGCACGTAAAGCAGGTTTCCGCCCAATCGGTGTCGAAGGTGAACGCGATGCTGAATGGATCTTAATCGACCTCGGTTTCGTTGTTGTACATGTGATGTTACCAACCGCGCGTAAGTTCTACGACTTAGAAAGCTTATGGCGTGCACCCGAATCTGTAGCGTAAAGCTCTCAAAAAAAGCGACCGAATAGGTCGCTTTTTTTATATATGACATACATCAATCAAAAGAGATCTCTAAACGCAAGCAAGCATAAGCCGACTTAATACTTGCCCCTTGCTGCTCGTTGTAAAATTTAATAGCAATGCTAGTATTAAACCCTCTGCTTAATCACTGCTAAAATAAGATGAAAGATTCAACAGAATGGATTGAAACACTCAATAAGATTACAGGATTGGCGCAATCAGGTTTGCACTACAGCAAAGATGTGTACGATAAAGAGCGTTATGAGCAACTACTTGATCATGTCCGCATCTTAATTGAATTAAAAGAAATTGATACAAACAACTTTATTCCGAATATTCTTCAAGACGTTGGTTATGCGACACCGAAAATAGATGTACGTGCAGTCGTATTTAAAGGCAATAAATTGCTATTAGTCAAAGAAACACAGGATGGTTTATGGTCGATTCCTGGTGGTTGGGCCGATGTTGGCTATTCAGCAGCCGAGAATGCTGAAAAAGAAGTCTTAGAAGAAACTGGTTTAGCGGTAAAAGCCACCAAATTACTGGCGCTCACAGATCGAAGAAAACACCCTCATCCAGCGATGTTCCTGCATGTTTATAAGGCATTCTTTTGGTGTGAGATTATAGCTGGAGACCTAAGACCGAGCATTGAAACCTCTGAGGTAGGTTTCTTTAGTAAGGATGAATTACCACCGATTTCAACAGCTCGTGTAACTCAAGAGCAAATCGATCAATTCTTCGATTTACTACAACAATTACCCGAAGATACTTACTTCGATTGATTTTAAAAGAAAACTAGTAATACATTTCATGGCCACGAAGGTTGCTAGACGCTGTTAGATATATCCCACCCATTAAGATACCAATCATCACTCACCTTTAAATTTGACATGACAAATTGTCAAAACTACAGCACTATACAGATTCTTGAAATCCCACTAAGAAATAGCATAACTGGAGTACAGGAAGTGAAAATACTGATTACAGGTGCCAATACAGGTATTGGCTTTGCCACAGCAGAACAATTGGTCAAACAAGGGCAACATGTCATTCTAGCGTGCCGAAATCCACAAAAAGCACAACAAGCACAAGACAAATTACGCGCACTGGATCAAGGGCAAGTTGATCTAGTTTCTCTTGATCTAAATAGTCTTGAACTTACCCGAAAGGCAGCAGATGAAATCGCAGATCGTTATGGCAATCTGGATGTATTGATCAACAATGCAGGCTTATTTGCCAAGACCAAACAACTGACAGCCGATGGCTTCGAGCAACAATTTGGTGTCAATTATCTTGGCCATTTTTTATTGACTCAAAAATTACTCCCTGTTTTACAACAATCTCCTCAAGCTCGTATTGTTCATTTGGCTTCGATTGCACACTGGGCAGGCTCAATTAAACCCAATAAATTCCGTGCAGAAGGTTTTTATAATCCCCTGTTTTATTATGGGCAATCCAAGCTTGCCAATTTATTACTAAGTAATGCTCTCGCAGAACAACTGGCAGATAGCTCAATCACCAACAATGCCTTACACCCTGGTGGAGTCGCTTCTGATATTTATCGCGACCTGCCTAAACCTGTTTATGCAGCAATGAAACTCGGCTTAGTTCCAACCTCTGTTCCTGCAAATCTGATCAGCCAAATGGCAATTGGAGATGAATGGGCAAAGCGTAATGGAGAATATGTGAGTGCACATATGCCCGACTGGAAGTCCTCACATGCAAAAAATCAGCAATTGGCACGTGATCTGTATCAGCAATCAATAAACCTTGTAGAAAAGTTTATTTAAAACAAATCATCCCAAATAAAAAAGCCACCCAAGGGTGGCTTTTACAATCTTAAGTAGGGTCAGATTAGTGACCACCACCATTGATTGCTTTGGTCATATCTTCCACAACTTTCTTGGCATCACCAAAGATCATCATGGTTTTTTCATTGTAGAACAAGTCATTGTCTAGGCCAGCATAACCTGTCGCCATAGAACGCTTGATCACCATGATAGTACGTGCTTTGTGTGCTTCAAGGATCGGCATACCGTAAATCGGTGATGTCGGATCGTCTTTCGCTGCAGGGTTCACAACGTCGTTTGCACCAATAACAAGTACCACGTCTGTTGCAGGGAAATCTGAGTTGATCTCATCCATTTCCAAGATGTCTTCATAAGCAACATCCGCTTCTGCTAACAATACGTTCATGTGACCAGGCATACGACCTGCAACTGGGTGAATCGCGAAGCGAACTTTTACACCCTGCTCTTTCAAGATTTCACACAATTCTTTCACCGCATTCTGTGCACGACCTTGCGCCATACCATAACCCGGTACAATCACAACGCTGTCTGCATTTGACATCAGGAAGCCTGCGTCATCTGCTGAACCAGAACGGTGGTTACGTTGAACTTGCTCACCTTTATCTGCTGATGCAACTGCTGCACCGCCCATTGCACCACCAAACAATACGTTGATGATTGAACGGTTCATCGCCTTACACATGATGTAAGAAAGAATCGCACCAGAAGAACCAACCAATGAACCTGCAACGATCAACATATTGTTTTCAAGTGTGAAACCAATACCTGCTGCTGCCCAACCAGAGAAGGAGTTCAAAAGCGATACCACAACTGGCATATCACCACCGCCCACTGGCGCAATCCAAACCCAACCAAATGCAAGAGCAAGTGCTGTCATCGCCCAGAATGCAGTCATATTATTCGTTAAGAAGAACATGATGCCTGCTGCAAGCATTGCAATAAAGATAAGTGCTTGAACAGGTTTAACCCATGCACCAGAAATGGTTTTTGCCCATTTCTTCGCAGCTAATTTACCGTAAGCAAATACTGACGCAGTAAAAGTAATTGCACCAACAAAGCAGCCAACAAACAATTCAAATAAATGAACCTTACTCATATGAGCATGTTGTACGCCAGCAGCAGTTAAAGCAGCTTCATTTTCAGCAAATAATGCCGTCAATTGGTTGTTATGCAAAATTGCAGCAATTGCAATTAATACCGCAGCCAAACCGACCAATGAGTGCATCAATGCAACTGTTTCAGGCATTTGCGTCATTGGAACTGTTCTCGCACGAGCGATACCAACAATACCACCTAATACCATTGCACCAACGATCATCCAAACGACAGGATGTTCTGCAACAAAGAACGTTGTTGCTACAGCAATCGCCATAGCGATCATGCCGTAACGGTTACCTGCAATCGCAGTCTTAGGACCTGACAAACCACGTAAGGTTAAGATAAAAAGGACGGCACCGATCAGGTAGAACCATTCCGCATAGTCTCGAATAAATTCCATCGATTAGCCCTCTTTTTTCTTTTGCTTTGGCTTGAACATTTCAAGCATACGCGCAGTTACAGCAAAGCCACCAAAGATATTGATACTTGCCAAGAACACAGCAATTGCACCAAGGACACTGACTACGTTTACGCTTTGAAATGCAACATTTGCATCTAATCCAATCACTGGCATACCCACAGTTTGGATCATTGCTCCAACAACAATAATTGAAGACAACGCATTGGTTACAGCCATAAGTGGTGTATGTAACGCAGGTGTTACACCCCAAACCACGTAATAACCCACGAAGATGGCAAGTACGAAAATTGTAATCGTTTCAACCATGAGAACTCTCCCTTAACCGCGCTTGAGCAGTACTTGACCGCCATGTGTCACAAGTAACGCTTTTTGGATTTCTTCTTCTTGATTGATCGCAAAAGCTTTATCTTTGTCGAATAATGTCTCAAGGAAGTTAAAAACGTTACGTGCATACAATGCAGATGCTTCAGTTGCAACTGTGCCTGGAATGTTTGGAATACCCAAAATTTTCACGCCATTTTCAGTTGTTACTGTTTCGCCTTCTTTAGAACCTTCAACGTTACCGCCCGTTTCAACTGCCATATCTAAAATGACAGAACCCGGTTTCATTTTGGCAACGGTTTCAGCTTTAATTAAACGCGGAGCATTACGACCTGGAATCAATGCAGTGGTGATTACGATGTCAGCATTTGATACAGCTTTATCTACAATCGCAGCTTGATCTTTGATGTATTGCTCACCCGGCTGCCAACCATAACCACTTTTCGCAGCTTCAGCAGCACGTTGTTTTTCTTCATCAGACATTGGCACATCGAGCCATTTACCGCCTAAAGATTCAACCTGCTCTTTTGCTGTTGGACGTAAGTCAGTTGCTTCAACCACTGCACCCAAACGTTTTGCAGTCGCAATCGCTTGAAGACCCGCAACACCAACACCCATAATCACAACACGCGCAGGTTTTACAGTACCTGCAGCCGTCATTAACATTGGGAACATACGTTGATATTCAGCCGCAGCTAACAATACAGACTTATAACCCGCCAAGTTTGCTTGAGAAGAAAGTACATCCATATTTTGTGCACGTGAAAGTGTACGTGGAAGTAATTCTAGAGCAAAAGCAGACACTTGCTGATTAGCAAACTGCTCGAGTTCTGGATTGCGGTAAGGGTCAAACATTGCTATTACAGTAGTATTCGCCGCAAGTTTTTGAATTTCATCGCCTTTAGGGGCACGTACCTTCAAAATAATTTGGCTGCCTGTATAAGCATCGTCCGTAATGGTTGCGCCAACTTGTTCATAAGCACTGTCAATGTACGCAGCTTTAACACCAGCACCACGTTGAATGACAATACTATGACCTGCGTTAATCAACTTCTTAACTGTCTCTGGTGTTGCCGCTACGCGACTTTCACCATGGATAGTTTCGGTTGGGATTCCGATCTGCATGAGCGTTCCTCAAGCTAGTTTTTCTTAAGTAAACATCGCAAATAGCAATGTTTCCCCCAGGAGTATTCTTTGTAGAAATTTGGATTCTAATGGAACTGTTTTAAAATTCCACCCAATATTTATTTAATAAATACCTATATTTTGAACTGATGATTCACATTCACATTTTTAGCTTGTATGATCCGCAGGTTTGCCTTTTGATCAGTCAAACCTTGTTTTTCATACTTTATGAATGTAAAAACTCGACCACTCTCGCTATCAATCCATCTATTTTTTATGCATTTCCCTTTCTAACACGAAAGATAAAAGCGGCATTCATTGAATAAATCGACTTATCATCCTGATCATCGTCACAATTAGACCAAATCCGTTTCACCAGATTGGATCGTTTCTTTTAGCTTGTAACAATAGATGGCTGAATCGGCATCATAATCATGCAGTTGCTGCGAAGGATTGGCTTCTCTGAACTTTTATTGGTCGTTTCGGCTACTTTTTAGCAGTGAATTGATAGGAAGCAATTAAATTAAGGCAATCCACTGTGATTTCGCCTTATCAATAAATCTGAATTGTATGCAGTGAATCATTCAGAAAAATCAAAAAGAGTTAAAAAAACTTGAATCGGCATTTTTTCAAGTGATATTTGTATGGTTTTGTCTAGCAAAAGCTTTTTTATTGCACAATATTGGTGCAAAAATCAAACACTCTGAGCAATCCAAGTAACTTTTGATCTCCGTAAAAATTAAAATTCTAAAAAATAGTCTTTTTATTGCCATCGATCGTTGATTTAGATTCGAAATTCACTTGACCTAAAGCTAACTTGAGCTTTGATACTCAATAGTCTCTATCTCCAGCATGATGTTTTAGTGATGAATCTGATCAACACAACTCTATTTGAAATAATAAATCCAGCTGAGCTTTATGACCCTCGTCCCAATGGTTATAGTCATATTGCCGTTGTACCACCAAATCTGCGAACCATTCATATTGCAGGCCAAGGTGGTGAAAATAAAAATGGTGAACTGTCAGAATATTTTGACCAACAGGTACAACAAGTCTTCTATAATATTCAACACGCTCTAACTTCAGTCCATGCGCAAATTACGGATATCGCGGTTTTACGCATTCTTATTGTGAATCACAGTGCTGAAAAACATCAGGCTTTGATTCAAATCATGCAAGATTTATGGAAAAACCATGCTTTCCCAGCATGCACCCTGATTCCTGTGTCTCGTTTGGCATTGGAAGGCATGCAAATCGAAGTTGAAGCAACTACCTATACCGCATAAATCAGTGATCGAGAAAATTATGTCTGCCCCCCAAGATATTAGTCAGAATAGAACCTTACTATGGTTTATGGCTGCAGCATGTGGTTTATGTGCGGGTGCCAACTATTATAGTCAACCGCTGATTCATTCCATTCAGCAGTATTTTGCTGTGACCGAAGGTCAAGCCGCACTTACGGTGACCTTTGCTCAAGTATCTTATGCATTGGGCTTATTGTTTATTGTGCCGATGGGCGACGTGGTGAATAAAACCAAGTTCATTCCTTTGCTGATGGGGTTATGTGCTGTAGGTTTATTTATCAGTGCGTTCTCAGTCAATTTGCCCATGCTCTGGCTTGGAACCGTGATGGCTGGACTATTCTCAGTCGCAGCACAAGTTCTAATTCCACTTGCAACCATGACGGTAAAACCAGAAAAGACTGGCGAAGTGGTTGGCTTTTTAATGAGTGGGCTGCTGGTTGGTATTTTACTTTCAACCAGTCTGGCGGGACTGTTTTCGAATTTATTCCACTGGAAAGTCATTTATGTGATCAGTGGTGTATTGATGCTGATCTTGGCCTATGCCTTAAAAAGTCGTTTGCCTTATGCCATGCGTATGAAAATGAATTATGGGCAAGTGTTCGCTTCAATGGCGCAACTGTTAAAACAAGAGAAGCGTTTGGTGTTACGCGCACTCGCGGGTGGCTTTGCTTTTGCTGCCGTGAGTATTTTGTATTCAACCATCGCTCTACTGCTTACATTAGCCCACCACCTGCCAGACCTCTTTATTGGTATGGTCACTTTGGTGGGTATCTTTGGTGCCCTCTCAACGCAATATGTCGGTAAATATGCTGACCAAGGTTATACCAACCACCTGACATGGATTGGCTGTGGCTTATTCATCTTAAGCTGGATATTTTTCTATTTCGGACAACGTTTCTTGTTCAGTTATATCCTTGGCTTTGCACTGATCCAACTGGCTTTGGCCTTAGTTCATACCAGCAATCAAAGTGTTATTTTCCGTTTACGTCCTGATGCAAAATCACGTATCAATGCCATTTATATGACGGCGTATTTCACTGGCGGTGCGTGTGGTTCGGCTCTAGGAATTTTTGCCTGGAATCACGGTGGCTGGAGCATGACCTGTTTAGCAGGAATTAGCCTCGTTTTTGCATGTATGCTGTTTAGCCTACTTGATTACCTGCTGAATAAGAAAAATAGCATCCTAAGCACATGAATACTGATTCTCATCTCTAAAGACTCAGACTTTAGAGATGAGCGCTGTTTGTAAAATAGATCTAGAGAGAATATCTATTTAGTTCAATGATATTATAAGTAGAAGTCCTCAGACTTAGATCAGATACTCAGCTCCAATCTCAAGATTCAAATTATTTTAATGTCTGACATAAAATCAGAAAGCAGTTCTACAACCACATGGAGCCACTCTAAGAGAATTTAAGGCCATGACGTGTAACTTATAATGAATAGCAAAGATAAATTGGAAATATTTTTATTTAAAAAATCAAATCAACATTCGCAAGTACCAAACATATTATAAATAAAATGCATTGGAGCACATTCAGGATAGACATCAACATTCAGCACTTTTGATACTTTTCCACTTGCTAATACTGTAATGAGATTGCCACGCTTACTTAAAACGACACCTCTAATGATATTGGTTTCAATATGTTCAAAAAATCGATTGATATGATTTTTATTTTTATAAAAATAAACCCGCTGCCCAGCTTTAATCTTTTTATGGTTAGCTCTTTGATATAAACCACATTCTTTACAAACCCACTTTTCCATTATTGCATCTCGAAATTTTAGCTATGAATTTCTGAACGGCACTAATGTGCGACCCGAAGTAATAGATGAGGTTTGTAGATCACGCTTCCCCTATTGCTTAGAGCAAGATTATGAATAGGTTAAATAAGGGGGAATATCATCCAATGATATAAATCACGTAGTGCAATAACGATTTCACTGTAGGGGGTCGACTACAAAGCTGAAATATTCCTCAGCGATTAGAATGATCATTTTTTTAATTTTAATTTGTCATTCATTCCCTACAAACATTTACGGCTTAGATTCAAAATAAAGACTTAAACCTGACAAATTAATTATCCACTTCCGATAAAGAAAACACCCTATTTCTACTACCATTCACTCCAAAATTGAAAACCATAACCAATTGAGTTATTGACTCATTGGGTTGTTTATTTGGAAGTTTTATCATGCCCAGAATAGTACTCGCCCTTAGCTTAATATTATATTTTTTAATGACTTCATTTATCTTTGCAAGCTCTACAGGGGAGATTTATTTTCATGGTGCAGTTATCGAGGAATCTGATTGTCAGGTTTCGCAAATAAATCACAAAATACAGTTAGATTGTTCAAGAACAGACAATACCTTATCTGAGTCTAAGGTTTTATCTGACTCACAACTAAAATAGCTAGATGAAGATAACAATTTAGCGGTTATGTTCCTCACCTATCATTGAATGCGATCTCCATAAACGCATCGCCTAAATCGATTCAGTCACCGAACTAAAGCAATATTTAAATCAGCTGTTAATCTGCTTTTTCATTGGCAATAAAATCTTCTATTGCATTATTGAGCTGCATAACAAGCTCTAACACTTGACTAGATCTTTGACAAAGCAATTCAAAATCTGCCGTATTTTCAGCATAATTTTCAAGTTCACGACAATGTCTTTCAACACCTGATGCACCTAAAATCTGTGCCGCTCCAGCCATACGGTGAAAACAGTGAGCTAAACCAGCATTATCTTGCTTCTCAATCAGTAAACGCGCCTGTTGTATATCTTTCATATTTTCATTGTGAGTTGTTAGCAATAACTGATGCAACAGCTCAGTATTATCATTGACTAAATGACGTAAAGCACCTAAATCAACCAGACTCGCCAATTGCTTCTGTACTGGTTTATTTTGAACAACATGCCGAAATACGGTATTTAAAAGCGTTTTTAATTGTGCGAGTTGTAATGGTTTAAACAGACAATCGTCCATCCCCTCAGCCAAATAACGTGCACGCTCTTCAGCTTGGGCATTTGCGGTGAGCCCAAAGATCGTCACGGGCCTAGTTGTTTCCTGACGCAACAAGCGTGTCAAGGTCATTCCATCCATAATTGGCATATTACAATCAGTAACCACCAAATCAAAATCATGTTTACGCCATAGCTGTAAGGCTTGTTCCCCATTCTCAGCCTCCATCACAAAATGTCCCAAACGTGTGAGTTGAGATTTGAGCAATAATCGATTAGCGGGATGATCATCTACAGCAAGAATACTCAAGGGTTGCATACGATCTGCGGCCATCGTGACACTCTCAACGGATACAGGTTGAAATTGGCGGTGTTCAACTGGAAGATGCACTGTAATATGCGTTCCTTTTCCTTGCTCGCTGCGTAGCGTAATTACGCCGCCCATCATTTTGACCAATTGCATACATATTGCCAGCCCCAACCCTGTACCCACTTGCATTTTCCCAGCATCAGATTGTTTGTATGGGGTAAATATTTGCCCTTGATCTTCTTCTGCAATCCCTACACCAGTATCGGAGACAACCAGCTCCAAAACCATATGTTGATCTTTCTTACGTAAGCATTTCATCCCGATCTCAATCGAGCCTTGCTCTGTAAATTTGATCGCATTGCTAATTAAATTAGAAAGCACTTGATGCAAACGCATCGGATCAATAAATATTTCATCTGGATGCCGGGCATCAATATGGCTAGATAAGGTCAGATTCTTTTGCCGTGCCAATCCTTCAAATACACGGACGATAGGTTGTACCAATTCATCAAAATCAGTCCATTTAGGCGCTAGTTCAAGTTCTCCAGACTCAATTTTAGCCATATCCAAAATTTCACCGATTAAATCCATAAGCGATTTGGCTGACTCATAGGCAACTTGTACGGCTTCCATATCGGTTTGAGTAAACGTTTTATTGGTCACTGTGAGTTCAAGTAAACCAATAATGGCACTGATTGGCGTACGGATCTCATGGCTCATGGTCGCCAAGAATGTACTTTTAGTCCGACTTGCCTGTTCTGCCCTTTCTCGCGCAGACGACAGTTCGAGTAACAGTGCTTCATGCTCGGTAATATCTTGCCAACTACAAATAAACCCAACAACTTCTCCATTTATCCCCATGTATGGAACTGCTTGATGGATGATTACACACATCTCATCACCATTCTTAATGGTATAACGATGTCTTAATAGCAGTGGTCCGTACGGATCATTAAGCATCTCTTGTAGAGTTGAATAAACAATCGCGAGCGGGTGCAAAGATGAGGTCAGTGCCAATTTGTCTAAATGCTTTTTGTCTAGCTTAAAAAAATCCTCCCAAGCCTGGTTACGGCTTAGAATATTTCCTTCTCGGTCAACCACATAAACTGGAACCAGCATACTATTGAATAATGTTTCTCTAAATTCGACCTGTTCCTTTAACTTCAATTGTGCTTTTTTTCGGGTACTCATTTTTTGTCGTAAGTAGTAATTCCAGCTCAACGAAATCAGAACCAAAGCCACAAAAATCCCTGCCAGCCAATAAAACTCCCGACGATATACGGTCCATGTATTCAATTTAACTGCAGGCGTTCCTTGCCACTTATATGCGATCATCGAAATATCTCGTGGGGAGATATCCGCTAAAGCCTTGTTGAGAATACTATACAGTTCAGGTTCATCCCGTTGTACAGCAAAGGATATATGTGAAAGGTTATCCCCTATTCGTGTGGCAATCTTGAGTTCATGACGGAAATAACTATCAATCATATAATTGGCACCAATCAGATTATGTACGGCGCCATCTACTTTTTTTTCTTTAACCCACTGCATTGCCAAGCTGGCATTCTCAGCTTTTACCAATTTGATCTGCGGATATTCTGTTTTTATCCATTCCCACAAAGAATTACCCGGCGTGATTGCTAAAGTCTTAACCTCCGATAATCCCTTCGGTGCGGTTGTACTATTTTTGACAATCAAGACAAAAGGAGGCTGAATATAAGGGCGAGTAAAGATGAGATGTTTATCTCGCTCATCACTGTAACTCATTGCAGCAATCAGATCGCCTTCATTTTGGCTCACTTTCTGGAACATCTCTGCAACGTTATCGGCTTCAACTGCCTTAAAATGTAAGCCTGTGCGTAAGTGAATCAACCGCAGCACATCCGCACTAATCCCATAAAACTGTCCGTTTGAATCCAGCATGGTAAATGGTGCATAGAGCGGATTAATAACGACGCGTACTTCTCGATTCTGATCTAACCAGCGCTGTTCCCGTTCGGTTAATGCCAAGCGTGACTGGAACTGCCATAAATCAGAGCCTGAACTCCATTGATGTGAAATCGCTTTTCGCTGTGCTGGCGGAATAGCTGCCAATACCGTATTGACCGTATGTGGTAAAACCTTCTCATCGGTTCTAAATAAAAAATGTGGTCCTGTTTCTTCCGTTGACAAGATTTTAGCGACCGATAGCAAATTATCGTAATTGCGTTCAACCAAATAACTCACTGTCGCAAAGCTACCAATAAAATAATCATTATTTCCAAACGCCACAGAAGATAATGCTGTTGCAGGTGAGGTGTAGCGGACTGTCTTTGCCTGAGGATAATATTTCGCGACCCATTCATCAGACAGAAAATCATCCAACAAAGCAATCCGTATATTCTGAGGTTTTTTTAGATCCTGTGTTAAAACTTCTTCTCGACCAACCAATGCAATCGCGTCAGGTGTGAAAGGAATACTTGCCTTAAACTCTGTTTCATCTGTAATATCATTGGCATAGTCAATCAACATATCGACCTGTCCCTGATTCAACCCATCAATTGCTGCATCTCGATCTGGATAACGTAGAACCTTGACGCGAACCCCTAAAGAATGGGCAATCAGCAAAGTATAATCAGCGGCAATTCCTTCAAAAATATCGGGTTCTAATAACAGAGCAAATGGGGGATTTTTCGGATCATAGACGGCTACTTTTATTTCTTGTTTTTTCCCGAGCCAACGCCAGTCTTTATCATTTAATTCAAATTCAAGCTGGATCGGTGCTTCCCGACTGAAAACTTTCATCAGTTGTGGAGACTCTGCCCGTACAGCATTGCAAAACAGGCAGAACACGACACAACCCAGTATCCACAGTTTTGGCATATGATTCCTTAGACCAAATGATTACGCTGGGCAAAGTCATACAACTCCATCATATTTTTTAGCTCAAGCTTTTGCATCATGCGACTTTTATAAGTACTTACCGTTTTATCACTGATATGCATAAGCCCCCCGATATCAATCACTTTTTCGCCTTTGGCTAAATAAAGGAGTACCTGTAACTCTTTGGATGAAAGTTCAGCAATTTTATTCTTTTCAATATCAGTATCAGTTAAGGTCGCATCAGCAACGTGAAGACGTGCAAGGGCGCGCGGAAAATAGCCATAACCTCCGCGTAGCGCACGAATCGCATCATGAAGTTCAACCAGTTGATTTTTCTTACTAATAAATCCATCGGCACCTGCACTCGCACAGCGTTTAATATAATGATCATCATCCTTGCCGCTGAGCATCAGCATACCGCCTTGATAACCATTTTTACGTAAGCGCTGAACAACCTCAATACCATTCAAAGACGGCATATCAATATCAATCACAACTAAATCAGGCCCAAGCTGCTTAATTAAAGAAACCGCATCCAAACCATCCCCCGTTTCTGCAAGTACGGTCATACCTTCTTTTTCCAAAAGCATTCGAACAGCCAACCGTGCAACGGGATGATCATCTACAATCAATGCGTTGTGCATATCTTTCCTTTAATATTTATAGAGTAGATCTTGTAAAAGTATAAATTTATGTAAAAAAAACCAATGAATTACGCTGCTAATTTTACTACAGCGTTGGATACATAATTGTATTTCTTTTACAACATCTAGATCAGCTAAAAGCGATATCCCACCGATCTTTGCTTAATCACCAGAAATGCTTTCCCAAATAAAAAAGCATGATTAAAATGGATATAAATCAAATGTTTTTATAATTTTAAGGTTTAATTTTTTTGAAATTCGAAATGTACAAATAGCATCACTTTTGAATATAAAACATTGAGTCATCGCTATTACACTGCTTAGAATTTACTCTATACCATTTAATTTTTTTATTTGAATATAATAATTTTAGACCAAGAACAATCAACCTGCTGAGCACTTATATGCACCAGAAGCAAGTTAGCTTAATAATCAAAAAGCCAGTTTCAGAAATTCCACTTTAACTGCTGCACCATGAACATAGGAAATATGATAAACATAATCAACAGCAAGGCACCAGAATAACTGATCACACCTAATACGGCAAAAATAGTTGATATCACCGTTATTATAGTCGATAGAATCAAGCCTAAACTTAATGTGCTCATTCGGGAGTCCTCACACAGAAATAGAATATATACAAAGTCAGCATGACTCTGCTTTATCTTTTTGAGTGATGATCCGTCTAGAGCAATCAGACATAAGAAGTATGGTCCAATACTGCTTAGGCTGATGCCAAGGATGTTCGGTTTTTCTGTAAGGATGAAATTCTAATGCTGTAATCAAAGCCCTACAGAGGATAATTGGTGAATTGATCACAAAACTCGTATAATGCTGCCCTTTCTTTGCTTGTCCACATCCGAGAACTGTTTATGCAACCACTTGAATCATTAAAGCCACGCATTTCCGTCGCGCCAATGATGGATTGGACAACAAAAGATTATCGTTATTTTGCGCGCCTGTTTAATCCAAATGTCGTGCTCTATACCGAGATGGTCACAACAGGTGCGATTATCTATGGTGGTGCAAATCGTCATTTAGACTTCAATCAACAAGAACATCCCATTGTTTTACAGCTTGGTGGCTCCAATCCGCAAGAGTTGGCAACCTGTACCAAAATGGCGGAAGATTGGGGCTATAACGAAGTCAATTTAAATGTCGGCTGCCCAAGTGACCGTGTACAAAATAATAAAATTGGCGCCTGTCTCATGGCTGAGCCAAATCTGGTTGCCGAATGTATTCATAGCATGCAAAAAGCAGTGTCAATCCCTGTGACCGTGAAACATCGTATCGGGATTGATGATATGCAGTCTTATGAAGAAATGCTGCATTTTGTGGATACGGTTGCTGCAACTGGTTGTACTCATTTTATCGTGCATGCACGTATTGCTATTTTGCAAGGCTTATCACCTAAAGAAAACCGTGATGTTCCACCTTTACGTTATGACGATGTCTATCGTTTGAAGCAAGAACGCCCACATCTCACCATCGAAATTAACGGCGGCATCAAAACTTTCGAAGAAACACAGCAACATTTACAGCATGTAGATGGTGTCATGATTGGTCGTGAGGCTTATCACAATCCATATCTTTTGGCCGAAATGGGACAACTCTGGAATCTGGAAGCACCTGATCGTTTCGAAATCATGCAACAGATGATGCCGTATATTCATCAGCGGGTTGCTGAAGGTGCACCCTTGTCGATTATCACCCGACATATTTTGGGTCTATTCCAAAACCTGCCTGGTGCAAGAAAATGGCGTCAAGCGCTTAGCGGTGGCAATGCCAAAACGATTGCTGATATTGAACATGCAATTCAAAATATTCAAACAGCAATACAAAGAACCGAAGATTATCTGAAAGAGCATCAATCTTAATTGATGCTTTAAAATTGCCAACTTCATCACGGTGTGAAATATCATTTTACAAATATGAAAGATTTCTTTAAAGAGAACTTAAACCTTTTATAATTAAGATGATCTTCAAAAAATATTCATTCAAAATTCATTATAATTCGATCATTTTGTTATATTATTACATTACATTTTAGGTTTTTGAAGATTTATCGCTTACCATGTGCTTCGTTAGAGATTCTGGCACACGTTCAGTTGTTTTGAAAATGCGGTAGAGATTCACAATGATTTATGATGTACCTTCAGTAGACCACAGTATGATTCACCCACCCTCGCAACAGGTGGTTATTCCTTATCGAGAGATGCCAAAACTGCCATCGACTTCTGGAATTGATGTGAGTAAATTCTCTCAGAAGCTGACCAAACGTGCGTCGTATCGTAGCTCATCTCAATGTGCTAAATTCGTCAGGATCGCTTTACAATCTGCTGGTGCCAATATCGTTCAACATCCTGTTGCCGCATCAGACTGGGGTCGCACCTTACAACAGATTGGTTATCAGAAAATCACCCCTGAATTTAACAACCCGCAGCCAGGCGATATCTATATTATCCACCGCACCAAGAAGCACCGTTACGGACATATTGCCGGCTTTACAGGCTCACAATGGGTTTCTGACTATAAACAAACTAGCTATGACGTCTATAAAGATCCAAATGTCACTTATAGCTATTACCGTTTAGCACCGCAATATCCTCAGGCTTAATCCATCCAACGTTTATTTAAGCTCTGATTTTATCTAGTTTCTTTAAGACTTCAGCCACCGCGACCATTGCAAAGCTTGAAGTCACTACCACCGCCGAACCATATCCCCCACAACGTAGGCCAGCGCTTGGGCAAACCTCTGCGCTTGAAAATGGATTATCAATCGAATACACGCAAGTGATGCCGAATTTCTCTTTTGGTTTTTTACAAATCCCTTTCGAACGTAGTTGAGTGCGCAGTTTTGCCAACATCGGATCTTGTTCTGTTTTGGATAAGTCTGCCACTCGAATCTTAAGCGGATCCAGCTTTCCACCAGCGCCACCGGACACAATCAACGGGATTTTGTTAAAGCGACAATGCAACATCAAAGCAAACTTGGCTTTGACGTCATCAATGCAGTCTAAAATGATCGTTGGAACAGGATTTAAAATCTCTTTGACATTTTCAGGCGTAAGGTAGTCATCAATCACATTCACTTTCATACGTGGATTAATTTGTCGGCAACGCTCGGCCATAATCTCAATTTTTTCTTGTCCCAATGTCGAGCTCATTGCAGGCAGTTGACGGTTAACATTCGATGCCGCCACCACATCCATATCCACCAGAGTGAGTTCACCAATACCCGTACGAGCTAATGCTTCAACAGCCCAACTCCCCACACCGCCAATACCAATCACCATGACATGGCTTTGCTCATAATGTGCAAATGCATTTTCTCCATAAATTTTGGCAACACCAGCAAAACGGCGCTCATATTCATCATTTACAGGAACATCAGTCATAACAGGGCGATCTATAGCTTTCAATTAAAGCCGTATTTTAACGTGTTTAAACCCGTTTAGGTTAGCTTGATGAAACTTTGCTTGATGCTTGACCTTGGCGATTTAAAATCAGCAATAGAATAAAAACCATGAAGCTCATAAATAAAGCTAAAAGGTTGGCATTGATCCAGCCAAGACCACTCAAAATAGGGGCTGGTAAAAATGCGCCTAAGGTTGCAAATAAGGCAATTCCAGTCTCATTAATTCCTTGTACACGATGTTTTTGCTGCTCATTTAAACCAGCCAATAACGTCGATGCACCTGAATAAGCAAAATTCCAGCCCACACCGAGAACGATCAAGGCAGTATTAATATAGATTCCGACTTGTCCGAACATTGGAATTAAAGACGATAACATCAGTAAAGCAAAGCCCACATAAATTGTGGTGTACGTTCCCCATCGTTGAATCAGTTTAGAAACAAAGAATGACGGAATAAACATTGCCAACACATGCAACTGAATGGAGATCGAAGCATAGTGAAATGAATGATGTTCCTTTAAATGCAACGAAGACATAATCATCATCACATTCATAATATAGTAGGCAAAAGCACCACTGATCATGGCAGCAATAATCAAAGTGATTGGCAGCTTGCTGCGCTGAGTGGGTTCAATCACCATCTGCTGTGTCTGTTGGCGTTGGAATTTTGTGTTCCATACATACAAGATTGGAGATAACAACAAGGCCAAGACACTAAAAATGAAATAAATCGCGGTGAAATCGGGTAGACCTGCTACCTGCTGAAATTGAATCGCCAATAGGGGTGCAATAATTGCTGCAATCACTCCGCCCGAGATCACCATGGCAGTTGCCTTTGGAATCAAATCGGCAGCCAAACGATCAGAAGCAGCAAAGCGATAGAAATTCGCAGTCGAGATAAATAAACCCAGTGAAAAATGGCTGAGGCATAATAGATAAAACTGTTGCTGCTGTAATGCCAGATAGCCTAGAACACCAGCCAAAAACAGGCAGATACAACCAAACTGGAAAACCAGATGACGTCCAAGCTTTTTCATTAAAAAAGAAAAAATAAAAGTCGTCAGTAGCATCGCTAAAAACTGCAAACCATACGGCACTGTAGCTAAGGCCTGAGTTGGCGCTAGCTTTAAACCCACAATTGCAGCCACAGTAACTGACAAAACAGCGGCAATTAAATTAAATGCCTGCGCAGCCAAGAGATAATAAACATAGCGAGGTAATTGATTCAAAGCCTTTATCCAATTTGATCGGGCTTGACTACCTTAACGCTGAATACCTGAAATTCAAACAAAAAAAGATGAAAGACTCGCTTTCATCTTTGATTTATGAAATATCTTATCGCTTAAGCAGCAATCAGATTGCGTAATACATAATGCAAAATACCACCTGCTTTAAAGTATTCCACTTCATTCAAGGTATCGATTCTGCACAATACTTTAAACTGAGTTTGTGACCCGTCCTCCCGCTGTACTTGGATATCCAAAGTCTGATGCGGTTGGATATCATCGGATAATCCATGAATCGAAAGCACTTCTCGACCTGTCAGATTTAAAGATTGACGTGTTTGCCCATCTACAAACTGTAATGGTAATACGCCCATCCCCACCAGATTAGAACGATGAATACGCTCAAAGCTTTCAGCAATGACCGCTTTTACACCCAACAAGTTGGTACCTTTTGCGGCCCAATCTCGTGATGAACCAGTTCCATATTCCTTGCCAGCAATAATCACCAACGGCGTTTGTTGCTGTTGATAAAGCATGGAAGCATCATAAATGGCAAGTTTTTCACCTGTTGGAATGAAAATGGTATTACCCCCTTCTTCACCACCAAGCATTTCATTCTTAATCCGAATATTGGCAAAAGTCCCGCGCATCATCACTTCATGATTGCCACGTCGAGAACCATAAGAGTTGAAATCTTTCGGTTCAACCCCCTGTTGCTGTAAATAACGTCCTGCTGGACTATCTTTCTTGATATTCCCTGCTGGAGATATGTGGTCAGTGGTAACGGAATCTCCCAACACGGCCAAAATACGTGCCTGCTCAATATTGGTAATGGCTTTCGGAGGCTGATTGATTTCCTCAAAAAATGGCGGATGTCGAATATAGGTCGAGTTATCTTGCCAAGCATAGGTCTGGCTTTGTGGAATCTGGATCGCTTGCCAAGTAGCATCACCATCAAACACAGCGGCATATTCCTTATGGAACATGTCGGTATTCACTTTTTGCAGCACTTGATCGATTTCAAATTGGCTCGGCCAAATGTCTTTGAGATAAACGTCCTGCCCATCTTTGCCTTGGCCAATCGGCTGCGTAGTTAAATCTGTACGAATATTTCCTGCCAAACCATAGGCAACCACCAATGGAGGGGAAGCCAACCAGTTGGTTTTTACCAATGGATGAACTCGTCCTTCAAAGTTACGGTTTCCTGAAAGTACCGAAGCAACATTTAAGTCATGGCATTGAATCGCCTCTTCGATCGGTTCTGGTAAAGGTCCAGAGTTACCAATACAGGTGGTACAGCCATAACCAACCAAGTTATAGCCTAACTCATCCAAATATGGTGTTACGCCAGCCGCCGCTAAATAATCAGTGACCACTTTAGAACCAGGTGCCAATGAGCTTTTCACCCATGGTTTTCGTTGTAGCCCTTTCTCAATTGCTTTTTTCGCCAACAATCCTGCAGCCAGCATCACGCTTGGATTGGAAGTATTGGTACAGGAGGTAATGGCTGAAATCACCACATCACCATCAGTTAAGGGATATGATTTTCCATCAATGGTGCATGCGGGTTCTTCGTGCGCTAAATTTGCTTTCTTGGCTTCAACAGCAGTCCCTCCGCCGCCTTCATTTTCCAAACGTTCTTTGGCTTCTTTGGCGGGTTTGAGATTCAACTCCATCAATGCATTAAAGGTTTTCGGAACATCTGACAACAAAACACGATCTTGTGGACGTTTGGGTCCTGCCAAACTTGCCTGAACGGTACTCATATCCAAGCTCAGTGTATCAGTAAAGATCGGCTCATCACCCGTATGACGCCACAAGCCTTGTGCTTTACTATAGGCTTCAACTAAATCAATCCGCTCTTGCTTGCGACCTGTCAGGGATAAATATCCCAATGTCACCTCATCAACAGGGAAGAAACCACAGGTTGCACCATATTCTGGTGCCATATTGGCAATGGTGGCGCGATCCGCCAAGGGTAAATCAGCCAAACCATCGCCATAGAATTCAACAAATTTGCCCACCACCCCTTTTTGACGCAGCATCTGTGTAATAGTGAGTACTAAATCAGTCGCAGTAATTCCTTCATTCAACTTGCCTGTCAGTTTGAATCCGATTACTTCTGGAATCAACATGGATACAGGCTGTCCTAGCATCGCGGCTTCTGCTTCAATCCCACCCACACCCCAACCTAAAACCCCCAGTCCATTGATCATGGTGGTGTGCGAATCCGTTCCAACGAGCGTATCTGGAAAAGCAAAAACTTGACCTTCATCATCGCCTAACCATACTGCCTGTGCCAAATACTCTAAATTGACTTGGTGGCAAATCCCTGTCCCAGGCGGTACTACACTAAAATTATCAAACGCAGATTGTCCCCAACGCAGGAATTGATAACGCTCACCATTACGTTGCATCTCAATTTCGACATTCTCGGCAAAGGCATTTTCATCGGCAAAATGGTCGACCATAACAGAATGGTCAATGACCAAATCTACAGGTGATAAGGGATTGATGAGATTAGGATCACCACCGGCTTGAGACATTGCAGCGCGCATTGCAGCAAGATCGACTACCGCAGGAACCCCAGTAAAATCCTGCATCAGCACTCGTGCAGGGCGATACTGAATTTCTTGATCAGAACTTTTGCTTTTCTGCCAATCCACCAGTGCTTGAATATGCTCCACTTTTACACTTTTTTGATCTTCAAAACGCAGTAAATTTTCTAGCAAAACCTTTAAAGACTTTGGCAATTGATCAATATTGCCAAGTGTTTCAGCTGCTCGCGCTAAACTATAGATTTGATAGGATGTCGAACCGACGGTGAGTGTTTGTAATGCATTGAAACTATTGATTTTGCTATATCTGGCCATAAGGTTACCCTCCCAGTATTGGCTGATGTGTTTATTATGAATTTCTTACTTTAATGTACCCCTGTTTAAAGACAGATGTGTTCCCTTTTAGTATCTTATTTTTAACAAGATTATTTGCTTATTCTCTTAAAATTGTAGCTGCAAGGCCGTCAAAGAATTTTGCCATAGCTGAGTTGCAAGCTGAGCCTTAGACTGCTCAAGGCTTTGTGCCAAACTCTCCAATACATAAGGTAGGTTAACTGGTGTATTACGGGTGCGATGCTCTGTTGAGGTTTGACAACACAACGGCGTCATATCGGGACAATCCGTTTCAATGACCAAGTTTTCACTGCCAATCGCCTGTACCACTTGATGCAATTTTTTAGCATTTAGATTGGTGATTTGTCCCGTCACCCCAATTTTAAAACCCAATTTAACCAAAGCTTTGGCCTCTTCCACCCCACCACTAAAAGCATGGGCAATACCACCTAATTTGAATTTTTGTGTTTTTAAAATTGCAATGGTTTCAGCATGGGCTTTGCGAATATGTAGCAACACAGGTTTTTGATAGTGGGTTGCAAGTCCAAGCTGTTCAATAAAATAATGCTGTTGCTGAGCAAATATGCTTGGCTGTTTGTGTTGCTTTAAAAAAGTATCTAATCCAATCTCCCCCACAGCAACACAATCATGTTGCTGTAAGACCTGCTCTAAGCGGTGTAAATGTTCGGGTTGATGTTGTTCGATATAAAATGGATGCAAACCTGGGGCAAGATAAGATCGCGGTACATTTTCCCAATGTTGTAATTGCTGATGGGTTTGAATCAGCTCATTGAATCGTAGCTCAAGAAAACCGATCAACACCAATGCCTCAACGCCTACCTGTTTTGCCTGTACAGCCAGATGTTGCCGATCATGATCAAAATCGGCAACATCAAAATGGGTATGAGTATCAAACAATTGCATTAGCTTTGACTTGGAGTACTTGCAACAGGCGCAGAGGCTGCAGGTGTATCAATTTTAGGTAAATATTCAGGTTTCAATACACCTTGCAATTCACTAAATGGGATCACTAGACGTGGTAAGCCAACCACATAAGGTCCAATTTCATATTCACCATATTGCAGAATTAAACCTTGCTCACCCAACAAGAAGTTATCTGTCACTTGAAATGGCCAAGCCTGTTCATACTCCTTCGGATCAGTTGCAAGTTTGGAATCAACAATCCATGTCTTAAAGGCTTCATGCGCCAATTTATCTAAAGCTGCTTTCTGCTTCGGCAATAACAGATCATGCAATTGAATCTGTTTTTGACTCGCTAAATCAAAGTTATAGTAGCGTTGTGAAGTTGAACCATGCGCCCCACCCAAATAACTACTACTATTCAACACCACGGTTGCCAGTTTGCCTTTAGGCTGTAAAATTTTAGGCTTAATCATCAAACTAATCTGATGGCTACTGCTCAATGCTTTCAGTTCTTCATCAATTTTGACAAATGAATCTGCATATAATTGTGTTTGGCTGTCTAAACTTGATTTTGACTCCGCTGTCTTTGGCGTAGATGTAGCAGCCTCCGCATCAACCACCTCTAGCATTTTGCTGAGTTGGTCTAAAATCTGCTGATCCAGTAATTGATCAATAAATGGGAAATTACTTTGTAATCGTTCAACGGTAAAATCAGGACAGGTATTGCCCTTACATTCGGGTAATTTTACCTGAATCTTAACGGTTTCCCCTTGTAAAACGGGTTCAGCCTGTTGTTGTACAGCAGGTGGATCCGTCGGTTTATCCTGTGATTCTTTCGGCTCTGATTTCGGCTGACACGCTGCAAGTAAAATTGCACATGCAAGAACGCTAAATTTATAAAATGTTTTCATTTAAAACCTATCAGCATTGTTATTACACAGGATTTTTAAATGCTATCGAAGTTCATGCAAAACCGCTAGCAGCACATGCAATTTCTATACGAAACTCAAGCAACTAGATTAAAACATTTGCTGATAAATTTCAGGTTGCAGCATCTGTTTGCTTTGTTCCGTGGTTAAATAAATATCCAACTGCGGTGCATCCTTACTGATTTCATTGGCACGATAATGTAGTCCAATACCTTCACCATCAAAGAACCAATCTGCTTGTCCCCAATACAGTTTCTTTGGAACTTGCTTTTTCACTTCTGAAGACTGCTTCTCAATCCATTGTTGGTAATGCACTTGAATAATCTCGTTCAATGCATTTTGCTGATTCTTCTGAATTACATCCAAAATACTGACACTTTTTTGCAGCTTGCGATCGGCGACAAAGAAATAGAAACGATCTTTCACCGCAATATCTTCTTGTTGTGCATTTACTCCGACTTGCAACAACACATATTGATTACGCTGCGAAGCGATCCGTGTATTTAAATGCAATTCATACGCTTTATTTTTAGAATATTTATCCTGCCATTCATCTGACTTTTTCACATACGCATTAATGGCTTGTTGCAGGGTCAGATTTTTATTCAGCTCAATCTGCTGTTGAATCACATTGGCCTGATTTTTCGCAATCCATGCATTCAACCAATCATCCTGTGTCTTGATGGTTTGAATATCGACATCAATACAGTTTTTCTTTTCGCAGAAAGGCAAAGCATAATCAGCCTTTGCCTCTTTCATATTTAAATAAGGTAGAACTTCAGCTTTTTCAGTAGTCGCTGCGGCTTGCTCTTTGTTTTTGGCTGCATCGGTCTCGTTTTTGTTAGGATGATCACATGCCGTTAAAGCCATCATTCCAATCAATACACTGACAGCAAAAAGTGGTTTTAAAGTGTTCATCGCATCATCCTTTTTTTTTCGATTATTCAATTAAAAACAGCCTCTAATTAGAAGCTGTTTTTGTCTACTTTAGTGTTCTCGTGTGTTACGGAACTGAATATCTGGCCAGCGTTCTTGCATCAATTGCAAGTTTACACGGCTTGGTGCGAGATAGGTTAAGTGGCCACCACCATCAACCGAAAGTTGATCATGTGCCTTCTTCTTAAACTCATTCAGAATCTTTTCATCATCACAATGCACCCAACGAACTGTATGAACACTGACTGGCTCATAAATACAATCCACTTTGTATTCTTCTTTTAAGCGGTAAGCGACCACGTCAAACTGTAACACACCGACAGCACCCACAATCAAATCGTTACTGATTTGTGGCATGAACACCTGAGTTGCACCCTCTTCGGATAATTCTTTCAGACCTTTCTGTAGCTGTTTCGATTTCAAAGGATCCTTGAGGCGAACGCGACGGAACATTTCAGGCGCGAAGTGTGGAATCCCTGTGAAATGCAGATTTTCACCGCTGGTAAACGTATCACCAATCTGAATGGTACCGTGGTTATGTAAACCAATGATATCACCAGGCCAAGCTTCTTCAAGGTGCTCACGCTCACCCGCAAGGAAAGTCAATGCATCACTGATACGTACATCTTTACCAATACGTACATGATTCATTTTCAAACCTTTTTCATATTTACCCGAACAAATACGCATAAAGGCAATACGGTCACGGTGTTTCGGATCCATGTTGGCTTGGATTTTAAAGACAAAGCCAGTAAAACCTTCTTCATTGGCATCCACAATACGTTCTTGGGTTGGGTGTGCTTTTGGTTCTGGTGCCCAATTGATAAAGGTATCCAGTACATGATCAACAGCAAAGTTACCTAAAGCCGTACCAAACAGAACAGGCGTTTGTTTACCTTGTAAAAATAGCTCACGGTCTAATGGTTCATTTGCCATTTGGACCAATTCAAGCGATTCTTCAAAAGATGCCCACGCCAACTCACCTACTTTTTCACGAATATCCGGATAGTCATAGCCATCACGAACATCGATATCAGTAATGGTCGAACCAAAACCTGCTTTATAGACATACAGTTTGTTTTCAAGCAGATTGTAAACACCAGCAAAGTCACGCCCCATACCCAAAGGCCATGTGATTGGAACACAGCGAATATTCAGGACATTTTCAATTTCATCCAGCAACTCTAAAGGCTCGCGAATTTCACGGTCCATTTTGTTAACGAATGAAATGATTGGCGTGTCGCGCATACGACACACTTCCATCAATTTAATGGTACGTTCTTCGACACCTTTGGCACCATCAATCACCATGAGAGCAGAATCGACGGCCGTTAAAGTACGATAGGTATCTTCCGAGAAGTCTTCATGTCCCGGGGTATCGAGTAAGTTGATGGTGTGCTTTTTATAAGGGAACTGCATCACCGACGTGGTAATCGAAATACCACGTTCTTTTTCCATTTCCATCCAGTCAGATGTCGCAGAACGGTCAGACTTACGACTTTTGACCATCCCCGCAACCTGAATCGCCTTACCCCATAACAGCAGTTTTTCTGTCATGGTGGTTTTACCCGCATCGGGGTGGGAAATAATCGCAAAGGTGCGACGCTGGGCAACCTGTGCCGCTAATTCATCTTTAAACATGCTAAAAATCTACAATTTGTGCACCCATGTGTATCTGCAAAAAATGGCAAGAACAGATGGCGTACGAAAGAATTTAAAATTGGCGCAATTGTAGCAGATTTATCTGCTGTTGATATGTCTTCATTTATCCACAATTTAGACGCTCCCTGAGCTCAAAAATGTATAAACAGAATCTTCTCGGAATAACGTCGATCATTAAAAAGAGAGAACATTACAGTCAGTCTCTATGACTTTAGCTCATAGACTAATTGGGTTAGGATGAACTTATGTCGATGAACAAACTCAATCTTTTTCACAGCTAGAAGAGTAAAAATATGTCACAACAAGATTATGAAAATGGTTTAAAAGTTCGTACTGAAGTCATGGGGGAATCTTTTGTAAAACGTGCTCAAGACAATACCGTACCTTTTACTCAACCCTTACAGGACTGGATCAATGAACATGCTTGGGGGTCAACATGGCAACGTGAAGGTATCTTGCCTCGTAAATATCGTTCACTGATTACCATCGCATTTTTAACTGCACAGAAAAGTCCAACCGAACTCAAAGGACATATCCGCGGCGCATTAAATAATGGGGCGAGTGTTGAAGAAATCCAAGAAGTTCTACTTCATAGCCTTCCTTATTGTGGCGCACCAGCAACTCAGGAAGCCTTTCGTGCTGCACTTGAAGTCATTACTGAATACCAGAAAGATCTCTAAATCGCATCATTTGTAAAACACTACTAAGATTGTAACAAGACAGAACCAAGCCGATAAAACGCCCTAACTAAAAGAAGGATTTTATCGGTTTGATGCAAATCACCTTCCTTGCACGAACAAATCAACGGCAACAGAATTTGGCACTATTTAATGACTAAAATAGTGATTTTTCACCACTTCGATAAAAGCATTGGTTTCATCCATGCCAACATGCTGTGCTTTGACAATTCCGACCTGTAAAGAGAGTGAGAAATCTTTTAACTCGACAATCTCCAAGCCTTTTTTATTCAAGGTAGACTGATCAAAGAACGATTTCGGATAAAGACCGAGGCCATCTCCATCTAAAATACTTTGTAATTGAAGCTCTACGCCAAAAAGTTCTTTATTAATATAAAAACCCAGCTTTCTTTCATACAAGGTTTTAGCCAAGCCTTCTCTAAAACAGCAGCCATCTGGATGCAACACCCACCCTCTTTTACTGCACATTTCCAGACTATGGTATTTACAGGCATCACCTTTCTTGGCAATGATGACCAAAGGAAGCGTACCGACTTCGAAAAATGAAATATTGGTTGTCAAGCCAAGGTTTGATGGAATCATGAGTGCCGCTAAATCAATTTCTCCCTCGTAGACTTGTTGAACTAGACTACACCCCCAGCCACTGTAAATATCAATTTCATAATATGGGTTAAGCTTTTTAGACTGATGAATGACATAATCCAAAATATCATCGATAAAAGTTTGGGCGATTCCAACTTTAATATTTTTTTTGACTATCTCCCCATTTTCAGTATGGAAGTTTGTCAGTGATTCTAATTGCTTCAATATAAAACAACTTTTTAAATAAACTTTCTTGCCTAAGCTTGTTAATTGCAAGGGTCTCGTCTTTCGATTAAATAATACACCCTTAACAGCCCCTTCCATATGACCAATACGTTTTGTGACGGTAGATTGATTCACACCCAGTTTTTTGGAAGCAATTGTAATGGACTGATGATCAACTACGTATATAAAAGTTTTTAAATCCCTGATATCCAAAACTTTACACCTCCATTGAATTATTTTAAATGTTTCCTAAACTGACATGGGGAACATCCTGCCCAACTCTTAAATGCACGTGTAAATGCACTATGCTCTGTATAGCCCAATGTATATGCGATATCAGACAACCTGACATTTTCTTTTTTTAATAAAGCTAATGCTTTCTCGTGTCTGTTTTGCTTGACCAGCGACTTAAATTCTTCACCCTCATTTTTTATTTTTTTAGATAACACTCTTGGTGTGAGTCGCATTTTTTTGGCGACCTTCGTAAGATAAGGCTCTCCTTCAGATAAAATACTATTAATTTGATTATTCACTTTTTCAATAAAATCGACACCTCCTTTGGTCCAATATGCATAAGATGCCAAAAAGGCGTCTAAACAAAGCTCATCAAATTTCTTATAAAATGTTATAGAATTAAATAAACCACTTGAATATAAAGGGTCTTTATAAATTTCATCTATTGCTGAATCAAGTATGCATTGTGTATTTTCGACATCAAGATAATCAATCAAATATTTCATACCATTCAAAAAATCATGTAATAAAAAATCCTGACCGATTACCTCACACTTATAAATAAGGATAATTCTAAAATCATATGAGGATAAATTATCTATGAGAGAGAAAAATTTATCGACATCTAAAAGAAAAAAAATAACCGCATGTTTTATATCTTTATTTCCGACTTCAATAATATGCAGCTTTATATTTTTTTCACAATGTGAAAAAGTATGAAACATATTATTCATCTCATCTGTCAGCTTTTTAAAGCTTAGCAAAATTCAGTGTTGTTTTTTTAACACTTTATATCTTTTAAATAATCATTTTAGGAAAATTAAACATAAAAACTAAACTATAGCCTTATATGTTTAATTAACCCTAAAATTTACACAAACTCTGAACGCATAATTCCTGATGGATGATGTCTTGATTAGAGTCTAAACAGCGATTTCTTGACAGCTCTCATCTTTCCAGACAAGACGTTCTGCGATGTATTTTTGGTTAAAATCAATACGTAGCTGACAGCGTTTATACTCCTGCGTATTCGGTATCTGGATATCCAAGACATAATTCCATGTTTTGACTCCCATCACACCTTCCTTAAAATGTGGGTTGCCCAAAATATGACGTATCTGGTCTTTATTCAGCCCAGTATCTAAACGAGCAACATTGTTGTATTCATAACGTTTTACCAATTTCAAATAGCTTTTATTGAGTTCTGGAAACTCGATTTCCTGAGAATGTTGTACTTCCGCATTCACTTGGTTTTGCAAAAAACTACTAATAACAAAAGCCATCATTAAAGGCATGATCTTATTCATGTATTTATTCTCACTTCATTATTATTGAGGGAAAAGGGGGGAGCCTTTCGACTCTCCCTAAAAGCTTAGCCAATTAATCAATTACACCACTTAGGCCAAGACGGAAGCTTGGATCACCTTGTGAAGCAGCTGCAACACCACCAGTCAATGACCAACGTCCGTTATCTGCTGTCTTACGTAGCGTCGCACCAAATGCATTTTCTCCACCGTGATAAGCAGCGCCAACCGCATAGGTATATTTACCAGCGACAAAAGGCGCTGCCTCTAATGCAATTGCAGCAGCTACACCCGCATTGGCTTTTTTCTCGACATCATCAATTCTACGATTGGTGTCATAAAAAGCCTGTTGCATCTGATCACCTAAATTAGTGATACGGTTATCGAGGGCCTGATTGGCATTGTTAAGTGCTCCCAAAGCATCACCGACATTGTTGTGACTACCTCCCGCAACATTGTACGTCGGTCCTTTCCAACCCTTCTCAGGGTCGTAGCCAGCTCCACCACCTAATGCCGCACCGACATCTTCATAAGAACGATGTAGTTGTCCACCATTGATGCCATCCTGTGAACCCTTCTCAATCCTTCCATCTGCTACGCCCGTCACTTTCTTACCACCGGCATTAATGCCGTCAGTCGTCATGCTTGGCCCTGCTTCTCCTTTCGGTCCACTGATGCTGATGCCTCCACCTGTAATGGTCGTGGTACCTTTGTCACCCGCAACATTCACTTGATTGGCATTCACATCTTTCGCAGTCACACTATCCACACTGATGTCCTTGGCTAAACCAACTTCGTAGTCTTTGCTTCCATCTGCTTTGGTCGTTTCATTAACCTTAATGTTGCCATCTTTATTGCTTACAGAGGTTTTCGCAGCTTTGGCATCCTGTTTCACTGAGGCAATCGCATCATTGATATTGTTATGTCCTGTTCCTCCAACATCCTCAGTCTTAATGCTTCCATCTGGATTGACTGTTGTCTTACCTCCAATCGCTCCTGCAACACTGTCTGATACACCTTTGAGCTGACCGCCATTCACTGCATCTTTCGAGTCTTTGGCAACCGTACCATCCGCTACACCTGTAACTTTCTTGTCTCCTGCATCAATCCCTTCTTTGGT
>NZ_KB850224.1:661121-661738 GCF_000369805.1 Acinetobacter sp. NIPH 2100 | reverse complement strand
GCTGTACCCGCTGCAACATTGCTGATCTTGTTACCCGCAACATCAATACCTGACTTGGTGATGCTTGGTCCATTGGCAATCGTTAGACCATCATTATTAATCACCGTATCGCCTGCCTTAATACTGTTTACATTCAGGTCTTTGGCAAGTTCAATTGCAACCTTGCCGTCTTGTACTTTGGTGGTGATGTTTTCATCTGCACCTACAACATCAACTGCTTCACCCAGTTTCTTCTGAACAGTGGTGCCGTCTTGTGCGGTTAAGCCAAAGCCTTTATCAGTTAAGTCTTGTCCTGCTTTATCTAGCTGGCCTTTGTTCACTGCATCACTGGCTTCGGTTCCATCTGCAACGTTAGAAACTTTATTACCAGCCGCATCGATACCAGATTTAGTGACACTTGGGCCGCCTGTAATAGTCATACCGTCACTGTTAATCACGGTATCGCCCGCAGTCACACTATCCACTTTCAGGTCTTTGGCGGTTGCAACGTCATAGTTGGTACTGCCATCGGCATTCTTCGTTTCAGTCACAACGATGTTGTCACCTTCGGTTACTGTGGTTTTCGCTGCAACGGCTGCACCACGGACTGAATCAATCGCATCATGAATGTTGTTTTG
>NZ_KB850224.1:652646-653206 GCF_000369805.1 Acinetobacter sp. NIPH 2100 | reverse complement strand
TCATCTGCACCGACAACATCAACCGCTTCACCCAGTTTCTTCTGAACAGTGGTGCCATCTTGTGCGGTTAAACCAAAGCCTTTGTCTGTTAAGTCCTGTCCTGCCTTATCCAATTGGCCTTTGTTCACTGCATCACTGGCTTCGGTCCCATCTGCAACGTTAGTAACTTTATTGCCAGCGGCATCGATACCTGACTTGGTCACACTTGGACCACCTGTAATGGTCATACCATCATTGTTAATCACAGTATCGCCTGCAGTGACACTGTCTACTTTCAAGTCGCGGTTCAGGCTGTACTTAATGTCATTGCCTTCTTTCGCCACTTGTAGGTTTTCTTCGCCATCTGCTGTACCGATATCAACAGTATCACCCGCTTTTACTGCGCCAGCATTTTCTCCATTGCTTTGCAGGTTCCAGCCTTTATCAAGCGCAGTAATTGCATCACCGACATTGTTGATGCTGTCACCATTCACCGTATAGTTCGGTGCTGTCACTGTGCCATCTGGATTAACAGTTGAACCACCGCCAAGTGCATCAGAAACACTTTGTGCATTCTTCGA
>NZ_KB850224.1:646194-652008 GCF_000369805.1 Acinetobacter sp. NIPH 2100 | reverse complement strand
GTTCTGCTTTCAACCGTCATGTTCTTGCCAGCTTCAACCTCTGTTTTCGATGCGGCTGCCGCTGTATCCAATTGGTCTTTATTTACAGCATCAGTACCTGCTGTACCCGCTGCAACATTACTGATCTTGTTACCCGCAACATCGATACCTGACTTGGTGATGCTTGGTCCATTGGCAATAGTTAGACCATCATTGTTGATGGTGGTATCGCCTGCCTTAATGCTGTTTACATTCAGGTCTTTGGCAAGTTCAATTGCAACCTTGCCGTCTTGTACTTTGGTGGTGATGTTCTCATCTGCACCCATAACGTCAACTGCTTCACCCAGTTTCTTCTGAACAGTGGTGCCGTCTTGTGCGGTTAAACCAAAGCCTTTGTCTGTTAAATCCTGTCCTGCTTTATCTAACTGGCCTTTGTTCACTGCATCACTGGCTTCGGTTCCATCAGCAACGTTAGTAACCTTATTGCCAGCTGCATCGATACCAGATTTGGTCACGCTCGGACCATTGGCAATAGTTAGACCATCATTATTAATGGTCGTATCGCCTGCCTTAATACTGTTCACATTCAGAGCTTTAGCAAGTTCAATTGCAACCTTGCCGTCTTGTACTTTGGTGGTGATGTTCTCATCTGCACCCATAACGTCAACAGCTTCACCCAGTTTCTTCTGAACAGTGGTGCCATCTTGTGCGGTTAAGCCAAAGCCTTTGTCAGTTAAGTCTTGACCTGCTTTATCTAACTGGCCTTTGTTTACTGCATCACTGGCTTCGGTTCCATCTGCAACGTTAGAAACTTTATTGCTAGCGGCATCGATACCTGACTTGGTCACGCTTGGACCATTGGCAATAGTTAGACCATCATTATTGATGGTGGTGTCGCCTGCCTTAATGCTGTTTACATTCAGATCTTTGGCAAGTTCAATTGCAACCTTGCCGTCTTGTACTTTGGTGGTGATGTTCTCATCTGCACCGACAACATCAACCGCTTCACCCAGTTTCTTCTGAACAGTGGTGCCATCTTGTGCGGTTAAACCAAAGCCTTTGTCTGTTAAGTCCTGTCCTGCTTTATCTAACTGGCCTTTGTTCACTGCATCACTGGCTTCGGTTCCATCTGCAACGTTAGAAACTTTATTGCTAGCGGCATCGATACCTGACTTGGTCATGCTTGGACCATTGGCAATAGTTAGACCATCATTATTGATGGTGGTGTCGCCTGCCTTAATGCTGTTTACATTCAGATCTTTGGCAAGTTCAATTGCAACCTTGCCGTCTTGTACTTTGGTGGTGATGTTCTCATCTGCACCGACAACATCAACCGCTTCACCCAGTTTCTTTTGAACAGTGGTGCCATCTTGTGCAGTTAAGCCAAAGCCTTTGTCAGTTAAGTCTTGCCCTGCTTTATCTAACTGGCCTTTGTTCACTGCATCACTAGCTTCGGTTCCATCCGCAACGTTAGTAACTTTATTGCCAGCCGCATCGATACCTGACTTGGTCACACTTGGACCGCCTGTAATGGTCATCCCATCATTGTTAATCACGGTATCGCCTGCAGTCACACTGTCCACTTTCAAGTCACGGTTCAGGCTGTACTTGATGTCATTGCCTTCTTTGGTTACTTGTAAGTTTTCTTCACCATCCGCTGTACCGATATCAACCGTATCGCCTGCTTTAACTGCGCCAGCGTTTTCTCCATTACTTTGTAAGGTCCAACCTTTATCCAATGCTGTAATCGCATCACCGACATTGTTCACGGTATTGCCATTTACATTGTAGTTCGGGGCAGTCACAGCACCGGTTGCAGGGTCATAGCTTGAACCGCCACCCAAAGCATCTGCGGTACTTTCACCCAGTTGGTCAACGCCATCCTGAACATTTTTTAATTGGCGGACGTTAACTGCATCGGTATCTGCTGCACCATCTGATAAGTTCTGGATACGTCTCTCATTGCCTGCTGTACCGACTGACACCACAGAAGCTGGGGCTGCTGTGCCTGTTCGATACGCTGCGCCTGTTGCAGTACTGGTTTGGCTACCTGCACCTAGTGCAACATCATCGACATTGGTTGCTACCGCATTCGAACCTAATGCAATGCCTCTTGATGCCTGAGCATTGGCTGCGTCACCGAGGGCAATCGCACCTGCCGCCGCCGCAGTGGATCGATTCCCCAGTGCAACTGATCCCTGACCAATGGCTTTGTTTTCATTACCCAATGCAACTGCACCATCAGCAGCCTCTGAAGCAGCTTCATTGCCTGCTGCAGTATTATTACGCCCCACCGCAACAGCACCATTACCATTGGCATTGTTTGGATCACCTATGGCAACTGCTCCGTCTCCTGTTGCTTTTTGATCGCGCCCGATTGCAACCGCACCACCATCAGCAGTTCCTGAATTGGCTGTTGTGGTACCAGAACCCATCGCAACGTTTTGACCTGTACTTCCTGTGGTAACGCCATTACCGACTGCAATGTTATTGCTACCGCCACTGGCTGTAGCAGCATTACGGCCAATCGCAATGTCATTATCGCCTTGAGCTTTAGAGCTATCGCCAACTGCGACGGTAGAGCTTCCTATACCTTGAGCGCTCGTACCCACTGCTGTAGATTTATTTCCTGTGGCTTGCACAAGTGCACCAAAACCACTTGATAACTCTCCACTTGCCACAGAATTTGAACCTGCGACCGTTGCACCGACAGCGGACGCATTTGCCTGATTACCTGTCGCTGTTGCAAAATTAGCGGTTGCTTTTGCGCCATTACCTAAAGCACTACTATATTCTGCAGTCGCTTCGGCTAGCCCACCAAAAGCCGATGCACCCAGTTTAGTTGCTTTGCTGTTTTGTCCAACTGCTGTTGTATTCTTACCTTCAGCTTGAGCACTCGCGCCTAAAGCCGTTGCCGTATAAATCGCTCCATTTTCAGTCACTCCTTTAGCAGAAGCATCTCGACCAAGTGCAATATCACCATAACCATTCGCATTAGAGTTATGCCCAATTGCGATAGACTTATCTCCTGCTGCAATGGCTCGCCCTGCGATTGCTACTGCCTGATTACCTGCAGCTCTTGCTCCCGAATTCCGACTATTTGAGAGCCCGTCAGTTCCCATTGCAACACTACCAACCCCGCTCGCTTGCGCCCAAGATCCAACTGCTGTTGATTGTGTCCCTGATGCTTGAGCCTGCATACCATATGCGGTAGATCGCGTTGCGGCTTCCGAACCAAAACCCATGACAGTTGCTCCAGCACCTGTCGCTGACGCATAGGCTCCCACAACTTGAACACCAAGATGGTTATTCCCTTTCGCATTACATCCAACGACATTACTCCAAGTACCACTACCATTTACAGGATTAGTGTCAGCTGGTCGATTTACGCCATCAGGCCCTACACCGGCGCCCGCAGTACAAGTTTGTGAACCCGTGTAGGTTGCTGCATGAGCTGAACTGCTTATCACAAAACCGAGCGATAATAGTACTGTTATACCTAAAATCTGAAATGCTTGAGGAATGATTGCGACTTTAAAACTTATAGATTCTAAATTCTTGGCTTTTTCAACATTTGCTTTTTTTGAAAATGAAACTGTCATATTACGTTTCTTACAAGAGCCTCGCGCAATTTCTGAAACAACCGTCCATAAATTTAAACTTTTATTCCAAACCAATCGGTAAATTTTATTCATAATTTAATCCTTTCTTATAATTCAGAAATATTAAATTTAGATAAAATTAATAAAATATTTTTAACAATCAGGCATAAAAGTTAACAATACAGTCCATTTCTTAATAAAAATAAACAAATAATCATTCATGGAAACACTAACAATCAAAAAATATTTTAAAATAAACCATATTAGGCCATTAATAATTAATAGAACCTATAAAACATAAATATCTTTTAATTTTAAAAACACACCAAACAACAAATTAAATTACTTTTTATGCAGACAATAAAAAAGCCAGTTGTAAATTAAACTGGCTCTCTATCTACTTTAAATTACCATTGAATATTCACTCTCCGATTTGGAGCTAAACATTGTACAACTTGTACATTTCTAGATTGACCAGAGCACTCTTGATATAGACTGGTCCCACCACTCACTTGTAATTGAATGCGTGCAGGATCTACACCCTGTTGTGCCAATAATTTCGCAACTGTATTGGCTCGACGTGATGATAAATCCTGGTTATAAGCAAACTTACCAAGTCGATCAGCATAACCCGAAATGACCACAGGATTTTGTGACTGTTGAATTGATCCGACGACGTTCGCAAGGTTAGTAGAACTTGGCTCTATTGAATTTGCATCTGCTCGATCAAAAGCAAAGAAGACTGTTGCACTTTGTGCGGCTGTTTGTATTGGTGCTGCAGGAACAACATTATTCGCTCCCCACGCCATTAAGCCCTGACACTCTTCTCCTTTCCATGATAAACGTTCAGCAATATATTTTTTGTCATAATCAATACGTAACTGACAACGCTTATAATCTTGGGTATTTGGTACGCGAATATCTAAAACGTAATTCCAAGTTCTCACTGCCAATACGCCTTCACTAAATTGCGGATTCCCAAGAATATGGCGAAATTGATCTTTATTCATGCCAGTATCTAAACGAGCGACATCATTATATTCATAACGTTTGACCAGTTTAAGATAACTCTTATCCACTTCAGGAAACGTCACCTCTTGAGATGATGTTAACTCAACTTCTGCTGGTACCTCTTCTTCGGCTTGGCTGTTAATCGCGATACCTGCAAGTGTAATCATCATAAAAGCTTGAAGTTTATTCATATATATTCTCACTTAATTATTGTAAAGGGGGAAAAGGAGAGCCTTTCGACTCTCCTAAAAGTTTTAGTCAATGATTGTACTAACACCAATACGAACAAGTGGGCTATTCCCTTCACTGCCCATTGCAGCACCCGTCGTGAGTGACCAACGACCATTGTCCGCAGTACGTCTGAAGGTCACACCAACCGCACTTTGATCATTGTAATAAGCAGCACCAGCAGCCATGGTCAATTTACCTGGAATAAATGGTGCGTTCTCAAGTGCCGCTGTTGCAGCAATACCCGCAGACATTCTGTCTTCCATTTTGTCCATGCGCTTGTTGGTGTCGTAGAATGCTTGTTGCATTTGATCACCGAGATTGGTTACACGATCATCAATCGCCCCTAGCGCATCACCGACATTGTTATGCGTACCACCTGCAACATTGTACGTCGGGCCTTTCCAACCCTTCTCAGGATCATAACCAGCTCCACCACCTAATGCCGCACCGACATCTTCATAAGAACGATGTAGTTGTCCACCATTGATGCCATCCTGTGAACCCTTCTCAATCCTTCCATCTGCTACACCCGTCACTTTCTTACCGCCTGCATTGATGCCGTCAGTCGTCATGCTTGGCCCTGCTTCGCCTTTCGGTCCAGTGATGCTGATGCCTCCACCTGTAATGGTCGTGGTACCTTTGTCACCCGCAACATTCACTTGGTTCGCATTCACATCTTTCGCGGTCACACTATCCACACTGATGTCCTTGGCTAAGCCAACCTCGTAGTCCGTACTGCCATCACTGTTCTTACTCTCTGTGACTGTAAGATTGTCATCTTTCTTACTCACCGTGGTTTTTGCAGCCTGAGCAGCTTTTCCAACCGCACCAATCGCATCATTGATGTTGTCTTTACCTGTTCCACCGATATTGCTAGTCGTGATAGTTCCATCTGGATTGACTGTTGCATTGCCGCCTACAACGTTTTTCACACTGTCCGCAACACCATGCAATTGACCGCCATTCACTGCATCTTTCGAGTCTTTGGCAA
>NZ_KB850224.1:641256-642083 GCF_000369805.1 Acinetobacter sp. NIPH 2100 | reverse complement strand
ACCGTTTCTCCACCAATCGCGTTTTTCACACTGTCCGCAACACCATGCAATTGACCACCATTAATCGCATCAGTTGAGTCTGCACTCACTGTACCAGCGGCTACATTAGTAAGTTTCTTGTTGCCTGCATTAATGCCGTCTTTGGTGACACTTGGACCATTGGCAATGGTCATACCGTCATTGTTAATCACGGTATGGCCCGTAGTCACGCTATCCACTTTCAAGTCGCGGCTCAGGCTGTACTTGATGTCATTGCCTTCTTTTGTAACTTGTAAGTTTTCTTCGCCATCTGCTGTACCGATATCAACCGTATCACCTGCTTTTACTGCACCTGCATTGGCACCATTGCTTTGAAGTGTCCAGCCTTTGTCCAACGCAGTAATTGCATCACCGACATTGTTTACATCAGCGCCATTCACCGTATAGTTCGGTGCAGTCACCGTACCATCTGGATTAACAGTTGAACCACCGCCAAGTGCATCAGAGACGCTTTGTGCATTCTTCGCCAATTGACTGCCATTAATGGCATCAGTTGAGTCTGGATTCACGTCTCCTGCTGCAACACCTGTGATCCTGCCTGTTGCACTATCAATCGAAACATCACCGACTTTCACTGAGTCAAAGTTCACATCCTTGGCGGTTGCAACGTCATAGTTGGTACTGCCATCGTCATTTTTAGACTCGGTCACAACAATGTTGTCACCCTCAGTGACCGTGGTTTTCGCTGCAACAGCTGCACCACGGACTGAATCAATCGCATCATGAATGTTGTTTTGGCCTGTGTTTCCGACATTATTGGTGGTAATTGATCCATTTGGATTTAACAC
>NZ_KB850224.1:639429-640141 GCF_000369805.1 Acinetobacter sp. NIPH 2100 | reverse complement strand
CATCAATACCTGACTTGGTGATGCTTGGGCCATTGGCAATGGTTAGACCATCATTATTGATGGTGGTATCGCCTGCAGTGACACTGTCCACTTTCAAGTCACGGTTCAGACTGTACTTGATGTCATTGCCTTCTTTGGTAACTTGTAGGTTTTCTTCACCATCCGCTGTTCCGATATCAACCGTATCGCCTGCTTTCACTGCACCTGCATCTGCACCATTACTTTGTAAGGTCCAACCTTTATCCAATGCTGTAATTGCATCACCGACATTGTTTACATCAGCGCCGTTCACCGTATAGTTCGGTGCAGTCACCGTACCATCTGGATTAACAATTGAACCGCCGCCAAGTGCATCAGAGACGCTTTGTGCATTCTTCGCCAATTGACTACCATTGATGGCATCGGTGGAATCTGGATTTATATCACCCGCTGCAACACCACTGATCTTGCCTGTTGTACCATCAACCGTAACATCACCCACTTTAACTGAATCAAAAGTTACGTCCTTAGCAGTTGCAACGTCATAGTTGGTACTGCCATCGGCATTTTTAGACTCAGTCACAACGATGTTGTCACCTTCAGTTACTGTGGTCTTCGCTGCAACAGCTGCACCTCGAACTGAATCAATCGCATCATGAATGTTGTTTTGACCTGTGTTTCCGACATTATTGGTGGTAATTGATCCATTTGGATTTAACACCGTTTCTCCACC
>NZ_KB850224.1:636783-639179 GCF_000369805.1 Acinetobacter sp. NIPH 2100 | reverse complement strand
GCTGTACCCGCTGCAACATTGCTGATCTTGTTACCCGCAACATCGATACCAGACTTGGTCACACTTGGACCGCCTGTGATGGTCATACCGTCATTGTTAATCACGGTATCGCCTGCAGTGACACTATCCACTTTCAAGTCACGGTTGAGGCTGTACTTAATATCATTGCCTTCTTTCGCTACTTGTAAGTTTTCTTCGCCATCCGCAGTACCGATATCAACCGTATCCCCCGCTTTCACTGCCGCAGCATTTTCTCCATTGCTTTGTAGTGTCCAACCTTTATCCAATGCAGTGATGGCATCTCCAACATTGTTTACATCAGCGCCATTCACCGTATAGTTCGGTGCTGTCAACGTACCATCTGGATTCACCGTCGAGCCGCCACCTAAAGCATCAGAAACACTTTGCGCATTCTTCGACAATTGACTGCCATTGATCGCATCTTTCGAATCTGGATTAACATCACCATCTGCAACGCCTGTGATCTTGCCTGTCGTGCTATCAATCGAAACATCACCGACTTTCACTGAGTCAAACGTAACGTCTTTAGCGGTCGCAACTTCATAGTTGGTGCTACCATCGGCATTCTTACTTTCAGTCACAACAATGTTGTCACCGTCAGTTACTGTAGTCTTCGCTTCTTTTGCTGCTTGACCTAGACTACCAATGGCATCATTGATGTTGTCTTTGCCTGTACCGCCAATGTTTGGATTGGTATATTTTCCAGTGTTTGGATCATAAGCAGTGTCACCACCGATAATGTCTTTCACACCTTCGCCTTGGGCATGCAACTGGCTGCCATTGATCGCATCTGTTGAGTCAGGGCTGACTGTACCCGGTGCAACACCCGTGATTTTCTTGTTGCCTGCATTGATGCCATCTTTGGTGACACTTGGACCGTTTGTAATCGATAGACCGTCGTTATTCAGTACAGTATCGCCCGCAGTCACACTATCCACTTTCAAGTCGCGGTTCAGGCTGTACTTAATGTCATTGCCTTCTTTGGCCACTTGTAGGTTTTCTTCACCATCTGCTGTGCCGATATCAACCGTATCGCCTGCTTTCACTGCACCAGCGTTTTCTCCATTGCTTTGTAGCGTCCAGCCTTTATCCAATGCAGTAATTGCATCTCCAACATTGTTTACATCAGCCCCATTCACTGTGTAGTTCGGTGCTGTCACTGTGCCATCTGGATTAACCGTTGAACCGCCGCCAAGTGCATCAGAGACACTTTGTGCATTCTTCGACAATTGACTGCCATTGATCGCATCGGTGGAATCTGGATTTACATCACCCGCTGCAACCCCACTGATCTTGCCAGTCGCGCCATCAATCGTAACGTCGCCCACTTTAACGTTGTTAAACTCAACATCATCGGCTGTTGCAACTTCGTAGATGGTTTGGCCATCTGCTCCAGTTCTGCTCTCAACCGTCATGTTCTTGCCAGCTTCTACTTCTGTTTTTGCTTTAGCTGACTCACCTTTAATTGCATCTGCTACAGTGTCATAACCTTGGTCATTTACAGTAAATGGACCATTTAACTTACCGCCTTCATTGGTTACACCACCACCAAGAATATCGCCAGTTGAACCTACGCTGTCATTTAACTGACCGCCATTGACTGCATCTTTAGAACCCGCAGCAACTTCACCATCAGCGACATTGGTAATTTTTTGATTGCCCGCATCGATACCAGATTTGGTCACGCTTGGACCGTTGGCAATGGTTAAGCCATCAGTGTTCAGAACACTATCACCCGCCGTTACACTGTTTACATTCAGGTCTTTGGCAAGTTCAATTGCAACTTTTCCGTCTTGGACTTTGGTGGTGATATTTTCATCTGCACCCACAACATCAACCGCTTCACCCAGTTTTTTCTGAACAGTGGTGCCGTCTTGTGCAGTTAGGCCAAAGCCTTTATCGGTTAAGTCTTGTCCCGCTTTATCTAACTGATCTTTATTGACCGCATCTGTGCCTGCTACACCAGGTCCCACATTGCTAATCGTGTTACCTGCTGCATCAATACCTGATTTAGTTACGCTTGGGCCGTTGGCAATCGTTAAGCCATCATTGTTAATCACCGTATCGCCTGCAGTGACACTGTCTACTTTCAAGTCTCGGTTCAGGCTGTACTTAATGTCATTGCCTTCTTTGGTTACTTGTAGGTTTTCTTCACCATCTGCTGTGCCAATATCAACCGTATCGCCTGCTTTCACAGCGCCAGCATTTTCTCCATTACTTTGTAATGTCCAACCTTTATCTAAAGCTGTGATTGCATCACCGACATTGTTTACATCCGCACCATTCACCGTATAGTTCGGTGCAGTCACTGTGCCATCTGGATTCACCGTTGAACCACCACCTAAAGCATCAGAGACGCTTTGTGCATTCTTCGC
>NZ_KB850224.1:635953-636618 GCF_000369805.1 Acinetobacter sp. NIPH 2100 | reverse complement strand
ACATTGCTGATCGTTGTATTGGCAGCATCAATGCCTGATTTGGTGATGCTTGGACCACCAGCAATACTCATACCATCATTATTAATGGTGGTATCACCTGCCTTAATGCTGTTTACATTCAGGTCTTTAGCAAGTTCAATTGCGACTTTTCCTTCTTGTACTTTGGTGGTGATGTTTTCATCTGCACCGATAACATCAACTGCTTCACCCAGTTTCTTCTGAACAGTGGTGCCATCTTGTGCGGTTAAGCCAAAGCCTTTATCAGTTAAGTCTTGTCCAGCTTTATCTAACTGATCTTTGTTGACTGCATCTGTTCCTGCTACACCAGGACCAACATTACTAATGGTATTACCTGCTGCATCGATACCTGATTTGGTCACGCTTGGACCACCTGTAATGGTCATCCCATCATTGTTAATCACGGTATCGCCAGCAGTGACACTATCCACTTTCAAGTCTCGGTTCAGGCTGTACTTGATGTCATTGCCTTCTTTGGTTACTTGTAAGTTTTCTTCGCCATCTGCTGTACCAATATCAACCGTATCGCCTGCTTTCACTGCACCAGCATCTGCACCATTACTTTGTAAGGTCCAACCTTTATCCAATGCTGTGATTGCATCTCCAACATTGTTTACATCCGCGCCATTCACCGTATAGTTCGGTGC
>NZ_KB850224.1:0-629498 GCF_000369805.1 Acinetobacter sp. NIPH 2100 | reverse complement strand
CCTGACTTGGTAATGCTTGGACCACCTGTAATGGTCATACCATCATTGTTGATCAAGGTATCGCCCGCAGTCACACTGTCCACTTTCAAGTCACGGTTCAGGCTGTACTTGATGTTATTGCCTTCTTTGGTTACTTGTAAGTTTTCTTCGCCATCCGCTGTGCCAATATCAACAACATCACCTTTATTGACATCGCCTGCATTGGCACCATTGCTTTGTAAAGTCCAGCTACCGCCTGCATTCGCCATGGCTTCATCTAACTGGCTCTTGTTTACAGCGTCAGTATCATCTGTACCTGCTGCGACATTGGTAATTTTATTACCTGCCGCATCGATACCTGATTTGGTGAGGCTTGGACCATTGGCAATAGTTAGACCATCATTATTGATGGTGGTGTCGCCTGCCTTAATGCTGTTCACATTCAGATCTTTGGCAAGTTCAATTGCGACTTTTCCGTCTTGTACTTTGGTGGTGATGTTTTCATCTGCACCGACAACATCAACGGCTTCACCCAGTTTCTTTTGAACAGTGGTGCCATCTTGTGCGGTTAAACCAAAGCCTTTATCGGTTAAGTCTTGGCTTGCTTTATCTAACTGATCTTTATTGACTGCATCCGTGCCTGCGACACCAGGACCCACATTGCTAATGGTGTTACCTGCTGCATCAATACCTGATTTGGTGATGCTTGGACCGTTAGCAATCGTTAGACCATCATTGTTAATCACCGTATCGCCAGCAGTGACGCTGTCCACTTTCAAGTCTCGGTTCAGGCTGTATTTAATGTCATTGCCTTCTTTCGCTACTTGTAGGTTTTCTTCACCATCTGCCGTACCGATATCAACTGTATCGCCTGCTTTCACTGCGCCTGCATCTGCACCGTTGCTTTGCAGTGTCCAGCCTTTGTCTAACTCAGTTAAAGCATCACCAACGTTCGTGACGTCATTGCCATTAATGTTATAGGTTGGATTAGAGACTGTACCTGTCGTTGGATCATAAGTTGAGCCACCGCCAAGTGCATCAGCTGTGCTTTGGCCTAATTCATCCACACCATCTTGGACGCTTCTTAATTGGCGAACATTGACTGCATCTGTATCTGCTGCACCATCAGATAAGTTTTGGATACGACGTTCATTCCCCGCTGTACCCACTGATACTACTGATGCTGGCGCTGCTGTGCCTGTGCGGTACGCTGCACCTGTTGCAGTAGACGTTTGGCTACCTGCACCTAAAGCAACATCGTCTGCATTGGTCGCAACTGCATTTGAACCAAGTGCAACTCCTCTTGATGCCTGAGCATTCGCTGCATCACCGAGTGCAAGTGCGCCTGCGGCTGCCGCAGTGGATCGATTACCGAGTGCAACTGATCCCTGACCAATCGCTTTATTTTCGTTACCCAATGCAACTGCACCATCTGCAGCGGTTGAAGCCGCATCATTGCCCGCAGCGGTATTATTACGGCCCACAGCAACTGCACCATTACCATTGGCATTGTTGGGATCACCAATCGCAACCGCACCATCACCTGCTGCTTTTTGATCACGTCCTATTGCAACCGCACCTCCATCTGCTGTGCCTGCATTGGCTGTGGTTGTCCCTGAACCCATCGCAACGTTCTGGCCTGTACTTCCTGTGGTAACTCCATTACCAACGGCAATGTTATTGCTTCCGCCACTGGCAGTAGCGGCATTACGGCCCAATGCAATATCGTTATCACCTTGAGCGTTCGAGTTGTCTCCAACAGAAACTGAGGATGCACCTTGAGCATTGGCTTGGTTTCCATATGCCGCTGAATTATTGCCTGTAGCTTTGGCCTGACGTCCAACAGCTGTCGTTTGATTACCTGCTGCTTTTGCACCAGTACCTACAGCCACTGAGTCAGCCCCATCGGCATTGGCGGCAGTTGCAGGATCATATTGAGCAGGACCTCCAGCATCCGAACCTGTACTACTACCAATCGCAATACCTCGTATTCCCGTGGTCGTAGCCGAATGGCCCAGCGATATAGCACCTGTCGCACCTTGAGCGACCGTAGCAGCATTCCCTTGTGCAATAGAAAAATCAGCATCCGCCCAACTTAGTCGCCCCATAGCAATAGACGTACTACCACGTGAACGGTTATTTACACCGATAACAACATTAGAGTTACTGGTCGAGACGTCGTTACCCACCCCAATAGCAGTGTTATAACCAGCCCCACCAACAAGATTTCCCTGACCAACGCCTATATTATGAAAACCATTTCCCTCTGAAATATTACTTGTACCAACTAGCGTTGCACCAGCCAAAGAATTTCTTACAATATTATCTTTACCAACTGTAGTTGCAGAACCCAAAACTTGTGCTTGCCCAGTTGGATAATTATTGTTTCCAGAGCCTCTCCGATTGAATAAAGCCTGTCCTCTAGTCGCATCGACTCCGCTAATATTATTTCCACAGCCTACCGCTAATCCACTGTTACCATTAACTGAAGCTTGGCCACCGCTGCCACACTGTTGAGCCGTTGGTGAAATCGCCATACTGCTACCGTTACTATTACTAACAGCTCCACCACCTGTATTCACCTCGGCAAAAACACTCCCGCTAAAAAAGGCGGAACTAATCGTCAGTGCAATTAAGGTCGGTTTAAGTTGAGATTGTTTAGATATTTCACTAGAGGAAACAGCTGTTTTAATTGATGTATTTGTTGTTACATTCCGTTTTTTGGTTACGCCACGCGCATTTTCTGAAACGACAGTCCATAGACTTAAGCTTTTGTTCCAGACCAATCTGTATATTTTATTCATGAAATAAGTGCCTATAAAAAGGATTCAAGCACCTATAAAACTAAGCAAATAAAGTCGCTATACACTTAACAATTAATACTCACTTTTAACAATTAGATCACTTTTTATCAAAAATCCATTGATTATTCCTCTAAAGAATACTAATAAACACTTATATCCAAAATTTTTAACAAAACAGGACTTTTAGCGAAGAATACTTAAAAATATATTTAGCTGCTGTATAACTGCTTTTAGATTAACATTTTATTTTTTGTCACGGAAAGCATGAAAAAACAACCACTTAGCATTTATAATGATTATCTAAAAATACTCGTAGATACAGCCACGACATTTGGAATTCCCAAAGGCGAAATCATTCGATATTGTCAGATTCCTTTATCTTTGCTAACGGATAACAACAACAATGATCGGATTTTTTTTGACCAATGGATTGATATTGTCACTCGGTTACTCGAGCTAATTCCAAACAAGGGACTTGGCTATCAGTTTGGCTTAAATTGTAAATTGACTGTACACGGCGCACTTGGGTTTGTGCTCATTAGTAATAGCACTATCGGTAGAGTCTTAATTGACATGCAAAAATATTATAGTATGCGTGTCCATAAAATGGATTTATCCATTCTAAATAAAAATAATAAGATTATTCTTCGGCTGAATCCACTGTATCAATTACCCGCACATCTCAATGAAAGTAAAAAAAATATTGTAAATAAGTTCTTTCTTGAAAGTGCCCTGATTGATATTACAACCAACTTGCAAATGATCACCAATTACAATCTTACAGGAACCAATATTCATGTGACTTGGGAGCAAGAAGATTATCATTTGCTTTATGAAAAACGCCTCCCTATTATTCATTTTAACCAAGACCATAATCAAATTAGTTTCGATCTCAAGTGCTTAGATCTTCCTTTAACCTTTAGCTCTACAACAGCCTATGTACTTGCAATGGAGTTAGTCAACAAAGAATATCTTTTTTACCAAGATCAAGACAATAAAATCATTTTAAAGGTAAATCAACAGCTTAAATTCACTCCTGGTGTTGGCTTTCCAAGTTTGATTGATGTTGCCAGTAAATTAAAAATCTCTGAAAGAACTTTAAAAAGAGAGCTAGCCAATGCGAATACAACGTTCTCTTCATTACTGCAATCCAAAAAATTTGAACTTGCAAAAAAACTGATCGACTCCAATCGAAATATTCAAGAAATATCTGATCTACTCGGTTATAGCCATATAAGCGCTTTTTCAAGAGCTTTTTTTGGCTGGACAGGGAAGAAACCAAGTGAATATATTCGGGAGCAAAGAATATCAATAAAAAATTATTATCTTAAAAAGACTAAATATTAAACTTTCATAATACGACAAGACATTAAATACCTTAATCATTCACATTTCATGCATTTTTAATAAAAAATATTCCGTTATTTAAAAAACAGAGATACATTATAAAAAAGCTTTCCTCCTCAGTTGCTGATACCCCGATTAGGCAACTGAGGCTTTTTATTTTATATATTTTTGATACTTGTATTCTATTAAAGAACGACTTTCCAATATTATCTATCCATATTTTTAAAACACTTGCTTTCTTAGCCATAAAGACACACTCACCAAAGCAATTCAGGTACCTCAACCAATGGCCCAATCACTGTGGTAAAGGCCACAGGCGAAGCTAAACCAAAAGTTGCAATTGCGACGGCCAATGCGAGTTCAAAATTGTTGCCTGCCGCGGTAAAAGAGATTGCCGTGGTTTTAGCGTAATCATTGCCCATCCATTTGCTCATAAAGAAACTGATAAAGAACATCACCACAAAGTAGATAATCAGTGGTATCGCTATACGGATCACATCTAAAGGCAGGCTGACCACATCTCCACCTTTTAGACTAAACATCGCCACAATCGTAAATAGTAATGCAAGCAAACTTAATGGGCTGATCTTCGGTAGAAAAATATTGTTATACCAATCCAGACCTTTGGCTTTTACCAACACCAAACGAGTCATAAAACCCAGAAAAAATGGAATACCCAAATACACCAAGACTGCATGGGTAATAGTCCAAAAATCAACATGGATCACTTGTCCAGCAATACCAAAATACGGTGGTAGATACGTCAGAAACAGCCAGGCGTAACTACTAAAAAATAGAATCTGGAAAATACTGTTAAATGCCACCAATGCAGCAACATATTGGTTATCACCACAAGCTAAACCATTCCAGACCAAGACCATAGCGATACAACGTGCTAAGCCTATCAAGATCAGTCCAGTCATATACTCTGGATCACTATGTAAAAAAACAATTGCCAGTGCAAACATTAAAACTGGTGCAATCACCCAGTTCTGCACCAGTGATAAAGCCAAGGTTTTTTTGTCTTGGAATACTTGTGGCAATGCAGCATAGTCTACTTTGGCTAAAGGTGGATACATCATTAAAATCAAACCGATCGCAATCGGAATATTGACGGAGTCCACATTCATTTTATCTAAGGTAGCTGAGGCTTGCGGGAGAAAAGTACCAATCGCAATCCCCACGCCCATTGCAATAAAAATCCACAGCGTTAAGTTACGATCTAAGAAAGATAAAGTTTTCATCAATTTTATTCACAACAACTTTTTGTGGCTAGGCTTTGTCGCATTGGAAATACCGTCGAGTTTTGAGCATTTAACACTGCTAAAATCTCTGCACACCATGTTGGTAATTGGTCAGCAATACGATAATAAATCCATTGCCCTTGACGGCGATCCTGCAATAATCCTGAAGTTCGCAACAAAGCCAAATGTCGAGAAATTTTGGGTTGACTCAACTGTAGTTTTTCCGTCAGATCACAGACACACAACTCCTGATGTTCTGCAACCAGCATGACAATATTCAGCCTTGTTTCATCAGATAGGCATTTAAAAAAATTGACAGCTTCCATCATTCATATTCCTCTTGTGGTCTTCATAGGCCACCTTTCTGTTTTACTATCGAATCTGCTGGCCATTTTGATCGATGACCTGTTCACCATCTTCTTTGCTAAAAGCACCCTTTTGCGCGACGGGCAGAATCTCCAGTACCACTTCTGATGGGCGGCAGAGTCGTGTTCCTAATTCGTTCACCACAAAAGGACGATTGATCAAGATTGGATATTGCAGCATGAAGGCTATGAGCTGTTGCTCCGACCAGTCTTCGCGCTCTAGTTGCAAATCTTGGTAAGGATCAACATTAGAACGAATAGCTTCTCTCACCGTTAGATTCGAAGCTCGAATTAAAGCAATTAATTCCTTCTCTGTAGGCGGTGTTACAAGGTATTCAATGATGGTTGGTTCCACGCCCGTATTTCGAATTAAAGCCAAAGTATTCCGAGAAGTGCCACACGCTGGATTGTGATAAATTTTGATGTCAGCCATTACAGTTGATCTTCAACAAATGATTTTGAACTTTATATATGAATATCCATATATATGAAAATCCATATATTTGTTAAATAAGATTCAATAAAAATAAATGATGAATATCAAAATGATATGAGAGTTATTTTTAAGAGCGACAGCGATTCATTATTTAAAATCATACTTTTTATAAGAGTGGCTGATGACATCAACCGATGACTAAAATGTACTAAATCTTTCTAACTCACCCATAAGTTGTTTCTTCAAGTCATCATCATAGAGTTTGAATTTGAGTGTTGCAGTATAATTCTCTACAAAGATCAATCGACTAAACTCACTATTGACCAACCCCTTGGCGGTTAAGAAGGCTTGATAAGCTGAAACCAAGACACTCAAACGATGATTCAGTGGTTTTTTATCTCGTACTGTATCCACTTTATTCTGCATATAAATAACTCCTTGATCTTTGGTTCCCCTCTCTAGCACTAACACCTTATGTCGATTAAGTTTTTATGAATTTTTATTACAGTTTTTATTTTATTATATAAATCACGATAATGTTTTTAAATGACACTTTTATGACAAGGAAATATTAAATAAATCAATCAACATCAGCTAGATAAGTTTTCCTATATCGACTACGCTACATAAGCCACTTAAAAGTGAAATACAGCAATGAGCGATACCTGTCCTTTAACTGAATTAAATCTCATGATTGATTATTATGTGACGAGAAATGGACAACGACCGACTCGGATTATTCTAGGTTACAAGGCCTATACTGCATTGATGCAAGACCCAAACTTTTCGGAGGACGTACTAAACTCTGCGCTCGATCCGAATAAACGTAAATATAAGAAACTTAAAATTAAAGTAACCAAAGACGATCATCAAATCGAGCTTGAATAAGCAGTACAGCTGCATACAGAAATACTCACAGCAGCAGCACATAGCAAGCCTAGAAATTTCGGATGAAATGCTAGAAAATTGAGCATCTTAAAGATCTTTATCAAAGTGACGACATGATTATCAAAGCGACCCAACCAGACCATGCGATGTTATTGGAAATATGGGAAAAATCGGTGAGAGCCACACATGACTTTTTACCAGAAGCCATGATTGATCAATTGAAACCATTGATCATGAATGAATATTTTCATCATGTTGAGCTGAATAAATATGTGATTAATCATGAAATTGTAGGTTTTCTTGGGACCAGCGACGATAATATTGAAATGCTGTTTATCCTGCCAGAATATCGAAGATTGGGCATTGGTCAGGCCTTGGTAAATTTTGCAGTTCAACAACTCAAAATCTTTAAGGTCGATGTCAATGAACAGAATTTACAAGCAGTCAACTTTTATCAAAAAATGGGATTTCAGACCATCAGCCGCTCAGAACTCGATGGACAAGGCTATCCTTACCCACTTTTACATTTACAGATCACGCCAACAGAGGAAGAAAATTAATCTTCCTCATAGATAAAAACTTGTTCAATACTCAAACCAAATGCATTCGAAATTTTAAAAGCTAAAGATAGACTCGGATCATAACGTTCCTTTTCAATCGCATTGATGGTTTGTCTGGAAACATTGACATGTTCACCCAAGTCACTCTGCGACCAGCCTTTGTCTTTTCTTAAGTTTGGTACATTATTTTTCATCGATATTTCCAAGTTCCAACCGCAGTCGCAATTGACCAAAGCATTGCCATCATCGGCCAAATGATAAACATGGTTAATTTGGGAAATCCAACATTTTCTAGAAAACCATAACTAAAGGTAATCAAGGAAGTTCCCACAAAGCTAATCGCCAGAGCCTGCAATTGTATCTTTTGTTGCAGCTCATCAAAATGCTTGAATTGCTTAATAATCACTAAAGCAATCATCACTGCGGGCAGCATTGGCAGCAATGAAATGATCACTTTAAGCCACTGTGTATCGACAACATTTAAAATTTTCAACGAGCCAATCAGTACCACGACATACAGTGCAATTGCAGCAATCAACTCAAATAAGTTCCGAAAGTTTTTCATAACCCACCATGTAAAGTAAACTTTACATTAATATATGAGCTTATCCAAATAATGTAAAGCTTACTTTACACAATTTTATTTACAGACAGAAATCTAGTTATCCCGTTTTAGCCGAATTGATCATTTTGGAAGTGAAGTTCAGCAAATGAGTCACTGAGCAAATTTATTTTTTCTTCTAATATGCGGCTATTGAATAGCAACCTTAGAGTTTTAGGTTCACATGACTCAATTGCCAAAAGTTAAACGTGGTTTTCTCAACTCGAAAACTGCGAAAAAAATGCTCAATAGTCGCCGCGGGCTTCAAGCACGACATATCCTCTCGAATGCGACCGATCGTATTTTACGTGGACAACAACTCGCGCTCTCTGGGCGAACACCTTTTGATATTGTTTACCAACGTGAAATTATCAGCCTACGTCATTACCCAACAACGAATACCGAAACCAAACACCGTATTCCTTTGGTCATCGTGCCACCTTTAGCAGCCAATATGCTGATTTATGATTTATTTCCAAATCGTAGTCTGGTGCGTTATTTTTTAGCACAAGGTTTTGATGTTTATCTGATTGACTGGGGCACACCTAGCCTGCGCCAAGCCAAATATAATTTAGGAACCTATGTAAAAACCTTTATGCCTGACTTTATCGAAAAAATTCGTGAACATAGCGGCCAACAACAACTCTCTCTTTATGGCTGGAGCTTAGGTGGCGTACTGTCGCTCTGCTATACCGCTTTATTTAAAGATAAAAACATCCAAAACCTGATGATTTTGGCATCGCCAATTAATACTCATAAATCAGGTTATATGGGTAAGTTTTACCAACGCCTTACAGCCCCTGCACAATGGATCCGTAGCAATACCAAATTCCGTTTCCATCAAGTACCAAGCCGCGTATTTCATATTCATGGTTGGCAGAACACCTTAGGTTTTAAATTGACCGATCCAATTGGTAACGTTAAAAACTATTGGGAATTGTTCAAAAACCTAAATGATCGCCAATTTGTGATTAATCATGCCACCTCTAGTTCCTTTGTCGACAATATGCTGGCTTATCCTGGTGGTGTCATGCGCGATATTATTTTACGTTTCTGGATCGACAATGAATTATCTACAGGTTCAGTTCAATTTGGCGAGCAAAGCGCGAATTTAAAAGACATCAATTGTTCATTGCTGGTCGTGGGTGGCAGCACCGATATTATCGTGACCGCAGAAGCTGTCCGTCCACTGCTGGATCTCGTTAGCAGTACCGACAAGCAATTTGAAATTGTTCCTGGTGGTCATATGGGCTTAGTCGCAGGTAACCAAGCACCTCAGTCTGTTTGGCCTGTCGTTACGCATTGGTTAGCGCAACGATCTCGTTAAGCCCAGAAATGAAAAGGCTGCCATTTGAGCAGCCTTTTTTATCCATCATGAATCGATCATGCAAAATGCTGATAGCGATGCAGTACCAAGCCTTCAACGTTGACAGGTGTACCTAATAAGTAGCCCTGTAATTGATTGCATCCCAAACTGGTCAAGATATCTGCTTGTTGTTGGGTTTCTACCCCTTCTGCCGTGACAACTAAACCTAATTTTGCAGCGAGATGGATAATACTTTCTAAAATTGCTTCTTCTTTTGAATTTGGTTTAAGGTCAATCAGGAAACCACGATCAATTTTGAGTTCATCAACAGGTAGATCTTTAAGATATAAGAAACTTGAATAACCCGTACCGAAGTCATCAATTGCAATACGAATGCCTAGCTTACGTAATCGTTCTAAAGTACGAATACTTGAATCAATATGATGCATGGCTGTGGATTCAGTAATTTCAAGAATGAGATGATGCGGTTGAATTTGATATTGTTCTAGGAGTTGTTCTAATACACTAAATAGTTTTTTATTTTCAAATTGGAGTGCAGATAGATTGACGGCAATTGGATAAAAAGGACTGTTACTTCGTTCCCATTTCTGGATTTGCTGACAGGCTTGTTCGAGTGCCCAATATCCCATTGGAATGATCAAGCCCGTTTTTTCAGCCCCTTCAATAAACATCTGCGGTGTCAGCAGACCTAAACTTGGATGCTTCCATCGAATCAATGCTTCAACACCGCACACCTCATAATTCGATGTAAACTTCGGTTGATAGAACAATACAAATTGTTGTTCATCAACCGCTTTGTACAGATCATTAATCAGTTTGGACTGACTGCGTACATCTTGCTGATCTGACATCGAGTGGAACATGGTATAGGTATTACGCCCCTGATCTTTTGAGATCAGCATGGCCACATCTGCATTAATCAATAGATCCTGAACATTCAGACCATGTTCAGGATACATCGCAATCCCAACACTGGCTGAAATATTAATGTCTTTTGCGGCAATCAAATAGGTTTCTTGGATGTAATGCAAAATATCTTCTGAAAGCTGCATCGCATCATTCATGTCAGTATTTTCAGAGATCAAAACAAATTCATCCCCCCCAATACGAAATAACTTATGGCTGCTACCCAATTTATTATGTAACCGGTTTGCCATCTGTATCAGTAGCTGATCGCCAACATGATGACCAAAGGCATCATTGACTGATTTAAACCGATCTAAATCGATATACAGGAAGGCTGCCTTCTGCTCATGTAGGCGATGATGGTTAAACACCACCTCTGCATGTTCAGTTAGATATAAACGATTCGGTAATTTGGTCAGTGTGTCATGTAAAGATTGTATGGCAAGTTCTTTATTGATTCGTGTGAGTTGCTCATTGCGTTCTTCTAAGCGCGCTTCTAGCACTGCGACTGCAAAACCTGCAACCAAAACCAGACTGGTAATAAAAATTATCGTGAACAGTAAAACACTCTGTTCCGTCTGCTCGGAAGTCAGTATCTGCGCGAGGCTTTCATCAAAGTAAGTTGCTGCCATACCAGTGTAGTGCATACCCACAATGCTTAAAGCCATTAAAACAGCGACTACAGCTTTAAGTAAAGTACGGTAAGTCGCGGCGGTTTTATATTTAAAAATGAAAAAGAAACTCAGTCCTGAGCCACTAATCGCGATGAGTACAGAACACAGTACCAGTAAGGGATCATAATGCATTGCATGATGTTCAACCGTCAGTGCCGCCATACCCGTATAGTGCATGCCAGATATGCCTAGCCCCATGAATACAGCACCGAGAATCAAACGCGGTATCGGTAAGGTTGGTCTTGAAGTCAGCCAAACGGCAAATATCGAAGCTGCGGCGCCGATTAAGTAGGACAGCACCGTTAAATTAACATCAAAATGATAGCCTTCTGGCAGATGGCTAGCCAGCATTCCCACAAAGTGCATTGACCATATCGCTAACCCCAAGATTAGCCCACTCGCAATTAAAATGCTTTTTTCAAACTTTTTATAAGCACCTTTAAAAACGAGTTCTTCCATCGAAACTGCAGCGTAACATGTCGCGACTGCAACCAAAATGGAAACGATGACCAATGTGCTATCGTAATCAACGTGAACCATAAAGGACTTCCATGATTATTCAGTACTTTTTTTTATATGATCAGCAAAGTGCTCGAAATCCGAACAACGTTTTACACACAAAAAAGCCATGAATCTTGTATCCATGAACTTTTCTTAACAATAACATCATCTAGCATAAGGTCAAGTCTTTTTCACTTTATAAATCAATAGAATAAAAGCACACAATCATTTCAAACCAATGAAAAATCTTGTTTTTTTATTACATTTTTTTTACCAAAAGACTCATTTATTTTTGCTAGATCATTTTAATTTTTAAGTCATGCCAATTTCTTTGTTTTTAATCGTGCTAACACCCCAAAGCATGCAACACTTATTCCACTAAATCAGAAGCATAAACAATCAGCAACATGATTAAAACACAACCAATATAAGCTTATTTTTTAAGCTACATTGTTATAACTCTGTTATCAACACACATAAAAAAAACCTTGTCAAATCGACAAGGTTTTTTTAACGCAGCGAAAGAAAATTAGTTCTTCTCTTTATCTACGATTTTGTTTGCTTGAATCCAAGGCATCATCGCACGTAACTTATTACCTGTTACTTCAATGCCATGCGCTGCGTTTTGACGACGACGAGCAGTCATTGATGGATAGTTCAATGCACCTTCTTGGATGAACATCTTCGCATATTCACCAGATTGAATGCGTTTTAATGCATTACGCATTGCTTCACGAGACTGTTCGTTGATCACTTCAGTACCAGTCACATATTCACCGTACTCAGCATTGTTCGAAACTGAGTAGTTCATGTCTGCGATACCGCCTTCGAACATCAAGTCAACAATTAACTTAAGTTCATGCAAGCATTCGAAGTAAGCCATTTCTGGTGCATAACCCGCTTCAACCAAAGTTTCGAAGCCCATTTTAACCAATTCAACCGCACCACCACAAAGAACTGCTTGCTCACCGAATAAGTCAGTTTCAGTTTCTTCACGGAAAGAAGTTTCGATGATACCCGTACGACCACCACCTACGCCTGAAGCATAAGAAAGTGCAACGTTACGCGCATTACCAGAAGCATCTTGGTGGATCGCGATTAAGTCAGGAACACCTGAACCACGTTGGTATTCAGAACGTACTGTGTGGCCTGGTGCTTTAGGCGCAACCATGATCACGTCTAAGTCTTTACGTGGAACAACTTGGTTATAAAGAATAGAGAAACCATGAGCAAATGCTAGAGTCGCGCCTTCTTTGATGTTTGGTTCAATCACATCACGATAAAGTTGAGATTGGAACTCATCTGGCGTCAAAATCATGACTAAGTCAGCTTGAGCAACAGCAGCTGGAACTTCAGATACTTTAAGACCAGAATTTTCAGCTTTTTTCCATGAAGTAGAACCAGCACGTAAACCAACAGTTACGTCTACGCCAGAATCTTTCAAGTTAAGCGCGTGTGCATGACCTTGTGAACCATAACCAATGATTGCAACTTTCTTGCCTTGGATGATTGATAAGTCACAGTCTTTATCGTAAAAAATTTGCATCTGTTTTCTCCGCTAAAATTTTTGTCATTTCCCTTGTTCTGCAAGGACAGATCTTTTGTAGGCTCCCCCGCGATTACCCTTTAAGGTGATCTCCCTCTTTTCAAAGAGGGTTGGGGAAGATTTTAAATTGTTAAAACTTTTTCACCACGTGCAATGCCTGATACACCAGAGCGCACAACTTCAAGGATGGTATTTTCTGCAAGTGCATCAATAAAGCCATCAATCTTGTCGGTTGTACCTGCGATCTGAATGGTATAGGTCGTTGGTGTTACATCAACGATTTGCGCACGGAAGATGTCAGCTGTACGTTTAATTTCCGCACGAGCTGCACCCAAGGCTTTGACCTTAATCAACATCAGCTCACGTTCAATGTGTGAACCTTCTGATAAATCAACCACTTTTACAACTTCAACCAATTTGTTGAGTTGCTTGGTGATTTGCTCGATTTTATGATCATCGCCATAAGTCGTTAAGGTTAGACGAGATAAGGTTTCATCTTCGGTTGGCGCAACATTCAGTGTCTCAATGTTGTAATTACGTTGAGAAAACAATCCCACCAAACGAGAAAGCGCACCAGCTTCGTTTTCAACGAGTACCGAAATAATATGTCTCATTATGTACGCTCCCCTTTCCCTAACCACATATCTTGCATTGACTGACCAGCAATCAACATTGGATATACATGCTCTGTACGGTCTACCATGACATTAATGAATACACATTTATCATTAATTGCCATCGCTTCGGCTAATTTAGATTCCAACTCATCCGCGTGGTTAATCTGAATACCAACGTGTCCGTATGCTTCCATTAACTTGGCAAAGTCAGGCAATGAATCCACATAAGAACTTGAATGACGTCCTTCGTAGTTCATGTCTTGCCACTGCTTCACCATGCCTAAAGCTTGGTTGTTCAAGCAAAGAATTTTCACATTCAAGCCATACTGCTTACATGTCGATAATTCTTGGATACACATCTGAATCGATGCTTCACCCGTAATACAAACCACTTGTTGATCTGGGAATGCAAGCTTTGCAGCCATTGCATACGGCAAACCAACACCCATGGTGCCTAAGCCACCAGAGTTGATCCACTGACGTGGACGCTTGTATTTGTAGTAGTTCGCACCAAACATTTGATGTTGACCCACGTCTGAAGTAATGATGGCTTCACCATTGGTCACACGATCTAATGCCTCAACCACTTGCTGAGGTTTCATTACACCATTTTGGCCCGCTTCATAACGTAAGCCATGTACCTTGCGCCACTCATTAATCTGAGACCACCATGCCGCAATTGCTTCAGGGTTTGGCTTAGATACATTCATTTGTTTAAGCTGTGCCAGCATTTCTTGAAGCACTGGCTCTACTGCACCCACAATCGGGATGTGCGCCATAATGGTCTTCGAAATAGTTGCTGGATCAACATCAATGTGAATCACTTTCGCATTGAGACAGAATTTTGCAGGGTTATTGGTTACACGGTCATCAAAACGCGCACCAATGGCCAAAATCACATCTGCATTGTGCATTGCCATGTTGGCTTCGTAGGTCCCATGCATCCCTAACATCCCCACAAATTGTGGATCGTTACCTGGGAAAGCACCTAAGCCCATCAAGGTATTTGTTACTGGATAACCCAATAAATGCGCAAGTTCAGTCAATAAGCCAGATGCATTACCTTGAACAACACCACCACCTGTGTAAATCATCGGGCGTTTCGCAGTGATCAACTCATCAATCGCTTTGCGGATTTGACCTGAGTGACCACGTGAAGGCGGTTGATATGAACGCATCTTCACTTTTTCTGGGTATTCGTAGGCAAACTTTTCTGCAGGATTCGTCGCATCTTTCGGAATATCAACAACGACTGGGCCTGGACGGCCAGACGAAGCAATATAGAATGCTTTCTTAATAATGGCAGGAATTTCACTCGCGTGACGCACTTGGAAACTGTGTTTTACGATTGGACGAGAAATACCAACCATATCTGTTTCTTGGAATGCATCTTCTCCAATGAGATGGCTTGCAACCTGACCAGACAAAATCACCATTGGGATTGAGTCCATGTAGGCTGTTGCGATTGGAGTGACGGTATTGGTCGCGCCTGGTCCTGAAGTGACCAGTACAACGCCTGTCTTACCTGTTACGCGTGAGTATGCATCTGCCATATGACCAGCAGCTTGCTCATGACGTACGAGGTAATGATTAATTTTGTCTTGTTGAAATAGCGCATCATAAATATGTAATACAGCGCCGCCTGGATACCCAAAAACATGCTCTACGCCTTCGTCCGCAAGGGCACGAACGAGCATTTCACCACCAGATAAAAGTTCCAACGTGATTCACCCTAGTATTTGCACAATTTATGGGAGACATAAATTGTGTTTCATTCATTAACTTTATGCACTTTTTATAAGTGTGCGTATTCTACTCGTTTTTGCTGCAATAGGAAAAATTTTCTGAGACTCATCAGCCGTATAAACTTGATGACATCTCGAATCAAAATGTGCTGGGATAAGCATATTTCAAAACAGCATTCTCTCGGCTAGAAAGAATGTCCATTGCAAGCCATGACATTTATTCGAAGGGTGATCAAATAAGCGCATATAAAACTTGAGAAAGCATTCTTGTTTCTTTCATAAGCAAAGTCAAGAACAAAGAAAAGGTTTTTAACGAATATTTTTTAGCTGTTGTTTTTTTAAACACATTTCACGGAATAATTTGGTCTTTTTAAACGCCCATTTATCACAAAACTATTTTCTTTTTATTGAAAAATAGGCATTGTAAACTGCTTATTTAGGCACTTTGATCGAATATAGACAACATTCTCTTGGGGAGATCAAATATGAAGTCATCTTATTTAAAAACAAGCTTATACATTATTTCAACAACGGCCCTTCTGCTCTGCTCTAGCCAGAACTACGCACAACAATATTATAAATGGGTCGATGCCAATGGTTCAACCCACTACACCACAACACCCCCACCGAAAGGTACGAAGCGTTTGGATAAAGTTTCTACATATGGCAACAACCGCCAAACAACAAATCCATCTCATCAAACCAATCAGGCTGCACCAGAGGCCACTCCAAATACACAGCAGCATATACCGCAGGCTGCGCCTGAAGCGCCAGCCAATAGCGTTAAACCTGAGAGCCTAGCGCCTACATCACAATCTAATCGCTAATAAAATGCGAAGCCATTCTACAAGGCGACCTTCAATACGGTGCCTTGTAGATAAAATCCCGATCTAAAAACTGACATTTCCTGCAATTTTGCGCTATGCTGTGCAGCAATCTTAACTTTACTTTTTTGTTGTATCGCATATCCCTATGACGACTTCTCACATTGACTCCGAATATCAAGCAAGTGCCATTGAGCCCCAAGTTCAACAAGACTGGGACAATCGCAAAGTTTTTAAAGTTGCAGACACTGTAGAGGGTAAACATCGCTATATCCTATCGATGTTCCCTTACCCAAGTGGCAAACTGCACATGGGTCATGTGCGTAACTACACCATTGGTGACGTGATCAGCCGTTTTTATCGCTTGAAAGGCGAAACAGTGCTACAACCAATGGGCTGGGATGCATTTGGCTTACCTGCTGAAAATGCAGCCATTGCACACCAAGTTGCGCCGGCAAAATGGACCTTTGAAAACATCGCTTATATGCGTGACCAATTAAAAAAATTGGGCTTGTCTGTCGACTGGGATCGCGAATTTGCAACCTGTACACCAGAGTACTATCACTGGGAACAATGGTTATTCGTACAACTATATAAGAAAGGCTTAATCTATCGTAAGCTTTCAACCGTGAACTGGGATCCTGTCGACCAGACGGTATTAGCCAATGAGCAAGTTGAAAATGGTCGTGGTTGGCGTTCAGGTGCATTGGTGGAAAAACGTGATATTCCAATGTATTACTTCCGCATCACCGACTATGCGCAAGAATTATTAGATGATTTAGATACCTTGAAAGATGGTTGGCCACAACAGGTCTTGACCATGCAACGTAACTGGATCGGTCGTTCGACTGGTATGGACATTACCTTCCCTTCTGCGAATCCAGCAATCTATGCAGATGGTTTGACCGTTTATACCACGCGTGCAGATACCCTAATGGGTGTGACTTATGTTGCTGTTGCAGCAGAACACCCTATGGCACTCAAAGCTGCAGCCCTTCAATCAGAAGCAGGCAACCCTGAACTTGCTGCTTTCATTGAAGAATGTCGTATGGGTTCAGTCGCAGAAGCCGATCTAGCCACTGCTGAAAAGAAAGGTATGGCAACTGGCTTGTCTGTTAAGCACCCAGTGACAGGTGAAGAACTCCCAGTTTGGATTGCCAACTATGTATTGATGTCATACGGTTCAGGCGCGGTCATGGCTGTTCCTGCACATGACGAACGTGATTTTGAATTTGCCAATAAATTCAACTTGCCAATCAAACAAGTGATTGATGCCAAAGGTGCTGATGATGCTGAATATTCAGCAACTGAGTGGCAAGAATGGTACGGCTCTAAAGATGGCAAATTGGTTAATTCTGGCGAGTTTGATGGTTTAGCATTCCAAGCCGCTTTTGATGCCTTCCTTGCAAAATTAGAACCACACGCTTTGGCAAGTTCTAAGGTTCAATTCCGTTTACGTGACTGGGGTGTTTCTCGTCAGCGTTACTGGGGTTGTCCAATTCCAATGATCAACTGTAATAGTTGTGGTCAAGTCACCGTTCCAGAAGATCAATTACCTGTCGTTTTACCGACCGATGTGGTTCCAGATGGTTCTGGTAACCCATTGAACAAGATGCCTGAATTCTACGAAACCAAATGCCCAAGCTGTGGCGGCGATGCGCGTCGTGAAACAGACACCTTGGATACCTTTGTAGAATCCTCTTGGTACTATGCACGTTATGCATCTCCAGACTTTACTGGCGGTATGGTGAAACCTGAAGCGGCGCAAAGCTGGCTTCCTGTGAACCAATATATCGGTGGTGTTGAACACGCGATTCTGCACTTACTTTATGCACGTTTCTTCCACAAGTTGATGCGTGATGAAGGCGTGGTACAAGGTAATGAACCATTTACCAACTTGCTCACCCAAGGCATGGTGTTGGCTGATACCTTCTATCGTGAAGCAGAGAATGGCAAAAAAACTTGGTTCAATCCTGCTGATATCGAATTAGAGCGTGATGAAAAAGGTCGTATCCTGTCTGCGAAATATTCAGGTGATGGTCAGGAAGTTGTGATTGGCGGACAAGAAAAAATGTCCAAGTCAAAAAACAACGGTATTGACCCGCAAGCGATTATTGATCAATACGGTGCAGATACTGCTCGTGTCTTCATGATGTTCGCTGCACCACCAGATCAATCACTTGAATGGTCTGACGCAGGTGTTGAAGGTGCTAACCGCTTCTTGAAACGTGTATGGCGTTTGGCTGCTGGCTTCTTGGAAAAAGGCAATCAAGCAACGGCGATCGATACAGCAAACTTATCGAAAGATGCGCAAGATTTACGTCGTAAAACCCATGAAACCATCCAAAAAGTGGGTGATGACATCGAACGTCGTCATGCGTTCAACACGGCAATTGCCGCATTGATGGAATTACTCAATGCCAGCAACAAGTTCGAAGCAAAAGATGACAATGATGTTGCTGTTGCACGTGAAGCAATCACCACATTGCTCACCTTACTTGCACCATTTGCACCACATTTGAGTCAAACGTTGTTAACTCAGTTTGGTTTGGAATTAACGACAATTGAATTCCCGCAAGTGGATGAGTCAGCGTTAACCCGTAATACGCAAACGATTGTTGTACAAGTGAATGGTAAACTTCGTGGTAAGTTAGACGTCGCAGTCGATATCTCAAAAGATGAGTTATTGGCTTTGGCAAAAGCATTACCAGAAGTTCAACAATTCTTGACGGGTCCAACCAAGAAAGAAATTGTCGTTCCAAATAAACTCGTTAATTTAGTGGTTTAACATCTCTCCTAGGGAACATTGTTCCGCAACTCCTGTTATTGAAGGGAGTTGCACCCCTCCTTGAAAAGAGAAGGGTTCGGGGAGATTAAGCAATAGAGGAATAAATATGCACTTAGCGCAACGTGCAGCTGCTATCGTTCTCACTTTAGGCCTAAGTGCAGGTTTAGTCGGCTGTGGCTTCCATTTAAAAGGAAGTAATCCAACAGCAGCACCACTGGTCTATAACAAGCTAACGCTTGCAATGCCTGCAAATACGAGCGAACTTGAGAATAAACTCAGTGTTTATCTTAGTGCTACAGGTGTTCAACTCAGTAACGCCAATGATGCTTATGTACTCCGCATTTTGGATTACACCCCTCGTCGCCAGTTACTCAACGGTAAATTGACGGAAGTATTGTTGCGTTTAACCGTGACATTCCAGATTGAAGATCGACAAGGTAAGAAAATTACCGAACCACGTACTTTAACGGCCTCACGTACCTATCAATATGACGTTGCAACGGTAAACACCGACAACCAACAAGAAGCTTATCTGAATCGTATTGTGATTGATGACGTGGCTCAGCAAGTGACTCGCCAAATTGCAGCCAATCGTTTACCAAAAGCTCAGCCATAATCACGCATTATGAAACTGGATTATGTTCAAGCGTTAAAACGTGTCGGTGAGGCTCGCGGTGCATGGATCATGCATGGACAAGAGCCTTTGCTTGAACAAAACCTGCTCGATACCTTCCGTAAAAGCTGGCAACAACAAGAAGTTGAACGCCAGCGCTACGACATCAGTAGCGTGAATGACTGGAAAAATGTCTTTAATGCACTGAATAGCCTGTCGCTGTTTTCGCAACAACTCGCGATTGAAGTGCACGGCAACATCAAACCTGATGCCAATGGCTTAAAGCTACTTAAAAGTTATATTCAGCATAATGAGCATAACTTATTACTGATTGTCCTACCTAAACAGGACAGCAGCAGTTTAAAGTCAGCCTTTTTTCAAGTGGTCGAGGCCAATGGTGTCGTGGTTCCGCTTACGGCAACCTACCCACAAGATCGTCAACGGATCTTAAGCATAGAAGCAGAAAAGCTCGGTATCCAGCTGAATAATGATGCTTGGCAATGGCTTATGCAGCACCATGAACATAACCTGCTCGCGGCAAAAAATAGCTTGATGCGGGTTGCAGATACCTTCCCCGATATTCAACAGATTCAGATTGAACAGTTATATGCCTGTTTACAGGATCAATCTCGCTATACCACTTATGATTTAAGTGATGCCTTGCTTGCAGGAAATTTGGCACAGTCGGTCAAGATTTACCAATATCTGATTGCTGCGGGTGAGCCTGATAGTTTGATTTTATGGACACTGAGCAAAGAAATGCGCTTATTGATGCAGTTATTTGAGCAACCGCACAATGCTATCCAACTCGGGATTTGGAAAACCAAAGTCTCACAATATCAACAAACCCTGCGCCGTTTGAATCCAAGACAATTTTTAACTTGGCCTGATTTATTATTGCGTATCGATGCTTCGATCAAAGGCATGTCAAAAGAAAATCCAGAACAGTTAATGTTGCAAGCTTTAGCTGAACTTTGCGGCACAACTTTATTTACGCAACCTGCTTAAACACTAAAAATTAAATCATAAGAAGAATGGGTTGCTCTATGCCATTTCATTTAAATCCAAACCAAATCGAATACATACAACGTCTATTTAAACATGCAGACAGCCTGATCATCAGCGCAGGTGCAGGTATGGGCGTCGATTCAGGTTTACCAGATTTTCGTGGCAACCAAGGCATGTGGCAAGCTTATCCCGAGCTTGGTAAACAACGCATTGATTTTACCGAGATTGCCAATCCAGCCGCTTTTAAACGCCATCCACGTTTAGCTTGGGGATTTTATGGACATCGTTTAGACCTCTACCGTCGAACCATGCCACATCAAGGATTTCATTTACTTAGACAATTGGCTGAAGCATTAGAACTGCCTTATTTTGTATTTACCTCAAATGTCGATGGACAATTTCAAACAGCAGGCTTTGATTCCAAACAGATTTATGAATGTCATGGTTCAATTCATCATTTGCAATGCCTTGCCGCATGTAAACAAGACATCTGGTCAGCTGATGAATTAACACCAGACATTGATCACCAAGATTGCCAATGGCTAGGTCAACTCCCCTTGTGTCCAAACTGCGGACATTTAGCTCGACCCAATATTTTGATGTTTGATGACTATGCATGGCTCAGCCAACGCCAGAAACAACAAATGCAGCGTTTAGATACTTTCTTAAAAATACATCACCAACCACTGGTGATTGAAATGGGAGCTGGTACCGCAATCCCGACCGTACGTTATTTTAGTGAACGCTTTGCGCCTGATTTAATTCGCATCAATCCACGTGAATTTGCACTGCCCGCTCAAGGAGGTATCGCACTTGCAACAAATGCTGAATCGGGCATCCACAGTATTTATCGGATATTTATAGAATAACTCAGCAGAAAAATAGAAAATAATTCTCATTCTAGATTAAAAATATTCACGCTTTATCCTTATTTCACTTTTATACTAAGTCCAGTTTTCCACTTTTGACCTGTCGCCATGCCAAAAACAACCATTAAAAAAATCCAGCCTCGCAAAATCATCATGATTGCTATCGGGGTACTGATCATCGCAGCACTCGGATGGATGTTCTTTAAACCGAAAGCTCAAGCACCACAATTTATTAGTGCCGAAGTCTCCAGAGGCGACATTGAAAACTCGGTATTGGCAACAGGTGTACTTGAAGCGACCAAGATGGTCAGTGTCGGTGCGCAGGTATCGGGTCAGGTGAAGAAAATGTATGTGCAACTCGGCGACCAAGTCAAACAAGGTCAACTGATCGCGCAAATTGATTCGATTCGCCAAGAAAACGAACTCAAAACAGCAGATGCCAGTATTAAAAACCAACAGGCACAGCTCGCAGTACAACAAGCCAATTTGGCAAAAGTTGAAGCAGAATATAAACGTCAACAAGCCATGTTTAGTCAAGATGCGACTTCGCGTGCTGAACTTGAAAGCGCATTAGCCAATTATAAAACTGCTCAAGCTCAAATCACGGCAATTAATGCGCAAATTGAACAGTCACGCTTAACACTCGCAACAGCTAAAGAAGATTTAGGTTATACCCGTATCGTTGCACCGATGGATGGCACCATTGTGGCGATCGTGACCGAAGAAGGCCAAACCGTAAACGCCAACCAAACTGCACCGACCATTGTGAAATTGGCCAAATTAGACACTATGACCATCAAGGCTCAGATTTCTGAAGCGGATGTCATGAAAGTTGAAAAAGGCCAAACCGTATATTTCACCACTTTAGGCAACAGTGATAAAAAGCATTATGCAAAACTCCGCCAAGTAGAACCTGCACCGAATTCAATTAATACCGAAACCAGCAGCAACAGCAGTTCATCAACTTCGAATGCAGCGGTTTATTACAATGCTTTATTTGATGTTCCTAATGAAGATGGTCAATTACGTATTGATATGACAGCACAAGTTTATATTGTGTTGGCAGAAGCAAAAAATGCGCTGACCGTTCCTGCCGCAGCGATTCAAACTCAACGTGCTAACCGTGGTAAAGACCATCAAGGCAGTGCGAATGCATCAGCTGAACAAGCGAAAAAATCAGATGGCGACAAAACACAACGTCCTAAAAGCCTTGAACTGAGTGAAGAAGAAAAAGCGCTCATTGCACAAGGTAAAGCATCAACAGGTATTGTTCGTGTATTACAAGCCGACGGTACAACTCTGCCACAGCCTGTACTGATTGGCCTGAATAACCGCGTGACAGCCCAAGTGCTTAAAGGTTTAAAACAAGGCGATCAAGTGGTCATTGCCGATGCTTCTGATAGTTCAAACGAAGCAGCGAAACGCAGTAATCAACGTGCAATGAGAATGTAATATGACGCAAAATCAAACACATTCATCACAGCCACTGCTTGAGGTCAGCAACCTCACTCGCGAATTTCCTGCGGGTGAAGGAACTGTACAAATCCTCAAAGGGATTGATTTAAAAATTTATGCAGGTGAACTGGTTGCCATTGTTGGTCAATCAGGTTCGGGTAAATCCACCCTGATGAACATCTTGGGCTGCTTGGATAAACCTACTGCGGGAAGCTATCGCGTCAGTGGTCGAGAAACGCGACAACTTGAACCTGATGAACTGGCACAATTACGCCGTGAATATTTTGGTTTTATTTTCCAGCGTTATCATTTGCTTGGAGATTTAAGTGCCGCAGGTAACGTTGAGGTCCCAGCAATTTATGCAGGCGTCGACAGCCATATTCGTCAGGAACGCTCTGCTGAACTATTATCTGAGCTAGGCTTAGAAGAACGGTTGCATCATCGACCAAGCCAACTCTCTGGGGGTCAGCAACAACGTGTTTCGATTGCCCGTGCCTTGATGAATGGTGGTGATGTGATTCTTGCCGATGAGCCAACAGGTGCATTGGATAAGAATAGCGGTATTGAAGTCATGCGTATTTTGCGTGAGCTGAATGCCAAAGGCCATACCATTATTCTGGTCACCCACGATCTCAATGTTGCTAAAAATGCGACGCGTATTATCGAGATCAGTGACGGTAATATTATTTCAGACCGTGCCAACGTGCCTGAAAATGCAGATTCAGATTTAGAACATCAAACCCTGCAACGCACACCACAAAAGAAAACCTCAGCTTGGCGTTCTTTCTTTGATCGTCTCGGTGAAGCATTCCGCATGGCACTGCTTGCCATGAATGCCCACCGTATGCGGACTTTCCTGACCATGCTTGGGATTATTATCGGGATCGCATCCGTGGTCTCGGTGGTTGCGTTGGGGAATGGCTCACAGAAGCAAATTCTAGAAAATATCAGTAGCCTCGGTACCAATACCATTACCGTGTATCAGGGTCGTGGTTTTGGTGATAACTCGCGTGCTTCACAAGTCAAAACACTGGTGCCTGCTGACGCAGAAGCATTGGCAGAACAGCCTTATGTCGATGGAGTGAGTCCATCCGCCAATACCAGTGTGACACTACGCTACAAAGATACTGAAGCATCGGCAACAGTAAATGGTGTCAGTGCTGATTTCTTCTATGTCCGTGGCATGACCTTTAAATCAGGACAGCCTTTTGACAAAAACAGTGTTACTCAGCGTGCCCAAGATGTGGTTATTGATACCAATACAGAAAAAACCTTCTTTGCTGATGGGACCAATCCTGTTGGTCAAGTGTTGTTATTGGGCAGTGTACCCAGCCGTATTATTGGTGTAATTGATGCTCAACAAGGCTTTATGGGTAGTTCAGACAGCCTCAACGTCTATCTCCCCTACTCCACAGTGATGAGTCGTATGTTGGGTCAATCCAATGTACGTAGCATTATTGTCCGGATTAAGGACGAATACCCAAGTAGTGCTGCTGAAAATGCGATTCTTACCTTGCTGGAACAGCGACACGGCGCACAGGACGTATTTACCCAAAACTCCGACAGTATTCGTGAAACCATCCAACAGACGACGGCAACCATGACCCTGTTAATTTCTGCAATCGCGGTGATTTCTTTGGTCGTTGGTGGGATTGGGGTAATGAACATTATGCTGGTTTCTGTGACCGAACGAACCCAAGAGATTGGCGTACGTATGGCGGTTGGCGCTCGACAAAGTGACATTTTGCAGCAATTCCTGATCGAAGCAATTTTAGTCTGCTTATTGGGCGGTGTACTCGGTGTGCTGCTTTCTTTAGGGATTGGGCAAATTATTGGGCACTTTGCCAAAGGCATCATTGAGATGAGTTATTCAACCACCTCAATCGTAGCGGCCTTTGTGTGTTCAAGCATGATTGGTATTGTATTTGGCTTCTTGCCAGCACGAAATGCGGCACAACTCGATCCAGTTGCTGCTTTAGCGAGAGAATAACCATCAAAAATTGATCTCAGAAATAAGATACTCGGGAATGTCATCCGCAACCTGCGTGGTATCAACAAGATATTGTTTCTGTGAAAAGTTAGATAAATGAAAAAATAGAACAGGTTTTGCGGATGACGATGGTTTTGCCTACTTTTCCCGAAAGAAAAGTAGGTCGAGCCGAAGGCTTAAACTGAAAATGGATGAGAACTCGATAAGACACTGTCTCGATAATCATGCTCTTTCAAATTATTAAGGGAATGACGATCAATGTTATTCAAACAACATAAAATCGCACTTGCACTTTGTCTCAGCACATCATTAGCTGGCTGTTCTGCTGTGGTGAAAACCCCCTATAACGCCCCAACAGTACAAGTACCTCAACAGTTTCAGTATGATGCGCAAAAAAATAAGAATGTGCATCTAACTGATCAGTGGTGGACACTGTTTAATGATGCCCAACTGAATCAATTGGTCGATCAAGTTCTCGCTAAAAATAGTGATTTAAGCGTTGCAGGGATTACCCTTAAACAAGCTCGTTTACAGGCAGGTTTGGCTGAAAATAAACAAGGTATTCGGACCAGTTCAAGTGTTTCAGCAGGTCATAACTATGACCTCCGTTCAGGCGATGGCTCTGACCACGGTTTATCGACTAGCGTTGGCGTTAGCTATGAACTTGACCTATTTGGCAAACTCGCCAATCAAACTGAAGCTAGCCGCTGGGAGGCTTTGGCTAGTGAACAAGATTTGCAAGCCACGGCACAAAGTCTGGTTGGAACCACAGCGAAACTGTATTGGCAGCTTGGCTATCTGAACGAACGCTATCAAACCATTCAGCAGAACTTGGCTTCGACCCAAAAAATCTATTCTTTGGTGCAATCACAGTATAAAGCGGGTGCGGTTTCAGGTTTAGATTTAACTCAAGCGGAACAATCGGTACAAAGCCAAAAAGCCAGCCTCAGTCAGATTGAACAACAACGTGTCGAAGCACGTACTGCTATTGCCGTATTGCTACACGAACCTGTACAACAACTGAATATTCAGGAACCTGCACAGTTTCCGCGCAATGCCCTACCGAGTCTTGCCGTAGGCTTACCTGCCGATATTTTATCGCGTCGTCCTGACTTACAAGCATCTGAATTACGCCTACGCAAAACCTTAGCCAATAAAGATGCAACCAAAGCCAGCTATTATCCATCGATTAATTTGACGGGAAATCTAGGTTCATCCAGTACCTCTTTAACACAACTGTTAAAGAACCCTGCTTTGACTTTAGGGGCAAGCTTAAGCCTACCTTTTCTTCAATATAATGATATGAAGAAGGATATTGAGATCAGTGATCTTGAATATGAAAAAGCCATTACTCAATATCGTCAAACCTTATACCAAGCTTTTGCCGATGTGGAAAATGCCTTATCCAATCGTACTCAACTGAATCAGCAAGTTCAATTACAGCAACGTAATGTCGAGCTGGCAGATAAAACTGAACGTTTAACCGAAGTGCGTTATCGTAATGGCGCAATTGCCTTAAAGAACCTACTGGATGCACAAGAAACCACACGTAATGCACGGCTCAGCTTGGTTGAAACCAAGCAGAATCAATACAATGCATATGTCACTTTGATGCAAGCCTTAGGTGGCAGTCCTGTAAAAGAACTATCGAAACAATAGTCCTAGTGCTATTGTTTTGTGCGCTTATTCTTTCACCAGATCTGGATTATTCTGGATCTGGTGAATACGTTTAATCTTGTCCTGATCATCAAAAACAACTTCATACGAAAGTTGCTGACCATTGAAATACATCTCAGTTGGAGAGCCAATCACTTCCCATAGACCAATTGTGGCAATATCCGCAGTTGTGTGCCATAGCGTACGGCTGATTCTGGCTGCTTTTGAATAGCCTTGCTGAAAGGTATAAATCTCTTTGCGTTCACCATTCACGGTTTCTGAAGTGACGGGTGCGCCCAATTCAGAAATCACATAATTTCGATGTTTTCCCACCTCTAAAACCGCCATATTCTTTTTATGCGGTTGGTTACTTGCCATCACTGCAGCACAACCTTGAAGTGAAAGAAGAGTGACTAATCCCAAAACAACAGCTATTTTCTTCACGCTTTTTGACCTACCCCGAAAGCTAAAAAATAATATGTTTATCGATATTCTGTTTAGAATTTTCGATTCAACAAAAAACCAGCATTAATTAGCATATAAAGGATGGGATGACAAATGATTTACTATTTTTTTATATATTACTAATTACTAAATTGACCATAAAATCAAAAAATTATTAAATAATGTTTCCCATCGTTTTTGTATTGATGCAAATATTACTGTTTTATATACTGATCAAAATATAGCTAAATAATTTAAATTATAATTCTGGGGGTATCGTGCAAAATCCATTAATTATTTTCAGACTTGGTTGGATGGATGATTATTCTGGTAAAGGAGAAATTATTGGGGGTGGCTCTCATATTAAGGAAAATGGTGAGGGTGGTGAAATGTGGAATTTTCGTGAAGAGGCGGGACGGCGTTATGGATATGTAATGTCCAAGAATTTTGCAGGAATTGACCTTAATCGTATTTCAAATCAATACTTATGGAAGAAAGGGGATGAGCTTGATAATGTTGATATTGTCTTTATTTCTACTCACCCAGATGGTGGTCAATTTGTCACTGGATGGTATTTAGGAGCAACTATCTACCATAAAGAATATCGTAAACGTAGAGGAAGCAAAAACCAAGATGACTGGAACAATATTGAATACCTATCCGAAGTGAGATCTGAATTTTCAAATCTTCTACCTACCCTAAAAAGGACTTTCCCAATTCCTAAAGGAAAGGGTTTTCCAGGAACTTCAAATGTTTGGTATGGAGATGACGAAATACCGCATGTGAATGATTTTAAGAATGAACTTAGGGCTTACATATATTGTCATAATAACAAAACGAATAATCTGCCTACAAAAAAAACAAAGCCTAGTAAAGATCTTATACTAGCAATAGAAATAGCAGCTATACAATTAACATGGAAGTATTACGAATCACTTGGTTACAACGTTATCACTGTTGAAAAAGATAATGCTGGTTGGGATTTGGAGGCCACTAAAGAATCTGAAAAGCTTCTTTTAGAAGTTAAAGGTCACAAAGGAAACGTTATTCAGTTTGAATTAACACCAAATGAATACTTTCAGCTCCAAAATAACTTAGAGAACTATCGGGTTTGTGTAGTCAGAAATGCTCTTGATAAACCTGACCTCATACAATTTTACCCAATTGAAGATGAAGAGTACTGGTATCTAAAAGAAGTTGATGGAACTGAAATAATTAGACTACAAGAGAAAATAGCTGCAAAGGCTGTACAAATAGACTTCTAGCAGGCCACTGTAGTTTTTAAATCCCACTCTACCCCTTACAAATAAAGCCGCTCTAAAAGCGGCTTTATTAAATAATTTAGATCAATCTAATTATTCATCATCCATCATCGACTGGCTCATACCAACAGTATTAAAGCCACCATCGACATACATGATTTCACCAGTAATACCTGAAGCCCACGGCGAGCAAAGGAATAATGCAGCATTACCCACTTCTTCAATGGTCACATTACGTTTAAGTGGAGAGATTTTTTCATTGGCATCTAACATTTTACGGAAAGACTTAATGCCTGATGCTGCCAAAGTACGGATTGGACCCGCAGAAATTGCATTCACACGAATACCGTCTACGCCCAAACTTGATGCTAAATAACGAACGCCTGCTTCTAACGATGCTTTCGCCATACCCATCACGTTATAGTTCGGCATCACACGCTCAGAACCTTGATAAGTCAAAGTCAACAAACAACCTTGGCGCGCTTGTAATAATGGTTTAGCCGCACGCGCCATCGCAACAAAGCTATACGCGCTAATGTCATGTGCAATTTTAAAACCATCACGATCCGTTACGTCAGTAAAGTCACCATCAAGCGTATGCGCTGGTGCAAAACCAATTGAATGCACCACACCGTCCAAACCATCCCAGTGTTTTGCTAATTCAACAAAAGCATTGTCAATTTCTGCGTCAACAGCAACATCACAAGGAAAAACTAAAGTTGAACCAAACTGTGCTGCAAAATCATCCACACGCTTTTTCAGCTTTTCATTTGGATAAGTAAACGCAAGCTCAGCACCTTCACGGTGTAAGGCAGCGGCAATACCGTAAGCAATCGATAATTTACTTGCAATACCGGCAATTAAAAAACGTTTACCAGCTAAAAGTCCTTGTGACATCTTATTCTCACTCGAAAAATTTTCACCACATGATGCCAATAATCAGCGCAATGCGGAATTGCATAATCCATCTTTTTTACAATCTTGCATAAAAAAATCGCCTTCACTTGAAGACGATTTGTATTTTTACTTAAATCAGAACTTAATCGTCACCGCGAAGCAGACTCAATAAACGCAGGAATGAATAATACATCCATACCAAAGTCGCCAATAAGGCAATGGCACAGATCCATTCAAATGCTTTTGGTGCACGTTGCGCAGCCGCATTTTCAATCAAGTCAAAATCCAAAATCAGGTTTAATGATGCAATCACAGCAACAAAAGCAGCAAAGCCGATACCCAACCAGTTACTTTCAAAGATATAAGGGATGCTTGAACCAAAAGCCAAACGCAAAATGATTTGCACCACAAACACCAGTGCAATAGCGATCGTAGCAGATACCACAACAGCCTTAAATTTTTCCGTCGCACGAATCACTTGGAATTTATATAAAGCAAACAGAACCAAAGTGGTAACGAATGTTGCCAATAATGCCTGTAAAGGTACGCCTGGATATTTCAACTGGAAAATAAACGATACGCCACCAAGGAATGCGCCTTCAAATAAGGCATACGGAATGGCCAAAGCAGGTGCAGTATTGGATTTAAATGTGGTAATGAGGGCGAGAATTAAACCACCCACTGCACCAATAATGGTTGCAGCATAGGCAATAGAAAGATTCGCTGTGATGGCACAGTAGAAAAATAAGGCCATGCCTAAAACAGCAGCAATCACCGTTAAAAGTACAGATTTTTGAATCGCACCCTGAATGGTCATTGGCTCAGCAATATCTTGATAGGTTTCCACCCGTGTTAAAATAGGGTTGGTACTTTGCATATAGACTCTCTTTTTTTATAGTTTGCAATTAAAAGCCGAGTTTAAGCGATTTTTTGATCAAGCCCAAACTTTTTTAGCAGATTAAAAAAGGAGCCTAAGCTCCTTTTATGTATCATTCAATAATCGATTACTTATCGTTATTCATGATAAAAAAGTATTCACGATAGTATTTCAATTCTGCAATCGAATCACGGATGTCATCCATCGCCAAATGCGACGCATTTTTCTTTAACCCGCTCATAATTTCAGGTCTCCAACGTTTCGCTAACTCTTTTACCGAAGACACATCTAAATTACGATAATGAAAAAATTGTTCCAGTTCAGGCATCAAACGATGCAAGAAACGACGGTCTTGGCAAATTGAGTTACCACACATCGGTGATGATTTTGGATTCACCCATTTCTTCAAGAACTCAAGTGTTTGCTGTTCTACATCTTCAGCCTTTAACTTGCTACGGCGTACACGCTCAACCAGACCAGACTGGCCATGTTGCTTGGTATTCCATTCATCCATCGCATTTAAAATCAAATCAGATTGATGCACTGCTAGAACAGGCCCTTCAGCCAAGATATTCAAATGGTCATCTGTAATAATTGTTGCAATTTCAATAATCTTGTCGTTATCGGTATCAAGACCTGTCATTTCCAGATCGATCCAAATTAATCGTGTATCAGGGGTGCTACTCATGGATGGCGATTCTAAAGTGCTTAAAAACATCAATAGTAGCAAATTAATTACATCTTGGCTGTAATTCTATAGCGGCTTCGTGCTATTTTTGCGGTCTTCAAAGTGTGGATTTTTTGGGATATGAATGGCTTTAATTCGTAAGCGTCGTTTAACCGAACAACAGCAGCGTCGTATTGAGAAACAGCATAAATCGCGTCAAGACGACATTGACACATCGCAAGATTTAGATGGACTGGTTGTTCAGCATTATGGTCGTCAACTCGAAGTACAAGCCTTATCTGTGCCTGAACAGCACCCTGAAAAACCACAAGTGGCTGAAGGTGAGCCAGAACCGTTTTGGAAACCAATCGAACTCGACAGTATTTGGCGTTGTCATACCCGTACTAACTTAGAACTGTTGGTGACTGGTGATCGGGTGAAATGGCAAGCAGATCCAATTACAGGTTTAGGGATCATCACCGCAATTTACCCTAGACAATCATTACTGACCCGTCCCGATCGCTATCACAAAGTGAAGCCTGTCGCAGCCAATATCAGTCTGATTGTGATTGTGTTCGCACCTTTACCTGAACCTGCCCCCACATTGATTGACCGCTATCTGGTGGCATGTGCCGATGCCAATATTCCCGCGTTATTGGTGCTGAATAAATCCGACTTGCTCACTGAAAATGACCCGATTCTTACCCTCCTCAGTGAATATGAATCTCTTGGCTATGAAACCCTGATTTGTCATTCACAAGGGGACTTATCTGCGCTTTCGAATCGCATTGATAATGAAACCGTTGCCTTTGTTGGACAGTCTGGGGTTGGAAAAAGCTCACTGATTAATACTATCGTTCCTGATGCAGCACAGAAAACCAATATCATTTCTGAGAACTCTGCACTCGGACAGCACACCACAACCTCAACACGTTTGATTAAATTTGGAACAAACGGTGCGTTAATTGATTCTCCTGGAATCCGCGAATTCGGCCTATGGCATTTGAGTTTAGAAAAGGTCCGCACAGGTTTTCCAGAGATTGAAGCACATTTGGGACTATGCCAGTTCCGTAACTGCACCCACACGCATGAGAAAAATTGTGCGCTGAAACAAGCGGTTGATGCAGGTGAAATTTTACCTCGTCGTCTCGACAGTTATTTACGACTGCTCGATGAAATTCAAGAAGCGCAGCAAAAAAGTTAATTTTCTTCGCCATTTGCCCTTGAACTAAAGTTTTTGATCACCATTGAGATAAGTTATACTCAGGATCAATTTTGATTTTAACTTTAGGTGACTTGTGGAACGCTGGTTAGAGTTTATGGGGAATCACCCCTTCTTATTTGGTGCGCTCGGCGTGTTAATCGTGCTGTTCTTTGTTTTAGAAGGACAACGCAACGGTCGTAAAATTTCACCACAATCTCTAGGTATTTTGGTCAAGGCAAAAAATGCTATTTTGATCGATTTACGTGATGGAAAAGATTTCCGTGATGGTCACATCAGCGGCAGTCGTAACATTCCGTATAGCCAAATCACCAGTCATTTAGATGAATTAAAAGCAAGTGATCGTCCACTGGTCTTTATTTGTAACTTAGGGCAAGTTGCAGGCTCAGCATTGCAAAAAGTTGGTCATTCCGACAGCTACCGTTTAGACGGCGGTATCAGCAATTGGAAAGCTCAAGGCTTACCTTTAGTGAAAAGCAAAACCAAAGCTTAAGGAGAGATAAAATGACTACTCAAAACGTCACCATTTATTCAACGCTTTCTTGCCCATATTGCGTACGCGCAAAACAATTACTTGAGCGCAAAGGCGTTGCTTATAAAGAAATTAATCTTTCCAATGAAGCACCAGAAGTTCGTCTTGAGTTAATGCAACGTACCAATCACCGTACTGTGCCGCAAATTTTTATCAAAGACCAATTCATTGGCGGTTTTGACCAACTTTATGCTTTAGAGCGTGAAGGCAAACTCGACCAATTATTAGCTTAACAACATCTAAATCCAAGATTTAAGGAAAAACAATGAGCGAAGAACAAGTTCAGCCACAACTCGCGTTAGAACGTATCTATACCAAAGACATCTCTTTTGAAGTTCCTGGTGCGCAAGTATTTACTAAGCAATGGCAACCAGAGTTGAACATCAATTTATCTTCTGCTGCAGAAAAAATTGATGCAACTCACTACGAAGTGTCTTTAAAAGTTGTGGTTCAAGCAAACAACGAAAATGAAACTGCGTTCATCGTTGATGTCACTCAATCAGGTATCTTCTTGGTTGATGGTGTAGAAGAAGATCGTCTTCCATACATCTTGGGTGCATATTGCCCAAATATCTTGTTCCCGTTCTTACGTGAAGCGGTAAATGATTTAGTGACTAAAGGCAGCTTCCCGCAATTGTTGCTTACACCAATCAACTTTGATGCTGAGTTTGAAGCAAACATGCAACGCTTACAAACTGATGCAGACGCTCAAGGTCAAGCATAAGTAATCTCTCCCTATTCCCCTCCTTTTAAAGGGCGATTAGGAGCGATGCGTACCAAAAGGACTGATTTTTCAGTCCTTTTTTTGTGATCGATACACAATGGTTCTAAAGGTCAGATTCACCCGTGCAGTATTGACTTTCTTGGTCGGCGGTAATCGATGTAACCAGTAAGTTTGTGTGGTGTCTTTCATCACAAGCAAACTGCCATGCTCTAAATACAATTCTACTTTCTCTTTACTCTGCTTATGTTTAAAAGCAAATTTACGCTCTGCACCAAAGCTTAAAGAGGCAATCGCACCATCTTTTTGGAGATCGGTTTCACCATCACTATGCCATGCCATTCCTTCATCACCGCTGTGATAAAGATTCAGTAAGCATGAGTTGAACGTTTCACCTGTCAGTTTTTCAACCAGTTGTTTTAATTCAAGCAATTCCTTGGTCCAAGGCAAAGCATATTTATTCATATTGGAATAGGTATATTCAAAGCGTCGCTCGCCATACCAAGCCACTTTACGCTTAGTGGTGAGCAAGCGCCCAAAAATGAGAGCCTGATCATTTTCCCATGCAATGTTATGCAACAGCTGATCAAAATAATGATCGGCTTCAGCCGTGTCTACGACCTTGCCAAAGTACTGTACTGTCCCATCATAGGGTAAATGATTGTGGTTTGGATCAGCTTCAATATCAAATAGTTGCATCTTTCCACTTCTTATAAGCTTGCTTCATACAATGTCCACAAGGCCGATAGCCTTGCATAATCGCCTCATGTTCATTCTGAAAAAATACCCGATTCTTTTTTAGCATGCGCTTCCCAGAACCACAGGTCAATCTGCCATAGATGTTAAGCTGGGAATTGCCTGCAAATAGAATCTCGCCGTCTCTTAATTTTTGATGTAACGCGGTCTGCTCTAATTCACTAGGCTGCCACATGGTCTAACTCACAGCATCATGGAAAATAATACCGAGACTATAGCGTTCACCGTGATGAATCGGACTGACACCATGCTTGATATTGACCCGATAATAGCCTTGACTGCCTTTTTCAGGTTTAAACTGAGTGGTGAAAATCAACATATCGCCTTGCTGGGGCTGAACTACCACTGCCTTAGACTGTGCTCTTGGGTTTTGTTGAGTAAAGACCAGTTCCCCCCCCGTAAAATCAATATTTGGCTGACTCAACACAATCACCAACTGTAAAGGGAAATAAACCTCACCATATAAGTCCTGATGCAGCGTATTAAATCCACCCTGCCCATATTTCAATATCAGTGGAGTTGCGAGCATCTGTCCATGTTTCTGACATTGCTGTAAAAATTCAGGATGTGAAGAAGGAAATACGCGTTCTAACTTGAGCACCCGAAACCATGCATTGGCAATCGGAACCAAATAGGGATAGACTTCGTGGCGTATCCGTTCAATCAAATTGGGCAAAGGGTAATTAAAATATTTGTACTCACCTCGACCAAAACGATAACGCTGCATCTCGACTGTTTTACGATAAAGTACAGCTTGTGAATATGCGTGTTTAAGCAGTTCACATTGCTGTTGCGATAGAACCCTTTCAATTTTGGCAAAACCATGCTGATGTAGCTGTTCAGTGATGTCATCCCAATCAGTTGCTTGTATCTGATCAAGCACCGCTTGGATTTGAGCTGGTTCAAATTGCTGCATGTGTTTGCACACCTTCCCAACCAATCAATGCTGTTTTGCGAATAGTCCCCCATTCGTATCCACCCAATGCACCCGTAGACTGAATGACACGATGACATGGGATCAAAAATGCCACAGGGTTACTGCCAATGGCTGTACCTACAGCACGTGCTGCTTTCGGATGATCAATGGCCTTCGCCAAATCTCCATAAGTCGCCAGCTGCCCCATTGGGATTTTAAGTAAGCTTTGCCAAACCTTGAGCTGAAATTCTGTGCCTTTTAAATGCAGTTTAATTTCATCTAACTGTTGTTGATCCTTCTGAAACAAAGCCAAGGCACTTTGCTGAAAAATATCAGCCTGCTCAATAAATACCGCTTGCGGAAATTGTGCTTTTAACAGGGCGAAGGCATCAGTTCGATTCTCGACAAAACTTAATGCACAGATTCCTTTATGGGTCGATGCAATCAACACCTCACCAAATAAGGTTTCTGCAAATTGATAATGAATCGTGAGGCTCTGCCCACCATGTTTATATTCAGCAGGAGTCATGCCTTCAATCTGAATAAACAGGTCATGTAAGCGACTGGTGCTGGACAGCCCTGTTGCAAAAGTTGCATCGAAAATACTGCCCTGCTCTTGTTTCAAAATCTGCTTGGCATGTTCAATACTTATATACTGCAAAAACTTTTTGGGACTGGTGCCGACCCACTCAGTAAATAGACGCTGAAAATGTGCTGGACTTAAATGAATATGTGCTGCGACCTCATCCAGTTGCGGTTGTTGCTGAAAATTCTGCTGGATATAAGCAATTGCTTGAGCAATACGATCATAATTACGTTGTTGTGAGGACATATCCATCACCTCTCTTTTTCATTATTTCACTGTAGCAACTTTGCCATGCAGTGAAAATCTGAATCATGCTCAGTGTTATTGTTGTTATTCAACCTTGTAAAATGTCGATAAAAAAAGCTGCACTCCATGGAATACAGCTCGATCATCTCGATGACGTCCCATTTAGAAATTAGTGGGTATAGTATTTATGCCCCTGATCACGTAATTCAGCAATTTTTTTGCCTTGTTTTTTCGCTTCATCCAACTTACCCGCTTGAACCAACAGTTTAGCTTTATCAATCTCAACCACAATCTGGTCAAATAGAGAGGTTGAACTTAATACTTTATCCGTGGTATTCGGAGCCAGTTTATACGATTTTGAATGGACTGCGGCAGTCCGCATATTATTCAAAGCCGCTGTCGCAGCCTGTGGATTTTCAGCCTGGTTAAACGCCTTGTAATTCTTTCCCAGCGTTTTCATATCATCTTCTAATCCAGCAGCCATAACTGTATGGCTGAATGCAAAAGCAGAGAACAAGACAACAGTGGCTAAAGTTTTTTTAATCATTAGGATATCCTATCAAAAACTGTGGCTATGCTTTATTTGTGTCGGCAAAACATGTTGCTTTGGAGCAAAGCAACAATGATCATTGCTGCTTTAGCATACATAAAAAATGCAACGAAATCGTTGCATTTTGATAAATATGAATGGCCAGAATCACTTATAAACGGCGACGTAAAGCATCCGCAATCGATTCAACCAATTGCTGTGAAATCTCCTGTTTCGATGCTTTTTCGAGTTCACGCTTTTTCATATGATATGACTGCGCAAAGAACACCGTCATGGCATTTTCATCTGAGGCAAAACCAATATCTGGACGTGATACATCATTACACGCAATCATGTCCAGCTTTTTCGCCACCAGTTTGCCTGCTGCATATTCCTCGACATTTTGCGTTTCAGCAGCAAAGCCAACCATAAATGGACGTTCGTCTTGCTGAGCAATCGTCGCCACAATATCTGGGTTCTTGACCAACGCAACCGCAAGCTCATCACCTGCCTTTTTGATCTTATGCTCAGCAACCTGAGCCACACGATAATCTGCCACTGCTGCAGTCGCAATAAAGATGTCACAGCCTTCTTTAAGCTGATTCATACTGACATCCAACATTTGCATGGCAGAACTGACATTCATACGTTGCACACCATTCGGTGTATCCAAACTGACTGGACCAGCAACCAAAGTGACTTTAGCCCCTGCGGCATAACACGCTGCTGCCAAAGCAAAGCCCATTTTACCAGTACTGTGGTTTGAAATATAACGGACTGGATCAATCGCTTCACGGGTCGGCCCCGCGGTAATGGTGACTCGCTTACCTGCCAATAAGCCAAACTTTTCAGCAAGCGCACGTTGCGCCTTATGGAAATAAGCTGCAACTTGGCGAGCCAAATCTTCAGGCTCAGGCATACGACCTAGACCGACATCACCACAAGCTTGCTCACCTGCATCTGGCATGATCACATGGATGCCATCTTCAACCAACGTTTGTAAATTGCGTTGTGTCGCTTTGGCCGCCCACATTTGCTGATTCATGGCAGGTGCAACCCAGACAGGTGCTTTGGTTGCCAAATACAAAGTACTGAGCAAATCATCTGCCAAACCATTGGCAAATTTTGCAATCGTGTCACAACTGGCAGGCGCAACTAGAACTAAATCAGCCCAACGCGCCAGTTCAATATGTCCCATCCCTGCTTCTGCTTCTGGATCAAGCAATTCGGTATGCACAGGATTACCTGAAAGTGCCTGAAAAGTGAGGGGGGTAATAAATGCTTGTGCGCCATGTGTCATGACCACACGGACATCAAAACCGAAATCTTTTAAACGGCGTACCAGAATGGCACTTTTATAGGCAGCAATACCACCTGTAACCGCTAATATAATGTTTTTGTGGGGAATAACACTTAGATCAAAGCTCACAAACAGGATACCTTACTGTTGCAGTGGCGCTCACAATAGCATTAAATAAGTTGATACCCAAGTAGCACAATCAACATTTCCCCCAAACGGACGATAGAGAATATTGTTTAAATGGCAAAACTTAAAAGGAAATTATCCCTGCTATTTTTTGCCTAGAAAAATAATAATCATAATAAAATCAAAGGAAAATAAAACAGTGAGTCAATCAATAAAAACATGGCCAGAGCAAGAACGCCCAAGAGAACGATTATTATCACAAGGCGCACAAAGCTTATCCGATGCAGAATTGTTGGCGATTTTCCTACGTTCAGGCTCAAAACAGCACTCTGCGGTGGAATTGGCGCGTATTTTGATTCAACACTTTGGTGGACTTAATTTGATCTTTGATGCCAATCTTGAGGATTTATCACAATTTAATGGGATTGCTTCAACCAAATATGCACAACTGATGGCAGTGAAAGAATTAGGGCGTCGTTATCTGAATAATCATTTCCATCAACAACGACTCTGCCTCGATACATCAACATTAGTGCTCGACTATTTACGTTATGAGCTTCTGGGTGAAAAACAGGAAGTTTTTGCAGTACTCTGCTTAGACGCTGAACTCAGAAAATTACATTTTAAAAAGCTGTTCTTTGGTTCGCAACATTCCTGTAGTGTTTCACTTAATCAAACCTTGCGTTATGCGCTGCAACATCAAGCCAGCCAAATCGTGGTCGCACACAATCATCCTTATGGAATTGCCCAACCTTCATCAGAAGATATTTATCTGACCCAGCAACTCAAACAAGCCTGTCAACTGCTGGAAATCCATCTGATCGACCATTTTATTATTGCACCCGAAGGGCATTTTTCCTTTTCTGAACAACAACTGCTCAACCCTATTAAAATCAAGCAATCTAGCCTTGACAAAGCTTAAATCAAACAGGAATATCAAGACATAAAATTAATGATTCAAATAACATGATTGTCCGTGACCAGCCGAGTATTTTCAAAGTTTTATTCTCATGGCGAGGGACGATTTTACCCAAAATTTTACCCTCTCTCGGTTTTGTCATGTTGATCTCCGCCATTATTGGTGGCGTTGAATATGTCAATCTGTATCGTTTCCCTGAAATCCCTTTAGTGGGCTTCACTTTAATCGGTGTGGTGTTATCTATTTTCTTGGGATTTAAAAATACCGCCTGTTATGAGCGCTGGTGGGAAGCACGTAAACTCTGGGGTGTTTTAATTGCCACTGCACGGCATTTCGACCGAGATTGCCGTGTGCTCAGCCAAGCACGACGCGAACGTATCATTCAAAATGTCATTGTGTTTGCCAATGTGCTGCGTGATCGTCTACGCCATCAAACCGCTAATCCCACTGAACTGACTGAAACCAGTGGTCTCAGCCAACAAGCCTTGACCCAACTGTATCAGCAGCACAATGCACCGCAATACACCTTGAGCCTGATTCAATGGGAACTGTTGCAGGCCATGAAAGAAGGTGAAATCTCGGATATCATTTATACCCAAATGAACCGTCATGTCGCAGCACTCAGTGAAATGCAAACCGGCTGTGACCGTATTGCCAATACCCCGATTCCATTTGCCTATTCGGTTTTGCTGAATCGTACTGTGTATTTCTTCTGTTTTATGCTGCCTTTCAGTCTTGGTTCGCTTTTAGGTTTGGTCACACCACTGCTGGTGGGTATTTTGGCGTACACCTTTTTGGGTCTGGATGCGTTAAGTAGTGAAATTGAAGAGCCATTCGGAACACAAAGTAACGACCTGCCATTGGATGCGATGGTGCGTTCGATTGAAATTGAATTATTGGGCACATTAGGCCGTCCAACCCCACCACCGATTCAAGCACATGACCATAACTTACTCTAATTTCAATGCCCTCCTATGAGGGCATTTTTATGTAGGTTTAAATTGCTTATAAAAACTGTGAATCGACGATGGATTTAAAACGTTCCGTCAATTGCCCATTCCAATAGGGATAATACGGATATGGCGGATAAATCGCACTGACCTGATTTAAACGCTCGGTCTGTTCATCACTCAATTGAATCTCTTTGGCCTTGAGATTATCTTGCAGTTGGGTTTGATTACGTGCACCAATCAACACACTCGAGACGGTCGGACGTTGTAATAACCAATTTAAAGCGATCTGAGGAATGCTATATCCCGTTTCTGCTGCAACCTGTTTCAATACATCAATCACATTATAAAGATGTGCTTCATTGACTGGCGGTGCAAATTGCGCTGTATCGTGTAAGCGGCTTTGCGCTGGAATCGGATTTTCTCGGTCAAATTTTCCCGTTAATCGTCCCCAGCCGAGCGGACTCCATACCACCGCACCCATCCGCTGATCATCATTCAAAGGCATCAGTTCCCATTCATAATCACGCCCAATCAAAGAGTAGTACACTTGATTGACTACAAATTTCTCATAGCCGTATTGTTCCGCAATCGCTTGTGCCTTCATCAATTGCCAACCCGAGAAATTTGAAGCACCGATATAGCGTACCTTACCGTTACGAACCAGTTCATCGAGGGTTTTCATCAACTGCGGTAATGCAGTAAAGCTATCAAACTGATGCAATTGCAACACATCAATATAATCTGTTCCCAAGCGGGTTAATGACTGTTCTACCGCAGACAATAAATAACGCCGACTAAATCCTGCATCATTCAGATGTTCTGAACTACGAATGCCCACCTTGGTTGAAATAATAGTATGTTGTCGTTCTGATGCCAAAGCTTTGCCCAACATGCGTTCAGATTCTCCATCCGAATACACGTCTGCCGTATCAAAATAATTAATACCTGCATCTAAACCAGCACGAATCATTTGATTGGCTTCAGTTTGGCTGGCTTGTCCCCAAGCAGCAAAGATTTGTCCCTGCCCACCTAAGGTCCCTGCACCAAATCCCAACTCTGAAACTTTTAAACCTGAGTTTCCTAAGAAATGATATTTCATGATCTGCCTCTTCAACATGTGATTGCTTAGATACAAAAATAGCGCTAGGGATTTATTTGAAAAACCACGATAATCAAAAAATACTTTTCTGATTTTATTGATAATGAATACAGAAGATTTCCAGTTTTTTATTCGAGTCGCAGACTTAGGTTCGATCAGTAAAGCTGCTCAGGACAGCAATATCTCGGTTTCAGTCGCAAGCCAAAAATTGCAACGCTTAGAACAAAACCTACAATTGCGTTTATTTCACCGTACCACGCGGAAACTCACCTTGACGGAAGAAGGTCGTGCTTTGCTTGAACATGGGCGGCATTGGATTGCTGATTTTATTCATCTGCAAGAGTCATTAAAGCTTAAAGATCAAGCGCTGACAGGCACACTTCGGATGACCACTTCTGCCACTTTTGGCACAAAAATTCTAATGCCTGTTATTGCCGAGTTCTCTCACTTACATCCTGAACTCAAAATATATTTAGATCTCAATGACCAAAATATCGATCTCATTCAACATGGGATAGACTTGGCGATACGTATCGGGCAGTTAAAAAGTTCAAGCTTGGTTGCCAGACAATTGTCCCCGAATCCACGGTTACTCTGCGCGTCTCCAGCCTATCTACAACAATATGGTGTGCCAAAGACTCTAGCCGATCTGAAATTACATCGTTGTATTTTGCAGCAGCATGGGCATGGTCTCACCGATCAGTGGCAATTGATCAATGCAGAAGGAAAAGTTGAACAGATTCATGTTGAGGGATATTTTGCCACCAACTCAGGCGAAGGGGTCAGGCAAGCCGCTTTAGCGGGTCTGGGAATTTCCAATCATTCGATATGGCATGTGGCAGATGACCTTGCCACAGGAAAATTGGTACAGATCCTGTCCGATTATCCCGTTGCTGCAACTGCCATTTATGCAGTATTTCCACATCGAGAGTTGATCGCTCCCAAAGTCCAGCGCTTTTTGGATTATCTAGTCAACCACTTCCAACAGCGTGATCACTAAAACTGTGTACGCGCAGTAAAGCTCTCCTTGTTCATACTAGGGAAGGTTTAAAGCTTTCCCAAATCCCTTTCTGACCGTCATGAACACGTGGCGTTTGTCCGAGTTTGATCCACGGCATGTTGTCACCATGAAAATCACTGCCAATCGACACAGCTAAACCAAATTGCTGAATCATACGATCCACCATTTGTCGTGTGGAAGCGGGTTCTATACTTGGTGGCAGTTCAATTGCATCACCACCCGCCTCTGCAAAGAGTTCGATCAGATAACGGACATTGGTCGCTGATAAATCATAACGGGTCGGATGTGCAAGCACAGCGAAACCTTGACTGGCATGAATGGTCTCAATGGTTTCTTTAAGCCCCATCCCTTCAAATTTCACAAAGGCCTTTTTTCCTTCTTTCAGAAAACGATCAAAAGCCTGTTGCGGACGAGTGACAATATTTTTCTCAACTAAGGCTTTGGCAATATGGGTGCGAGTAACCCGATCTGCCTGCCCATCGACTTGGGCAATCACATCTGGATAAATATCAAAATCAATACATTTTTCTAAGAGCTGACAAATCTCTTTTGCCCGTTCAGCACGGACTTTTTTCTGTTGTTCCAACATGGCTCTGATTGGTGTTTCATCTTGCATATTCAAGGCGACGATGTGCACACCATAGCTCTTCTTGGTATTTGGCCTTGACCATTGACTGGATACTTCCACTCCAGAAATGATTTGAATATCATAATCTTGTGCATAATGCTGGGCGCGCTCCAAACCATCCATGGTGTCATGATCAGTCACCGCCAAAGTGTGAATTTTTAAGTCCACGGCGGCCTGTACCAACTGCTCAGGAGAGAAAGTACCATCGGAAATGAGTGTATGTGTATGTAAATCGACACCGAACATGGTTTGTATTATGCTATCTGACCTATTTCATCATCGTACTGTAACATGAAAGCGTTGCTCGACTATCTTCCGATTATTATCTTCTTTTATTTTTATAAAACCACCGATCCTAAAGATAGTCATCATCCGTTATTACAGTTAGTGGGTAGTGCGGGAAATACTGATCAAAATCATATTCTTGTTGCGACATGTGCTCTCCTCATTGCTACCTTGGTGGTTTATGGCTGCCTGTTCTTTTTCCAAAAATTCAAACTGGAAAAAATGCAGTGGTTTATTGTCGTAATGTCTGTCGTTTTTGGTGGAATTACCCTGATCTTTAGTGATGTGACCTACATCAAAATGAAGGCAATTATCATCAATGTCGGGATTGGATTGGGCTTCCTCGTGACCCCACTATTCAATAAAGAACGTATGCCAATTATTCAAAAACTTTTAGGCTCGCTGTTAGAGCTTAGCCCGAAAGGCTGGTTAAAGTTGAACTGGGCATGGTGTGGTCAATTCTTTTTACTCGCGGCACTGCATTTCTTCTTTGGTTTTGTCTATATGCAAGGAAAATATTGGGGCGAATTCACGGCTTTTGGCGATATTATCGTTTCTATCAGTTACCTAGCTGCTATACTCTTTTTCTTAAGAAAGCATTTTAAAACCACTGAATAGATTTTAAATCATCGAGCTACTGCCATGCCATATTTTGTGCTGACTTGTACTGATCGCGAAGGTACTTTGGAAAAACGTTTAGCAACCCGCCCACAACATATTGAACGTCTACAAAAGTTAGATGATGAAGGACGTTTAATTGCAGCTGGTGCGCATCCCAAAGACCCAAATGATCCGCAAGCTGGCTTCTTTGGCAGTACCATGATTGTTGAGTTTGAGAGTCGTGAAGCACTAGATGCATGGATTGAAGAAGAGCCATTTTTAAAAGAAGGGATTTACGCCAATATTGATGTAAAACCTTTCAACAAAGCTTTTCCAAAAGGATAAATCATGCAGCTTGTCCTTAAAAGCGTATTGGCATTATGCCTACTCAGTTCTACAGCTTGGGCCGTTGAAGCTACGACACCTGCGACTGCAACAACGACCACAGCGCAAACTCAACCCAATACCACAGCCCCTGTTGCAGCCAATGCCACAGCAACAGTGGCTAAACCATTGACTGCTGAACAAATTGCCAAAGCCAAGCAACAGCAGGATGCAAAAGTAAAAGCCATGATTCAAGATCAAGCTAGCCGCTTGAAACAGCTTGAACATGCCAATCTTGAAGCACTCTCGCAGAACCAAGAATTGCAATTAAAAAATGACAATTTAACCGTTCAAGTTCAGGTATTACAAAGTGAACGCAGTGCACAAATGTTTTTATACGGTGCGATGACCATTGCCGTCGGTGTCATTCTCGGTTTCTTGATCTCTAGCTATATTCACACTAAACGTCGCCGCCAGTGGTAAAATAACCCTCAATTTATGTCTTACTCAGCAAAATTACAAACAGCCGAATTAGACTGGGAACTGGTCGATGGTATCGAAGTTCCCATTTCTAAACAATTTGGCGATGTCTACTTTTCTAAAGATAACGGTTTACTTGAAACACGCCATGTGTTTTTAAATGGTAATGACTTAACTGAACGTCTATCACAACTCAATGATTATCAATATTTTTGTGTTGGCGAAACAGGCTTTGGCACAGGCTTAAATATTCTCACCTTGTGGCAGCTTTGGCAGCAGGTTCGTCCAGATAACCACAGTCATTTACATGTGGTCAGTGTAGAAAAATTTCCGCTCAGTAAAGCCGATCTGATCCGTGCACTCAATGTCTGGACGGAGCTAGAACCTTTAGCTGAAAACCTGATTCAACAGTATCCTTTGCCGATTGCAGGTTGTCATCGTCTCAGTTTTCCTGAAGAACGTTTTAGTATTGATTTGTGGTTAGGCGATGCACAAGACATTTTCCCTAGTATCCCTAAAACACAGGCGATCAATGCATGGTTCCTCGATGGTTTCGCACCTTCATGTAACCCCGACATGTGGCAAGAAAATGTGCTGAATCACATTGTTCGTTTATCAAACTTTGGAACCACATTTGCCTCATTTAGTGTTGCTGGTGTGCTTAAACGTGGATTAAAACAACATGGTGTGCACATTAGCCGCCCACGGGGTTTTGGTCATAAACGTGAAATGTTGAAAGCCATTTGGTTAGATCCTTCACCTATAGTGTCTGACCAAGTTGACTCAGAGCAAAACCATGTCACCTCGCCATCTGCCTTGCAACCCAAACAACGTCAAATTGCGATTATTGGCGCGGGAATCGCGGGTTTGAGCTCTGCATGGGCATTTGCTCAACGTGGTCATCAAGTCACGATCTACGAGCAAAATGAGCCTCTTTCAGGCGCATCGGGTAATCCCCTCGCCTTACTCAATCCAAAACTCTGCCCAATTGAGCAAGCACATGAACACTTAATGACCTTGAGCTGGCAACAGGCATTGAATTTCTATTCACGCTTTAACGCTTTTAGACCCATTCAAGTGCAGCAGCTTGCCTTAAAAAATGCCGATGAATTATTAGATCTCGCAGAGCAGTATCCTGAAACGGTGTTATCAGCACAGTTAAAGCAAGCACAAATACCGAATACTGAATTTCCAAGTTTAGTCTTAAATCAAGCAGGTGCAGTTTCACCACAACAGCTACGTGATGAAATTTTACAGCACCCCAATATCTCTCTTCAAAAAGCAAAAATTTCACGTTTAAGCTCAACTGACAGTCAAACTGAGCTATGGCAAGAACAACAGCTCGTTTCCATAGCCGATGAGGTGATTGTCTGTTGTGCCAAACAAAGTTCTGAATTATTTGAACATTATCCAGTATTAAAACCGATTCGCGGACAAGTCAGTTGGGTTGAGAATCGCGAGCAACCTTTAGCTTTAGATCAAGCCTATAGTTATGGCGGTTATTGTATGCAGCTGGATGCAGCACAATTCATCTTAGGCGCCTCTTTTTATCCAAATCGAGATGATGTTGAGGTTTTGGCAGAAGATCATGTGCATAACTATGAACTTATCCACAGTGTCTTCCCAGAATATGCACAACAGCTTCCTGCGGTAGACACTTGGCAAGGCCGTGCATCCGTCCGAGCCCAAAGCCTAGACTACTTTCCCTTAGTTGGAAAAATGCAAGACCATGAGCGCATCTATACGTTTGCGGGCTTAGGTTCGAAAGGATTCTTGTTTGCACCATTATGCAGTGAAGTCTTGGTCGCATTGGTCTTGGGTGAGCTTTGTCCAATTCCTCAAACATTATTGGACAAGTTAAATCCACAGCGCTTTCAAAAGAAAGTGAAAGCTAAAAAACCTTATTATTCAGGTTAACTGTTTTAATTTTTTTAAACAGAAAATTAAAATTTTGATTTGGCCAAAATAGCATTCTATTTTGGCCAATCTTTGAGTGCTTTAAGCGCCTTGTTCTAAAGGTAAGCCTGCATCACGCGCTGCGCGTGTGCCACCCATTAATACAACATATTCACGAGAATCATCCATACCGTCTAACAGCTCTGCTGCACGCGGTGCTTTACTTCCGCCACCACATAAAATATAAATCGGCTGATCCGCTGCAATTTGAGTCAAACTATCCGCAGTGATATCAGTAATTGGACGATTCACCGCCCCTTTAACATGAGCCTCTGTATACGCTTTGGTATCTCGGACATCCCAAATGACAGCGCCTTCTGGGAACTCAAATGTTGTAATTTCTTGTTTACGGATCATTGTGCACTCCTTTGATGTAAACAACACTTGGCAAATGAAGAAAACCCCCTTAGCATCTCAAATATTCTTTCCCTTTGTAAAGGTCTAACCATGCCTTCTTTTGATATTGTTTCTGAATTAGAGTTATTTGAAGTCAATCATGCTGTACAAAATACAGAAAAAGAGATTGCAACACGTTTTGACTTCCGTGGACAGGATGTTTCAATCGAGTTAAATGAGAAATCAAAAGAGATCAAGATTTCAACAGAAAGCGATTTCCAATGTGAGCAAGTCTATACCATGCTCGAAAACCATTTCTATAAGCGTAAAATTGATGTACAAGCATTAGATCCACAAAAAGCGACAGCTTCTGGCAAGAATGTCGTACAAGTGATTAAACTTAAAGATGGTCTTGACTCAGATACCGCAAAAAAAATTAATAAAGCCATTAAAGAAAGCGGCATCAAAGCGCAATCTTCTATCCAAGGAGACAAAATCCGTGTCACGGATAAAAAGCGCGATACTTTGCAACAAGTGATGAACTTTTTACGTGAACAACAATTTGGTCTACCACTCCAATTTAATAATTTCAAAGACTAAGCAATAGGTTCACTATGGCAAAAGATAACCGTCTTTATACGCTGGTTAAAACCACATCCAAATTCCCAAAGGGTATTCGCAGTACCTTATGGAGTAAAGCCTTTGGACGTGTGGTTCCAATGGTTGGAACAGCAAATATTCGCTATTTAGAAGTGGATAAAGACCACGTCACTGTACGCATTGAAAACCAACGGAATATGCAAAATCATATTAAAGGGGTTCATGCTGCAGCGATGGCTTTATTGTCTGAAACAGCAACAGGCTTTTTAACCGGTTTACATGTCCCTGATGATCGGATTTTGTTGATCAAATCATTGCATGTCGACTATTTAAAAGTTGCTCAAGGCGGTTTAACGGCAACAGCAACATTATCGGCAGATCAACAAAAGTTTATTGCCGATAATGATAAAGGCGAGTTATTGGTTCCAGTCACTGTCATTGATGATTCAGGCAACGAGCCGATTCAATGCCAAATGCTTTGGGCTTGGCTGCCAAAACGTAAAAAATAGTATTTGAATCAAGAAATAAAGCCCAACTTCATGTTGGGCTTTATTTTTACATCTCGCAGTTAAATAAATGTTTCAATCACGCTGATCAGCTGTTTCAAGTATTCCGCATCAATCTCATCAAATTGATTCAACTCATCACTATCAACATCCAACACGCCAACGCACTGACCATTCTTCATGATTGGTAAGACAATTTCTGATTTAGATGCAGAACTGCAGGCAATATGCCCAGGGAATTGATCTACATCTGGCACGATCATCACTTGCTGTTGTTGCCATGCTGCACCACATACGCCACGACCTTTGGCAATACGGGTACAGGCAATCGGACCTTGGAATGGCCCTAAAACCAGTTCACTGTCCTTTACCAGATAAAAGCCAATCCAAAACCAGTCAAACTGCTGTTTCAATGCCGCACAGATATTCGCTAGATTCGCAATCACATCCGTTTCATCTTCAACAATTGCCTGAATCTGTGGAATGATGCTTTGATATTGCTCAGCTTTATGACCTTGCTGCAAAACCAGCTCTTCTGCCATCGTCTGTCTCTACCTTTTAAATAATAAATATCATTAAACTGAATAATCTTGCTGCTTAGTTTTATGCCGTTGCGATAAAAGCCTGTTTAATCTCTTCAGAGATCACGCGCTTGTTGCCCTTCACATCGACTGCAACAAACGTGAATACACCTTCGGTAATACGGACTGGTTCACGTGAATCATCATGGCTATTCCATACTTCGATTTGCACCTGTACCGAGCTGCTTCCAACTTTCAAAATTTTGGTATAGCAACTAATCACATTACCAACCTTCACAGGAACGAGGAACGTCATCTGATTAATCGCAATCGTGGCACAACGACCTTTACTAAAACGCTCAACGTGAATGGCACCAGCGAGATCCATCTGAGAGACAATCCAGCCTCCAAAGACATCACCACTCCAATTGGTATCTGCGGGCATGGCAATATTTTGTAGAGATAAAATCCCTTCTGGATGATTTGGACGTTCAGTCATATCAATGTCCTTGATGCTGCTGTAATTGCTGGTCTAACCATTGCTGTAATTCTGGCGTACGTAATGCCCCACTGATTCTGGCCAATTCCGTGGTTTTATTCATGAGAACCAAAGTTGGAATACTTCGTACATTAAATGCAGCACTTAAACGCGGATTGGCTTCTGTATCAATTTTTGCAAAAACCACATAAGGATTCTGCTTGGCCACCTGAGCAAAATGCGGGGCCATCATCTTACATGGGCCACACCATTCTGCCCAAAGATCAATCAACACAGGCAAATCACTATTGCTAATAAAATTGCTAAAGTTTTGCTCATTCAGCTCAACTGGGGCTTTGGTTAACAAAGCTTGATGACATTGCCCACAATTCGGATCTACTGCCAATTTTTCTTCAGGTACACGATTTTTTGCCCCACAGGATGCACAGACAATAATCATTTACATCACTCCGATATGTTGATGTAAAAATTCTAATTGGGTTGTGACTGCTTTTTCAAACCAAGAATCATGATAAACATCAAAATGCTTCATTTCCCACTCATGATAGCTCACAAATGGCGCAATATTGGTCGCTGCTTCCCGACTAGATGCAATGGGAATCAAACTGTCATGCTTTGCAGCAATAAACAAAACAGGAATATTAATTTTACGAACAAATTGGATCGGTCGATAACGCATTAAATTAAAAAAGACTCGCGCTGGAACTTCTCCACTCCAGTAATAATCTGGATTTACAATCGAGAGATAACCGTAATAACTGTCCGAGGTCGGCAGAAAGCACAATCGATATTGATCGACAACAGGTAAGGTTTTAGGAACCAAACCCATTTTAGAACCCATATAGTCCTGACTGGAGCGCTTCAATGCTTCAGGATAGCGCTGTAAAGGATAAAGCTTGGCCGTCTCAGCACCATCAACATAAGGCACTTGCACCATCACCGCTTGAATATTTTTCAGGTCTGTAGCCAGACTTAGCGCATATCCACCACTGAGCGAGGTTCCCCACAAGACAATCCGTCGACTATCAATCAACTTGCAATTTGAAGCATATTGAACAATGGTTTTCCAATCATCAAGCTGAGCACTGAGTGAAACCAATTCACGTGGTTTTCCGGTACTGCCGCCCCAATAGCGATAATCAAATAAAATCACCGCATAACCTGCTTGAGCAAAACGCTGCGCATATTGAACCAGTTTAAATTGACGCAAGCCCGCAAAGCCATGCGCCATAATAATCACCGCAGGTTTAATATTGGTTTTAGGTAGATAGAAATCCGCAGCGATGGTTTCATCACCACTGGCAACATACAACGGCTCAACAGTATAGGTGTGCATGCGCGCTCCATTGCGTTATCTTTTACTTATCATCATTTATTTACTACAGACATTTAAACTCAAGATCGAGCTTAATGCTATGATAGAGCATAAAATGTTTTGTTTGTTTTTGGAGTGACAAGATGACAGAGAATGTTGGTTTTGCAGGTCAAATCGGCCCTGAGCACATTGAACAAGTGGTTGAAAAAGGATTTAAATCGATTATTAACAATCGTCCAGATCTAGAAGGTGGCCCTGAACAACCTACTAGCGCGCAAATCGAAGAATCAGCGCGCAATGCAAATTTAGACTATGTCTATCAACCTGTTGTTGCAGGTCAAATCACAGAGTTAGACGTACGTACTTTTGCAAATCACTATAATGAATTACCAAAACCAATTTTAATGTTCTGTCGTACTGGTAACCGTTCAAATAATTTATATCAAATCGCCAAACAAATGGACTTACTGGACGATTAAATTCATTACATTTAATTACCTGATCAAAATAGTGAAACCCTTCTATTTATAAGATGATGGTTCTTTTTCTCAAGATAAAGAACCATGCCAAAATTCGCACTTATTCTTTTATGTCTTATCTCACTTACAGCGTGTAGTTCTTTTCAAGTTCGCCCAACAGCAACAGTGAGTGTAGGAACTGCCCTATAAAAAAACAGCACCGAAGTGCTGTTTCCGCTCGTACTAATTAACGAGTAAATCTGAACGTTGTTACTTTATTTGGAGCTGTAATTGTCACTAAAATTCTATCTCCTGTTGCACAACCTTTTAGCTCTGCACCATATCTTGTAACGGCACTACTACTAAAAGAGCTAGAAGATTCTAAATTCATTACACTCGGTACAGGGACAGAACCACTCACGATTTTAGCAGAACAAGATTGGCTATTTGCATCCGTATTATCTTCAGTTGAGATACCTATTGTTGTACCAGATGGCATTGGAGTAGTTAACATACTATTACCAAAGACCTGAAAGCCAAATGAATCTGATGTAATTAAATTACCATTTATCCCATAATTATCAATAAATGTTGGTGTATCAGAAGCAAAAGAGAAAATCATTTGTTGACGTAATGTCGTTGCTAACTGATCATCACAAGTGTAGGGGATATTGGGTTGAAACACTGAGGATGTAGTACATGTATTGGTAGCATACGGTGTAGCAACACGCTTATAAAGAAACTCTCCATTGCCACTATCATATGTCGCATTTTCATTATCATCACGGAAGAAGTTACCAATATTGTTATCAAGTGTATCAGTTCCACCAGCACTGATTGACGTATAAACACCATCGCCATCTTTATCTGTATATGACTTATCCCCTTCTACATAAGCAAGCACTGTCACGCGCCCATTCGCAGGTCGAGGATTCTGTGTTCTCAAGTTAACACTACATTCACCATCAACTGTTTTGCAACTTCCGTCAACTTTCCCACCTTCAGCAACAAAATTAACAACAGTACCATCTGGAACACTATTCGAATTTCGATCTGCCAACATTGCTGTAATTGTTGCGATGTCTCCATCTTTATCAGTTTGTAAAGATTGCTTACTTGTAGACAAACTAAAACTCTTCTGTGTAGCACGCCCCGTGGTTACAGTGACATTCTTAGATAAAGCACTTAAACCACTCGGTAAGCTTGCCTTAATCTCGACAGGTCCAGGAATATTACCAGGATACAGCGTCACTGTTACTTTACCAGCACTATCGCTCTTAACCGTTTGAGCTGTACGATTACCTAATCGAATAAAGTTTAAATCTGTAGGTGCTTTCTCTAGACTCACGGTAACATCTTGATTTTTGAGTACAGTACCATTTGAATATACTGTAAATTCAATTTGTCCAGAGGAAGATGAACCACTAGCATTGATCCCTAATTGAACAGGATCTTTTGTTGTATATATAATTGAGGTTGCAATGGCCTGAGCAATAGAAACAGATGTACTATTAGTTGCCCCTGTCGAGGTTGTCGCTCTGATCTCTTGATTACCATCACATAGATTGCCTTTTGAATCAAAAGCATAATATGTTGTGGCAATATTTCCCTGATTAGATGATGTTACACTGCTATTACTAAAACTACCGCAATCAGCAGTAAAGTTCACTGCTACGTTATTTTGATAATTACCCTTAGAATCTTGTGTTATTAGACTTACTAGGGTTGATCCACCCGACTCAAGAGCTTTACTTGCAGCAAGCATATTTGAAATCACAACATCTTGTTTAGAAAAAACAATACTTAAACTTGAAGGTGTAGACGTAACATTATTATAGACGGCTGTTGCAGATAAAGCATACACACCTGTGATAGTCGGGTCAGTAGGCATTATCGAAATTGTAGCGACACCTTCCGCATTAGTAAGCGCCGTTGCATTAGAGGTACCAAACACCATATTACTACCAGTGAATGTTACAACTGCTCCACTTATCCCTTTTCCACTTCCATCTTTAACTACAACCTGAGCCGTTACACCTTGATTTGTAATGGTCGTAACAGGATTACCATTAGAGTCGGTTAAAGAAATATTCCCTATATTTACTGCAGCAACTGGGGTTTGTCCATTACCACCACCACTATTATTATTTCCACCAGAAGAACTACTATCATTTGAACCATAATAACCACCGCCGCCTCCACCACAGCTTGCTAATAAAACAGAGACAGCAATTACAGACAACTTTAATGTAAGTTGCTTTTTATTCATGATCATTCCTTTTTATCCCCAATCAATCCCCAAATGGAATTAGATTTTTCATTATAAAAATATGTCTAATGTAACCACACTATAGATTTTGTGTAAATATAGTTTATCTTCAAGTAAAAAATATTAAAGTGAATCCAATCAAAGTATTTTTAGAAATAGAGAAATTAGTTATGACTTTTAACAAATAAATAATGAATAGGAAAAAGTTATTTATATAGAAATTTAAAACCAAGGAATTAAAAATAGATCTTAAAGAAATAAACCTATAGATCATTGTATTTTAATAATTAGTATTGAGATATAAAGTAAATATTACCCAATAAAAAACACCCCCTCTGCGTTAGCGGAGGGGGTGTTAGTATTTAAAAGCTGGCGATGACTTACTCTCACATGGCAAGTGCCACACTACCATCAGCGCTAAGAGGTTTCACTTCTGAGTTCGGGAAGGGATCAGGTGGTTCACTCTTGCTATTGTCGCCAGCAAACTGTTGTGGTGCTTTCGGGTCTTATTTGTAGTGTATTCACCACATGCCTTACTTACGATCCAAAGAGTTATTAACGGATTAGATTATTGAGTCGAAGTTTATTGCTTAGCAATCACTAAATCAAGTTCTTTGTTCAAGATCAGGTTCAACTGATCTTTTATGAATCGATTATCAGCTTTACATACAACTGCTTGGGTGTTGTATAGTCAAGCCTCACGAGCAATTAGTATTGGTCAGCTTCACACGTCACCGTGCTTCCACACCCAACCTATCAACGTCCTAGTCTCGAACGGCTCTTTAGAGGAATAAATTCCTAGGGAAATCTTATCTTGAGGTAGGCTTCCCGCTTAGATGCTTTCAGCGGTTATCCCTTCCGAACATAGCTACCCGGCGATGCGACTGGCGTCACAACCGGTACACCAGAGGTTCGTCCACTCTGGTCCTCTCGTACTAGGAGCAGATCCTCTCAAATTTCCAGCGCCCACGGTAGATAGGGACCGAACTGTCTCACGACGTTCTAAACCCAGCTCGCGTACCTCTTTAAATGGCGAACAGCCATACCCTTGGGACCTGCTTCAGCCCCAGGATGAGATGAGCCGACATCGAGGTGCCAAACACCGCCGTCGATATGAACTCTTGGGCGGTATCAGCCTGTTATCCCCAGAGTACCTTTTATCCGTTGAGCGATGGCCCTTCCATACAGAACCACCGGATCACTAAGACCTACTTTCGTACCTGCTCGACTTGTGGGTCTCGCAGTTAAGCGCGCTTTTGCCTTTATACTCTACGCGTGATTTCCGACCACGCTGAGCGCACCTTCGTACTCCTCCGTTACTCTTTAGGAGGAGACCGCCCCAGTCAAACTACCCACCAGACATGGTCCTCGCCCCGGATTACGGGGCAGAGTTAGAACCTCAACATTACCAGGGTGGTATTTCAAGGACGGCTCCATTGGAACTAGCGTTCCAACTTCAAAGCCTCCCACCTATCCTACACAAGTAAGGTCAAAGTTCAATGTCAAGCTGCAGTAAAGGTTCACGGGGTCTTTCCGTCTAGCCGCGGGTACACCGCATCTTCACGGCGAATTCGATTTCACTGAGCCTCTGCTGGAGACAGCGCCGCCATCATTATGCCATTCGTGCAGGTCGGAACTTACCCGACAAGGAATTTCGCTACCTTAGGACCGTTATAGTTACGGCCGCCGTTTACTGGGGCTTCGATCAAGAGCTTCGCTTACGCTAACCCCATCAATTAACCTTCCAGCACCGGGCAGGCATCACACCCTATACGTCCACTTTCGTGTTTGCAGAGTGCTATGTTTTTAATAAACAGTTGCAGCGGCCTGGTTTCTGTGGCTGCCAATAGCTCAGGGAGCAAGTCCCATCACCGTCAGCAGCGTACCTTCTCCCGAAGTTACGGTACCATTTTGCCTAGTTCCTTCAGCAGAGTTCTCTCAAGCGCTTTGGTCTACTCGACCTGACCACCTGTGTCGGTTTCGGGTACGATTCCTGTGTAACTGAAGCTTAGAGACTTTTCCTGGAAGCATGGTATCAGCCACTTCACTGTACAAGTACAGCTTGCTATCAGCTCTCAGCATAGAGCACCCCGGATTTGCCTAAGATGCATGCCTACTGCCTTCCACCTGGACAACCAACGCCAGGCTGACTTAACCTTCTCCGTCCTCTCATCGCATTACACAGAAGTATTGGAATATTAACCAATTTCCCATCGACTACGCCTCTCGGCCTCGCCTTAGGGGTCGACTCACCCAGCCCCGATTAACGTTGGACTGGAACCCTTGGTCTTTCAGCGAACGGGTTTTTCACCCGTTTTGTCGTTACTCACGTCAGCATTCGCACTTCTGATACCTCCAGCATACTTCTCAATACACCTTCATCGGCTTACAGAACGCTCCCCTACCACTTACGCTAATGCGTAAATCCGCAGCTTCGGCACATAGTTTTAGCCCCGTTACATCTTCCGCGCAGGCCGACTCGACTAGTGAGCTATTACGCTTTCTTTAAAGGGTGGCTGCTTCTAAGCCAACCTCCTAGCTGTCTATGCCTTCCCACATCGTTTCCCACTTAACTATGATTTTGGGGCCTTAGCTGGCGGTCTGGATTGTTTTCCTCTTGACTACGGACGTTAGCACCCGCAGTCTGTCTCCCGGATAGTACTCATTGGTATTCGGAGTTTGCATCGGTTTGGTAAGTCGGGATGACCCCCTAGCCGAAACAGTGCTCTACCCCCAATGGTATTCGTCCGAGGCGCTACCTAAATAGCTTTCGGGGAGAACCAGCTATCACCAGGCTTGATTAGCCTTTCACCCCTATCCACAAGTCATCCCCTGGCTTTTCAACGACAGTGGGTTCGGTCCTCCAGTTAGTGTTACCCAACCTTCAACCTGCTCATGGATAGATCGCCTGGTTTCGGGTCTATACCCAGCAACTAAACGCCCTATTAAGACTCGATTTCTCTACGGCTCCCCTATTCGGTTAACCTCGCTACTGAATATAAGTCGCTGACCCATTATACAAAAGGTACGCAGTCACCGAACAAGTCGGCTCCCACTGCTTGTATGCATGCGGTTTCAGGATCTATTTCACTCCCCTCACAGGGGTTCTTTTCGCCTTTCCCTCACGGTACTGGTTCACTATCGGTCAGTCAGGAGTATTTAGCCTTGGAGGATGGTCCCCCCATATTCAGACAAGGTTTCACGTGCCTCGCCCTACTCGTCATCATTGTGTGTGCCCTTTCGTGTACGGGAATATCACCCTCTACGTTCGCACTTCCCAGAGCGTTCCACTAGAACACACACAACTTAATGGGCTGCTCCCCGTTCGCTCGCCGCTACTAAGGGAATCTCAATTGATTTCTTTTCCTAAGGGTACTGAGATGTTTCACTTCCCCTCGTTCGCTTCATAAGCCTATGTATTCAGCTTATGATACCCGCCTTATAGCGGGTGGGTTCCCCCATTCAGAAATCTCCGGATCAAAGGATATTTGCCGCCTCCCCGGAGCTTATCGCAGGCTATTACGTCTTTCATCGCCTCTGACTGCCAAGGCATCCACCACATGCACTTAATTACTTGACTATACAACCCCAAACAGTCGTTAACACATACAAGTGAGTGTTATCGTTGCAAACTTAATTGCTACTATCTGTTGTCCTGTGAATTTAATCACCGTACAGCTTCAATCTAATTCATATACCAAAACGCTTGATTCAGTTAATTTGCTAGTTCTCAGATTAAATATGTTCTTAACAATTACTTGTTAAGCTTATATCTAATCGAGTTTGAACAATTTATTTCAGACTCAATTTTCTAATCTGTTAATGATTAACTACCACCTCGTCGGTGCGTAGTAAACTGTGATAAATCACAGAACTTAATAAACCAAGACCATGCGATCTTCTTGTTTACTAAATTCTATAAGCTATCTTTGGAATTTAACTTTAGTTTCTTACATTACTTCGTAATGTGTGGTGGAGACTAGGAGAGTCGAACTCCTGACCTCCTGCGTGCAAAGCAGGCGCTCTACCAACTAAGCTAAGTCCCCAGCTTATCATTTAATGAACGATATATCTTTCAATCTAAGCTACTGCAATCAGATTTGGTGGGTCTGACAAGACTTGAACTTGTGACCCCACGCTTATCAAGCGTGTGCTCTAACCAACTGAGCTACAGACCCTCAGATACATCTTCGAAGAACAACTTGTTGTGGATTCTTACCGGTCACCAATCTTTCGTTAAGGAGGTGATCCAGCCGCAGGTTCCCCTACGGCTACCTTGTTACGACTTCACCCCAGTCATCGGCCACACCGTGGTAAGCGTCCTCCTTGCGGTTAGACTACCTACTTCTGGTGCAACAAACTCCCATGGTGTGACGGGCGGTGTGTACAAGGCCCGGGAACGTATTCACCGCGGCATTCTGATCCGCGATTACTAGCGATTCCGACTTCATGGAGTCGAGTTGCAGACTCCAATCCGGACTACGATCGGCTTTTTGAGATTAGCATCCTATCGCTAGGTAGCAACCCTTTGTACCGACCATTGTAGCACGTGTGTAGCCCTGGCCGTAAGGGCCATGATGACTTGACGTCGTCCCCGCCTTCCTCCAGTTTGTCACTGGCAGTATCCTTAAAGTTCCCGACATTACTCGCTGGCAAATAAGGAAAAGGGTTGCGCTCGTTGCGGGACTTAACCCAACATCTCACGACACGAGCTGACGACAGCCATGCAGCACCTGTATCTAGATTCCCGAAGGCACCAATCCATCTCTGGAAAGTTTCTAGTATGTCAAGGCCAGGTAAGGTTCTTCGCGTTGCATCGAATTAAACCACATGCTCCACCGCTTGTGCGGGCCCCCGTCAATTCATTTGAGTTTTAGTCTTGCGACCGTACTCCCCAGGCGGTCTACTTATCGCGTTAGCTGCGCCACTAAAGCCTCAAAGGCCCCAACGGCTAGTAGACATCGTTTACGGCATGGACTACCAGGGTATCTAATCCTGTTTGCTCCCCATGCTTTCGTACCTCAGCGTCAGTATTAGGCCAGATGGCTGCCTTCGCCATCGGTATTCCTCCAGATCTCTACGCATTTCACCGCTACACCTGGAATTCTACCATCCTCTCCCATACTCTAGCTGACCAGTATCGAATGCAATTCCTAAGTTAAGCTCAGGGATTTCACATCCGACTTAATCAGCCGCCTACGCACGCTTTACGCCCAGTAAATCCGATTAACGCTCGCACCCTCTGTATTACCGCGGCTGCTGGCACAGAGTTAGCCGGTGCTTATTCTGCGAGTAACGTCCACTATCCTAGAGTATTAATCTAGGTAGCCTCCTCCTCGCTTAAAGTGCTTTACAACCAAAAGGCCTTCTTCACACACGCGGCATGGCTGGATCAGGCTTCCGCCCATTGTCCAATATTCCCCACTGCTGCCTCCCGTAGGAGTCTGGGCCGTGTCTCAGTCCCAGTGTGGCGGATCATCCTCTCAGACCCGCTACAGATCGTCGCCTTGGTAGGCCTTTACCCCACCAACTAGCTAATCCGACTTAGGCTCATCATTTAGCGCAAGGTCCGAAGATCCCCTGCTTTCTCCCGTAGGACGTATGCGGTATTAGCATTCCTTTCGGAATGTTGTCCCCCACTAAATGGCAGATTCCTAAGCATTACTCACCCGTCCGCCGCTAAGTGATAGTGCAAGCACCATCACTCCGCTCGACTTGCATGTGTTAAGCCTGCCGCCAGCGTTCAATCTGAGCCATGATCAAACTCTTCAGTTTAAAATCATTAGTAGCTTATGGCTACAAATCTTGGCTCATCAATTTTCTGACTAAAAATTCGCTCAAATAAACTTCGAGAAATTTCTACCATTCAATCAATGAAATATTTTCGATTGATCAACCAGTAAAAATCCACACAAGTTGTTCTTCTATTCTCTTAATGATCTTCTCGATGATTCGTCATCATCAAGCTAGGTCGGCTATATTACTCTAAATTTCTTTAAAGTCAACAGGTAATTTAGATATTTTCAAAACTTATTCTCAAACCCAAAAATTTAACCCTTAAGCCAAATCCTTGTTTCTCAACAAGTTTTTATCTGCATCACCGCCGATGGATGTGCATTCTACAGCATTTCCAACCAGACACAACCCCATTTTTCAAATAATCTTAAATTATTAATCCAAGCGACTATTTTTTACACAAATAAGGCTGAAAATGTGGTATTTGGTCCATTATTTGTTCAGTTTTACTTTTTTCTTGCCAATGAAGAGGTCGACAGTCGATATATTCACAATATCCAGAACCCTCATAGCTCTGGTTATTCCATAATAGCTGGTAGTTAAAACTCCCCACGTAACCTGCGGCTAAGCCAAATTTATAGTCACCGCGGCTTTGCGCCTGTAATTGGAAAACAACCTCATCATTTTCTTGATATTGCCAAACAAATGCCCGTGGCAAATACATTTCACGTCCATTAGGTGTCTGTACTTTCGGGTAAACACGGGTAACATCCAAAATTACTTGATGATCATAAAGAATCGATTGCTGTTCATTTGACTGAATTTCGATTCTAGAAAAAATAATGTTATTCCATTGATTTCTAAGTTCAGACAAAATGATCTGAAAGTCCGCATTAACCTGAATGATTTGATAAGTAAAAAAATGAAAAGCGATAAAAGGTAAATAGATGGCTCTGGCGTGTTTGAGTATCCCTTGCGCCTCGATTTGATATTTTTGTTTTTTATAAATGATTTCGCCTTCGCATTGGCAGCGAACATACCAATAATCCCCAACACCCCATTGTAAGGCTGAATGATTTTCTATTTCAGTCCCAATATTCACTTTGAGTTGGCAACTGAGTTCCTCATCATCACGCTTAAAATAATAGTTTGGGAAATCAACCTGGATCTGATCTATATCTAAAAACTGATAGCGGTCTTGCTCTAATTGACACTGCTCTTTGGCACTATAACTTTTGAGATGCCCGGTAGTTGAAACACTACTCCCTACCAAAACTGTCGCAGTATCAATTGCCGTCGTAGCAATAGCACTGGCGTTATAGCAAATAGGGATACGAGGTTGCCCAATCAGGCTGATGAAATTTAAATAATGAAAAGGTTCAGGCAAATTCGGCAGGATCAACGCCTGGTAAACAATTTTAAATAGACCTTTAGGTGGATGAAAAGTTAAAGCATCTGACTTATTGAGGTTCAGCTGCTTTAATTGATTGTTATTCATCAATATTGGCATACTGAACCTCCGTATTTTAAGTTGTTATTTTTGCATCATTCTTTTTGGCAAATAATGTCGTCACAAATCCTGAAAGTACATAGAGGATACAGACAATTAAGATCCCTACAGGAATGTTGTACGTGATTGCAGCAAAAATCAAGACTACAGGTAACATCACGACAAAAGGTACACGTTTGCGATCCATTTGTTTAAATGAATAGTATTTGATGTTGGAAATCATCAATAAACCAACCGCAACCATGACCACTGAATTGATCACTTGAATCACAATATCTTTTAAATCAAAGATAAATGGATAATCACGACCGACCCATACCAAGGAAATGACCGTCACCGCAGCGAGTGGGCTGGCAATACCAATAAAATAACGCTTATCCACAACACCAATTTGCACATTAAAACGTGCTAAACGGAAAGCTGCACAAGCGGTATAGATAAAACAACATGCCAAGCCAATACGACCCAAATCATGCAAACTCCAGCTATACATCAAGATTGCAGGCGCGACACCAAAAGCCAATAAGTCAGAAAGCGAATCGTATTGCTCACCAAATGCACTTTGTGCACCAATTGCACGTGCAACTCGCCCATCCAAACCATCAAGCAATGCCGCCAAGAAAATGGCATAAATCGCTTGATTAAAGTTGCCATTCATACTGGCAATAATGGAATAAAAACCAGAAAGAAGTGCAGCAGTTGTAATCAGGTTAGGCCACAAATAGATACCACGGCGTTTCACTTTTTGTCCTTCGTGCGTGTGTTCTTCTTCTTCTACTTCAAAAGTGATCCCGTCAAAAGAATGATCATCTTTATTTAAATCAGAATCAGGTTTAAGAGAATTTGTCATTATTTTCAATTCCTCGAGAATAGTTTGACATTGATGGGTTATTCACCCACCAACCAACGCACAGCAGCATGTCCACCATTTTCACTCATGCGTAAATGTGGAAATAACCATTGTAATGCTTGATCTGCATCTTCTGAGAATTTCCAAGGTGGGTTAATCACCAATAAACCACAACCATTCAATCCCATTGGCGTGTCATCGGGCCATACACAAATTTCACAGATGAGCTGACGACGAATACCCGTTTTAAACATTTTCTTTTCAAAACGTTCAATCATGGCGCGGTCTTTAATCGGATACCAAACGGCAAACACGCCTGTTGGCCATTTTTTATGGGCGGCTTGGAGTATTTCAACCAATTGCGGGAAATCTTTACGCTCAATTTCGTAAGGTGGATCAATCATGACCAATCCGCGCTTTTCTTTAGGTGGAATTACCCCCATCAGGCCTTCGTAAAAATCACGCTCATGCAGACCCGCACGTTTATCACGGATATTAAAATACAATTGTTGAAATACATCACGCTGCATTTCAAATATAGTCGCTTTATCAATATCACGCATGCCTTCAAGCGCAAACCAAGGTGAACCTGGATAAGCACCTTTACCAGAACCTGCACGCATATCTTCAACGATTTTAAGATATTGTTTTACACCTTCAGGTGCATTACGCTTAATCGAGTCGTCAAGCTTGACCAAACGATGGATACCCGTTAAGAATTCACCTGATTTTTGTGCTTCAGAAGTCGATAAATCATATTTACCTGCACCACCATGGGTATCTATATATCGATAAGGTTTATCTTTAGCATTTAAACGAGCGAGCAGTTGAAGCAAAAGTACATGCTTCATAACATCGGCAAAGTTACCCGCATGGAAATGGTGACGGTAATTCATGTTGACAATTATTCCTCAATTCAGCAGGTAGTTTAACATGAAAATAGGGGCCGATGACATTTCACCTTGCGAGCTCTAGCTCTCATTGCGACTGTTGACATTTTTTAGCTGATACAAGGCATGCTTTTCGAAATTTAGCATTCTAAATGAGAAAAGCATAACGCCGAAGCAGCAAAAAATGTCGTAGTCCTTGAGCTTCGCCTTGCGCTGCAACCAAAGCAATGCTTTGCTTTTGCTCAGGGTTATAGCTAAAACTACCCTAAACTTCGTTATGAAACTTGACAAGGGAATCGCCATTGCCTACGTTCCATGCCTCGTTTATGCCGTTTTAGCTTATAACGCAAGGCATGGTTAAAATATCAACGCCCCCTCAACTATTCTTTAGCCTTGATGTGATCGACTAAAATTGCACTGTAATCAAACCAATGTTCAATGGAGCGCTATGCAACAACCCTCTCAATCTTTAAATCTCCAATCATGGAATTTAGATAAAATTCTGGACGATTTAAATGAATTTGGCTTTGCTCTGATTGATGATGTCTATTCTATTGAGTATGTCCAATCACTGGTGCAGGAATGTAGCTCGCATTTGGCTGAGTTTAGAGCCGCAGGTGTGCAAAATGGTGTCGTCAGCCATATTCGTAGTGATCATATTTTATGGATTGATGGGCAACTGCCGATTGCACAACGACATATTCAAGCTTTGGAATACTTATCTCAGACCTTAAACCAAGCGTTTTATCTTGGGATAAAAGAAGTTGAAGCACATTTTGCCTGCTATAACGCAGGTGAATTTTATGCCTTGCACCGTGATAACCCTCAACAGAAAAATGATCGGATCATATCAACCGTTTTCTATCTACATGAGCACTGGCAAGAAGATTGGGGGGGCCAATTACGCTTACAAGACAAAAATAATCAATGGCATATCATCCAGCCTTTGTCGAACCGTCTCGCCATCTTTCAAAGTGATTTAATGCATGAGGTTCTTCTGTCAAAGCAACAGCGTTTATCCATTACCGCGTGGTTACGTGGCGGGAACTCGATCTGGAATAACTAGGCTCTATTTACTTTCCAGCCTTTAAATTCGTAAAAACAACCTTATATATCACGCATAACTGACGATTTTGGATCAATAATGTCGAATGAAACTCAACAAGTGATTGCTCGAATTGGTGAAACAGACCAACTCTATTTAGACAGCAATACCCCCGAACTTGCTTTAGAACGTGCTGACCTACGTTTGCAATTGGTGGTACTGAGCCATATTCGTCAGGAACAATTGCATTTCTTACAAGAAGCAATCGTACTGCTTGAACAAGCTCGTGTTGAATATGATGAAATGCCATTAAGCTTGTATTTGAATTTGTCTTTATGTTTAGCCAAAGCCTATATGATTTACTTTGAGCTCACTAAAGAGCAGCGTTTTGCTTTAATTACACAGCAAATTCTTAAACCTTTAGCATATACAGAACACTTAGAGATTTATTTCTTCTTGGCTTACGCTTCAGCTGCTAAGCAAGAACTAGCATTAACACGGCATTGGCTAACGAAATACGTATCTTGCTTGGATCATGATTTAGAGTTATTACAACTGCATCCTACTTTTAACTCTGTACGCCAAGAAGATTGGTTTAAAGCATTGATTCACAAAAAAGCTCACTGATGTGAGCTTTCTTTATCGCTTCATTACTTTGTACTGTCGAGATGTAATTGCTGATTAAGCTCATCGATCACAATGGCCCACTCATCATCTTTATCCCAATGACTTTTTAGAAAATCTCGCTGTCCCGCACTCCAAAACTCAGCTTCATGTAATTTTTGATCGGCAGGTAACTGATGGGCTTTGACAAAACTTTCAATTGCAGCATCATCAGCCCCAAGCCCGAGTTGCTCAAATAAAAGTTCCAGTGTCGGTTGCTGTTCAAACATTGTTATTCTCCAAATCATCTCTCTTATAAAAATAATTTAACAGTAAATACCATTATCATGCAGATGTATGTCTATATTTTCTTGTTGTTTTTTGTTCGTTATCTCATAAAAAAAGCACTCTCTAGGAGAGTGCTTTCAATTTATCAAAAAGATAAATTATTTTAACATGTCAGCAATCGCTGCACGCTCATCTTCAAGTTCTTGAAGCGTGATGTTCATGCGCTCACGGCTGAATTCATCAATTTCAAGACCTTCAACACGTGTGTATTCGCCATTTTCACAAGTCACTGGCACACCGTACATTACGCCTTCTGGAATACCATAAGAACCGTCAGATGGGATACCCATAGTTACCCATTTGCCGTTTGTACCCAACGCCCAGTCACGCATATGGTCGATTGCAGCATTCGCAGCTGAAGCAGCTGAAGACAAACCACGCGCTTCGATGATCGCAGCACCACGTTTACCAACAGTTGGAAGGAACGTATCTTTGTTCCATTCTGCATCGTTGATTTTGTCTTTTAAGCTTTCGCCATTTGCAGTTGCAAAACGGTAGTCAGCATACATTGTTGGAGAGTGGTTACCCCAAACCGTTAATTTCTCGATATCAGAAACTGCAACACCCGCTTTTTGAGCAATTTGAGTTAACGCACGGTTGTGGTCAAGACGTAACATTGCTGTAAAGTTTTTCGCTGGAAGATCTGGCGCAGATTTCATTGCGATATAGGCATTGGTATTTGCAGGGTTTCCTACAACCAATACTTTAACATCACGGCTAGCAACTTCGTTAAGTGCTTGGCCTTGACCAATGAAAATTTCACCGTTGACTTTCAACAAGTCAGCACGTTCCATACCAGGACCACGTGGACGTGAACCTACCAACAATGCATAGTCAGCATCTTTAAATGCAACTTTAGGATCATCAGTCCCGATCATACCTGCCAATAATGGGAAAGCACAGTCGTCAAGTTCCATCATTACGCCTTTAAGCGCTTGTTGAGCTTTCTCAAAAGGAACTTCAAGCAATTGTAAAATTACTGGTTGATCTTTACCGAGCATTTCACCGCTTGCGATACGGAATAATAAGCTATAACCAATTTGACCAGCAGCGCCTGTAACGGCTACACGAACGGGTTGCTTCATGTGATATTCTCCAATGAGATGCGTTTGCACGATTGAACGCTATTATTATTCAATCGAATTATCATAAACGGCAAAGATTGTACTCTAAAGCGAATACAGATGCATGTAAAAGAGAATGAATTTCAACAAAAGTCTAATAGAAAATACAAATCAAACTAGGTAAATCTCTAATAACTTCCTTTAATTGTAAACTCACTTGGGCAGCCCGTCACAATATGGCTTGCACATTGTTTATATTGACCATTTTTCTGATAACAGACGCGAATTTCAGTTAAAACCGTATCAAATCTTGATGACTGGCAAGTAAAGCGAATCCCGTTGGGCGGTAAAGATGGATTGAGCTTGGTAAATTGCTGTCTCAAATTTTCTTTTTGAACTTCAATCGTATTTGGACTGGTCAAATCGGCTGGTATTTTCAAACGCTCAGCGAAGTTAATCACTGTTCTAAAATATTGACTGGCATTCATGGGCATACATCCACCGACATCCTGCCACAGTTGCACACGTGCATTTTCATCAGGCATTACCCGCGCAACCACTTTGGCTTGTAATGGTGAGAGTTTGGCAGAGGTTTTGGTTGAACAATCCCGATTTAAAGGCACTTCAGGCAATAAGCTTGCAATGGTCAGTGAGTAACCTTCCAAACATTTACGTTGTTTTTGTCGTGATGAATCAAAGGCACACGCTGCTGGTGTCATTTGTACATGCATGACATATCCCGCCACATCTTGATCACTTGCAGCATGTAAGGGTGCAGTAAAAGACAAGACCGAATAACAGATCAACACCTGTAGAGATCTCATCAACTGCCCTTTGAGTAATTGGACGGGTTTCATCAAATGCAAAAACTTCATTGTTTCACTTAAACATCTTGCTGTGTCTTAAGGCCCACTGCGTACAGGAATCGTGCTCATTCGTTTTTCTAACGACTGCGCCCCTTGCCCTAATACCACACCATAATGCGTGGCATTGGTCATGACATGTTTTACATAGTCACGTGTTTCCAGTAACGGAATGGTTTCAGTGTATTGATCCGCTGCCATGGTCTGAACATCAGGCTGCCAACGGCGCGCACGATTCGGACCAGCGTTATAACCCGCAGTTGCCAATACAGAACTACCGCTCAATTGACTTTGGATCATTGAAAGGTAATAAGTCCCGTAACGAATATTGGTATTCATTTCACTTAATGCCGCAGGGTTATAAGTTTCACCCATTTGTCGTGCAATCAGTTTTGCTGTATTTGGCATGATCTGCATTAAGCCACCCGCCCCAACATGTGAACGTGCAGAAGTCACAAAACGGCTTTCTTGGCGCATTAAACCATACGCCCAAGCAGGATCAATACCAGCATTGTAACTATGGCTGGTTACATTGCTACGATGTGGTGTCGCATAACGGTAAGTATCATTATGGCGAGATGTGGTACGGTCCGCGGCATAAATAGCGCGATCATACCAACCTACATCATGGGCACGTTTTGCTGCTGCGAGAAGCAGACCATCGTCGTGTTGTAAATATGCTTGGCGAACTGCCCAGTTCCACTCACGATTAGTATAGTTGGCTGGGGCATTGACATCTCTTAATGCAAAAGCACGTCTAAAATGAATATTTTGATTGAGGCGCTGTGTATCTTGGGCACTTGGTTGTTCATTATAAGGCTGATGATTATAGCGTTCGCCTAAACGATCTTTGGCGAGCAGGTTGTGATAGTCATCACCACTTTGTGCAAGCTTGCGATAAATCTGCTGTGCTGCTTGTTTTGACCCGCTATCCGAACGTTGCTCCGATGCACGTGCTAACCAATACTGCCAACGATCTTCCTGTTTTTGGGTCACAGACATCGCATCAATGGCACGAACTAAACTTTCCCAAGCACCAAAACGAATCGCCTGACGGGCATAAATCTCTGCTTCTTCTGGACTCAATGGGTAACCATAGCTTTGATCAAAAGCATTTAAGACTTCACGATTAAAACCATTCTTCATCACGGTGGTACCACCCACATAACCAATGGTACGGTACAAATATTTCTGTACAGGTTGTGGCGTATCTTGTGCAACTCGCTGGATATTACCCAATGCATTGGTTAAATCGCTATCTGCAACACGCCCTAATGCAAAAATCAAATAAGCATAATCCGCATCATTTGCTTTTGGCGCACTCCACAAATACCCTAATGGATTGGCTTGAATTTGATTGAACTGCGCTAAAGAAAGGTTCAAACCCATGGTTTGAGCTGTCGCAATTGCGGGTCCAGATTGACCTGCACGGAGTTGCCCCCATAATCTTTGCTGGCGATCTTGAGCAGTCAGCAGTGGACTAGACAACATCAAACGGCCTAAACCATTACATGATTCAGGCTGAGAATTGGTGGTGAGCCAAATATCTTTATATTCGGCAAAAACCAGACTATCGCCTGTTTTTGCGCGTACCTGTGCCACAGCACAGCTTTCTTCTTGATCTGGATTGGTCACATAACTGAGGACAGGTTTCGCATCCGCGAAGCTACCCAGTTTTACTTTTTCTTCAACAAAATCGGCAGCCAGTTTTTCTGCCATCGCAGATTGAGGGTAGCGTTGTGCAAAACTAATAATTGAGGATGCAGGTTGAAATCCCAGATTGGTATTCAATTTCCAATACTCAGGATAATAACCCAGTGCATCATTTTGCATTTCAAATTGGTATTGATCGAGCAAAGCAGTATTACTTGCATTGGCAGCGCGCAACGCGTCATTAAATTGTTCATCTAAAGCATAGACAGCGGAGCAAGCAATCATGCCGCCCATTGCGATAAAACAACGGAGGCTGTTCTTGTTATTCAATTTATGACTTTCGGTTGTTCTAAAATCACGCTGCTTTTTCATCTTCATCAATATATATGCCCAATTTCGCCCTGCCATTATAGTGTAATAAGTCTAGCCTTCTACTATTGTTGTGTTATGTAAATTACTGATTCATATTCATTAAAATTCACGCAATTTTATTCACAAACTGTCCATTTTTGTCAGTTTTTTATTCTCTGCGTTCAGTCTAAAATACTGCTATAATCCGCCGTTTATTTAAATCCACCTTGTTTAGGAGCCTGCATGACGGTTCAAACATTCATTCCCAGTGCTGTAAAAGCTGCTTCAGAAAACACTGTTACCCAGCCAATGCACACCGCTGATGTTTCGATCAAGAAATTGTTTATTGAAACTCAAGGGTGTCAGATGAATGAGTATGACAGTCATCGTATGGCAGATTTGTTAGGTGATTCACACGGCTATGTGCTCACTGACAATCCGAATGAAGCAGATATCCTGCTCATGAATACCTGTTCAATTCGTGAAAAAGCACAAGAAAAAGTATTTAGTGGTTTAGGCCGCTGGCGCAAGCTTAAAGAAAAAAATCCTGATCTAGTGATTGGTGTAGGTGGTTGTGTCGCTTCTCAGGAAGGTGACAACATCCAAAAACGTGCACCTTATGTCGATATGGTATTTGGTCCGCAAACCTTGCACCGTTTGCCACAAATGTTAGATCAGCATAATGAGCAAGTGGAAAAGCCAAAGAAAGAAAAAATCAAATTGGTTGATATTTCTTTCCCAGATATCGAAAAGTTTGACTTTTTGCCAGAACCACGTGTGGAAGGCTTTAAAGCATTTGTTTCAATTATGGAAGGCTGCTCTAAATACTGTTCATTCTGTGTGGTTCCGTATACCCGTGGTGAGGAAGTCTCTCGTCCATTGGATGATGTATTGGCAGAAATTGCTGGCTTGGCTGAAAAAGGCGTACGTGAAATCAGCTTACTCGGTCAAAATGTGAATGGCTATCGTGGTGAAACCTTTGAAGGTGAGATTTGTACCTTCCCTGAGTTACTCCGTTTAGTCGCAGAAATCCCAGGCATCGGTCGTTTACGCTATACCACCTCTCACCCGCTTGAATTCTCTGAAGATTTAATTCAATGCTATCGTGATTTACCGCAAATGGTTTCGCATTTACATCTACCAGTACAAAGTGGCTCAAACGATGTATTGCAAGCTATGAAACGTAACCACACTATTGATGTGTACATCGATAAAATTGCTAAATTGCGTAAAGTTCGCCCAGATATGCATTTATCCAGCGACTTCATTATTGGTTTCCCTGGTGAAACCGATGCGCATTTTGCTGAAACACTGCAATTCATTAAAGATTTGGATTTCGATCATTCTTACAGTTTTGTTTACTCAAAACGTCCAGGTACGCCTGCTTCTGATTTACCAGATAGTACACCTGAACAAGTGAAAAAAGATCGTTTAGCACAAGTTCAACAAGTGATTAAACAATCAAGTATTGATAAAACTGATGCAATGCTGGGCAAAATCGAGCGTGTTCTGATTGAAAAAGTATCGGATAAAAATCCAAATGTTTTAATGGGTACAGCCGACAATACACGTTTAGTTACTTTTATTGGTGATGCCACGTGGATTGGGCGTTTCGCAGAGATTGAGATCACCGAAATTAAAACTTTAAATTTAGTTTATGGTGAACTCTTGAATCTTGAACCTGACGTGGCGTAATGTAAGGGGTATTCCTACAAAGCAACAAAAAGGGTTTATCTTGACTGCAGCGATTCGACGTACAGTAACGTTCCCTGAGATTTCAATGGAACGTTTGAAAAGCATGCTCGGTGCGTATAACGGGCATTTAAAACAAATCGAACAACGTTTAGATGTCAAAATTACTCACCGTGGCGATGCCTTTTATCTCGATGGTGATATAGAAGCGGTCGAAAGAGCCGAAGCATTATTGCAACGGCTCTATCAAGAATCAGAAATTTCCTCACAAATCAGTGCCGATGCGATCCATTTGATGATCCAAGGTTCACAGACAGACCGTGAACTGATGGATGATTCAGATCAAGAACACACGGGTTTAGATAATGTTTGGTTGCAGACCCGCAAAGGGCGTATCAACCCACGTGGCGCCAATCAAAAGCGTTATGTACAGCGTATTTTACAAAGCGATATTTCATTCGGTGTTGGTCCAGCAGGTACGGGTAAAACCTATCTTGCTGTTGCAGCAGCGGTAGATATGCTGGAGCGTAATGAAATCCAACGGATCTTATTGGTTCGTCCTGCCGTAGAAGCAGGTGAAAAACTCGGTTTCTTACCAGGCGATCTCACTCAAAAGATTGATCCTTATTTACGTCCACTTTACGATGCGTTATATGAAATGCTTGGCTTTGAAAAAGTCGCCAAACTGATCGAGCGCCAAGTGATTGAGGTTGCTCCTCTTGCTTATATGCGTGGACGAACACTCAATCATTCCTTTGTAATTTTAGACGAAGCGCAAAACACCACCCCTGAACAGATGAAAATGTTCCTCACTCGTTTAGGTTTTGGTTCGCGTGCGGTGATTACAGGTGATGTCACCCAAGTTGACTTACCTCGCGGACAGCAATCGGGCTTGGCACATGCCTTACGTGTCATTGAAAATGTGCATGAAATTCATATTACCCGCTTCCATTCTCGAGATGTCGTCCGTCACCAATTGGTACAAAAAATTGTAGAAGCTTACGAAGGTTGGGACAGCGAACAGCAACGTTTGTCTGCTGAAGCCCGCGCCGAACGCAAAGCTCGACAAGAAGCACTCGTTGCAGAAAATGATTCTGCAGCGGATGCGCAACACTTTTAGAAAAATCCCCCTCACTCCCCCTACGATGCTTTAGTCGTGTCGTAGGGGGCGATTTTAAGGATCTATTTTGAAAATCAATTTAAGTCTTCAACAAGACTTTCAAGCTGCTGAACTGCCACTGAAACGTGGTCAAATTAAAAAACAAATTGAAACTGCACTGCGTCATGTCGGTTTCGATGTCAATTGTGAAATTGGGATTGCCTGTGTTGATCTCGCTGAAAGCCATGAGCTCAATCTGCAATATCGCGAAAAAGACAAACCCACCAATGTGCTGTCCTTCCCAAGTGATATCCCTGAGGAAATGCTCAGCTTACTCGATGCAGAACCTCTCGGTGATTTGGTGATTTGCATTCCTATCGTATTGCAAGAAGCTACCGAGCAGCAGAAAACACCAACTGATCATTTCGTCCATTTACTGGTTCATGGCGTTCTCCATTTGCTTGGCTACGATCATGAAACCAGTGAGTCTGAGGCTGAAGAAATGGAAGCTTTGGAGATTGAGATTCTGAAAAAATTAGGTATCGCCAATCCTTATCAAGCCGATGAGCAGTAAATAATAGGGCGCTATGTATATCGTTATTTTTAAAGCCACGATCAAACAACTTGATACGACTTATTCAGAAATGGCACAAATGCTGAGAAATAAAGCATTGGGCACATACAACTGCCTAAAGTTTGAAGCATGTAGTGAAAATGGTTTTGAAATTGCGCTGTCCTACTGGAACAGTCTTGAAGATATCAAACATTGGCAACAAGATGCAGAACATCTAGTTGCTCAACGTTTAGGTAAAGAAAAATGGTATCAAGATTTTAGCGTCGAAATCTGCAAAGTTGAACGTGCTTATTCGACTCAAAATGGCTTGTGAATAACCCTAAACTTATCCACATCTTCAATAAAAAACGGCTGAATTCAGCCGTTTTTTTATTTATTAAATTTTAGAATTGATAGCGTAAAGCTAAAGTGGCATTCCTTGGAGCTCCCCAAGTTGTTTGGCCATAAGCAGGGAAAATTCCGTAATACTCTTTATCAAATAAATTATTGATATTTAGCTGTGCGGAGAAGTCTTTGGTTAATTGATAGCGAGCCATTAAGTTCACTAGTGCATATGAGCCCTGCTCAACCTTTTCAGTCACTTTCAGTGGATTCACGGCTTTAACATAAGTACTGCTTTGCCAGTTTACACCTCCACCAACTGTGAAGGCGCTGAACGTACCTGGTAATTTATAGGTTGTAAAAGTCTGTATCATTTTACGAGGTAGTTCAGAGTTAATATCATCTCCATTAACATCAGTCGCCTTAAACTGACTATAACCTGCTGTTAACTTCCAGTCTGGTAAAATCTCACCACTCAACTCTAACTCAAATCCTTTACTCTCAGTTCCTTTCGCAGCGCGATAATAAATGTCTTTATTGTCATGAACACCTGCCTGCTGCGCTAAATTATCTTGTTCAATTTTGAACAAAGCGAGTGTTCCATTTAAGCGCCCATCAAACCAGCCTGATTTTAAACCGATTTCGGTACTGTTACCTTCGATAGGATCAAGGACTTTACCATTAATATCTTGCTCAGCCTGAGGTTGGAAGATACTGGTATAACTTGCATAGGCTGAAATTGCATCATTAATATCATATATAACACCAGCATAAGGCGTAAATTCGTTGTCATGTTTAATGTCGTAAGCTGGTGTCCAAAGCCCATTTCCTGTTTTTTGGAAATCAGTTAAACGGCCACCTAAAATCAGCTTTAATGGGTCTAACAGGGTCCAACGTGTTGCAACATAAACCGCATCTTGTTTGGTCTTGCTTTTCTCATAAAAGCTCGCACTCTCCCATTCAGGTGCAGGATATGAACCATTCCAGTTATTAAAATTTATAACAGGCTGTGTTACGTATTTTGCATTTCGACTATCAGAATTAAAGTCCTGTGTAGAATGAACATAACCAAGGGTTAAATCATGCTGTTTACCTAATAAATCAAACTTACCATTCACTTGCAAACTAATATCATCTTGCTTCGTATTGGTAATATAAGAGCCAGCAAATGCCCCTAAACCTAGACCCGTATTTTTATCTGGGCTGCCAGACAAGTACAATAATTTCGAGTCACCATTACGGTCCCCTCGACTATATGACAATTTGGCATTCCAATTTTCATTAAAACGGTGGGTTATATCTGCAAATAAATTGGTGTAATCGCTATCCCACTGTGCCCAATTTGTGCTTGTTGTTTTACTACGATTCCATTTGGCACGACTGCCATCGCTATACCATACAGGTAAGCCTCCCCACATTGGACTATCGCCTTTATTTTCTTGATAACTCACACCTGCTGACAATATCGTATTCTCAGTCAGATCAGCTTCTCCAGTAAGCAAGGCAGTCAATGCTTGTTTATTGAGTAAATCAATATAACTATCGCCCTGTTCATACTGGGCAACGGCACGACCTCGTACTGAGCCTGATTCGTTTAAACTATTAGAAACATCTCCCACAACACGATAATTGTTCCAGCTACCGCCACTCACCTCTAAATTACCTGTTGGGACTTTGCTGTTCGCTCGCTTACGAATCATATTAATTGCTGCTGAAGGATTCCCTGGCCCTGTCATTAAGCCTGTTGCCCCGCGTACAACTTCGATACGATCAAATAGAACTGCACTTGTTGCCGTTTCACCCGAACTCCAAGGTTGTTCATAGCGCGTTGGAACGCCATCTATTTGATAATTATCAATTTGAAAACCACGCGCATGTAAACTATTACGATTAGTTTCATAACGTTGAGCATTAATCCCTGTTACATTTTCAGCAACATCTACTAGGCTGGTAAGCCCCTGATCTTTCATTCTCTGCTCTGTAACAATAGAAACTGATTGGGGTGTTTCCTTCACAGATAATCCTAATGGCACTGCTGTTGTTGTTTTTTTTACGGTATAAGCTGTTTTCTCTTTGTTTTGATCATCCGCTTTTACTGTAATCGTTGGCAACTTTGCATTTTCATCATTTTCCGCAAACGCGAATGAAGGTAACAGGATCGCAGCCATCGCCAATACAAGCGGGCGCGCTTTAAACACATTTAAAGTTGGATTTTGATACATGAAATATGTCCTTATTGCAAGGGAATGGTTTTGAAAATATGCACCTCATTCCCCCCGAAAAATTTTAAAGAAGGATGCATTCATTTCCAAAAGGAGAATTAACCAAAAATACATTGCAAATGATAATCGTTTTTATTATCAATTCAAGTTTGGATCGATAAATTTAGTCATTTGTTTTAATTAAACTTAAAAGAAGACTTACCGTTATTAAAAAACAATTAAATGATTTTTCTCAATATTTAATTTTCAATTTATACATCATTATTTTCTAATAAGAAGTGCAGCTTTGATTAGTGCACTTCAAATTCTGCATCGACTGGATCAAACCGCCATGTACGAATGATACGTAACTCAGAAATATCTTTTTTCATCTTGGCATCAAAAGGGCCAAATGGTGCACCACGGCGCACTGAGGCTTTTGCTGCTTCATCCAAAATTGCATGCCCAGAACTTTCGATGAGACGAATGGCTCGAATTCCACCTTCAGCATTTAAAATCACCATTAAACGGACTTCACCCGCCAAATGCTGTTGTTTGGCTTGATCGGGATAATAACGGTTGCCATATAACTCAACTTTCTGACGGAACTTATCTAAGTAAGTCGCAGATGCATCTTGTTTGGCCTGAATTCCATCAATGGTTTTAATCCGCTGCTTACGGCTAAAATTTTGTTGGCGTTGTAAATATTGCGCTTCCAAACTTGCCACCATCGCTGCTTTGGCTTGGAATTGGCTCTGTAAGTCATCTAAAGTCTTTTTACGTTCGCTTTGTTCAGCCTGTTTCTGCCAGCTCAAAACCGTCATTAATACTTTTTCTTCGAATTTTAATTCACGTTTTTGTTGAACTTTTTCCAGACTTTCTAACTCTTTTTCGCCTGTTGTTGCATCCGCCTGCATTGGCGAAGGCATATCACTCGACATGCGATGTGCTTCGCGGAAATCTCCAGAACCCTTTTGATCTGCTTGCGCCAAAAAATCAGCATCCTTGACGGAGTCTTGGCTTGGACGAACCGTTATCGCAATTTCTTTGGTTGACGTGTCAGAAGGTGATGGCATCGTAAAGTGAATAGCCAACACCGCGCCATGCAGAAGCATCGCCAAAGCCACTGCCCCAACAAAAATTGGATCTTGCCACCAATAAGGAGACAGTTCAGAACGAAAATTTATTTTATTCCACATGGTATTTAAGCGACAAAAAATGTCCCATCCCCAACGGTATAACCGTATAAAAACCAAACCAATATTCAAAATTTTACAAAAATGTGATCCACTTATAGTTACAGTGTTTCCATACCATCATTTTATGAAAATGTAGCAATTAATTTTGCTACACTGCAAGTCAGAAATTTATTTTTATTTTTTAGTTAATACAAAGATCGTGGCATTGCTTGACCTATCAATTCACTTTCTGGAACAACTTTTATGCAAACGCTAATTTCATCCGTTGTTAAACGTCTACGTAAAGTTTACCAAAAAGCCGAAGAATTCATCGAAGAAGAAAGAGAGTTTTCGCTTTCACAAGTTTTTGTGAATGCGACTATGGAACGTTACGTCACAGAAAATGTCGAGATTATGCAAGACCTGCATGCCGACCTCTATGATGGTTGGTTACGTTTATATACGACCTTAGATGTGAAAGGTTTGCATACCACCCTATCTGTAGATTTAAAACTGATTCAAATGGAAATGAATCAAGACGTACAACTGATGGTATTCGAGCAAATCAGTAACACCCAAGTGATTGAAGCCAAATTTAAAAACATCTTTCAGAAATGGGGCTTTTATGTCGCGATCTGGTACTACCAGAAATTCCGTGAAGAAGATCCACTGGGTAAAATCTTAGAGCACTTTGAAGTGGTCAAGGTCAAAGATGATTTACTTTATCTCGATCTCAATCGTTGGTTAGGTAAGAAACCAAGTATTATTGAGACCCTGAGTAAAGTGCATGTTAACCGTGCCCGTGTCCGCCCTGCTGAACTGATTGTCTGGGGCAATGTCAATCTGGCTGCGATTCTATATCCATCGAATGATGATGATTTTGACGCCGATGGTCTAGAAGATACTGAGGTCACGCCGATTCAGCAAAAAGACAGTAAAAAATAGTCACTCTTCGTTGTGGTATAACTGTTTGGCGTTATACCACTGAAATACATATCTTCATGATTTATACGAAAAATTAACAAGTACCTCATAAAAAGCCTGATCTTTTCTTCATAATTTACGAGCATAATAGCCTTAAATGGTAAAGAAAATGGGTGATGACTGATTGCATCGCTCAAAGGATATAGTGTTATGACAAAGAAATTATTGAAAGTACTCGGTATGACGTCAGCTACTCTGCTAAGTGTAAGCCTGTCTAGTCATGCGCTGGCCATGGCACCGTTTCAGGCAAGCTATCAGTTTAGCTACAACAATAAGAACTTAGGCTCTGCCACACGTACCCTTTCACAGCAAGGTAATAACTGGACTTATAAATTCAATGCCAAAGCGGGTGCAATCGCCTCTGCATCTGAAACCAGTCAATTTAGCTTTGCTGATAATAAAATTACCTCGCAAAATTTTAGTCGTAGCAGCAAAGTGTTGATCCACAACAACACAATGAGTATCAACTTCAACCCTAACAGTAAAGTTGTAGAGACCAAGAAAGATAATACTGCCCGCTCATTCGCATGGCAGGCAGGTGCTTTGGATGAACTCAATGCTGAATTGCAAATCCGTGAGGATTTAAAAAACAATTCGTTGAAAACCAAATATCTGATTGCAGATGCGAAAGCGTTAGACGAACGTCGTTTTGTCAAACAAGGTAACGAAAGTATCAAAACCCCTTATGGCACATTCAATACCATTAAAGTGGTGATGCAGCACGATAAACCTGAGCGTAATACCGTGTTCTGGTTAGCACCTAAACTGGATTACTTACCAGTAAAAATGGCACACAATGATGGAAAAGCATCATATGGTCTGTTATTAACGGGGTATTCAGGTAAAACAAACTAAGCATCTGGTCAATTTTGGCTTGCATTTTTTTAGATGCTTTTTAAAATATGCCTTTGCTTGAACAAGCATCCGTTTAGAGGATTCTCCCGTGTACGCTTTAGAACAGAAAATCTTAAATGAAGGTATCGTTCTATCTGATCAGGTTTTGAAAGTTGATGCTTTCTTAAACCACCAAATCGATCCGGTGTTAATGCAACTGATTGGTAAAGAGTTTGCCGCTCGCTTTAAAGATGCAGGTATTACTAAAATTATTACCATTGAGGCTTCAGGTATTGCACCTGCAATCATGGCAGGTTTAGAACTTGGTGTTCCTGTTATTTTTGCGCGTAAATATCAGTCATTAACATTAAAAGACGACCTTTACCGTTCTAAAGTGTTCTCGTTCACCAAACAAACTGAAAGCACCATTGCGATTTCAAACAAGCACATCAATTCAAGCGACAAAGCGCTTGTCATTGATGACTTCTTGGCAAATGGTCAAGCGGCACTTGGTCTCATCGACTTGATTCACCAAGCCAAAGCTGAAGTGGTGGGTGTTGGTATTGTGATTGAAAAATCTTTTCAACCAGGTCGTGATGTGTTGCTTGAAAAAGGCTATCGCGTTGAATCGCTGGCACGTGTTAAATCTTTAGAAGATGGTAAAGTTACTTTTATCACTGAATAAGATTAAAGACCCAGAAAAAAGCGGATGAATGTTCATCCGCTTTTTTTATTTAGCAACAATCCCAGTTATATAGCACTTTAGAGAAATCTCGTTTCTTTAAGTCGTCTGGGTGAATAAAGAAATTACCCACACCTGAATCGCCCCACATAATATCGTTCTCAACATCATCGGTATCGAGTTGGAAAAGCAAAATATAATCTTGAACTTTTTCATTATATTGACGTGGATCAGTTTGGGTAAAATAAGGATAACCGCCTAAACGATGTCCACTTGCGGAAGCCAATTCATCATAAGGCTCGATAAAATCATCTTCGAAATCCCCACCTTCAAATTGATCTTCAAAATCATACAATTCATCGACGCCTAAAATCTTTGGTGCAAAGGCAAAATCACCGAGGCTAATTGGCTGAGAAGTAAGGCTAAATTCAATCGAATATTGTCCCGTAAATGGCAAATAATCATCTTCACTCAACTGAACTTCAGAAAAGTCCTGTTTTAATTGTGAAGCATCTTCAATAATCTGCTCGAAATACAACACTTTAAATCCAGATTGCTGTTGTTGGTCATCGAAATTCATGCCATATAAATCATCAGCCGCGATATAGAACTGCAAAATGCCCTTGTCTGGAAAATGAGGCAAATTTGGAATTTCAGCACAATTAAACTGTGCCAACAAAGCCAATGGATTACCTTCTGAGTCGACAGGATACGTGACATCTAGCGGTAAATAAGGTTGCCCTCCAATCTTACTTTGCCATAAAGTTAGTGTGTCATCAGACTTAAGCTGTAGAGCTACACTCGGCAAAATTGTTGCTGAGATTTTTTCTAGGTATGGGTGTAAAGTGTGCGGTAAATTTTCAGGTTGAAGATCCATTATGTTGATTGTCTCTGTTGTTATTTATAGAACTTAATATAAAACAAGCAGCTAAATTAAAATAGAGAACAAAGTCTATACTACGACAATTAATGACGCTCAATTGACCCATTATTTATCACCTAAATTCTGATAAGATGAGCCCGATAAAATTTGCGATTAGGAATCACGATGCGCACTTACTTAGACCTTTTACAACATATCCTCGACAATGGCGGCGACAAAGGCGACCGTACTGGCACAGGTACACGTTCAGTATTTGGTCATCAAATGCGCTTTGATCTTTCCAAAGGCTTTCCGATGTTAACCACCAAGAAAGTCCATTTTCGCTCTATTGCCATTGAATTACTTTGGTTCCTCAAAGGCGATACCAATGTTCAATATCTCAAAGACAACAAAGTTTCAATTTGGGATGAATGGGCAACAGCGGAACAAACAGCACGCTTCGGTCGTCCTGAAAGTGAACTTGGCCCTGTTTATGGTCACCAATGGCGTAACTTTGGCGCGACTCAAAACGAAGATGGCAGCTATCAGCAAGATGGCTTTGACCAGATCAAATGGTTAATCAATGAAATTAAAACCAATCCAAATTCACGCCGTTTGATTGTTTCAGGCTGGAACCCGAATGAAGCGGGTAAAGTCGCATTACCGCCTTGCCACACCTTGTTCCAATTCTTTGTTCAAGACAACAAACTGTCATGCCAACTGTATCAGCGTAGTGCTGATGTGTTTTTAGGTGTGCCATTTAATATTGCCAGTTATGCCCTACTGACCCATATGATTGCGCAGGTTTGTGGTTTAGGTGTAGGTGATTTTGTCTGGACAGGTGGAGATACTCACTTATATGCCAATCACTTTGAACAGGCGCAGTTACAGCTGACTCGTGAGCCGCTACCGTTATGTCAATTAAAACTAAATCCTGAGATCACCGATATTTTCGACTTCAAATTTGAAGATATTGAAATTGTCGGATATGAATCACACCCAGCAATTAAAGCACCCGTCGCAGTTTAAGTAGAGTAGAGAGCATATAAAATGGCATGGCAAGGCACTGAAGTTGTCCACGTAGTTGCAATGGATAAAAATCACTGTATCGGTAAAGGCAATGCTTTGCCTTGGCATATCTCTGCTGACCTGAAACACTTTAAAGCCATCACCCAAGGTGGCGTGGTGATTATGGGGCGTAAAACCCTTGAATCTATGGGACGTACCCTACCCAATCGTGTCAACTGGGTGATTACGCGTGATCCTGAATGGCAGTTTGAAGGCGTTAAAGTCGCACACAGTATCGAAGATGCGCTCAACGGCGCACTTACAGATGTACAACACGCTGAAAAAGCATCCTTATTTATTATTGGGGGTGGAGAGATTTTTACCCAAACGCTCGCCATTGCTGATCGTTTAGAGTTAACTCATGTTGACCTAGATGTCCAAGGTGATGCGCATTATCCAAAAATCTCTGAAGATTTCCGTAAAGTAGATTCAGAACCACATACTGATGAGAAATCAGGTATTACTTTTGAGTTTGCGACTTATCAAAAATAAAAATGGATTGCATTTGCCATGCAGAATATTGGATCACGTGAGTTTTTCATCGCTTTAGGCATTGGGCTTTTACATAGTCTGTTTACCTTGTGCGTGATCCTTTCAAGCATTTGGCTCTGTCTCGCATTATGGATTCAGCAGCCTTTAGGTCCGTTTTTCAGCCGCATCGCCATCATTCTGTGGAGCTTGTTTGCGCTGAGCCTGATTGGTGTCTATGTCAGTGGTCATCTTTTTAGCCGACGTACTGATATCATTATTTATTGTTTGGCATTTGCCTGCTCACTGGTCTGGTATTTTTCATTAGATGCAAGACAGGACCGTAACTGGAACCCAGAAGTCGCTGAACAGCTTCATTATGAAAAACAAGGCGACATGGTGCAGTTGCATAACGTACGCAATTTTGACTGGCATGCGGATGGAAGCTATGACATTCGCTGGGAAGATCGCAGTATTGATCTGAATAAGATTACTGGCATCAATGTCATCACCTCCTACTGGATGGGCCCACAGATTGCACATACGTTGGTGAGTTTCAATTTTTCCGACCAAAAGCCTTTGGTGTTCTCCATTGAAATCCGCAAAGAAAAAGATGAAGAATTTTCCGCAATTGGTGGCTTTTTTCGTAAATATGAACTGAGCCTCGTCGCTTCAGATGAAAAAGATCTGATTTATACACGTAGTAATGTTCGCCATGAACAAGTCTATATCTTCCCGATCAGAATGCCTGCACCTGAACGTAAAGCCCTCTTTATTGAGTATCTGCACAAAGCAGATGAACTCCGTGCAGAAGCCAAATGGTACAACACACTGACCAGTAACTGCACCACGCTGGTATTTGATATGGTACAAGCGATTAATCCACAACGCTTGCCCAAGGATTATCGATTGCTAGCTTCTGGCTATTTGCCGAATTATCTCTATGACTTGAAAGCACTCAACCAGAGCTACAGTATGAAAGAATGGTATCGCTTGGCGCATATCAATCCACGTGCAGAGCAATATGAACAACAAGCCAATCAAAGCAGTGAATACTTTTCACAGATCATTCGCTCAGGCCTACCCAAAACTGAGTGATTTTTCCACTAATTTCATTAAAAACATCTGAACATTTACAAAAGGATACCGAATATCCCGTTCAACTCCACGTTGTTTTATTTTAATTCCATCTATAGAAACACAATGATTCGGATTTAAAATCTTATGTTAAAGCCTTTTTTAACGTCTTGTACTTTGGCAATTGCCGTAGCAATGACAGGTTGTGCGACCACAGAATCTCTGCAAACCTCACCGAATGCATCTCACAAAGAAAGCATCGGACTGTATAACCGCAACTGGATCGCTACACAGATCAATGGTGTAGAGATTAAAAGCAATGATCTTTCTGGCAAGCGCCCTGCAATTCAATTTGATGCGAAAGGCAAACGCTTCTTCGGTGCAGATGGTTGTAACCAGATTCAAGGCAGCTTTGAAAGCCAAGGTGCGATCTTACGCTTAGGTCCGATTGCTTCGACCATGATGGCGTGTATCGGTCAAGACAATAGTGCGCTTTCTCGCCAATATAGCAACGCTTTGGCAAGCACAACCAATTACGAGCTGAAAGGCCATGAGCTTAACTTCATGGATGCATCTGGTCAAGTTTTAGTAAGTTTTGTAACGGTGATTCAACCGCTTCCATAATTCTTTATCGTAAAAAAGTAAAAGCTCGTTTCGAACACGGGCTTTTACTTTTTCAATACTTCGTTTACTTTAGTAGCATTCTTAAAATTAAAAATTGGGGAGTCTCATGCAACAAGCACTCGTTGGTGGTGGATGTTTTTGGTGTGTAGAAGCAGTATTTCTACAGCTTAAAGGTGTAGAAAAAGTCGTCAGTGGCTATGCTGGCGGGATTAGCCAAAACCCGACCTATGAGCAAGTCTGCCAAGGTACAACGCAGCACGCAGAAGTGATTTTGATTGATTTTGATGAACAGCAAATCACCTACTCACAACTACTGAATGTGTTTTTTACGACGCATGACCCAACCACGCTAAACCGCCAAGGTAATGATATTGGCACGCAATACCGCTCTGTTATTTATTACTTTGATGAGGAACAAAAGCAGCAAGCTGAACAGATTATTCATGATCTGGAAGATGAAGGTCTAAATATTGTGACTGAGCTTAGCCCAGCACCAACCTTCTACCCTGCGGAGGAATATCACCAAAACTTCTTTGCACGTAACCCATCACAAGGTTACTGCAACTTCAGCATTCCGCCCAAGCTTTCTAAACTACGCGCTAAATATCTCGATCTACTCAAAACTGAATAGACATAAAAAAAGCAACTCTAAGAGTTGCTTTTTTCTTGGTATCACATTGTTTTAGTTTTCACTGACAAACGCAATATCGCTTAAACCTGCTTCGCTGGCACGAGACATCACTTGTGCAACTGTATCGTATTTTGATTCTTTGTCCGCACGTAACTGTACAGTCGGTTTGGTCGCAGCCTGACCCGCCTCTTGGAAACGCTTCTCTAGCTCTTCTAAGCTAATAATCTGCGCATCCCAAGCCACCTCACCTTTGTCATTAATACTAATAGTGATCGCTTTTGGTGGTGGATCTACAATTTCAGCAGTGGTTTTTGGTAAACTTAATGGAATTGATGGGTTAGCAACCGTTGCTGTGACTAAAAAGATAATCATCAATACCAACATAATGTCGATCAGAGGAATGAGGTTCATCTCATTCATGCCACTGTCGTGGTCTTCACCCAATTGAAAGCCCATTTTAAGCTTGACCTCCAACTAAACTTTGTTGAGTCGCTTTAGTTTCTGTCTTTGCTACACTGTCTTGCTGCAACATGGTATCGATTAACAAGCTATGCGCTTGGTCTTGTAAATCATGTGCCAAGCCACGATTGAAACGTACACAGATGTTATACGCCATCACCGCAGGAATCGCGACTGCAAGACCAAGACCTGTCATGATCAATGCCTCACCCACTGGGGTTGCGACTTGAGCTAAACCAGCTTGACCACTTTTACCCACTGCCACAAGCGCGTGGAAAATCCCCCATACTGTACCGAATAAACCCACAAACGGTGCAAGTGAAGCGATTGTTCCAAGAACTGATACACCTTTTTCTGCTTGAGATTTTTCAGCAGAGATTTGGCGAAGCAATGCTTGCTCAGCAACGGCTTTACGCTGTTCAAACGATAAAGGCTGTAACTTTGATTTAAGCGTAGCCAAAGCTTGAACAAGTTGAGTATAAGCTTGTTGTTTTAATTGGCGTGTTCCTAATAGGCGCAGAATGAAAATAGTCCACGTCGCAATCGACATTGCTAAAAGGATGAAATACAGTGTCTTACTTACTGCATCTGCATGTTGCCAATAAACTGAAAAGTTCATATACGAACTCCTGATTTAATCTGTCGCAAGGACTCAAATTTATTAAGGACTAAGATCAAACGGCTGCTCTGCTCGAATCGGGTAAGCAACACCATTTTCCATATACGGTTTAAATTTCGCACTTCTTACAGCACGTAAAACTTTTTCATCGAGATTCGGTATACCACTACTACGTGTAACACGCGCATTGGTAATTCTACCCTTCTCATCAGCTTCAATCAGTACCATCACTGAGCGTGTTTGGTTATCTAAATCTTTTGCTGTCACAGATAATTTCGGTGAACGACTCCATTGAACCCCTGAACCGCCAATCGATACACGTTTTGGTGATGGATCAGCAGCAGGTTGAGGTTTCGCGACTTCCTGAACAGGTTGCGGTTTTTCAACCACTTTTTCAGTTACAGTGGTCACGACTTTGGTCTCAACCTTAGGTTCGATTTTTTGTTCGGTTTTTTGAAGAACAGGTTTTGGTGCCTCTTTTACCTGTTGAACCTTTTCAATCTTTTTCGGTGGAGGTAAAGGTTTTTCAACGACTTTAACTTCCTTCACTTCTTTTTTAGGTTCAGGTTTTGGCTGTTCTTTTGGTTTAGGCGGTTCTGGTTTAGGTGGTTCCTTAATTTTAACGAACTTCACCTTAAGCGGTTCTTTTTCGATTGGTCTTAACTCAATCGTTTTCATGTGGCTAACCGCCCACAAAACTCCTACATGTCCAATCACAACGGCAGCTAATGCAGTGATGATTTTCTTTTTCATCGGGTGTGGCGTATTGAATGTGGCAGGAGATTGACTCATAAGAATCTAAGTACCAGTATAGATGGTCAAACCTTTAAAAAAACGATTTCACTCATCGGATAGAACAATGAAAGTGCCGTAATAATAAATGAGAAGTGTTTTCATTTGCAACTGTTTTTTTATTGTATATTCGCTAACCATTGAAAAATAGGCATAAAAAAACATGCCTTTCGACATGTTCTCTTTACATACTGAAACAATACGATGATTTAGAACACCACTGTTTTGTTTCCATCAACAATAATACGGTCTTCTAAATGCCATTTCACAGCACGTGCCAATACATTACGTTCAACGTCTTCGCCTAACTCACGTAACTGCTCTACATTGTAATCATGGCTGACACGTTCGACATCTTGTTCAATAATTGGACCTTGATCCAAATCAGCAGTCACATAGTGTGCTGTTGCACCAATCAGTTTCACCCCTTTCTCATAGGCTTGCTTATATGGATTCGCACCCACAAAAGCTGGTAGGAAAGAGTGGTGAATATTGATGATCTTCATTTCCCACTTAGCAACAAAGTCTTCACTCAAAATCTGCATATAACGCGCTAAGATCAACAGATCATTGCCCTGCATCATTTCATCAATTTGAGCATAAGCTTCAACTTTATTGTCTTTATTGACGGGCACGACATGGAATGGAATACCAAAATTTTCAACCGATTCACGTAAATCTGGATGGTTCGAAATAACTTGGGTAATCTCACATGGCAATGAACCACGCGCATGACGCCATAACAATTCCAATAAAGCATGGTCCACTTTAGAAACTAAAATACCGACCTTTTTCAACTCGCCAACAAAAGTAAGCTTCCATTGCATCTCATAACGTTCTGCAACATTGGCAGCAAAGGTTTGCATCAATGCTTCTTTACGAGATTGCAAATGATCAATTTCAAACTCAACACGCATGAAATAACGCCCGCCTTGAGCTTCTGTTGCGTACTGATCAAGTGCGGTAATGTTTGCTCCCTGATGATACAAAAAGCTCGATACGGCTTGCACGATCCCCGGCTTGTCTTCACAAGTAATCAGTAATCGCGCTGTGTGGGCTGTAGTCGTGTTCATTTGGTTAATATCACTTATTCGAATCAAATTAAAATCAAGCCGAGCATTCTAACCCTTTTTTGCTATTGACTAAATAGCTGCTGACGATCTATTCGTCATCATTTTTAAGATTAGACAAACTCGCGAACAAGTCTGATGGTCCAAGTGATTTAAGTAACTGTTCATAGGTTTGGCGACTTTCACCCATTAAATACGGGCCTTCTAAGAACACCATTTGTCGCAATGCTTGCCAAACCCACTTTTCTTCCAGACGATTGTTATCGCTGATATGGCCTGACATATATAAGAAGTTAGTCCAGTTGGTCAGCACAATCCACAAGTTGATAATCAAGGCTTCAATTTCTGAATCAGTCATTTTCATCAGGCCTGCATCCACGAAGGCACGATAAATTTTTTGCCCCTGTTGCATCACCTGTCCAGCAAAACGCGGATAGATTTTTCTGAAGTCTTCATTATTTTCGACCAGATGATAGACATCACGATGAATAAAGCGATATGCCCACAACTGATTGCTGAGTACTTGGAAATAACTAATTTTATCATTGGCATTCAATGGACGATCCGTTGGTAATGCCAGCATTTCCAAGGTTTCTGCCTGATATTGTTGTGCCAGTTCTTTGATAATTTCCTGTTTGTTACGGAAATGATAATACAAGTTGCCTGGGCTAATCCCGAGTTCAGCCGCGATGTGATTGGTTGTGACCGAACGCTCTCCACGCTCATTAAACAACTGCAAACTGATTTGCAGAATTCGATCTTTTGTTTTATTCGGTTTAGCGTGCGACATTGATTTTAACCATCTATAACATAATCAATAGGTTATAAAACAAACCTATAAAGCGACTTGACACTTTAGAGTATTTACTCTAAAAATTAAAAAATAATAAGCTTTCTTTTGGTCCACTCCTATGAACAGTCAAACAAAAACAACCGCTATGACACCTCATGTTGATGTGAAACGGCTACATGATTTGCTTGAGCAGCAAAAAGCAGCTTACCAACGCCATCCTGTGCCAAGCGCCAAAGAACGTATTGAACGCTTAGCTCGACTTAAAAATATCTTGATAAAGTATCAAGATCAATTTGCTAACGCAATTAGTCAAGATTATGGCAACCGCGCCATTATGGAAACCAAAATTGGCGAAGTTCTGACTTGTCTAGAACATATCAAATACTACAGCAAAAACTTAACTGAATGGATGAAACCATCTAAACGCCATATCAGCATGTTACACCAACCAGCAAAAGGCTGGGTAGAATATCAACCACTGGGTGTAATCGGGGTGATTGCGCCATGGAACTACCCTTTATTACTTTCAGTCGGCCCATTGATCTGTGCTTTGGCTGCGGGTAACCATACCATGATCAAAATTTCGAGTGCTTCTTCAAATTTTGGTTATGTGCTTGAAAATGCACTTTCAGAAGCATTTCCACAAGAGTTGGTTGCTGTCGTGAATGGTGGTGGCGTTATTTCAGATGCATTCAGTCACCTCGCGTTTGATAAGATGATTTTCACAGGCTCAACCTCTGTCGGTAAAACTGTCATGGCGGCGGCGGCAGAAAATCTTGTTCCAGTGATTTTAGAGCTCGGCGGCAAATCACCTGCCTTGGTCCATTCAGCGATGAATATTCGTGATGTGGCACAACGTATTGCTGTTGGTAAGTTATGGAATGCGGGTCAAACCTGTGTTGCCCCAGACTATATGTTCCTACCTAAAGGTAAAACAGCTGAATTCACCAAGCACTACAACGACTTTGTGAACACCATGTATCCAAGCTTGCGTGACAATAAAGACTACACCTCAATTGTGAATGATAAACAATACAACCGTCTGCAAGGTTATTTGGAAGATGCTCGTGATCAAGGTGCCAATATTGTTGAACTCAATGCCAAGAATGAGTCTTTAACTGAAGTTCGTAAAATTGCGCCGACCTTATTAACTGGCGTGACCACTGAAATGGAAATTATGAAGAATGAGATCTTTGGTCCAATTCTGCCTATTTTAGAATACGATCATATCGACGATGCACTTCAGTTCATTAATAGTCGCCCACGTCCATTGGCTTTCTATTACTTCGATATCGATACTGCACGCGCTGATTATGTGGCTGGACGTACCCATTCAGGGCATTTTGGTATCAACCAAGTGCTTACCCATGTGGCACAGGATGATCTGCCATTTGGTGGCATTGGTGCATCAGGTATGGGCAAATATCATGGTAAAGAAGGTTTCTTTAGCTTCTCACATGAACGTTCTATGATGTCAAACCCAGTGAGCCCTAAACTTTACAGTTTGAAATTCATCCTACCGCCTTATAATAAAGCAACGCATAAGCTGCTTTTAAAAACACTATTTCGCTAGAAAGGGGCTGTTGACATATCAACACACCCTCACTTGGTTAAGGCATGAGCTATCACACTAGATCATGTCTTGTTTTTACCAAATTCGCTTGTCTTTTAATCGTATTTTTGGTATAAAACGCCCCTTGAATGATTTCATCCGTTTACTTGAATGGCTAGTTGCACGAAACGGTGCTGTATAAACTAGCAATGGAGTTCACCATGTCTAAGGTTTGCCAAGTTACCGGCAAGCGTCCAATCGTTGGTAACAACGTATCGCACGCAAACAACAAAACCAAACGCCGGTTCGAGCCGAACCTGCACCACCACCGTTTTTGGTTAGAAAGCGAAAAGCGTTTTGTACGTCTTCGTCTAACCACTAAAGGTATGCGTATTATTGATAAATTGGGTATTGAGAAAGTTGTTGCTGATCTCCGTGCTCAAGGTCAAAAGATTTAAGGAGTCTGAACAATGCGTGATAAGATTCGCCTAGTTTCTACAGCTGGTACAGGTTATTTCTATACCACTACTAAGAACAAACGTACTATGCCGGAAAAAATGGAAATCAAAAAATTTGATCCAAAAATCCGTCAACACGTAATCTTCAAAGAAGCTAAAATTAAATAATTTTAGTTCTTTAAAAAAACGACTTCATTTGAGGTCGTTTTTTTTGCCTAAAAAATGTATGTTGATTAGATAAAAGCATAAACGACTTACATGATTTTTTTTGATAATTAAAAAAATTGTCATCAACAAATTCGATTTTACTTGTTACAATTTATTCGCTGTTTTCTTGGCATGTTTTATGCTCAGTTATTTCTACCTTAACCGCAACGATTAAGGAGTTTCGATGCCACATGATGTTGATTTAATTATATTACTTGCTGTTGGTTTTGGTATGGCCCTTATTTTTGGCTATATCGCAGCACGTCTACGCCTCCCTCCTTTAATTGGTTATCTAGTTGCCGGCATCATTATTAGTCCAAATACGCCTGGTGTGGTCGGTGATATACAGCTTGCCAATCAACTTGCCGAACTTGGGGTCATGTTTTTAATGTTCGGTGTAGGGATGCACTTCTCCCTCAAGGATTTACTACAAGTCCGCCGTATTGCCTTACCAGGTGCAATTTTGCAGATTGCCGTTGCAACCTTACTCGGTATTGCTGTTTCCATGTTCTGGGGCTGGAGCTTTGGTTCAGCACTGATCTTCGGTTTAAGCTTATCCTGTGCCAGTACAGTGGTATTACTCAAGGCTTTGGGAGATCGCGGCTTACTGGACTCTGTTAACGGAAAAATTGCCGTTGGCTGGCTCTTGGTTGAAGATCTGGTGATGGTGTTAGCCTTGGTGCTTTTACCTGCAACAGCGGTATTACTCGGCGGGAAAGCACTACCTGGAACAGATACATCGCAAAGTATCTGGATCACTATCGGCATTACCCTACTTAAAGTCACGGGCTTTATTGCATTCATGCTGATTATTGGTAAACGTCTTGTGCCAATGATTATGCAATTTGTCGCACGTTTAGGTTCTCGTGAACTGTTCACGCTCACCGTCGTGGCTGCTGCGGTTTCAATTGCCTACGGTTCTTATGCGGTGTTTGGTGTTTCCATGGCACTTGGCGCATTCTTTGCGGGAATGGTAGTGAAAGAATCTGACTTCAGTCATCGTGCTGAAGAAGAAACTTTGCCCTTACGCGAAATCTTCTCGATTCTCTTCTTCGTTTCGGTCGGTATGCTGTTCGACCCAAGCATCTTGGTTGAAGCACCATTAAAGATTTTAGCGGTTGTTGCCATTATCATGGTGGGTAAGACCTTAGCAGCGATGGCTTTGGTGTTATTCTTCCGTTATCCAATTAATACCGCTTTAACCGTCGGTGCCAGTTTGGCGCAAATTGGCGAGTTCTCCTTTATCTTGGCGACACTGGGTTTATCCCTCGGTTTACTCACACCTGATGCACAAAACCTGATTCTTGCAGGAGCATTATTTTCGATTACCCTAAATTCATTTGTGTTCTCTGCAATCGAGCCTGTGCAACGCTGGATTCGTGAGCGCTCGCATTTGGCACGTATGTTAGAACGTAGTGGTGACCCACTGGCCATGTTGCCAGATGAGGTAGATCAAGCTTATCTGCGCGATCAGGTGGTGATTATTGGCTATGGTGGCGTTGGACGTCGCATCAGCGAAAATCTGATGCAACAAAATATCAAAGTCGTGATTGCAGAAGAAAATCGTGAAATTGTTGAAAAACTACGTGCTCAAGGCATTGCTGCTGTCAGTGGTGAAGCAACCGAACCGAATGTATTGATCCAAGCGCATATTCAACATGCCCGTCTGTTGGTCATTTCACCGATGGATATTCTAGATATTCATCGTATCGTGGATATCTCCAAACAGCTCAATCCTGAGATTCAGGTCCTTATTTGTGCAGAAAGCAAAGAGGAAGCGGTGGTGATTCGTGAAGAAAATATTGGTGAAGTGTTCTATGCCAAAGAAGAAATGGCAAAAAATATGAGCCATCATATTCTTAGTCAAATCGAACTGGCGCATCAGTCCGAAGCTCACTAAATATTTCCAGAATAAAAAAAGCGTACTTTAAGTACGCTTTTTTTATTCTGTGAGATTAGCTCAAATGTTGAGGTTGCTCATCAACTACTTCTGCTTGCCACTCATTCATCTGCTTCTCTAACAAACCAAATAAAGCGGCTTGAATCATATGTTGTGCGACAGTTGCTGTTTGATCGCCAAGGATGGCTTTGACCTCGTCACTAAACTGTATCTTAACTAAAGGCTCATTTTCAGAACCCGCATTGCGCAAAGCAAGCTCACCACCTTCGAGTTGAACCAACTCAAGAACTGCTTCCTGATTACCAAATAATTCTTTTAACTGTTGCATTGACATAAATTTTCTCCATGCTTCAACATGGTGGCAAAGTATTTTGCGCTCACGTCTTATTTATATAAGTGCTGTTGGCCTAGATTTCAAGTCGACTTAAACATTCGACTTAGAACTCCACCATTTCATTACGGAAACCATCAATTAAATGACTCAATTCACGGTGCCATTCACGTAAAATTTTGGCATCAGGTAACCAAGCCTGTGGGCTTTGTGTGACTTTAATAATGAGATTTGAAGAGGTCTCGTTTTCAGGTTCTGGTGCCGTTGGCTCAGGTGCATATTGGCACATACGGTAAGCACGCTTCAACTCTGCCACAAAACCATCTTTTGCGAGCTGTTGTAACACTAAAATTTCTGGAGAAACCTGCCCTTTATCCGCCATCTGCTCCTCAATCGATTTAAAGGTCGGCTGTAGGTCATTTAAGCGGTAGTAACGTACCAGTTCTTGCAAGAATGCTAAAAGCGCCCCATGCAGATGAAACACTGCCCCTTCACGATATGCTTGTGCTTGCTGAATATGTTCGGTTTGCTCAGCTTGTTGGCATGCAAGTCGGGCAAAATACAGTTTTTGATTGGTACGATCTGCATGATAACGAGCAACACGGGACATAATATTTTCCTTAAAGATCCTTTCTCTTGGATAGCTTAAGATTAAATGCTTTAATGATAAAATCAATATCTTTTGAGCCTGCCCATGCGTCATATTCAACAAGCCATACTGAGCTTAATATGCTGTATGGTCATCTCAACCTCTTATAGCTGTGAGCCAGCAGGTTTAGACTGGGAAAAACTCTATTCAGATTACGACTCTAATCGCGATCAAATGATCGATCAAAATGAATGGAAAAAACTGATCCTTTTACAAGGTCAACCCGTTTCCTGGCAGAAACAGATTCTTGCCATCGATTCCAAAAAAATAAAAATCTTTAAAGCCTTAGATCTCAATCGCAATGGTCTAATTGATCAACAAGAGATCATCAATATTTACCAATACTTTTCCAATCCCTGTCAGGGTTGGGGTTCAACCTGGGGCAAATAAGCCGAAGACGAATTACCCAATATCCAGCTCAAGCAGATAGAGTTTTCGCTTGGCCATAACTTGAATCGGTGGATCAATCGGTCGGATATTCCGAATAACCCAAGCCAAATACCCTTCAGTCCAATCCGTCGCACAAGCAGCATCAACTTCATCAGATTGCCACGGATGCACTGATTCAATATCTACAAGTGCAACTGCAAAACCAGTTTCTTCATCACCATCTTTCAAAAGAAAATTTTGATTCTCTACAATCATCAAATCTTTCAGTGGCAACATTTCAGGTTACCATGAGCGAACTTCAAGTGTTTTAATTTTCTTGGCTATTCGCTCAGCATTTGGCGCAACCATTGATAAAGCAGTATATTGCTTTAACATCAATAATTAAGCTTTGTCATCCGCAGCTTTGACACGAATGCCTTGGCTTTTTACTTTCAAGGTGTTTAAACCTTTAATTGCTTTAATCGCTTCACGAGGGTTTGGCATTTCAACAAAACCGAAACCTTTCGATTTACCTGTTCCTTCATCTTTGACCACGACACAAGACTCAACTTTTCCATATGCTTTGAATAAGTCGAGAATTTCCGCATCAGTCACATTACGGTCTAAATTACGAACTAAAATTTTCATGCTAAAACCTAAAAGATGATTCATCTGTTTAATCAATGAATCAAAAGAAATTGAATCTGCCTAGTTTAATCGAAATCAATCCCAAAACCTAAATTGATTGCAGCAGCGCGAGGACGATTGCTTTGACCATAGGCACGAGGAATATCTCGATGAATCTGAACATCGACTAAATGTTGAGGTAAATCATTGAGGAAGTAGCTTTCTATTTTTCTTCCTAACTCATCATATTGATCTTGTGACCATAAATTTAAATTCTGTTTGGTCAAAATCAATTCATCCTCTGCACGTGTTAAGGCCACATAAAGTACGCGACGCTCTTCTTCGACGTCACCAAAATCACCTTGTGCCCGTGCATGAGGATATTGATTCGGAGAAACATGCGGGACATAACAGACTTTTTGTTCAGCACCCTTTGCTGAATGGATGGTAATCAGCGTCACTAAGTCTTGATCTGGGGTTTTATCAATTTCTGAAACAGAAATTGGATCAAGCACATATTCCTCTAAGAACTCACCAAGAGCGCTATGTTTACGTGCCAATTGCTTGACCAAGTCAAAATCTTTGACACGGCGCGACCAATCTTTGGTTTTATAATTATTTTCTAGCTGTTCATTCAATGCATCCATTGCCAGACCGATGCAGGCTTCGACATGTTGCTGCAACACATCCAGCTGCATCAAAATTAAAATCGCTTGTTGTGGTACTTTGCCGTGTCGTTCCAGACGTTGGCAACGTGCTTCGATATCAGAAAGCTGAATTAACTCCTGTGCCAACTTACTGGCACCGACATCACCCACCCCATCCCAAAGCGTCAGAAAGCGCATCCACGCTAAATCATCCTGAGGGTTAACACTCACCCGCAGTAAGCTCAATACATCTTTAACATGCGCAGATTCAAGCAGTTTTACCCCACCAATAAAGCGATAAGGAATATTCGCAGCAATCAATGCACCTTCCAGATAACGTCCACTAAAACCAGAACGTAGTAGCACCATGTGCTCTGCCCAAGCAGCACCTTGCATATGACGACGATTCAAATCTTGGATAATCCAATTGGCTTCTTCAAACTCATTACTCAAGATATGCAGTTGTGGCTTTAAACCTTTACCGCGATAAGCCTGTAAATGCTTGTCATATTCAATTTGGCTCTGCTCCAGCAGCCAATTGGATAAATCTAAAATACCTTGGGTCGAACGATAATTCATTTCCAAAGTCAGCACTTCAGCATCAGGCACACGTTCTTTAAAATGATGAATATTTTCAAAATCTGCGCCACGAAAGCCATAAATCGACTGCGCATCATCGCCAACACAAAACAATTTGACCTTGCCCACCAGCGGCTGTAACAAAGCCCATTGCAGTGGATTGGTATCCTGCATTTCATCTACCAATAAGGCAGAGCAAAAACCAGTGACCCACTTCACCAACTCAGGTGAACTTTGTAAATGCACCACGACAATCGCCAGAATATCGTCATAATCCAAGAAATTACGTTCTTGCTTACGCTGCTCATACGCTTTCATCAATTCAGTAATTTGAGCTTTATACTCGACCGCTTGAGGCAACTGCTCAACTAAAGCATCCGACAGTTTGGTTTTGGTATTACGAGCATAGGAATAGAGATCACACAATTCGGCCGCTTTCGGCAACACATTACCCTTGTCTTTACCGCGTAACAAACGGAACATCAGCAATTGATCATCCCGATCAATAATACTGAACTGGGTCAGACCAAATGCACGTGGATTACGGCGTAGTAGATACATACAAAAGGTATGGAATGTTGATGCGCGTAAGCCTTTGGCCTGCACCCCCATATGCTGTTCTACACGCGTCACGATTTCGCTTGCTGCACGACGAGTAAAGGTCAGAATCTGGATCTGTTGTGCTGGCAAACCTTGATCAATTAAATATGCGGCTCTCGCCACAATCGTCTTGGTTTTACCGCAACCAGCTCCTGCCAAAACCAGACAATTTTGTGCCACTGTTGTGGCTGCCTGTCTTTGTTGCGGATTCAGTTCATCAATTAGCTTGGCAAGCGTCATAGAATTGGTCAATTAGAAATGAAGCGCTATTTTAACAGACTAAAGCAGTCGAGATGTTTTCTGCTACAAAAACAAAAAGAGCATGTATGACACATGCTCTTACTTCTAGCTTGGTTACTTAAACTGTGGTTGAACTATGCGGCAACTGCTTAATTGCACCCGCAAAAGTCAGGTAATTAATCCCTTGGAACAAAATATCAATAGCAAGGAACATCCCCAAGACCCAAAACGGTGAATCAGGTGATGAAAGAATCAAAATCCCTGTTAACAGGGTCAATATACCCGAAAAAAGTACCCAGCCCCAGCCTGAAATTGGTCGTAAAATAAAGGCATTTACACTACGAATAATCCCCGCAATAATGAGGGCAACAGCCAAGAAACTGGTGAGCACCACTGCGGTAATCACGGGTGTGGTAAAAGCAAAATAACCCGCCGCCAAATACAGCACACCAAACAAGGCCCACAACCAACGTGTGCCCCCTTTAAACACCATAAATGCTGCAACAAAATGCAAAATACCACCCAACATCATCAACACACCAAACAACAAGACGGCAGATAATGTTGCGAACGGTAAAGCTGCTAAAAGAACCAGGCCAAAAATAACCAATAACACACCCAATAACAGATACCATTTACGATCAGCGTGTAGCTGATTGCGAATCAGATCGTTACCCACTGTTTTCATCATTATTTACTCTTTTATCATCAATGTTATATCTCCATTCTGAGCGAATTTTCCGCTCAGTTCTGTATAAGGCATGTTGATAATTAATGATGTAATGTCAGGAAAACTCGTGTTTTATTTAAATATTCTCCAGTTAGGCCACGATTTTGTTCATCAAGATCCAGCTCTGGATAAGTCCAGACTTATCCACAATTTATTTGATCCAGCCAATTTCTTGGGCGGTCAGTACACTCAATACGGTCTGTTCTAAATTATTTGGCATTTTGCTTTTATGTTCTGAGAGTGGAATACGCCCACCCATAATTTCAGCCTCTGTTTGTGGAAATATAGGTTGTTTATCTGCTTGTGCATAACCAATAGGGAAAATAGGCTCGCCATTGCTTAAATTATATTTATCTGTCGCGCCAAAACCATGCAGTAACTCATGCACCAGTACCACATTATTTTGTTGTGCTTGTTTTGCTGAGGCAAATAAATTGACCGAACCGATTCGCCCACGCTCCAATGCCGTAGAGTGTTTCAACTCACGTGTCTGTGTTGGATCATAGAAATTTAAATATAAGGTTAGGCTCGGTGACCCATCGACCGATTGGTGCTGTTTCCATGCATAAAAGCGAAACTTTAGACTCCACAGAATATTATTCAGAATACTTGGCTGTTCAGACATCTTCGGTGGTGTTTGATTTAATTCACGTCCGATTTGAATCATAAAGTAGCTACTTTGCCCTCGATATTGCTGACTGTTTTTTTCCAGATATTGCTTCACCTCAGCAAAATCATCTTGCTGTAATTGTTGAATATACTGCTGCGTTGTGGCTAAGCCATCCGCGTTAATCGGATGAAGTAAGATATTAATGGGCTGATTCCAATCCTGATTTTGATCACGATAAGCATTGATCGCAACAATGAACAACACCAGCAATAAGCATGCAACTCGAATATTTTTCCACATGAATTTCACCCCAATCAAAAATTATTTTTTCTTGTTATTTGTTCCATAAAAAATGCCAGCAATTGCCAGCATTTTTTACACATCAATATTTAAGCTTCAACCCATTTCCCATTTTGGAAAACCAGACTCCACTTGGTTTGCTTGCCTTCTGCCGTCTCAGAGCCCACATATTGCGACTGATTCTTACGGCTAAATTTCACCACTGTTGGATTGCCTTCAGGATCTACATCTGGCGCTTCGAGCAAGAACTGATATTTCGGATCCAGTTGATCTGCAACACTGCGTAGCTCAGCCACTTTCGGTGCACGCGTTTCACGAATTTTCGGGAATTTACTTGCTGCCAAGAACAGGCCAGCCGCACCATCACGTAACACAAAGAAATCATCATGTTTGGCTGAACGTAAATGTTCCATTTTGATTGGATCAACACGCGGTGGTGCAGGTTGACCGCTCTTTAACACTTTACGGGTATTGTCACAGCTTGAGCAGGCAAAATATGGACCAAAACGACCCGTTTTCAACTGCATTTCGCCATCACATTTGTCACATGGAATGGTTGGACCATCATAGCCCTTAATCTTAAACTCGCCTTCTTCCAGTTCGTAGCCATCACAATCTGGGTTGTTACCGCAAACATGCAGTTTACGACCACCGTCCACCACATAGCTGTCCATTGCAGTACCACATTTAGGACAACGATGCTTAGACATCAAATCTGCTGTTTCGGCACCATCATCATCTGACAATGCAGCCAAAGACTCGACAGGCGTTAGATTTAATGTGCCCTTACAACGTTCTTTTGGCGGTAAGTTATAACCTGAGCATCCCAAGAATACCCCTGTTGTTCCAGTACGCACTTGCATTGGGCGCGAACATTCAGGACAAGGTACATCAGCAACTTCAACTGGCTGATTACGGCGCATACCGCTTTCACCCTGAGCATTGGTCAAACGTTTCTTGAAATCACCATAGAAGGTATCCAATAACTCTTTCCAATTACGCTCACCCGTTGCAACACGGTCTAACTGACCTTCTAAATCAGCAGTAAAGGCATAATTCATCAGGTTATTAAAACTTTCATCCAAACGGTCTGTAACAATCTCACCCATCTTCTCGGCAAAGAGACGACGGTTTTCGAGCTTCACATAACCACGTTCCTGAATGGTGGAAATAATCGCAGCGTATGTCGATGGACGACCAATGCCTTTTTTCTCTAATTCTTTCACCAACGAGGCTTCAGTAAAACGTGCAGGTGGCTTGGTAAAGTGCTGGCTCGGATCAAGTTTTTCCAACTTAAGCACTTCGCCTACTTTTACCGCTGGCAGTAAAATATCATCATCCGATTTATTGGCACCGCGAACGCGAGTAAAACCATCAAATACCAGAGTACGGCCTTTCGCCTTTAACTCAACATTTGAGGCTTCAACCGTTAAGGTCGAAGACAAGTATTCTGCTGGTGTCATTTGACAGGCAACAAATTGACGCCAAATCAAATCATATAAACGTTGCGCATCACGCTCTACGCCAGCAAGCTTATCGCCTGTCAATCCGACTTCAGATGGACGAATCGCTTCATGCGCTTCTTGCGCGCCTGCTTTATTGCCATAGCGATTTGGCTTGGCAGGGACATATTTTTCACCAAAATTTTGTTGGATATGGTTACGCACCATATTCACCGCGTCATCACTCAAAAAGGTTGAGTCAGTACGCATATAGGTAATAAAACCACCTTCATACAGACGTTGCGCCAGCATCATGGTTTTCTTTACCGAGAAACCTAAACGCGTACTTGCCGCTTGTTGTAAAGTTGAAGTGATATACGGTGCGCTTGGATTGACTTTGGTTGGTTTATCTTCGCGTAATGCAACTTTGTATTCAGCATCTTTTAATACGCTGAGTAAGGCATCAGTTTCGGCTTTATTTTTAAGCTTGAGTGTTTTACCTGCTTGCTTAACCGCTTCTAAGCGAATGTCATCTTTCTTTGACGTGGTATCTGCAAAAACCTGCCAATATTCTTCTGGAATAAATGCACGGATTTCACGTTCACGCTCAACCACCAATTTCACAGCAACTGACTGTACGCGCCCTGCTGAGAGGCCACGGGCAATTTTTTCCCACAGCAGTGGTGACACCATAAAGCCCACGACACGGTCAAGGAAACGACGTGCCTGCTGAGCATTGACACGGTTTAAATCAAGTCGTGTTGGCTGTTTAAACGCTTCTTGAATGGCATTTTTGGTAATCTCGTTAAAGACCACACGATGGTAACGGCTATCATCACCACCAATGACTTCTCTCAAATGCCAAGCAATCGCTTCCCCTTCTCTATCCAAATCCGTTGCGAGATAGATTGCATCAGCATCTTTAGCGAGTTTTTTCAGTTCGGCAACTACATTTTCTTTGCCTGGCAGCACTTCATAGTGTGCAATCCAATCATGCTCTGGGTCGACACCCATACGGTTAATCAGGGCAGATTGAGCTTTTTCAGTTTTCTGTTGTTCAGTCAGTTTAGCACGCGTTGCAGGCTTCTTTTCCGCAGACTTCGCACCGCCTCCTGTCGGTAAATCACGCACATGCCCCACAGATGACTTCACCACATACTGTGAACCCAAATATTTATTAATTGTTTTCGCTTTTGCAGGCGACTCCACAATCACTAAGGCACGTTTCTTTGCAGCAGATGCGGAAGCTGCTGTGCTTTCTGAAGCAGAGCGTGGAGTATTCGCCATAATAAATCGTTTTTCCTATGATCAATCAGAGAGTTAGCGCTGTGCTAAATCATGTAAATAAGCTTTTATCTGTTCAAGCTGTGTGGCTCTTAGGTCAGTTTCTTCATCCCAATACAGTCCGACACAGTTTGCCTGCATATCAATAGCATAAACTCCTTTTAATGCAATGGTTAAATCATTAAATTTCTGATCACCTTGCACCACCTGAAGTTTGCCATCGACCACACGCGCACGCATTAACGCCAAACGGGCATCTGGAATAAGTACACTATAATAAGCCACCATACTGGCACGTTTTTCCGAGGCCATTGGGATCTTTGTCCATTCTGGCGCAACGATTAAACGAGGATGCAATCCCATTTTACGTGCTTGGTCACGCATCATACCCAATGCTTTTTCACGCGGGCTGACACGTAAGCCAAAAATCGAACCGAGTACAAAAAGTACAATCGCGACCGTGATCCAAATTCCAATATTACTCATAAAGTAGCCCAAAACTTTCTTTTATTAGCGTTACATAAGTTGAATCCAAAAGGCAAGTTACAACGTAAAAATAATCTTGGATTCAACGGTGGCCTTTGAAGCATGCCTTTGCAGACCGCTCAAAGCCTAAAATACGAAATGCATTTAATACACTTATTTTATTCAGTAAGTGTTAATTTTCCGAATTGATCAAGATGTGCATCGCCCCAATTCTTTAATGCAACAATAATCTGCTCCAGACTATGGCCTAAATCAGTTAAACAATATTCAACTTTTGGAGGAACCTGAGGATAGACCTCTCGATGCAGCAGGCCATCTTGTTCTAATTCACGTAGCTGATTGGTCAGCATTCTCTGGGTAATACTCGGTACACGCTTGCGAATTTCGTTAAATCTCAAGGTGCCCTCATTAAATAAATGCCAGAGAATGACACACTTCCATTTACCATCAATCAAACTGATGGCTGCTTCGACGGAACAACCCGGAGAACAATCAAAACTCGAATGTCGCATTTTTGCCATTTTACAGTATCCTTTTTGACACTATGAGCGTTATTTGTCTGTAGTTACCAAAATTAAGCTTAAGTTATGCTGAGATTCCAATCAAGTGGAAGCATAACGATGAAAGCTGTGGCATATCAAAAGGCAGGCACAATTACATTAAACGATGCACTTATCGACATTGAACTCGACTCACCTATTGCACATGGATACGATTTACTCGTTCGTGTGCAAGCAATTTCTGTCAATCCAGTCGATACCAAAATTCGGAACAATAAAAGCGCGGAAGATGATCAATGGAAAGTTCTAGGCTGGGATGCGGTGGGTATTGTTGAGGCGATTGGCGAACACGTCACTCAATTCAAAATTGGTGAACACGTTTGGTATGCCGGTGCGCTCAACCGATCAGGCAGTAACAGTGAATTACAATTGGTAGACGAGCGCATTGTTGGACATAAACCCCAATCACTGGATGCAAGTGAAGCAGCAGCACTGCCTTTAACCGCAATTACCGCATGGGAAATGCTGTTTGATCGATTACAAGTACCTCAAACTGCCACTGAAAACACGTCGATCCTCGTCATTGGTGGTGCGGGTGGTGTTGGTTCTATTACCATTCAATTGCTGAAACAATTAACCAATCTGACCATCATCAGTACGGCATCTCGACCAGAGACGTCTGAGTGGGTAAAACAGTTGGGCGCAGATTATGTATTGGACCATAGCCAAGCTTTAGCGGCACAAATTCAACAGCTCGGCTTAAACGCCCCTTTATATGTATTTTCAACCACGCAAACAGATCAGCATCTCGCTGATATTGCAGAACTGATCGCAGCCCAAGGGCATTTCGGTTTAATTGATGACCCTGAACAACTCAACATTCAGCCCTTTAAATCAAAGTCTGTTTCGGTTCATTGGGAGTTTATGTTCACGCGTTCTATGTACCAGACCGAAGATATGATCAAACAGAGCCAACTGTTGAATCAGGTTGCAGGCTTAGTTGATGCTGGAAAAATAAAAACCACAGTGAGTCAGGTTCTATCACCAATCAACGCCGAAAACCTGAAACGTGCACATCAACAAATCGAAACTGGTACAACCAAAGGGAAAATTGTGCTGCATGGTTTTTAAATGCAATCATTCAAGGTAAATCTTACAGCAATGCAACTCCGCATTGCTGCATGATTTATTAATAATGAGGGGGTTTGTCATTCACAGGGTCAAAAGCGGCAATTCCTTCCGATAAATCTGAAGATTCAACGCGACGATATAAAAATTGCATTTGTTTTTTTAAATCAGCAATTTCCTGCGTTTGAATTGCGAGTTGTTGATTCAATTGTTCAACTAAATCATCTAAAAATGCAATTCGGACTTGCAAATCTTCAATGGGTGCGGAGAATGACGCGTGATTATCAAAATTTTGTGGTTTAGTCATTTCAGACCTCATCTGAACTTTTAGGAAACATTATGGCCTATATTACTTTAAGGGATGTCCATCTCGCATTTGGCGGACCTGCCCTACTCGACGGCGCGAATTTCAGCCTAGAACGTGGCGAACGAGTCTGTTTAATTGGTCGTAATGGCGAAGGTAAGTCTACTTTATTAAAACTGATTGAGGGAAGCCTGTTACCCGATAACGGTGAAGTTTCAATCCAAAATGGTTTAACTGTTTCAATGTTAGCCCAAGACGTCCCAATGGACTCAGGTAAAGTCGCCGACATCGTAGCCGATGGTGCAGGCGAAGCAGCCATTGTGCTCAAAGAATACCATGAAGCAAGCGATGCCTGCGTTTTGGGTGATATGGATGCCTGTGATCGCATGGGGATGTTGCAACATAAACTCGATCAACTCGATGGCTGGGCATTAGAAAATAAGGTCAACTCAATTCTGAGCAAAATGGGACTTGATCCCGATGCTGATTTAGCTGATTTATCAGGGGGGCGTAAACGTCGCGTATTGTTGGCGCGCGCCTTACTGACTCAACCAGATGTACTCTTACTCGACGAACCAACCAACCATTTGGACGTCGAAAGTATCGAATGGTTAGAAAAGTTTTTAATGGATCAAAATAATCTGACCCTGTTGTTTATTTCGCATGACCGTTCATTTGTCGACAGCATTGCCACCCGTATTGTCGAGCTTGACCGTGGAGTTTTGCGTAGCTACGAAGGGAACTACTCTCGCTATCTCGATCTCAAAGCTCAGCAAATGGAAGCAGAAGAAAAACAAAATGCTTTATTTGATAAAAAGTTAGCCGAGGAAGAGGCTTGGATTCGTCAAGGCATTAAAGCACGTCGTACCCGTAATGAAGGTCGTGTCCGTGCGTTGAAAGACTTACGTGAACAATCTAAAGCACGTCGTTCACAACAAGGCAAGGTCAGCATGGCAACGCAAGAAGCCAATCGCTCTGGTAAGTTGGTCTTTGAGATCGAACATCTCAGTGTCAGCTATGGTGCGCAGCCACTAATTAACGACTTCTCAGCTATCGTCCTGCGCGGTGATCGTATTGGTTTGGTTGGTGACAATGGTGTCGGCAAAACCACATTGATCAAAGCCATTTTAGGTGAAATCGAGCATGGCGGTTTGGTTAAAACGGGAACACAACTCGAAGTTGCCTATTTTGACCAGTTGCGTAATGCTTTAGACCTTGAAAAAACCGTGATGGCCAACGTTTCAGAAGGTTCTGATTTTGTTGATGTGAATGGTAACCGTCGTCATATCTATAGTTATTTACAAGACTTTTTATTCTCACCAGAACGTGCACGTACCCCAGTTAAGGCTCTTTCAGGGGGGGAAAGAAACCGTATCTTATTGGCAAAACTTCTGCTTAAACCATCAAATTTAATCGTCATGGATGAACCAACCAATGACTTGGATATGGTGACCCTTGAGCTGCTTGAAGAGATGCTGTCTGACTATAAAGGTACTTTGCTGTTGATCTCGCATGACCGTGCCTTTATGGACAATGTCGTGACTTCGACATGGGTATTTGATGGTAAAGGTAACATTGATGAATACATCGGTGGTTATCAAGACTATTTGGAACAGCGTCCAGATCAGAAGGTGGTTGATCAGAAAAGTGATGTAAAAAAAGCGCAAGCCAAAGCAGAAGCGGCCGCAGCACCTAAAAAGGTAAAACTCAGTTATAAAGACCAGCGTGAGCTTGAACAACTGCCTGCTGAGATTGAAAAACTGGAAACCGAGCAAACAGAATTGTCAGCGAAATTGGCGGATGGTTCATGGTTTGTTTCAGATGCCAATGCCGCAACCGCAGCCAGCCAACGTCTAGCTGAAATTGAAGAAGTATTGCTAGAAAAATTGGAACGCTGGGACATTTTAGAAAATATGTCGAAAGGCAACTAAATCGATGAAGCATTTACTCTTTCGAGGGTAAATGCTTCACTGCATTCGATTGAGTTTAGGCTAAATCAAAATCTTGTTTCAAAGATTGGTAAATATTAAAATTTTCATCATCAAAACAAACAAAAACAACCTCTTGTACAAACATTCCCGTTCTGAGTTGTTCAGCAATGATTTTTAACGCGATCTGTGCAGCAAGCTGTTTGGGAAAGCGATAAATCCCAGTTGAAATATTTGGAAATGCAAGGCTTTGTAGTTTCAACTCTTCTGCTAATTTAAAACTATTCCGATAGGCATTTTCCAATAATAAAGCTTCATCGTGCTGTCCATCGACCCAAGTGGGCCCAACCGTATGAATGACATATTTCGCAGGCAGATTTCCTGCGCTGGTCACGACCGCTTCACCAACTGCACAACCACCCTGCTTAGCACGGATTTTTTGACAATCTGCCAAAATCGCTGCGCCACCACGACGATGAATTGCGCCATCTACACCTCCACCGCCTAACAGTGAAGTATTGGCTGCATTCACAATTGCATCGACCATTATTTGGGTAATATCCCCTTTGATGATGCTTATAGTTTTCACCATGATCTCCTGATCGAAATAATGATTTATCTATAGACAAAAAGCATGTGCTTGATCTTACATCCAATTCTCAACAGATCAATCATCGTAGAGAGAGTTATATCACTCAAAGTCAAACGAGCTTTTATCATCCCGTTGCAGAATAAAAAAATAAGGCTGGGATTGTTGTTTTAGATCCATCCATCCCAATACGGTATTTTCATCTATCTTTCGAAAAACATCATGAATGGGCTTTTCATCATAAATCATCGTCGCCGATATTTCCCCTCGAAACTCAGTCATTCTTAAGCGAGCTTTACTGTCTTTGGTCTTTAAGAGCTTCAAACCACTGGCCAGATACTTACTATTCTTTTTTAAAAGGTTAAAATCAAGATTTAAAGGCAGCCATTTGGGATCAAGGAAAAATAGCGCTGTTTTCTTAGCGTTGAGTAAAACCAGTGGATATACCGTTTCCTGATCAATAAATAGCTTCCCATACCAGTTAGCTTGCTCCAATAAACCATTCATCGGATGACCTGTTACTACCTCAAACCCTTTCCAGCGACCATACATAAAGGGACAATCAACCCCATCTAATTGATCATAAAAGTCGATTATTTCCTGAACATCGACATTCTTTCCTTCTGACATTTCCTGAATATTCATCATCCTTTACCTTTTTTGTTTTATTGGTCCTCAACTCAATCTCGATTGAGTCAGGTGTGACCTGCATTGTATTATAGCGGAGGTAGAAGCAAAAATTTCTCATTCAATTTCCGTTGAGTAACAGCCGGACAAAAGCTTGTTCGCATATTCTCAGACTCACTTCATGTTACAATGCTCTGAAATTCAACGTTATTCATTCTACTAAGTTTATGAGTCAAAAACAGTCTTATACACCTGGCGAATTTCAATGGGAATTTCTATTACCCAAATATTGGAAAATTTGGATCGCCATTTTTTTTCTTATGTTATTGGCCATTCTCCCATGGGCAATTCAGTGGCGCTTAGCACATGGTTTAGCTGCTTTATGTTGGCGCTTGCTTCAGTCACGCCGTAAAACCACGCTTCGAAATTTAGAGCTATGTTTTCCAGAATGGTCTCCAGCTGAAGTTGAAGCTCAAGCAAAACAAGTGTTTGTCGATATGATGCTAGGCATGTTTGAAACACTGAATGCCTGGTATTGCCCAGAATGGTTTAAAGACCGTCATAGTATTGAAGGTTTAGAGCACATTACTGATGCAAAAGCACAAGGCAAAGGCGTGCTATTGCTTGGAACACACAGTACCTTGCTGGATGCAGGCGGTTATATTTGTTCGCAATATTTTGAGCCTGATGTGGTATACCGTCCACAGAACAATCCGATGCTGGATATGCTGATTTATCGTTGCCGTGCCACCATTTATCAACACCAAATTGATCATGATGATATGCGCGGATTGATTCGCCGACTCAAAGATGGCGGTGCGATTTGGTATAGCCCAGATCAAGATTTTGGATTAAAACAAGGAGTTATGGCCCCATTCTTTGGTGTTCCTGCTGCAACCGTCACTGCACATCGCCGCTTATTAAAAATCTCTAAAGCGGTTGCGATTCCCTTGTATTTCTATCGATATGGCGATGTCCGTAATCCACGATATAAAGTGCTGATTGAACCGATTGTTGAAAACATGCCAAGTGAAGATGAAGTCGATGATGCTGTTCGCGTGAATAAAATTATCGAGGCTCAACTTCGTATTGCCCCAACCCAATGGATGTGGTTCCATCGTCGCTTTAAAAACAGAGCTGAAGGTTACGATAAAATCTATTAATACAAAAAAGAGCCACTGCATAACTAAATGAGGTGGCTCTTTTCTAAAACAATAACAACAATTTAATTCGGGAATATAACCCCAGTACTTAAATCAAAATAAGTTGGCGTGTTGCTATACACTGAACCGAGTTTGACATTAATGAACCAACCTAAATTTCCCTGATCTTGTAAGCGGTTTTGGATTTCACTCGGTAGATCAAGTTTATAGATCGCATCTTCTTTAAATACTTTAGATTCAATATTGGCAGTACTAGCACTATCGCGCTCAAATAAATAGCCGCGTTTATTAAAGAAAGCGATAGCATTGTCTTTATCAATTAAATGATAACCTTCAGCTGCTTGCTGTTTCAGTAGCAGATCCAGCTTGGTTGGATTGTCATCATAGAATCCAGCTGGCGTGGTTGGCATTTCAAAGTAGCGATACGAATAAGTTCCATTGTGGGTACTACTGTTTACACAAGTTGGTACGTAGAAAGTTCCGTTGGTTGTACCATTATTGGTAAAGGTACTACCTGCAAAAATCAGCTTACAGCCTTGACCACCCAACTCGTTAAATGTTGCCAAAATACTATCACGGGTTGTATTGCTCAAGAAACGATTATCATAACTATAAGTTGCTGTTTTTTTGTTATTTTTTACAAATAGATATTTATAATTATTGCTCGGTGACTCACCTAATGATGACTTATAAGCCAAACCTGATTCACCTTGTTTTTTAATCTCAGCCAACCAGAACAAATAAACATTGGCAACCACATTAGTTTTTACATCGACAATTTTATAACTATAAGTATCAGTTGAAGCGTTATTTTTAACATATAAATTTTTAGGTTCAGGGAAATCACTATTTGGCTTCGCGACATCAACAGAATTGCTTGCTAAAGCATAGCCTTGCCCTCCTTGTTCATTGGCTTGTGCAAGGAAGTTATCAAAGGAGGTTTGATTGTCTAAAATGCGATAACTTGCCGTTGCATTCTTCACACTCGGTTTTAATAGGCTATAACCTTCGACATTGGTCCGGGTATAGCACGTCACTGTTTTCGATGGATCAACTGCGTCCATATAGGTTTGAATATCTTTTGCACTAGCCTTTTCGTTCACTGCGCACATGCCATCGCCCTTAAAGCCATATGCTGAGGCAAAGCCATTTGGTCGATGTCGATCACTATATTTCACCCGATTGACTGTAGTTGTACCACTGGTCTCTGTAGCCGAAATTTCACTAATAAGCGCATCATCCGAAGCAACATCATAGGTTTTAATCACGGCGCCCGTACAATCCTCTTTTTCGAATTGACGAGTTTCAGTGGTAAAACGAACACTCGTATCTGACGTCTTATGCACTGTTAAATTTGAACGACGTCCTTCAAAGCAAAAGCCGCCTAACCATGAACCGACAAAACGATCAGCCACGACTGGGGTCGGTGTAGGCGTTGGGGTTGGAGTCGGTGTAGGTGTTGGGGTTGGGGTCGGCGTTGGAGTCGGTGTTGAATCCGAATCGTTATCAGATCCACAGCCCACCAAGATTGCGCAAGTCACGCTCAGTGCTAATTGTGTCCATATTTTTTTCATTGCATCACCCTCTGTGTGATTTTTTCACATATTGTGTATGTGAAAATTTAACACTTTTCTGCTTGAGTGCAAATATGTTTATGCGTAAATTAATAACGAAAGGTCAAAATCATTTTTATTGATGGTTCAAATCTATGGATATGCAAGAGAATTTAGCTAGACAGTTCAGTGTCTTACCACAAGAATGGCAGCTATGGTTAGAAGAAAACCTAGAGCGAGGCTGTGCTCCAATCGACTTGGCTAATATTCTATTGCGTGAAGGATTGATTGATCTCAATAAAGATTTTTATACTCAAATACAAATCGATGAGCAGCACTATCGTGATCTCGAACACAGTGCAACAGAAAAACTAGCTCAGTTCAGCAGCGCTTTGAATCCCCAACAAAAAAAATGGTTAGCACAGGCAGTTTTAGATGGATCTGATAAAACTTATATTTATCAATCTTTGCAGCAACAGGGCTTGAGCGAAATTGAGATTGCTGTTGAATTTGTACAATTAAAACAACATCCTTATTTTCAAATTGCTCAAGAACAGCATTTTTTAGTCAAAAAACGTAATTGGTTGCTGAATACCTTAGATCGCTTTGCGCGTTTAAATCCTGAATATCAACACATCAATCGCATTGAAAAACCCGCCTTTGCCTATTTTATTCAACATTATTACAGTCGAAATTTACCTGTGATTTTGACCAATGTGGTCCAACATTGGCCAGCTCTGCAAAAATGGTCACCCCAATATTTCAAGCAAACCGTAGGTACCCAAGAGATTGAAGTTCAATTCAATCGTGAGCAAGATCCCTTATTTGAACGCAACTCGACTCAACATAAAACTCAAATGCGGATTAGTGATTTCGTCGATTTAATCGAACAGACTCAACATTCCAATAATTTTTATATGACGGCAAATAATGCCAAAGCCAGTCAGTCCAGTTTGGCCGCATTATTTCAGGATATTGACCACTTTCATGGTTATACCGACCATAGGCAGGTATATGACCGTAGTTTCATTTGGTTCGGACCGAAAGGCGCATTTACCCCATTGCACCATGATCTGACCAATAACGTTCTAGTACAAATTTATGGTCGGAAAAAAGTAACACTGATTCCTGCGCTACAAACCCCGCATCTCTATAATGATGTTGCAGTATTTAGTAAAATCGCGGATCCCCACCACCCCAATGTGCTCGAATCATTTCCAGACTTCGCTCAAAGCAGTAAACTCGAATGCATTCTCAATGAGGGTGAAGCTTTATTTATTCCTCTCGGCTGGTGGCATTGTGTTGAGAGTTTAGATATTTCCATGAGTGTCTCTTTCACTCATTTTAATATCGACAATAGCGGGGCAGAATCATTTCCCTCTCCAACTTATGCTTAAAGTAATTTATATCGAATCCATGGTTAAGGTGATTGAATGGTAAAACCAACAGAACGAGTCACGATAAGCAACGAACAATCTGGGCTTAATCTACAAGGCGTGATTCCACAAGATGCGGAAACGACATTGGAAAGTATCTTTCCAATGATGCAGCATATTGCACGTTGGCTGATTCATTCTGGTGTGGGCTATACTGATTTTGTGGCTGCCTTAAAGCCAATTTTTTATGCGCAGGCACTCACAGAATTAGATCGAATTCAACAAAACAAAACCGATTCGGCTGTCAGCTTATTGTCAGGTCTACATCGCAAAGATGTCAGTGCTTTTAGACAGCAAACCCATCAGAATGAAACCGAAACACCCAATTTTGCCATTAGCGTGCCTGCACGTGTTATTGCGCGTTGGATCGCGCTTGATCTGCCTCATCAAATCCCTGTTTCTGGTGAGGAAAATAGTTTTGAGGCGTTGGTCAGGCACATTTCAACAGAAAAGCATCCACGTTCAATCTTGTTTGAATTACAGCGTTTAGGGGTCGTTGAACAAACTGGGCAAAATGTCATTCTGCAACAAAATAGCTTTACCCCAAATAATCAAATGCAAGAAAGTAAAACCCTGTTTTCAGCCAATCTGAGTGATCATTTGGCCGCAGGAATTGATAACTTTATTAGTGAAAAACCCTTTACGCATCTCGAACAAGCCGTACATGCGGAGAAATTAACCGCTCAATCGGTTGAAGCACTTCGACAGTTAAGTATCGAACTTTGGCAAGACATGGCAAAACAACTCTTAAATGCCGCGATCCAGCATTGTGAACAAGACCAAGAAAAAGATGATGCAAATTATCAATTTCGATTTGGCGTTTACCAATACGATAGCCAGATAAAACTACAAGTACCTTATATTTTTAAGGATAAATAAAAATGAGAAGCTTACTGCTGCCCTTTGTTATTCTAATCCCTTTGGTTAACTTAACCGCTTGTGGAGAAAACTTTTCTGTTTCCAATGTCAGTCTTGGCGGAAGTGGATCTGGTACTCAGAAGCCCCTCCCTGGTGGTGACACAGGAGGAATTTCAAATCCATCCACGGGTGATAAAGATGAAGTCTATGAATATATAGTCACCATTCCACAGGAAACACAAGACACCTGCATGGGGATACAGCGTAATCTTCGCTTTATCGACTGGGAAACGAAACAGGCTTTGCCAATCGGTCGTGTTCAGCAGATTAACATCACACCCTTACAGATTGAGATTAAGAACACCACACCAAACTATGTATATCAATTGGTTCCTCTATGCAGCCCTATTGAGTTTCAGCTTGACCAAACCCCCATGGCCTTTTCTCAACCATTAAGATGTGGTGCCGATCAAGATGAACTGCAAGTACTTCGCCCATATGAAACACGTACTTATGAGCTGAACTTAACCTTTGCGGAAACTGAACTTCCATTCATCGTTAGTTACAACGCCTTTTACCAGACAGAACTACCAAGTGCTGATACCGAATGGAAAAAATGTGAGGCTGCGAAGATGGTCGTTCCTATTCATAAACGTCGTGTTCCAAAAGTAATTGGAAAAGAAGAGCCAACCGAGAGCGTCCCTGAAATCCCAAGTGGGGATACAGCAGATTAAATTTTCACTGATATTAAAAAATTAAAACCCGAGTTCTGCATCCTGCAAAACTCGGGTAAATGAGGTTGTGCTTTCACAATATTCTTATTATCCTGCGTCCATCGCATGCATCATATCCATGATGACTTTTCCATCTCAGCGTCGCTATCCGTAATCGGAATTCCATTCCTGCTTCCCTGTGCTGATGTATTTAGAATAAACCTTTTGCCGAGGTTGCACTATGCGTTACAGACTTAAATCCATGTACGAAATAACGTACATTGATTAGCGAAACTTTAAAATCAACCCACCCCCATTCAGCTCGATCAAATTTGATTAACTGTGCATCTGCTGCTTATGCGGTTGCACTAAAGGATCGACTACTTTTTTCTCTTCTTTTTCAGCCTTTTCTATCCCCTCTTGGATCGCGTCTTGAGCATCCTCTTCATCCTCAGCCGTCTGTTCCAGCGATTGTTGCTGCTGTTCAAATACTCGCCCTGTTTGTAAAACCACATAAACGGGAAAATGATCTGAACCGATATGAGATAAGCGTTTCATTTCGACTAAACCAAAATCGGTACTATGAAAAATATGATCGAGTGACCATCTTAATAAAGGATAATCCGCATGGAAGGTATTCATAAAATAGCGTCCCACCCGCGGATCAAGTAAGCCACTAATCCGCTGAAATAATCGTGTCGTTCTCGACCAAGCCACATCATTCAAATCGCCCATGACAATGCAGCTCTGATCGAGATCTTTAATTTGATCCCCCACAATTAACAATTCTGCATCTCTTAATGTGGAATCTTTCGCCTCGGTTGGACTTGGTGGTTTGGGGTGCAAACAATACAACTGAACCTGTACACCCGACTCCAAAGTCAAACACGTATGAATAGAGGGAATTTCATCACTTAAGATGAATTTAACCTCAGTATTGTTTAAAGGTAAACGGCTATACAGATGCATCCCATATAGATTTTCTAAAGGAACAGGCACGCGAAATGGATAATCCTGCTCAATCTGACCCAATGCTTGCTGCCAAGCTGTATTGGATTCAAGCGTGAGTACAAGATCAGGTTTTAAGGTCTTGATCTGCTCGATTAACAGATGATATTTATGATTTGGTGTCAGTACATTGGCAACCAATAATGAAATTTGTTGCTCGGGATTGGCTTGAGCCTTTTTCACTTTCTGGACCTGTTTCCGCCACAACGGGGTATAAGGCAAAACCATTTTTAATTGATAGGCAACTGCAGCCACCAACCCTAGAAAAAGTAGCTCTGTACTTAGGGTCCAGTCAGATAGGCCAAACAACATCGCAAGAAGTGTAATGATACCCAGTGCTAAAATCTGCAATCTAGGAAAATCAGCACCCCGAATCCACCATTCATCTCTGGGAATCAACGACCAAAATGAAAGCCATATCACCAATGCTGCGCAAATCTGAATCCATATCATGTTCATTTTTCTCTTAGACGTAGCATAGATTTACAATAAAGTTGCCGCTTTATCAATTTTCTATCTAATATAAACAAGTTATTCCACTCAATAAACGCACTGTTTTATTTCGGTAAAGCTTGCAGTTGTGGGCACTTTTGATACACTCAAACCCCTTTAAAATTTTTTACATACCGAGGCACAATGACATGAAAGTAGGTCTGGTCGGTTGGCGTGGGATGGTTGGTTCTGTCCTCATGCAACGTATGGTTGAAGAGAATGATTTTGCTCATATCGAGCCATTCTATTTCTCTACCAGTAATGCAGGTGGTGAAGCACCTTCATTTGGTGGTAAGACTGCCCCAGCACTTATGGATGCAACGGACATTAACAGTCTGAAGCAAATGGATGTCATTTTAACCTGTCAAGGTGGTGATTATACCTCTGAAGTTTTCCCAAAACTCAAAGCTGAAGGCTGGGATGGCTACTGGATTGATGCAGCATCGACTCTGCGTATGGCTGATGATGCCATCATCGTTCTTGATCCAGTCAACTTAAATGTGATCAAAGATGGTTTAGTCAACGGCACTAAAACATTTGTTGGTGGTAACTGCACCGTTTCATTGATGTTGATGGGCTTGGGTTCACTGTTCCAAAATAATTTGGTGGAATGGGCTACTTCTATGACCTATCAGGCAGCGTCTGGTGCAGGTGCACAGAACATGCGTGAACTGATCACTGGCATGGGATATTTGTATAACAATACCAAGACATTATTGGACGATCCTAAATCTGCAATTCTTGATATTGACCGCCAAATTGCGGACTTGCAACGTGGTGAAGGCTTCCCGAAAGCAAACTTTGGCGTGCCATTGGCGGGTTCATTGATCCCATATATCGATAAACAGCTCGAAAGTGGTCAATCAAAAGAAGAATGGAAAGGTCAAGTTGAAACCAACAAGATCTTGGGTAACCAACAAATCGTTCCGATTGATGGTCACTGTGTTCGTATTGGTGCAATGCGCTGCCATTCTCAAGCAATCACATTGAAATTGAAAAAAGATGTGCCACTTGATGAAATCGAAGACATGATTCGTAACTCTAGCCAATGGGCAAAAGTGGTTCCGAATACCCGTGAAGCATCTATGACTGATCTAACCCCTGTTGCGGTGACAGGGACATTGACTGTCCCTGTAGGTCGTTTACGCAAGCTCAATATGGGTAAAGAATACCTCGGTGCATTCACTGTTGGTGATCAACTACTTTGGGGTGCTGCTGAGCCATTACGCCGTATGCTTCGTATCTTGGTTGAATATAAGAACGCTTAAGCAAAAATTCCTAAAAATCAAAAGCCGATCACATTTGATCGGCTTTTTTATTGCGATGAAAGATGATTAATTTACAATTCATTTACATCACGGTAATGTATACTTTTTCCTGACATAACATCACTTTTTCATGGATCGAGATGACTGTTTATAACAAATTAAAAATTGCCATTTTAGCCATATTTTCTTCGCAACATCTTTATGCGATTACACTTGATCCAGTACAAATCCAGTCCGCGCCTGGTGAATTACTCTATGCAGAAATGAGTTTCCACCAAGCAGATGCCAACTCGAAATTAGATGTGAGTTTGGCATCACCTGAAGATCTATTGATGATCGGTGCGGCACATCAGCCTCCTTCCAGTCTTAATTTTTTTACGCGTCGTAATAATCAAGGTGAAGGAGTGATTGTGATCACCTCATCACGTCCAATGACGGATGCTGAACTGAATATTATTTTAAAAATTCAGGAAGGTGGAGCATCCCATTTAAAGCATATCCGTCAACCCATGCGTCAGATCGCAAAAATACCTTCAGTTAAAAATGCAAATGAAAAATCACTGACCCCCAAGTTTATTGTCAGTGAAAAAGACATCGCTTTGAACTTACCAGAAAGTACTCGTTTCAATGTTGCAAACGCCACACCGCAGCCGCAGGGCTTAAAACAGGAAAAACTCCTCAACGCACCTTTTGCCTTGCCGCCTGTATTAGAAACATCAAAACCAACGGTCACAGCATCTGTAAATGCCAGTGCTAATTCGATTGCTCCACCTGCTAAAGTCGCAACAACAGCAGCTTCAACAGTCGCATCGCAGCAGCCAACCACACCTGTTGCAGAGCAAACCAAACCTCAGCCAGCAACAGCAGCACTGAAGCAAGAAACAGCTCAGGCAACTTTGCCGCCAACAACGACCAAGAATAGTGAATCACTTGAAACTGAATTAAAGACTGCGAATCTGAAATCAACCACAGAGAAAGAGCAAAATAAAACCCCAAATCAGGTGAAAGAAAGTGCCCAATCTACCAAGAAAAAGGCACCAGCGAACCAGGCATCAACTCCGAATAATGAAAAGAACCAACAACATGTGGTTCAACGTAATGAGTCATTATGGAGTATTGCTCAACGCATTGCAGGGCAAACGCACCAACCTGTCTCTAAAGTCATGACGCAAATCAAAACACAAAATGAGCATGCCTTCATTGGGGGCAATGCCAACCGACTTAGACAAGGCTCGCATTTAAACTTTAATCTTGCTGCAACATCTACACAGCAAAATAAAAATACCAATCAAATTGCAGCACAGACACAAGGTCCTGCCGTAGGAAAAGCCAAATATCGTTTACAACAAGCGGAAATGTCTTTGGTCGCAGAAAGTAATCAAGATTCCAGCACTGGAAGTGCCAAAAAAGACACATTACAGAAAAAAACCAGTGCCGATTTATCATTAAAAGTTATGACAGCACGAGAAAAAACCGTTACATTACAAAGAAACGTAACACAGTTAGAATTGGCACTACGTCAGAAGGAACAACGTATTCAGCTGTTAAATGCTCGGCTTGCCGAACTCCAAGATCAGCTGAAAGCGCAACAGGACACTAAAAAGCCAACACGCTAGGTTACGAGAATATTCTCATAAATTTGCATAAAAGCGGCTCTATCTTTAAGGGGTATAGATCATGTCAACTATAATCATTGTACTGCTCGTCATTGTACTGATTGTAGCTATCGTTTTAAAAAAACGTGAAAGCAATCAAGCCAATACTGCGCCTAAAAAAGGTGCAAGCAAAACGACAAAAAAAGCAGCGACAAGATCGGCTTCACGTACCACGCTGGTCCGCGAAGAACAAGAATATGCCCCACCAGCAACCACTGCTATTTCTGAAAGTTTACGCCAAAAACTTGAGCAACAAATTCAAAGTGGTAATTTTCAATCTGCTGAAGCTCAGATCAATCAAGCTTTAAAGCAAGATAATTCTCAACATGAACTTTATCTTTTTTTACTTGATCTTCATTTGAAGCAAAAAGATGATTTAGCCATTGATCAATTGATCAAGCATATTCATGCCTTAAAACTTGAAGATATTGCTCAAGCAGCCGAAGCAAAACGTCGGGAATACGAACAGAATAAACAACCTGATTCGATTGAGTTTAATTCAGCGGCTCATAGCTTTCATCCAACTCACACTGCAACTGAATCGCATACACAAAACAACGCTGCTGATTTCGATGCTCTAGTTCAAACGCCAGCTGCACAATCTTTTGATGACTTACAATCAGAGTATGTTGCGCCTGCTGAAGAAGCTAAGCCTGTTGAACCTATGCCTGAAGTTCAGCCTTTGGACTTCGATTTTTCTTTTCAGCAAAAAGAAGCTGTTGAAGCAGCCCCTGCCCCAGTTGAAACACCTGAAAATAAGCAACAGCAGCCACTTGAGTTTTCTTTTAATTTAGAGCCAAATACTGCCGCTCCAGTTGAAGAAAGCAAAACTGAAGAAACAACACCTGAACTCGACTTTAATTTTTCAAACTTAAGTGTCGACTCAAATCAAACAAAATCACCAGAGCCTATTGCAGAAGCGGCGCCCAGCTTAGATTTCAATTTTGAACCGACACCAGCTAAAACAGAACAACAACCTTCACTTGAGACCCCAGCATTTTCATTTGAAGTTGCAGAACCTGCTGCGGTAGCTGAACCCAAAATTGAGGCTGCTGCCCCTGCTGCATCTACACCTCATGTTGTAATCAATGATCCTTTAGCTCAATCATTTCCAGACCTTCAACAACTTGATGAAGCACAGCTCAATTTAGAGCTTGCAGAGCAGTATATTGAACTGGGTGCTTATGATTCTGCCCGTGAATTATTAAAAAACAACCAGTCGTTTAATGCAGAGCAGCAACAACGCTCAGAAAATTTACTGAATAAAATAGCTTCCTGAATTTGATCAGTCTAATATAAGCAGTCTCTCAGACTGCTTTTTTTATGATGAAAACAATCGCTTTAATTTATATGGGTGGGACGTTTGGTTGTATTGGTGAACCGCTGATACCAATGCCTGAACAGCAATTTTTACCTTTATTAAGCAAGGTCATTCCACCACATTTACAAGTCGAATGTTTCGCCGCTCCAAGTATTAAAGATAGTAGTGCCTGCACAGCAACCGACTGGCTTGCACTGGTACAACAGATTCAACAATTACAACTCGATGGTTTTCAGCATTTTGTCATTATTCATGGTACAGACACGCTCAGTTATGCTGCTGCAACACTGGCACGTTTCTTAGGACATTCCTGTCATGCCATTATTACAGGCAGCCAATACCCTTTACTCAATGTTGAAGGTAACGATACACGCGAATTTACTGACGCCATTGGCAACCTGTATTTAGCCCTCGAACAGGTCTTAACCTTAGCCAGTGGTGTCTATCTTGCCTTTCATCAGCAAGTCTTTCATGCTCAAACTACTCTAAAAGCGCATACCACAGAACTAGATGCTTTTGTCGGCATCAAGGCTGAGCAAAACTGTCCAACAACTGCTGACTATTTTGTGGTTCAAAATGAACATATTGAACGGGCAGCGCAACTCAGCATACTGAATCTGATGCTGCAACCCATCGCCAAAGAGCAACTGGTTTTACAATTAAAAAATAGCTTAAACTCGCCTCCTGACTTTTTAGTTCTGCAAGGATTCGGAACGGGTAATATTGCGGTGAATGATGAAGTGATTGAACTATTTGATCGTTTATATCAGCAACAATGCCTGCCAATTATCAGCACGCAAGTGACTTTTGGTCAGCTCGATCAGCGTTATGCCATCAGCTCTTGGATCGAATCTGCTAAGGTTTTGGTCAATGATTGCCATAGTCATGCCGATTTATATGCAAAAGCCCTGCAAATGTATTTAAAATACCCGACCCACGGACAATGGTTCGAACATTGGCATCAACACTAATTTTGAGGTTAGAACATGCAGCGTTATGCAATTGGTATTGAATTTTGCGGTACTCAATACCGTGGTTGGCAAACCCAACAGGCTGGCGTTATCACTGTTCAGGAAACCATCGAAAAAGTCCTCAGTACCATTGCCAATGAACCCATCATGTTGCATGGTGCAGGCCGTACCGATGCAGGTGTGCATGCAACCAATATGGTGGCACATTTCGACACCGAAGCAATCCGTCCTGAACTTGGCTGGATCCGCGGTGCCAATAGCCAACTGCCCAAAGATATTTCCATCCAGTGGATTAAATGCATGGATGAAAGTTTCCATGCACGCTTTAAAGCTGTGGCACGACGTTATCGCTATGTGGTGTATAACGCCCCTACTCGCCCCGCTTTATTGCACAAGCAAGTCACGCATCTCTACCAAACGCTTGATGTAGCCAAAATGATTGCCGCAGCGAGCAAATTTGAGGGTACACATAATTTTGAAACCTTCCGTGCTGCGGCTTGCCAGTCCAATCAACCGGTTCGTCATGTGAAGCATTGCCGCTTATTTGAGCATGGTCGCTATCTGGTTTTAGATATTCAAGCCGATGGTTTCTTACACCATATGGTCCGTAATATCATGGGATGCTTACTGGAGATTGGACAAGGTCTTTACGAGATTGATCATATTGATAGCATGTTTGCCGCAGAAGATCGCACCGCCGCAGGTGTTACCGCGCCACCAGACGGCCTATATTTTATTCAGTCTTATTATCCAGATGAATTTGACTTACCACAGCTGCCTTTAGGCCCGCATTGGTTAAATTTGCCTGAATAAACAAAAGCCTTATCGCATTGATAAGGCTTTTTTAATTTTAGCAGCGCTTAACGTTGTTTTCGCTTACGGTATTCGACTGGCGTTTCATTGGTCCAGCGCTTAAAGGCGCGATAAAAAGTGCTTGGCTCAGAAAAACCTGTTAAATACACAATACGCTCTACACTTTCATTGGTATTCGCCAAGAGTTTTTTTGCCAAACGGCAGCGATAGTCAGAAAGAATTTGCTGAAAACTGGTATTGGCTTCGCTCAACTGCGTTCTTAAGCGGCGAGGCGTGATATTTAACTGGGCAGCAACCGTTTCCAAGGTTGTTTCACCACTCTCTAGCGTTGAACCAATCGCACGGCGTACTTCACCGACTAAATCATAGCGTGCCAACTCTTGTAATTTTTCAATCGCAAGTTGTTCATGTAATTGAAGCAACTCAGGTTCAGCTTGCCATAATGGATAATCCAAAACAGCAACATCAAAATAAAGCCGTGTTGCTTTTTGCCCTAAACTTACAGGACAACCATACACTCTAAAATATTCATCGTCAGCAGCACCCTCACTGAAATTAAAATCAATGTAAATCGGCTGGAATTGACCTTCAGTAATAAACTTAAAGAAACGTAAAATGCCTGACATGGCACATTCAGAAAAATGGCGGTTGACTAAATTATCTGACCAAAATTGTTCGGCATTGGTCAGATAGCAGCGACCATCTTCAACAACCAGCTTGGCATCAAATGCATCACTGATCAAACGCTGATAAGCCAACGCCCGTTTCAAACCTTCGCCAAAGGTTTCACTACTGATAAATAAGTGTTCAATGACTTGACCACGATACAGGGGGAGATACTCGCCTAAATGCAGCCCAATGTCTGGATCGTGACTGACTTCCTGTGCAGCAATCCAAAATGCATTTTGCGCACTTAATGGCGTTCTCGCATTGGTATCTATTTGATTTAATGCCACGCCGGCCTTTGTTAAAATCTCTTCAGTCGGTAATCCGGCTTTACGAATTGCCTGATAACCAAAGCGCAATACAACTGATGCATCTGTTAGCTGACCCACGCAGTGCCCTTCCCTGTAGATACGTTATTATGACAATGAACAACAATTTTAGATTAACGTTGATTGACCAAACTGACAACAATATTCTGCTTATTTTGTTAAAAAAAATCACGAATTGTCCGACAGTTCCTTTCGGTTAATATCTGACAGCCTCTCGCAGACTTGATCTTGTAAATTTTAAATAAATTGACTATAATTTGCGCCTTCCCAATTTGATCTCAGGTAGGCTATGGCCAATAAAGAGGAACTCATTGAGTTCGAAGGCGTTGTCACCGAAACGCTTCCTAATACGATGTTCCGTGTACGTTTAGAAAACGGTCACGAAGTTATTGCTCACATTTCTGGTAAAATGCGTAAACACTATATCCGTATTTTGACAGGTGACAGTGTAAAAGTTGAAATGACACCTTATGATTTAACTAAGGGTCGTATCACTTATCGTGCGCGCTAACTCAGATTAGTGAATGCAAAAAAGCCACATCATGTGGCTTTTTTTATATCATTGACTAGAGTTTATTCACTCAAACGCGTGGTTTTACAGCCCACTGTCTGACATTCGCGTATACGTTCTTGCAACCAGTTATTACGTTCTTGCGTGGTCGTTAATCGACACTGCACATTCACAGAGCTTTGCACGTCGTCCGTACACTCTGCATCACGGTGGCGAATCCAAGCCAGTTGTGATTTCTTCAAAATTTTTTGTTGTGTTTCATTCAATTGTTTTCTTAATTGCTGATAGTTCTTATTTAAATCGGCATCAGCACTGGCATAAATTTTATTGGTACAGTAGATATCATCATAAGTATTGCGAGCATTATCGCAATTATCTGCATAGCTCAATGTCGCCATCGCGCCACAGATCAGGCTCAATATTATTCTGCGCATGAAATTTCCAAATCGCTTAATTATCATCACTATCTAAGCATATTTTGCTGAACTTGAACATTGTCCTAAAGTAGACAAGTTTGTACATTTTTGTCTTTATCTTTTATTATTAGACTATATTTATGGACGATAAATTAAGGAAAATAAAATGATGAATTATAAAATATGTCTGGTTGCATCCGTTTTAGCATTACAAGGATGTGCAACGTCTGGATGGCAATCAGTGCGACTACAAGACTATTTACAACCTTATATTGGTCAATCAGCCGATCAGATTCAGCAAAATCTTAACTTGCGAACTTTAGGCTTTCAGACGCTAAAACAACCTCAAAGAAGCAATCAAAATTTAGTTTTTACCGTGCTTCGCCCAATCAATATTCCAGTTCCAATCGCACAATCTTATGGTGATGCAAGTTCACCCATGAGTGGCTCTGTACGTTTAGGCTCTGTCTCGACCAGCCAACAATCCTATGATGTGAACTTCTATTGCCATATTATTTTTGAACTTGATCAACAACAAATTGCGCGCTCAATTCGCTATGAAGGCAAAGCTTGCTAATTCTCCAATAAAAAAACGCAGCCGATGCTGCGTTTTTTTGATTTAGATACTTAGTACAGTGCTGCAACGACAGCCTCACCCATCGCATCTGTACCTACCTTACTCATGCCTTCAGACATGATATCCGCTGTACGTAGACCTTGATCCAAGACCTGACCGACTGCATCTTCAATCGCTTTTGCAGCAGCCTCTTCACGGAAGGTGTAACGCAACATCATCGCGACAGAAAGTACAGTCGCCAATGGATTGGCAATGTTCTGTCCTGCGATATCAGGTGCAGAACCATGGCATGGTTCATACATCCCTTTGCCATTTTCGTCTAAAGAAGCCGAAGGCAACATGCCAATTGAACCCGTCAACATGGCTGCTTCATCAGATAAGATGTCGCCAAACAAATTACCTGTAACAATCACGTCAAATTGCTTTGGAGCACGAACCAGTTGCATGGCTGCGTTATCGACATACATATGTGATAACTGAATATTTGAATATTGAGCTTGTTGTAAGTCAGTGACGGTTTGCTTCCATAGTTCAGTCACTTCAAGCACGTTCGCCTTATCGACAGAACATACTTTTCCACCACGTAATCCTGCAAGCTCAAAAGCAACTTTGGCAATACGCTTGATTTCACTTTCTGAATACACGTCAGTGTTATAACCTTGCTTTTCACCATTTTCAAGTTCACGAATACCACGCGGCTGACCAAAGTAGATCCCGCCTGTGAGTTCACGAACAATCAGAATATCAAGGCCTGCAACAATTTCTGGCTTCAAGCTTGAAGCATCTGCCAATTGCGGGTACAAAATTGCAGGGCGCAAATTGGCAAATAAATTCAATTCGCTACGAATTTTTAATAAGCCACGCTCAGGACGAATTGAACGTTCAATCGTATCCCACTTTGGACCACCAACAGCACCTAATAAAATTGCATCCGCTTTTTTTGCCTGTTCACTGGTCACAGCTGGATACGGTTCGCCATGTGCATCAATCGCTGAGCCACCCAGTAAACCATGTTCCCATGTCAAACCTAGATTAAATTTATCATTGACCTTGGTTAAAACCTTTTCTGCAGCAGTCACGATTTCAGGGCCAATGCCATCACCTGCTAAAATTAAAATATGTTTAGACATCTATTTTTCCAGTTTCCCTATGTGCAGCTTTGAGACTGCGAGCCGATTAAATCTTTTTCTCAACAAATTCACCAAGCCCTGTACTGACATCAAAGGGACGGCAGAAACGGCGAATGGTGTGTTGCTCTTGCTGTAAATCTACACACAACGGATCAGGTACAGAAACATTCAACAAACTGCCTGATGCACGACGTGTTCGGTCTCGATACATTTTAAAGGTATAGCGCACATGCGGTTTAAACGCATGAATGACATGGAAAGTCTCCGCACGATCTGGAGAAATTGGATAGAAACGGATCACGACTTCATATTGCTTGGCAGGCATACTTAAATAGACCTGCTGTTTTCGGCTAAACACCGAACCATGTAATCGTACAATGCCACGTTCCATTGCCTGTTGGCTAATCCGGTGTGTCTTTGCATCAATGACCGCAATATCACCGATTCGTTCAAACTCACAATTCTCAACACCTGAACAATATAAAGTTGTGTTGTCCGCTTTGCTTTCTAACGTGTTTTGTGCGATACGAACTTGATCAACCACATTGGGTGCGTTTTGACACGCAGTTAAAGTCGTAGCAGCGCATAGACACAGCAAAATACTGCGAGCGAGTCTTCTTTTCATTATTCAAGCCCAGTCCTCATGTCTTGTTAACATGTAAGCAAAATATTATCCGCTAGCATGTTAACAAGAGTTCAATCTCTGCGCTATGGCTATGTTACAAATGTCCAAGACCAAGTCTTATTTCTTGTTTCCAAACCTAAGCTTTGATCTCCTGAAATACCCAAGGGCGTGATTGTTTTGCTTTCTCTTCATAAGCACGGATATCATCCGCAACCTGCAAAGTTAAGCCAATATCATCCAATCCATTCAACAAGCAATGCTTACGGAATGGATCGATTTCGAATTTAAATGCCTCACCTTTCGGCGTACGAACTTCTTGAGCATCCAAATCAATCGTAAGTTGATAACCTTCTGCTTCAGCACATTCTTTAAATAACTGATCGACAATTTCTTCAGCCAAAATCACAGGCAACATGCCATTTTTAAAGCAGTTATTAAAGAAAATATCTGCAAAGCTCGGTGCGATTACGGTACGAAATCCATATTCATTCAATGCCCATGGCGCATGCTCACGGCTTGAACCACAACCAAAATTCGTACGCGCCAATAAAATGCTTGAGCCTTGATAACGTGGTTTATTTAAGACAAAGTCAGGATTCTTCGGGCGTTTGCTGATGTCTTGGCCTAAGAAACCTTCATCTAAATAGCGCAATTCATCAAATAAGTTGTCACCGAATCCAGTCCGTTTAATCGATTTCAAAAACTGCTTTGGAATGATCAAATCGGTATCAACATTGGCACGGTCTAAAGGTGCAACAACACCTTGCTCTACAGTGTATTTTTCCATGATATTGCTCCCTTAGAATGAACGAACGTCAACAAAATGGCCTGCAATCGCAGCGGCAGCCGCCATCGCTGGACTGACTAAATGAGTTCGCCCACCATTGCCCTGACGGCCTTCAAAGTTACGATTCGAGGTCGAAGCACAATGCTCACCAGGTTGTAACTTATCAGCATTCATTGCCAAACACATTGAACAACCCGGTTCACGCCATTCAAAACCCGCTGCCAAGAAGATTTGATCTAAACCTTCCTGCTCAGCTTGTTGTTTCACCAAGCCAGAACCTGGAACAATCATCGCCTGCTTAATACTTGCAGCAACGGTACGACCTTTCACCACATCCGCAGCGGCACGAATATCTTCAATACGCGAGTTGGTACATGAACCAATAAAGACACGGTCTAACTGAATATCAGCCAAAGCTTGACCAGCAGTTAAGCCCATATATTGATAAGCACGGGTCCAGTCATTGCGTTGTACATCATCTTTGGCTTGTTCTAATGTTGGCACTGCTTGTGAAACAGCAATTACCATTTCAGGAGAAGTTCCCCACGACACCTGTGGCTCAATCTCGGCACCGTTCAATACCACGACCGCATCAAATACAGCATCTTCATCCGAATGCAAGGTATCCCAGTAGGCTACCGCTTGATCCCACTGTTCGCCCTTTGGTGCATAGTTACGGTCTTTCACATACGCAATGGTTTTGTCATCAACTGCAACCATCCCGACACGGGCACCCGCTTCGATTGCCATATTACATACGGTCATACGGCCTTCGATTGACATATCACGGAATACTTGTCCGCCAAACTCGATGGCATAGCCCGTACCACCCGCTGTACCAATCTTACCAATAATGGCTAACACGACATCTTTTGAAGTCACGCCTTTGCCTAATACACCATCGACACGAACCAACATGTTTTTCGATTTTTTCTGTACCAAACATTGTGTTGCCAAAACATGCTCAACTTCTGATGTACCAATACCGTGTGCCAAACAACCAAAAGCACCATGAGTTGCTGTATGCGAGTCACCACAAACCACGGTCATACCTGGTAAAGTCAAACCTTGCTCTGGACCAACTACGTGGGCAATCCCTTGACGGATATCATTAATCCCGAATTCAACGATATTAAAGGTTTTACAGTTATCATCTAAGGTTTGGACTTGAATACGAGAAGTATCATCTTCAATTCCAGCAATCCCCTGTTCACGCTCTTTTTTAGAGGTCGGTACATTATGATCAGGTGTTGCCACATTGGCACTTAAACGCCAAGGTTGACGATCGGCAAGTTGTAAACCTTCAAATGCTTGAGGACTGGTCACTTCATGTAATAAGTGGCGATCAATGTAAATTAAGCTCGAACCATCATCACGTTGTTTTACTAAATGGTCGTCCCATAATTTGTCATATAAAGTCTTGCCTGCCATGTCGTCGCCCTCCATCGTGCTTGCCATTGGTCTGGGTATTTTTCATCTTGAATTAATTATAGCAATCACTTCACATAAATCTAATTTATCATTTTTATAAATTAACAAACTTTTAGGAATAATAATTTAAATTTTATATCTTGATCGCCTCATTAAATTAAAAAAAAATTTAAATAATCTTAGCTTAGTGCATTTCATACACACTATAGCTTTGAGCTACTTATTTTAAATGAATCATCTCACGATTTATAAATCCAATCGTCCTAAATTGAAATTTCTTTTTTACTTTGTATTCGATAATGATTATTATTTACAAATATAGAAGTTCTTAAGGACATCACCATGACTCGTATTAAAAGATTTGTACATAACAATCGTCGAACTTTTAAAAAAACTTTAAGTTATTATATTGTGCATATTAGCGTTGCAATGATGGTTGCTTATGTGATCACAGGCAACTTTTGGATTGCAGCAACGTTAAGTTTACTTGAACCAACGGTACAAGCCTTTGCATTTTTCTTTCATGAGAAAATTTGGAATCATTTTGAATTTAAACTAAATAAAGATACTCAACAGCTTTAAAATTTCTTTGGATACTTTTGTATGAATCTCGCTGCTTTTGAAGCATTTGTAAAAGTCATGGAAACCGGTTCAATTTCCATTGCAGCAGAACAATTATTTATTACCCAACCTGCAGTCACCAAACGGATTCATAGCTTAGAAGACTATTTTGGGGTCAAACTGTTTGAATCTGCAGGTCGGGGAATTCAGCCTACCCATGCAGCACACTCTCTATTACCGAAGGTTCGTACTTGGCTCAATGAGCTGGGAGAAATTCACCATACCTTAAGCCATGAACAAGCACAGGTCCAAGGTCGTTTAAAGATTGGTACCAGTCATCACATTGGTCTGCACCATTTGGGTGAACTGCTTAAAAATTTCGTCCAACATTATCCTCAAGTGACCTTAGACGTGCATTTTGTCGATTCTGAACAGGCCCATGAACAAGTCTTAGCCGGTGAACTTGAACTCGCATTTTTAACCTTGCCGCCGGTTGGGGATGATCGTCTTAAATATGTGACGATTTGGAATGACCCTTTGGTTTTTGTTGCCGCGCCCTTCCATCCATTGGCACAACAAACACCACTTAAACTCGAAGACCTGATTGCCTATCCAAGCCTATTACCTGCGGCACAGACCTATACCAGTCAAATCACCTTGGCTGAATTTGAAAAGAATAACCTAAAACCAAAAATTACCATGAGTAACAACCCTTTAGAATCTATTCGAATGTTGGTTTCAATTGGTTTAGGTTGGTCGGTTTTGCCAAAAACCTTGGTCAATCAGGATTTAAAACAGCTCGATTTGAAACTGGATATGCAACGTCAACTGGGTATGGTTTGGCATCCTGCGCGAATTCAGTCTAAAGCAGCAGAAGAACTGATTCGAATGATGCATGTTAGCTAGCAGCATCGATTAATCTCCACCACCCCCACCACAGCTGCTGCAACTGCTACAGCTATTGCTACTACTTCCACAACTTGAAGATGATGACGAGGACTGAGCCTGCAAGTATTGGGCATAATCCTTGGTCATCAACTCTAAATTAAAATATTGCCCCTCAGGCCAATGGAGTGCTTGATCAATTGCAAACAGTCTAGGCAACGAAGTGGTATTTCTTGGCTGATAAGCATGTAAAGTGCAACTCATTCGCCATGCTTCAAACAATTGCTGTGTTTGCTGCTTAGACGTGGTGGTTGCATTATAGGGATTATGATGCAACGGTCGACCTAGCACCTGCTCACATAATTGTTGATATTGTTTTGGAAACTCCAACATCACATGCCATAAGCTATCCACCGCATGCGAAGGCATTGCATAGGCTTGTTTTTGCATGACATGTAATGCCAAATAATCTTTAAACCCAGCTTCAACAAGTTGTCGTTGTTTTAAACCAAGTTCGGGATAATAGAATCTAAATTTATTCCAGAAGATCGGGTCAAATTTGAATCGCTCAATTTTTTGCAACTTCCCTCGTTTGGACCGAGCAATCAGGGCTAAATTCAACACAATGATTAACCATAGAAAAGGAAGTATCACCCAAGCACTAAAAACCTGTTGCCGCCAACTGTACATCAGCAGTAACACCACGATTGGAACGACGATCCATCGTGTTTTGATCATTGGCTGTTGTCGCTCTAGTTTCAATAATGCATCAAGCAAATTGGAAGTCTGTGCTTCCTGATTTATTTTTATTTTCATGCTTTGATTTTAAAAATAAATGATGACAGTAATATGACAAAAAAACCTCCCGTTGGGGAGGTCAAATTAAACAGATCAGATTTGTAATAAACGGCGAATTTGTTGCGCCATCTGGTCGACATCCAGATTGTGATGCAACAAGGTCATGGTGAGTAATTGATCGGAACGAAAGTGGCGATCAACCTCAAGCATGACATGGGTTTGAGTTGCTTCGGCGACAAAAGAAACTTCAACCTCATTAAAACCACTGAACATATGCGAAGAAACAAACTCTAGCTCTTGGTAGCAACCGATTGTTGAACTAAAATTTTGCCCAGTAAGTTGACCTTTTTCCACATCAACAGAAGAAAGTACAAAACCACATTGCTGCATGGCCTGTAAAAACGCGTGCATTGCTGGGGTTGGTAATACACTCAAATAGTCTCGATCCGTAGCATCCAATCCCCAATCCACATCCATGTGGGTATTGATCCACATCCGCGTACCATTTCGGCGACAAATGACTTCGGTGATCGGCGTTTCATGCGGCAAATCTATGCTAAATGGAACATGGTGGGTTTGATGTGCTAGTAAAGAAAAATTTGAACTGATTAACCATTGGACAAGCACCAAAGGCTGATTAAATTCATGCTCTCCCGACTCAACTTCTGCCATGGTCATCAATTGCAAATATAAACCTTTAATGTCCTTATCGGATGAGCCCCCTTTAAAACTAATCTCTCCCTGTAATGTTGCACCTGCTTGTACTGTTGGATTTTGCAAATGTGTTTCAACAGTGACGCCTTGCAAGCCTAAACCCGACATAATTTTATTCAACATTTTTCTTTCAGATCCTGACGACGATTTCATCTTTAGCAGCAAACTTATGATTAAAGTGCTTCTTCTCCAGCGAGCTGAATTTTACCATCGGCAATCGCATTCATGAATTGCAGATAATCACTTAAATTTCGCTCCGCGTACTGCGTCGCATAGTCCTGCAAGATCTGGATTATCGCCCCGCCTTCCCCCAGATATCCAATCAAAACGTCGGCATTACCTGCTTTGGCATGCGCATGTGCCAAAGCCAAACCACAGCTATCGGCATATTCATAAAAAAATGCATCATCCATCCCAACCAAATCGATAGACACTTTCATATCACGTAATTGACGGATCAAATAATGTTGCTGCTGAGCAGTTGAATATCCCAAAAAAATATCACTGGCGGCTTGCATAAGCTGCTGGCCATACACCACCCGTTCACCTTCATGAGGCACTTTCTGCAAAAACAGTGGGCTTAAAATCGAAGAGTTCGCTTCTTTCATTTGTAAAATAAGCGGTTCTCGATCAGCATCTTCAAATAACGCAATGGCTGAGCGCGTTCCCACACTCCCGACACCCACCACTTTTAATGCGATGTCAGTACATTGGTAACGATCAAATAAAACTTGGCGATCATATTTCAGCGTGCTGCGATAGCGCTCAAAAAATGCATCATTCTCCTGACTAAATGGCTCACCTGCTTTGGGATGCCAAAGTAAAGGCTCATCCTCAATAAAATGCCGAAATCCAGTCTCATCATCCTGTTGGGTCAGTTTTGGCAACACCGAAGCACTGTCTCGAGCTGAAGCACTATTCACTTTCTTTGCTAATTTTTTACGGACTTTTTGGTTTTCAGTTTTTTCCAATAAAATACTGGCATCAATTTTCTCATACCAGATTTGCAAAGGAGACAATGCAATTTGTTGATCTAAGTGCAAGATATAGGCGTTGAGCATGCGCTGAATCGCTTTTAAACCCGTGCTCTCGCCTAAACCGATCTCTTTTGCTGCAATCACAAAGCTAGTGACCAAGCGCTTGAGATCCCATTCAAATGGCGCAACCAGCGTTTCATCAAAATCATTAATACCAAATAAAAGATTACGTTCTGGACTGGCAAATCCACCAAAATTACTTAAATGACAATCCCCACAAATCTGTTGAAATAGGCCTGAATTGTGCTGTTCCCACACTTGGTCAAACAACATCAGCGCAGGCACCCCTCGATAAAAAGTAAATGGAGATACACTCATACGCTTGGCACGAATGGGTTTTAGTCGCTCTAAACGACCTTCATTACTCCAATCATAGAGTGTTAAGGCCGTGATATCTTTGGGCCGTTCGGACAAGTGAGCCAATTGCTCACGTGGAATTTTTTTACGTTGTGCTTTTCCCAAAGCAAAGCCATCACTTTTGGTGAGCAATTTGCCTTGGTAACGGTGTCGGGTGAGATCAATACTTTGTTCTGTCCAAAGTTGTTTTGGTAATGCAATGCGTTGTTTTGGCATATCACGCGCTCAATCTATTTAGTTATATTTTCTATATTTCTCTAAACTATAATGCGTCATTCAATATTTTTTATTGTTGTTCATACATTGCCAAATATCCCTTTGCTTAAGGTGATATTTGGCATTAAATTACTGATTTATATCGACCAGTCTTGGATCTCCCAAGCCTGTTCTTGTGCCAATTTTTCTAAGCGATCATCAGGATTTACGGCAATCGCATGCGTCGCATATTCCAATAGGAAACGATCATTGATTGAATCTGAATAGGCCCAAGATTCATTGACCGTCCTTCCAGCCAACCACTGATCCAAACGCGCCAACTTACCTTTCTGATAACAAGGAATGCCTGTGACCTTGCCTGTATATTGACCATCAATCACTTCGGCATTGGTGGCAATAATTTCAGTAATGCCAAATTCACGAAAAATAGGTGCCGTAATAAAATCACTGGTCGCGGTAATTCCAACCAGCTCATGACCCAGTGCTTGATGTCGTTTAATCGCCTCAAACCCTTTAGGTCGCATCTGCGGACGGATTACTTTCTGCATAAATAACTGATGTAACTCAGTTAAATAATCATTATCGTGTTTGGTTAGAAATTGAAAAACAAATTCATTATAGGCAATCGGGTCAAGTTGCCCTGCTTTGTAATCTTCATAAAACTTGTCATTCATTTGGCGATGATGAATTGGATCAACCAAACCTTCATTGACCAAAAATTCACCCCAAGAGTGATCAGAGTCAGTATTTAACAGGGTGTGATCTAAATCAAACAAAGCCAATTTCATATAAATGCTCATTTAAATGCAAATTAAAGAAAAAAAACGTAAATCTATTTCCGTAAGTCACTAAAAATTCGTTAAGATCATAGCAATTTAAACATTTTACTTTGACCTTTTTCGAGTTGGACATGGAAGATAGTCTGTCCCCGAGATCAAAGTCAACGATATAGATAAAATTTAGGTAGCCAAATGATCGACTCAGAAGGTTTCCGACCCAACGTCGGGATCATTTTGGCAAACGATGACGGACAAGTTTTATGGGCAAAACGCATTGGTCACAATGCTTGGCAATTTCCACAAGGAGGGATCCAATTTGGAGAAACCCCTGAACAGGCACTTTTTCGTGAACTGAGAGAAGAAGTCGGTTTATTGCCCGAACACGTCCAAATTATAGCGCAAACAAAAGGTTGGCTGCGTTATCGTTTGCCACATCGGTACATTCGGTCAGATTCAGATCCGGTATGTATTGGACAAAAGCAGAAATGGTTTTTACTGAAGTTAACGGCCTCGCCGCATCATATTCAGTTAAACCTATCAGACCCACCCGAGTTCGATGAATGGCAGTGGGTAAGTTACTGGTACCCATTGGGTCAAGTGGTCAACTTCAAACGTGATGTTTACCGTAAAGCCATGATGGAATTATGTTTACAACTACCTCAGCGCTAATTGTCGTGAAATCATCATTTTAAGCAATGATTTTTGACAACAGAGCTGTTATAACTAGGCCTATAACGATTCAATAAATTGGAGTAAACATCCATGTCAAACATGCAACTCGACACGCTTAGACGCATTGTGCAAGAAATCAATGCGTCCGTCAGTTTGCATGATTCCTTGGACATTATGGTCAATCATGTGGCCGATGCCATGCATGTCGATGTCTGCTCGATTTATTTATTGGACGAACGTAATCGCCGCTATGTGCTGATGGCCTCAAAAGGTTTAAAACCTGAAGCGGTTGGTGCGGTGTCGCTCAGTGTCGGTGAAGGTCTGGTCGGTCTGGTTGGTCAACGTGAAGAAATCGTTAACTTAGACAACGCACCCAAACACGAACGCTTTGCCTATTTACCTGAAACAGGTGAAGAACTGTTCAACTCATTTTTAGGCGTTCCAGTGATGTATCGCCGCAAGGTGATGGGTGTCTTGGTGGTTCAAAATAAAGAATCTCAAGACTTTAGCGAAGCTGCTGAATCCTTCTTGGTTACACTGTGTGCCCAACTCTCAGGTGTAATTGCCCATGCACATGCTGTGGGAAATATTGATGTTTTTCGTAAACCCAGCAATGGTCCTAGCTACAAGACCTTCCAAGGGGTTTCAGGTGCAGGTGGTGTCGCTTTAGGCCGTGCCATTGTTCTTTATCCGCCTGCTGATCTTGCTGCGATTCCAGATCGCGAAGCAGAAGACATCAGCGATGAATTGGAATTATTGGATCAAGCCATTGCTGCAGTACGTTTAGAGATTCAATCTCTAGATGAAAAAATGCAAGATTCGCTCATGTCTGAAGAACGTGCCTTGTTTAGCGTGTTCTTAAGAATGCTTGATGAAAATGCCTTACCAAGTGAAATTAAAGACCACATTCGTGCAGGCAGTTGGGCCCAAGGTGCCGTGCGTAAAGTCATCGATAAACATGTTGCGCTATTTGCTCAAATGGAAGATGACTACCTACGTGAACGTGTTTCAGATCTGAAAGATCTCGGTCGTCGAATTCTGGCTTGCTTGCAAGAAAATGATACCAGTCACCGCGAACTCAGTCCCGACAGCATTCTGATTGGTGAAGAAATCAGTACCGCAGCATTGGTAGAGCTTCCAGTGGATAATATTGCGGCAATTGTCACTTCTGAAGGTGCTGCCAACTCACATATGGTAATTGTGGCACGTGCGCTAGGCATTCCAACCGTCGTCGGTGTGACCGAATTACCAATTACCACACTCGACGATATCGAGATGATTGTCGATGCCTATCAAGGGCGTATCTTCGTCAATCCTCCTCGTCGCTTACGTCAACGCTATAAAGAAGTTCAAAAAGAAGAAGAACAAATTGCAAAAGATTTAAAGCAATACGAAACCAAAGACGCAATCACCCCAGATGGCGTGTCGGTTCCATTGTTCGTCAATACAGGTTTGATGATTGATGTGGTCCGTGGCGTACAACGTGGCGCCAAAGGTGTTGGTCTGTATCGTAGTGAAATTCCATTCATGCTACGTGAGCGCTTCCCTGGTGAAGAAGAGCAACGTGCCATTTACCGCCAGCAGCTCAGCCATTTTGCCAATAAACCCGTAATTATGCGTACCCTCGATATTGGTGCAGATAAAGACTTGCCTTACTTCAGTATTGAAGAAGAAAATTCGGCATTGGGTTGGCGTGGCCTTCGCTTTACACTGGATCATCCAGAAATTTTCTCTGCGCAAATCCGTGCCATGCTCAAAGCTAGCATCGGTTTAAATAATTTGCATATCTTGTTGCCCATGGTAACGAGCGTCAGTGAAGTCGAAGAGGTTCTATACCTGTTAGAGCGTGACTGGATCGCGGTACAAGAAGAAGAACAGGTTAAAATTACCAAACCGAAGATCGGCATCATGGTTGAAGTGCCAAGTGTGCTGTTGCAGATTGATGAGTTTTCCGAACTGGTCGACTTCTTCTCTGTGGGTTCCAACGATTTAACCCAATATTTACTGGCAGTGGATCGTAATAACCCACATGTGGCCAACGTCTATTCGCATTTCCATCCATCCATCCTGCGTGCCTTAAAACGTTTGGTACAGGACTGTCATGAGCATCAAAAACCCGTCAGCATCTGTGGTGAAATGGCAGGAGATCCATTGTCTGCGATTCTCCTGATGGCAATGGGTTTTAATACCTTGTCGATGAGTTCAAGCAATATTCTGAGAGTCCGCAAAGCAATTTGTCATGTTCCAATGAGTGATGCCAAGAAACTTTTGGATGATGTTCTGCAAATGAATAACCCGCTGGTGATTAAAAGCTGGCTCGAACATTATTTTAGAACCCACGGTCTGGCTGATATGGTGAAATCAAATCGGATGTTGAACGTATAATTGTCTCCATCCAATACAAGCAACAATGCTAAAAAAGGCGATCATTCTCGAATGATCGCCTTTTTTGTTGATGCGGTTATTTATTTGGCAAAACGTAGATAAATCTGCTGTTTGCCACCATTCAAGGTCACGCTTGGAAATTTACGATCATAATCAATCATGATCGCATCTTTACCCGTCAAATTCTTGGTATCCGATTCCAACGTCACGTAGTACTTGATATTCGCATCATCGCGAACTGAGGGCTGAATAAGCTTACGGTGATCCGCAGGCACCGTAAAATCAACCGTAAATGGAACTTGAGAGATTTGAACTTTTTTCTCCTGAATCAAAGTCGCTGGTACATCAGCAATCTGGCTATCTACCGCATATAAACTGGCCGTACCTTGCTGTTGCTTCACGCTATACGTACCTTCTCCCACAAACTCAACACTGAATGAGTGTGAAGCGTTGGTCTTCTTATCCTCATTTTGCTGTGTGGCACTACAACCTGCTAGAACGGTTAAAGATAAACCTAAGCCTAATGCTAATTTTTTCATTTATTTTAATCTCATAAAAGTAAGCTAAAGCAATATGCTAGCAGCTAAAATCTGAAGATTTACATATCTCCTACTCATGCTTTCTGTTTTGAAACTTTAATTGCATAGGGGCAGCAATCATCTTTTTAGAATGCGGCTCAAGCAGTATTAGCGATACGGCAAAATTAATTCTAGAAATCTATTTAGGCCTTTTTACATAACTGCAACAGGCAAAAGTCATCCTTCTTAGAACAAATTGGAGTCTATTTACTCCCTCTAAATGATGCCGACACTGACTTTATATTTAACCTGGCCAAAACAGTAAGTCTTTATTTTTCCATTATCTTTTATCTTTTTTTAACAATTTTCATATCCACAAAAGCATGACTCATGTTTAAGATTTAGACAGCTTCAATCGAATAAAGCATTTATGACATCAACTTTAATCCATTGGAAAAAAAGCTTTCATCAACCTAGAGTAAAAATACAAAGGCTGAGCTTAATCATTGCAAATCACACTTAGGCATCTGAAATTTCGATACCCAATTGATGAATGATACGGCGAAGCATTCATATCTTAGAACGGTCCAACAGTTGAGATGACCTAGCTCACAGGTCATGTTGACGGAGATAGAACATGAGCCAAGACGATAAAAAATGTCCTTATAGCCACTTAACCACTGATTTTGGTGCCCCTGTCGTTGATAACCAAAACAGCATGACCGCTGGCGCTAGAGGGCCATTATTAGCCCAAGATTTATGGCTAAATGAAAAACTTGCCAACTTTGTTCGTGAAGTCATTCCTGAGCGTCGTATGCATGCCAAAGGTTCAGGTGCATTTGGTACGTTCACGGTCACCCATGATATTACCCAATATACCCGCGCGAAAATCTTTAGCGAAATTGGTAAAAAAACTGAAATGTTTGCACGCTTTACCACGGTTGCAGGTGAACGTGGTGCTGCAGATGCTGAACGAGATATACGTGGTTTTGCTTTAAAATTTTATACTGAAGAAGGCAACTGGGACATGGTCGGGAATAATACCCCTGTGTTCTTCCTACGTGATCCGCGTAAATTCCCTGATTTAAACAAGGCAGTAAAACGCGACCCTAAAACCAATATGCGTAGTGCAACCAATAACTGGGATTTCTGGACTTTATTACCAGAAGCGTTACACCAAGTCACGATTGTTATGTCTGATCGTGGTATCCCTTTAAGCTACCGTCATATGCATGGTTTTAGTAGCCATACCTATAGCTTTATCAATGCTGCCAATGAGCGTTTCTGGGTGAAGTTCCACTTTAGAACTCAACAAGGCATTAAAAACTTAACCGATGCTGAAGCTGGCGAATTGGTAGGTCAAGATCGTGAAAGTCATCAACGTGATTTATTTGATGCAATTGAACGCAAAGATTATCCAAAATGGACTTTGGCTGTACAAATCATGCCTGAGCAAGATGCAGAAAAAGTTCCATATCATCCATTCGATTTAACCAAAGTTTGGCCGCATGGCGACTACCCATTGATTGAAGTCGGTGAATTTGAGTTAAACCGCAATCCTGAAAACTTCTTCCTTGATGTTGAGCAATCTGCTTTCGCGCCAAGCAATCTAGTTCCAGGGATTAGTGCTTCACCAGACCGTATGTTACAAGCGCGTTTATTTAACTACTCTGATGCACAACGCTACCGTCTCGGTGTGAATTACCAACAAATTCCAGTCAACGCAGCACGCTGCCCTGTACATAGTAATCACCGTGATGGCCAAGGCCGTATCGATGCCAACTATGGCGGTTTACCTCACTATGAGCCAAATAGCTTCGGCCAATGGCAAGAGCAGCCACAGTACAAAGAGCCTCCATTGAAAATCAATGGCGATGCTGATTTCTGGGATTATCGTGAAGATGACAATGACTATTTCAGTCAGCCACGTGCGTTATTTGAACTGATGACACCTGAGCAACAACAAGCCCTGTTCGGTAATACAGCACGTGCGATGGGTGATGCTTTAGACTTCATCAAGTATCGTCATATCCGTAACTGCTACGCATGCCACCCAGCTTATGGTGAAGGTGTTGCCGCAGCATTAGGACTCACCGTTGCAGATGCTCAGGCAGCGCGTGAAACTGATCCAGCGCGTCATTTACCAAGCTTCCTATAAGCTTTGAAAGATTAAAACAAAAGCCATCTTCGGATGGCTTTTTTTATGCAGTTAGGTGACAATTTATTCAATGTCCAATTAGAAAAATAACCATGCAAAAACCATTAGAGCAACTGATTCAAGACCATCACATCATCTTGTTTGATGCAGAGTGTGTGCTGTGCTCAGCATGGGCTGACTTTATGATCAAACAGGATACCCACTATCAATTCAAACTGGTCTCTGTGCAATCCAATATCGGACAACAACTACTCGCCTATTACAGTCTTCCGACTGATCATTTTGAAACCATGGTATTACTAGAGAATGGTCAATGCTATACCGAATCAACTGCCTTTCTACGCATCATTCAGCGCCTAGATTCCCCTTACGCCAGTTTGAAATACGCCAGCGTCATTCCAAAAACCATCCGTGATTTTGCTTATCGCCGAATTGCACTCAATCGTTACCGCCTCTTTGGGAAAACCCAACAATGCTATCGCGTCACACCTGAAACTCAGCAACATTTTCTATTAGATGAGGCCCTAATATGAACAGCGAGAACCAAACCCTTCAACAGATCTTAAGATTTTGTCAGTTGATTATTGCAAGCCTTTGGATTTATCAAGGGCTGATTCCCAAGTTGATTTTTCAGGTGCAAGATGAGCAGTATGTCTGGCAACAACTCAATATCACTCCAACCTATATTGCTTGGATGATTTCATTCTCAGGGATTGCTGAAATGATTTTTGGCGGCCTATTTTTATGGATTAGCCATCAATATTTGCACTGGCTCAACATCATCAGCCTGATCAGCTTATTTATTTTCGTGTTGTACATTTATCCAGACAAGATTTATCAAGCTTTCAATCCCGTTGTCATGAATATTGCGCTTGCAAGCCTTTCAGTGGTTTCATTGTGGTGTATCAAAGCACTGCAAAATGCTAAGCACGAATAAAATGTCCTTCACGGATGCAATAAAATGGATTGACCAATTTAGAAGATGATTTCATGGCTTGCTGTAGTTCATGCTCAGGGTCATCACGATCTTCATCAGTTAGTTGAAAGGTTCGATAATGAATCGCCAGAGAACGGTGGGCATGTAGATCGAGATGTGCATGAAATGCATCTTGTGGATTCATATGCACATAGCGCATCAGCATACGTGGTTCATAAGCACCTATTGGCAATAAAGCCACACGGACATCGCCATAACGCTCATGGATTTGCTTAAAGTGCGGGGAATAACCGGTATCTCCAGCAAAGAAACAATGTCCTGTTTTAGCAACTAATGAAAAACCGCCCCACAGTGCTCTATTTTGATCACGTACACCTCGTCCAGAAGTATGCTGCGCAGGTGTGTAGGCAATTTTCAGCTCATCATGAAACGGAATCTCCTGCCACCAATCCATCTCGATGACATGCAGATGCTTTGGCAAGTAATAGGCATTACCCAAACCTGTATAGATTGGCATTTCAAATTTTTGATGCAGCCATTCTAACGTCGCCAAGTCCATATGGTCATAATGATTATGACTCAACAGCACGCCATGAATCGTTGGGAGGTGTTCTAAAGCAATCCCTGCAGGACAGACACGGCGTGGGCCATTCCCCTGTTTCGGGCTGACATATTCACACCAAACGGGATCGGTTAGAAAATTATAAGGGCCAATTTGAATTAAAACGGTGGCATGTCCAACAAACCAGATTTGCCAGTCATTGAGATCGGCATGTGTACGGTTTTGTGGCAGCTCCAACATGTGATTTCGCATATTCCACTCATGCGAGCGATCAACAGTCCAAGTAGATGATTGACGAGTCGCCAACCATTTTAACAGGCCTTTACGATCAAAAGGTGTGAGCGGTTTCTGCAAATTATAGAAACGATCTATGCCACAATGATCAGAAGCCTCATGTGGAAATGGAGGTTTCCCCCAAGTATGGCTCAAGCAAGATTGGGTCGGCAATTGGTAGGTTAATGTCGGCTTATCTTTCATGTACGTCTTCTTTGGTGGAATCTCATCGCATGAGGTGGGTAATGTTATATCCCGTTCAGATCATCAATCCTGTTTAAGCTGAACCTTTCAAACCATGATGATTTTTTTAGGATTCTCGTCTTATTCCAGATTCATAAAATCGGTCTTTGATCCTAACATAAGCTTGTTAGTTATGCTGATTTTCTGATGCAGAGTCAACACAATTTTACCGAACTAATAAACCCTGCTGACAATTCAGGCCAATCAGTAAACATGAGTTTTTTATCTTTTTTTATATTTTATAAAAAAGCATATTGTATATAAAACAACCTTGGTTATAATGCGCCAATAGCATGGTGTTCTCATCACTAAAACTACAAAAACAGTCAGACACCTTTGGACCTGCCTTATGGAATTACGTCATTTACGCTATTTCATTACCGTTGCTGAAGAGCTCAGTTTCAGTAAAGCGGCACTCAAATTACACACGGCTCAACCCTCTTTAAGTCAGCAAATTAAAGATCTTGAAGATGATGTGGGCGTACAGCTTTTACATCGTACTAAACGAAAAGTTGAATTGACCGATGAAGGTCAGGTTTTTCTGGAGCAAGCGCGTTTAACGCTGACGCAAGCAGATAAAGCCGTGACCATGGCAAGACAAGTCGCTGCCGCCAAAGTGCTGTGCTTAAGAATCGGTTTTGTGCCTTCTGCTGAAATTCGTATTTTCCCTTATATTTTGCCGCGTTTGAGAGTCAGGCTACCTAAACTACAAATTCGCAGCCTCAATCTCAAAGAAAGTGACCAAATTGCCAAACTGAAGAAAGGTGATTTAGACATTATTTTTATTAATCAAAAATTTGAAAATGAAACTTTTGCCAGCCAACTGGTATTAAAAGAAGCGTTGGTTTTGATGCTACCCAAGCAACATCCGCTAGCCCAATGTTCAGAAATCACCGCAGCCCAATTACAAGGCCTGATTCTCACCATATTAACTCACAAGCTTTCTCAGCCCCTCGCCAAAACGATTACCCAATACATCAAACAGCAGCAGATCCATTTTCAAAGCATCGATGAAGCCAATACGATTGGCGAAGCAATTCAAGCGGTACACTCTGGACAAAGTTGTGCGATTTTACCAGCATACATTCAAGCCTTGGCCACCAATCAAATCGTGGTACGACCATTAGAGCATGCTCTCCCTTATCTCGATGTGTTTATGAGTTACCCAAAGCACGAATCCAGTACGGCAACACAGCACCTCATCGATGAAATCCAAACTGTATTTGGCTTAGAAAAGCCGTTTGCATCCACGCAAAGTTACATAAATTAAAAAAGCCGAATCAATCAGCTTTTTTACTGCGATTTAATCTCTACACATTACTAAAGAATGCTGCAAATTTCTGATAGCTTGGCCGTTGTTTGATGTTTTCCAAATAGTGCTCAATAGCAGGATGAGACTCGACCTCTCCCATTTTAAGTTGCCAAAATAACATCGCGGCAACGGATACATCCGCAGCGGTGAACTGTTTACCACATAAGTACGGATCAACCTCAGTTAAGCCCTGTACAAACGCATTGTAAGCATCTTGATAGTCACCATACCCTACCGATGATTTTTGCTCAGGTTTAACCTCGACGCCTAACATTTTGTTGGTCGCCGCGGCTTCCCAAGGACCAGAAATAAAAAACAGCCAGCGATAATACACACCACGTTTTGGATCATTCAGAGCAGGCGCTAAACCTTTTTCGGCAAATTTATCTGCCAGATAAGCACAAATTGCATCCAGTTCATACACCACAATATCACCATCAACCAGGACAGGTACTTTGCCAAATGGATTGATTTTTAAATATTCTGGTGCTTTCATTTCGGTTTGAAAAGCGACTTCGATGCGTTCACATTCAATGCCAAGTTCGATCAGCAACCAGTCAACAACGACGCCACGCGAAAAACTATTGGTATAAAGTTTAAGTGCCATTTTGATATTTCCTTGATGAGTTATTCTTATTTCAATGTAATTGTTTTGATTGTCAGTTTTTGTCAGTAGCCGAACGACACACCTCTTGTGTCCACCATTGTTGAAATAGTTGTTGTTTGAATTGAGGATACAGTTCCTGACTCAAACTTAACTGCCGCATACGATCGATCCGAAAATGCCGAAAACTCTGCCTTAGCTCGCACCATGCCGCCAGTACAATCCGATCATTAAAATAACCTAAAGCAAACGGCCAAATGGTCCGCGAACTCACACGTTGCTGCTCGTCAGCATAATCCACCACAATTTTAACTTGTTGACGGATGGCCAAACGTACCTGTTCCACCAACGTTTCATCTACGGGTAACCAAGTGTTGATTGATCGTAAAGTGGTATGTTCAAGCTGATGCTGACAATGCTCAGGCAATACCGCATTGAGCTTGGCCAATACTGAAGTCGACGCTGATTTCAAAGCCAGATCAGGAATTTCACTCAACCAGTTTAAGGCCAAAAAGATGGCCTCGATTTCAGTTTCATTCAACGTCATGGGAGGTAATAAGAAATCTTGTTTCAGTTGAAAGCCTAATCCAGCCGCAGCATCGATACAAACGCCTTGCTCACGCAAGGTATCAATATCGCGATAAACACTGCGCTGACTAATCTGCAAACGCTCTGCTAATACCTGTGCGGTCACAGGATAGCGATATTCTCTGAGTAGCTGTAATAGATTAAGCAAACGGATTGAACGACTCATACGGTCCCTATTGTTATTATGGATGATGGGACAGCGCACTCTCCCATCATTTTTGTTTTATCTCAATAAACAGTTTAACTTGCAGTGACATCAACTACAGGTAAGATGCTTTGCAAAGCAGCATGTAAGTCCTGCACATTGTGCGCAATCACCAAAGGTTGGTACTGCTGCAAGGTTTCAATGCTATGCACCCCATAACTCACACCAATACGTGGCATATTTAGATTTCGAGCCATTTCGAGGTCATAACTGGTATCACCCACCATCACAGCACGATCAGCCGCCACATCCATCTCGGCAAGAATTTCCTGCAACATCAATGGATCAGGTTTGGATTTGGTTTCACTGGCTGCACGGGTAATGTCAAACAGCGCATGGCTATTGGTTTGTGCCAAAACTCGATCTAAGCCCTTACGGCTTTTGCCTGTTGCCACCGCGAGCTTTAAGCCTTGCTGTTTTAAATCTGCGAGTAATTCTGAAACACCATTAAACCAAGCATCACCTTTTGAATTGGCAACATAATGGTCTGCATAACACTGCAAAATATCTTGCTGTAGGTGTGGTACCTGCGGGAATAAAATCTGCATCACTTCAGGCAAGCCTAAACCAATAATGCTTTTTGCCGCGTCATCCGTGAGGGGTTGCTCAAACTGTTGTGCAGCATATTGCAGACTTGCGACGATTTGACCCACCGAATCAAATAAGGTGCCATCCCAATCGAAAATAACCAGTTCGATATTTTGGTTCATTTCTGCTTTCTCAATTCGTTAATCACCTGTTGCATGTCTTCAGGCATTGGCGCTTCAATGGTTGGATAGTTCGGAATGTCTAAACGCATGGCATGCAGGCACAAACGGCGTGCCTCAGGACCTGCATATGGCGTGTTGTGTCCATATTTATCATCACCCACCAAAGGATGACCGATACTCAAACCATGAACACGAATCTGATGGGTCCGACCCGACAGCGGAGAAGCATGAACCAAAGTCGCTGCTTTATAACGCTCAACCACTTTCCAGTTGGTCTTGCTTGGCTTGCCTTCTTTGGTCACACGAACACGACGTTCGCCATTGGCCAATTCATAACGCAATAGTGGCGCGTCAATCATTTGCTGATCTAAACTGACCTGCCCTTTCACAATCGCAGCATAAGTTTTTTGAATTTTATGCTCACGTAATAAATCTTGCAGCAATTTTAAGGTACTGCGCTTTTTACTGATCATCACCAGACCCGAAGTGTCGCGGTCAATACGATGAATCAATTCTAAATATTTTTTGCCTGTCGCAGCACGTAATGCTTCGATCAAGCCATAGGCCACACCACTGCCGCCATGTACAGCAATCCCTGAAGGTTTATTAATCACCAACAAGCCTTCGTCCTCATAGACCACGCGGCTCAGTAGGCTTTGGGCCACATCATCACTCACGGGTACATCAGATTCATCTTTTTGTTCGTAACGAATTGGAGCGACCCGAATTTGGTCACCAATGCTCAAACGTGATTCTGCTTTTATTCTTTTTTTATTAACGCGTACTTGCCCTTCACGAATTAAACGATAAATGCGACTTTTTGGAACACCTTTTAATCGGGTAAATAAAAAATTATCTATTCGCTGCCCTTCTTGATGTTCATCCACGTCAAACCAAGTGACACTTTGCCATTGTTGTGTAGAATTCATACGCTCGATTAATCCAAGATTTGTTAAATATGATTAAAAATTGATCATTTAGCTAAGTTATTTCACAAGAAACCTAAACTTAGCCCATAGGCAGATGCCGCAAGGTTTGATATATTCAGCGCACGGATACCACCGTAAGTGAGCATCAAATCAAAAATTTTATTTAGATAAAATTTTAAATCGATGAGATATTCACCAACAACTCGGATAGGTCCTAAAGAATTATGCCGACGCCGAAGGCTTATTATATCGGCAAAATGGCAAACTGTTGCGTTTAATTGTGCATCTGCACATACAGTTTGTTCAGAAAAAATATGTCGCCAGCAATTTGCTGGTTATTAAACGTAAACTGATCCACATCAGACAATTTGCTCCCTGATGTCGCATTCAGGCTAAAGCGTTGATGCATTGGAACTGCTAAGCAGAGATACGATGATCATTCCGTATCAAGACTTCCAGATGGATCGACTTCAATGCTTAATGACAGTGAAAGTCACCATCCAATGCACCGCTCACCCGCCAGTGAAGCGTACAGGAAACTTTGATTATGTCGGATCTAGTGATATTTCACAGATGTAAGACATACATGAAATATCAACGGATTCAAGATTGAAGCAATATTGCTGACATCGAAGTAACCGTATCAAAACCCAGCTGGATATTTACAGTCAGTGGTTTCAGAGCAGCCTACACAACGTTGCTTCTGAGTCTTGATCGCGCCAATTTGATGTCTGCTCAAAATATTGAGCCGGTTGTTTGTGTGCATCACTATTAGGTGTCACACCCATGAAACGTATGTTGATTAATGCAACCCACGCAGAAGAAGTTCGCGTTGCACTTATCACTGGTAATCGTCTTTACGATTTCGACTTAGAGAATCGTACACGCGAACAAAAAAAATCAAATATCTATAAAGGTCATGTCACTCGCGTAGAACCGTCTTTAGAAGCGGTTTTCGTTGAGTACGGCGCACAGCGTCAAGGCTTTTTATCAATGCGAGAAATTGCAAACTCGTACTTCAAAGCTGACCCTCGTCAAACCTCAAATATTCGTGAACTTATCACTGAAGGCACTGAATTACTGGTTCAAGTTGAAAAAGAAGAGCGCGGCAATAAAGGTGCTGCCCTGTCTACTTTTATCTCACTTGCAGGTCGTTATTTGGTCCTCATGCCAAACAACCCGAAAGGTGGTGGTATTAGCCGTCAGATTTCTGGTTCAGTTCGTGAAGAACTAAAAGAAATTTTAGCGTCTTTAAATCTACCACGTGGCATGAGCGTCATCGTTCGTACCGCTGGTATTGGTCGCACCCAAGAAGAGTTACAACTCGACTTGCAACATTTACTTGATCTCTGGGCACAAATTCAAGGTTCAGCAAGTTCTGGCCCATCCCCAATGCTGGTTCATCAAGAAGCGGGGGTAGTTACCCGTGCGATTCGTGATTATTTACGCGATGATGTTGCTGAAATCCTGATTGATAGTGAGCAAGCCTACAACGAAGCTTATAACTTCGTAAAAGCAGTGATGCCACGTCAGCTCGACAAATTAAAAACCTATACTTTGAATGAGCCTTTATTTGCTCACTTCGGTATCGAAAGTCAAATCCAGACTGCATATGAACGTGAAGTAAAACTTCCTTCTGGTGGTTCAATCGTGATTGACCAAACTGAAGCATTGGTATCGATTGATATCAACTCGGCAAAATCAACACGTGGTCATGATGTTGAAGAAACTGCACTCAACACCAACTTAGAAGCTGCTGAAGAAATTGCACGCCAATTGCGTTTACGCGATATCGGTGGCTTAGTCGTGATCGATTTCATCGACATGACCAAAGACCGCAACCAGCGTATGGTTGAAGCGAAATTACGTGAAGCAACGCAAAGCGATCGCGCACGTATCCAGTTCGGTCAGCTTTCACGTTTTGGTCTGATGGAAATGAGCCGTCAACGCCTACGCCCTTCTTTAGAAGAAGCGACTGGCTATGTTTGCCCACGCTGTCATGGCACAGGCATGGTACGCGACTTACGTTCACTATCACTTTCGATTATGCGTAAAGTGGAAGAAATCGCTTTACGTGAGCGTCAAGGTGAAGTTCAAGTCGAAGTCCCTGTTGAAATCGCAGCATTCTTACTGAATGAAAAGCGTCACAGCCTAGTTTACCTTGAGCAAACATCCAATGTTCGTGTGACGGTATTACCTCACCCGCACTTAGAAACACCACACTATCAAATCCAGTTCAACCCAGATGGTTTTGCACCGTCTAGTTATGAACGTACAGAAGCAACCCGTTCAAGCGAAAAAGAACTCGGTTATGAATCTTCCGACTGGCATTTAGAAGATGCAGAGCACCACCATGCTGCACCAACACAAAATAATGCAGCGCCACAAAAGAAAGCAGCACAACAGCAACAAGCTGCTCAAGCAAAACAAACACAAGCTACGACACAAAAGTCAGCAAGTCCTTGTGCATGGTTAGAGAACTTATTTGTTCAAAAGCAAGCGCAAACGACGGACCAAGCACGTTCTGCACAAAATGCAGCGGCAGCCATTGAGCAAATGGTGAATAATGGTGCTGTAAGTCGTGGTCAATTTGGTCAGGTGAATGCACCTGCGGTTGCTGAAGTTGCAGCCCCAACGGCAAACAATGCTTATATTTCACAAAATCCTGTGAAACAAGAAGCACGTGAGCAATTTGATAAAGACGAGAAATCAAACCGTCCAAATCAAAACCAGAAGAAGCGCAAGCACAAAGAACAACGTGAGCAACATGCGCATGCACATGAACAACAAGCTCAAGTGCATGAAGAAGTGGTACAGCTTTCACGCCAAGAACAGCGTCATGAGCAACGTGAACTAAAACGTCAGCAAAAACGTCAGCAACCTCAAGAGCAACAAAACCAGCAACAGCACAACAATGATGCTGCACATGCTAATGAGGCAGCGCCGTTACCACGTCGTGATCGTAATCAACAACGTCCAAATCGACCAAATCGTCATCGCGACCAAAGCGTGTTGAATGAAGCTCCTGCGACAACTGAAGCAGCAGCCAATCCACAGCAGGTCAAAGTTGATGTGGTCGATGTACCACGCTCAGCACCAATGAACACAGCATTGGTTGTGAACATTGATCAAGGTCAAAGTGAAATTGTGGCACTCAACGCACAACAAGCACCTGCTCCAACAGCTAAAGTTGAAGCTGCTGCGAAGGTTGTAGAAAAAGTTGAAGCTGCACCTGAGGTTCAAGCAGAAAAGGCGGCGGTTGCTGAACAAGCTCCTGCGACTGAAGCTACTCAAGCACCTGTAAAACGTGCTGCCAATGACCCGCGTTCACGTCGTCGTCAACGTGGTGCACAAGCAGCTCAAAAAGCAGCACCTAAAGTCGTTGTGGCACCATCGCAAATTCCGACTTTGGGTCAATACACGGTCAGCAGTTTGATTCGTCATGTGTATGGTGAGGATTGCACCATTCTGATTGATCAATTTGGCTTAATCACCACGTTTAACCGCGCGCTACAAAAGTTTGCTGAACAATATGCAAGCTCTTTAGTGGTGGAAACATCTGTCCAAGAAGATAAGCGTCCTGTTACGCGTGATGCTGAGCTTCCAAGCAAAAAAGTAGTGGAAGAAGCTGAACCAGCGCCAGTATTAGCACTGACACCGCCTGAAGCTGCAGCGATCCGTGTTGCCAATGACCCGCGTGAACGTCGCCGTTTAGCGAAAATGGCTGCGGAACAAGCAAAAGAAGCACATGTTGCTTCAATTGCGACGCCACCTCCTGTAGAAAACACTGAATCGAAAGAAGAAGTGAAAGTAACAGAAGAAGTTGCGGCTGTTGTAGAGGAAGCTGTTGTTGCAACACCTGAACAGCAACCTTTGGAACTTGCCAATGCCGAAGTTGCTTCAGCAGAATCTGCACCAGTTGAAACAGTCGCAGAACAACAACCTGTTGTTACTGATGAGGTTAAAGCTGCTCCAGAAGCCGCTGTAGAAGTTACTGAGACAGCTCAAACTGTTGAAAAAACTGAACCAGCGACAACTGCTACAGAAGCAGAACTAGACGATGAAGCAGCGAAAGCTGAAAAAGAAAAGTCGAGCCGCCCTCGTCGTCCACGTGGTCGTCCACCTAAAAAAGCCACAGCTGAGTGAGTAATTTGCTAAATTGCACTCAATAAGGCTAAGCCTAGTCATTTCGATGACTAGGCTTTTTTGTTATTTTGTCAAATTAGGTTGATTGCTCTAGGCACTTACCATTACAAAACAGCATCAACAACAATGGTGTGAATGGTTGTGTTCTAACGGATAGCCATTTCTTGGATTGATCGAAAAATAAATAGGATTGATATGAGCCAAACTACGCAGACCGATATTATTACCCTTGGTGATGTTGCTACTCGACTTCCGAACTTCATCACTAAAGTCCCTCATATCCTGAATGGTCTTAAACAAGCATATTTGCGAACGCCAACATCTCCCGCAGGTTTAGGTATTGCCTTTGAAAAAGCAGTCAAGCGTAACCCTCAAGGCATCGCACTGTTATTTGAAGATCAAAGCTATAGCTATCAAGCACTTAATGAATGGGCAAACCAAATTGCACATTACTATTTGTCACTTGGGGCAAAAAAAGGCGATGTCATTGCCGTGATGGTTGAAAACCGTCCTGAGCTGATTGCCTCTATCGTTGCTTTAGCAAAAATCGGGGTAACCATTGCGCTTGTGAACACCTCGCAAGTCGGTAAGGTACTGGCGCACAGTATTAATTTGGTCAATCCAATTGCGGTGATTGCAGGTGAAGAAGTTCGTGCTGCAATTGATGAAGCACGCCAAGACTTAAAGGTTGCTCAAGATCGTTTCCACTGGTTTGCTGACCAAGAAACCCGTAAAAATGCAGGGACTGCACCACAAGGTTACGTAAATCTTGCCCAGCAAATTGATCAATTTCCAAAATTCAATCCATCAACCACACGTACTGTGACAGGTAAAGATGGACTGTTCTATATCTATACTTCGGGCACGACAGGTCTACCAAAGGCGGTGATTTTCACCCATAGTCGCTGGACGCTCGCTTATGGCACCTATGGTCACATTCTCAATCTGGGCAAAGATGATGTAATGTACGTGACCCTACCGCTTTACCATGCTACGGGTGTGGTGGTGTGCTGGTGTGGTGTAATCGCAGGCAGTGCAACACTTGCGGTGCGTCGTAAATATTCAACCAGTGCATTCTGGAAAGACGTACAGAAATTTAATGCATCTGCGATCGGTTATGTGGGTGAACTATGTCGTTACCTCATCGATGCACCCGTGACCGAAGAAGATCGTGCACACCGTGTGACCAAGATGATTGGTAATGGTATGCGCCCAAATATTTGGGGCAAGTTCAAAGAACGTTTTGGTGTAGAAGAAGTACTTGAGCTCTATGCATCAAGCGAAGGTAATGTGGGTTTCAGCAATATCTTTAACTTTGACAATACCGTTGGTTTCTCACCAACACCATACGCCATCGTTGAATTCGATAAAGAAAAGAATGAGCTGGTACGTGATAAAAAAGGCTACTGCAAAAAAGTGAAAACAGGCGAAGTTGGCCTACTGATTGGTAAGATCACTAGTCGTTCACCATTCGATGGCTATACAGATCCTGAAAAGAACAAATCTGTGATCTTGAAAGATGTGTTTACTCAAGGTGACTCTTATTTCAACACTGGTGACTTGGTTCGTGATATCGGTTTCCGCCACGCACAGTTTGTGGATCGTTTAGGCGATACGTTCCGTTGGAAAGGTGAAAACGTTTCTACAACGGAAGTTGAAAACATGGTCTGCGAGTATGAAAAAATCGTAGAAGCGGTGGTATACGGCGTAGAAATTCCAAATACCAATGGTCGTGCAGGTATGGCAGCGATCACCTTGGTTGATGGTGCCGAACTGACTGACGCAGATTTAAGCGACATGGTCAATGTATTTAAGAAGTGCTTACCTTCTTATGCCATTCCCGTGTTTTTACGTGTTCAAGAGAAAGTTGAAACGACTGGTACATTTAAATACCAGAAGAATAAACTCAAAGAAGACTCATTTAATCCGAGTAAAACGTCTGAACGTTTACTGGTTTTATTACCAGGTTCAAGCAGCTATAGTGATGTAAACACTGAGATCTTTGATAATATTCAAAGCTATCAATACCGTTTCTAGTTTATTTTTTAGCTAAACAAGAGGAAATCGTGCTTTTTATAAACAATCATGCACATGTTTTTGAATTTCCTCTTGTGTTAGCTGAATAAGTTGCTAGAATACGCAACATCAAAACGAAGACGCATTTAGAACAAATTAGTTTTTCTTGCGTAGCATATTTAAGCGATGCTTAAATACTTGCTCAGGGTCGTTAGCTCAGCTGGTAGAGCAGCGGACTTTTAATCCGTTGGTCCCGCGTTCGAATCGCGGACGACCCACCACTTAATGTTTTGATACTCCTGAAAAGGATTGATAACCGAAAGTTATCGAGATTTGTAAGACTACGCGCTTTGCTTGTCTTGCAATAATTTTAGAGTGTTACTCTAAAATTCTTTCAGGGTCGTTAGCTCAGCTGGTAGAGCAGCGGACTTTTAATCCGTTGGTCCCGCGTTCGAATCGCGGACGACCCACCAAATTCTAAAAAGCCTCATCATTGATGAGGCTTTTTTATTTTCTACCCAATTTCTTTCTAAAAGATGACAACAATATTTAGATGGGTTTAAGCATCCTTGCTCAAACTCATCATATACTTAAATTATAAAAACTCTTCCAACACCGAATTTAAAAAGATATGCCCCTGCTCAGTACAAGCAATTCGATTGGTATCGGCAATCAATAATTTTTTCTCACGCAATTGCGTGAGCGTTTGATTCAACTCATCCAATTCAAGTCCAGTACGCTGAGCATAAGTTTCCGCAGCGACGCCTTCATTTAAACGCAATGCATTCATCATAAATTCAAAAGGCAATTCTTCTGCTTCGATACGCTTCATTTGCACATGTTCAGCAGGCACTTTAGCCAAATAATCTTTCGGCAATCGGGTCTTCTGAAAACGATAGATGCCATCTGCGCGAGTGACCTTACCGTGTGCACCTGCACCAATTGCTAAATAATCACCAAACTGCCAATAATTCAAATTATGTACAGAGGGCTTTTCCTTACGCCATGCTGAAACCTCATAATTTACATAACCATTGGCTTTCAAATAGGCCTCACCCTGTTCCTGAATATGTTCTAAAACTTCATCTTGTGGCAATACCGGTTGGGTTCTAAAAAAAACTGTATTGGGTTCAATGGTGAGCTGATACCAGCTAATATGCGTCGCACCATGCTCCACTGCCAATCTGAGGTCCTTTAAGGCCTGTTCTTGGCTTTGGTCGGGTAAACCATGCATTAAATCAACATTGACTCGCTCAAAGCCTGCTTGAAGGGCTTGCTGAATCGCATCTAGTGCATTATTAACCGAATGGATTCGCCCCAAACGCTGTAAATGCTCTGTATCAAAACTCTGTACCCCAATCGACAACCGATTAATCCCTGCGGCAAGATAATCTGCAAACGGATCATGCTCTACCGTACCCGGATTGGCTTCCAGTGTAATTTCACAATCTTCTTCGAAGTTTAAGCGAGCTTTGAGCTGCGCAAATAACCACACGTACCCTTGTGCAGAAATCAGTGAGGGTGTACCACCGCCAATAAAGACACTGTGAATTGAACGACCTTGTGCCATTTCAACCTGAGTTTCAAAGTCAGCCACCAACGCAGCAAGATATTGCTGTTCCAAATCCATCGACAATTGTCCATCAGGCACAGCATGCGAGTTAAAGTCACAATAAGGACATTTACGTACACACCAAGGCATATGGATATACAAGGACAGTGGAATATTTGCTGGATTTAACGGACTCAAGATACAAGCTCAGTGACAGAACCTGATTATTTTAACATGACTCGACTAGGCGCGGTTGCGGCTTCAACACAGTACACGGCTTATCATCCCGTGCGTATTGGGTTAGACTGAGACAATAAAGAACAATTAGACCAATAATATGATGAAAATCTCCAGCCAGTTGCTATTTATTCTTCCGCTTGCCTTAGGGATCGGGATTGCAATGGCCTTCCAAACGGCCATCAACGCACAACTTCGAGAATATCTTCATTCCCCTCTGCAGGCGGCGTTACTGTCATTTTTGATTGGCACGCTTATTTTGGCATGTCTGGTTTATTTTCAAGGCGCAACAAAACCCAGTTTAAGTGAACTTTCACAAATTCCATGGTTTCTTTGGTTAGGTGGCTGCCTTGGGGTTTATGCAATCAGTATGAGCATTTATACTGCACCTAAACTCGGATTTTTAACTTTCTCTGGTTTAGTTATTTTCGGGCAATTGGTGATTTCGATGTTAATCGATCACTTTGGCTGGTTAGGTACAGACAAAACACCCATTAACTGGCAACGCCTACTGGGCAGTATTGTGATTTTTATTGGTGTTTTATTCACACTACAACGCTAATCCTCCCTCATTTTAATAAGAGTAATTTTTGTGTCCCATGCCACAACCAAGCGATTTGAACTTAAACAACTATTTCATTTGATGTTTCCAATCCTGATCACACAGTTTGCCCAAGCTGGATTAGGTTTAATCGATACCATTATGGCAGGTCATCTTTCGGCTACTGATCTAGCAGCCATTGCAGTCGGTGTAGGCTTATGGATTCCGATCATGCTGTTATTTGCAGGAATCATGCTGGCTACCACGCCATTGGTCGCTGAAGCACGTGGTGCCAAAACACCTGAAAAAATTCCGACCATTGCCCGTCAATCGTTATGGGTTGCAGTGATTCTCGGCATTGTAGCGATGTTGATTTTGCAATGTATGCCAATGTTCTTACCGCTATTTGGTGTGCCTGAAAGCTTACTTCCCAAAGCAAGCCTGTTCTTGCATGCGATTGGCTTTGGTATGCCTGCGGTGATGATGTATGCAGCCTTGCGCAGTTATTCTGAGGCATTGGGACATCCACGCCCAGTGACGGCGATTAGCTTGATTGCCTTGTTGGTACTGATTCCTCTGAATTTTATGTTTATGTATGGTTTTGGGCCAATCCCTGCCTTGGGTAGCGCGGGATGTGGTTTTGCAACGGCAATTTTACAATGGTTGATGTTTATTACCCTCGCCATTTATATTTCAAAAGCAAAAGCCTATAAACAGGCACCTATTTTCACCAAATGGGAAAAAATCGATCCAACTTGGGTGAAGCGCATTCTAAAGCTTGGCCTACCCATTGGCTTAGCGGTTTTCTTTGAAGTCAGTATTTTCAGTACAGGTGCGATTGTACTCAGCCCGTTAGGTGAAAATGCGATTGCCGCGCATCAGATTGCGATTTCAGTCACCTCACAGCTATTCATGATTCCGTTATCCTTAGCGATTGCATTGACCATTCGAGTTGGGATGTATTATGGCGAACAAAACTGGCACGCAATGCGTCAGGTTCAGATGGTAGGATTGATTAGTGCAACGGTTTTTGCGGCTTGTACCATGACGTTGATTGCGCTTGCACGCCCTTATATCGTGGCGATCTATACCACTGACCTGAATGTCATCCCTGTTGCAATGTATTTACTTTGGTTCGCGATGGCTTATCAGTTGATGGATGCTTGGCAAGTCGGTGCCGCAGGTTGCTTACGTGGCATGCAAGATACCCAAGCGCCAATGTGGATTACCTTAATGGCCTATTGGATTATTGCGTTCCCGATTGGTTTATATCTTGCCCGTTATACCACTTGGGGAGTCGCTGGCGTTTGGCTCGGCCTGATTATCGGCTTAAGCATTGCCTGTGTTTTACTGATTGGTCGTTTATATTTCAACAATAAACGCTTGATGCAAATGACAAATCCAAAACTCTAAGCAACTTGCTCTGATGAGGCGGCATGAATGCCGCCACTCTTATACTTCACGTACGATCAATTTTAATCATTCAAAAATAGAATAAATACCGATATATCCTACATTCAATTGTCATCATCACAATTGAATCATGCAAATTTTTGATTATTCCATGCTTACATCACTTAACATTTTGTTATAGGCAATTTAAGTTTTGTCGCCTATGATCAAGGTATCACTTTGAAACTAGATCGATCGAGGTCAAGCGCATATGGCAAAGCATGCAAGCTCTCCCAGTAGACGTTTTTTGAAACTGGCTGGCATGACCGCAAGTATTGCCAGTAAAAGTGTTGCCAATTCCATTCGAAATCTCACAGCAGACGAAGAACAAAAAAATGCTGCGCGTAGCAAACTGTTTCAGGACATCGGTTTGCAGATTGCAGACACCTTGGGGGAAATGAAAGGTGCAGTCATGAAAGTTGGGCAAATCGCCTCACAATATAAAGATATTTTCCCACCAGAAGTGGCGAAAGCAATTGCAAAATTACAGCGTCAAGCACCAGCCATGCCCTTTTCAGCCATTCAGCAACAAGTTGAAAAAGAGCTGGGTAAACCGTTAAACCAGATTTTTAGCTCTTTTGAAACAGAGCCTTTTGCTGCCGCCTCAATTGGACAAGTACATCGTGCAGTGCTGCCAGATGGTCAGGCTGTGGTGGTGAAAGTGCAATATCCTGGGGTCGATCAAGCCTGTGAAAGTGACTTAAAACAAGTACGTCTTGCCTTACGCTTAATGGGTGTTTTAAAGATTGATAAAAAATTGCAAGATCAACTGTTTCAGGAAATCCAAGACAGTCTCTCTGCCGAATTAAACTATGAAATCGAAGCACAAAATCTAGAAGTCTTTAAAACCTTCCATGAAAAGCTCGATGATCAAATCATTATCCCCACCGTATATAAAGACTACTCTTCTCGTCGTGTACTGACCCTCAGTCTTGAACAAGGTGAATCCATTGAAACAGCAAGCACATGGTCGGTTGAAACACGCAATCAAATCGGACGTCGCCTGATTCGTGCCTTAGGGCAGGAAATGTTTTTCTTGAAGCGATTCCACTGCGACCCGCATCCAGGCAACTTTGCTTTCCGTGCAGATGGCAGCGTGATTATTTATGATTACGGCAGCGTAAAGACCCTTTCACCTGAAATCATTCAACACTTTAAAGCATTGGTGAATGCAGCGCGACAAGAAGATATTGCCCAAGTTGAAGATTTACTGGTGGAACTGCATTCGATTGCCGAAAAGCAGAAATTTCCAAGTGAGCTGTATACGCAATGGATTGAAATTCTATTGCGTCCTCTAAGCACACATTATGATTTTGCCGAAAACTCGTCGCATCATGATGGTATACGTCTGGTCAAACAATCATTGAAATACTGGGATGTGTTTAAACCCTCTCCAGACACGCTCATGGTCAATCGAACCATTTCTGGGCATTACTGGAATCTCATTCACCTCAAGGTGCATGACAATCTTAATGATTTATTTGAAGAATTAGTGCCAAACTAATACATATAAAAAATGCCAATCACCTGATTGGCATTTTTATTCAGTCATTTATTTGAGCCCATCAATTTTCGTTGTTTTCAACCATACTCAGTCGGGTATCAGACGATTGAACAAATAAAATCACCTGATTAAAGCTCCATTTTTTCCATGCTTGCTGATTCACTCTTCGTAAACAAGCGCCAACAAAACTTGAAATTAAGAAGATTGACTTCATATATTGTTATGTTATAACATTTCTATAAATAATAGGAGTCATTCAAAATGCGTAAAGGTATTCATCCAACCTATCAACAAGTGCTGTTTCACGATACCAATGCGGATACTTACTTCTTAATTGGTAGTACCCTGCAAAGTAAACAAACTCGTGAATATCAAGGTAAAGTTTATCCTTACGTGACCCTTGATATCTCAAGTGCATCGCATCCGTTTTATACCGGTGAAGTACGTCAGGCAAGTAATGAAGGGCGTGTCGCAAGCTTTAACAAACGCTTTGCACGTTTTAACCGCAATAGTTAATCTTCAGTTAAGTTTCACATACTAGGCTGTAAACATTAGAAGTCTAAGGTTATCTCTCCTCCACTTAGACTTCTTTTTTTATACCTAGATTCCCCTACGTTAAGAATCTGTAGCGACTCTCCCAACGACACCAAATTCAATCGGTGTTTTTACATAAAACAAAGAGATTTCTTTGTCATTCAAATAATTCATTAATTCTGTTGCCTGCTCATTTGTCACTGCAAACTGAATCTGCACAGGTCGATCCGCCAACTCAAAGAAACTGGCGGAATGAAATAAACCATGATGATCAACTCCTTCCATTCCAGCGAGTACTGTCGCACCACGCAAATTCATTTGTTTTGCGACAGACAATAACCATTCGCTGATCGGTTGTCCCTGATAGTTACGATTCTGGGCGGTATAAAACGTAATTAAAAATCCATTCATATAGTTACTCCTCAACTATGCAGCACTGAGCCATTGATGCAGACTCATTCCCAAAATAGTAAACAGCAACGACCCCAGCACATGAATCAAAATTGCTGTGCAGGCATAACCCAACTTACCGCTTTGTAATAAGGCAAGAATCTCGGCAGAAAAGGTCGAAAATGTCGTTAATGCACCACAAAAGCCTGTAATCACGAACAGTTTATAATTGGGACTCAGTGAACTTTGAGAAAAATATGAAATTGCAAAACCAATAATAAAGCCACCGACAAAATTAACCGTGACAGTCCCCAAAGGAATATTGGGAAAAATCGGATTCAGCTTTAGACCTAAGAACCAACGCAGCCATGCACCTAATACAGAACCAAGTGCAATTGAAAGTAATGGATAGTACATAGTTTACTCCAAAGACAAGATTGGAGTGAAAGCGACAATAGACATAGAATTATAAATATTGTTCTGAAGATTTTTCATGGGCGAACTCCAAACATGGGAACAGAGCACGCACGAACCTACGCCCCCTGTTCAGGGTAACGTAGGCATCATTAGCCATTATGGCGGTTTGTGACAGGAGGAATGCCATCTCCTTTGTTCTAAAATAACATATTTTTTAAGCAACTCAACCCATTTTTTCAACTCGCGTTGAACTGTGTATAAACATAAAGTTATCCACAACTTAGTCTGAGGTAGACAAAATCTTTTCCCCAACCACATAAAAGTCTAATGCGGGTACAACAAAAGCAAAGGCTTCTGCGGTGTCATCTAAACCAAATTGTTGCAATAATTTCGGAGCTTGCAAGGTACGAATCTTGACGGCCTGAATCTGCTGAAACTGAAATGGCATTTTGATATCGCCTTGCGACATTCGTGTAGGTTGATCAACCCATTCTGCCCATGCATGATCTTGGTCTACCAAAAATCGAACAGCTTCATCCCATGATGGAAATAGCATTTGCCATGTGGTCGGTAATTGCTTCTCCCCCGTAATTTGTACATCACTGATCAAGCCATAGTCCTCATCTACTTTAAGTTCAGTGCAAATACTCTGCATTTGCTCATCGAATTGATGATGAAATACCGAAGCATATTGTGCTGGCATCACATCACTGGTAAGGCGACCACCGATCACATAGAGCGCTTGATCGACAATGACTTGCTCAAAAATCACAGTCTTTGGCTGCGACTCATCCAGATAAAAACGCCAGTTACTTTGTCGAGGTGAAGGCATTAACTTGCGTAGCCAACCGGAAAACTTAAATCCAAAATGATGATGTTGATACGTTAAAACCGTAAAAATAGTTTTGCCATCTTTTTCCCAGAGCGGTACAGATTGCGGATAGTGCTGACGTACCTGCTCAACATCCACCAGCCACGACAAATACACAATATTGCTGACGCGGCTCTGCAAAGGCATAAATGGCAATATTCGCATCATCAAACGGCGCAATTGTAATAAGAAACGGCAACTTAAAACGGCTGCTAAAAATCGAAATAAACGTTTGGATGGTGGTAATTTAAAATGATGTCGATTCATTATTATTCAATACTTTCATAATCGCTCTGAGCATAAACTGCCAACGCTATAACGTCTAGTTCAGAGATCGATGACTTCTCTTCTCCATTTTCAATGTTATGATGCTGCCATTGATTCAATAAACATGGAATTTTAGCAATGGCTCAAAGCTTATTGGCACAACTTAAAGATGGCTCGGCAAAATTTGCAGATGTATTGGCATTTATCGAAGCTGGTTATCAACATACACCAACGGCATTCCAAAATGGTGCGCAATTCAATGCTGCGACTGAAAACCAAGGCAGTGCCAAAGTACTCAGTTTTGCTAAAATTGAAGGCTTAAATCAAGCGGATACTTTAAGTTTATTTGCAGAACACTATGCATCTGTGCTGGCAACGCCTGAAGCAACAGACCACCAAAATATTCGCCAGTTTATGCAAAATGGCTGGGACGGGGTAAAGTTTGAAGGTGAAGCTTTAACTGCAAAATAAGAAAAAAGGAGGCATTTTGCCTCCTTTTCCCTTCTTGTATTCAATAGAAAGCTTTTTTATTCGATCATTTTAAGCATTAAAACCACCATCTACATCTATGACTGCACCAGTAATATAGCGCCCACTTTCTCCCACCAAATGAAGTACCGTTGCGGCTATGTCCTCGCGATGTCCATAAGCGGATAATGCTAAAGTAGCTCGAACTGCATCTGCATGAGCGCCATCAGCAGGATTCATATCTGTATCGGTTGGTCCTGGCTGAACGACATTGACTGTAATCCCACGCTTGCCTAAATCTCGTGCTACGCCCTTGGTCAAGCCCACTAAAGCTGCTTTGCTGGCTGCATATAAACTAATACCTTCACGACCAGCCCTTGAAGCAAGACAGCTCCCAATCGAGACAATACGTCCACCATCAGGCAAATATTTGCTTGCCTGCATCGTCGCTGTAAACACTGCACGTAAATTGACGGACATGGTCTGGTCATAATCATCAAGTGTGAGCTGATCAATATGTCCAGTCAGAAAATTACCTGCGTTATTGACCAGAATATCCAATCGTCCAAGTCTGCTCACAGTTGTATCAACCGCAGCGATAACCTGTGTTGCATCAACGGCGTCAGCTGCAATCACTTCGGCACGTTGACCTAATGCCTGAATCTCCTCTGCAACAGCCTGTGCCTGATCTTTTGATCTACTGTAAGTGATTGCCACATCTGCGCCCTGTGCCGCTAACAGCCGAGCTATAGCAGCACCAATACCTCGACTTCCACCTGTAACCAGTGCGACTTTTCCTGTGAGTGCATTATTCATTATGAAAATTCCTGTTTTAGGATTAAAGGGGGATTTAGCGGTCTACAAGCTCATCTATATTCATCCACAAGCACCGGAAGCAACAATGAGATTGAAAGACCTCAATATCCACCAATATATGTATCGATCGATATAAATGTAAGCCTCTACACAAACCTTGTCAACGACTTTTGTATCGACTAGTATATATCTCATTAAAAGAGGAGTTCCAAATGGCGCAAATGGGCCGCCCACGTACCTTTGATCGAGATGAAGCCATCCAACAGGCAATGTTCCTGTTTTGGGAATATGGTTATGATTCGACGTCCTTGTCACTGCTTAAATCAAACATTGGTGGCGGTATTACTGCACCGAGCTTCTATGCGGCCTTTGGCTCAAAAGAAGCACTGTTCCAGGAAGTGGTCGAGCACTACCTTGCCACGCATGGTCAAGTCATTTCCAGTCTGTGGGATGAAAACCTTAGGCCACGAGAAGCCATCGAACTCGCATTACGCCGCTCTGCAAAGATGCAAACTGAGCTTAATCACCCGAAAGGATGCCTCTTGGTATTGTCCGCAGGTGCCTGCTCTCCAGAAAATGAACGTATTCAAAAATTTCTCAGCAAGCAACGCGCAAAAACTCGCGAAAAGTTCCAACAATGTATACAACGTGCTGTCGATACACTTGGCCTTCCGACCGATACCGCGGTGTGTGCTTATGCTGCCAGCTTGCATAGTTTTCTACTCGGATTATCAATGCAAGCTCGCGATGGCGTGTCGGGTACTGTACTCAATCATGCAGTAACAGAGCTTATGCGTGACTGGGATGCGCGTACTGCATCCATAAAAATATAGCTATAAAATGATGAGAATGGTCTCAGATTTAAACTCTAAAATAATAAAAAAGGAGGTATTTAACCTCCTTTTTTATGCTCATCTGTTGATGAAATGACGGGTCTGGCAAGTGTGCGCAAATCTGTCGTTAAGCTATAAAAATCGCCGCCCATTTTCCCGACACTATCGAGTTGTTGCTGATCAATCATCTGTCCGTCCCAAATTTGATCATCGACATAAATCGATTTCACCTCCAGCAAAGCCACTGTGCCACCTGATGGAAGCGTACTGAGTTGAAGGACTTCTCTTAACTGACATTCATAGCGAATGGGTGCATGTTTAACCGCTAACGCTGCAACAGAATGGCTTGGTTCAGACTCAATCTCGGCAAACTCAAATTCACTTTGCTCTGGGGGCAATAAAGCACAAGATAAATTCATCTTTTCCAGCAATTGTGAATTCACGATATGTACCACGCACTCTTGAGTATCAATCAAATTACGAATGGTGTCTTTATCCTGACCATTTCGTGGATTGACTTGGGAATACCATAAAATGGGCGGGTTACAGCTGGCGACATTAAAAAATGAATAAGGCGCAATATTTGCCACGCCATCCGCAGAGAGTGTGCTAATCCACGCAATCGGTCGTGGTGAAATGCCACCGACCAAGAGTCGATAGATATCATTTGGCTCTAAATCAGAGGTCTCAAAAATCATTGTAAGAATAGATCCGATTTAAGGACGTTCAGCATATTGAGGTAAATCATCCGCGATACAATCCCACTCTGCTTTAGAGGCAGCAAAAATATGCATGCTTGGCTTTTGCTGTAATGGTGTATCTAAAGTCCCGATTCTTAAGCGATAAAGCTCAGGCTGGGCATCACGCGAACTGATTAAAGGGGAACCACACTCGCCACAGAACCAACGATACACACCTGATGCAGCAAACTTTTTAACAAGCTCTTCACCTTTTACAATTTTAAAAGCAGTATTGCTAATTGGTGCATTGGTTGCATAGGCAGTGCCATTGGCCTTACGGCAACGTTGACAATGGCATTGTATAATCTCACCAATTTCACCATCGATCTCATAATGAATCCCATCACATAAACAACTGCCGCGATATATAGGTGAAGTCTGAGACATATCCTTATTCCTGATGAACATTTACTCAAAACTAGCATTTTTAAATGCCGCATCACAAGGCAAATCTACTCAAGAAATACGGCATGAATTGGTGAAGTATCACACTGTCCTTGCAAACTCAACTGGTTAGAGCGGAAAATGCACCAATGATTAAAACATAGAAAAGGATTGGTAGTCCTAAAAACCAAAATTTTGCCCAGCCATTGGTATTAAACACTTGTGTAGCACCACGGTAACTCACCCAACACGACAAGAATAAAAATGGAATCGGAATCAATCCTAAAACTGTAGAATGATTATAGGCTGCAAAATAATTTGGATATAAAAATGTTTGAATCACTGTTGTAACCACAATTGGCAGCGCAACGACCAAAGATTGCAATACAAATACATGTCGGGCAAGTTGTGGATCGGCCTCTTTGGCACCTGAAAACTGTAATCTTTTTTTATACCACCAACCTTGAATCAACCAAGCAAAGGTTGCAGAAATAATCCCGACGCCAAGAACCCATAACCAATAACTTAACCAAGAATCCGCAGCTGAGGTCAGGAAAGAGGTTCTATTTGTTGTTTCGGCACGTAATAGCTGCTGATCGATTCGGTCCATCACAGCCACAATACCTATCAAGTAAGCAATTAAAATAATGCTTTGATGATGATAGTTTTTAGATTGTGAAAAGAATTTTTTCGGTTGGAAGAATAAAGTGATCACTTGCTGCGGTTGCAATGGTTTTATTATTTCGTCGTCTGATGTTTCCACAATCGGCTCAATATTCATATACCCTCTTCATCATTTGATTTAGCTTATTTTTGTTGAAAAATTTTAACTTATATATCATTTGATAAATGCATTTACCCCCTCTGCCGCAGCTCTTCCCGTCGCAAAACAGGCTGTCAATAAATAGCCACCTGTCGGTGCATCCCAGTCCAGCATTTCACCACAGCAAAACACATAAGGATTAGATTGCAATTGCAGCCGTGGAGATAAAACATCTTGCTTCACCCCGCCTGCACAGCTAATGGCTTCTTCGATTGGACGGAAGCCATCTAAAGAAATACTGAGATGCTTGATCTGCTGCACCATTTGCTTGGCATCTGACCATAAGCTTTTATCGACGATTTCCCGAAGCAGATTAATTTTGACCTGATCCAACCCTGCTTTGCGCCAAAGATTGGTGAGAGACTGCTTTTTATTGCCTTGTAGCCTCTTTTCTAACTGTTCAACGCTGACATCTGGTAGCAAATCCAGATGCAATTGTAGAAGTTGCTGTTGGGCAATTTGCGCTCTGAGATCACGACCCAATTTATAAATCACACCACTCTCAAAACCATAATGCGTAATGATGATATCGCCATGTGTTTGCTGTTCAGGCCGTACCCAAGCATTGACGCGCTTAAGCGGCTGCCCGAAACATTCCTGCATAAATGAGGACCATGTTTTCAAGACACCTGCATTGCTGGCTTGAAATGGCTCAATTTCATGCTTTGGTAGCCACTGCTGCCATGCACCATCACTCCCCAATTGCGACCAGGATACCGCACCACAGGCCAACACAATCGCATCATAAGTTGCACTAAATTGCTGAGTCTGATTCTCTATGGTGAGTTGATTGTTGGATAAATCCACACAACGATGACGGTAATGAAATTTTACACCATCATTCATCAATCGCTTTAACCAAGCACGGAGTAACGGTGCTGCTTTCATTTCTACAGGGAAGACGCGTCCAGAACTGCCCACGTAGGACTCAATCCCCAACCCCTGCATCCAGCCCTGAATCCATTGTGCATCCCATTGTTTCACCCAAGGCGCTAACCATTCAGCACGATCATAACGCTGGGTAAAGGCTTCAACAGGTTCCGCATGTGAAATATTCAGGCCCGTTTTGCCTGCCATTAAAAACTTACGTGCAGCTGAAGGCTTCTGCTCAAACACCTCGATTTCATAATCGTATTGGCTGAGTACTTCAGCAGCCATCAAACCCGCTGGACCCGCACCAATAATGGCAACACGCTTAGGCATCGCGATGCTCTGGGGCATTTTGACCTTGTAGCGGCGCAAAACCATCAAAACGGGTTGAGTAATCTTCTGACTTACGAATGATCAACTGTTGGCAAAGTTCACCACGTTCTAAATATTTGATTTCAAAATGGGTTCGTGCAGAACATGCTGCAATCACTTGTTTTTCATAAGGTAATTTCCATATCTCAAGGAGTTGCTGCTCAGCTTCCTCAATATATTCAGGAATATTACTCGCTAAAGTAATTGTGCCATTCGGTTGAAGGCGTGAAAGAAGAAATTCGAAAAATGGCATATTGAGCCAGCGCTGCGCTGGATTATGCGGTTCTGGATTTGGATAAAGGATAAAAAATTGTTGTACTTGTGCCGGGAACAATGCATGCACGACCCAAGGTAATGCATCTGCATGAATCGGATGTAGATATTCACGTGGTTCTAATTGATGCTGTTTTTGCATCGCCACAAATTTTTCTTTGGTTCGCTCAATTGCATACAACGTGGTTTGCGGGTTTTGCCCTGTAAACAGCAAGGCATGTTTGCCTTTTCCAGCCCCAATTTCAACGCAAATCGGCGTATTGGGAATGGCAATAAAATCACGAGGGGCTTGCATACGTTGTGCTTGAAATTGACGAATCGACATAATCTCATCAAACTATCTAGAAATCGGCACAAGTCTAACAACTCACCTTACTTTTGCCTAATCTATTTGCTCTTTGTTTTAGGAATTTTCTATGCCACGTACATTCCCCTGCCCACGTTGTGGTGAAACCAGTACTTGGGAAGCGAATGCGTTTCGTCCGTTCTGTTCAGAGCGTTGTAAAATGATTGATCTTGGTGCCTGGGCCAGTGATGAATACAAACTGCCGACGCAAGATGCGCCACAAGCAGACCTCAAACGCAATGAAGATGATTATGAAGACTAATCATCTTCATTTTTCAAAAAAACAAAAATAAATCCTGCTTATCTTTGATTCATTTTAATAAAAATTTACACATTTTAAATATGAGAATTACATCACAGTAATTTACTTTTCCATGATGCTATGCAAATCTTAAGCTACACATTGTATTGAATAAAAATACCAAATAACACTACAACTTATCGTTCATACTGATACAGCCTTAATCAAAATTCTAAAGGTATCAGTTTGTTTAATAAAAACATTTAGACTTACTAGGATGTAATAATGAATCAGTATATTCCCTATCAACTGAAAGTTTTAGTCAACCAAATTGATCCTAACTTAGATGCCAATTGGCAGACCAATTTGCAAACACTTTTCGCGACCTGCTCCAATGAAGACTGCGAAAATATCTGCCAACAGATTTTGCAACTCAAAAAGATTCACTGGAACCCAAAAGATCAAAGTTTTTCTTATCTGGCCAAACATGATATCCATTTGCTGGCGGACAAAATTCATGATGCACCTATCAAGGCACTGGTCAAAACCATTGGCGACTCGCTGGAAAAATTAAAACAATACAATGATATCTATGCAATTTCAGATTATTTAGAGAATATGCTCAGTCAAATCCATCGTATCAACACCGAAGATGACTTTGATCTACAAGCGCAAAAAAAACAGGTGTTAAAAGAATTTATTTATGCTGCCGCACAAATTATCTTGGCAAAAGAACGGATTCAACTCCCCAACAATCAACGCAATATCAATACGGATATCATTAAGACCTTTATTAGTGAAGTATTTTTAAAACAACAACTACTCAAATATTCTTTTAACATCATTCGTTCGCATCAACTGCGAGAACAAAAACCTCATATTCTTAAATATTTTTTATATAAGCAGCAGAAATCTCGACAGCTGGATATCGTGAGAACCTCTCGATATATTTTTGCGCTCGCACCAAGTAAGGAAGGATTAACCAATACATTTTCAATTCGGCGATTTTTACAAGAAGAACAATTTGAAGCCTGCGAGAACGTTTATTTTAATGCTGCCATTTTAGATTTAGACCAGATCGAAAACGAGTCACAGCATCAACAATTCCAATGGCAAGTGAGCCACATCATTACGATTGATAAACAGGTCAACCAATATGTCTCTGATGTTGTTCGCCAAATTGAACTCTACGCCAATAAAACCCTGATTCCATTTTTGATGGAGCCGCTCAATCCTCAAGGGGTTTTTATTGAAAAATTGGTTGAACAGCGACTGATTGATTTTGAGCAAAAGTTATGTCGCAATATTCTTGAACCAATCGCAGATGCTTTAAAACACGCTGTTCATCATAGCGATGAATGCAGCTATCTATATCTGAGTGTCAAACAAACGCTGGATGATCTGATCAGCCATTTTGTTGAATTTCACTCTCAACCTTCGATCATCTTCAATAAACAGGTCAATCTGTTCATTGCACGACTTAAATCTTATGCCACCTTGTTGCAAAAACGGCATGCGGATGTGTTTACTGTTTTTTCTTATGAGGAATGGAAAAAACATCATGCAGAAGCATTGGAACCAACCAATATTCTTAAAGATATCAGTATCAGTTGCTTACAAGAATATAAAGATGCATTTTCAGAATTAAAGGAAAATCAACGCCAGCTAAAACAAAGTGCGTCATTTCTGAGTAAGTTGCTGAACAAGCCTCAGAAAATCAAAGATAATATTATTAAATTAAAAGAAAAAACCACACAAATTAAAAAACATGCGCATCAGGAAATTATCCGCATCCAGCGACGCTTTCCTTCACTGATTGTTTATTTAGAATTTGAATCACTGATCTCAATCAATCATAAAGAACGCCATTATGCATTCCCTACAGGCGACAATGGCATTACGCGCCTGCCAATTCTGATTCAAATTCCAGAGGACAAAGCTTCTTTCGATTTACAAACCATTTGTAATAGTTTGAATTTTGATGTGAATCTTGCCAATCAAAAATGGCTAGAAGCAATTTGAACTGCAAGCTTCTGTATAACCGCGAATAGTTATACAGAAGCTTAAATCAAGGATTAACCCGCTTTGCTTGCAACAAATGGATTAAATTGCTTTTCATAACCAATGGTACTCATTGGTCCATGCCCTGAAATAAATTGAGTTGCATCAGGCAAACTAAAGCATTCGCGTTGAATCGAGTCTAATAACTGTTGGTGATTACCTTTTGGAAAGTCTGTCCGCCCAATCGAACCTTTAAACAGTACATCGCCAGTCCACAGCAAACCATGTTTAGCGTTATAGAACATCACATGACCTGGGGTATGCCCTGGTGCAAAACGAACTTCAAACTCATCATCACCGAGCTTTAATACTTCTCCACCCTCAAGCCATTGATCAACTTTTACAGGTTGTGGGATCGGAAAACCATAACGTGCCGAAACTTCCTGAATCATATCCAACCAAAATTGATCTTCTTTATGCGGACCAATCACAGGGATCTGCCACGTTTCAGCCAACTCCCCTACTGCGCCCGCATGGTCAAGGTGTCCATGGGTCAACCACAGTGCCTTGACCTTTAAACCCAAGCTTTCCACTTCTTTTTTTAGTACAGCCGCATCACCGCCTGCATCAATCAAAATCGCTTCTTTGCTTTCACTGTCCCACAAAATTGAGCAGTTTTGGGCAAATGCAGTAACAGGGACAATTTTGACTTGTAGCATAGAAACCTCTGGCGAAATAAAGCGTCGATTTAACGATGGGCTAAGGTATGAGTGAGTGCATCAAGATTAGCCTGAACCAGACTGGCAAGCAAATCTATATGTGCTTGATCTGCATTCAAAGCGGGAATATAGGCATATTCTCCACCGCCTGCATGCTGGAAAATCTCTTTATTCTGCATCGCCAACTCTTCCAATGTTTCCAAACAATCGGCTGAAAATGCAGGACTAATCACCTGTACAGATTGAACCTTTTGCTCCCCCCACTGCTGTAACACCTGATCCGTATAAGGCTTGACCCATTCTTGCTTACCAAAACGTGACTGGAAACTGATCGCCCATTCATGTTCTTGCAGATGTAAAGCCACTGCAACTAAGCGAGCGGTCATGCGACAACGATCCGCATAAGGGTCGCCCTTATCTGCATAAGGCTGAGGAATACCGTGAAACGACATGAGTAACTTTTCTGCTTTACCATGCTGCAATTGATAGTTTAATACGCTATCTACCAATGCCTGAATAAACAGAGGATGCTGATAATAATCTTTAATTAAGGTCATGCCGGGCAAATGACGTTGCTGTGGAATCCATTTGGCAAAGGCATCATATAAAGGTGCAGTTGACGTCGCAGAATATTGTGGAAACAGTGGTAATAAAATCACATGCTCTTGCGGTGTTTTCGCCAGTTGATCAAGCACATCATGAATACTGGGTTGACCATAGGTCATTGCAGGGACAACGGTAAGATCAAACTGATGATTTTCTTCTTGTAGACGCTGCTTAATCAGCAGTGTTTGTTCCAATACAATTTCACGCATGGGTGAGTCATTTGACCAAACCGAAGCATACGCTTCAGCCACACGTTTTGGACGAAAGGTCAGCACAAATAAATGCAAGATGATCCACCAAAGTAACTTGGGAATCTCAATCACCCGCGTATCTGACAAAAATTGCTTTAGAAAGCGTCGTACTGCTGGGACAGTGGCTGCATCTGGTGTACCAAGATTGGCCAGAATCACAGTTACTTTTGGTTTTTGTGTCACTAACATAGACCGTATCCGCTTTTCATTGAGTTCATTCAATTACTTTAGCAGTTTTAGGCCTTTTTGCTAAATTGGATTAGTGCATGGTCTTAATTTGAAAAACCCGATTGCTATCCAAGACATTACTTTCCAGCAATTTCTGCCCTTTAGACGTCAGTTGCCACAACATCCGCTGGCGGTCATCCCGTCCAGTGGGCACAATCCATTCATTTTGACGCATTTGCAATTTGATCTCATGCAAAGCACGAATATTCACCTGTGCTCGCGACACTGCATGCGCTCGAGGCATTTCTTTACGCGCATCGTCCAAACCCGTTTCATTCAAATATTCATTCATTCTTTTGGAAAAATATTCTTCAGGTGTGGGAATCACAAATGCTGCACCTAAAACATTTAACAATTGTGCCCAAGTCATTTTACGATGAGGTTTAACTTCCTTGAAGTTACCATCTTGGTAAGCATGCATACGATATTCAAATGAATAGAGCTCATGCATGGAGACTTTGGGTACATTGGTCAGCGGATCTGCTTCACGGTTACCCAGCTCAGTTTCTAGTTGCTTCACTTTGGCACGCAATGCATCAATTTCATCACGCAATACCTGTGTATTTTGTGGGCGGACCCAACCCACGACAGGATAACGCTCTAACATCTGCGGCATACTGGAACGCACCGCCAACTCTAAATCTCTGAGTGTGCGATAACAAAATACTTGGTCAACTTCGTGTTGAAGCTGCCTTCTAAACTCTTTAAATTTTTCTTTTAATTCAGATTTGTGATCATGTAGTTTTGCGTCACGCGATTCTGGATCTTCATGCATAAACACAATGACAGGCTTTTGTTTGGTCATTGCATAAATATATTCCAGATGCATATAACCCACACCTGAAACGGATTGTTCACCATATTGGCTACCCAAGAGAATCACCACATAATCACAATCATCAATTTGACGGCGTGCGATTGAAGTACTTAAAGGTGTGCGTTGTTCTAAACCCCAAGACAGGAATCCCATTCCCACAAGAGTTTGTGCCAAAACCGCTCGCTCTGGTTGCATTTCATTGCCAGAGGTAGAAATAAAGACTTGATAACGAGTATCTTGCATAGGCTAAGCCCCAATTCATTTATCAATAATATCAAGTATGCATCTTGATTTTTATTAACAGCTATTCCCCAATAAAATATATAAAACTGGCTCAATTTAGGTATGAGAAACGCCTAAGTCGTCCAAATTTCTAACTTTCCATGTTAATTGTTCTGGTATAAGGTGCTGAAGGACTGGTTGCAGCGCGACAGCATTGTTACCACTGACATAACATTCAATACGGGTAATGTTATGACGCAATTTGTCACATAATAACCCATTTTTAATTAAAATATACGTAGTTTGTCGTGCAACTGCTTGTCCAGAATCAATTAATTTTAATTTTTCTGCAAAAATCTGATGAATCGCCTGTTTTAGAAATGGATAGTGCGTGCATCCCAACACTAAATAATCAGCGCCTTGCTCAACCACAGGTTGAAGCAGCTGTTGCAAAACAGTTAAACACGCCTGACTCATCTCCTGACCCGCTTCTACAAACGGCACCAGTTCTAAATTGGTCACTGTTAAAACTTGGACACCCGCAGGTTCCGCAAATTTAGAAATGACATCTTTAATCAGCTGACCACGAAAGGTTGCAGGTGTCGCCAATACGGCTACAACTTTTGACTGGGTTTGAATCACCGCAGGTTTCAATGCAGGGACCAAGCCAACAATTGGAAACCGCTCACCATAGTGTTCTCGTAAATAATCCAAGCTAAATGCAGAAGCGGTATTGCATGCCACAACCGCAATTTTGCAGCCTTGACGATACAGCCATTCAATCGCTTGAGCCGTGAGTTGGCGGATTTCCTGATCACTACGTGCCCCATACGGAACATGTGCCGTATCGGCATAATAGATAATCTGCTCATTCGGTAAATGTCGAGCAATCTCTTGCGCAACCGATAGTCCACCCACCCCTGAATCAAAAACACCAATCGGTGCATCTGATGATGCATGTGGCATAGGATTGAGTAAAAGAGGCATCGATTGAACAGCTGTCATACACACTTAGGCATTGGTTTATTCACTCTTTTAAGCTTAAACCTCAGGTGCTCAAATGCAAGACCAAATCACCACTTTTTAGTGTTAAAACCGTCTCGCCTTGTGCATTTTCAGACAAGCTGCCGTAGTTCACGAGATGATAAAAACTCTGACGCTGGATCAAGGCATTCATCCCAAAGCGAACATGCACATAGGGTCTTAACTCACCATCATATTCACGCATAAAAATGGGATGCTGCTCATCGACAATCACCACATCCTGATTGATTGTAGTCAGTTGTAAATAGGTTTTACCCTCTATTTCCACCTGATCTGCCTGATTAATCAGCAAAGGCTCATCTTCGACTTCAATTTCAATCTGTTCAACGGGGGTTTTGAGATAGAATTTGCCATCTTCTTTCCATAGCACTTTGCTAAACAGGTCAAGTAACGCTTGTCGCTTGACCAATTGACCTTCGTGCCACCATTCGCCATTGGCTTTTATGCGTAAATCCATTTTGCCGCAATGCTTCGGATGCCACTGGTCTAATGGGGGAATTGACCTTTTGTGACTTTGCTGTACATCTTTTATGTATTGTGCAATGTCGATTAAGTTTTTATCATCAGAAAACATGATTTTTCCCTGATTTTCTAAAGGGTTTTGTGGAGAATCATTTTCATTTATCATAGTTTATGCCTTGATGACGAGAAAATATGACCGCTCAGCCAATTGGCGAGACCAAGGTTTAAAACTATACTAGCCCAAACGTTTGCGAGCACATACTATCATTTGTGTTCGGCAATTCAGAACACTCATGGCAGCACCGAATCGCAATATTACGGTTGCCACCCTTAAAAATATGAGGAGTCCTACATGGAACACATCGAACGTGAAGCGATGGAGTTTGACGTAGTGATCGTTGGCGCAGGACCTTCGGGTTTATCTGCTGCGATTAAAATTCGTCAATTAGCGATTGAAAACAACCTACCTGATCTTTCTGTATGTGTTGTTGAAAAAGGCTCTGAAGTAGGTGCGCATATCCTTTCTGGTGCTGTACTTGAACCACGTGCCATGAACGAATTATTTCCAAACTGGAAAGAAGAAGGTGCACCACTGAATGTCCCTGTAACGGGCGACGAAACATATTTCTTATTGTCTGATACCAAAGCACAAAAAATGCCGCATTGGATGGTACCTAAATCAATGCACAACGATGGAAACTATGTTGTTTCCCTTGGTAACGTTGTTCGTTGGTTAGGTCAAAAAGCGGAAGAACTTGAAGTTTCAATCTTCCCGGGTTTTGCTGCTGCTGAAGTGCTTTATCATGAAGATGGTACGGTAAAAGGCATCCAAACAGGTGATATGGGGATTGGCAAAAATGGTGAGCCAACACATAACTTCACGCCTGGTTATGAGCTACATGCCAAATATACATTATTCGCTGAAGGCTGCCGTGGTCACCTCGGTAAACGCCTGATTGCCAAATATAATCTAGATAAAGATGCTGATCCGCAACATTACGGTATCGGGATTAAAGAACTTTGGGAAATCGACCCTGCAAAACACAAACCAGGTTTAGTGATGCATGGTGCAGGTTGGCCTTTGTCTGAAACAGGTTCGACTGGTGGCTGGTGGTTATATCACGCAGAAAACAACCAAGTGACCATGGGTATGATCGTGGATTTATCGTATGAAAATCCGCACATGTATCCATTCATGGAAATGCAACGTTGGAAAACACACCCAACCATCAAGCAATTCCTTGAAGGTGGCAAACGTATTTCTTACGGCGCACGTGCTGTTGTGAAAGGTGGCTTCAATGCTTTACCTAAACTCACTTTCCCAGGCGGTTGTTTGATTGGTGATGATGCTGGTTTCTTGAACTTCTCAAAAATCAAAGGCTCACACACTGCAATGAAATCAGGCATGTTGTGTGGTGAAGCAGTCTTTGAAGCGATTGCTGCAGGCGTTGCAAAAGGCGGCGATCTTGCCATTGCACGTGTGCTTGAAGGCGAAGACCACTTTGATAAAGAGCTCACTGCTTATACCGATAAATATAACAATTCTTGGTTAAAAGAAGAGTTATATAGCTCGCGTAACTTTGGTCCAGCGATGCACAAATTTGGTCAATGGATTGGTGGTGCATTTAACTTTATCGATCAAAACATCTTTAAAGTGCCATTCACTTTGCATGATCTTAAGCAGGACTTTGCGGTACTTAAAACTGTAGATGCGTCAACGTTTAAGCCGAACTATCCAAAACCAGATGGCAAGCTGACCTTTGACCGTTTATCTTCTGTATTCGTATCAAATACCGTACATGAAGAAAATCAGCCAGCACACTTAAAGTTGACTGATCCATCTATTCCAGTTGATGTAAACCTACCAAAATGGGATGAGCCTGCTCAGCGTTACTGCCCTGCTGGTGTTTATGAAATCATGGAAAATGATGATGGTTCGAAACGCTTCCAGATTAACGCAGCAAACTGCGTACACTGTAAGACTTGTGATATTAAAGATCCTTCACAAAACATCACTTGGGTAACACCAGAAGGTGGTGGTGGTCCGAACTACCCGAACATGTAATAGAACAGCACCTTCTCTGCAAAAGCATAGCTTTTGCACTTGCGGCAGGACAAAGTATTGCTTTGTGCTTCCTGCTTCAGGTGATGATGATTTGAATATGCAATGCAAAAAATCCGAGTTTAGACTCGGATTTTTTATGTGCTATTTAAACAAGTACTAACCTTTCTGCACTAAGTAACGATATTCAGTATTGCTGTTTTCGTCCTGAGTTTCTTCTTTCAGTACCAGTTCATGGCCAAGATGCATACAAAATTTTGGAATATCCCATGATGTAGACGGGTCTGTGGCAAGCACCTCAACCACATCACCCGACTTGGCTTTGCGAATGGCTTGATGCAACATCATCACAGGCTCAGGGCAACGTAAACCTCGCGTATTGATTTGAACAGCAGGAAGTTTTGGTTGTTCAGACATCATAAAACTCAAATATTCGAATTTTTACATTTTAGCATAAACTGCTGATATGAAAATCATCATCAGCTTTTTGAAAAACTGTACGTTTTTTACATAGTATTATTGATGCATATCCGCTTTATCTTCGGTATGATGAAAATCATCTAATTGATATAGAGAGTCTTTAGGAAAGATCATGGTCGAGGAATCCAGTCCGTCGTGGGGTATGCGTGGCTTAAGAAAATGGTTAGGTACCGCACCTGAAACCCGCGATGAATTACTCAAGTTAGTTCAAGACTCACGTCGCTTTTTAGAGCCAGATACTGTTGCTATGCTTGAGGGTGTTCTCGATCTGCCAGCAACCAAGATTCGAGAAGTCATGACACCGCGTACAGCGATTATTAGCTTACAGGAAGATGATCAATTACTTGATATTCTGCATGTGCTGATTGATTCGGCACATTCGCGCTTCCCAGTATTCTCTGCGGATCAAACCGATAATGTGGTTGGTATCTTATTAGCGAAAGATCTCTTACCTTTTTTAACTGAACGCAATGTCAAAGTTGATATTCGCTCATTGATGCGTCAGCCTGTATTTGTACCTGAAAGTGCACGTTCAGACCAAGTATTACGCATGTTGAAAAATACCCAGACCCATATTGCGATTGTGATCGATGAATATGGTTCAACCTCGGGTTTAGTCACGCTTGAAGACATTCTGGAAGAGATTGTCGGTGAAATCGAAGATGAACACGATATCGCAGATGAAGAAGCATTATATATCGTGCCAGATAATGATCCGACCACAGCCAATACCTGGATTGTGCAGGCACTTACACCAATCGAACACTTCAACACAATTTTAGATGCAGATTTTTCTGACGATGAAGTTGAAACTATGGGCGGTTTACTGCTGCAAGAGATTGGTTTAGTGAGCGATTTACAAGGTCAAACCATTGAGCTTGGCGATTGGCAATTCACCATTATTGAAGCAGATGCACGCACTATTCATCTGATTCGAGCTGTCCGTCAATGAGAACCTATTTTGAAAAGCTGTTAAATTCGTCTCAACCACAGAAACAGCTTCCTTTTATTTTTCCACTGTTGATTGCACTCATTGCGGGTGCAATCTTTAGTTTGGCTTTAGCCCCATATTATTTCTGGTGGCTTGCGATTTTATCGCCTGCATTGTTGTATGCAGTATTACGTCAACGTAGCCCTCGACAAGCTTTTGCACTCGGTTGGGCTTATGGTTTTGGTTTATGGTTTGTCGGCGCGTTTTGGCTGTACACCTCGATCCATACCTACGGGGATACCAATGCCTTTTTAAGCATTTTGATGATTGTCTTTATGGCAGCCGCAATGGGCTTATTTACGGCTTTTCAAACATGGTTGTATCGTCGCTTCTTTCCAGAAACACCATTAACTTTCGCTCCACTCTGGATATTATTTGAGTGGGCAAAAACTTGGGTATTTACAGGTTTTCCATGGTTGTTTGCAGGTTATGCCTTCACTGAACGCCTACTCGATGGCTATGCGCCTTTATTTGGCGTCTATGCGGTTTCTTTCGTGGTGATTGTACTGGCCTGTGCCTTGGTCGAAATTTTAAATCGTCGCTGGTTTTGGGCAATTCCTTCAGCACTCTTGGTATTAGGTGCTTGGGGAGCTGGATTTATTCAATTTGTGCAACCTAAGGCCACTAAACCACTGAGTGTTTCACTCATTCAAGGCAATATTCCACAAGACCTAAAATGGTTAACCGAATATCAAATTAAAACCTTAGAAATTTATGCCAACCTCACTCGCGCTGAATGGGGACGTGATCTGATTGTCTGGCCTGAATCCTCAATTCCGATGTTCCAAACGGATATTCCAGAATTTTTGGATGCTATGGCTGCGCAAGCTAAAAAAACAGATACCGCTTGGGTCACAGGGATTCCTTACTGGGATCTACCTAAATCACAACAAGCCGGCGAGCCACTGTATTACAACAGTATTATGGCCTCTGGTAGTGACTCACATGGCTTATATAAAAAACAACGGTTAGTACCATTTGGTGAATATATTCCATTATCAGGGATGTTGAAATGGGTACTGCCCGCGATGCAGAATGATGTCAGTATGAGTGGCTTTTCTCGTGGTGAAGCTAATCAAAAACCATTAACAGTGAAAGGCCATGCCCTTGCAGCAGCCATTTGCTATGAAGTGGCGTATCCAAACCTGACCCGTCGGAATGCATCAAACAGTGATTTTTTAATTACAGTGTCGAATGATGCTTGGTTTACAGGGACGGCTGGACCTTGGCAACATTTACAAATGGTACAAATGCGTGCCAAAGAAAATGGCCGTTGGTTTATTCGTGCCACCAATACAGGGGTAACTGCGTTTATCGATCACAATGGTCATATCGTCAAACAAGCCCCAATCGATCAAGAGGTCGTGTTGCGTGGTGAATTACCTGCCATGCAAGGGCAAACGCTCTACAATCGTTTAAGCGATTATCCAATCCTGATTTTCTCACTATTATTGTTGGTTATGGGATGGATCTATCGTCCACGTAAAGTGGATATTACCTTCAAATCCCGTCGATAAATGAGAGCAACGTTGTGCCCAGAGAAACTTCAAACTTTGGGCACAAAGGGTAATACCGCCTCTCAATCTTTCACTGAATTTACTGTATCTGTTTCTCTTCCCCGCCTTAAATAATTACAAGAAAGAACATAGGCCTATAGTGTTAAGGAAATGGCCCCTTCCAGATTTGTAATTTTAAATATTCATGCTAGATTAACTGTGCTGATCAAAAAAGCCGTAAACGTTTACGTCAATCAACGTGCCAACATATCTCCAACAAGGCTTGGAGCTATTTTAATCAAGATATTTATATCTTTGATAAGGCACTGGCTTTTGTTGGTTTACGGAGTAAAAAATGCAAAATTCTCAATCTTCTTCTTTTCGTTTTCAAAAGATTCCAAATCGTTACGCCTCGATTGTTTTACCTTTCTTCTTATCAATCATCATGACCTTTATCGTGTCATTTATTAGCACCTTACGTAGTATGGGCTTTGAACAATTTTCTGTTCATACATGGATGTCAGCTTGGGGGATTTCGTGGATCATTGCTTTTCCGGTTCTGCTTTTGGTGTTACCTGTAGTCCGAAAAATCACCATGCTGATTGTTCAACCCACTTAAATTCGACAAATAAAAAACGTAGATTTCATATCTACGTTTTAACATTGGACGGTCTAAAATATTTAGATGGCTATAGAAAACTGCATGGTTAAATAAGCAACCAAGCTAGATAAAAATAACATTGGAATATAGCGATAGGCACTAAACAGCAGCTGCTCATATTTCGAAATCAGCTCTTTATTACTCCAAACTGTGGTTTTTAAAGCACTTAAGAAACAAACCACAAACCATGCACTCAACATACTGAGAACAAAAAAGCCAATCATAATTTGACTACTGCCTTCAGTGGCCTGCCATAGGCTTAGGGCACCTTCACTAATCGGTAATAAACTTAAAATGAGCAATACAGATTTAAGCATTGCCCAATGAAACTGATTCAGTTCATCCAACATAAAGAATGCTTTCATCTGATTTCTCCACATCTTATTTTCAACGGCTTGAATTTATTATGCAAAGCTTTGATCTAAAGAAATAGTCTATTTTTCTGCATAATTTCTTTTTCTTGTAACTATCAAATATGGGAATAATTCTTATTATAACTCTCACATATTTAATATTTTATTCATTTTATATTTTTCAAACAGTTATGCTATTTTATTTAATTAAGAAACATTATCACTTCACTCTCTATTTATTTAATTCAAAAGTGAAGTGATATTTTATTCATAATTATGGCTGATAATAAATATCCGCATCATTCCCTTCGCCACCTTCTTTACCATCCGCACCAAACGAATATAAATCAAATGAACGTCCTTCACGGCCAGGAATCACATACTGTAAATCATTTTCCCAACTGTCTTTTGGATAGCCACCTTTCACATAACCGCCAGGTAACCAGTTTTTTGCAGATGCAGGCTGATTCACCAATGCATCTAAACCACCATCTTGCATCGATGGGTAACGACCATTGTCCAACTTATATTGATCCAAGGCACCCGCAACACCTTTTAAGGTAATACTGGTGGTATCCACTTTAGCCTTTTCACCACGACCCATGACGTTTGGAACGATCAGTGCCGCCAAAACACCTAGAATTACAATAACAACCATCACTTCTATTAACGTGAAGCCAGATTGCTTCACATACATTTTTTGATTCTTCATTTTCATCTCTTACATGTCACTCATTAGATCATATTGTTCATATTAATAATTGGCAACATTACCGCAATCACAATCACCAATACAATTGCTGCCATAAAAATCAACATCAAGGGTTCAAGTAAAGCCAGTAAGGTTGAAATAAAGGTGGTCACTTCACGATCTTGCATAATAGATGCACGATCCAACATGCGATCCAGTTCACCAGAGACTTCACCACTTCGAATCATTTGTACCATCATCGGGGGAAAATAACCGCAACGCTCTAATTGTGTTGCCAAATTACCACCTTCTGTTACACGCTCCATTGCCACCTCAATCGCATCACGGATCACCCAGTTATTACTGACTTCGGCACCAATACGTAAGGCCTCAACCAAAGGCACACCCGAACGCGTTAAAATGGACAAGGTACTGGCAAAACGTGCCGCATTTATACCACGTGAAAGTTTACCAAATAGTGGCAATCTGAGCGTTAATCGGTCAAATGCATAATGCCCTGCATTGGTTCTTAAAAATCGAGTGAATAGAATAATGGCAATAAAAGCAAGAATCAGCATGCCAACCCAAGTATGCCGAATAAAGGCACTGGCTTTCATCAATGCGACTGTAATCCACGGCAAAGCTTCTTTACTCTGTTCAAAGGTTTTGACGATTTCAGGCACGACATAAGTCATCAAACCCATCACAATCCCGAAAGACATCAGCATCAGCACAATCGGATAGATCATGGCACCCTGAATTTTCTTCTGCATGGCAAAACGATTTTCGGTGTAATCAGACAGTTGATCTAGAATCAAATCAAGATGTCCTGAACGCTCGCCTGCAGCAACCGTTGCAATATAGAGTTCAGGGAAACGACCTGACTGTTGCATACTTTTTGCCAGTGAATGCCCTTCAAGCACCTTAGACCGTACGGCGATCAATAAATTTTGGACATGTGATTTTTCACTTTGTTTACTGACCGCACGCAAAGCTTCTTCCAATGGAATACCTGCGGCAACTAGAACGGAAAGCTGACGGGTCATCAGTGCCAAATCATAAGCGCTAAAGCTTTTTTTAAACCATGACCGCTGTTGCTGTTTGTCTTTTTGCTCAACGGCATCAACCGCAATCGGGGTCCATGCTTTATCGCGCAACTGTTGGCGAATTTGACGTGCAGAATCCCCTTCAAGCACACCTTTATGTTGCTTTCCAGAGGCATCAAGAGCGGTAAATTGATAAGCAGGCATGGTTCTGTTCTAATTGTCCCAAAATAGTTGTTGTTGCTATTGCATCCGTGTTTGCAATGAAATACGTGAGTTTCACAAGAAATTCATCGACATAACACTCCGCACTTTAGCATAATTCCATGACATGCAGTCATGCCTTGTATAAGTTGTTTTAGTCAATAACACAACCTAAAGGCTGAAGTGTCAATCGCCCCTTATATGAATGAAGCCTATATGTCGTCCCAAAATTCTAACGCTATTTTGTACCGTATTCGAGTTGCAATACCCGTTTATGTGTACGACACGTTTGACTACACGGTCAGCGCTGAGCAGTACGCTCAAGCTCAAATCGGTGCACGTGTCGCGATTTCTTTTGGTCGGCAAAATCTTGTTGGGATCATTACAGAGAAAGTTGATCCAAACGAAGCATTTACAGGACAGTTCAAACTTAAGGCCATCACAGAATTACTCGATCAGGAATCGATTTTAGACCAACAAGTTTTAACTTTGTTGACATGGTCAGCCCAATATTATCAATTTCCGATTGGTGAGGTGATGCAAAGTGCCCTGCCGACCTTATTAAGACAAGGACGTGCCTTAGATATTCTGTTTCATTTATGGAAAATCACAGCGCATGATGATCCAGCATCTTTATTAAAACGCTCTCAAAAACAATATGATGCCTATCAAGTTTTAAAACTTCATCCGCACGGCACCACTGAGAATGTTTTAAATCTCAGCGGTGTAGAAACCTCAACCCTGAAAGCTCTGGAAAAGAAAGGCTTGGTTGAGTGCTGTCTAGAACCCCATGATTTCACCCCGACACCAGTACAATTGGCTCAAGTCCCTTTAACGCCCAATGACGATCAGAAAAATGCCATTCAACAAATTCTCAAAGCACAGCATCACTATCAAGCATTTTTATTGGATGGTTTGACTGGCAGTGGTAAAACTGAAGTCTATCTTCAAGTGATGCATGAGGTATTAAAACAGGGCAAACAGGTTCTAGTGTTGGTCCCCGAAATTGGCTTGACGCCTCAAACTGTAGCGCGTTTTAAGTCCCGCTTTCATTGTGATGTTGCCTTACTGCATTCGGGGTTAAATGACTCGAAACGCTTACAAGCTTGGCAACATGCCCAGACGGGTAAGGCTTCAATTATTATTGGTACTCGCTCTGCAATCTATACCCCGCTGCCTCATCTGGGCTTAATCATTCTGGATGAAGAACACGATCTTTCCTATAAACAACAAGAAGGCTTTCGTTACCATACCCGTGATGTCGCCTTATATCGAGGACATTTGCAAAACTGTCCTGTGATTCTTGGCTCAGCTACGCCGAGTATCGACAGTTATCATCTGGTTGAGTCAGGAAAATTACAACTTCTGGAGCTGAATCAGCGTGCAGGCGTAGCAGTTTTACCGAAAATGCATGTGGTGGATTTAAAAGTTGCAAAAAAGAAGCATGGTCTGAGCCAAACCTTAATTGAACAAATCAAACATACCCTAGAACGTAAAGAACAAGTTCTGATTTTTTTAAACCGACGCGGCTATGCGCCAATCTTGATGTGTGAAAGCTGCGGCTGGCAAGCCAATTGCCCCCATTGTGATGCGCACTTTACCCTACACTCACAGCCTTACCATTATTTGCATTGTCATCATTGCGGTACCATCAACCGCCTGCCCGATCATTGCCCTGCATGCCAAAAACAAAGCTTAAAAACCATTGGTGCAGGAACAGCCAAGCTTGAAGAACACCTACAAGAGCTCTTCCCTCACAATGAAGTCATTCGCGTCGATCGTGACAGTACCAGCCGAGTGGGTAGCTGGCAGAAAATTTATGATCGCATTCAGCAAAATAAACCCAATATTTTGCTAGGCACACAAATGCTAGCCAAGGGCCACCACTTCCCGCATGTCACTCTTGTTGCTATTTTAGATATTGATGCAGGCCTACTCAGTGTTGACCCTCGTGCGCCAGAACGTACGGCACAATTAATTGTACAAGTTGCTGGACGTGCTGGACGTGGTGAGCATAAAGGCAGTGTCTATTTGCAAAGTTTACGTCCAGATCACCCGATGCTGACCACATTGATTGAACATGATTATCGTACTGTCGCCAAACAAATGCTGGCTGATCGCAAGATCGCGCAACTTCCCCCTTATCGCTATGCAGTACTGGTTCGAGTCGAATCTAAAGATCGAGATTATAGCCAACAATTCTTAGCAGATATTGCACAACAATTAAGGACAATGGCTGGAGATTTAGTTGATATTTGGGGACCCATTCCTGCACCTATGGAACGTAAAGCTGGTCGTTATCGCGCGCATATGGTGATTTTGTCTACTGATCGCGCCAAACTGCATTTTTATTTGCGTCAATGGTGGCAACACGTCGTACACTTGCCTCGTCAACATCTATTGAGGCTATCCATTGATGTGGATCCACAGGAATTTAGTTAGAAGCTCAGTCTAAGCTTGTTCAGGTTATCGAACATTTTCCAATATCATCTTTTCAGATCATATTTTTACAGACGACTCATTTGAGTTAGTCTAGACAAAATAGAAAAATTTGAGGCATTCAATGTCTTTACTGCTACCGATTATTTTTTTACTGGCTGCGACTCTAATTTTTGTTCCACTCGCAAAACGTTATGCCGCCAATACTGTATTGGGTTATCTGATCGCAGGACTTTTACTCGGCTCCAGTGTTTCAGGTCTGATTGAAGACCCTCAACTGATCAAGCAAATACTAGATTTGGGGATGATTGCGGTCATGTTCTTTGTGGGTTTCGCTTTTCGACCACAACAACTTTGGCTCGAGCGCAGAGCTATCCTTAAAAATAGCGGCTCACAACTCACAGTCATTACCCTTGTTCTGATCGGAGCATGTTTTTTACTGTTCAATCAGCTACAGACAAGCATAATTCTCGGTTTTGCCTTAGCATTATCCGCAGTCACCTTACCGCAACAACTGCTACAAAAGAAACAACAACTCAATCAAAAATTGGGGCAAGCAACCTTAGCCACTTTACAATTTCAGACCTTCATTGCGGTCATCTTGATCGTGCTGTTTCCTTTACTTGAAGATACCGCTTCGACTCGACATGGTATTGCTTATTTTGCTGCCATTATCGCCACCATTTCAGGTTTATTTTTAGCGAGTCGTTATTTGGTCCGACCTTCTTTCCGTTTCTTGGCACGTAAAAACAGTACCCAGCTTATTCCTGTATTGAGTTTATTGATCGTTCTCTCGGTGATTCTGATCATAGATATTCTCAATATCCATATTTTGATTGCCGCATTTCTCGCCGGGCTGCTCCTTGCAGAGACAGAATTTAAAACAGAAATTGAACGTGTTGTAGAACCTTTTAAAGATACTGCGATCGGGCTTATTTTCCTTGCCATTGGTTTAGGGCTCTCACTGCACGCTTTAAGCCAATCTCCGCTCTTGATTCTAGGTTCAATCTTCGGACTGGTCTTAATCAAAGCTGGCGTGATTGCTGCAATCAGTTATTATCAGCAACGGCATGCCAAACGAAGTACATTATTTGCAATTACCTTGGCACAAAGTGGAGAACTCAGTTTTATTCTGCTCAAGCTTGCAGAAAGTGAACATTTACTGACAAAAGAGATTTTAGCACCGACCTTGCTGATTGTATGTGGATCAATGCTGCTGACTCCTGTGCTGTATTGGTTATTTGATTCAAAAATTTTGCCAAGCTTACAGAAACAAGTCTCGGTGATGCCTGACGATGTTGCTCAACACCCGATTCTTATTTTGGGTTTTGGTCGTTTTGGACAAGTGGTTGCACGCGTTCTGCACGCGCAAGGCCAACAATTCAGTGTGATTGACAGCAATCAACCCGATGCCGATTTTATTGAACAATATGGACATCGTTTCTTGGATGCTGACGTTACCCAACTCGAGAACTTACGTGCCGCAGGTATTGAATATTGTAAATTACTAATTCTTGCGATCGATGATGTTGAAGACAGTATGAATCTGGCACGCCACCTGCGTTTGAACTATCCAGATTTAACCTTATTTGTTCGCGCCCGTGATCGCCATCATGCGCATTTACTCAATGATTTAGGGGTACAACATATTTGGCGTGAAACTCATGCATCATCGTTAGATATGGCGCAACAGGCCTTGATTGAAACTGGTCTTTCAATTGAACAAGCACATCGCCAGATTGAGCAATTTAAGCAAGAAGATGAACTGCTGCTGATCCAACAGCATTGGGCCCATGAACAACAGGATGTGATTGAAAGCTATCCGAATGCGATTGCCGAACTTGAGTATTTGTTTGAAAACACAAAAACTTTAAGATCAGATCGCCTGAGCAATGATCAAAACACACAAAGTGATGCAAATTCACTCAATGAAACATCTTGAGTTTTGGCAAACTGACACCATTATTGACTGCATAACCATGCACCTTTTTATAAAGCCTGAAGTGCTTTACAAGGCAAAGCGTTGCTTTGTTTTCCCCTTCGGGGGTACTGGAGAAAAATATGTCTGATTTACGCCAACGCTTTTTTATCGAAGACTGCCCTGTTCGCGGTGAAGTAGTACATTTAGAAGAAGCGCTTCAAACTATTTTGGCGCAACGTGAATATATGCCTGCGGTACAAAGCCTGTTAGGTGAAATGCTCAGTGCAACAGCCTTACTTGCCAGTACACTCAAAATTCGTGGCCGTATTAGTTTACAGATTCAAGCAAATGGAACCTTTAAATGGGCCATGGCTGAGTGTAACCATTTAGGTGAAGTTCGCGCCTTGGCTGATTACGAAGAAGATCCACGGTTCGTTGAAGGCAGCGACAGTCGTACTGTGCTTGCAGCGTTAACCAACCCTGTGCTATTCATCAACATTGAACCTGAACACGGCGAACGCTATCAAGGCATCGTACCACTTGATCAACCGACCTTGGCAGGTTGCTTGACGCAATATTATGATTTGTCTGCGCAGATCCCAACCCATATTGTGTTGGCGACCAATAACCAACGTTCAGGCGGTCTATTGATTCAGCTCCTTCCTCGTAATGACGAAGAAGAACAAAAGTTGGTCGATGAAGATCTATGGCCACGTTTAACCATGCTCACTGAAACGCTTAAACCTGAAGAACTGACGGATCTATCAGCCAATGAAATTCTCTATCGCTTGTATAACGAAGAGGAAGTACGTTTGCCTGAAGTGGAGCAGTTAAAGTTTGGTTGCACCTGTTCGAAAGAACGTTGTGCCAATGCATTGATTCAAATCGGTGCACATGCCGTACATGAAACTTTAGAAGCACAGAATCCGATCCAGATGGATTGCCAATTCTGCAATACACGCTATGAATTTACTGCTGAAGAAGCATTGGCGTTATTTGGTGAACATTTAAGTTAATTTACCCAATGTTCAAAAATAAAAAGAGACGGGCTTCCGTCTTTTTTTATTTTGTATTAAGGTCTACTCGATAAAACAATTTTCAAATCTCCCAAGAACATAGACCTTAATTTTGCCTTATGAATTACTTCGAATATTTCCTGTTTATCATCAGTGTGGTTGTGCTGATCGCCACCCCTGGTCCTGTGATGATTTTGGTGGCCAGTGCTGGCCTTAAGGGTGGCTATAAAAAAGCCTTGCAAACCATTTTTGGCACCAACTTCGCTTCTTTAATCCTAATTTTTATTTCAGTACTGATTCTTAAAGGCTTTCTCACGATTGATCAAAACTATCTGAAAGCCATTCGTATATTAGGTTGTCTCTATATTGCCTATCTCGGTTATAGCATTATTAAAGAAGTGCTTCAGGCACCACACCCCGCAGCGATTCAAGCCGTATCTGCACAAAATGGTGGATTCAAGAAAGGCTTCCTGGTGGGGATTTCCAATCCGAAAGACATTATTTTCTTCTCAGCTTTTTTCCCGCAGTTTATTAATATCTCACCGAATATCAATTTCAGTTTAAGTCTACTGACTGTGACCTGGATTATCTTGGATTTCCTCACACTGTCTTTGGTCTATCTGTTCTTCCGCAGTCTCTCTCAAAGCAGTATCTACCCTAAGATTCTAGGTCTGTGTGGTGTCCTGCTGGTATTGATTGCACTCTATGGTCTGGTTGATACCTTTGTCTAAATGACAAATCAGACATCAATACCAGCTCATCAACATTGAGCTTTCAGCCAAACAGAACAAGTCTTATACAATCGAATCCATTGAAATCTCTTGGATTCGTTTCATAATGAAACAAACACATCATTATATTTATTATAGATCATGGCAAAAAATTATTATGAAGAGCTCGGTGTTTCCAGAGATGCCTCAGCAGATGAAATCAAAAAAGCCTATCGAAAACTGGCGCGTAAATATCATCCTGACATTAGCAAAGAAGCAGATGCCGAAGCCAAAATGCAGGCGATTAATGTCGCCTATGACACCCTAAGCGATAGCACCAAAAAAGCAGAATATGATCAAATGCTGGATCATCCACAAGGCTTTTCCAATTTTGGACAAGGCAATCAAAGTGGTTTTGATGGTTCACAATTCTATCGCCAGAGTTCAGGCGATGGTGCTGACTTTAGTGGTTTTGAGGACTTATTTGGACGCTTTGGCTCAGGCTTTGGGGGCGGGCAACAACGTTCTCAACGTCAACAGCGTAGCTATCGTGGTGAAGACCAACACGCCAGTATTCAAGTTGATTTAGATATTGCCTATCATGGCTCAACCCAGCAAATTACGCTACAGATTCCAACCTATAACGTCTATGGTGAACCCGAGGTCCAACGTAAGACCTTAGAAGTTAAAATTCCAAAAGGAATGAAGGAAGGCCAACAAATTCGCTTAAATGGCCAAGGTCAGAGTGGTGTTAACGGCGGCGAAAATGGTGATCTCTACATTGAGATCCAGTACAAAGATAGCGACAGAATTCGTGTCGAAGGTGCCGATGTCTATCAAACCATTGATGTCAGCCCTTGGGAAGCAGGTTTAGGGCAAAGTATTGAGGTGCATACTCCTGCTGGACAGCTTAAAGTCAACTTACCGAAAAATGCCAAGAATGGACAGCAACTGCGTTTAAAAGATAAAGGCATCCCAAGTAAGACTACAGGGCATTTATATCTGATTCTTAATATTGTTTTACCGCCAGCGCACAGTGAACAAGAGCAACAGGCTTATCAACAATTTGCCGATGCCTTTGCTGCATTTCAACCACGTGCCTCATAAGGAGTAAGATCATGACAACCATTCAATACAAAGAAATTCAATATGACGGTCATTACCAAGTTGAAATCATTGATGAACAATTGGCACTTGATCTTGAACACTTTGCAGAAGCATGTGGTCAAAGCACCGACTGGGTATTGAAACTGATTGATTATGATATTTTGCAGATCACTGTGGATCCGCAAAGTTATCAATTTATTGGTGAAGATGTGAGCCGTGCTCGACGTGCCTATCGCCTGCAACGTGACTTTGATGCCAGTTTGTCTGCTGTAGCCGTCATGTTGGATTTAATCGATGAAGTACAACAACTTCGCAAACAGCTCAAACATTTTCATTAAGCCATTTTTAGCATGACCAAACTATTTCAGCTTGGTCATTTTCTCGACTTCTTTCAGCGTTTGCTTAATCGGTTCATAGTCCAAGAACCACAACAGATTAAAATTACGTTGCCGATGTTGCTGCGCCAGCAAATCAATCACACTACGTTCACCGCGCCCAACCAAATGTTGACGATAAAAATAATACAGCAACACCACTGTACTCATCAGCATCACGCCCAGCATAATCCAGAAGCCAACTGGTGATTTCAACCCTGGAATAAACTCAAAGTTCATCCCATAGACCCCTGTCAGCAACGTCAGCGGTGCAAAGATTGCCGTAATAATGGCTAAGATCCGCATGTTTTCATTGGTTTGATTGGCAATCGCAGAGAAATGTAAATCGATGGCTGACTGAATCGCATTACGTAACCGTAAGGTATGCTTCTGAACCCGTTCCACATGGCTCATCAGGTCATTCAAACGCACCAACAGAATGTCTTGAGCCTTATGTTTATGCTCACCTACGACATGATGATAGTTATCGACCAATTCATCTCTAAACTCTTGCAGAGTTTCGATTTGCTCCTCACACAAGTTTTCAATTTGCTGGAAGGCCATATCTTCATGAAACAGTTGATGCCACTGCTTAAAACGACGATTGCCCTGTAACAATTGCTGTTGCCAATATTCAACCCGACGCGTTAAAGGATTACGCAAATTCAAATAACCATCAATCATACTATTGAGCAACCGCAAGCATAAATCAGCAGGTGTGCTCGGTAATTTACGTGGTTTATTCTGCTCTGCGATCGGCCGTCCCATAATCATTTGAATACGTTGGATATAGCTTTCTACCGCCTTATTGCCTTGTTCTCTAACACTCACGAGAACCGTTGGCGTTAAGATAAAACTCATGGGCGTTGTCGCAAGACCAAAAACACTTTCATGCGCTTCTAGCACGTTCTCACTTTCGAGAATCTGGTCATCTGGACTAATTAACTTGCGAAACACCAAGAGATCATATTCTTCAACGGTATCAAACGCACAAGGATGCTCAATATTGAGTAAATCCCGCATGTGAAATTCATTCAATACCAGTCCAGTACAGTCATACATTTTTTTCTGCCAAGACTCGGTATGATTCACCATATCTTGTCTTAAACTGTCCACCCATAAGAATTCAAGCGTATGTTCTGTTTGTTGTTCAATACTAATAAAAATTGTATTTTCACTGTTATGGCGATAAAAATAATAAAGCTGCATAGGACAATAGAAATTTGAATAGCTATGAAAGAAATGCTGCCACGAAGCTGCATAAAAAGCTATGCATATTACAGAGCAAGCACATCATCAAATAAAAAAAGCCTCACATGGAGGCTTTTTAACAATATCAGCAATTAAGCGTCTTTCTCGACAATACCATGTTTTAAAGCGTTGTCTAATTGCTCTTTATCTAAAGCATTATCCCATTTTGCCACCACAATCGTTGCACACGCATTGCCCACTAAATTGGTTAATGCACGACATTCAGACATGAAGCGGTCAATACCGAGAATCAACGCCATACCTGCAACAGGAATCGCTGGAACCACTGAAAGGGTCGCAGCCAAAGTAATAAAGCCTGCACCGGTAATTCCTGCTGCACCTTTAGAGCTAAGCATGGCAACCAAAAGAATCGTAATCTGTTGGGTTAAAGTCAGTTCAATATTACAAGCCTGTGCAATAAATAATGCTGCTAAGGTCATGTAAATATTCGTACCGTCAAGGTTAAATGAATAACCTGTTGGAATCACCAGACCCACAACCGATTTTTCACAACCAGCCTTTTCCATTTTTGCCATCAACGATGGTAATGCTGCTTCGGATGAACTCGTTCCAAGTACTAACCACAACTCATCTTTGATATAGCGAATCAGATCAATAATCGAGAAGCCGTTATAACGTGCGACTGCGCCCAAAATAATAATGACGAAGAGTAACGCAGTGATATAGAACGTTGCGATCAGCAGCATCAAATTACCAATCGAGCTAATTCCATAAGCACCAATGGTAAACGCCATCGCACCGAATGCACCAATCGGCGCAAACTTCATCAACATACCGACTAAATTAAATACTGGCGTAGTGAGTTGCTGTAGGAAATCAGTGATTGGACGACCTAAATCACCCGATTTCGCCAAAGCCAAACCAAATAGCACCGCAACAAAGAGCACTTGAAGAATTTGACCTGATACAAATGGGCTCACCAACGTATCTGGAATAATGTTCATCAAGAAGCCAGTAATCGTAGACTCATGCGCTTTTGCCGCATATTCGTCTACTTTAGTACTGTGCAAGGTGCTTGGATCAATATTGAGACCATGACCAGGCTCAATCACGTTTCCGACAATCAGACCGACAATCAAAGCCAAAGTTGAGAAGGTTAGGAAGTAGATCATCGCCTTCCCTGTTACTCGACCAACACTGCCGAGATTTTTCATCCCAGCAATACCCGTCACAACAGTCAGGAAAATCACAGGGGCAATAATCATTTTCACCAATTTAATGAACGCTTCGCCCAAGGGCTTTAAGCTCTCACCAAATTCAGGAAAGAAATGACCGAGCAATATCCCTGCAACAATTGCGAAGATCACTTGCACATAGAGAATTTGATAAAATTTGGGTTTCTTTGGCGGCTGTTGGTCATCTTGACCTGTGGCTACATGATCGACGTGCATGCGCGATATTCCTTCATATTGAGATGACAAATAGACTTCCGACTGTCTATCTAAAACCTTATAAACACAGGTAGGAGCGGAAAGTGGGAGAATTCTACGTTAATTGTGTGGACTGCAATTAAAGTATTAGACTAATGTCTAATATAAAGAAAATTTATGTTTATAGTTTTGGATTTTTATAGCTATAACAATCATTCATTTAATAAAAAAGCGCATTGTTTAAACAATGCGCTTTTTTAGATTTGGATCGTGATTTAATTAAGCTTGTTCAATATCTTTCATCGTTAATTTGATACGACCGCGGTTGTCAACATCTGCAACCTGTACTTTGATGTCCTGACCTTCTTTCAATACATCAGTCACATTCGCAATACGTTCATTCGAAATTTGTGAAATGTGAAGCAAGCCATCAGTACCCGGCATGATATTTACAAATGCACCGAATTCAACGATACGAATAACTTTACCTGCGTAAATCGTACCAGGTTCAACTTCAGCAGTAAGTGCTTGGATTTTTGCAATTGCAGCTTTAGCAGCCGCTTTAGTTTCACCAAATACACGTACCGTACCGTTATCTTCGATATCAATCGCAGCTTTAGTTTCTTCAGTAATCGCACGAATGGTTGCACCACCCTTACCAATAACATCACGAATCTTGTCTGGATTGATGTTGATTACTTCAAAAGTCGGTGCATTTGCACTGATTTCCGCACGAGCACGTGAAATGACTTTGTTCATTTCATTGAGGATATGCATACGACCAGCAAATGCTTGGTTTAATGCAACTTCCATGATTTCTTCGGTAATCCCTTCAATCTTGATATCCATTTGAAGTGCAGTAATACCGTTTGCAGAACCTGCGACTTTAAAATCCATATCACCAAGATGATCTTCGTCACCCAAGATATCTGAAAGTACTGCGAAACGCTCACCTTCTTTAACCAAGCCCATTGCGATACCCGCAACTGGTGCTTTCAATGGAACACCTGCATCCATCAATGATAATGACGCACCACATACAGACGCCATTGAAGATGAACCGTTCGATTCAGTAATGTCAGATACGATACGAATCACGTACGGGAAGCGGTCAGCTGCAGGAAGAACAGCTTGAACACCACGACGTGCCAAACGACCGTGACCAATTTCACGACGCTTAGGACCAGATTCACGACCTGTTTCACCTACAGAGTATGCAGGGAAGTTATAGTGCAACATGAAGTTGTCAGTTTTGGTACCAGAAAGCGTATCAACCATCAACGCATCACGAGTATTACCCAAAGTCGTTGTAACTAAGGCCTGAGTTTCACCACGTGTGAATAATGCTGAACCGTGTGCACGGTCTAATACACCCACTTGTACATCGATCCCACGAACAGTTTTCGTGTCACGACCATCAATACGTGGCTTACCTGACAGGATGTTGTCACGTACTGTGCGGTATTTAAGATCTTCAAATAATTCGTTTACTTCATCAGCAATACCCGTTTCGTCATTTTCAGGAACGAATTGAGCAACTGCTTCCGCATAAAGTGCATCAAGTGCTGCATAACGGTCTTGTTTCACCGCAATGGTATATGCTTCTGAAATTTTCGCTTCGAAAGCCGCTTTTAATTGCTCAAGAAGTGCTTCATTTTTGCTTGGAGCAACCCAAGTTGATTCAACTGCACCCGCAGCAGCAGCAAATTCTTTAATCGCTTGAACTGCAATTTGCATTTCGTCATGACCGAAAAGTACAGCACCAAGCATTTGATCTTCTGAAAGTTCTTTCGCTTCAGATTCAACCATAAGCACAGCTGATTCTGTACCAGCAACGACAAGGTCAAGATCAGATTGAGCAAGTTGTTCAAAGTTCGGGTTAAGAACATACTCACCATTGATTAAACCAACACGTGCACCAGCAATTGGACCACGGAACGGCGTACCCGCAATTGACAATGCAGCTGAAGCACCGAGCATCGCAGCGATATCAGCATCCATCGTTTTGTCAGAAGAAACAACGGTTGCTGTTACTTGGATTTCGTTGAAATAACCTTCTGGGAACAATGGGCGAATTGGACGGTCAATCAGACGTGAAATTAAAGTTTCAGCTTCAGAAGCACGACCTTCACGCTTGCCATAACCACCTGGGATACGACCAGCAGCATATTGTTTTTCTTGATAGTTAACAGTTAACGGGAAGAAATCTTGACCCGCTTTTGCTTTTGGCTGTGCAACAACGGCAACAAGGACAGTCACTCCGCCCATCGTTACTAAAACTGTATTTGCTTGACGCGCAACACGACCCGTTTCTAAAACAACTTGGTGTTGACCAAATTGGAATTCTTTACGAATGATATTAAACATTGACATGTATTGTATTTTCCTACTTTTTTTCTAGTGAGACCCCTAAGGTTTGGCATTCAGACCACAACTGCTGTGTGGATAAATGACAAAGCTTAGAAGCCATCACACTAGACCAAATATTTAAAAAAGTTAAACGCAAAGAAGGAGCGAACAAGCGCCCCTTCTAAAAATCACCTAAGGTAAATTAGGTGAAACTCTCTTTTCAGCAATAAAGCATAACAACATGCGAAATAGCGAAAACAAAGTAAAATCGAATTAACGACGTAAACCTAATGCACCGATCAAAGCAACATAACGACCGTGATCTTTACCATTTAAATAGTCAAGTAATTTACGACGTTGGTTTACCATACGAATCAAACCACGACGGCTGTGATGGTCGTGTTTGTGTTCTTTAAAGTGACCTTGCAAATCATTGATTTGAGCACTTAATAAAGCAACTTGTACTTCAGGTGAACCAGTGTCGTTTTCAGCACGAGCAAATTTAGCGATGATCTCTGCGCGATCAGTGTTAGTTAAAGCCATTCGATTTCTCCGAGATGCTTACAAAAATAAAATGATAATGATCAGTTGGAACCAACCGACTGCCGTGCATCACTACAGCAAGTCGCCTATTTTAAGTGATCTATCGCTATATTGCAAAAATGTTTTAACTTCGCTGGCAATTCGGCAGCTGACAGCGTTGTACAAAATAGGCACACTAGCCTGATTCTGTTTTCAATATATGACAGAGAAGAAAGAAAACGAAAATATTGCGAGGGAATCGTGAAAATTTTATCAACTAATACCTGTTATGTGCCACATGACTTAAATCAAGTGATTCGCAGCAAAGATGAAGTCTCGGCGGAATTGGGTGGCATGAGTGAAACACAGGTCCAAAAGATTTGGCACAGTGTGGAAGGACTGTATAAAACAGGGAATTATCCACTCATTACTTTATGTTTACGTCGTCAGGGGAAAATTCTTTTAAACCGCAGTATTGGCTATGCTCAAGGTAATTCCGCAGAAGGCCTGGCGACTGATGCCAAGATTGGGACGCCAGACACGCCCGTCTGTCTGTTTTCAGCCTCTAAAATGGTTACCGCTATGTTAATCCACATGTTGGATGAACGTGGAGACCTGAATTTACTTGATCCAATCAGCTACTACATTCCTGAATATGGTGTGAATGGTAAACGTCGTGCCACGATTTTTCATTTGCTTTCCCATCGTGGAGGCATTCCTCGTATCGATACCGAAGTCACACCAGAGCTTTTGTTTAATCAAGAAGATATTTTAAAACTACTTTGTGCAGCAAAACCTGTTTCTCCGTCAGGAACACACCTTGCTTACCATGCCGTCACTGCGGGTTATATTCTGGGTGAAATCGTTCAACGTGTGACAGGTCAAAGCGTTCGCGAGTTTTTAGCTGAGCATATTGAAAAGCCAATGGGCTTAGACTATTTCAACTATGGTTTAAAACCTGAGTATCGTGCTGATGTGGCTTTAAACTATGCCACAGGAATTCATCCAAGTTTAGGTACAGACCATTATCTCAATCATGTGCTCGGGGGTGGTTTACAACTTGCAGTCGATGTCACCAACGATACCCGTTTCATGGATACCATTTGTCCTGCTGGAAACATTTACACCAGTGCTGAACAAGTAGGCCGTTTTTTTGAAATGTTACTCAGCGGCGGCGAATACCAAGGCAAACAGATCATGAGTGCCAAGACCGTCTTCCGTTCTACCCTGCCAACTTCAGGTCTTAGCTTAGATCGAACGCTATTGGCGCCGATGCGCTATGCACTGGGCCCAATGCTGGGCAGTAATCCCGTCGGATTATTTGGCCCAATGACAGGACAAGCATTCGGACATATTGGCTTCTCAAATATTCTATGTTGGGCCGATCCAGAGCGTGATATCAGTGTATCGCTCCTGACCACTGGGAAGTCTGTAGTCGGTACTCATTTACCTGCTTTAGCCAAAACACTTTATCAAATCTCGACCAACTGCCCGAAAATACCGAAGAATCAACGTCGCTCGTTGTTTGCAACAGACCGTACCGAAGCCGATTTAGTTTAAGTATGAAGGCTTTAAAAAACGCATAAAAAAGCCCAAGTTTAACTTGGGCTTTTGCGCTTGAAACTTCTCATTGTTCTTATATTTTTGTTATCTTTTATTGTTTTTTCCTACACCATTCAAACCCTCTGAATGTTCACACACATCCTTTTCTTTATTGTTGTTTATCTTGCTTTCCCTTCTCTCTATACCGACTATTCTGTCAGATTCAATTATGGAGAAAAATAGCATTTCTCTTATCTCTGTGTACGAAAAAACGTACAAGTCTGTATAACATTTAACTTAATAATAACAAAAAATTGTCAGACAATAAGATTTATATTTCTTCCTTTTATTTGAACCCAAGGTCAAGCAGAAATACACATACAATAAACAATAGATGAATGTTCACGCATTAAAAAGGTACGATACTGAGTCAATGAATCATAAGGATTTTATAGCGGATAAACGATGAAAATAAAAAAGCCCTGTAGTCTCTCCCAAAACTACAAGGCTTAGCGGCTGTAAATTTCCTCTTTTATCACTTACTTCACTGTAAGTTCGCTGTCATCCGACGTTATTATTATATTTATGCGATTTACCTAGCTTTCCTTGCTAGGCTCTTTGTGTGTACATAATCTCAAAAAGCTTGCGCTTGCTCTAGCGACAATATCTCGAATCCTTGTAAGCTTTTACTTACAAAGTAGTGAATTCTGAAGCATAAGTTCACAATCTGTTCAAATTGATCTTTTGCACTAAACCACTACGACGAACAGTGCGTATCGTCAAAGCCTGCCGTAATGCATTTGAATCCGCCAAAATACTCACAACTTTTTTAGCACGGGTCACCGCGGTATAAATCAACTCCTGACTTAATAATTTCTCAGCTTGTGCATCTAATACAATCGCCGTGTGGGTAAATTCAGAACCCTGAGATTTATGAATGGTTAACGCAAAGGCAGTTTGCATGCTACGTGGTAATCGATGCGCTGCAATCCATTTATTCAAGCTTGGAAAAAATACTTCAAACTGCCGCGCTTGGGTACGGTGTTTAAAACAGATGCCAATATCACCGTTGGAAATTCCAAGCTGATAATCATTATACGTCATCATGACTGGACGTCCGATATACCAATCCCCGACGGCGACCTGTTTAAGCTGCTGGTTTAGCCACTGCTCGGCATAACGATTCAGTTGTTCAATCCCCAACTGCCCATGTCGGACGGCAGTTAAGATTCGATAATCATCAAAAGCATGAATGACTGACTGAATAGACTCTTCTGATGCATCTGCATATATATAGCCTTTCAAGGCAGCAACATAGCCTTGAAATCCATACATCAATTTTTGTTGATAAGGCTCAATCTCTAGCCCCTGTTGCTCGGGTAGATATTCCAGTTGAATCTGATCTGGCATCTCTTTAGTTAAGGTGATCGCTTGCAAGGGTGCTGCTTCTACAATGTCATGCGCTAGCTTCGACAGTACAAGCTCTGACTCAGTTGAATCTTGCTCGGCTTGAATAAATCTCGCAAACTGCCCAATCTTGGCTTCTGCAGAAAAACGACGGCTGGTTTGTAATTGGACTCTGTTTTCTGCCAATGCCTCGACCTGTTGTAAATCTGCTAAAACCGAACCGACATCGACAGAGGCCAACTGATTGGCATCACCTAACAAAATAATCCGACAGTGCTCAGGTATCGCTTCAAATAATAAAGTTGCTAGATTTAAATCCAACATTGAGGCCTCATCGACCACAATAACGTCATAAGGCAGAGGCTGTTTTGGATTAAACCGTGGAATCTGCCGATTGCCCATGCCCAATAAACGGTGCAAAGTCTGGGTATTTTGATTACGCAACTCATCTGTAATTAAACCTGATTCCAATAATTTTGGATCATTAAATGAGTTCTGTAATGCTTCCTGCATACGTTGCGCGGCCTTGCCTGTGGGTGCTGCCATGGCAATGCGAATATCTGGAATCGTCTGGTTTAAAGCCGCAATGATACGTGCCAAGGTATAGGTCTTACCCGTACCTGGGCCTCCCGTAATAATGCTCAACCATTGTTGCAACACCATTTTAAGCGCAGCTTGTTGATGTTCATCACTGAGTAAGTTTTGATAATTTTCTGGATTGACAGTCTGAATCGTTTGTCGCTTTAATCGACAAATCTGCTGTGCAAGGCGTTGCTCGAGTTGCCAATATCGGTATAATGCCAAGCCCTGCTGATCATAGACACATGGGGCAACTTGAGTGCTTGCGTTATCACTCGAAATAGCCAAATCAGCCAGTGCTTCGATCTGTGTATGATCCGCTTCGATACAGCTGTCGCCCTGTAAACTGGCTTCAACCAGTTGTTGCAGCACTTGCGCAGCGTTAACTGCTTGAGCAGATTGAGAAAATGGGGCTTGTGCGAGGTAATTACTCCACATATTTAACCAAGTCATTTGTTCTGACTGATGACCGATTTGTTTGTCCACAGAGTTATCCTCACAGTTACCCACACGCTTGTCCACAAGGTTATAAACAGAGTTACCCACAAGCTAAGCTTTTGTTTAATTTAAATTCATACACTTTATCTACACCATTTTTCCAGCATTATCCTCAGAAAAATATCCAAGAATTGCATCTAAGCGCAAGATAAATTCGTCCTCAGGTTTCCAATAGAAACAACCCTGCTGTGCTTGCCCATTCATTCCGCGTAAATACAGATACGATGCGCCTCCCAAATGTTGCTGCATATCATAATTCTGCAACTTCACCGTCAGATAACGATGCAACGCCACCAAATATAAAGCCGCTTGTAACCAATAACTCGACAGAGACATACTTTCAGCAATCTGGACTTGCTGATAATCCACTTGCTCTGCCCCCAGAAAATTACTCTTATAATCGGCAATATGGTAACGCTGTCCATCGAAGTACACCAAGTCGATCGAACCATTCAGATAACGAGCAGACTTTGCTTCAAGCAGCTCGGGCATTTCGATACCGTATTCTTCAAACAGTTGTTGTACGCGCTGCATGGCCAACACACGATCGGACAAAGCCAAATAGAATGGACATTCTGATAAATATTGCCCTGCCTCTAATTGCTGCAATTGGAAATCTTGATTGAGTGGTGTCATCAGTACTTCTTTCAGCCACTCAGCAATCCATTGATAGAGCTGCTGTTCGCTATGCTCCTGCTCAGGAAAATGCTGTTGATACTGTTGCAACAGTTCGAGCCATAAACTTTGATAGGTATTTTTAAAACGACGGCGAATTTCCTCCCCCCAAGTTGAGGGCTGTTGGAAATCAATTTGTTCAAAAATTTCATGCAGAAAATTCCCAGCCAAAGTACCTTTGGGGAAATACTGCTTAATCCAGGCAATCGGTTGAGCGACAACAACCTGATCTTGTGCAGAGAAATTTAACTCGTCTTCTGCTTGCTCAAAAACTACATCGATATTGGCCATGCGATCAACACGATTAGCTTTATGCTTTAAATGTTGCGCCAAATAACTAAAGCTGGTTTTACCACGTGCGTAAAAGCGCTGCGTAGGTAAAGGTTGTGCTGAGACTGCAATGCGCTGCTGCACTTGCTGTGCCTGTAGTGCCTGAGGCCGTTCTAAAATCGGAGCAACCTCAGTACTGTAAGGATGCTGGAAATGGTCACCTTGATTTTTCCAAAATGCCAAGCCAGAAAATTTATTTTTATCCCCCTTTTCAGGTTCAAACACGGCATAGACACGATGACTTGCGCGTGTCAACGCCACATACCACAAACGATTTTGTTCTGCCAAGGCACGTTGCTGATGTTGATCCAATTCAGTTTGCTGCAAAAAGTTTTTATCTGCCACGGCAACCACACGTTGAGTACGGGTTTGACCTGTCTCAGGTAGTTGGATTTCAGTGGTGGAAAAATTTAAGCTTTTCTGCACTTCAGCAAAGGCCTTATTTGCCCCAAGCAAAAAGACAATTTTAAACTCCAAGCCTTTGGATTGATGAATCGTCATCAATTGTACACCTGCTTCATTCGACAGCTTGTGCTCGAGCTCCCACTCCCGATCGCCAGGTGAATTTAATTGTTTTAAATACCAATGATATAAATTATGACTACCTTGTACCTGCTCACTATGCTGACTCAGCAGATCCGTCAAATGGCGTAAATTGACCACAGCACGCTCATTGTCTTTACTTTGTGCTGCAACCAATTGCTGCCAAATACCAAATTGGTTTAAGCAACGTTGCCATGCTGATAGAAAACCCTGATTCAGCCACATCTCACGGATGTCATCAAATTGTTGAATATAATGACTCAGCCCTTCTGCACTCTGTTCCAATGCCAGCAATCGGGTTAAATCAAATCCAAATAAACGGCTGAGTAAGGCACGCTTGAGCTTCGCTTCATCATAAGGATGCAACAACGCAGTGAGTAAAGCCCCCACATCTTTTGCAATTGCTGAATCAAACACACTGCGTTTGGAAGGACGATTGACGCGAATCCCCATGCGTTCCAATACATATTGCACTTCATCCAGCTGGCGATGACTGCGGGAAAGCACCGCAATATCCTCTTCATCAATCGCCGTGGCAACATCAGCAGCCAAATACAATTGCTTTAAATACGCCTGATTCAATAAAGTCTGAATCTGCCACGCCACTTGCGTCGCCTGTTCATTACCTTCTTGTAATTGTAACCAACGTAATGGCGCAGGATTGGATTGGGTATTTTCAATCAAAGCCGGATGAGGTCGTGAACCTGCTTGAATCGGGTCATACATGACCTGCTCACCAAAATCCAGTTGTCGTTGAAACAGCACATCAACCACTTCAACCAACTCTTTCACGGAGCGATGATTATGAATCAGTTTATATTCATGCCCCTGCTTGGACATCACATCCTGATAGGCATTCAGGAAGGTCAACATATCTCCACCGCGGAAGCCATAGATCGCCTGCTTACGGTCACCGACCATGATCATGCAACCTTTTTGATAACGCTGCGGATGCCGCCAAATATTGGCTAACATATCATCTTGATCTTGGTTCGTATCCTGAAACTCATCGACTAAAATCAATGGATAGCGAGCCTGTACAAACACAGCAAAACGCTGTCCTTGCTCCCCTTTTAAAGCATCAGACAAAGTTCTGATTTGTTGGGAAAAAGTGGTTTCACCTTTTTGCTGCAACACTTGGGGCAAGCGCTTCTTTACTTCAATACACAAATAAGCTTTGAGATAAACCTGTAACTGCTCAAAGGCTTGCTGAGTGCGCTGTAAGGATTGAAACAGAGATTGCAATTGCAACACTGTTTCATGCTGATAAAACCCCTCTGCAATGTCAGCAGGACATTTCTTAAAAATCTTTTGGTTTTCAAGCTTTTCTAAAAACTTAAATACCGCATCACGTGCATCGGCAAAATAAGCATCAAAAACCTGTACATTCTCTGTGCTTTCAAGTGCCTTTAACAATAGGGGTAGCGCTTCTGTAAACAGTTTATGGAAGGCATGATTACGAAAAGAAGCACCATTGATATGTGGATAATAGATACCGTCTAACTGAAAATATTCAGCCAAGGTATTCAGTTCAATCCCGTGTGCTTGCTGCTGCCATTGCTGTAATTGTGCCAACTCAATTTCAGGCATAGCAGGTAATTTAAACTGGGCCGAACTAAAGTTCAGTGAGCTTTCCACCATCCCCACAAAATGATCTACACTTTTCAGCCCACCCACACTGTATAGTGCATCAATGACCTGCTGCGGCTGAGTTTGAATCCATTCACGCAACACATCATGAATCAATTGGCGAGTATAACTTTTGGCATCATCCGTAATTTCGGTCCGTTCGATTTTGCCACTTTCAAAAGCAAACTCTCGCAATAGCTTTTGGCTAAAACTATCCAGTGTCCCTACAAACAACTCATCTAACTGATCAATCACCAGTTTAAGACGTTCACAAGCATAGGCAATCCGCGGTGCGAAATTTTGTAAAACCTGTTGTTTTAACGGATCGGACTCTTGTAATGCCTGTGTTTGAATATCCTGTTCCAGCACATCACGAAAGGGTTCTAAATACTCAAGTATCTCGACCAAACGCAAGCGAATACGACTTTTAAGTTCTGCGGCAGCTGCTCGGGTAAAAGTCGTGGCGATGACCTGATTGGGCAGATATTTTTCTAAAAAAATCCGCACCATCAAACTCGATAATGTGTAGGTTTTACCCGTCCCCGCAGAGGCTTCAATTAAATGTAAACCTTGAAACTGAATATCAAGGATGGGCTGATAAGACACTGGATATTGTGAACGCATGTCTTACTCCACCCGTAAAAATTCAAAAATTGGTTGATACAAGGCATAGGAATAATGATCACATGCAAATTGTAATAAGGCGGCTGCATCTTGCTCTTGCAAAATAAACTGCCAATCACGATGCAATTTACAAGCTTCATTTTGGGTCATATCAAAACCAGAAAAATCTCCGGTATCATTCCAGTCCTTGAAAATTTGCTTCTGGCTCTCTTCCGCTAAAACATAATCTTTATCGTGTTCAACCCATTCATAATGCTTGGCTTTTTCCAATGGTTTTAACAGCAATGCAGCAGGTAAGACCACGGGTTGCTGTTGTGCTGTAAGCCAAAGCTGTAACCATGCTTGCAGATATGCCTGTGCCTGCTGCGAACTGAGTCCTTCACAAATCACAGTTTGATCACTAAATACAACAATACGGCGCTGCTCCGTTGCGGTGTCGTTATTCAAGATCACTAACCACAACAAATATTCCAGCCAGACTTTGGCTAAGCGTTTAGCGCGCGCACTAGAGGGGTCCAAACTGACCCAATCTTGTGTTAACTGTTTAGGCGTGACACAGCCGATTTGTAAATGTTTAGATACACGCCAAACTCGTTGTGTGGTTTCCGTTGGCGCAGCGGCATATTGCTGTAGACGTTCTTGCAAACGCTGCTGTTCTAAACGGCTTTGCTGCCATGCACTTTGTTGAACTTTTCCAACAGGCAGTTGATCTTGCAAGATGCTCGGTGATACCGCCTCATCATGCTGCTGTAAAAAATGGCGAATGGCATATTTACCTAAACCATCCAACAGTAAGGGTTCATTTTGATCGACCAACTCAGTTGCTGTTAAATTTTCGACCCCCAATGTTTTTAAATATAACCGTGCAGGGAAAGTCATATCCTGAATCCATTGCTGACTACTCAAAATAGTCATTTCATGCTGCTCCACAGGATAAGGCGTATTGGCCCATGCCTGCCGCTCACCTTTCACTTGCTGAATCTGTGAGGCGACTTTAAACCATTGGTCCTGATATCGAACAGGACGATCGGCAACAAAACCCAAGGGATCAAATGGCTGTAACCGATGCAGATAATAAAGCGGGTAAAGCTGCGGCGGGATTTGCAATGCCTCAAATTCACCTAAATCCTCTAGTGCTAAAGCAGAATTTTGGTTTGCTGAAGATTTTACAATCAAAGCCAAGTGATCACGGAAGCCCTGCAGCACACTGGATGGCTCTCTGACCTCACCATCATTGATATCAAAACCATTATAAAACAACCACACTTGTTCCTGTGCCAGCAAGATTGCATCTAAAAATGCACCCTGATCATCTTCCAGACGGGAACGGTCGCCCAATTGTTGCCGCAATGAATCCATCAAATCAAAAGGAATATGACTGTCCCGATTCGGGAATTTACCGGTATCTAAGCTCAACAACACAATCAGACGATACGGAATCGGACGAATCTGCCCAATCTGGCTAAAGGTAATTTGTCCCGTTGGTTCAACTTGTGCTGATTGATTTTCTAGCGCTCGTTGGATCTCTTCGATGATATAAGGCAAAGGCAAGGAAATTTGACGTAACTGCGTTTCGGCATCGTCATAATAGCTGGCCAAAGTCAGCATACGTTCTTGTTTTTGGATAATTTCACGTACTGCTTTTAAGGCAACCACATCCGCCTGTTCAAACTCAAGCACGTCATCTTTGATTCGTTTTAACCACGCTTCAACCGCGAGACGCTGGCCTTGTTCATGTGCAATCAGCCAGTCTCGCCGAGTAGATAAGTCATGATAAATCTGAATCAAAATTCCGATCAATTCAAAATCGCTGGGTTGCACCAATGCATAGCTCAAGGTATTTTGTACCATCGCATGTGCAGGTACGGCAATGCCGAGAGCCAAACGGTCTAAAGCAAATTTAAAACTATAACGATAGTCTTGATCCTCTGCACTTAAACTATGTTTTAAATGTTCTGCATCCAAACCACGCTTAAACCCAGCATCATTGAGCAATTCCAATATTCGTTGTGTCTGCGTGTAATCCACAGCATAACGTTGCTGCGTTGCTGCCAGATTGAGCCAATCTGCAAATTCATCTAGGATAAACCGACCTTGCGTCAGTTGCAGACGCCCAAGTACTGCACGCCAAGCATTTAAAGCATCTAACTGTGCTACGCCTGCAATTTTAACGGGTAAAAAGACTTCATGCTCGTTTGCCACCGCAGGAAAAACACTGCGAATTGAAGGCTCCAGCTCGGCCAGGTTGGGCGTTAAAATCAAAATATCGCTTGGGCGGCGAGGGATCAAATCAGTTTCAGCCAACCAATGTAGCAACTGCTCCTTTAAAACTTCGAGCTGACGAATACTGGAGTGGCAAATATGAATCTGAATCGACCGATCTTCAGGCGCAAGTTCATATTGTTGCGGTCGAGGTTCTGCCAAATAAAAAATATCTGACTGGATTTTACCCAACAAAGTGTCAGGGAAATAATCCTCAAAAGCATCGACCCATTTCCCCTCTTCACCTGTTGCCAGTTGTGAAAGCAACGAGAAATGGTCACGTGCCTGTTTCCCCAAACGCGTCAGCAAGGGATGGCGAGATTCACGATTTAAGGCATTAAAACCGAGACTAAAATTTTCAAAGAATGCGGCAATTTCAGCATCACTGGCATGCGGATGTTTAACCAGAAAGCGCTCTTTTACCCCTAAGTCATAGCGTTTTTTCCAGAGTGGATCGACACTGTCCGCCCAATATTCTTGTGAGGGGTTATAGTGCAAAATCACCACATCTAAATATTGTCCCAAACGACGTAAAAATTGCAGTTGGCTCGGTGGTAAATCCAAAATCGTAAACACGATCACCTGATTCGGGAGCTGTGCCAATGCTTTCTGACGTGTCTGTTCATTGTCTAGAAGCTGCCAAAAATCAGCATCAATTGCTTGTATTTCTAAAAAATCATCATGGAAATAGTTCTGCCAAAGCCAACGCTGCCAAGCCTCGAGCTGTTGAGTCTGATTTAAGGTAAATGCTGAGGTTTCTTGATCTGTTTTCGAAATGAGTTGTTCAATATCTAAAGCACGATTTTGCCCCCAAGCCGATAACCAGTTGCCTGTACATGTGCAATGATTTTGACAAGCTCGCTGACAATGGCCACGGTAAATCATGTAGTTATTGAAAAGTTGTGAAACCTGCTCCGCGATCCAATACAACATGCTCTGCTTTTTAAGCTGCTTTTCTGTGCCTCGTTGTAACTGGTCTGCACTGTCATAAATGCGCTGTACGATTGAATATAACGGGTGATCTAAGGCAAGTGTATTCTGGTCCGCTTGTATAAAGGGCTGCAATGCCTGATGAATGCGCCATTTTAAAATCAAATGGGGAATATTGGCTTTCCGCACTTGCTCTTTGTTTTCCAATACCTGTTGATAGGCATACCACTGAAAACCACGAATGCGTTGATGAAATTGATAATTGGCCGTCATGCCTTGCTGTTCAGCAATTCTCTGCGTCAACCATTGTTCTTGTGCGGGGCTTGGTACAATAAAATGCTGGGTCTTAAACACCTGAAATGCAGCGTTACTCGGCTGAGTGATTGATGCCATCACACCTTGCAATAATACGTCAAGGCGTTGACTTTGAATAACATGAATCCCCATGCGTTAATGTAACCTCATCAATAAAACAGCAGAGTGTTGCACGAAATCGTACACAATCATCACTATACAACTTCAGATCACTATGTCACGCTAAACACACAAGGAAATAAAAAAATTGTTTTGAATTTCACCATTCCATACGATTGAATGTACTATCGAGGGATAGACTTTAGGTATAACTTTATGAAAATTGATAATATTCCTGAATCGATTAATCCAAACTTAAACTTGGAACAGATTCGCGATGAGTGTCTGGAACTCGCTAAAAAGCGTGCCTATTGGTCAGCAGGCGCAGCAATTGTACCGATTCCATTTTTTGATGTTGTTGTTGATTTAGGCATGCTGACCCAAGTCATTCCAGATATTAATGCGCGTTTCGGTTTAGCGCCTGAGCACATTAGTGTTTATGACCCTGAGACTAAAAAGATTCACTGGGATGAATTGCGCAAACGCGGTTTTGAATTCTCAGGCTTTGTGGTGGCACGTACCGCAATGAAAGCATCTTTTAATGGCTTTTTCACTAAAATTGCTACTAAGCAAGTGACCAAGTTTATTCCTTTAGGTGGGCAACTTGTTGCCGCTAGTCTGGGATACTTCATGATGCGTAAAATTACCGAAGCGCATGTGCAAGATTGTTACAACCTTGCAAAACGCATTCAAAACAAGACCGTTTCAACTTATTAAATAGAAAGTAGTCAGTTCATCTCAAGCTGCTTGTTGCATCACTGTAAAATCTCGACCTTTACAGTGATGCAACAGATCAATAAAAAAACCACACAAATACGTTAATATTCACTTAATTTTTTAAGCTTCGATAAAGATTGTATTTTTAATCTCCACATCTCGATGATAAACAGATGATGGAGCGTCGTTGTGCAAAATAGCCAATCACCTTCTCGTGTCCGTGCAATTTTTAACGTGACCAGCGGGAACTTTCTTGAACAATACGACTTCTTCCTGTTTGGACTCTATGCACAAGCCATAGGCCAAACTTTTTTCCATTCAGACAGTAGCTATGCTGCGCTGATGAAAACATTTCTCGTGTTTGCAGTCAGTTTTCTGATGCGTCCGATCGGTGCGTTGATGCTCGGTCCTTATGTTGATCGTATTGGTCGTCGCCGTGGTCTGATGGTGACCTTAAGCATCATGGCTTTCGGTTCATTAATTATTGCATTCACACCCAGTTATGCCAGTATTGGCTTTGCAGCGACTGTACTGATTTTCGTTGGCCGTCTTGCGCAAGGCTTCTCCGCGGGTGTTGAGCTTGGCGGTGTTTCGGTTTATTTAGCAGAGATTGCTGAACCGCATAATCGTGGTTTTATTACCAGTTGGCAATCGGCAAGTCAGCAGGTTGCTGTCATTTTTGCAGCTGTCTTGGGTTATATCGTCAGTGTGGTGTTTACCAAAGCGCAAGTTGATGCTTGGGCATGGCGCATTCCCTTCTTTGTTGGCTGTGCCATCATTCCCTTTATTTTCTGGCTGCGTAAATCTTTGGTTGAAACAGAAGCCTTCGCTTCTCGCAAAGAGCATCCAAGCACTCGACAAATTCTCAGCACATTAGCAGCCAACTGGAAAATTGTGTTGGCAGGTGTATGTATGGTGGCAACCACCACCACCATGTTCTATTTCATTACCGTCTACACACCAACCTACGGTAAAGAAGTGCTGCATTTAACGCGTACCGAAAGTTTGATCGCCACCATTATGGTCGGTCTCAGTAACTTTATTTTGTTACCGATTGGCGGACATCTTTCCGATAAATTTGGCCGTAAACCACTTTTAATCACGACAACTTTATTGATCTTTATCAGTGCCTATCCGCTGCTGACTTGGCTGACACATACCATTAGCCTATCGCATATGCTGATCGTGCTATTGTGGTTCTCATTGCTGTATAGCTTTTATAATGGTGCGTTGGTGGTTTCACTGGCTGAAATGATGCCCAGCTCAGTACGTATTGCTGGATTCTCAGTAGCCTATAGCTTCGCCACCTCTATTTTTGGTGGACTAACACCCATGATCGCAACCTATCTGGTACAAAGCTCTGGAAATAAGAGCATGCCTGCATTTTGGCTGATGTTTGCCGCCATCACTAGCTTAATTGCGACCTTAATCGTGTTCCGACAACATCGCAGCTATCGCACACAATTGGCAAATAACAATTGACCTAGGCAATGACAAACAGAAGGCGGATTAATCCGCCTTCAACTGTTTTAAGATCGCTTTGAGCACTTCAATCCGAGCTAAATATTTATCATCGGTTGCAATCACATACCAAGGCGCATAGTCAGTATCAGTTCTTTCAAACATATCCGCTGCCGCCTTGAGATAATCATCCCATTTATCGCGATTACGCCAATCTTCTTCAGTAATCTTAAACCGTTTATGTGGCGTTTGTTCCCGTGCTTTAAAGCGTAAGGCTTGTTCATCCTTGCTAATCGCTAGCCAGATTTTCACAATGACCGTTTGGCTATCCACCAAGTTTTCTTCAAAACGGTTAATTTCGCTATAGGCCCGCTGCCATTCGACCGTCGAGGCAAAACCTTCAATCCGTTCAACCAACACACGTCCATACCAAGTGCGGTCAAAAATCGCAATCTTGCCACTATCATTCAGCTTGCTCCAGAAACGCCATAAATATGGACGGCGTAACTCATAACGCTCAGGTGCGGCAATGGTGTGAATTTCATATTCTCTTGGATCGAGTTTTTTCACGATGCGCTTGATCGCTCCACCTTTACCTGCTGCATCCATCCCTTCAAAAGCAATCACCACTTTACGTTCATCATAGCGCAACTTATCCGCCACTTTTTTGGTGAGCTTACTCAGTTCTTCCTTATAATCTTCTTTTTCTAAGCCTGCTTTTTCAGGTTCAAGCAACGCTTTTGGTATTGCGGCTTGCTGCCATTTTTGCGTGACTTTGGTTTGATGCTCAGGCAACTCTTGCAGGGTTTGCAATAGATATTGTGCGAAACATTGATCACGCAGTTTTTCATCTTCACCATCAATCACAAACCAATCATCGGTAAAGCGCTGGCTCAAGCTTTGCAAAGTATCGTACTGTTTTTTATTGCGCCAATCCAAACCATGCAATTTATGCCAACGCTGCTCAGAAACATCAATTTGATCTAAACGCTTTTGCAGTGATTTCCATGATAAATCAAACCAGACTTTGACAATATGCACATGATTATTTTGCAGATCATGTTCAAAAGCTCGCATTTGTTCCACATAGCCATCAAACAGATTCTCATCTAAAGGCTTAGACACATGCATAGCAGTGGTTAGAAGATCGCTATACCAATTACCAAACATCACCACGATTTGCCCTTCGGCTGGAATAAATCGGGTGTAGGACTGCCAAAACGTTTGATTATTGGATAATAATTGCGGCGCATCAGCTTTAACCCGTAAATAACGTGGGTCCAGCCATTCTCGTAATTGTTTGACGGCTTCGCCCTTACCTGCCAACTCGATCCCGCTCACCAAAACCAAAACACTTTTAGCATTTTTTTTATCTCGGCTATTCTTTAAAGCATATTGTGCTTCAATCAGCTCTAGCGAAAGTTCATCTTCGTCTCGTAATTCAAATATCGGTTGTTGTTTACTCATGTTTTGCTCTAAACGGCTCATTATTCAAATTTAAAAAGAGTATAGTCAAAACCAAGGCCTATCTCGGAAAAACCCGTGTACAATTTCTGTAGATTGCTCTTAGGGCATCAACCCAGTGACCGATTATTAAACATTTAGAGTTTATGCTGTCATAGTTCTTGGTTATGATGCAGCCTATGATTTTATGGTTTTATTTTCTTTGAGTTCGAACATGTCAAAACTCGCTGCATTTGATAATCTTTTATTACAATATCAAACTTTGAATTACCACCAAGATCCTGTGCTTGCACAGAGATTGCATGACGTGCAGGCATGGATGAAAGAGCGTATTGCACAAACGCATGCTGAGTTTTTTGCTCAACCTCAAAATCAACTCATGGCAGAGTATTTTTTAAATCGTTTGTATGGTGGGCCTGATTTTGATGCAATGGCGCAGCAAATCGAACGTCTGCTGAAATATGCCCACAAAGCAGAAAGTCTTTTGCCAGAAAATGCCATCAAGACAGGCACAAAGTCAGTTAGTTTAGCTGTTCTGGCGACACAGTTGGATGAACAAGTCGCAGTACAGCTCTTGCAAGATTACGCTCCTGATACACCGTTAACTGATGAAATCATGCGTGAAACCTTAGTCAAACTCGATCAAGGCGATGCACGTTATGAACAATTACAGTTGCTTGATGAGTTAGGTCTTACTCTTGATAAATATATGCGTTCAACCATGATGTATGCCGCTTTTAAAATGTGTAAAGGCATTGCGCATAAATATCAATTTGACCGTATGTACGAGTTTATCCAAGAAGGTTTCGCAGCCATGAAACCGATGAAATCTGCTGCAACCTTTATCAAAACCTTTAGCGAAAAAGAGCGTGAAATTATTGATCAAGTTCATGCAGGGCACCCAAATCCATTCCGAGACTAGGACTAAGCTGATTTCTCTGCAACCTTAACGCTTATGGTTGCAGAGAAAAATGAGTCTTTTCAAATCTTAAGAAAAATTAAAACCCTTTTGAGAAAGTGACTTTCTGTATATTATTCATATCAATTACAGCTGAAACCCTGTAAAAAGATACAAAATCTGTCATCATGCTTGCTGATTCGTGCCGCTAGAGCGAAAGTTTAGGAGAAAACTATGTCTAACGAAAACCAACAGCCTACCCCAGAAGTTGAGCAAAACCCAAGTTCAGACAAAGTCAGCCCTTTCTTAAACACGCCCCTTCCGCAAGGCACACCACAAGGTCAGCAGCAGCCGATCCAACAAGATTCAGCACAGACCTCAACAGCTTCAATTCCAAAATATAACTTACCGCGCGGCGCTAATACTGGCAATGTCGGTGCAACCACTCACTTTGGTTATCAAACCGTGAGTAGTGATGATAAAGCACAAAAAGTTGCAGAAGTTTTCCATTCGGTTGCCAGCAAATACGACATCATGAATGACCTGATGTCATTTGGTATCCATCGTATTTGGAAACGTTTTGCCATTAATATGTCAGGTGTTCGTCGTGGACAACACGTGCTTGATATCGCTGGTGGTACAGGTGATTTAGCCAAAGTATTTAGCCGTGAAGTTGGGCCTCAAGGTCATGTTGTTCTATCCGACATCAACGAATCAATGTTGAATGTTGGTCGTGATCGTCTGATTGATGCAGGCTGTACCAACGTTGATTTCATCCTTGCCAATGCTGAAACTTTAGAGCCATTTGCAGACAACAGTTTTGATTTAGTCACCATCAGCTTTGGCTTACGTAATGTGACCGATAAAGATGCTGCATTACAAGCTATGTACCGCGTACTTAAGCCAGGCGGTCGCTTATTGATTCTTGAGTTCTCTAAGCCAGTGTTCGAGCCATTCTCAAAATTGTATGACCTTTATTCATTCACCGCATTGCCGATCATGGGCAAACTGGTTGCCAATGATGCTGAAAGCTACAAATACCTCGCTGAATCGATTCGTATGCACCCAGACCAGCGTACCCTTAAAGGGATGATGGAAAATGCAGGTTTCCAAAGCTGTGACTACCACAACTTAACAGGTGGTATCGTTGCTGTTCACCGTGGATTCAAACTTTAAGGTTTAAGATATGTGGTCGATTTTAGCACTCGGTGCAGTCGAACGTATCATTCATCATGTGATTGATTTGGATGCGATTACTCGCATTCAAATCAATCAGTTACAAGGTCAATTATTACGTGTTGTGATCGATAGTCCACAACTCTCAGTTGATGTTTTTTTTGATGAAAATAGAGTTCGTCTAGAACCGACCGTGACAGGACAAAGTCAAAGCCCTTCTATTTTTGAACAACGCCCTTTTGATCCTCAGCATAAACTTACGGATGCCACTGCAACCTTACATGTTGAAAATACCGTTGAGCTAGTTAAATTACTGCTCAGTGATATGGATCAAATTGGCAATATCCCATTGCAAGGTGATTATCACTTATTGCAGGATATTCAAAAAATTATGCAACAAGCTGAGCCAGATCTTGCAGCCCATTTATCTCCTTGGATTGGCCCACAGCTGGCACATGAGTTAGGTAAAATTCAACTTGCACCGAGGCAGTTGAAACGCTCACTACAAAGCCATTTATTTTTTGTCGAAGATGCCTTAAAAGAAGATAGCGGTTTATTTGCTCCACGTTGGCAAATGGATGATCTCAATCGAGAGACGCGTCAACTCAATCAAGAAATTGACCGCCTAGAGGCCAAGCTTCAGCAGCTCAATGCTCAATTCAACCCACAAAAGCACTCCACTCAAGACTAGGTAAGACTTTATATGATTCCGCATGTTACACGGTTACTCGAACTCTGGCGTATTGCAGCACACTATCGCCTTGACACCTTGTTCCCTGCGGAAGAATTACCAGTAAAAGCACGCCATGCGTTAAACCTGATTAAAATGCATCCTGTGGCTTGGTCGAGTCGTGAGAAAAAGAATCCACTTAAGCTAAAAGAAGCTTTAGAGGATATGGGGCCATTAGCGATTAAGCTTGGTCAATTGCTGTCTACACGTCGTGATTTAATTCCACCCGAAGTGTTAACACAATTGGTGTTATTGCAAGATCGCGTCAAACCGTATGACACACAGTTAGCCAAACAGCGCATTCAAGAATCACTCAAGGCAGATGTCTCAACGCTATTCTCGCGCTTTGATGAGCAACCGCTTGCTGCAGCCTCAATTGCTCAAGTGCATACAGCGGCTTTGCATGATGGCCGTGAAGTGGTGGTTAAAGTCACTCGCCCCGATATTCGCAGTCAAATTTTACAAGACTTTGAAATTCTGGCTTGGCTTGGCGATTGGTTGGAAAATCGCTTAGAAGCAGCACGTGCCTTACATTTAGCAGAGATTATTCAAGACTATCGTCAAATCATCTTAAATGAACTTGATTTGAGTCTGGAAGCAGACAACACCCGTCGTATGCGTCACTACTTTACTGGTTCAAGCATGATGTACGTGCCTGAAGTCTATATGGACAGTAAAGATGTGATGGTGGCTGAACGCATTACAGGCGTACCGATTTCGGATATCGCCACCTTTGATCGTTTAGGCATGGACCGTGCAGATCTTGCAGAAAAAGGCTTGACCATTTTCTTCACCCAAGTGTTCCGCGACAACTTCTTCCATGCGGATATGCACCCAGGCAATGTCTTTGTTGAAACCATTAACCCAAGCAATCCACGCTTTATTGCGTTGGACTGTGCCATTATGGGTGAATTGTCTAAGCATGATCAAATGACGATTGCACGGATGCTACTGGCAGTGATGAACAGTAACTTCATGCAACTGATTCAAATTGTGCATCAGGCAGGCTGGATTCCACCAGGTACAGATCAAGATGCCTTATCACGCGAAATGCGCCGCACCGTTGGCCCGATGGTCTCAAAACCGATGGATCAACTAGATTTTGCAGGTATCTTGATTCAAGTCATGGATATTGCCCGTCGTTTCCATCTAGAAATCCCACCGCAATTGATGTTGTTACTCAAAACACTGGTACATGTTGAAGGCCTAGGAACGGATCTGTATCCGCAACTGGACATCTGGAAACTGGCAAAGCCGATTCTAACCGAATGGGTCAAAGCCAATATGAACCCCGTCAAGAATGTGAAAGAGCTTGGACAACAAATTCCAGACTTGCTACTTGGCGCACAAGATATTCCAGGGTTACTGATCGACAGCCTCAACGGTTTAAAGAATCAGTCTGCATGGCACGACAAACAATTGCGTGAAATTCAGCAAATGCGTTTACAAATGCAGCAACAGCAACGTCGTAGTTGGATGTTTGGCAGTACCATGCTGATTTTACTCACGATTGCCATTATCACACCTTGGTTTATTTCTATTGTGTTGATTGTGCTGAGTAGCCTGTTAGCATTTTGGCGAATCGTGAAATAATAAAAAATCCCTTGCATAGGCAAGGGATTTTTTTATCAATACGATTTAATTTTTTTCAAACAAAATCAGATCAGTTAAGATGCTGCTTGAGCAAATTCAATAAAGACTTTAAAAGAACAAACAATGAAAACACTAGATTTTGCCATTATTGGTGCAGGCACGGCAGGACTCGCAACCGCAATTCTACTTGCACGAGCAGGCCATCGGGTTACGATTTTTGAACAGGTCGATGAGCTTTCCCCCGTGGGTGCAGGCTTATTGCTTCAACCTGCTGGCTTAGCTGTATTTGAACATCTGGGTGTACTCGATCAGGCCTTAAAACTGGGCGCCAAAGTCACAGGACTGGAAGGACAATTGCCAGACAAGCGCCTGTTGGTAAATAGTCACTACCATCAGGCGGGCAGCAAGCTCTATGGTCTCGGGATTCACCGCGCCACTTTATGCCATGTGCTGACCCAAAAGCTTCAAGAATATTCCAGTCATCTCACTTGGCATATGAGTCATACGGTTGATCGTATTAAAGAAAATACAAATGAAGTGCGATTATTCGGCACTCACCAGCAACAAAGTTTTGATACCAGCTTCGATGCCGTACTGATTGCCAATGGTGCACGTAGCCAATTACGCCCTCCAGCATGGGTAAAAGTCGACCAAGCCTATCCTTGGGGCGCAGCTTGGAGCATCGTGCCTGAATGTTTAAGTTTAAATCCTGAAATTCTGCATCAATTTTATGATCGCTCCAAAATCATGATGGGTGTGCTGCCTACAGGTGCGATCCCAACTGCACCTCAGCAACGCCTTTCTAGCGTGTTCTGGAGTCTGCCGACAACACAACTGCAATCTTTCTTAAAAGATGAATCTGCAAAACAGCAATGGTTAACGCAAGTGGCTCATCGTTGGCCTGATGTCGCAGAATGGTTGAAACAGCTATTATCGAATCAACAGAATCAACCACAATGGCTATCCGCTCAATATCGTGATGTGGTGATGTCTCAATTTGGACAAGGGAGAATCGGTGTCATCGGTGATGCCGCCCATGCCATGAGTCCACAATTGGGACAAGGCGCCAATATGGCCTTGTTGGATGCTTGGGCTTTTTCACAGTCATTACAAGCAGCCAAGCAAAATCAGCAAATTGACTGGTCGACACTGTGGCAGCATTACCATCAACATCGTCGTTCGTCGACCCAGTTTTATCAATTTTTAAGTCGCCTACTCACACCTCTGTATCAATCTGATCATTGGTGGGCAGGTGGCTTACGTGACTTGACCTTCCCGTGGATGTATCAAATCCCTTATTTCCGTAAAGAAATGGCAATCACCATTTCGGGTTTAAAAACAGGACTATTTCAACAACTCGATTATCAGCACGTGGCGCAATATAATCAAAGCGGCAATACATTCAGCACCAAAACTGAATCTCTACCTGAATATGAATAAGAGCAGTAATCTATGAAAATTAGTCACTTAGATCATCTGGTTTTGACCGTTGCCAATATTGAAATGACTTGCCAGTTTTATCAGTCTGCGCTGAATTTTGAAGTTATTCGTTTTGGTGAAGACCGTAAAGCACTACGATTTGGCACTCAAAAAATTAACCTGCATCAAGTCGGTAAAGAGTTTGAACCCAAAGCCCTACAGCCAACAGCGGGTTCTGCGGATTTGTGTTTTATTGCGGAAACACCACTCAATGAAGTGATTGCACATCTTCAAGCACAGCAGATTGAAATCATTGAAGGACCTATTGAAAGAACTGGGGCAATGGGAAAAATTCTATCGATTTATTTACGTGATCCAGATCAAAACCTGATTGAAATCTCGAACTACCTGAATACTTAAAAATTAAAATTCATCAATAAAAATAAGGTTAAAACATGAAATATAGTTTTCTATGGGCTTTGTATCGACAAAATAAGGGCGAAGCGATTCTGAAAGGATGCTGGTTTTTACTCCCTAGTCTCGCCAACTTCTTTTGTTTTCTAAATTTTCACTATCAACTCATTGAGTGGCAAGTGAACGCTAAATCCTCAGTCGGAAAGTTGATATCAGGACCTCATTTTTGGTGGGTCATTTTATTCGACTGTATCCCTTTTCTTTTATTAGCTACCGTTAAGCAAAAACATTTGCTTAAATTATTAAAGATTTGGTTATTTAGTGCAGTCTGTATTTTCTTGATTAATGCTTGGTTTTGGGCTAGTTATCCCTACAGTACAATTCTACTTTATGTGCTCTCTTTTTCATCTTTAAAACAAGAACAAAAGCAACTCATGAATACATATATTCGTCCACACTCTTAAATGTTTTACCCAACAAGCATAGCCAACCCTTGTCACAACCGCTAAACTACCTGCTCTCCACTCAATGGATTTTCACTCATGTCAAACTGGTTAGATGAAGTTAAATTTGATTCCAATGGTCTCGTTCCTGCCATTGCACAACATCATCAAACTGGTCGAGTGTTAATGGTTGCGTGGATGAATCGTGAAGCATTACAACTGACTGCTGAAAAAAATCAAGCGGTGTATTACTCACGCTCACGCCAAAAGCTTTGGCATAAAGGTGAAGAATCTGGACATTTTCAAACCGTTCATGAAATTCGACTAGATTGCGATGCCGATGTCATCATTCTACAAATTGAACAGCACGGTGGTATCGCCTGCCATACAGGTCGTGAGTCTTGCTTCTATCGCAAACTTACTCCTCAAGGCTGGGAAATTGTTGATGCCCAACTGAAAGATCCTACAGCTATTTATGGCGCATCAGCAAAAACCGAAGCACACGATCGCGGTCAAAATGAGCAAGTGGATGTGCTCAGCTATTTAGGTCGCTTAATGCAAGAGCGTAAAACGGCTGAATCGGATAGTTCTTACATCGCCAGCCTGTATAAAAAAGGCATCAATAAAATTTTAGAAAAAGTCGGTGAAGAAAGTGTAGAAAGCATTATTGCGGCGAAAGATTATGCCGTGCTTGCTTCACTGGAAAATAAACACGACCTTATTTATGAAGTCGCAGACTTGTGGTTCCACAGTATTGTCATGTTGGGTTACTTCGATCTTGACCCGCAAGTGGTACTGGACGAACTTGCACGTCGTCAAGGTTTATCAGGTTTAGTTGAAAAAGCTAACCGTAGTAAAGAAGCGTAAGCAGAGCCTGTGTCAAATATAGAAAAACCCAAAGCCACCTATGAGCAAGCCATTGCAATAGACAATGCCCGTTTAGGTCAATCCTTTAAAGTGATTGCATATGCTGGCACAGGTAAAACCACAACACTGCAAATGATCAGCGATGCCATGCCTGAACGGCGTGGCATGTACTTGGCCTTTAACAAAGCCATTGCTTCTGAAGCACAAAATAAATTCCACAGCAATGTGAATTGTCGAACCTTCCACTCTCTTGCATTTCGCAGTGCACCACGTGGCGTGACCGACAAATTACGCTTACCGCGCTTAAGTCCAAGTTTTATCGCGAAAGAATATCGCCTCGAACCTATTACGCTACGTCGCCTTATGGGTGGACGTTACGAAAAATACGTGCTAATGCCGAGTCGTTTGGCTAGCTTAGTTGCCAATGCAGTGAGCTACTTCTGTTCAACCAGTTCACAGTACCCAGCTCCTCGCCATATTCAGGCACCGAGTTGGTTACATCTGGATGATATTGAAGCCTTACAACAGCACCTTTATCCTGCTGTAGAACGTCGCTGGCTCGAATCAATTGATCCAAACCATCAAGCCGGTATCGGGCACGATATCTACTTAAAGCTTTGGGCTTTATCGGAACCGAATATCCCTGCCGATTATGTGCTGTTTGATGAGGCACAGGATGCCGATCCACTCATGCTTGGTATTTTGCTGCGTCAGAAAAGTACCCAAGTCATTTATGTCGGTGATGCACACCAGCAAATTTACGCATGGCGTGGTGCAATCAATGCCATGCAGCAAATGCCATTGCCTGAAAGCCGTTTAACCACCTCTTTCCGTTTTGGTGATGCAATTGCAGATGTCGCTAACAGCTTGCTGGGAGCATTAAACGAAACCGTGCCCCTACTTGGCAATCCAAACCAAAAATCAAGTGTGGTCAATAAACCGCATACCAAGATGCGCGATGCAATTCTGTGTCGAACCAACGCTCGCGCAATGGAATTATTACTTTCAGGTCTGGTCAATGGGGATAAGGTCGGTTTACAAGCTGATCAGCAGAAACTCAGTCGTTTTGTCGATGCTGCAAGTTTATTGAAACAAGGTAAACGGATTACCGATGTTCCTGAGTTGGCTTGGTTTAACTCTTGGCATGATGTACACGAATATTGTGAAACCAATGATGGTAGTGATATCAAGCCCTTGGTTAAACTGGTTGACGATCATGGAACCGATCCACTGAAGAAAGCACTGGCAAAAATCACTCCAATTGAACAGGCCGATTATGTGATTTCAACTGCACATAAAGCCAAAGGATTGGAATGGAATCGTGTGCATATCGAAGACGATTACCAATTTAAAATAAATGGGCTAGAACATAAAATTACAGATGAAGAGTTAAGATTACTTTACGTAGCCTGCACGCGTGCTAAAGTAAGTTTAAATATTCATCATCTATACGACTTAATACAACAATTAAAACGGTGCGCCCCCTCAAGTCTTCGTCAGTCCGCAGGTTAAAGCGCTTATGATTGAGGTCAGCTTATGCAACTTGAATCGGTTCTCTTTAAACACATCGGGATGTTTCGGGATTTAAATCTCGAATTTCAACCTGAGCAATATCCTATTACTCTGATTTTGGGTGATCAAGCCACAGGCAAAAGCACCATTTTAAAAAATATCTATCAAAGCCTGACTTGGTTTTCTGCGCGCTATAAGGATATTCGTACTGCGGGTGTGGTGATTGCCGATCAAGATATTATGCTGAATCGCTTACAGGCAAAAATTCAAATCCAGGTTCGTATGAGCAGCGAACTAAGTGGCACTTTGACTGAAAGTAGTTCATCACAACAAACTGACACTCAGGCCTGTGCATGGAAACTCTATAAAACATTTAACAGTCAAGGCGTTGGGATTAGCCAAGTTGAGACCCAACAGCTTGATCAGATGGTTACGCTGTATCAAAAAACAGGGCTGCAAGACCCCCTATTTGGACTGCCACTGATTGCATATTATCCTGCCGAACGTTTTGTCCAAGACATCAATTTGCAAAGTAAGAATACCCCTGGGACACTGCAGGAAATTTCGGCCTACGATCTAAGCGCTGTACCCTATACGACGTTTGCCCGTTTTTTTGAGTGGTTGCGTGAAATCAGCGATGTTGAAAATGCACATTCAGCCCATATCGTTAGGCGCTTGATGGGCAATGATTTTAATCAACAAAATCAATCCGAAGTATTGCAAGAGTTACAGCAGGAATTGGTCAATCATCCAAAACAATTGTCTGCACCGAATCTTTATGCCTTGAAAAATAGCCTGCATACTGTTTTTCCTGAATTAAACGATATTTACATTCAGTATGTTCCAAAGCTGCAATTGATGGTGCGCTACCAAGAGCAGTTGATTCCATTTCAGCAACTCTCGGCCTCACTCAAAGCATGGATTGCTCTGGTTGGAGACATTAGCCGTCGACTGTGCTTATTGAATCAGCATTGTTTTGATCCTTGTTTAGAGGGCGAAGGCATTTTGATGATTGATCAAATTGATCATCAACTCGATCAGAATAACTGCGCTGAAATTCTCGAACATTTACATCAAGCATTTCCTCGCCTGCAAATCATTGCCACGGGTAATCGCGACGCACTGCTCGAACATGCTGTGAATTATCAATGTCTAAAACTCGATCAAAAAGGTGTCTATCAACTCAATTTAGAAGCATCTCAACAGCAGCTTTCAGATTTATATCACGAACTAACCAAAACTGAAGCCACTGATTCGGCTCAAGCTCAAAGCTTGTTGCAAGCTGATCTTTTAACCCATAAAGTGGATGATTTATTTCAGCAAATTCAGGAATTAAACGAACAAGAAAAGAGCGACTTACTCAACCTACTCAAGATTGATGACACACCGCAAGAAAGCCCTTTGTAAAAGATTAGATAGAGCGAATATTGAAATGTTTTCAATAAATTATGTTGTTTGTTTCATGTAATATCACCAGATTTTCACTGGTATTTTATAGTAAAATAAATCGTATTTTTTATTTTCAAGTTGTGCAATACAACTTGCTGCCTCCGTTAACTTGATTGGGCTTCAAGATTTAAAGTTTTGGTATTCTCTTTGAGTGCCTGTAAGTCTTGAAAGAAAATTCACCCTTAGGTCTTCGACCTAAATCATCGACATGGATACCAGTGTGCTACCGATTATTATCTTATTACCGCTCATACTCGGCACCACCCTTGTCTCACAATTACAGCGTATTTCGCGTGGCGTGACGGCACTTGGGGCGATTGGCATCAGCCTTAGTTGTTTTATTTTACTTTTAACTCAGGCAGAAACGGTTCTTCAGGGCAATACCCTGCAACAAAGCTGGGATTGGCTTCCACAGCTCGGAATTAATCTGAGTTTTCGCCTAGATGCATTAGGCTTATTGTTTGGTCTGCTGATTAGCGGTATCGGCACACTGATTTATATTTATGCCTATTACTATCTCAGCCCGAAAAACTCTCTCAGTAAACTTTACCAGTTATTGATGTTGTTTATGGCAGCCATGCTGGGGATTTCGCTCTCAAATAACTTAATGATCTTATTGGTCTTTTGGGAGCTCACCAGTATTTCATCTTTCCTGTTGGTCGGTTACTGGAGCCAGTACGAAGCGGCTCAACGTGGCGCCCGTATGGCACTGACCATCACAGGGATGGGCGGCTTGGCCATGCTGGGTGGATTTGTCCTGATTGGACAAATCACGGGAACCTATCAAATCGATGAATTGGTATTGATGAAAGATACCATTCAACAGCATGCGCTTTTCGTTCCAGCCTTACTTCTGATTCTCTTAGGTGCATTTACCAAAAGTGCACAGTTCCCGTTTCATTTTTGGTTACCAAATGCGATGGCAGCACCAACGCCAGTTTCAGCTTATCTGCACTCAGCAACCATGGTGAAAGCAGGGATCTTCCTGCTGGCTCGCTTAGCACCTATCTTTATTGGTGCTGCGCTGTATCACAACATCGTTACATTCGTGGGTTTATTCACGTTGTGTATGGCTGCTGGTTTTGCCATCTTCAAAGAAGATCTGAAAGGTCTTCTGGCTTATTCGACCATCAGTCATTTAGGTTTGATCGTCTGTCTGCTCGGCATTGGTTCACCACTGGCCGTTGCCGCTGCAATTTTCCATATCATTAACCATGCAACCTTTAAAGCTGCATTGTTCATGATTGCTGGGATTATTGACCATGAAACAGGAACACGTGATTTACGCAAGCTGAGTGGTATTTGGCAATTGCTTCCATTCACTGGCACCTTAACCATGATCACCGCTGCTTCGATGGCGGGTGTGCCACTGACCAATGGCTTTATCTCCAAAGAAATGTTCTTTACCGAGTTATTGGCCAACCTATCAGGTCCAGTGATGGTAATTTCAGCCATCGTCGCAACGCTGGCGGGTATTTTTGCAGTCAGTTATTCGATTCGTCTGGTACACGGTGTTTTCTTTGATGGCCCGATTGGTAAACAAGTCCCGAATAAAGATGCGCATGAACCACATATAGGTATGCGCTTACCTGCCATCATCTTGGCAACCTTATGTATCTTGGTTGGCATCCTCCCTGCCCTACTGGCTGGGACCATGGTCAACAGCGTGACGCGCGCCAGTTTGGCACAGCCTGAATTCGAAGGCGTTCATCTCGCAATCTGGCATGGTGTTAATGCGCCACTGATGATGAGTCTGATTGCATTAATCGGTGGTTCGATTTTCTATTTTGCACTGGCAAAAGAGGGGCGTATTCGTAAAATCGACTTAGATCCGTATCTTGGAAAATTCCAAGGTAAAATCTTATTTGACCTATTCCTTAAGAATTTATTGCTCACCAGCCGTAAGATCAAACAAAAGACTGAGAATGGTTCACTACAGAGCTACCTCCTCTTGATCGTTTTGTTCAGCATTGTCATGGTGGGTTTACCATTATTTAACCAAGGTTTGACGACAGGCACACGTGAATTGACACATGCACCATGGGTGGCAATTGTGTTATGGCTCACGCTGTTCTCTGGCTGCTGGATGATGCTGTGGTTCCACCATGAACGCATCAAAGCTGTATTGATCAGTGGTGCAGTCGGTTTGGTGGTGACCATGGTATTCGTCACCTTATCGGCACCAGACTTGGCATTGACCCAGATTACCGTCGATGTTGTGACGACGGTTCTATTGTTAATGAGCTTGTCGTTATTGCCGCAACTCACCCCATATGAATCAAGTCGTTCACGTCGTTGGAGAGATGCTAGCCTTGCCATCGGAGGTGGCTTAGGCATCGGTTGGATTGCATGGTTATTGCTGACACGTGATCATAATTCCATTTCATGGTTCTTCATGCAGCAAGCGATTCCATTGGGCGGTGGTTCAAATGTAGTGAACGTTATTCTCGTGGACTTCCGTGGATTCGATACCTTTGGTGAAATCACGGTATTGGGTATTGCTGCGATTGGTGCACTTTGCCTTATGGATGGTATGCGTGCACATGGTACGACCATGACACAAGGCCTGTCTTATCGTTTTAACCCTTCACCGTTGATGTTCCGTATCACAGCATCTTGGATCTTGCCGCTTGCCCTCGTCGTTAGCGTGTATATCTTTATGCGTGGTCATAATCTTCCTGGTGGTGGATTTATCGCAGGTTTGATTACCTCGCTGGCATTAATTATTCAATACATCGTTTTAGGTCAAGACCAAACAGAACAGATGATCAAAGCAAAATCAGGTCGTCTGTATGAAGTATGGATTGGTTCAGGTTTAACCATTGCAGGTTTAACAGGTATTGCCGCATGGTTATGGGCACGCCCATTCCTCGCCAGCGCACATATTTATGTTGAACTGCCTGTGCTAGGAAAAATGCATATTGCCTCTGCAGTGTCATTTGACTTAGGTGTCTACATTACCGTTGTTGGTGCCACCATGTTGCTGATCTCCGTCCTCGGAGATTCACGCCACTCAAGCATGTCTGGTCCAATCCCAAGTGGAGATAAACAAAATGGTTAGTATTGAATTTTTACTCGCTTCTGGGATTGGCTTACTTACAGCAACAGGGATTTATTTAATTCTGCGTGCCAGAACATTCCCTGTGGTACTCGGCTTGGCCATGATTGGCTATGCCGTCAATCTATTCCTGTTTGCAATGGGACGTTTACAGATCAATGCACCCGCTGTACTGACTGAAACCACAAAAGTCACCGATCCTTTACCTCAGGCACTGGTATTGACTGCGATTGTGATTGGCTTCGCAACCACAGCCTTTATCGTGCAACTGGCATTACGTAGCCGTTATGAGTCTGGTACAGATCATGTCGACTCGAAAGAAGAACCCACCATAACTTATGACCCACGTGAGGATGAGCCATAATGTTTGATTTTTATAATTTCTGGCACGCTCACGCTCCAATTATCAGTATTTTAATTCCTGCATTTACAGGCTTCATCTTGGTGCTATTGGGCAATCCAGGTTCGGGTTCTTTAAAACAAGATTGGCGTCAGCCATGGCGTCGCGGGATTAGCCTTGTCTCTGCTATTTTAGGTTTAATCACCGCAATCAGTTATCTCGGTATTGCCAATACTGGGCAAATTACAGTGTATCAACTCAGTGAATGGTCTGCACCATTCGGGATCGTCCTTGTCCTCGATCGTTTATCTGCATTCATGCTGGTACTCACCTACATTCTTGCAGTCCCTGTGATTTGGTATGCAAGCGATAACTGGGACACGCGTGGTCGTTATTTCCATACTATGCTGCATTTCCTGCTTATGGGAATCACAGGTGCATTCTTAACGGGTGACTTGTTTAACTTATTTGTCTTCTTTGAAATTCTGCTGTTGGCGTCCTATGTGCTGTTATTACACGGTCAAGGACGTCCACGTTTTCAACTGGGGGTTCATTACGTCACCATTAACCTACTTGCCTCTGCCCTATTCCTGATTGGTCTAGGCATGATCTATGGTAGCGTTGGTAGCTTGAACATGGCCGATGTAGGCCGTCTGGTTCCTCTGCTTGATGGTGACCAGCACAAGCTTGCGATTGCAGGTGGAATGCTGCTATTCGTGGTGTTTGGTATTAAGGCGGCAATGTTGCCTGTCGGCTTTTGGTTACCGAAAACCTATGCCGTTGCCAGCACACCCGTTGCAGCAATTTTTACCATCATGACCAAAGTCGGAATTTACGCCATTTTACGTGTTAACGGCACAGTCTTTGACGATGCCATGGCACAAAACTTTTTCAAGAATTGTTTGTTGGTTATTGGTCTTGTGACCTCACTTTATGGTGTGATTGGTGCGATTGGCGCTGAACGTCTACGTCGTTTTGTGGGCTTTATGGTGCTGTCATCGATTGGTACCTTGCTGATTGCGCTTGCAATGTTCAATACACAAGCATGGGCCGCTGCACTCTATTACGTGGTTCATAGTACCTTAGTCGCAGCGTCGTTCTATTTATTCTGTGGCTGGATGACATCGCAGCGTGGTGCTTTTAAAGATCATTTAAAAGTTGCCCCAAAGATTAAACAGGAAAAAGCGGCTGCTTTTACCTATTTCATCATTGCCTTAATGATGGCAGGCTTACCGCCATTTAGCGGCTTCCTCGGTAAAGTGTTTATTTTACAGGCCACTGCCGAAACACCATATCAGGGTTGGATTATTGCGGTTATTCTGGTTGTCAGCTTACTCAGCATTATCGCACTGACTCGCGTTGGTTTTATCCTGTTCTGGCGCGCAACACCCCCTGAAGAAGATCTGAAAGAAACCGCTTATGCTGAATATCAGGCCTTGCCTGAAGTTGCACCAAAGCGTAATGATACGGCGATTTATGTCTTACTTGGTGCTTTGATGACTTATGTTGTCTTCGCCTCGCCTATTCAAAATTATACGGTTGCAACAGCGCAGCAAATTCAAAATCATGCGCTATACAATCAAACCATTTTGAAAAATGATGCGCAAGGTCGTCCAATCAGCGTACAGCCTTATGATCCGAGTTATCTCCCTGAAACCAAATATGGTGGTGAAGTGGAAGATCATAATGCACTGCTTATCCCAGATGTTATTTCGAAGCCAACCCTTCAAGGTGAGCACATTTCTGAATATAAGCAACGTCAAATTGCTGAGCAGATCTTAGAAGCACCGACCATTCCAAATACAACACAGTTAAAACCAATGGAGGATCACTAATGCAAAAACAATCTTTGCTTGAGCGTTGGTTCCCGCATCCATTTGTGTCTTTTCTGATTTTTTTGAGCTGGTTGATGCTGGCACACAGCCTCGATGCTACTGATATTTTAATCGCACTGGTTTTGGCTATCGGGATTTCCCGTCTAGTGAGCCCTTTTATTGCCAGAACCCCTCACATTCATTGGATTCCGGCGATCAAATTAGTTTTTGTGGTGTTATGGGATATTGTAGTTTCTAATTTCCGTGTTGCCAAAATGGTGCTTGGGCCAATGGATAAACTCCACCCCAAATGGTATCGCGTCCCACTTGAAACTGAACACGAGCAAGTCAACACCTTGCTGGCAATGATCATCACCACCACCCCAGGTACCGTTTCAGCAGGTATCGATCAAGAGCGTGGTGATATTTTGGTGCATGCGCTCAGTTCGGATGACACTGAACTTGATATTCAAGAGATCAAGAACCGTTATGAAACGCCTTTAATCGAAATCTTTGATGTAAAGATTGCAGAAGGAGCTAGCAAATGACCATTTTACCTTATGCACTTGGGATTGGCTTAATTGCGATTACCATCTCCATGTTTTTATGTTTGATTCGTTTGATTGCTGGCCCTTCTGTGATTGACCGTTTGTTGGCATTGGATACCTTATTTTTAAATGCAACCTGTCTCATTGTTGTATTGAGTATCTATTGGGTCAGCACCAATCTATTCGAAGGTGCACTCTTGGTTGCAATGCTCGGTTTTGTTTCGACTGCCGCGCTTGCTCGTTATTTCACTACGGGTCATGTGATTGATTAAGGAGCCATACCATGCAACTGATTCTTGAAATTATCGTTTCATTCTTTGTGGTCTTTGGTGCGTTCTTTATGCTGATCGGCTCAATCGGTATGATTCGCCTACCCGATTTGTTTATGCGCCTGCATGCACCGACCAAATCAAGTACCTTGGGTTTAGGTAGCTTCCTGATCGCAGCCATGATCTTTGCAGCCATGCATGGCCGTTTTGGTTTTGCAGAGCTGCTGATTACTTTATTTGCATTTATCACTGCACCAGTATCAGCAAATTTAATGGCCCAAGCAGCCATCCACTTACGCTTACGCTCAACCAGTGGTGATGTACCTGAGGCGCTAAATCGCCCACTGCCTTGGCAGCGTTATCGTCGTCGTCATCCAATGAAAAAAGATTAATATCATCAAGCCATAAAAAAGCCACCCGAAGGTGGCTTTTTTATATCGATTTACTTTTGTTCATCTTGCCCTTGTTCAGGCAGATCTTTAACCGCTTCAGCAATCAGACCAAACATATAGTTACCATAGGCATTGGTCTTATCGTAATGGAAACGTAATCTTGGCGTAATACGCGTCTTGATACGACGACTCAATTCATGACGCAAGAAACCAGAAGCTTTATTCAATACATCTAAAGTTTCTTTATTTGCTACTTCACTTTGGTCATCACCAAGTTCACGGCCCATTACAGTGACATATACTTCAGCATATCCCATATCTGCACTGACTTTCACGGCTGAGATGGTCACAAGACCACCCAGACGTGGATCTTTAAGCTCCTGACGAATCAGCTCAGACAACTCACGTTGTACTGAATCCGCCATGCGCTTTAAGCGTTGGCTAGCCGCCATTAAAGACTCCGTTTAATCAATTGAACATCATAGACTTCGATCTTATCTTTTTCTTTGATGTCTTTATAACCTTTCACCGCAAGACCACATTCCATACCAGCACGAACTTCTTCAACCACTTCTTTATAACGACGAAGAGATTCAAGTTCACCTTGGAACACAACCACGTCATCACGTAATACGCGAATCGGTTTGTTACGGTGCAATACACCTTCAAGTACCATACAGCCTGCTGCTGCACCAAACTTACTTGAGTGGAAGACTTCACGAACTTCAGCAACACCCAAGATCGTTTCACGATGTTCTGGTGCAAGCTTACCGCTCATTGCAGCTTTCACATCATCAATCAAGTGATAAATGACGCTGTAGTAACGAATATCGATGCCATCTTGATCAGATTTTTGACGAGCAGTGTTGTCTGCACGTACGTTAAAGCCTAACAATACTGCTTCTGAAGATTCAGCTAAAGTAACATCTGACTCAGTGATCGCACCAACACCAGAACCGATTACACGGACTTTAACTTCATCAGTAGAAAGCTCATCAAGCGCAACATGTAACGCTTCCAAGGTACCACGAACGTCAGTTTTGAGTACGACATTCACATAAGGAATATCTTTTTTACCCATAGACGCCATGATGTTTTCAAGACGCATTGCACTTGCACGCTCTAAACGCTTATGACGTTCACGGTCAGAACGAGCATCAGCAACTTCACGTGCTTTCTTCTCATCATTAACCACAAGAACTTCATCACCCGCCATTGGCGCATCAGGTAAACCTAAAATCTCAACTGGGATTGAAGGACCTGCAGAAGTAATACGTTGACCATTTTCATCAACCATCGCACGTACACGACCATAAGATGAACCTGCCAATACAAGGTCACCAATATTCAATGTACCGTTTTGCACAAGAATCGACGTTACTGCACCACGACCTTTGTCTACACGTGCTTCGATGACCACACCTTGAGCCGCACCTTCTGCTGAAGCTTTAAGCTCCATCAATTCAGCTTGAATCAAGATCAAGTCAAGTAAACCATCGATACCCGCACCAGAGTGTGCTGATACTTTTGCGATTGGAACATCACCGCCCCACTCTTCAGGTACGATACCTTTAGTGGTCAATTCGTTTAATACACGGTCAACATCAGCTGATTCTTTATCCATCTTGTTGATGGCAACAATAATCGGCGTACCAGCAGCACGTGCATGGTCAATTGCTTCCGCTGTTTGTGGCATCACGCCATCATCAGCAGCAACAACAAGTACCACGATATCAGTCGCTTTTGCACCACGTGCACGCATTGATGTAAACGCAGCATGTCCTGGTGTATCTAGGAAAGTAATAATACCTTTCTCAGTTTCAACGTGATAAGCACCGATATGCTGAGTAATACCACCCGCTTCACCCGCAGCTACTTTAGAGCGACGGATACGATCCAGTAATGATGTTTTACCATGGTCAACGTGACCCATGATGGTAACCACTGGTGGACGAGTTGTTTGCTCACCACGTGCTTCTTCAGCTGCAACCAATAAGTTATCTTCTGCTTGCGTATCAGAAACTAAAACTGGATTGTGGCCTAATTCTTCAACTACAAGTACTGCAGTATCTTGATCAATGGCTTGGTTCTGAGTTACAAGCTCACCCATTTTCATGAGGGTCTTGATGACTTCACGAACTTTAACCGCCATTTTCTGTGCTAAGTCGGCAACGATGATTTTCTCACCGATCTCAACATCATAAATTTGCTTTTTAACAGGTTTTTCAAAACCGTGCTTGTTGGCTTGGCTAGTTTTCAAGCCACGCTTATGATGACTCTTGCTAAAACTTTGCTCAGACTGAGCATCGCCACCACGACCGCCTTTCTTACCAGCACGTGGATTTGCAGTTGCGCCACCACGTTTGATTTCACGGTCTTCCTTATTGAAGGAATCTTCATATGCTTGGCCAACAAGACCAGCGGCTAAAGGTGAATCATCAATCACACGGATCGTTGCAGTTGCATCATCATTTGAATATTTAGATGCCATCTGACGCATTTGCTCAAGTGTACGTTGCTGCGCTTCTTCAGCTGCTTTACGACGCACAACTTCTTCAGTCGCTTTCAACTGAGCAGTTTGCTCTTCACGTGCTTTCTTTTGCTCTGGTGTTTCTGTCAATCGAACAACAGGTGCCTTAATCACTTTATCGCTATTACGCTTTTTCACCACAACAGCAGCTTTTGCCGGTGTTTGACCTGCACCTTCAGAAGTATGCGCTGCACGCATTGCTTCTAAAGTTGCATTGGCTTTTTGTTCAGCTGTATGACGTGCAGTTTGCTGAGCATCATTACGTACTTTCTGTTCAGCACGTACTTTTGCATCTGCTTCTACACGCGCTTTTGCTTCAGCTGCAAGTAATTCAGGGTTTGGTTTAGCAAAAACTTGTTTCTTGCGAACTTCAACATTAATGCTTTTCGCTTTACCTGAAGTACTTGTAACTTTAGCAGTACTCGTTGTTTTACGTTTCAACGCAATCTTTCCTGTGTTACCACTTTCCTGACCATGTACTTTTTTCAAGTGATTGACCAAAGTATCTTGCTGTTCAGTGGTAATAATGTCATCTGCTTTACGCTGTGGTAGACCTGCTTCGCGAACCTGCTCTAGGAGTTTCTCTACAGGACGTTCTACGCTGAGCGCTAACTCTTGAATCGACTTGTCCGTCATCTATTATCTCCTAGTTAAACCATGATTCACGTGCTTTCATGATTAACTGACCCGCTTTGTCATGACCTAAACCTTCGATATCTGAGATATCATCAGTTGCTTGGTCTGCCAAATCATCAACAGTAACCACACCACGCGCCGCCAATGCATACGCAATCTCAGTCGTCATACCTTCCATACCGAGAAGTTCTGCACTTGGCTCTTGAATATTTTCTTGCTGTTTTAAAGCATCCGTTAAAGCGGCTTCTTTAGCACGGCTTTGCAACAATTCAACCAAATCAGCTTCAAGCTCGATTTCATCAAATGTTTCAGCTGGTACATAAGCAATCTCTTCTAACGAAGTGAAGCCCATTTCAACCAATGCCATCGCTAAATCTTCTTCAATATCCAGACGAGAAACAAACATGTCTAAATATTGTTGCGCTTCATTTTGCTGACGTGCACGATACTCTTCTTCCAACATCATGTCGAGTTTATAACCCGTCAATTCTGATGCTAAACGAACATTTTGCCCTTGTGAACCAATTGCTCGCGCTAACTGGTCATTGGTCGCAAAAATGATATCTGCACTACGTGTATCTTCATCAAGTACGATACCCGATACATCAGCTGGTTCTAATGCACTTGCAATATATTGCGCTGGATCATCAGACCACACCACAACATCAATGCGCTCACCATTTAATTCCTGTTGTACAGCTTGGATACGTGTACCACGCATACCAATACATGCACCTACAGGGTCAATACGATGATCATTGGTTTTCACTGCAATTTTAGCACGAACACCTGGCTGACGCGCCGCTGCTTTAATTTCGATGATTTCTTCAGAAATTTCTGGAATTTCTTTCTTCATCAAAGCAATCAGCATTTCAGGACGAGCACGTGACAATAACAATTGTGCACCGCGACCTTCACGGTTCACGTTAAACAAAATTGCATTGATACGTTGCTTAGGACGCAAAATTTCTTTGTGAATGGTTTCTTCACGCGCTAAATATGCTTCTGCATTGTCGCCAAGATCAATGATAAAGCCATCTTTGGTCTGCTTCTTCACTTCACCGTAAATCAGCTCGCCGACTTTAGATTCATACGCATCAGCAACCAATGCACGTTCTGCTTCACGAATCTTTTGTACAATGACTTGTTTTGCAATTTGCGCTGCGATACGACCAAATTCAATCGATTCAACTTCCAACTCGCGCACATCACCGATTGACCACTGAGCAGGGTCTAAATCAGAAATAGCGTCTTGGCATGCTGGCATTTCATGGTCTTCATCCGCAACCACAGTCCACTGACGGAAAGTACGGTAATCACCAGTTTTACGATCAATCTCAACACGTAGTTGAGCTTCTTCTGAACGTGTACCTTCGTAAAACTTTTTCTTCGTTGCCGCAACAAGTGCTTGCTCTAACGCTTGGAAGATCGCTTCACGACTAACACCTTTTTCATTACTAACCGTTTCTGCAACGGTAAGAATTTCGCGGCCCATAAGTCACCTACCGATTTCTTATAAAATTAAGTTAATATTAGTCTTGATAGATTAAATTTGCTTTATCAATATTATGACTATCAATTTCAAGTACATGATTACCTTCAACTTCGACTTGAATCGTTTCGCTTTCTAAGTCTACAGAAAGTAATTTCGCCTGAAATTTTCGACGGTTTTCGACAGCAGCAATTAATCGTAAAGCCACTTGTTGCCCGATATAAGCAGGCAATTGATTGAGTTGGAAAAAAGGACGATCCCAACCTGGCGATGACACTTCTAACGCGTATTCACCAGCAATTGGATCATGGACATCAAGCATTGCACCCACTTGTTGTGTTACCAGAACACAATCTTGAACGCCAATACCACGCCCTTGTTCGACTTCACCATCTTCATTTAAGACAGATTCAACATTCTCATCGATCGCTTTATCAATATAAATGCGTAATAAAGAACGTTTACCTTGTGGCAGGAACTCAATCCCCCACAGATCTACACCACAAGCAGCCACAGCTGGTGCGATTAGATCATGCAATGCTTGAGACTTATTTGATAATTTCATTTACTCTCGTCGCTCTCATGCGAGCCAATCAATCTTAACCATATAGTGAAGCACGACTATTTGACCAATTGATGTCGAACAACTACACGATAGCTAAACAACCAATAAAAAAGGGCGCAATCGCCCCTATATATTACACAGAAAAAGCATAGCCCACTGTGCAAAAAGGCCCACCGTAATTGTGAGCCTCTTTTTAGAAACTTGGTAGCGGGAGCTGGATTTGAACCAACGACCTTCGGGTTATGAGCCCGACGAGCTACCAGACTGCTCCATCCCGCATCAACGTGCAAAAATTATATACAAATATGAAAAAAAGTCAATCTAAGTTTTCATATCCGCTTGATTAAGTTGCACCTTAATCAAATGGTAGCGGGAGCTGGATTTGAACCAACGACCTTCGGGTTATGAGCCCGACGAGCTACCAGACTGCTCCATCCCGCAACAACACAAACACTGCATACACCGAACTTACTGGTTATTAAGTTTGGTGCGGAAGGGGGGACTTGAACCCCCACGCCCTAAAGCACTACCACCTCAAGGTAGCGTGTCTACCAATTCCACCACCACCGCAGTTTGTGGGACGCATTCTAGTCCCTTAAATACAAAAAGGAAAGTGTTAATTCAACTTATTGAGTTGTTTTTGGTGCATTTGGCGAAGTTTCAGGCGATGTCACGGGTGCAGATGTCGTTGTTTGAACAGTTTTCAAACTATAAGCATCTGTTGTTTGCTTTTTGGCAAATACTGCCAAGGTCAAACTGGTTGCAAAAAACAATGCCGTAAAAATCGCGGTTAAACGAGTTAAAAAGTTACCTGCACCTGAAGCACCAAAAACAGTAGCAGCACCGCCACCACCAAATGATGCTCCTGCTTCCGCACCTTTACCTTGTTGTACCAAAACCAATGCAATAATTAAAATTGCTAAAATAATATGTACAACGAGTATAAAACTATACATCTCAATTCCTCGTTATTTGCTTTGAGCAAATGCTTTTGCGATTTGGTAAAATGATTGTGCATTTAAAGATGCGCCACCAACCAAAGCACCATTAATATCTGGACATGCAGCCAATTCAACTGCATTTTCAGCCTTAACACTACCACCATATAGAATGGCAGTATGCTCACCATATGATGTAATTTGTTTTAAACCTTCACGAATCTTTGCATGCATGGCTTGAGCGTCAGCTGGTGATGCAGTTTTACCTGTGCCAATTGCCCAAATCGGTTCATAAGCGAACACAATTTTTTGCCATTGATCCGCTTGAACAACCGCCGCAATATCACAAATTTGCTGCAATACCACTTGCTCAGCAGCACCCTGCTCTCGTTGTTCTAAACTTTCACCAACGCAATAAATCACGGTCAAACCTGCATTTAACGCATTATGCAATTTTACTTTTAAAATTTCGACATTGTCACCGAATAATTCACGACGTTCAGAATGCCCAATTAAAACAAATTCAATGCCACTGTCTTTCAACAATTCAGCACTGACCTCACCTGTATAAGCACCTGTCCCTGCAACGCGAGAAACATCTTGAGCCACCGTATAAACTGTTCTCGCCGCATCTTCAAATTGCGTTTGAATATGACTCAAAGCAATCGCGATAGGCGCGACACCAATATGACATTGCTCAGGCGCAATATTATCCTGTTGTAATAACTGTTTGAATTCTTCTACTAATTGGAAAGCATTCGCATGCATTGGATTCATTTTCCAATTGCCAACAACCCAAGGAGTAATGCTCGAGTTCGACATACTTCGCCCACCCACTGTTAATTAATTTCTCAAAAATGCTGCATATTTTACACGGATTTTTATAAAATTCAGTTTTTTCTTTTAGTGCCGTAAAAATCACGTCAAAATCATAAAGTTCAACAAAAGTGAGCATTTTACGTTTATGAAAGAGTTACATTCATTTATCAATAAAAAGCTGACTTACATACAATTGATTTGATTATTGGTAAGATTTAGCTTAATAAAAGAAAATTAATTTGCAAAACACTCGATCAGTTCAAAGTTTTGGCTATGAATCAAGGTAAAAGCAACACTTTCTGTAGTGGTATTTTTGCATAACAAAAGTATAATTTTTAAAATACATATTATAAACATTTATTGTCATAAGGCGGACAGATGTCAGGATTACATACGTCTCCAAAGTTTTCGGGGTTTATTCGACGGTTAGTTGAAGATGGGCACATGCCTACAGCAACAATGCAAACAGCCATCGATGCTGCTAAAAAAGCACAACAAGATATCGTTGCGCACTTGATTGAACAACATCGGGTGTCTCCATTAACCATTGCTGAAACCATTGCAGCCGAGTTTGGTGAACCACTTTTCGATTTGGCTGTTTATGATACGGCCTTGTTGCCGCGTGATTTGGCAGATAATAAACTAATCCAGAAACATAGAGTTGTACCACTGATTCAACGTGGTCAAATCCTCTATGTTGCGACCAGTAATCCCACCAATATCGAAGCACTAGATGCGATTCGCTTCAATACCAAGCTCAATATTGAACCAATTATTGTTGAACATACAAAACTCGAAAAACTGATTGAACAACAGTTTGGTGATTCTGGCAGTTTTGATTTTGGTGATCATGAAGACTTCGACCTCGACGTTGATGTGAACCAAAACACAGAAGCCGATGATGAAGCCCCCCAAGGCGATGAATCCCCTATTGTCAAATACATCAATAAGCTGTTGATTGATGCAATCCGTATGGGCGCATCTGATTTACATTTCGAACCTTATGAAAAAATGTATCGCGTGCGCTATCGTGTGGATGGTGTATTACGCCAAATCGCCAATCCACCGTTACAAATGGCAACCCGATTGGCTTCTCGTTTAAAAGTCATGTCACAAATGGACATCTCAGAAAAACGCATGCCGCAAGATGGCCGTATTAAACTGAAATTGTCTAAAACCAAAGCAATTGATTTCCGTGTCAACTCACTCCCAACGCTGTTTGGTGAAAAGCTGGTACTACGTATTCTCGATCCATCCAGTGCTATGCTTGGTATTGAGGCACTGGGCTACGAAGACGAGCAGAAAGCTTTATTTATGGATGCATTGGATAAACCTCAAGGCATGCTCCTGATTACAGGTCCAACAGGTTCGGGTAAAACGGTCTCGCTATATACGGGTTTAAATATTTTAAATACCGAAGATACCAATATTTCCACGGCCGAAGATCCTGTTGAGATTAACTTAGAAGGCATCAACCAAGTCAACGTAAATCCTAAAACAGGTTTAACCTTCTCTGCTGCATTAAAAGCATTCTTACGCCAAGATCCTGACGTGATTATGGTCGGTGAGATTCGAGACCTAGAAACAGCGGAAATTGCGATTAAAGCCGCTCAAACAGGTCATATGGTAATGTCTACACTACATACCAATAGTGCACCCGAAACCTTGACTCGTTTGCGTAATATGGGTGTACCCTCTTTTAATATTGCAACCTCTGTCAATCTGGTAATTGCACAACGCTTGGCACGGCGTTTATGTAGTCAATGCAAAGAAGCTATTGAGATACCGAGACAAAGTCTTTTAGAGCTTGGGTTTACTGAGCAGGACTTGGCTGATCCTGAGCTTACTATTTTTCAGCCCGTCGGTTGTGCTGAATGTCGCGAAGGCTACAAAGGTCGTGTCGGTATTTATGAAGTGATGAAGGTTACACCTGAAATTTCCAGATTGATTATGGAAGATGGTAATGCGATACAAATTGCAGCAGCATCAGAACAAGCAGGTTTTAATAATCTCCGTCGTTCAGGTTTGAAAAAAGTCATGCGAGGAATTACCTCTTTGCAGGAAGTCAACCGAGTAACAAGTGAATAAAATTAATAAAAAGGATTAATAATCATGGCAGCTAAAAAAGCGCAAATGATGCCAACTTTTGCTTATGAAGGGGTCGACCGGAAAGGAGCAAAAATTAAAGGGGAAGTACCAGCCCGCAATATGGCTTTAGCAAAAGTCACTTTGCGCAAACAAGGCGTGACCATCAAAAATATTCGAGAAAAGCGTAAAAACATTCTCGAAGGCTTGATGAAGAAAAAAGTCACCACACTCGATATCACCATCTTTACACGTCAATTGGCAACCATGATGAAAGCGGGTGTGCCTCTGGTACAAGGCTTTGAAATTGTTGCTGAGGGTTTAGAAAACCCTGCAATGCGTGAAGTGGTATTAGGAATTAAGAGTGAGGTGGAAGGAGGTAATACCTTTGCGGGTGCACTGAAAAAATATCCACAATATTTTGATAATCTATTTTGCTCTTTGGTTGAATCAGGCGAACAGTCAGGTGCACTTGAAACCATGTTGGATCGGGTAGCGATTTATAAAGAGAAGAGTGAATTACTCAAACAAAAAATTAAAAAAGCAATGAAATATCCAATCTCAGTGATAGTGGTTGCTGTCATTGTCACCATTATTTTGATGGTGAAAGTGGTTCCCGTATTCCAAGATTTATTTAGCTCTTTTGGTGCCGATCTCCCTGCTTTTACTAAAATGGTGGTGAATATGTCTAAATGGATGCAAGAATATTGGTTCATTTTGATCATCGTCATTGGTGCAATTATTGCAGCTTTCTTGGAAGCTAAAAAACGGAGTAAGAAATTCAGAGATCTATTGGATAAAATGGCACTGAAAGCGCCAATTTTTGGAGATTTAGTTTATAAAGCGATTATTGCTCGCTACAGTCGCACCTTGGCCACAACATTTGCTGCGGGTGTGCCACTGATTGATGCACTTGAATCAACCGCGGGCGCGACCAACAATGTCGTTTATGAAGAAGCTGTCATGAAAATTCGTGAGGATGTTGCCACAGGCCAACAGCTACAATTTGCCATGCGTGTTTCCAACCGTTTTCCGTCGATGGCGATTCAAATGGTTGCAATTGGCGAAGAGTCCGGTGCTTTAGACAGTATGCTGGATAAGGTCGCAACACATTATGAAAATGAAGTTGATAATGCCGTCGATGGCTTAACCTCAATGATGGAACCTTTAATCATGGCAATTTTAGGTGTTTTAGTCGGTGGTCTGGTGATTGCGATGTACTTACCAATCTTCCAAATGGGCTCTGTTGTTGGTTAATTGGGAATTAAATGCACACTATCTTATTTTACTTTATTGAAAACCCAACTGCACTGTATCTTGCGGTTGGGCTTTTTAGTTTATGTATCGGCAGCTTTTTAAATGTTGTCATTTTCCGCACCCCTCGCATGATGGAACAGGAGTGGCAGCAAGAATGTCAAATGCTGTTACATCCTGAACAACCTAGTATTGATCAAAGTAAACTGACCTTAAGCCAACCAGCCTCAACCTGTCCTAAATGTGACTCACCTATTCGTTGGTATCAAAATATCCCTGTGATTAGCTGGCTAGCATTACGTGGTAAATGTGGGACTTGCCAAAATCCGATTAGTATTCGCTATCCGCTGATCGAACTACTGACCATGCTCTGCTCTTTGGTTGTTGTTGCCGTATTTGGCGCAACAGTACAGATGCTGTTCGGTTTAGTCCTGACATGGGTATTGATTGCATTAACTTTTATCGATTTTGATACACAGTTGCTGCCTGACCGCCTTACCTTGCCCTTAGCTGCTTTGGGCCTCGGGATCAATAGCTATGCCATTTATACCACCGCAAGTGCCGCAATTTGGGGATATCTCATCGGCTTTCTCTGCCTCTGGATTGTGTACTACATTTTTAAACTCGTGACCGGCAAAGAAGGCATGGGCTATGGTGATTTCAAGCTTTTGGCCGCACTCGGGGCATGGATGGGGCCAATGCTACTACCTTTAATTGTGCTACTCTCTTCTATGGTCGGTGCAATTATTGGTATTATTTTGATGAAAATGCGTGGTGAAAATCAGCCATTCGCATTTGGCCCTTATATTGCAATTGCAGGTTGGATTGCATTTTTATGGGGTGATCAAATTATGAAGGTCTATCTGGGCGGTTAATATGAGTTTTATCTTGGGCATTACGGGTGGTATTGGTAGTGGAAAATCTGCGGCCACACAATGGTTTGAATCTCAAGGTATCACCGTCGTTGACGCTGACATTGTCGCAAGAGAAGTGGTTGAACCAGGTCAACCCGCTTTGCAAGCGATTCAACAAACCTTTGGTGACTGGGTGTTATTGGAAGATGGCCAACTGGATCGACGTGCACTGCGTGAGCATATTTTCCAGTTCCCGGAAGCACGTCAAAACTTAGAAAAAATTACCCATCCTGCCATTCGCCAATCGATTATTCAGCAACTACAAAATGCTGAAAGTCCTTATGTAATTTTAGTCTCACCGCTGTTGTTTGAGACCAATCAACATGAATTGGTTCAACATACCTTACTGATCGATGCTGATGAACAAACTCAACTGCAACGCGCAGGTCAAAGAGATGGACAAACTGAAGAACAGATTCGAAAAATTATTGCAGCGCAAATGCCACGTGCTCAAAAACAACAGTTAGCCAATGATATTGTACTGAATGATGGTTTATTAGAGCATCTGTATCAGCAGCTTAAATCCTTACACTTCAGTTATTTACAACGAGCAGAACACGCTTTCTAGCCTTGTTTCTGTTTAGCAAGTTGAGTAGCCAAAGTGTCTTTACGAAACCAACGCCATGGCTGTAAGGCACCAACACCCATCCCGATCAAGCCACAAATAATAGCTGCATTCAATGGTTCGTTCAGTAAAGGCACAGCCACAACAGCAGCGATGAAGGGTGCCAAAGTCACAATACTGCCTGTTTTAAACGCACCTAAACGCTCAATTGCAGCAACATACGTCAATGTGGCAACGATAACCACCAAAATGCCGTGAAATAGCCCTTGGATCAGCAGATGTAGAGGTGCTGCATCATGAAAATGCTTGGGAATAAAAAAAAGATAAATCGGCAAGTAGATCACGGCTGACCAAATCACCACACCTGCAGTTGCATGCCAAGCGGATAATTTCCACTGTCTCAGCAACACCGTAAATATTCCCCACCATACTGCGCTGATGAAAAGTAACAGATCGCCCCACCCCAATGCCGAAGCTTGGTCATGCAACATCAAGTAACTCATAAGAATTAAAGCAGCCATCATAATCATTAGACTCAACCATGTGTGTTTATCAAATGGTTGTCTGAATAGCAGATAAGCTGCGACGGCTGTACAGAGCGGGATACAGCCATTTAAAAAAATAGCAGCATGTGCAGCAGGTGCATGTAAAAAAGCAGTATAGACGGTGAAACAATAAGCCAGACCACCAATGAGGGCTAAGATGACGGGCCGAGTATCCCATAAAAATGCAAAATCTTTTTTATAGATCAAGACGGGTATTAAAATCAGGGAGGCAATCGCAAAGCGCATTGCCACCAGATCCCAGACACTCACATGCCAATGTGCATTTAAACGAGAGAAAATAGTGAATCCTCCCCAAATGCACATGGTAATAAAGACAAAGAAATAGCCTTGTGTACGGACAGTCATCAGAGTTTACATTGCCAACATTTGGCTAAATTATACAGCACTACGCTGACGACACGCCTCATAAAGTGCCATACCTGTGGCCACACTGACATTCAAACTTTGTAGATCACCCGACATCGGGATGTACACGGTATGGTCACACTGTGACTGGGTAATCGGACGGAGACCTGTATCTTCAGCGCCCATGACAATCACCACAGGACCTTTAAAATCGCATTGATGAATCGGCAATGCTTTTTCATCCAGCATGGTGCCAATCACACGGGTATGTGTGCTGTCTTTTAAATGTGCTAAGGTTCGCGCTAAATTGGTCACTTGAATAAACTTAACTTTCTCAGCACCACCTGCCGCAACCTTACGTGCTGTTGGTGTTAAGCTTGCTGAACGGTCACGTGGCACAATCACCGCCTGAACACCCATCGCAGCTGCGGTACGAATACATGCACCAAGATTATGCGGATCAGTCACCTGATCAAGCGCTAATAACAAAGCATCTGGTGATTGCTGCATCAATTCATCCAAATCTTTTTCATTTAAGGTTGGATGTGGACGAACAGCGGCAACCACTCCTTGATGGAATGGCAAACCTGCCAGCTTTTCTAAGCTGTCACGACTGGCTTTTTGAATACTAATCCCAAAAGGTTCTGCCAGCTGCAAAATCTTTTGCAAACGCTGATCATCACGACCTTTCAAGGTAAATAAAGTCAAAACGCGTTCAGGCTCTAACTCCAACAATGACTCCACCGAATGAACGCCATAATAATATTCAGGTTTAGCCATGAACGACCTCTAACAATTTCATATCAACGAAAAATAAAAATCCTGCAAAGTGACTTTACAGGTGAGGAGCGATTATAGCTCCGCAAGAGTACTTAATAAAAAAATCCTGCAAAATGTCTTTACAGGATTTCTATTGACTCTAGTGTACTCGATTTAGAAGGGAATACGTTAGCCTTCTAAATGACAGACATAATCGAGTACTTCATCCGCTTCGATGTGGAACATACTATTACCAGGCACATAGAAAGACTGACCTGCACGGAATAGTTCACTTTCAGTGCTATCTGCTATTTTGACACGGCATTCACCAGAAATAATTTCCATACGTTCTGGAACATGTGTTTCGAAAGTTAAAGCCTGTTCAGTAGGTAGAATTACACCCAAAGTCTTTTTTGTACCATCTTCAAATTGTACTGTATGGCTAATACATGCCCCACCAAAATACACATTCGATTTCTTAATGACCGTTACATGATCAAATTGCACTGAACTCATGCGTACTCTCCAAATAATGCCGCATTTATATTAAATTATGCTGGACGTAGTTTAATTGCGCCGTGACAACTAATCAATCCATTTTCTAGGCTAAACATAGCAATTTTCATACCTGAGCGAGGAAAAAACAAAGTGGAACTTTGTCCGAGCGCAAGACGAGTAGCTATGCTGCGAGTGACGAGGAAAAAACAAAGCATGAGAAGCATTGCTTCGCAAGGTCTGGGCGCAAGTCGAGCAGTTATGCTGCGAGTGGCGAGGAATAATAAACATTAATAACATTTTGCCCAAGCGTAAAACCTTAGCTCACCCATATAAATGCTGAAGAAAAAATCAAGCAGCTAAATACATAATGAAATAATCCTCTATCCACACAGTAAATCAGGAAAATCCTACATTCATCTCTTGTGACAACTTAAAAACTTCTCTATCTTTAAGCAAAAGATTCTGTGCATTGGATGCGTTTATGCTCACCCATTTAACTTTAATTAATTTTGCACTCGCTGACCATTTGGCTTTAGATATTGAACAAGGCTTCAATGTGCTGACTGGTGAAACTGGCGCGGGCAAATCATTATTGTTAGATGCCCTCTCTGCCTGCTTAGGTGAACGTACTGATACCAATTATGTGCGCTACGGTGCAGATAAAGCAGACATCACTGCAGTATTTAGCTATCAGCCTGAAAGTGCCGAAGCACATTGGCTGACGGAACACGAACTGGATGATGACTCAGGTGAAATTCATTTAAGACGTGTGGTTTTTGCTACAGGTCGCAGCAAGGCCTGGATTAATGGCCGCCCGAGTAGTTTAGCTGAACTCAAAGAAATTGGCCGTTTGCTGGTACAGCTCTATAGTCAACACAGTCAACAACAGTTATTAGAACCGCCTTATCCGAGACGCTGGTTAGACCGTTATCATAATTTTGCTGAGCCCTCAAATGCGGTACGCGAAGCGTATAGTACATGGCAAAAGAATATTCGCCTGCATCAAGCGGCTTTGGATGCACAAGCCACACGGATTCAAAAAATACAAAACCTAGAATCTCAAATCGAAGAACTTGAGGACGTGGTTCAAACAGATTATCGCGAAACTGAACAAGAGTTTGATCGTCTCAGCCATCACGAACATATCATGCAGGACTGTAGCTATAGCCTGAATGTATTGGATGAAGCGGAGCAAAATATTACTCAAGAAGTTGCCTCGATCATTCGTCGCTTAGAATCTCATGCAGGTCGCAGTGAACAACTTTCCAATATTTATAATGCTTTGTTAAACGCCCAAAGCGAAATCGATGATGCCACGGCGAGCTTACGTCAATTTATTGATCGCCAAAGCTTTGATCCTGAGCGTATGGAACAGTTGAATGCGACTTTAGAAGTATTCCATCGTCTAGCACGCAAGTACCGTACTCAACCTGAATTACTGAAACAAGAATACGAAACTTGGCAGCAAGAATTAGAACAATTACATCAACTTGAAGATCCAGAAACCTTGGCCGAACAAGTTGAAATTTCTTATCAAGCATTTATGCAGAAAGCACAACATTTAGATGATATTCGTCGTGCAGCTGCAATTCCATTGGCCAAACAACTGACCGAGCAAGTTAAACCGCTGGCACTGCCTGAAGCACATTTCGAATTTAAGTTTGAACCACAAGAAGCTGCCAATGCAGAAGGATTAAGCTTCATTCAACTGTTATTTACCGCGAATAAAGGGATCCCACCGCAGCCACTTGCACGTGTTGCATCAGGGGGCGAACTCTCTCGTATTGCGTTGGTAATGCAGGTCATGAATGCCGAAAAAACGGATGCTGAAGTACTGGTATTTGACGAAATCGATGTGGGGATTAGTGGTGGCACGGCTGAGGTGGTTGGGCGTCTGTTGGCGGACTTAGCCCAACACGTGCAATTGCTGTGTATTACCCACCAAGCACAGGTTGCGGCGCAGTCTGACCAACATTTATTGGTGAAGAAACAACAGACTGATCCTGCAAGCAGTACCATTATTGAGCTTGATGAAGACCAACGTATTTTAGAGCTGGCACGTATGTCGGGTGGTGTTGAAATCAGCGAAACCACCTTGCAACACGCAAAACAATTACGTCAGCTCAAATTTCAATCTGCCTGACCCTGTTACAAAATATTAGAAAATAATTGGCGAAATCCGATTAACTCTTGTATGTTGATAAAAAGAACCTATATAGATAGATCAGCACAATTTTTGATGGAGAACCGCCTAGGTGACGAAACAATACTTAACTCACCGTTGTCTCATCGCTCCACCAGACATGGCAGATGACAGCTTTGCAAACACCGTCATTTATCTTGCTCGCCATGACGAAGACGGTGCTCAAGGCATTATTATTAACCGCCCGTCTGACCTACAAATCAAAGAATTACTCAATGATTTAGAGATTGATGCCGACAATGTACAGCCACATGCTGTTTTGCAGGGCGGTCCATTACGTCCAGAAGCAGGATTTGTTCTACACACAGGCCAACCGACATGGCATTCATCAATTGCAGTGGGTGAGAACGTCTGTATCACCACCAGCAAAGACATCTTGGATGCGATTGCACATAATGAAGGTGTCGGACGTTATCAAATCGCATTGGGTTATGCGAGCTGGAGCAAAAATCAGCTTGAAGAAGAAATTGCACGTGGCGACTGGCTCATTTGCGATTCGGACATGGATTTGATTTTTAATCTGCCATATGACGACCGCTGGGATGCAGCTTACAGAAAAATCGGGGTAGACCGCACTTGGCTGGCGTCTGAAATTGGTCATGCCTGATATGCAAAATGCTCAATCGATTATGGCTTTTGATTTCGGTACCCAAAAAATGGGGATGGCAATCGGTCAATCTAGTATTGAAAGTAGCAATCCCCTGCCATTATTTGCAATGAAAGATGGTATTCCTGATTGGGATAAACTCTTAAAGATCGTCAAAGAATGGCAACCTCAATTATTTTTAGTGGGCTTACCACTGAACATGGATGATAGTGAATCTGAACTGTCTGCTCGTGCCCGTAAATTTGCCCGACGTTTACGCCATCAAACCAATATTGAAACTTGGATGGTGGATGAACGGCTGACTACACGTGAAGCGAGAGAAGAACTTGAGTTTTATCAAAATAAAGGTCAAGCCAAACGCTTATCTGCTGATAGTTTTGCTGCTGCATTACTGATTCAAAGCTGGTATCACGATCCTGCTGGGATTACGCCTTAAAAAGAAATCGCCCTCCAGTTCTTTCAACATAGCGGCATCCGTGCCGCTCAGTGCAAGTCAACAACATCATTTCTCAATAATTCTAACCGTTGCGGTACGCCCAGAAACAAAGGCCAATGGATTATGCGGTTGTTCATCTAAAACAATTTTCACTGGTACACGTTGCGCCAAACGCACCCAACTAAAGGTTGGATTCACATTTGCCAACAGATTAGAGCTGCCTGAACGCTCGCGATCTTCAATCCCTGTCGCGATGCCTTGTACATGTCCACGAATCTGCTGACGGTCCCCCATCAGTTGGACAGTTGCCGAATCACCGACATGAATACGGTTCAATTTGGTTTCTTCAAAGTAACCGACGACATAAAGCTGTTGGCGATCTAAAAGTGCTGCAACCGCCTGCCCAACTTTGACGTAATTACCCACGCGCAAATCAAAGTTTGATAAGGTTCCGTCCGCTGGAGCAATCACCTCCGAGCGATGCAAATTCAACTGCGCCAAATGCAGGTTACTATTCGCAACCTCAATTAAGGCTTGTTGTTGTTGAATGGCAGCATTGGCTTGTTCAATATTGGCCGTCAGTTGCTCTTTTTCAGCTACAGCTTGATCACGCACAGCAAATACTTGATCCTGTTCCTGCTTTGAAATCGCGCCATCCATCAAGCTTGCATATCGAGCTGCATTTCTTTCTGCCAGCTTTTTATTCGCTTCAGTCTTGACCAAACTGGCTTTTGCACCGGCTAGATTGGCATGTGCTTGTGCCAGACCTGCTTTGGCTTTGGCTAAATCTGATTTAGCTTGCTCAACATCCAGTGCTTGACGTGCCACATCAATTTTAAAAAGTACCTGCCCTTTTTTCACCGTCTGGTTATCTTGAACCAGCACTTCGGTGACTAAGCCGTTAACGTCAGATGCAACCTGAATCACATCACCACGGATACGACCATCACGCGTCCACGGAGCAGCATTGTAGTAATTCCATAAATGCACCACCGTATATACAGCAATCAGAACTGCCAATATCAATACAATAGGACGTATGATTTTTCGCACATCAAATGCATTCATGTTCATCACCTCTACCACTTTCTTTTAAATCATTAAATTTCAGAATAAGCATTTATTCAAAGACCTTAAGCCCACAGCCACACAAACAACCAATGCACCACAAGCAACAAACCAAAGTAAAAACATAGGTTGAAAATACTCGGTAAGGCGATCCAGCCCTTGATTGCCGCACGATCAATAAAAGGACTCACCAACTTGAACAGCACATAGGCAATAATGGCTTGCACCAAAAGGATTGGGATATAAATCCCATAAACATTAATTTCACCCATGAGATACACCTAAGCCGTATATATCCGAATACATCTGCTCTGTTGAGACATGACCAATGCTTTCGCAAATATTATTGAGAGAAATCAACAGTCGCTGGTGCAATTGAACATCTTCAACCTGTTGTGCCATACGCTGCAAACGTTCTATTTGCTGCACAATGTGTATTGGGAAATGATTGATTGACAGCTGTTTTTCTTGGGCATAAAAATAGTCAGCGAGTTGCTGCTGCAATACGTTGAGTTCACTTTGCAGCGCTGTCTGTTGCGGTAACTTCTGGCTAATTTCTTGTAACCTTACCAAATCAACCGTCGAGCTACTTTCAACCAACGCATGTTGAATCGCGGTTTTAATCTCAGTATTTTGTACCATCTTGGTATTCAATACCCCGACACGGTCTAACATACTGCGCAAATGGATTTTAAAATCACTGCCATAAGACAAATACAGAGTTTGTCGCATCGCTTGATAATGTAAAGCCAAAATCCGCGTCGCACTGGTATCTGGTGAAATTGCACGGACCAAATTAATGACAATCAGAGACACCAAAACCCCTAATATCATCCCAAAAGAGCCATCCAGATAAGAAACCGCATCCATCGTATATTGATTATGCAAGTTCAAACCCATCATGGTATTAATCCCAAGCACCATCCCGATCGGCATCAACATCTGATTTGCCATCATCGTGACCGCTACAAGAAATACTGGAAAGAGTACCAAAGCCAACTGCCAGAAATGAGTCACATGCGGAAAGATGCCAAAGGCGTATAAAAACACTAGACCTGCCGAGACAACACTGCCCCAAATAAAGATTCTGAGTACAGGTACAGGGTTATCCAAAGCCGTAAGAATACAGGCGGTAATCGCACCCATTTGTGCCATCATAAAACCTGTTTTCCAACCCGATAAAATCCATGCTCCTGTCACAATAAAGGTAATCAGTACCGCGCTAATCCCGCCACGAATCGCAATGCCGTGATCGCGATGCAAACTCGGATATTTGGTTGTGATTGCTGTAATCTCAGCGGGAATATCTTTTTGACCTTGTTGGATCTGCTGCCAGATCAACTTCACCGCCAAAATATTGGCAATAAAATGCCGAACATCCATTTTCAATGCAGCCAGCACGATTTGTTGTTCAGATGATGCCATCGCAATCAGTTCAGCAAAATCCTCTTCAAAACCCACAGGAAGCTGCTGCAAATCGCTTGGAACCAGCGCTCTTTCCTGCTTTAAAAATGCCAGTGTATGTTGATGAATACGATTTAAATGCGGTGCAAGGTCAACCAGCTGCATTTGCTGTAACTGTTTGACTCGCTGAGACAATGCAACCAGATTGGCGACTACCAATGAAACCTGATGTAGCATTTCCTGTAAAGGTTTGGTCATACCATTGAGCTCACCTTTTTCATATGCCAGATGTACTGCCAAGGCATGAATATCTGAAGCATCACGGGTGATCACCGACAAAACCTGAGTGTAATTCTCAGGTTCATCCTGAACTTTAATTAATCTTTCAAAGGTGCTTTCCAAATCACTTAAGGTCTTGTTGACACGCTGCTTGATCATTGCACCAACATGAACTGGAAAGAAAGTTGCCGATACCACTGCCGTTGCTATCACACCAATTGAGATTTCCAAGACTCGTGCCAAGGCAATATCAAAAATATTGTAGGTGTCGATATAGGTAATGGCATTATAGGCAATCATAGCCGTTGAATAGCCTGCCAGCATAAAGACATAACTACGAGCAGTACGGTCAAGCAATGATATGTATAAAGCAAAGCCCACCCATAACGACAAAATAATGGTGAACAGCCACGGCGTATTGATGAAATGCGGTGTGAGCAATAAAGCAATTATCGCCCCTGCAATCGTACCGACCAAACGATAGACACACTTTGAAGACACCATACCCGAGTACGGACTGGCGATAATTAAGACTGTACCAATCGACCACATTGGATTAATTAAATCTAATTCAAACGAGATAAACAGTGCCAGCATACCTGCCACAAATGTTTTGCACGCAAAAATGAGGTCGAGTCGACTCGGTCTAAAAGCCAACAACTGTTTAAATAGCATGAACGTGTCTCAATTCAGATTCAGCATTACCATTCTTACATCACTAAAAAGTGACGACTCGTCCTGACTGATTTGAGAAATTCGAATCAGGGCAACCGATATCAATAAAGCTGAGGATTGGGCGTGATACACAATGTTGGGTATTTTTAGACCAGAAATCCTAAAAATAATTATCCCAATAAGACATTGTGTTGCTAATTTTTTCAAAACAGAGTGAAATAGTCAACATAAATTATCACTATTTGATAATTTTTAATTTTAATTTAGAATAATCCCAATAAAAGTAATTCATTTTCTCAGGATAGTGGTTAATTTATTGATCTCGAATGATCAAATTTAAAAGTCCATTCACGACCTTGCGCTTTTCTGCTATAAAGCAATAAAAGTTCGGTTTTCACGTTATTTTTTAAGGAGTAGACAACTCATCATGGCAATTTCGAGTTTTGGTAAAATTCTCACCGTGCTGGATTTATTTTCAGTTTCACGTCCGATTATCAATGTCGATATCATTTGTGATGAGCTGAGCCTATCCAAACCAACAGCCTATCGTTATCTAAAAGAACTCGTTTCTGCCGATATGCTCAAACGAATCAGCGGTACTTCTGGCGACTATACGCTTGGCTCTAAAATTGCGGTTTTAGACTATATTTCGCATAGTACCGATCCTCTGGTTCAGATCAGCATTCCCTTTATGCGAGATATCGTAGAACGTACTGAACTGTGCTGTTTGCTGACCTATTTAAATCATGATTATTGTATCGACCTGCATCATGAAACCTTTAAAGATGCAGAACTCCTTTCTTTTGGACGGGGCTGTCCACGACCCGTCTATGTCGGCGCCTCCCCTAAAATCGTCATTGCACATTTAACCAAACAACGTATTCAAGGCTATTATCAGCAGTTTTCGAAAGAATTGGCTCAAGTCGGATTTGCACAGACTGAAGATGAGTTCATTCAACACATGCGGAGAATTAAAAAGCAAAGTTTCTACTTGTCACAAGGTGAGATTGATCCTCAGCTTTGCAGCTTGTCAGTTCCTATCCGATTTTCAAATAAAGAAGCTCCAATTGCACTGACTTTAGTCGCCTCGAAGAATCGTTTTGATTTCATCAACATTCAAAAGTTAATTGAAATTTTGCAAAATAATGCAACTCAAATCGAGCATAAATTTGCAACGCTTTCAGAAATTCAAAACAATCAAAACTGAGAATATTAAAAAACATTTACATTTTTCACTGTTGTAAATTTCAATAAATTCTCATATGATGATTATGTTCTTCAGCATACTCTCCCAAAAGAGCATGACTTTCCTCAGAGAACTAAGCTCATTTTTGTGATGGGCTTTTTTCTTGTCTGATTTTTTTATAGCACAATAAAAAAGCCCTCTCAATAGAAGGCCTTTTCTGTCAAATATATAGAGCTATCAGGGTTGTTTTAAGTACGGCCAAGCGGCTTTAAGGTAAATAAACATCGACCAAAGCGTGAGTATCACCGCAGCGTAAAGCAAGGCATAAGCCCAAATTTCCAAAGGCTTCCAGTTCAACAAGAACACACTAATGGCGATCATTTGAAATGCTGTTTTATATTTCCCCACTGTCGAGACTGCCACATTTGTACGCGCTCCCAACTCTGCCATCCACTCACGCAATGCAGAAACAGTAATTTCACGAGAAATAATCACAATCGCAGCGAAAGCCATTGAAATGGTCGGCTGCCATTGCACCAATACAATCAGTGCTGCGGCCACCATTAACTTATCCGCAACAGGGTCAAGAAAGCGACCAAAAGCAGATGTCTGGTTTAAAGTTCTCGCCAAATAGCCATCAAACCAATCGGTTACTGCAGCAATAATAAATATTGCAGTCAGTACCATATGGCGCATCATTCCCCCATGATGCTCAGCAATCCCGATTGCTGGTGGCCAATAAGCAATCACCAAAAATACAGGGATAAAGGCAATACGTGCCAAAGTTAAAATATTAGGAATGTTCAGGATCTGCCCTGTGCTCATAAACACCGCCATGTTGTTCGCATCAAATATGCATACTGCACAAAGGATGTGCTGAGATTGTATTCATGTGTCAGCAACTTTATACGAAATGCACCGTAGTGTCGACTAGGCAAAAACCACAACTGTCTGTCTAAGCACCGCAATTAACTGGTTTTTACGATCCCAAACATACGCATATTCAGTTGAATAACCATGTTCTGCATATTCAGTCACAACTTTATATTTAAACCAATCCTGAACCTGATCTGAAATGGGATTCAAATAGGTAATTTGCCACGTGAGTGAACTTGCAGGAGCTGGCATCTTAAACATTGGTAAAACACCCGGTGGCCACACATCCATCAGTACAAATAAATCGGCTAATTGCATCTCACGATTCGGATGGAAGTTGGGGGCAAAGCGGCTCCATCCACCAAAGTCTGGCACTTTACTGCCTGCCATTGGGTAACTGCCCTCTGCCCAGCAAAGTTCAAATTGTTGTAAACACTCAGGCATTAACCCTTCAAGATAGAAGGTCTTATCTAGCTGCTCAGGTGTTGGATAATCTGGAACCTGCGGCAAATTCTGTACATGAATACGCGAATCACGTTGTGTACCAAAACTGGCAATTAAAATACTTTGAACCGCATCATCCTGCCATAACCTAACTTCCAGTGTGGTAACAGATTTCCCTTCACGTAATATTTCAGCACTGAGTCTCGCTCGCCCTTCCTGTACCGGCCCGATAAAAGTGATATTACAGCTGAGTAATTGTTTTTCCGCATCATCAACAGCATCAAGGGCTTTCTGGATCAATAATCCTGCAACCAAACCACCAAACACGGTACGACCTTGTAGCCAACCCGATGGAATATCAATCCATTCCTGTTGTTCAACCTGCTGATATAACGGAAGCAATGACATTGTTTTTCCTTGATCCTCAAAACATCCCTATCTTTGAATGTTTTTAGTCATTTGTGAATGATCTTTGATACAACAGTATTGGGAAGTTTTGGTCAATCGGTCAAATTACTCATGCAAGATTTTATAAATCGTTCTCGCCATAACCTCTCCTAAACCAGGAACGAGCATTAACTCTTTTTCCGATGCTCTGAGTACGCCTTGTATCCCACCAAAATGGGTCAAAAGATCTCGTCTACGTTTCGGCCCTAAACCAGGAATCGCCTCTAATACAGAGCTGCTCCGACGTTTATCCCGCTTTGCTCGGTGCTTGGTAATTGCAAAACGGTGCGCTTCATCCCGTACCTGTTGAATGAGGTGTAGCGCTTTGTGATCTTCTGGAAGTTGAATCTTGGTGCCATCGGTAAAATGTAGCGTTTCCAAACCGGGCTTACGTCCTTCACCTTTGGAAACCCCGATCATAAATGCATCCAACTCTAGTTCCTGCATCACCTCCATCGCCATATGCAGTTGTCCTTTACCGCCATCGATAAGCAGCAGGTCAGGCAACATATTCTTTTTATAACGGCGTGTCAGGGCTTGTCGCATTGCTGCATAATCATCGCCCCCAGTAATGTCTTGAATGGCAAATTGACGATAATCGCGCTTTCTCGCCCCGCCTTGATCAAAGACCACACAAGATGCAATCGGCGCTTCGCCCATGGTATGACTGATATCAAAACATTCGATCCGATCAATTGGACGCCCCACCACCTGTTCAAGCTGATGAAAGCGCTCATTGAGTTCTAGATGGTTACTGAGTTTGCCTTTAATGGCATGTTGCACATTCATTTGTGCCAACTCTAACCACTCTGCACGGGTCTCACGCACTTTATGCTTGATCTGGACCTTTTTATTAAAAGTTTGCTGTAAAGCTTCTTCCAATTGTGGTTTGTCAGGCACATCAATATTGACAATCAACTCTGTCGGAACCTCATCGGCCACTTGGAAATAGAAGTTTGCGATAAAGTCACTGAGCATCTGCCCCAAATCATCGCCCAACATATCTGGGAAATAGCTTTTTCCACCCAGCATCCGCCCATTACGTACATACATAATTTGGACGCACGTCACCCCAGCTTGGTAGGCAATCGCCAGGATATCGGCTTCACCTTTGATTTTAAAAACAGCTTGTTGTGCCTGAACTTCACGCAGCAAAGCCAAGCGATCGCGATAGAAAACAGCTTTTTCAAATTCCAGTGCTTCAGCCGCCTGCTCCATTTTTCCAATCAGCTCTTGATTCAGCTCTTTGGTATCACCCTGCAGAAAACGGATGGAGTTATCAACATCTTCTTTATATTCTTCTGGACTGATCAGGCCTACGCAAGGTGCGGTACAACGTTTGATCTGATATTGCAGACAAGGGCGTTTTCGTTGCGAGAAGTAGCTATTTTCACATTGGCGCACATTAAACAGTTTTTGTAAGACTAAGAGCGTATCACGCGCACTATAGGCACTTGGATAGGGCCCAAAAAACTTGCCAATCTGATGCTTGCCTTTGCCACGTCCACTGGCAATACGCGGATAGGGTTTATCTGATGAGACAAAAATATAGACATAAGATTTATCGTCGCGCAACATGATGTTGTAGGTTGGGCGATGCAGCTTAATCAGATTCTGTTCAAGTAATAAGGCTTCGGTTTCGGAACGTACCACCAAGCTTTCAATATCATAAATACGAGAAACTAAGGCCTGTGTTTTAGGATGCTCAATGGTCTTAACAAAATAGCTCGATACACGATTTTTTAAATTTTTAGCTTTGCCCACATACAGTAACTCTCCATCCTTACCGAGCATTTTATAAACGCCAGGTAACTGAGTCATGTGAGCAAGTATTTTTTCAATGTGTTCTCGAGCGTTTGGATTCACGACAGGCTTTCATAATCAAGATTAAGTTGATGATGTAGCCTGTATCAATGAATTTCAAGCCTCATGCTGTGAAATCCATCCATTGAGTCAATCTAACCGATGCCAAATTAAAACACTTTACTTAAAACATTATCAACACTCTTAAAAGCAGACTCATTAAAGAAATCACAGACCAGCTCATTTGTTGGGGAAATTGGATTAACTTCTCTGGTTGTATGGAAAAAACCCCAATGCTCTTTCCCTTGATAGTGAACTCTCGTATCAGCTAAGTTAAACTCAGCATTAGATTCAAAAACTGTCCAAGCTGCATTTTGCCAAATCCCTTGATTTTGAACATTATTACTTGTGCTAACATGTTCAAGATTTTGTGTCGGATAAGATTCAATATAATCTTGAGTACTCAACTGAACTTGTTTTTGCCAACATATTGCACCCGAAGAAAACTTATCTTGCGTGGGCAATAGCAATGCCTGAATAATCTCTAAAGTGCTATCACTAAAAAAAGATGAGGCTGATGCTTGCTTCAGAAAATAACGCATATAATCTGATACGTTTAAGCCTGATAAATCAATTTTTTTGAGCTGATAAGTGAGTTTAAATGTTGCTTTCTGGTCTAAATTATAAGGTTCGTATTCTAAAACAGTATCATTAAATGTTGCTTTACGACCTATAATATAATCACCCGTTGTATTCTGTGGTGGAAATATGGTTGATATTCCATCTTTGGTTATGAAGTTACGTAACGCTTCTGTTTGCAATGCTGGCGTTTCAGTATAACTCACTAAAAGATCACTATTTTTATTAACTTGATAGAATTTCTTGGTTAACTTATTGGAAGAGTTTTTCGTAGCAAGATCATAACTATAAAATCCCTCATTTTTACCAGTACCGAAACTATCATCATTCTCATCCGTACATGCCACTAAACTTAAAACAGCGATACCTATCAATAATTGTTTTTTCATTATGTATTCTCATGACTACAAATTGAGCTAATTATCTTATTTTATATCATTTGATACAACCAGACTCAGATTACAGACATGCTTGCACAGTGAAAAAAGCCCTAAAATCTCTTAGATTTCAGGGCGAAATATATAAAAATTAGATATTAAAATTCGATCTTGGCTTAAAACACATACGGGCGAATAAAAATAAGGAAAAACAAACCAAGCATGATGAACCACTTCAAGAAGTAATATAGTGAACGATTCGATGCTTTGAGTGCTTTGGCTTTAATACGAATTTGGTAAATATAACCAAACGCTTTATTTAACCCGCCTGTTTGATCTCCCGCTTCATTGGGTGAACTCGCAGCCGTCATCACACTTTTACCAAACCAGTGATTAAACTTCTCCATAAAGCGTGTTTTTAATGGACGTTCTACATCTGCGAAGAAAATAATACGGTTTTGGTCTGTCGTGTTTTCCGCATAATGGATATAAGTTTCATCAAACACGACACTTTCACCATCACGCCAAGAATAACGCTCGCCATCGACATCGATAAAGCAACGATCATCATTCGGCGTAATTAAACCTAAATGGTAACGCAATGAACCTGCATATGGATCACGGTGACGAACCAAACGGCTATCAGGTGCCAATTCAGTAAACATTGCCGCTTTAATCGTTGGCAAAGTCTTGAGCAATGCTGTGGTTTTTGGGCAAAGCTCAGCTGCCGATGGATGTGCAGAGTCATACCATTTCAAATAGAAACGTTTCCAGCCTGTTTTAAAGAATGAGTTAAAGCCCAAGTCATCATAGCTACTCGATGCTTTAATCCCACCTTTGTCATACAAGGCTTTTGCTTCATCACGAATCATTTCCCAATTTTCATCTAGAACTTTTAAGTCCTGAAAATGTTGGGTGTCGATATACGGTTGATTCGGCACTTTAGAAAACATGTACATCAAAAAGTTAATGGGTGCGAGAATCGTAGAATGGTCAAAAAATTGACGATAAAACGAATGCTTCACTTTCCCACGACGCTGAATATACAGTGCAGAAATGATAAAAATCGCTAATATGATCCACTTAACCATAGACTATTGCTTTAGCTTCAAAAAAATCACAACTATTTTAACACCGTATTTATTGATTCAAACAAGAATTGCATAATTTAAATTGATCGACAGGTATGCAGTGCTCCTCATACCTGTCTAAATAGAACTTATTTTTTAACTTTGCTTAAAACGCTATCCACAGATTTTGCTGCTTCCGCATTGTAATAATTACATTGGCTGCGCATTTTTGCTTCTACAGACGCCATAAATTGATCTTCCTTTGCCTTCCCTAAAGGAACAACGACACTTTTGAACCACTCTGCGCCCCTAAATTGTTTTTTCAAGTCTTCTACGAACTCATCTGTATTCCATTCTGGTTTTTGCGGATATGTGTGGTAGACCTTACCCTGATATTCAAGCGCGAACTGATAATATTCAGGTGCTGATGGATCATCATTATGCTCTAAGAGTGAACCTATTCTAATTTTTCCCCATACCTCTACATTTGGTACTGTTTGCTTAGTATTGCCAGCATCAAATACTGTATCAGCCCAATCCTGTAAGACTCTAGCATCAGGAACTTCAAATTCAGTATTCGGTTCAAACTCGAAGAAAAATTGATTAGAGCTAAATGCTTGTGTCTGTATGCACTTTGCCCCTTTTGGAAATTTATCAGAGATCTTCACCAATTGGCTTGATACTGCACCCAGCTCAGGCGAGCTTCCGTTATTCACTTCAAACTCGTACATAGTGATCAGTACTGGAGCAAACTGATCAACGATTCTTACCCCCTGAAGATCAATTTCCCTCATCTTCTGAGTAAATTTCAAATCGTTAAAACCAGCTTGGTTATAGGGTGAAGTGACCCATGTTGTTGAATTCATTGAATGGATAAAACTATTACGAATGCCTCGATCTGCACGATAGCTTTGTTCTGTTTCGGGAACGAATAAACCATTCGTTTCAGTTACGTAGTGATTAAAAAAGATAGGATTTTTTGTTTTCTCAAGCAAAATTCCCTTCTCAATATTCCACTCTGACTTATCAAAATCTAACTTTTCTTGTTCATAATCAATATCAACTGTATAGCTAAATAATTTAGCTTCTCCGTTCGGGAACAGCTCAGCCTTAACTTCATTTGAATTAGAAGATGAATTATTGCCAGACGATGAGCTATTACCAGAGGAAGAAGAACCACCTCCGCCCCCACATGCACTCAACATTACTGAAATTATTGATAAAGCTAGAAATTTATTTTTTAACATAATTTTACTTTCCAGAACATTTTTATAACACAAAGATTATCTAAGAATAAAAAAAAGACAAGCCTTTCTGTCTAATACTTTTAAATTGTCCTAAACTATTTAATAAATCTTTTTTCTCTGTTATCAATTCGTGTAATTAGAACTGAAAACCTTGCTGTATCAACCTAATAAAAATCAATACTCACCACTCAAATCAGCCTCTTCGCCATCAGGCGATAATTATCCCCATCAAAAAGCGCAGACAAAAGTACCCACAAACCCAAAAAGCTAAATATTTTCATAAAGATAGAGTAAGAAATAGATATAGCCAAACAATTGATGACCCTAGCGTCACGGCTTGATACAACTTGTTATGTCCTTTTTGGATATAGTTATCGTAAGATTAGCGAAGCTTTTTTGTGTGCTTAAGCGCACACACGCTTTATGACATCCACTCAGAATCCTCCACAACAAGGGAGATCAGGCATGATCCACGCTGGCAATGCCATTACCGTCCAAATGCTTGCGGACGGAATTGCAGAATTCCGCTTTGACTTACAAGGTGAGTCGGTTAATAAATTTAACCGTGCAACCATCGAAGACTTCCAAGCAGCGATTGCTGCAGTGAAAGCCAATAACGATATTAAAGGCTTAGTTGTTACTTCTGGCAAATCAACCTTCATCGTTGGTGCTGATATCACTGAATTTGGCGATAACTTCGCTGCGGGTGAGCAAGCGATTGTTGATTGGCTTATGCCTGTACATGATGTCTTCAATAGCTTTGAAGATTTAGATCTACCTAAAGTTGCTGCAATCAATGGTACAGCGCTTGGTGGTGGTTTTGAAATGTGCTTGGTTTGTGACTATCGTGTGATGTCAGAACAAGCGCAAGTTGGCTTACCAGAAATCAAACTCGGTATCTATCCTGGTTTTGGTGGTAGCGTACGTTTAAGCCGTGTAATTGGTATCGACAATGCCGTTGAATGGATGGCAATGGCGAATCCTAAAAAACCAGCTGCTGCACTGAAAGATGGTGCGGTAGATGCGGTTGTTGCTGCTGACAAACTTCAAGAAGCTGCTGTTGATTTAGTTAAACAGGCACTTGCTGGTCGTTTGAACTGGAAAGCAAAGCGTCAAGAAAAATTAGATGCGATTAAATTGAACCCGCTTGAACAAATGATGGCGTTCAATACGGCGAAAGGTGCGGTCCTTGCGAAAGCAAATCCTGCACAATACCCTGCTCCAAAGTTATTGCTTGATTCTTTACAAGCAGGCGCAAGCTTAACACGTGATGATGCATTAAAAGCGGAAGCACAAGGTTTTGCTAAAGCGGCAATTACACCACAAGCGGGTGCATTGATTGGTTTATTCATCAATGATCAAGTGGTGAAGAAAACTGCGAAAAAATATGAGAAAGGTGCTCATCCTGTTAACCAAGCAGCTGTATTAGGTGCTGGTATCATGGGTGGTGGTATTGCTTACCAAGCGGCAAGCAAAGGCACACCAATCATCATGAAAGACATTGGTAACCCACAACTTGCATTGGGTATGACGGAAGCAAATGGCTTACTGACCAAGCAAGTTGAACGCAAGAAAATGAAACCTGCACAAATGGGTGAAACACTTGCTCGCATCCGTCCAACTTTAAGCTATGACGAGTTTAAAGAAGTGGATATCGTGATCGAAGCCGTGACTGAAAATCCAAAAGTGAAAGAAATCGTTCTTGCTGATACTGAAAAACATGTTCGTGAAAACACGATCATTGCATCTAACACCTCTACGATTTCAATTACTCGTTTGGCGAAAGCATTACAACGTCCTGAAAACTTCGTTGGTATGCACTTCTTCAACCCAGTACACATGATGCCGCTGGTTGAAGTGATTCGTGGTGAAAAGACTTCTGAAGAAGCAATCGCAACAACTGTAGTTCTTGCTCAAAAAATGGGTAAAACACCAATCGTTGTTAACGACTGCCCAGGTTTCTTGGTTAACCGTGTATTGTTCCCTTATTTCGGTGCATTCGACCTTCTTGTAAAAGACGGTGCGGATTTCCAACAAGTGGACAATGTGATGGCGAAATTCGGCTGGCCTATGGGTCCTGCATACTTGATCGATGTTGTTGGTATCGATACCGGTGTTCATGGCGCAGAAGTGATGGCTGAAGGTTTCCCTGACCGTATGAAGCCAGACTACAAAGGTTCGATCGAAGCGATGTATGAAGCAAAACGTCTTGGTCAAAAAAATGACGTTGGTTTCTACAAATACGTGTTAGACAAGAAAGGTAAGAAAGCGAAAACTGTTGATCCAACAGCATACGAAATCATTGCACCGTTCGTGACTGGTGAAAAACGCGAGTTTGATAGCCAAGAAATCATTGACCGTATGATGCTTGCTTTCTGTAACGAAACAGTTCGTTGCTTAGAAGACAACATCGTTGCAACTGCTTCTGAAGCAGATATGGCAATGATCATGGGTGTAGGTTTCCCTCCATTCCGTGGTGGTCCATGCCGTTACATCGACCAAACAGGTGTTGCTGAATACGTTGCGCTTTGCGACAAATATGCACACTTAGGTAAGGCTTATGAAGCGCCACAAATGTTGCGTGACATGGCTGCTAACAACACAAAATTCTACGGTTAAGGAGCGACGTGAATGGCTACTTTAAATCCACGTGACGTTGTGATTGTTGATGGCGTTCGTTCTGCCATGGGCAAATCACGTAACGGTATGTTCCGCAATGTACGTGCCGACAGTTTATCTGCTGAATTAGTACGTGCACTTGTTGCTCGTAACCAGTTTGATACCAATGAAGTTGAAGATGTAATCTGGGGCTGTGTAAACCAAACTTTAGAGCAAGGTATGAACATTGCTCGTAACATTGGTTTATTGGCTGACATTCCAAAAACTGCTGGCGGCCAAACGGTAAACCGTCTTTGTGGTTCATCTATGCAAGCAATCCACACGGCTGCTGCACAGATTGCAACCAACCAAGGTGATGTGTTCATTATCGGCGGTGTTGAGCATATGGGCCACGTAGGTATGATGCACGGCATCGATCTCAACCCTGAAGCATCTAAACACTATGCGAAAGCATCTAACATGATGGGCTTAACCGCTGAAATGTTAGGTCGCATGAATGGTATCTCTCGTGAAGAACAAGATGCATTCGGTGTTGAATCTCACCGTCGTGCTTGGGCTGCAACTCAAGAAGGTCGTTTTAAAAACGAAATCGTTGGTGTTGAAGGTCATGATGCCAATGGCTTCAAAATCCTTTGCGACATCGACGAAGTAATTCGTGCTGATGCCAACCTTGAAGCATTCAAAGCATTGAAACCAGTTTTCGATCCTAAAGGTGGTTCAGTAACAGCAGCAACTTCTTCTGCTCTTTCTGACGGCGCATCTGCAATGTTGCTTATGTCTGCTGAACGTGCTCAAGCATTGGGTTTAAAACCACGTGCCGTGATTCGCTCAATGGCAATTGCAGGTTGTGATGCTGCAATCATGGGTTATGGTCCAGTACCTGCAACTCAAAAAGCGCTTAAACGTGCTGGTTTAACGATGGCGGATATCCAGACTATCGAATTAAACGAAGCATTTGCTGCTCAAGGCTTATCAGTGATGAAAGGTCTAGGCGTTTATGACAAACAAGACATCATCAACTTGAATGGTGGTGCGATTGCATTGGGTCACCCATTGGGCTGTTCTGGTGCGCGTATCACAACAACATTGTTGAACGTGATGGAACAACAAGATACACAAATCGGTCTTGCGACGATGTGTATCGGTCTTGGTCAAGGTATCGCGACTATTATCGAACGTGTTTAATCGACACTGAGATAAAAAAATCCCCGCTAAATGCGGGGATTTTTATTTTAAGTGAAAAGATAGAAAGACTAACGTGGAATCAAATTATTTTGAGAACCATTGAGTGCATCTCTATACTGTTGTTGTAATCTCAAAATATCATCAACATTAACTTTAATTGTTCCATCCCGAATCCCATCAACACTATTCCGATTAATATTAAGTGGCTCTAGGATTTTAAATAGCCCATTGGTTGGATCAGAGGATTGAAAGCCTGCTGCAACCGCTAAAATATATTGCTGCAGCATAGGCGAAAGCTGAGACATATCTGGCTGTGCCTGCATCGGTTGATAGTTCACGATCATTGGGCTTTCACTTACACCAGCATTCTGCATATCATTGTGAATTTTATAGACACGATGTTGCAGTGATTGACGGACTTGCTTATCTTCCTGATAAGGCACAAATCCCACTTCTTCACGCAATTCAGATTCAGCCATAACACGAATGGTCGGTAATGAAGTAACTGCTGCTTCATTCGCATAGGCCATCGGCAAACCTGTAAAAGCCAATGCAGTGATCAGGACGGATCGTTTTAGAAAATTCATCTCTTGCTCCAAACATCCCTCATCCATAAGAAGATTGAGTTAAATAAAAGTGTCTATTTAATAGGCTACAACAAAGTGATGTTTGATTCAGTATGGGTCAGATAAACGGTAAAGATCATGCAAATCTGGATTCAGACTAAAGGATATTTTACCAGTCAGACAAATTTAAGCATGTAGTTCCTATTCCCTAGATTTTTGTTTATAGTCATTTTCTCATCCAATCAGTTCTAAAAAGAAAGAATGAATTTTAAAACATTGAATCATAAAATATTTATTTGTTGTTTATTATCTGGCTTAGTTTTTACAGGCTGTTCAAGTAACCGAGTCATTGGTGAAACCACACGGGATTTATACACAAAATATGAATCTGGTCATGAATGGACAACATTAATCGAAGATGAAGTGATTGCCTTTGGTAAACCATCCATTCCCCTACCAAATGAACCGACCAATAGCATTATCATTGCAGGGAAACAATATAGCTATGTGATCAACAAAGGGGGAGCCGAATTCATTGCACTCATCAGCCAGCTCAATCCAGCGTATATTCATATCAGTCGTGATTTAAATTTTATCGCCCCAGCTCCTGATAGCAATCGTTTTAGAGGTCAATTTAGATTTGCTTATACGCCACCAAATGGAAATCTCAGTGAAAAAGAGCAAGCACTATTTAAGCAATATGGTATAGCGCCTTGTCACTGTATCGACAAGCAGAATCCTCATACCTTTGAATTAAGCCTTGAAGGTATTGTTTATCCTGCGGTGAGTAACCTTAAATCACTACAGCCACTCTCCAAGCCTTATCGAGTTAAAATTCAATACCTTCACTATAAAAGTGGCAAAGTTCAGTTATCGACTAAAGAAAAACTAGCTAATTTACCTCTACTACCCTTTACTTTAACCCTTGATGCAATTGCGCTACCCGCAAAAGTTCTAGGTATTATTTATCAGCCCTAAAATGATCAATCCTCAGCATAAAATGATGACAACCTTAAATCCAATCTAAGGCACAGATCTAAGCTTTCAAATAAAAGGAACACATGGATGTTTACATCACAAACAAAGACAGTAATTGCACTAGCAACGATAGCCGTACTCTCTACAGGTTGTGCCACCTCAACCCTGATCAAGAAAGACAATCGAAGTTATACTCGAACCACAAAAGTAACTTTGGTTGAAGACAATGTCGTCGCTTTTGGCCGACCTGCGCAAAATGCTACAAACTTGCCTAAAGACAGCATCGTGATTGCAGGCCAACAGAAAAGTTATATCCTCACTCAGGGCGGGACTCAGTTCGTTACGCTAATCAGTAAGCTTGATCCTAAAAATATTCAAATCACCCGTGATCTCAATTTCTATTCAGAAAAAAATGATGGTCATTTTTCAGGGACTTTGCCGCTTTCTTATGTGAAATTGAAAGAAGACTTAAGCAAGAAAGACCTTGAGTTTTTTATTGAAAATGGCGCAAAAGAATGTTCGTCCTCAAGTGATGAGCGTATGCAAGCTCAACGCTTCTGTTTTGACATTAAATTGGCAGGTGTGGTCTATCCAGCAGCCAATAATCTCAGCTCGTTAAAGGCATTAAGCAAAGCCTATCAAGTCACCATCTATACCAACAAAGAAGAAAGCTATAAATCCAAATCGGGCTTGAATCCCTTAGAAAAACTGGTGCTGCTACCTTTTGCAGTCGCAATTGATGTCGTCAGCCTCCCTTTCCAAGCTGCGGACAAGATTTTTGATTAATCTGAAAAAAGACTTTTCTAACAAGATGATGAAGTGACTAACTATGGGTTTCCTCTTCATCATCTCCTTCAAAGGTTTTGGAAATTTTTTCGATATTTAAGCTCTTGGCCATCGCATCAAAGATGTTCTTATACGTACCTTGTTGCTGATAAAGTTGATGATGTTCACCATGTTCCACAATCATGCCGTCTTCCATGACATAGGTGTAATCCGCATCGATAATTTGCGAAAGACTATGGGAGATGATAATAACGGTACGTCCCTGCTTAATCTCATCCAGACTATGTTTGATTTGCTCAGTTGCAATTGCATCCAAACTGGCAGTCGGTTCATCCAGAAAGATGATCGGTGGATTTTTCAGGAACATACGTGCAATCGCAATCCGTTGTTGTTGCCCACCTGAAAGTAACAAGGCATCAGATTGATAGGCCAAAGGTAACTTGAGAATCTGATCATGGATAGAAGCTTTTTTTGCAGCGAGGATAATCTCATCCTGTGTCGCCTCCATCTTGCCATAACGGATATTTTCCTCAATCGTCCCCTGAAAGATATGATTCTTTTGCAGTACTAAACCAATGTGGTCGCGTAGATATTGGGTATCGATCTCGGTCAATGACGTTCCATTGAGTAGAATGTCTCCTGACTGAGGCAAATAAAATTTATCCAGCAGGCTAATTAAGGTTGATTTACCTGCGCCCGACAAGCCAACCAACGCGGTAATTTTATTCGGCTGAATGGTTAAATTGATGTCTTTCAGTGCATGATAACCATTAGGATAAAAGAAGTTGACCTGTTTCAACTCAAACTTACCTGTTAATGGTTGAGGTTTCAGCTCGCCAGAGGTTTCAATTTCATCATCAGCTTCCAATATCTTAAAAAAGCTTTCCGCATAAATCATGGCATCATTCACTTCATCATAAATACGATGTAAGGAACGAATCGGTGCAGAGACATTATTGAACAACAAGATATGGAACATGATCATGCCAATGCTCATATCCCCCACCAAAACAAAATAGGCGGTTAAAATAATGATAAACACCACGCCAATCTGTTCAATAAAGGTTTTAAGTCCATCGAACAAGAAACTGAGTTGGCGAGTATGCATCTGATCTTGGGTCAATTGTTTTTGTAAGCTGAGCTGTTTTTCGGCCTCAATCTGTTCACGGTTAAATGATTTAATCACCGTGATCGACTGAATGATACTCAAGGTGCCCTGACTTTTACGTTCGCGCCCATCTCGTAAATTACGTCGCGTGCCACTCAGTTTCTGTGCCTGTTTGAAGGTAATCCAAAAATAAATCGGTACAATACTTAAAGCCACTAAGCCAATCCAGAAGTTGGCATAAAACATCAAACACAGAGCTATAATCGCACTGCTAAACAACGGGAAAATATCAATAAAGAAGATTTGCACCAGCCGAGTAATCGAGCCAATACCGCGATCAATACGAGTCTGTAACTTTCCTGCCTGATTATCATCCTGCGTAAAGAACGCCAATCGATATTGTAAAAACTTGACGATGATCGACTGAGCCACATCTTGTGAAATCAGAATCCTTAATTTTTCGCCGAAGAATTTCTGCCCAAACTGAATGAAAATATTGAGCACTTCTTTACTCAATAAAATCACACTGATGGTGATCAGGATATGCAAGCCTGCATTTAGACCCTGCCCTGATTCAACCACAGCATTGATCTGATCGACAGCATATTGCAGGGTTAACGCATTCACCTGAGCGGTTAAGGCACCAATTAAGGTTAGAACCAAAGTCACCGCAACCAGCCACTTATAGGGAAGTACAAACGGCTTAACTTTATGAAATAACTGCCATAGATTCATCTTGTTCGACTGCTACCTGTGCTCAGACTGCAATATTTGTGCGTTATCAATCGCTGTTACAGCTCATCCTCTAAAACTTCGGCATTATTTTTCTTAATTTTTTCCATCTTGGCATTCAGCTTTAAAACATCTTGATACAGCGCATTAAACTTTTTTACCTGTGTTGTTTCAGCAAACAGAATGGTTTTATCTTTTCTTTGCCATGGATATTTTTTCAGCATATCAAACATCGCCTGTGCCTTTTCGATAATCTGCTGCTCAATCGGGAAAATATCATGTGCTTTGTCCGCTTTCAAATTATGTTCTAATTTTGCTTGGAGTGAGCTTCTCATTTCATTATGGATTGCCAAACTTTTTGCCTGCTGCATGGAACTGGTCTGAATCTGTTGCCGTGCTTGCTCATACTCAGCCGATGCTTTACGGACATTTACAAACATCTGCTCAGTCTCTTTATAGTTTTGCTTGCGGTCTTGATCCAAGCGTTCAACATCTAAAAAAGTATCCCAATTGGCTGCTTTGAGTTCTCGTAAATAGCGATTGCGAGCTTCTACATTTTGCATCCAATAACTGAGTAGAAACTCGGACATCAACTTATAATCACCTGCTAAACGATCATCATGAATATCTAGCTGCACGGGTGTGGACCAGTCTTGCGATTGATCATAAAGTGTACGCATTTTCTCAGCCATCACCACTTCAAACATTTGCTGATTATTGATGGCACGCTGTTTCAAGGTATGCTGATAAAAGAAGAAAGAACCGATACACAGCACGACAACGGTAATAAATAATAAAAAACGGCGCATAGTGCCTCCAAATATAATTATATTTTTTATGTTGTTAATCTGAGTTTAATCTATAAAACACATGCAGTTATATACCTTTTTATTTCACTTCTCGTAACGGAGCATTACATTTTCATCGCTTTAAATTCTGTACATTCGCCCCTATTATCTGTTTAACGAGAATTGAAGAGATCCACCATGCGTGTAGATATTTGGTCAGATGTGGTCTGTCCGTTTTGTTATATCGGTAAAAAACGTCTTGAACATGTGGCTGAAGAAGCTGGTATTGAGCTAGACATTCACTGGCATAGCTTTGAACTCGACCCAAATGCACCCGCTAAACATGAGACCTCAAATACTGAACGTTTAGCGCAAAAATACGGCCGTAGTTATGCGGAAATGGAAGAAATGGAGCGTAATGTTGCAGCCATGGCAGCAGCAGAAGGCATCGACTTCCAATGGCAAAAAGCCAATTCAGGCAATAGCTTCAATGCACATCGTATTATTCACCTTGCTCAAAGCAAAGGCTTGGGCAATGAAGCGAAAGAAGCTTTTTTCCATGCATATATGACAGAAGGTTTGGCGATTGGCGAACGTGAAGTGGTGGAAGAAATTGCCTCACGGATTGGCCTAGATAATGCTGAAGTTGAGTATGTGCTAGATACCAATGAACTCGCTGATTTTGTTCATCACGATGAACAGATTGCACACGAACAATTGAAAGTGACAGGCGTTCCTTTCTTTGTCTTTGACCAAAAACTTGCTCTTTCAGGTGCTCAACCCCGTGAGATTTTCTTACAGGCGATGCAACAAGCGCAGTCAGAATCAACTGAAGAAATTGAGCAAACTAATGCAGCTCAATGTAATGATGACCAATGCGAAATTAAGCCTTAATTTCGCATGATCATGAGACCGCTTCCACAAACCTATGGAGGCGGTCTTTTTTATCGTTAATTGTCTTTTATTTCAGTCTTTTATCTTTGAATAAATACCGTTTATCGACAGTCACCATTATTTCAATCGTGGCTTATTTTCATTTGCTGAGCTTTTCATCAAGGGATATGTGAAAGTGATCACAATTCACGCATAAATTTATAGATAAAGTTTTATCTTATGATCTACTTCTTCGATTCACTATTTTAAAATGTTTTTATTTTCAATGAGAAACCATGACCCATATCTCGATTTGAGCGATACAAATGAGATTTTCTACTAACTTCCCCACTATAGATTTTGCCTCTTTTTCTTCTATAATCGTCATAAAGTGACAATCTTTTTAGACTAAAATGTAAGCATGCATCAATATCACAAATTGTTTGTCACAGGCGTAAAACAGCATACTTTATCCATTATAACCGATTAAAAACTGTTAGAAACTGCTGTCACTTTGTCCTTATTCATGATTTAAAACAGGCTCAAGCCTATCTCTAAGGAAACAATAGATGGACGTATTAGAGAAAGCACTCTTGGTTGATGAGCTCAAAACCCTCGTCGACGGGCTTAATGATGATAAAACATCACTTTTTGAAATTGCTAAATCAAAACAACGCATCAAAGACATCTGCGCATCTTGCGACGATCCTCATTTTCAGGATCAACTTACCCCCTATAAAGAATTTATTCTCAATGAAGAGTTTTCGAGCGATGATTTAGCTCATTATGGCTATGCCATAACTTATCGTGGAACCTATAACTTTATGGGCCGTGTGGAAAATGCCTTGTTTGCTTCGGCTGATATGGGCTGGGCAGCGTTACGTCAAGCGCAACACTGGCAAGTTTGGGTGATTCGTCCTGCCTTATCCTTCCTGAAAAGCCCTTGGCTGAACTCAGCCCAAGATGCATTGCTATGGCTACAAGAACATGCTAGTGAATATGTTAAAACAGATCATGAGTTACAAAATCTGATTCCAGTTTTAGAGCCCATCCAAGCTGCAACCGAGCAACAAGCAGCCAGTAAAGACAGCTTATCGATTATTAAAGAGCAAACAGCCAAATTTCAGTCACAACTCGATGCAATTATTCAGGAAAAAATCCAACCTGCCCAAGTCACTGCTTCAATTCAAGCAGCAACACGCGTCAAACCGAGTTTTAGATCAGGTACGCGTCCCTCAGCGAACCTCAACAAGGCAAAACCACTGACACTGAATGATTTTAATTTGGATGGTTTACTGTGCAAATTGGAGCGGCTAGATCCTCGCACCTTTCCATCGCTGTATCGTGTAGATTTGCATAATGATATTGATCAAAATATTAAAATTGATTGGCTTTATTTAAAAGCCGAAAATGAAGCACAACCACTTTGGGGATCAGCACAGATTTTCATTGCTGAGCAGCTGTATGCACAAGGCCAATTTTCACATTATGTAGTCTTGGTTGGAACGCATAGTGTTGAATACGCAACGACGATTTTACAGGCCTATACTGATCAGCGGCATACCCGAACCAGTTCCATTCACCAAACCAGCTGGAATAATTTTAAGCAACATTATCATCAGCATGAAACCTTGTTTAATGAATGCATTATGAATGGCACGTTGGTCTGGCAACGCGATCAACGGGTTTACCCTTATATCCCAGCATCATTTATCAACACACAGAAATTTATTCCTTTTGAGGAAACAGCCGCAACCTTCTTTACCCCTGTAATTTTACTCAGAGAGCGTCAAAAGATTCGTGTCATTCACGGATTAGAGCGTGTCAAACTATCCAATGAAGACCAAGCCTATCCTTATCTATTATTAGACCGAGCTGATGGTTATACATGGCAATTGATTCGTCAGGTGATTAGCCGCTTACCGCAACCGATCTCTGTCCATGATCTGTATCAAGCCTTAGAAAATAGTGCCTTGTCAGAATCATCTTAAACTGAGTCAACTGCATATTCTTTAGATGCGCTGTCTCAAGCTGTCATTCGAGTATTGGCTGAATTTTTCCAAAAGGACTTGGATCAGCTAATGCAGCTGTATTTCACTAAACCATTATGATTTCTAGCATTTTTACTTGGTTAAATTGCTGCTTTTTGTGTCCAGTGCTTGCTTTTATGGCCTCAATCATCAAAAGTTAACATAAGAACAATATATAAGTCTTCATTATGAACAATTTACAGCAAATGGTACCAACACGTATCTTTTTTGCTTTGTTAACACTTTCGATGGGTACGATCAGTGTGACCAAGGCAGAAACTAATACTCAAACAGTGGATCAACAGCCGAATAATGCTGCAAATTCAACGGTGACAAATACTTCGGAAAACGCACTGGACTATATTCCACGTTGGGTCGATGCGACACCGACTATTTTTCCTGAACAATCGGATCAATCTACAGTTCCCCCAACTGCTGAAACAGAAGATAAAACCTGGTTTGACAAAAAACAGCGTCGCATTCGAGAATGGGCTGACAATACATCAGTCAAGATTGATGATTGGTTTGGTGAGGTCGATCCTGAGAATCCAGCCTCGGCCACCATTCGGGTAATGCTAGATAACTATTGGAATGAATATGATGGCTATGAGGTTAAACCTCGTATTCGCGGTAAAATTAAATTACCGACCTTAGAGAAAAAAGTCAGTGTGGTATTTGGTGATGACTCGCTCGATGATGAGTTTAAAAATAATGTCGCCAATACCAATAATCAACCCAATCAAGACCCAAATAAAAAATTCGACTCCAGACAAACCCGAGACAGTAATGGTTCCTTAGCCTTACGTTGGTCAAATTTCTCCAAAAAACTCCCTTTTGAAACCGATGCAGATATTGGTATTCGTTCAGGCAGTGATATTTATGCCCGTTTAAGAGCTGAGAAGCATTGGGATCTACGCAATGATTTCCGTTTTAATGCAGAACAAATTTATCGTTATGGCAGTAAAAGTGAAAATTATCTGCGCACTAATTTAGAGTTGATTCATGCACGCCCAAATCAACCCTTTATCTCCAATCAGTTCAGCCTGACCTATGCGGATAAACAGGATGATGACCTACTCTGGGACAACCGTACTTTCCGCCAGCATCAGTTCTTTGCCCATAACAACTTCAATTATGGCATCTATACGGGCGGTTACTACAACAATGATCAACTGCGCTTAAATAGTTGGGGGCCGTTCGTATCATGGCGACAACCACTGTGGCGTGAATGGTTCTATGTACAGGGTGATCTCAATTATTTTAATGACCATCGTGAAAACCATGATCATTTCGTCAGTACTTTCGTCCGTTTGGAAACTTTATTCTAATGTTTGATTGACGTGACTGATGCCCAATTGCATGTGTAATTGGGCTTTTTTATTTCATTTTTTTTAATCGCGTAAATAAAGCATTAAGCTTAAACTGCTATGCTTATTTTCTTTGATTTTTCTTCGCTTTAACATGTATCAACGATACGCTGTGGCCGGATATTTTTTGGTGATAGGCAGCCTTTGCCTCGGTGAGCTCCTTACCCCCTTCTTTCCAATGCTATTGCCTGTCAGCAGGCATCTTATGCGGATGCCACTGCATAAAAATACGGATGCTTATCCTCATGGACTCCGATCTACACATGCACTCACTTGTGAGCTCGCCCAGGAAAATTTTTCCGATCAACTGAGTGATGCACAATTGAGTCAGGAATTGATGGCTGTTTTTGGTGATGACTCATTATGGTTACGCGCACAACAACCTCAAGCACTTAAAAAGCTGGGGAAAACGAGTAAACACACGACGCATAAAAACATAAGTACGCTCAATCCACTGAGTGCCAGTTGGAGCACCATTTCGAGTTGGTTGCCATTTAGCAATAATCTGGACTTAGGTTCAAATTCCAATACGGATGTTTATGTGCAGTTTCTTGCCAAGAAACAATGGCTGCTACCCTCAGGGCTGAATCTGGATACTGCACAAATCTTTCGTTATGGTTCAAGCAGTAAAAACTACACCGAAACCAATTTCAATTTCACGCAGAAATTTCAACAGCAAAGCTTGCTATCGACACAATTCAATCTGTCCAGAGCCCAAGATGAAGACTATACATGGCGTAATCGCACCTTTCAGAAACTGCATTTGTTATCCAAAGACAATCTTAGTTATGGCATCGTCAGTGAGGGGGAATATGAAAATAAAGAGCTGCGTGTCAATCAATGGGGACCGTATTTTTCATGGAAACGACCCATTTGGCGCAACTGGCTGTATATGCAAAATGATCTGAATTATTTAAATGTTCCTACGGATAAACAGGACAATCATTTTAGTTATCAGATGAGCTTTGAAGCCCACTTCTGAGCAAAAGATCAACACAACTGTGGATAACTTTAAAGTTATCCATACAAATAAAAAACCTCTACCGAAGCAGAGGTTTTTGGGTCAAATCACTTATTGCAATAACAAGCTGTTGATACGTTTTACATAGGCTGCTGGATCTTCTGGTAAGCCACCTTCAGCAATCACCGCCTGATCAAAGATCACATTGGCCAAATCATCAAACTGCGCTGAGCTTTCTAATTTTTTCACCAATGGATGTTCTGGGTTGATCTCTAAAGTCGGCTTGATTTCTGGCACAGCCTGACCTGCTTGTTTCAGCATACGGATCAGTTGTGGAGAAAGCTCACCTTCGCTGGTCACCAAACATGCTGGTGAATCCACCAAACGTGTCGTTACGCGCACTTCTTTGGTTTTGTCTTTTAACGATGTCGTTAAGCGATCCACCACAGGCTTAAACTGCTCAGCTGCTTGCTCTAGAGCCTTTTTCTCTTCGGCATCCTGTAGATCACCTAGATCCACTGCGCCTTTAGATACGTTTTGTAATGGCGTACCATCGAACTCAAAGACAAAATTCATTGCCCACTCATCCACACGGTCCGCCATGAGCAACACTTCAATGCCCTTTTTCTTGAAGACTTCAAGTTGTGGCGAGTTTTTCGCAGCCGTTAAACTATCCGCAGTCACATAATAAATCGCTTTCTGCCCTTCTTTCATACGTGCCTTATAGTCGGCAAAAGAAGTACTGATTTCATCATTAGTAGAAGTTGCATAACGCAATAGCTTCAAGATACGGTCACGATTGCCCGTGTCTTCGCCCAGACCTTCTTTCAACACTGAACCAAATTCGGTATAGAAGGTTTTAAATTTCTCTTGGTCTTTCTCATCTTCCGATTTTGCTAAACCATCTAATAGTGTCAACACACGGCGTGCATTACCTTCACGAATGGTCTTCACATCGCGGCTTTCTTGTAAAAGTTCACGACTGACGTTCAATGGTAAATCTGCGCTGTCTACCACACCTTGAACAAAGCGTAAGTAATTTGGAATCAGATTATCGGCTTCATCCAAGATAAATACACGTTTTACATACAGCTTGATACCTGCTTTCGCTTCACGGGTAAATAGATCCTGCTTGGCCTGACTTGGGATATACAGTAACTGAGTATATTCGGTACTGCCTTCGACGCGGTTATGTGCCCATGCCAAAGGCTCTGCAAAATCATGACTTAAGTTTTTATAGAACTCGATGTATTGTTCATCGCTAATTTCACTCTTGTTACGTGTCCATAACGCACTCGCAGAGTTAATCGCTTCCCACTCATCGGTCTTGACCATTTGACCGCCTTTTGGCTCTTCACCCTCAGCGACGTCTTCCTCTTGCCACACTTCTTTTTGCATTTCGATTGGCAAGCTAATGTGGTCCGAATACTTATTAATGATTTGTTTAACTTTCCACGACTCTAAATAGTCGAGTGCATCATCACGTAAATGCAAGATGATGTCCGTACCACGGGTTGCTTTCTCAATCGTTTGAACTTCGAACTCACCCGTACCACCACTGATCCAACGCACACCCTCAGCAGCCTCTGAACCTGCACGACGTGATTCAACAGTAATCTTATCAGCAACAATAAAACCTGAATAAAAGCCAACGCCGAACTGACCAATTAACTGGGCATCTGATTTTTGGTCACCTGTCAATTTCGACATAAAGTCTTTGGTACCAGATTTGGCAATGGTACCTAAGTTATCAATGGCTTCTTGTTGACTCAGGCCAATACCATTATCTGAAATGGTTAAGGTTTTATTGTCTTTATCTAAACTAACGCGAACACGTAGATCTGGATCATTTTCATAATATTCAGGATGGTTAATCCCTTCAAAACGCAACTTATCACAAGCATCTGATGCATTTGAAATCAATTCACGTAGAAAAATTTCAGGATTCGAATACAGTGAATGCGTCACTAAATGTAATAACTGCGCAACCTCAGCTTGGAAACTATAATTTTTTGCGACCTGCTCACTCATAAATCACTCCTTATCTGTGCTTATATGTTTGGAATGATTTATGAATGGTGTATATCTTGGATTTTTCAATCCTTCAGCTTTATTTTTCAGCTAAAAATCGTACAAAAATAAAATTTAGAATGGTCCTTGGCTCAAGACACGCGTCTGTAACAGCTGATCAAGTTGCTGTTGTCGTTGTGCATAGGCACGTTTCAAGCAAGGTGTATTTGCGCCACAAGAGTTACGTTGCTTTAACCACTTAAACTGTTGATCCTTCTCGGCATCGCGTCCCCCCATCGGTAAAGCATGCAATATAATTTGATAGGTCGTCGCCAGTTTTACATCGGCATCATTCAAGCTACGTTCATTACAAATCTGTTGTTCAGCTTTTAACTTCGCCGCTTTGCAAGAGAAACTCGCCGCCTGAGCCTGAGACAAAAACAATAAGGGTGTAAGTAATAATGCTGTACTTATAAATTTTTTCATCATGGATCATTCACTTTTATTTAAGATTATTTCTCAGCATACAAAACTCAAGTGTTGAAGCCTGTATCGGTTTTATTTCAAATTGCAAAAAGAAAAAACCTCACACAAGGTGAGGTTCTTCAATCTTTCATCGACTTAGAATTTGTAGCTATAGCCTAATGTATACACCACAGGATTGAGATCTAAATCAAATTTAGTACCATCAACCAAGGTCACTTCTGGGCTGATGTCTGCATAACGCACATCAACATAAACGCCCCAGTTTTTCGCATCGGCTGGCTGGAAGTTAAAGCCTAACTGACCGGCAAAACCAAATGCTTCTTTTACATCTTTCGCAACACCCTTTTCATGCCATGGGATGAATGCTGTACCACCGACACCAATATACGGCGTGAAGCGAGTTGAGTTTTTAAAGTTATATTTCGCGGTAATTGTTGGTGGCAAATGACGAACACTGGCAACTGATTCACCGTTGAGTAAAACATCATGCTTCACGGGTGTTGCCAATAAAATTTCAGCTGAGAATGGCGTTTCACCAAAGAAATATTCTACTGATGGTGTAAAGGCAAACTCATAATCCCCTTTTACAGTTGCACCAGGCGCTAAAGTTACATCCGCAGTTGGATCAATTAAACTCGCACCTACTTTAACTTGAAAGCCCCCTGCAAATGCAGTTGAAGATAACCCCAATAATGCAACAACCAATACTTTATTTAACATTTAAACAACCTCTTTAACAATTTATGTTCTTGTTCAACATAATAAGCACGGGTTTTTACATTATGCAATACTTATTAATTCCGACCTTTTAAATCTATTTTGTAATATATTGAATATTAATAAAATATAATTGTTAAAATATGTAAAAACCATTAATTCAGACTATTTTAATCAAGTTAAATCACTATAAAACCTAGTATTTTCATCGGAATAAGGTATTCCAAAATATCAATTAAAGTTTTTAGAAAAATTAAATTTAGATGAATTTAAAAATATAATCACACAAAACTTAATATTAAAACCACATTATAAAATCAGATTAAAAAAGAGACAAAAAATGTCAAATACTGATATTTTTTATATTTTAATTCTTAAAATAAGCAGCCATAAAAAATGGCTCTTAACGAGCCATTTGTATTATAAAATCATTGCGGCAATCCAGCCAAAAATAAGCAATGGGATATTAAAATGTATAAATGTCGGCACAACTGTATCCCAAATGTGATCGTGTTGACCATCTACACCCAAACCCGCTGTTGGTCCTAAAGTCGAATCAGATGCAGGAGATCCAGCATCACCCAATGCCGCAGCGGTACCAATCAGTGCAATCGTTGCCAATGGTGAAAAACCAAACTGTACGCATAAAGGGACGTAAATCACTGCAAGTACAGGTACACTCGAAAAAGATGAACCAATACCGATCGTGACAAATAAGCCGATAAAGAGCATCAAGAAAGCGGCTAACGCATGGTTATCACCAATGATATGCACCACCCCATTGACCAAATGAGTAATGTCGCCAGTATGGGTCATCACTGAAGCAAAGCCTGCCGCAGAAATCATGATAAAGCCGACCAGTGCCATCATCCGCATACCTTGTACAAATACATCATCGGCATCTTGCCATTTAAAAATACCTGACGCGGACAAAACAGCAAAACCAACTAAACCACCGAGAATCATTGAACCTGAATATAACTGTGCAACCAAAGTTAAAGCGATCGCAAGAACAGCCATAAACATGGTCTTCTTGGAGATATAAGGTACATTCTCAGCTTCTTGTTTGAGTTCTTCAGCATCGGCTTTAAGATCATATTCTGCTTGTGTGGTCACTTTCAGCGGCTTGTCTAGGTCAATGGTTTTGACTGGCGTTATTGAACGATCAACATAGATACGCGGCTTACGATAGCTAATAAACACCGCAACCAAAGTTCCGATCACCATACCTAAGACAGGAATCGCCATACCCAGTGGCATCATGCCGCGTTCAACATGTAGCCCATACGCTGCACCGATCTTGTTGATATTGCCCATCAGAATCTGTTCAAGGAAGATCGCACCAAAGCCCACCGGTAGAAAAATATAGGTTCCGACAAGACCCAAGGTCATGACACATGCCGCCGCACGACGATCCAACTTCAAGTGGTTCATCACTTTTAATAAAGGTGGAACCAGAACTGGAATAAAAGCAATATGCACTGGAATCAGATTTTGAGAGAAAATGGCAGCGATCAATAGAATGGTTAATAAGAGATATTTCACCTTTTTCTGCTGATTTTTACCTGCTTCCATGCCTAATAAACCAATCAGTTTATGGGCAAGTAAATCGGGTAATCCAGACTTTGAAAGTGCCAATGCAAATGCACCTAATACGGCATAAGCCAACGCCACTTCAGCGCCATCGCCTAAGCCAGCATTAAATGCTTCTACAGTTTGAGAAAGACTTAGACCAGCGACCAAGCCCCCAATGATGGCTGAAATCACCAAAGTGAGAACAACAGAAACTCGTGCCAGTGACAGGATAAACATCACGGCAATCGCAATTACGACAGCATTCATGAACAAATTCAGGAGCAAAGAAAAGGCGATATTCTAGCAGATTCATTAAAACCTAGCTGAAAATATCGCCGTATTATCGCTAATCTTAAGTGATTTTTAGCTTAATAAATCCACTAAAGCCTTAAGCAGCTTGACGTTGCACGAATTGACGGATCAGTTCAGCAATTTTTTCTGGTTGGCTCAATACCGCCCAATGGTTGGCATCGAGTTCAACATACTCAAATTTTTCCACCCATTTTGGCATAGATTCAGTAATGTACTCAGTACTGACAAAAGCATCGCGCTGTAATACGATCGCTTGTACAGGACATTGCGCATAGCGTTGGCGAGGCTGAGTTAAAGAGGGAATAAAATTGGCACGATACAAATTAATGCCGTATTTACCATCCGCCACAATATTGGCATTTAAAGGTAAATTTTTCTTCTTTTCCAAACCACTTAAAATCTTGCCCCATTTTTCAGGGCTAAAGAATGTCCATACCGTTGGCGCAACGAAAGGTAAATGGAAAGCACCGATATACCAAGATTTGGTTAGCATTTTCAGTACATTGCTTGGTGCAGATTTAAATTTTTCACGCAGATATAAAGAAGCATGATCCAAACAAGGACCTGAAATCGTCGTATAAGACAATAAACGGCCTTTTAATTTTGGTTCAGTCGCTGATTCCCATGACTGTAAAGAACCCCAATCGTGCGCTGCCATGTGAAAGTTACGACCTGGGATCACGGCATCAACCACTTCTTGCAGGTCCAATGACAAACGTGGCAAACGGTAATCTTTGATGCGTTTAGGAATCGAAGACAAACCTGCACCACGCACATCATAAGTCACCACATAGTAATCATTGACAAGTTTTTCAATGATGGGTTCCCACACTTCCTGGTTATCAGGATAGCCGTGCACTAACACCAAAGGTGTTTTTTTCTCATCACCCCATGTTTTGACACAAAGCGTTTGCTGATCAGACGTCGTTACTGTTTTTACTTGTGCTTGCATAATTCTTTCCCATTTTGTTTTCTATCGGCTTGGTCATAAAACAGCCATTGCCAGCGATGCAATAAAAATGATACTTATGGAGTATGAATAGAGTTGCAAGAAAAAAAATTGACCATGAAAGACTTTTTCAAAAAAATTCGAACCATTCCCGCGATATCGAAATTTATGCTCAACCATTATTCACCTTATCGTGGTGCAGGCATTGAGATTGAAACCATTGATCTAGATGATTATTACATTCGAGTCAAAATGCCACTGACCAGACGCAATCGCAATATTGTAGGAACACATTTTGGTGGTAGTCTTTATTCAATGGTCGACCCTTTTTATATGCTGATTTTGATTCATCATTTGGGGCATAAATATATTGTCTGGGACAAAAGTGCCACCATTAATTTTCTATCACCTGGTCGTAATACCGTGTATGCAGAGATTCAGCTCAGCGCCAATGAAATCACAGAGATTAAACGACTGGCAGAAAATCATGAACCTGTTTTACGTCATTACACCTTAAATATTGTGGATGATGCGGGAACACGAATCGCAGAAGTTGAGAAGGTTCTGTATATTCGTCGGAAAAAGCCCAAAGCCAGTGCTTAGCTTTAGGCATATAAAAATGCCTGCAAATGATTGCAGGCATTTTTGAATCTGAAAGGAAGAAATTATCTTTTCTTCTCTTGGATGGCAGCACCAGCACCGCCACCAATCGCACCACCAATTGCAGCACCTGAGTCACCACCGAAGATCGCTTTACCAACAACTGAACCGATACCAGCACCGACAGCACTGCTCGTAGTTGAGCTACTACTACCACCTTTAGCGTTTGCGCCTACACCAGCACCCGCAGCTGCGCCTACACCAGCACCTAAGCCACCACCGACATGGTTACCAACACCGCCACCGACCGCACCACCCAGTGCTGCTGCACCGATACGCTGATCAGAGGCGCTCATATTTTGACAACCTGTAAACATAACCGCCGATAGCACCAAAGTAGAAACTAAACCTATTGTTTTTTTCATGACTATATTCACTCCTATACTTTCTAATAAAAAGCATAATCTTCTTTTATGTGGATTTTGATCACATTGTGTTATCACAATGTCCCAATCGATTGATATTTTGTAAAGGCAGCTGCTTTTAAAAAACATTTGAATGAAGATGAAATAAATAAGCTCTAGATACCTTTGCTCAACGCTGAATGCTTTAAAGAATTAGGATGAATTAAAATTTGGATTATAAATAAGGTTTTTATTATGGAACTTTTCTCAGCAATACATTTATGCTCACTGAGAAAAGACAACTTTATTCAATGAAACTGTTCGATGGCTAAAGCTCAAGGAGATAATCAACCATCGAGCGATTTCTATTCAGGCTTAGTACTTGCCTTTTTTCTCTCCATAAGCAGAACCAGCACTACCACCTAGCGCACCACCAACAGCAGCGCCAGAGTCGCCACCTAATACAGCACCACCAATCACAGCACCTAAGCCAGCACCGATTGCGCTATTACGTGTATTTTTACTATTTGAACCTTTGGCATTTGCAGCAACGCCCGCACCAATTGCAGCACCTAAGCCCGCACCGAGATTACCACCAACGTGCTTACCTACGGCTCCACCTGCACCACCGCCAATCGCAGCAGAACCAATACGTTTACTTTCTGGACTCGCGTTCTGGCAACCAACAAACAGGGTTGAAGACATTAAAGCGACACCAGCAATCATCATCATTTTTTTCATTAGAACAACTCCTCTCTCAGATGTGCATAGGATAGTATTGTTTAATGAACTGTTTACTTTGATTAAGTAATCAAATACTGATGCTGTAATGTGTTTTTGTAACAACTGCTTTATTTTTCCACAAAAAAAGGCACCCGAAGGTGCCTTTTAATTCGTTAAAACTTAGAACTGGTCTGAGTTCAACGCTTGACTAAATGCTTGGTCAACTTCACTGAAATCGTTATGAAGTTCAAATTCAGCAGCTTCCGATTCTTGACGACGACGTTCTAAGTGATACGCAAGACCTGTACCAGCAGGGATCAAGCGACCTACAACAACGTTCTCTTTCAAGCCACGTAAGTCATCTTCTTTACCTGTTACAGCCGCTTCAGTTAACACACGTGTTGTTTCCTGGAACGATGCAGCAGAGATGAATGAGTCAGTAGAAAGCGATGCTTTCGTGATACCCATCAACTGACGTTCAAACTTCGCAGGGAACTTGTTCTGAGCCAAGACTGCTTGGTTCTCTTGAACAACGCGGATGTAATCCACTTGCTCGCCTTTGATGAAGCTTGTATCACCGCCATCAGTGATATCAACTTTACGCAACATTTGACGTACAACAACTTCAATGTGCTTATCGTTGATTTTTACACCTTGGAGACGGTAAACGTCTTGAACTTCGTTCACGATGTAGTTGGTTAATGCAACTTCACCTTTTAAACGCAAGATGTCATGTGGGTTTTGTGGACCATCAGAAATGGTTTCACCACGGTTCACATGTTCACCTTCGAACACGTTAATGGTACGCCATTTTGGAATCAATTCTTCGTAGATCTCAGAACCATCATCCGGAGTAATCACTAAGCGGTTCTTACCTTTGGTCTCTTTACCGAAGCTTACAACACCTGATACTTCTGCAAGAATCGCGTGTTCTTTCGGTTTACGTGCTTCAAACAAGTCAGCTACGCGTGGAAGACCACCGGTAATATCACGTGTACGTGAAGTTTCTTGTGGTACACGACCAAGTACATCACCCACACCGATGGTTGCGCCATCGCGAACGGTTACGATCGTGTTCTGTGGTAAGAAGTAGAATTGTTCGCCACCATCTGTTGTATCCAACACAATTGCTGGACGTAAATCTTTACCAGAAGCAGGACGAGCTGTTACAGGTAAGATTTCAACAGTGGTCATACCTGTTGCATCATCTGTCTTAGAGGTTGCAGTTACACCATCAGCGATTTGGCTGAAACGTGCTTTACCCGCAACTTCGGTAACAAGTGGATGTGTATGTGGATCCCAAGTCGCCACGATACCGCCCGCTTCTACAGCTTCGCCATCTTTCAACAAGATGCTCGCACCGTAAGGAAGTTTATAGCGCTCACGCTCACGACCTAAATCATCCGCAATACCAATTTCACCTGAACGTGAAACTGATACCAAGTGACCTTTGGCATGTTGTACAGTTTTCACGTTGTGGAAACGTACAGTACCTTTGTTACGTACTTGAACACTGTTTGCAGCAGACGTTCGGCTTGCAGCACCACCTACGTGGAAGGTACGCATTGTTAACTGTGTACCTGGCTCACCAATTGACTGTGCAGCCATTACACCGACTGATTCACCTGGGTTCACCAAGTGACCACGTGCAAGGTCACGACCATAACAGCGCGCACATACACCGAATGTTGATTCACATGCGATAACTGAACGTACTTTAACTTCATCGACACCCGCTTCTTCAAGCTGAGCAGCGATTTTCTCGTCAATTAAGGTACCGCGTGGAAGTACAACTTCATCATCAGATGCACGACGTACATCTTCAGCAGTTACACGACCCAATACGCGATCGCGTAACGGTTCAATCACGTCACCACCTTGAATGAATGGTGTCATCACTAAACCACCCGCAGTACCACAGTCAGATTCAGTAATGACTAAATCTTGTGCTACGTCTACAAGACGACGAGTCAAGTAACCAGAGTTCGCAGTTTTCAATGCGGTATCGGCCAAACCTTTACGCGCACCGTGTGTTGAAATGAAGTACTGAAGTACGGTCAAACCTTCACGGAAGTTTGCTTTAATCGGAGTTTCAATGATCGAACCATCTGGTTTCGCCATCAAACCACGCATACCAGCAAGCTGACGGATCTGCGCCGCACTACCACGGGCACCCGAGTCAGACATCATATAAATCGAGTTGAATGATTTCTGTTTCTCATCTTCACCTTGTTTGTTTTTAACAAGAGTATAAGACAAGTTATCCATCATCGCTTTCGCAACTTGGTCGTTGGTACGCGCCCAGATATCGACAACTTTGTTATAACGCTCACCCGCAGTTACGAAACCTTGCTCAAACTGTTGTTCGATTTCACGAACTTCGGTTTCAGCTTTATCGATAATCGTATGCTTGGTTGGTGGAATCAACATGTCTTCCATACCAACAGATACACCTGAACGTGTCGCTTGACGGAAGCCCAAATACATCAATTGGTCAGCGAAGATAACAGTATCTTTCAAACCAAGTTTACGGTAGCAAGAGTTGATTAACTTAGAGATGTTTTTCTTGGTCATCTCAAGGTTGATCGATTCAAAGCTTAAACCTTGTGGAACAACTTCCCACAACAAGCAACGACCAGGTGTTGTATCAACAATAATAGTTTGCTTTTCACGCTGACCATTTTCATCGATCACAGTTTGGTGTACACGTACTTTTACGCGTGCATGGATCGCAACTTTACCCGTCGCTAACGCACGGTTAACTTCGTGTGTATCCGCAAACACCATGCCTTCACCTTTGGCATTTACCGCATCACGGGTGATGTAGTAAAGACCCAAGACAACGTCCTGAGAAGGAACGATGATTGGCTCACCATTGGCAGGTGACAAAATGTTGTTGGTTGACATCATCAAGGCACGTGCTTCTAACTGTGCTTCCAATGTCAATGGAACGTGTACCGCCATTTGGTCACCATCGAAGTCGGCGTTAAACGCAGCACATACGAGTGGGTGAAGACGGATCGCTTTACCTTCAATCAAAATAGGTTCAAATGCTTGAAGACCTAAACGGTGAAGTGTTGGCGCACGGTTCAACATCACTGGATGTTGACGAATCACAGATGCAAGAACGTCCCAAACTTCTGGTGTTTCACGCTCAACCATTTTCTTCGCAGCTTTAATGGTTGTAGCCTGACCAGATGCTTGTAGTTTCGCGAAAATAAATGGCTTGAAGAGTTCAAGTGCCATCTTCTTCGGAAGACCACATTGGTGAAGACGTAAAGTAGGACCAACGGTAATTACCGAACGACCAGAATAGTCAACACGCTTACCAAGTAAGTTTTGACGGAAACGACCTTGTTTACCTTTGATCATATCTGCCAAAGATTTCAACGGACGTTTGTTCGAACCAGTAATTGCACGACCACGACGACCGTTATCAAGCAATGCATCAACAGACTCTTGTAACATACGTTTTTCGTTACGTACGATAATGTCTGGTGCAGCCAAGTCGAGAAGACGTTTTAAACGGTTGTTACGGTTAATCACACGACGATATAAATCGTTCAAGTCTGAAGTCGCGAAACGACCACCCTCAAGTGGTACAAGCGGACGTAAGTCTGGTGGAAGTACTGGAAGTACATTCATCACCATCCATTCAGGCTTGTTGTTTGAATCTTTAAAAGCTTCCATCAATTTCAAACGCTTAGACGATTTCTTAAGTTTCGTCTCAGAGGTTGTTTGAGGGATCTCTTCGCGTAAACGCGCAATTTCAGCTTCAAGATCGATATCTTTCAATAGATCCTGAATTGCTTCAGCACCCATCTTCGCAGTGAATTCATCACCGTGTTCTTCAAGTGCATTGTAGTATTCTTCGTCTGTTAAAAGTTGATACTTTTCAAACGGAGTCATACCAGGATCTGTAACAACATAAGATTCGAAATACAATACGCGTTCAATATCACGTAATGTCATATCAAGAAGCAAACCGATACGGCTCGGTAATGATTTCAAGAACCAAATGTGTGCAACTGGAGATGCAAGTTCGATGTGACCCATACGCTCACGACGAACTTTGGCAGTTGTTACTTCAACGCCACATTTTTCACAAATGACACCTTTGTATTTCATACGCTTGTATTTACCACACAAGCATTCGTAATCTTTTACTGGACCAAAAATTTTGGCACAGAACAAACCGTCACGTTCAGGTTTAAAAGTACGGTAGTTAATGGTTTCAGGCTTTTTAACTTCACCGTGAGACCATGACTTAATCATCTCTGGCGACGCAAGACCAATACGGATACGGTCAAATTCAACAGGTGCATGACCTTCTGAATCCGGTTTCTTACGCATGATATCGAGCAAGTCTTTCAATTTTTTTCTCCGTGTGTCGAGGAGCTAAGCTCCCTCGACTGGGTCACAAATATTGTTTTCACTGAAATTATGGAATCTCCCCTAACCCCTCTTTTCAAAGAGGGGAACTTCCCCCTTTAACAAAGGGGGATCGAGGGGGATTTAGTCACCATTTTTCAGTTCAATGTTGATACCTAAAGAACGGATCTCTTTGGTCAATACGTTGAACGATTCAGGCATACCCGGATCCATATAATGGTTACCATCTACAATATTCTTATAGATGCGTGTACGGCCTTCGACGTCATCCGACTTCACAGTGAGCATTTCTTGAAGTGTATATGCGGCACCGTATGCTTCAAGTGCCCATACTTCCATCTCACCAAAACGCTGACCACCGAATTGTGCTTTACCACCAAGCGGCTGTTGAGTAACAAGTGAGTAAGAACCTGTTGAACGTGCATGCATCTTGTCATCAACCAAGTGGTTCAATTTGAGCATGTACATGTAACCTACAGTTACAGGACGATCAAACTGTTCACCTGTACGTCCGTCAAACAATACCGTTTGACCAGTACGTGAAATGTCAGCCAATTCAAGTAAGTCTTTGATTTGGCTTTCTTCAGCACCGTCAAATACAGGTGTTGCCAATGGAACACCAGCACGCAAGTTACCTGAAAGTGCCAAGACTTCTGCATCAGTTAAGCTATCAAGCTCTTCTTGCTCGCCACCTACCTTGTTATAAATCTTGTCTAGGAATTCACGCAGTTCAATCACTGTACGTTGTTCTTTCAACATTTTTTCGATTTTATCGCCAAGACCTTTAGCAGCCATACCCAAGTGAGTCTCAAGAATCTGACCCACGTTCATACGTGAAGGTACGCCCAACGGGTTCAATACGATATCAACTGGTACACCATTGGCATCATGCGGCATGTCTTCAACTGGTAAGATGTTTGATACAACACCTTTGTTACCGTGACGACCCGCCATCTTATCACCAGGCTGGATACGACGTTTTACAGCGAGGTAAACCTTAACAACTTTCAATACGCCAGTTGTTAATTCATCACCTGTAGAAAGTTTACGTTTCTTCTCAGCAAACTTCTCATCAATTTCGTAACTCTTCTCTTTCAAGAAGACTTGAATTTGAGTTAAACGCTCAGCAATCGCTTCATCAGTCGGTTGGATTTCAAGTAAATCAACCAGCTCTAAACCAGACAATACATCTGCAGAAAGTTTATCGCCACGCTTAGTTGAACCACCACCGTTAGACTCTTGACCAGTCAACAAACGAACAATACGTTCACGTGCTGCTTCTTCGAAGATTTTATATTCTTCTTTCAAGTCTTTACGGTATGCATCAAGCTGAGCTTTCTCAATTGCTTGCGCACGTTCATCTTTTTCCAAACCATCACGCGTGAAGACTTGAACGTCAATGACTGTACCTTTAGTACCAGACGGAACGCGTAAAGAAGAGTCTTTAACGTCAGCTGCTTTTTCACCAAAGATTGCGCGAAGTAATTTTTCTTCAGGTGTTAACTGAGTTTCACCTTTAGGCGTTACTTTACCAACTAAGATGTCACCCGCAGTAACTTCAGCACCGATATAAACAATACCAGACTCATCCAGCTTAGACAGTGCAGCTTCACCAACGTTAGGAATATCAGCAGTAATTTCTTCTGCACCCAACTTAGTATCACGCGCTACACATGATAATTCTTGAATGTGAATCGACGTTAAACGGTCTTCTTGAAGTACACGCTCAGAAAGTAAGATCGAGTCTTCGTAGTTATAACCGTTCCATGTCATGAACGCGACGCGCATGTTTTGACCAAGCGCAAGTTCACCCATATCAGTCGATGGACCATCAGCCAAGATATCGCCACGAGCAACTTTGTCGCCCAAGTTTACGATAACGTTTTGGTTGATACATGTATTTTGGTTTGAACGTGTATATTTGATCAGGTTGTAGATATCTACACCCGCTTCACCCGCGATCATTTCATCTTCGTTTACACGAATAACGATACGAGATGCATCTACATATTCAATCGCACCACCACGGTCTGCAATCACACACACACCCGAGTCACGTGCTACGTTTGCTTCCATACCTGTACCAACAAGCGGCTTGTCAGCACGTAAGGTCGGAACAGCCTGACGTTGCATGTTTGAACCCATCAATGCACGGTTCGCATCATCGTGTTCAAGGAATGGAATAAGTGACGCAGCAACAGATACAACCTGCTGAGCAGAAACGTCCATATGTGTTACGCGCTCAGGCGACATACGTACGAATTCACCTTGGTGACGTACAGAAACCATTTCTTCAGTCAAGTTACCATCTTTATCTACAGCAGAATCGGCCTGTGCAATGACAGTACCTACTTCTTCAATCGCAGATAAATATTCAACTGTATCCGTTACACGACCTTCAACAACGCGACGGTATGGTGTTTCCAAGAACCCGAAGTCATTCGCTTTTGCATATACAGAAAGCGAGTTGATCAAACCAATGTTTGGACCTTCAGGCGTTTCAATTGGACATACACGACCGTAGTGAGTTTGATGTACGTCACGTACTTCAAAGCCCGCGCGCTCACGTGTCAAACCACCAGGACCAAGCGCAGATACACGACGTTTGTGTGTAATCTCAGACAATGGGTTGTTTTGGTCCATGAACTGAGACAATTGGCTTGAACCAAAGAATTCTTTGATTGCAGCAGCAACTGGTTTTGCGTTGATTAAATCTTGTGGAGACAAGTTATCAGTTTCTGCTTGGCTTAAACGCTCTTTAACAGCACGTTCAACACGGACTAAACCAACACGGAATTGGTTTTCTGTCATTTCACCAACAGAACGTACACGACGGTTACCTAAGTGATCGATATCGTCGACTTCACCCTTACCGTTACGGATTTCAACCAATGTACGCAGTACATCGATGATATCTTCGTGCGATAAAATACCTTCAACTTCACGAGACTTCTGGTCTGTACCCACTTCGTAAGGACGACCCAAACGACGGTTGAACTTCATACGACCTACTGGAGAAAGGTCATAACGCTCAGAAGAGAAGAACAAGTTGTTGAATAAGTTTTCAGCAGCTTCTTTTGTTGGCGGCTCGCCTGGACGCATTACTTTATAGATTTCAACAAGCGCTTCTTCACGGCCTGTTGTGGTATCTGCACGTAATGTATCAGCAACGAAAGAACCACGATCGATGTCGTTAGTGAACAGGATGTTAAACTGCTTAACACCACCTTCTGCCAACTTCACCATCACTTCATGGCTAAGTACGGTATTCGCAGGAATTACATCACCACTTTTTAGTGTGATATCTTCAGCTGTAATACGCTCATATAAATATTCATCAGGTACAGAAAGCTTCGCTAAATTCGCAGCTTCCATTTGACGTACATGACGTGCATTAATACGTTTACCTTGTTCAACGATTGCTTTGCCATCATTGTCCAAGATATCAAATTGCGCCATTTCACCACGTAAGCGGTCTGGAACGAGGTCAATTTGATAGCTACCCATATCAAGATATACAGGTACTTTTTCGTAGAACAAATTCAAGATTTGTTCATTGCTATAATTTAAAGCACGTAAAATGACAGTTGCCAATAGTTTACGACGACGGTCAATACGTACAAAGACTAAATCTTTGGCATCAAATTCGAAATCTAACCATGAACCACGGTAAGGGATAATACGTGCTGAATACAACACTTTACCGCTTGAGTGGGTTTTACCCTTGTCATGGTCGAAGAATACACCTGGTGAACGGTGTAATTGAGATACGATTACACGCTCAGTACCGTTGATAACGAATGTACCGTTATCTGTCATGAGTGGCATTTCACCCATGTAAACTTCTTGTTCACGAACGTCTTTAATTGACTTCGTTTCGCGATCTTTAATGATCAAACGAATTTTTACGCGCATTGGTGCCGCATAAGTTGAACCACGTAAAATACATTCACGCACGTCAAACTCTGGCTTACCAAGACTATACTCAACAAATTCTAAAGCAGCATTGCCAGAATAACTTTCAATAGGAAAAACTGAACGAAATGCGGCTTGGAGACCGATATCTTCGCGATTTTTTGGAGTTTTACCACCTTGTAAGAAAGTACGGTACGAATCGACCTGAATCGAAAGTAAGTACGGTGCTTCCATTACGTGGGGCAATTTACCAAAATTCTTACGAATCCGTTTCTTTTCGGTATATGAGTATGCCATCTGGAGTCCTCGGAAAGTAAACTAAACCCGCCTGCAGAACGGGTTTAGAAGGAATTACGCAGGCCGATATGGCCACCACTGTTTACAAATGCTGCAATTTTTAGTGGTATTAAAACGCTTAACAATATTTTTATAAGCAAAAAAATATTGGTAAGCGTTTGATATTATGTTGTTTGTTTGAATTTTATGCGCAAAAAACGCAAAACTAACAAAAAACGAGCCGATTATTGTAACGCAAAAAGGCTGATGACCCAAGAGCCATCAGCCATTTTTTGGAGCCGATTTTCAAAAAATCGACTCCCTACAGAATTACTTAAGTGTAACTGTAGCACCAGCTTCTTCAAGCTTCTTCTTAAGCTCTTCGCCTTCTTCTTTAGAAACGCCTTCCTTAAGAACAGCAGGAGCGCCTTCAACAAGATCTTTAGCTTCTTTAAGACCAAGGCCAGTAGCTTCACGAACTGCTTTAATTACAGCAACTTTGTTAGCACCGAAAGAAGTCAACTCTACGTTGAATTCAGTTTGTTCTTCAACAGCAGCAGCAGCTGGACCAGCAGCAACAGCTACAGCAGCAGCAGATACGTTGAATTTTTCTTCGAAAGCAGAAATAAGTTCAACAAGCTCAAGAACAGTTTTTTCAGCAACTGCGTTTAAGATTTCTTCGTTTGTTAAAGCCATGAGAGTAACTCCAAATGGATATTGAATGGTGTGAAAGTAGATTTAAGCTTAAGCAGCTTCTGACCCGTTTTTCTCTTGAAGCGCTGTAAGTAAGCGACCCAATTTCGAAATAGGAGCTTGAAGAACAGAGGCAAGCATAGTAAGCGCTTTTTCTTGGTTCGGAAGATTCGCGATAACGCTAACGTCAGCACCTTGATAAAGTTTGCCTTCAAATGCAGCAGCCTTTAATTCAAATGCTTTATTAGTTTTAGCAAATTCTTCGAACAAGCGTGCAGCTGCACCCATGTCATCTTCAGAAGTTGAGAATGCTAAGATTGTTGGACCAACAAGGTCATCATTCAAGATAGCGAATGGCGTATCTTGAAGAGCGCGCTTAGCTAAAGTATTACGTACAACACGTGTAGCAACACCTAGTTTACGAGCTTCAACACGAAGAGCAGTTAATTGCTCAACGGTTAAACCTTGGTAGTCAGCAACAACGGCAGCGAACGCTGTAGAAGCAATTTCACTTACTTCAGCAACGATCTGTTTTTTGCCTTCGATAAGAAGAGCCATTGTAAAACCTCCTAACGGTGATTTATGCACTCATACGAGCACACTCCCAATTCGTAAGCCTTATTCAGACTTACACGCGGAGGAGCAACAAATCACACCACCGCGTCTACTCAGACTGGATTATTAAGAAGATCTTCTAAAAAGAATCACTTCGCCTGAGGTCTTTGACGCTGATAAACATTCATTTATCAATTCAAAGTTTGCTTAGATTTTTTCAACGAAAAAATCTAAGGCTTCAAAATTCTTTCTAATTACTTAGAAACGTTGCTTACGTCAACGATCAAACCAGGACCCATCGTAGAGCTCAAAGTGATCTTTTTAACGTATACACCTTTAGAAGTTGCAGGCTTTAACTTTTTCAAGTCTGCAATTAAAGTTTCAACGTTTTGACGTACAGCTTCTTCGCTAAAGCCAAGTTGGCCGATCGCAGCGTGGATGATACCCGCTTTGTCTACACGGTAACGTGCTTGACCAGATTTAGCATTCTTAACCGCGTTAGCAACATCAGGAGTTACTGTACCCACTTTAGGGTTTGGCATTAAGCCACGTGGACCAAGAATTGTACCAAGCTTACCAACAACGCGCATTGCATCAGGAGCAGCAATCACGACGTCGAAATCAAGGTTTCCACCTTGAATGCTTTCAGCAAGGTCATCAAAACCAACGATATCAGCACCAGCAGCTTTCGCAGCTTCTGCAGCAGCACCTTGAGCAAATACTGCAACACGTACAGTTTTACCAGTACCCGCAGGTAAAGTTGTAGCACCACGAACAACCTGATCAGATTTACGTGGGTCTACACCAAGATTTACAGCGATATCTAAAGATTCTTTGAACTTCGCAGCTGGAAGGCTGTTAAGAACTTGTACTGCTTCTTCCAAAGTATAAACTTTGTTTGCTTCAACAGCAGCAGCAATGGCTTTCTGACGTTTAGTTAACTTTGCCATGTCTTATAGCTCCACTTCCAAGCCCATAGAACGTGCAGAACCAGCGATGGTACGAACACGAGCGTCTAAATCAGCACCAGTTAAGTCTGGTTCTTTAGTAGTCGCAATTTCTTCTAACTGAGCACGAGTCAACTTACCAACTTTAGTTTTGTTCGGTATAGAAGAACCCTTTTGAATACCAGCAGCTTTCTTAAGAAGAATAGATGCAGGTGGAGTTTTCATGATGAAAGTGAACGACTTATCGTTGTACACAGTGATCACGACAGGAATTGGCAAACCAACTTCAAGTTTTTGTGTAGCAGCATTGAATTCTTTACAGAATGCCATGATGTTTACACCACGTTGACCTAAAGCAGGACCAATTGGTGGAGATGGATTTGCTTTACCAGCTGGGACTTGCAGCTTGATATAGCCGTCAATCTTCTTAGCCATTGAAAATTACCTCTGGGTACAGACGCCGTTAGGCTCCCCAAAAATTAAACAACACCGAAGTGTTAGAACAACAATGCCCGATCAAATCGGGCGCTTCTCAACCTATTCAGATTAAACTGTTTTTTCGACTTGTCGAAACTCGAGTTCAACCTGAGTTGGTCGATTAAATACATTAATCGTCAACGTTAAACGTGACTTTTCGTATAGTACTTCCTCCACGACCCCTTTAAAGTCTGTGAACGGACCATCTATAACGAGCAATTCTTCGCCTGGTTCAAACATCGTCTTAGGACGAGGTGCTTCACCTGTATTGCGTACACGGGCAAGGATCGCATCAGCTTCACGTTGTGAAATCGGAGCTGGTTTCTCTGGTGTACCACCAATAAAACCTAGAACCTTTGGACACTCTTTTACGATATGCCAAGTATCATCATTCATTTCCATTTCGACTAACACATAGCCAGGAAAGAATTTACGTTCAGACTTACGCTTCTTACCATCCTTCATTTCCACTACTTCTTCAGTAGGGACAAGGACTTCACCAAAGCTTTCAGCAACAGTACTACGCTGAATTCGATCATTAAGCGAACGCATCACTTGTTTTTCAAAGCCTGAATAGGCATGAATAATATACCAACGTTTCATCGCGTTCTTACCCAATAATTAACTTAATAAACCAACCTAAGCCGTAGTCGAAACACCATAAAACCAATGATGCAACAAGTACAACCAAAAGAACTTGCCACGATGTCGTGAGCGTCTCTTGTTTTGTTGGCCAGGTCACTCGACGCAGTTCAATTCGCGCATCTTGTAATAAACGCACAAAGCCTTTGCCTTGATGGGTGGCGTATAATAAACCTAAAGCGACTACGATACAAGCCAAAATCACCCCAACACGCACCCAAATATCATTTGCTGGTGCCCAATAGGCAGGTAAATGCTGGTTTACCAATGCTGAACCGACCAATAAAGCTATAGCAATCAACCACAAGACAACATCTAGCGGTGAACCAGAACTTACAACTTCTGCAACATTATTTCTTTGAGGGATTGGCGCGTCGCTTAATGCGTCACGCGATTTATCATTCGACATTTTTTTACTCGTCGTAGAATTCGCGACTTATTATATGACAACTTAGCCAGAATTAAGCTTTTTTATTAAAAAAAAGTGGCAGGCCAGGAGGGACTCGAACCCCCAACATTCGGTTTTGGAGACCGACGCTCTACCAATTGAACTACTGACCTAACGTACAAATCGAAAGCCGGAGCTTTCGATTTGAGTGTAACACACGGTATTGGGCTTATGCAGTTACTTTAGCAACAACACCAGCACCTACAGTACGACCACCTTCACGGATCGCAAAACGTAGACCTGGGTCCATTGCGATCGGGTGAATTAATTCTACTGACATCTCAACGTTGTCACCAGGCATTACCATTTCTACGCCATCTTGCAATTTGATCGCGCCAGTTACGTCAGTTGTACGGAAGTAGAACTGTGGACGGTAACCGTTAAGGAATGGAGTATGACGACCACCTTCTTCTTTAGAAAGTACGTATACTTCTGCATCGAATTTAGTGTGCGGCTTGATTGTACCTGGTTTAGCAAGTACTTGACCACGTTGTACATCTTCACGCTTAGTACCACGAAGAAGAACACCACAGTTCTCGCCTGCACGACCTTCGTCAAGCAATTTACGGAACATTTCTACGCCAGTTACAGTTGTCTTAACCGTATCTTTGATACCTACGATTTCAACTTCTTCACCAACTTTTACGATACCAGCTTCTACACGACCAGTTACTACTGTACCACGGCCTGAGATAGAGAATACGTCTTCGATTGGCATCAAGAATGCTTTATCGATAGCACGTTCTGGCTCTGGAATGTAAGAATCAAGTGCAGCAACTAAATCGATTACAGCTTTCTCGCCATAAGGACCGTCGTTACCGTTTAATGCTTGAAGCGCTGAACCACGGATGATTGGAGTATCATCACCTGGGAAGTCATAAGTAGAAAGAAGTTCACGAACTTCCATTTCTACTAATTCAAGTAATTCTTCATCATCAACAAGGTCACACTTGTTCAAGAATACGATGATGTAAGGTACACCAACCTGACGTGAAAGAAGGATGTGTTCACGAGTTTGTGGCATTGGACCATCAGTCGCAGCACATACAAGGATCGCGCCGTCCATCTGAGCAGCACCAGTAATCATGTTTTTAACATAATCGGCGTGGCCCGGGCAGTCTACGTGAGCGTAGTGACGGATTGGAGAATCGTATTCTACGTGTGAAGTATTAATTGTAATACCACGTGCTTTTTCTTCAGGAGCTGAGTCGATTTGTGAGTAATCTTTCGCTTCACCGCCGTAAGTTTTTGCACAGATCGTTGCAATTGCAGCAGTTAAAGTTGTTTTACCATGGTCAACGTGACCAATTGTACCCACGTTTACGTGTGGTTTATTACGTTCAAACTTAGCCTTAGCCATTTGATTCTCCTCGTTTACGTCGACACAAGTTTAGAGAAAAACAACCCTGAAAAACCTTACTTATCGACAATCGCCTAAAAAACTAGACACCCAATACTTGAAAAGCAGACTATAATAGCCTGCTTCTTTAAAATCTGTAGAAATTCTACTAAGTTTTATATCTGGAGCTCTTATCGAGATTTGAACTCGAGACCTCTCCCTTACCAAGGGAGTGCTCTACCACTGAGCTATAAGAGCGACATCTTCGATGGAGCGGGAGACGAGGGTCGAACTCGCGACATGCAGCTTGGAAGGCTGCCACTCTACCAACTGAGTTACTCCCGCATATTGGTATTTACCACTTCTATCGAAGTTAGATGGTGGTGAGAGAAGGATTCGAACCTTCGAAACTTTCGTAGCAGAGTTACAGTCTGCCCCCTTTGGCCGCTCGGGAATCTCACCATATCACACTTACACAGTGCTGTTCTTTACACTATACTACCACACTTTTAAGATGGTGCCGGCACACGGATTCGAACTGTGGACCTACTGATTACAAGTCAGTTGCTCTACCAACTGAGCTATGCCGGCTCTTTCTTAGTGTTTCGTACGTTTCGTATCGGAACGGTGTGCAGTTTAGCAAAACTCTGAATCGATGCAAGTGCTTTTTTCAAAAAAATCGCTAAAAACTCATAAAATCAATCCGTTTGACGATAATTCAACCGCTTTGATCACTGCGCGAGCTTTTATTTGGGTTTCATTCCACTCAGACTCAGGATTTGAGTCCGCAACCAGCCCCGCTCCAGCCTGTACATAGACTTTTTTATCACGAATAACGCAGGTACGGATCGCAATTGACATGTCCATTTCACCATGCCAGCCTAAATATCCAACAGCTCCACCAAATACACCACGTTTTACGGGTTCAACTTCATCAATAATTTCCATGGCACGAATTTTTGGTGCACCTGAAAGTGTCCCTGCTGGGAATGTCGCTTTAAAAACATCTAAAGCATCGACATCATCACGAACTTCACCTTGCACATTGGAGACAATATGCATCACATGCGAATAGCGCTCGATCACCATACGATCAGTGACTTGTACTTTCCCGATTTTAGAGACACGCCCCACATCATTACGGCCTAGATCAATCAACATGAGATGTTCGGCAATCTCTTTTTCATCTGTGAGCAAATCTTGTTCCAAAGCAAGATCTTCTTCTTTGGTTTTACCACGTGGTCGCGTCCCCGCTAATGGACGCACCGTCGCAATCCCATTTTCCAGACGAGATAAGATTTCTGGTGATGAACCGACAATATGAAATGGTTTTTTATCACCTAGAGTTTGGCCTTGCACCAAAAACAAATACGGCGATGGATTTAAATGACGTAGCGCACGATACACCTGCAAAGCTTCACCATCAAAGTCAGATACCATACGTTGACCAGGCACAACCTGCATCACATCGCCTGCACGGATGTATTCCTTCACCTTCTCCACCGTTTCTAGAAATTTTTCCTTTCCTGTAATCGATTCAAAATGTGGCGCAGTATGTGGTTTTGCTTGTAGGCTGACAGGTGTCGCCAGTAATTGTTCAAGTTGATCTAGCTTCTGCTGAGCCTTGTGATAAGCATCAGGCTGACTCGCATCGGCATGATGAATTAAAAATAAGGTATCTTTCAAATTATCAAAAACGATCACTGTTTGAGACAGCATTAACCACAGATCAGGCAGCGTCACAGGATCGGCAGTCGGTACATTTTTCAGTTTTGGTTCAATATACCGCACAGCGTCATAGCCCAAATAACCCACTAAACCACCAGTAAAATTAGGTAAATCGGGTAATTCTATCTGCGTAGGCACCTTGAATTGGCTTTGAAACTCTCGAATATATTGAAATGGATCAGTGCAATCTTGCTGAGTCACGGCACCATCTGCGTGCTGAATGGTGAGTACGCCTGCATTGCAGGAAAAAACAGTAGACTCACCTAAACCAATCATGGAGTAGCGCGCCCAGTTTTCCCCACCTTCGACAGACTCAAATAGATAAGCTTGTTTGTGGTGTTTAAAACGTGCAAAAACTGAAAGTGGCGTTTCAGTATCCGCTAAACGTTGGCGATACACAGGAACAGTGTTATAGCCTGCTGATTTTAATTGCTCAAATTGTACTAAAGTGGTCATGAATCATCTCTATGGTTTTTAATTTCTGTGCGTTTTTTCTTTAGTGCTATTTCAAGCCCGCCATCGAAAAACCATAACAATCTTCATGCCTATCTCCTTATTGAATCTTTTAAACTAATTCTGCCAAACGATCGACCACTTGCTGGGGTTGGCAGTCATAGATACTTTCTCCATGATTATAGCCATAGCTGACCACAATACAATCAATACCTGCACGTCTTGCCGCCTCCACATCATTACTTGAGTCACCAATCATTAAGGTTTCGGCTATAGATGTGCCTTCCAGCTCCACACAATGCAGCAGCGGTAGTGGATGTGGTTTCCGTTCAGGCAAACTATCACCACCAATCACAATTTTGAAATATGGACTCAATTGCAGAATATCCAGTATCCCTTTCGCCAAATGCTCAGGCTTATTGGTGACACATGCCATCGTAATATTATGGGTTTGACAATAATCCAGAAATGGCAAAACACCCTCATACACTTGGGTATTTACACAGAGTTCCTGAGCGTAGACCTCAACAAATGTACTGAGAAGTTGTTCTTGCTGCTGGGCTTCTACTTGTCCAAACAAATGTTCCAGCACAGCCTCACACAGTTTAGCTGCACCTTTTCCAACCCAAACTCGAACTTGCGCTTCGGTTACGGTCGCCAAACCCAGTTTCTGCAAACTCAGGTTCATCGCCCGATATAAATCAGCAGCGGAATCGACCAGTGTCCCATCCAGATCAAATAACACCAAACTACGGTTTTGTAACTGAGCAACAGACATATATTTCGACCCAAGAAATGAAAAAGGCATACCAACGTGGGCATGCCTTGATTGTAGAAGCTTCACCCGATTATTTAAAGAACAGCCAGGCAATCACGGCTAAAATGATCAGTACGATAATCGAAATCAAACCAACAGAAGCATTCTTTTGTTGCTCTTTTTCCTGAGCGACACGCGAAACTGGTTCATCAATCGCAACAGGTTGTGGCTCAGGTACAGCCTGAACACTTACCCCTTCAGGAATAGGCGCTGGTTTTGGAATCGAGACCTGTTGCGGCATACCATCGCGCGTGATTGGTGTTTCAACTGCACGTTCCGCAATACTTGGCATACCTTGATCATGTGTATTCGAGGTCACAGGTTCAATTTCGATTTCAGGTAATTCAGCATCAGTTGCTGCCGGTGCAAGCACAGAGAAGACAAAACTTGCGAACTGTAAAATATCACCATCGTGCAATTCGGTTTCTTGCTCGACACGCGCATCATTAATGAAGGTACCATTTGACGAATTGAGGTCTTGCACCCAAAGCTGCTGATCTTTCAACAACAAAGCGGCATGACGACGTGAAATATCTGCTGATTGCAACAAAATATCGGCATCTTGGTGTCTACCCACCAACATGTCGCGCTCGATATTCAGTTCTTGCCCCGTAAATTCACCTGTAATGGCTTGTAATTTCCAAGTCATAGATGCATATCCTTATATAATTTCTTGCAATCATAACATTGTGACATAAGCGCTTCTGTGCTTCTACTGTGAAGACACAGGGCGAATTGTGGTGGTGGTCACAGTATTTTTACTACGTTCCGTTTCTTTAACTGGCAGTTGTACGGTTTTTTGTTGCACTTGAGGCACTTCAACCGCAACAGGTGTTGTCACCACAACTGTTTTGTTCTGTGTCGCAGTGGGGACTTTCTGATAGGGCGAGTTAGGGACCACAGGGCGCGGATTATAAATATCTGCCACATTTTCAGGGAGCTTTGCAAAATTACCATTTTTATCCATGGAGAGTTGCAAACTATAAAGCTGATTATAACGTTGCTGAGAAAGGCGACGCACATCATCCGCATCCCCGACAATTGTAGGATGTATAAACACCAACAAATTACGCTTGATATTACTACGCGCATCGGCACGGAATAAACGCCCAAGATATGGAATACTACTCAACCCTGGAACGCCTTGACGTGACAATGAAGTATTGTCCGCGATCAAACCACCTAATACGACAGTTTGCCCATGCTCAGCAAGCACCGCTGTTTTGATAGCACGCTTATTGGTCACGAGATCTGTTGCCTGACCTTTATTGTTCTGGACATCCGAAACCTCTTGTTCAACTTCGAGGCGAACCGTACCATTTTCACCAATATGCGGAATCACTTTTAAGGTAACACCCACATCTTTACGTTCAACCGTTGTATAAGGGTTAACTGTACCTGACGTTCCCGTCGATACCGAACCCGTGACAAATGGAACGTTTTGACCTACGACAATATAAGCTTCCTCATTGTCCATGGTGACAATCGAAGGTGTAGACAAGAAGTTTGATTTGGTGTTGGTTTTCAATGCCTGTATCAGTGCGCCATATGCTTTACGTGAGTTTTCAAAATTGCCCAACCCAAGCGTCGCGCCATTCCCTTTATTGGCATCTCCAGCAATCGCTGCAGCTGCACCGCTTGCGCCACCTGTAGCATAACCTGCAGCAATGGATGCCAGACTTGCGCCTACATTACTAAAGCTCAGCAAGCCTACACCACTACTTAAATCGCCCAATGCCCATTGAATTCCCAATTGATCTGCATCATCCCCTGAGACTTCAATAATTGCGGCCTCAATCAAGACTTGTTGACGACGAATATCCAATTGTTGAATGGCAGCTTCAACTTCCCGCATCAACTGCGGATCGGCTTTGACCACCAAGGCATTTTGAGTTGGATCAGCAATAATACTGATACCTGCACCATTAAAACTGGTAATTGCCGAATTTTGACTATTATTTGAATTACTATTTAAATTAATCGAAGGTGTAGAAACCGATGAGCCTGTTGATGAGCTTGAGTTTTGATTATTGGAAATTAGACTATTGATCGAATTTGATCTGTTATTACTATTCGAGGACGATGAAGAAGATGACGCTGACTGGCCTGTCACCAAACCTTGTAAAATTTCAGCTAAGTTTTTTGCGCTGGCATACTTCAAACGGAAAACTTTTAAGCCACCCAATCGGTCTGCCGATGGCACATCCAGCATTTCAATCATTTGACGTAAGCGTTTACGCGAATCAGGATCGCCCTTAATCAAAATTCGATTGGTGCGATTATCTGCAATGATACGAACACGTGAACCGATAAAATCTTTTGAGGCACCTGTTGCGCTCATCGTTTCTAACAAGCCAATCACTTCTTCTGCTTGGCTCGACTGTAAACTAATCGCCTCGATGTCATTTTGACCCGTACCATCCAAATTACGCACAATATTTTCAAGCTGATAAATATTGGTTGCGCGATCAGAAACGATTAAGGCATTGGTTCCTGCAACTGCTGCTAAATGCGCAAATTGCGGCATTAATGGGCGTAAAGCTGGAATTAAATCATTAGGATTGGTGTTTTGCAGCCAGATGACCCGCGTTACAATTTGATCACCACCAGCACGACTCCGTGCGTCATAGGGAATGCCTGAGTTCTTGGCATTACTATCAGGCACAAGTTTAACCGTATTTCCAGAAGGAAGCGCCACCACACCATTGACATTCAGTACACCTAAAAATAGGTCATATACTTCATCTTTATTCAGCGGCTTATTGGAAATAACCGTTACATTACCGCGTACACGAGGGTCAACCGCAAAGTTCTTACCTGTAATATCTGCAACTTCATTAATAAATGCCGTTAAATCTGCATCACGTAGATTAATCTTCCATGTTTGTGCTTGCACATGGGTACTGACTGTCGCAATCAAAGGTGCTGCGGCAAGTAATGCCCAAAGTGGACGTTGATGATTTAAAAAAGCCATAACCTGCACTTATTCCTAACTGATATGGTGACGTGTGATCACTAAAAACTTTGTTGTATGGTCATCACTTGATCACCACGTTTTATTTCTATTTTGGCATGCCCTTCACGACGTACTTGCTCTAATAATTGTACTTCGTTGAGTCCCTGCCCGACGCTCTGCCCATTGATCGATAGAATACGATCGCCAGCGCGCAAACCCAAGGTATTTTTTAAATTCGATGGGGTCTTATCTGATATTTCATAACCATCTGAACCACCGCCACTTACCCCCATATTCTTCATGTACTGTTCACGGTTATCCTGCATTTGCTGGATCGCCTGACCTAAAGCGGATTGGGGTGAGTTCTGAGTGGGTGCAGCTGCTGCAGGCGGCACACTGTTGTTACTGTTCAATACTGGTGCAATGGGTTGATATAAGCCTTTATCCAAACCCTTAAACTTTACTTCTCGAGTTGCGCCATTGCCTTGTCTCAAAATCACATGATCCCAATACACTTCTGCCAGTTGATATGAAGTCGAACCAACCGTCTCTCCTACACGATAACGTTCAGCCGTATCATTCAACTTAATCACCGCAGAGGACAAGTAATTTGGTTGACCCAACAATACACCTTGTAGTTCCAAGTTAACATTATCATCAGCTGACGTTGCTGCAGGCTCATTAAATAAAGCAAAGGAACTAATGTTAGGCACTTGTGCTTGTTGCGAACCCAGCTCCACCCGATCGAACTGCATCGGTTGAGGCGGTGCAAGCACCCACCAAAACAAGGAAGCCAATTTCCAGCACAACCACAAAATCAATAAAGCTAAAACCAAGCCACTGAGCTTATCAACTTTTTGCCAACGCAGTTGCTGCAACTTTTGAGTGATTGCTTTCATTAGAAACCACCTTGCAGTAACGGTTGACGCGAGCTAATCACATAAGTGTCGAGTCCAGCTTTACCTTGATAGGATGGAATGTTCAACAACATTCGTTGGGTTAACTGCACATCCAACATCAGACTTGCATCTAAACTCAGATTTGCCATTTTCTGGCTACGTTGGTCACGAACATCGATTTGTAATTGTCCGTTTTCATCTTTCAGCTCAGCAGCCAAAGAAGGCATATTCATGCGGTCCTGTCGTTGGCCAAACGTATAGCTCAACTCACCGCCGCCCCAATTGAGTTGACCTTCTGTCGCGCTAAAGCCTTTTTCTTTTTGATAATTGAATTGCACATCTTTCAATTGAATTGAATTTTCAGGCCACTGCCAGTTTGCAAAATACTTTAATGTTTCAGGCGAGATTTTGCCTTGCAGGTCTTTGATCATGATTTTTTTGCCAAAACCATAAGCAAAAATTCCATTGAACTGGGTATTACCGCTATGAATATCGAGATTTGCGCCCAGACGCAGTAACAACAAATCGAGAGGACGTGTTTTCCAATGAACCGATCCACGCAATTGCCCACGCTGCCAATCTGCTTGCCCCTGCCATATATTGCCGCTGACATTATGTAATATTTGATTATCTTTTGAAAATTTCGCAATTAACCAAGTTGCTGGAATTTGTAAAATAATAAAAATTAAAAATGCAAAAATGGCGAAAATCCACCATCTCCATTGCTTGGTATTTTTCTTCATTCCACCCTTACCAACATGCCAAATATCATCCTTCTTGAGACACTCGCCCCTGAATGACATTATGCATACTTTTTCAACATCGCCAATTCTCTCATATAAAAAAACCAAGCTTTTTGAGCTTGGCTTTTAATAAAGGATAAAGCCGTCGTATGACAGAACGATGACTTTAAAACTTGCTTAGATTAAGAAATCTTCAAGTTTTGCACCTTTTTCTAATTGAGCAACTAACCAGCGTGGTTGTTTACCACGGCCAGTCCAAGTTTCCTCAGCATTGTTTTTGTTACGGTAGCGTGGCTCTACTGCTTTACGCGTTGTTTTCTTACGCTTTTGCTCACCAACTTCCAATAATTCTTCAACGCTAAAGCCAAGCGCATCTGCAATTGCAACAATTTGATTATATGCATCTTCGATTGCTTGATCTTTTTTACTTGCAATTAAAGCTTCCGCTTCTGCTTGTAAACGCTTTAAATCTTCTACAGATAAATCGCTAATATCTGGTTTCATTAGAACCACTCCAACTTAATAGGGGAAATATATCACTCAAAAATAAAATGAATTTCAAATTCGATTCAATATTAATTTATAAATGATTAAATAATCAATATAAGAATAGCCCAGTTAATCGTATATCAGGCACAAAATCGCATTTTATTTACAATAAACCTTAAAAAGTAGACCTGTTATATAAAAACATATTCTGTAAAGGCAATATCTGTGAGGATCAAGCATCATGCTTATATTAACTTATTCTTAATTTTATCTAAAAAAATCGAATTTTTATTGAGCCCACCAAGGTTCAAATACCTTCAATACATACAACCTTGGCATTTGAACCTTATTATATAAATTTACTATATAATCAAACAAAAATAGACATAATCGTCTTTATAATAATTAGTTAGATATTAACGAGTGCCCCACACTTTGTTCTAATTGAATAATCTTATGTCTAATCATCTCAGGGATATTTAATTTCTTAGATGTGTCTTTATCGACACAGACCATAACAGCCTCACCTGTCGCGACCATTTGGTTCTGTGTTTCACTCCATAAAACATAATGCATACGAAAAGCACTATTTCGTAACTCTTCAATACGCGCACCAACATGCAGCACATCAGGATAGAATACAGGACTCAAATATTTACACTGACTGGAAGCCACCACCGTCAATATATCCTGATCAAAGATATTCAACGCCATTAAATAGGCAATTCGTGCACTTTCTATATAACGATAATACTGCACATTATTAACATGCCCAAAAGCATCCATATCTCCCCATGCCACCGTTTGCTTATGTATTACAGGATAGACAGACAGTTCCTTCACATTTCCACTCATATCTTAAAATTAAGAAAATTCACATCGTTTTCAAATATTAAATTTAACTGCCTGATTAAATCGGGGTTATCCCCTAATGTGGATTTAATCCTTAAATAACTCATTAAAATGTTTTCTGGATATAGAGTTAATAATTGCTCAGCTTCTTGCTGACGCTGTGTAGCCACATAAACATGCCATTTAGCAAAGCTTAACATCGGCACACTGGTATAGCGCTGTTCCAGCTGCATAATCCGCTGTTCGACATAAGCATAATCGGGAATTTGCTTTAATAACTGTTGCTGGAACCACAGATAAAATACTTCTGGATCAAACTGCTCTTGCAATAAATGCAAGGCTAAATCCTCATGCTGCAAACTCATTTCTGGCATACGCGCCAACAACTTCAACCAAAGTACTTTACTACTATAAGGCCGGTCCTGTATTTCGCTTTGCAAAGCCAAATATCGTTGCTGCAAAGCAGTGAGATCATCCACCGACGCTTGCTCAAATTGTATTAATAACTGCTGCAGCCATAAATCACGATGTTCCGCATCCAACAAACCAAATTGAATTGCCTGTAGGAATAGCCACGGTTTCTGCAAAGCAAGTTTGCCCCATAAGGCCGTGATACGTTGCTGATAAGCAGTTTCAATTTCAACCAACCAAGGAGAAAGTTGGTGTTGAGCGAGAAACTCTAAATGTGTAAGCGCTTTTTCAGTCTGCTGCTGCTCTAAATAAATATCAATGCGCTGCAATTCAGCCAGTTCAAATGCCATTGGTGCGGAGTTTTCTAAGCTCTGCAATGCTGTTTCATAATCGCCATTTTTATAATCAAACTGCGCATCGATGATATTATTCAACAACCCCGATTGCGTAAAAACACGCTCAATAAAAACTTGTTGATCTTTTGCCGCTTCTAACAACCAAACAATGCCGAGCTGCTCATAGGGGTGTAAATCTTTGAAATGCAGAATGGTTTCTTTTTTCCGCTGCTCTCGGGCAAGATAACGTTTACCGAATAACCAAGTGAATTGTGCGAGTAAACTCATCACAATAAAAAGTGCAATCAGCCCCCAAACACCACTTTGAAACTGCCATTCTCGCCAATAAATATACACATAGCCATTTCCATAGCCATAACTTAATACAGCAAACAGTGCGAATAACACCAGACTGACAAGCAAATAAGTGAGCAGTAAATATTTCATGATGCGTTATCCCAATAAACCCAATGTGGTTAATTTTGGTGTAGGCACTGCCGGTAAATTTACAATTTTCTCTAATTTCTGTTTCATCTGCTGGCTAGCTTGATCAGGCAATTCAGCAAGTAACTGCGTGACTTCCAAGATCGATTTTCGATATTCAGTTAACTGGCCTTGCTGCAATGCTTGAGAGGCAAGCAATAAGCGTAATTGTGCTTCTTTTAAAGTGATATTACGGCTCATCAAATCAGGCGCGTTACGCTGTACTTTTTCGAGTTTAAACCAGTGCCACCAAGACGAATTTTCACTCTTGGCCATATTGACTTTCGGGTTCTGAATTTCTTGTTGAATCTTTTGATCCAGTTGCTGCAATAGATTATCAAGTTGCTGCTGCTGTTGCGTTTGGCTTAATACATATTGCTGAATGGTTTGTTTATCCTGCTCAATCGCTTTCACCAAACTATGCTGTAATGCTGGAGAAACAGCAGATTGCACAACATGCTGCTGCACTTGATTCAATTGATCTAATGCATAAATAAACTGTTGCTGATCCACGGCAAATTGCACCAATTGCATTTGCTGCTTAATCAAAATAACCGGAGCAATCCCTGCCACCGTAGTCGGTATCGAAACACTATCCGTTGGCTCTACGGGACTAGCACTTTGTAACTGGCGTTGCACGGCAACGAATTGATCATTCAATAAAGCATAACGCTGCTCGGTTTGATCTAACTGCTGTTGTAACTGAGGTACAGTTTGAGAATATTGCGCAACATCGTAACTGAGTTTGGCTAACCACAACAAACTCAATCCTAATATTAGATAACCAATTTTTCTCATACATGTCCTTGCCAATCACTCATGCGTTGAATGATCTCTGATGCAGATAAATTTTCAAGCTGAATAATGTTAAATCCTTGAGCAGCCTGATCCCGTGCTTTTATTAGAATTTGAGCCAAGCGTGAGCCTAAAACCAAATACACCCACTCTGCCGCACACGGATGCTGACGACATAACTGCTGCCAATAATTCCAACTCGCTTCACTACTTATCAACACTGCAACAGGTTGATTTAAACTTATTTTTCTTACAATTTCAGGAAATATGACAAAACTTTGTGTTGGGCATTGCCGCTGATAGAGCACAAAATTCAGAATCTCAACACCTTGTTGCTGCAATTGCTGCATCATAAATTGTCGCCCCCCCAAACCTCGCCAAAATGCAATTTTGGTTAAATCCATCTGCTTTTTTAGCAGGGGCAGATCCAACATTCCCTCAGAACTTTCCACCTCAGGGACAACACTTGCTATTTTAAATTGAGCTAAAGCCTGTGCTGTGGCTTGCCCTACTGCGACCCATTGAATATGTTTGAGCTGCTCAAGTTGCAATCCTGCTTGTTGCAAATAACGCATCCCAATGTCAACGGCTGTCGGACTCACCACCACGATCACTTGGGTTTCGAGCAACGCGAAGTAAAGTTGCTGCAAAGTTTCAGAAAATGGCTCGGCAACCAATTCAAGTAAAGGCAATGCCTCGACCTGATAACCCGCCTCTCCCAATGCTTGGGTCAAAACAGAAGCACGGTCGTCAGGGCGTGTATTAATAAACAGCATTAATACAACGCTTTCAGCAATTCACCTGCACCCTGCGCTAACAACCGCTGGGCCAGTTGTTCACCAAGTTGTTCAGCATCTGCTGGTGCTCCAACCAACTGTTCTTTTAGTAAGGTTTTCCCATCAACACTCCCCACTCGCCCTTCGATCTGAATTTGATCATTGGCTAAAGTTGCGTAACCTGCAATCGGTACTTGGCAACCCCCTTCCAAATAAGCATTAAATGCACGTTCTGCACGGACACAAATCGAGGTTTCTTCATGTTGTAACGGCTGGATCAATGTTAATAATTCTGCATCATCCGTACGGCATTCCAAACCAAGTGCACCTTGACCCACCGCAGGTAAACTGAGTACTGGGGCTAAACAGTGACGAATGCGCTCAGCCAAACCTAACCGTTTTAATCCTGCACTGGCTAAAATGATGGCGTCATATAAACCATCATCCAGCTTAGACAAACGTGTGCCCACATTGCCGCGTAAATCAACAATTTCCAGATCAGGACGTTGCTGTAAAATTTGACACTTACGGCGCAGGCTAGAAGTCCCCACTTTTGCACCTTGTGGCAAGTCATCGAAATGCGCGTAGTGATTCGAAACAAACGCATCCAAAGGATCTTCACGCTCACAAATCACGGCCAAGCTTAAACCTTCTGGTAAATGCATCGGTACATCTTTCATTGAATGTACAGCCAAATCCGCACGGCCATCCAGCAATGCTGCTTCCAGCTCTTTTACGAATAAACCTTTACCACCAATTTTGGCTAACGGGGTGTCTAAAATCTTGTCGCCTTGGGTGACAAACTTAACCAATTCAACCGTTAAATCTGGATAAAGCACATTTAAACGAGAACGAATATGTTCCGCCTGCCAAAGTGCAAGAGGGCTTTGTCGAGTCGCAATTTTTAAGGTTTTCATAAATTCAAGTTAAGTATTGATCAAAGCAATTGTTCCAAACTTAACTTGATCACCTGAAATTGCAAGCAAAAAATCATAAAGTGATCAATCATTCAGCTGAAAAGCTGAGTTTTATAATTGATGCATACACTCTCTTAAACTCGGTAAATGACGGCGACTGACAGATAAACGCTCCTCCAGTTCACGCAAACGTACCTGATATTGTCCTGCTGCGACTAATTCCAGCCCTTCAAGATAGTCGAGTGAGACCAAAGCATTACGATGAATGCGAATAAAACGGTCTGCAAATTCCAATTCTAAGTCTTTCAGGGTTTCATCAATCAGTACGCTGCCATTTTTATGGCGAACAGTGACATATTTTTGATCCGCTAAAAAATAATAAACATTTTCTAATGGAATCAGCTCAACTCCGCGATAAGTTTTCGCAGCAATTTGATGGCGTTGTGTTTTGGTATCGTACATATCGTCTTGTTGTTTTAAACCAGTCATTTGTGCTTGTGTAAGGTGAGTTAAATGATTAAACACCTGCTGTAAATCTTGTTGTGCAACAGGTTTAAGTAAATATCCTTGGGCTTGAAATTTAAATGCTTCCAATGCATGTTGATCATATGCCGTACAAAAAATAATTGCAGGACGAGGGTTGAGCTGACTGAGTTGTTCAGCACACTCCAAACCATTCATCCCTGGCATTTGAATATCTAATAAAACGACATCAGGCGAGTCGTTTTCAATATGATTTAACACATCCTGACCATGATGCGCCGTCGCAATGACTTCGTGTCCCATCTGGGTCACTAAACGTGACAAACGCTCTACAGCGAGAGGCTCATCATCAGCAATCAGAACTCTCATCCTCTCCTCCTTGTCACCGTTAACTTCATCCATATTTTTTATGGTTAACTTGACTTATTATTTTACTCGATAGTGGTAGCTCACCACCGTCGTATATAACGACGCTCCCCCATAAATCTGAAACTTAACCGTTGGCCCATAATAAGCTTTCAAGCGCTGCTTCACATTCTCTATCGCAATACCATTTCCCTGTCTCGATTTTATTGTATCGTGAGAATAAGGGTTGGTAATGACTATACTGACTTGATTTTGCAATATTTCAACCAATACGCTAATGGTTGATGGCTGCAAAATTTTTTCCACCCCATGAAAAATACTATTCTCAAGCAAAGGTTGCAACGTTAATAACGGAATCGTCACGCGTTTTAATTCAATTGGTGTCGCCTGTATATTCCATTCTACATTTAAACGCTCGCCTAAACGCATTTTTTCGATACTTAAATATTGCTGGCATAAATCAATTTCTTCGGCCAGACTCACCAGCTTCAGTTCCTGAAAACTCGCTCTAAACAGTCGTGACAGATTAATCAGCATATTTTCAGCTTTTTCAGGGTCAATCGTAATTAAACTCACCACACTATTCATACTATTAAATAAGAAATGCGGATGAATTCGTGCTTGCATCGCCTGAATTCGAGCATTCAGTTCACTGTATTGCTGGCTCATCCATTGTTCACGCATATATAAATAACGCAAACAGAATGCACCGAGTAAAACACCATAGCTCAAATGCAGACTCGTCCCCTGAAACAGCACCTCTTCGCTAAATACACCTGAACGTGCAGCCCAATACTGAATAACATTGACCACGCAGGTGGTCAATAAAACAATCAATTGCAGTAAAACAAAACCGAGTATTAATGCCACTTTCTGACTAAACTTGGCAAAAAAACCTTGAAAGTAATCCACCAGTGTCGCAAATGATAAAATCACCCAATTAATAAAGAACATATATTGCAGCACACGAAAGCCGTCTAAGGCTTGCCATGAGCGCGCTTCAGCCAAAGCCAACACCATCGCTAAAACATTACTTGCAACAATTAATTCTAATAAGTATTGCCATTGCCCAATTTTCGTAAAAAAATAGGAGCCTGATGGATTCCCCTGACGAGTTTGCGATAACTTCTTACGTCGAGTTTCGGCAACTGCGTTTGGATTTGCTATACTCTTTTTTATTTTGCTGAGCCGCCATGACCACATCTTCTCAATCCTCTTCTGCAGCAAGCCCAAATCAAACCTCTGGAATGTGGGGCGGTCGCTTCTCTGAAGCAACAGATGCTTTTGTTGCAGAATTTACCGCATCTGTGCAATTTGACCAACGTTTTTATAAACAAGATATTGCAGGTTCAATCGCACATGCAACCATGCTTGCCAAAGTTGGCGTCCTGACTGAAGCTGAACGTGATGACATTATCCAAGGTCTAAGCACCATTCAAGCTGAAATTGAAGCAGGCAATTTTGAATGGCGTATTGATTTAGAAGATGTACACATGAACATTGAGTCACGTTTGACTCAACGTATTGGTATCACAGGTAAAAAACTCCATACAGGTCGTAGCCGTAATGACCAAGTTGCGACCGACATCCGCCTCTATTTGCGCGATGAAATTGACGACATCTTAGGTTTATTACTCCGTCTACAAAAAGGCTTACTGGGTCTGGCAAGTAAAAATACCAACACCATCATGCCTGGCTTTACTCACCTGCAAACCGCTCAACCTGTGACTTTTGGTCACCACTTGTTGGCTTGGTTTGAGATGTTGGTGCGTGACACAGAGCGCCTACAAGACTGCCGTAAACGTGTCAATCGTATGCCACTCGGTTCAGCAGCTTTGGCAGGTACGACCTACCCGATTGATCGTGCTTACACAGCAGAGCTTCTGGGTTTCGAAGCAGTTTCAGAAAACTCGCTCGATGCCGTTTCTGATCGTGACTTTGCCATTGAATTTAATGCAGCAGCATCTTTGATCATGATGCATTTATCACGTATGTCTGAAGAACTTATTTTATGGACTTCGGCACAATTCAAATTTGTGAATATTCCAGACCGCTTCTGCACAGGTTCTTCAATCATGCCGCAGAAGAAAAATCCAGATGTACCTGAACTGGTCCGTGGTAAATCAGGCCGTGTTTTTGGTGACTTAATTAGCCTATTGACCTTAATGAAAGGTCAGCCATTGGCATACAATAAAGACAACCAAGAAGATAAAGAGCCGCTATTTGATGCGATTGATACCGTGCGCGGCTCCCTTATGGCATTCGCAGACATGGTTCCAGCACTTGTTCCAAATATCGAAATTATGCGTGAAGCAGCTTTACGTGGTTTTTCAACTGCAACAGATCTTGCAGACTACCTCGTTAAAAAAGGCGTGGCTTTCCGCGATGCACATGAAATTGTGGGTAAAGCGGTCGCTTTAGGTGTGGCAGAAGAAAAAGATTTATCTGAATTGACACTTGAACAGTTACAACAATTCTCTGATTTGATCACAGCAGATGTTTTCGACAAGGCACTGACCTTAGAAGCCTCTGTCAATGCACGTGATCATATTGGTGGGACTTCACCAAAACAAGTTGAAGCTGCGATTGCCCGTGCACACACTCGCCTAGAACAGTTATACGCTTAAGGATTTATGATGACTAGACAAGTACTTTGCCGTAAATACAAACAAGAGCTTGAAGGCTTGGATTTTGCACCATTTCCTGGTGCCAAAGGCCAAGAGTTCTTTGAAACCGTTTCAAAACAGGCATGGCAAGAATGGTTAAAACATCAAACCACGTTGATTAATGAAAAACGTTTGAATGTATTTGAACCTGATGCGAAAAAGTTCCTCGAAGAGCAACGTGAGAAGTTCTTTAATAACGATGAAAGTGTAGAGAAAGCTGAAGGTTGGACTGAACAGAAATAAGCCGTTTTGTCTCACCGCACGGTAAAAAAGAGAGCTGTTTTTCAGCTCTCTTTTTACATGATATTTACATAAGTAATAAAGCCTTACAGAGTATACACAGTTGTCTACATGACACGTTAGAGTGCTGTGTTTATAGTTGTATTCAGAAGGACAAAGAGATACGTTGATATCTCACGTAACGCATGATATTTCTCTCCCAGACTTTCCCCCGAAGTCTGGGATTTTTTTATTGCAATTCCCTCAAAAATAAAAAGCCGCTCTAGTTAGAGCGGCGATATATTATTCTACTTTTACCATTATTTTTGATGTACTTTTTGTTCAATCTCTTCAATACTGGTATGGCGCACATCGGTACCCTTCGCCATATAAATCACCTGTTCTGAAATATTACGTGCGTGATCACCAATTCGCTCTAAAGAACGTAGTACCCACATCACATTAATCACCCGTGAAATATGACGCGGATCTTCAATCATATAGGTCATTAAGGTACGGGTTGCTGATTGATATTCTCGGTCAATATCCACATCTGCCATGACGACTTTCAATGCCTGCTCAACATCTAAACGCGCAAAAGCATCTAGGGCATCATGAATCATGACACGAACTTGATTGCCAATATGACGGGTTTCCATATAACCACGTGGTGACTCACCTTCTTCACACAGGGTTTGTGCAATACGTGCAATTTTCGCAGCTTCATCGCCAATACGTTCTAAATCCGTATTGCCTTTGCTCATTGCGATCACCATACGTAAATCAATCGCTGCTGGATGACGACGGGCTAAAATCAATGTCAAACCTTCATCAATATCACGCTCGAATTGGTTCACTGCATTGTCTTTAAACTGTACATCAATCGCTAAATTAGCATCTGTGTCTAATAAAGCATGAATCGCATTTGCGACCTGTTGCTCCACTAATCCACCCATGGTCATAAACTTGGTGTGCACATCTTGCAAGTCTTCATTAAATTGTGAAGAAATATGATGACTTAACACAGGATTGCTTGGGCTCACAGTATGCCTCCACTAGATACATGGAAAAAATGATTGGTGATTAAAACATAGAAATGATGAAACTTTTATGACAATAGCACGGATTGGCTCAATGTTGATTGGTGTGAATTGCTACAACAAAAATTTAAAAATCTGTTAGTCTAAATGCCTAGCTTGACGGAGCGCAGTTAACAAACTGCTGAGATTATCTTAATTACTCAATTTAAAGATAAGTACCGTTGAACCTGATCAGGTTAACACCTGCGTAGGAATCAAGCCCAGCAAAAAACTTAGCTTCTATTTATCATAGAGATAAATCCGCCATGGTTTTTGGTCGTGCTTGATTCGTTAATGCTATACATAAGGATCATGCCATGAACCAATTAACGAATCTTTCCCCTGCTGATATTTCTGCTCAACATGAGCAAGCTGCAAAAGATTTAACCCGAATATTACCTGCATCTCGAAAAGTCTATGTTGAAGGTTCTCGCCCTGATATCCAAGTCCCTTTCCGTGAAATTAGCTTAACCGAAACGCCAACTGGCTTGGGTGGTGAACACAATCCACCCGTGATGGTCTATGACACGTCTGGTGTTTATACCGACCCCAATGTACAAATTGACCTAAATAAGGGCTTACCTTTCGTTCGTCAAACATGGATTGAAGAACGCCAAGATACCGATGTACTTTCTGGTCTTAGTTCGGAGTTCGGTCAAGCCCGCTTAAAAGATATTCGCACCGCCGAAATTCGTTTTGCCCATATTCAAAACCCACGTCGTGCACAAATAGGCAAAAATGTCACGCAAATGCACTATGCCAAGCAAGGTATGATTACGCCTGAAATGGAATATATTGCTATTCGTGAAAACCAACGCCAACGTGAAAATGTCGATATGCGTCAGCATCCAGGGCAAAACTTTGGTGCACAAAACTTACGAGAAATTACCCCTGAATTTGTACGCCAAGAAATTGCTGCGGGTCGTGCCATTATTCCAGCCAATATTAACCACCCAGAATGTGAACCGATGATCATTGGTCGCAATTTCTTGGTGAAAATTAATGCCAATATCGGTAACTCTGCACTCGGTTCATCGATTGATGAAGAAGTCGCAAAAATGACGTGGGCAACCCGTTGGGGTGCCGATACCATCATGGATTTATCGACAGGTAAGAACATTCATGAAACACGTGAATGGATTATCCGCAACTCACCAGTGCCAATCGGTACTGTACCCATCTATCAGGCACTGGAAAAAGTCGATGGCGTGGCTGAAGATTTAACTTGGGAAATCTTTAAAGACACCTTGATTGAACAAGCTGAACAAGGTGTTGACTATTTCACCATTCATGCAGGTGTATTGTTGCGTTACGTCCCCATGACGGCAAACCGTCTAACGGGTATTGTGTCTCGTGGTGGTTCAATCATGGCGCAATGGTGCTTAGCACATCATCAAGAAAACTTTTTATATACACATTTCGACGAAATTTGCGAAATCATGAAAGCCTATGACGTGTCATTCAGCTTAGGTGATGGCCTACGTCCAGGTTGCGTGCAGGATGCCAACGATGAAGCACAATTCAGCGAACTGAAAACCCTCGGTGAACTCACTCATCGTGCTTGGGAACATGACGTACAAGTAATGATCGAAGGTCCCGGTCACGTGCCAATGCATATGATTAAGGAAAATATGGATCTACAGCTTGAAGTCTGTAAAGAAGCGCCATTCTATACGCTTGGTCCACTGACCACAGATATTGCACCAGGTTATGACCATATTACTTCTGCGATTGGTGCAGCGATGATTGGCTGGTATGGAACCGCAATGCTGTGCTATGTGACACCAAAAGAGCATTTGGGTCTACCTAACAAGAAAGACGTCAAGGATGGCATTATCACCTATAAGATTGCAGCACATGCGGCTGACTTAGCCAAAGGCCACCCAGGCGCACAAGTGCGTGACAATGCCCTCTCTAAAGCACGCTTTGAATTCCGTTGGGACGATCAGTTCAATCTCAGCTTAGACCCAGACACAGCACGCAGTATGCATGATGAAACGCTTCCTAAAGAAGCCCATAAATCAGCACACTTCTGCTCAATGTGCGGTCCAAAATTCTGTTCAATGAAAATCACGCAAAATGTGCGAGATTATGCGCAAAACCAGCACAATGCCAAGCAATCAAATGATGCTGAAAAAGAAGTTGAAGCAGGTCTCAATGCTATGAAAACCGCTTATCAGGAACATGGTCAAAAATTGTACCACAAGGTGTAAATCGACTAAAAAAAGATTTTCCTGCGAATCATTCTCGGTTAGGATGAGATATGTACAATCTCATCCTGATTGAAGATGACTATTCTTGACCACGCCAGCTATTCAGCAACCGACGTTACGATAGAATCTCGAGAACCTTTGTTTCGAGGGTTCATTCAAGTTGAGAAAGTGAGTTTAAAACATCGATTATTTCATCGAGAAGATTACTCACCTTTAATTCAGCGTGAATTGGTTCATCGTCCACAAGCTGCTGGTGTTTTACTTTATAATGACCAACAACAACGCTTTGCACTGATTGAACAATTTCGTGTGGGTGCATTGAATGATCCAGTTTCGCCATGGCAACTTGAAGTCATTGCAGGGGTACTCGATGGAGATGAATCTCCAGAAAGTTGTATCCGCCGTGAAAGCTTAGAAGAGTCTGGCTGTGAGATCACCGAATTAAAACATTTATTTAGCTTCTACCCTTCTGCTGGCGCATGTTCTGAATTTTTTCATTTATATGTTGCAGAAGTTAATTTGCCAAAGGATGGAGGCATTTTTGGGATGCCAGATGAAGGCGAAAATATTCAGCTTCATCTATTTGCCTATTCCGAATTAGAAGCATTATTAATTAACGGGCGGTTGAGAAACGCACCTGTAATCATGGCATTGCAGTGGCTGTCTCAACACATACAACAAAGATAAAAATCTGAAGGGGCTAAAGACGGTGACTTTCCAAGTCTCATCATTATCGCAACAAGATTTTGTGATGATACAGATTACTGATACACATTTATTAGAGTATCCACATTTAGAGTTTGTCGGGATGCAACCCGAACAAAGTTTTCATGCTGTAATCGACTTGATGCGCCAGCAACATCCTCATATTGACCTGATTGTACACACAGGTGACTTAGCTCAATCGCCAACACCTTTGACGTATAAACGCTATGTACAACATATGCAAAGCTTGGGAATCCCCTTTTTTCATACTCCAGGCAATCATGACGATGTAGCACATTTTCCATTTCATGAAACAGATCAGACCCAACCGACTGTGATTGAGTTAGGTCAATGGTGCATTATCCTACTCAATAGTGCGCAGCCAAAGCGGATTGATGGGAAAATTGCTGAAGCACAATTGCAACAGCTCACCCAGTTGCTGACACAACACCATGATCGCCATGTCATTATTGCGTGTCACCATCATCCTTTTGCCATGCAGTCTGCGTGGATTGATCAACACAAACTTAAAAACTCATCCGACTTGCTGGAAACCATCCAGCCTTTTTCAAATGTCAAAGCAATCGTATGTGGTCATGTGCATCAAGATTCAATCAATACATGGCAAGGTGTTGAGTTTTTATCGACCCCATCCACCTGTATTCAGTTCAAGCCCAAAAGCGATAAATTTGCCTTGGATGAGGAACATCCTGGCTACCGTTTTATTCGCCTGAAAGCCAACGGTGAACTGGAAACTCAGGTCTATCGCCTCCAGACTTCCGAACGGATGAACAGTTCTGAAGTTTTAGGCTATGACTAAACTTTTGATTACAAATTACATTGTCGATTTCTCACAAAATCTGGACGGGAATGACTACCATCTTGTCCAAAAACTCTATATGATGTCGACCCTTGATGGGAAAAACCATCTTAGGTTTCTATAAAAACACTTGCATATCACCATATTTTTTGCGTATAGATAGTACGTGTAAGATGAGGAATGCCCTATATGGCGAATGACAACCAAAATCAAGTCTTGGACGAACAAACAGACGTGATCGACGATCAAAAATTGGCTGTGAAACGTACACGTAAAACCAAAGCTAAAGCTTCAGAAAGCGGTACAACTGCGAGCTTATTTGGAATTGCGCCTTATCAGCCAAAGAAAAATGAAGAATATATGTCTGAAGGACAACTTGAGCATTTCCGCCAAATTTTAAATGCATGGAAAGCTGAGTTAATGTCTGAAGTTGATCGCACCTTGAATACCATGCAAGATGAATCAAGTGCGCTTCCTGACGTCAACGACCGAGCAACGCAAGAAGAAGAATTTGCAATTGAACTACGCACACGTGACCGTGAACGCAAGCTCATTCGCAAAATCGAACAATCGATTGAAGCCATTCAAAACGAAGACTACGGTTTCTGTGAAACCTGTGGTATCGAAATCGGTTTACGTCGTTTAGAAGCTCGCCCAACAGCGACTTTATGTATCGATTGCAAAACTTTGGCAGAAATCAAAGAAAAGCAAAACAACGGTTAATTTTTGATAACCGCGTTGAGCAATGAAGCGAAGCACAGCTTCGCTCTTGCACAGCGACAAAGCGATGCTTTGCTTAATCGCTGCTCATATATCGGACGATTCGCGCCATCGCCTACAGGTCCATTGCATTTTGGTTCCTTACTGACTGCTGTCGCCAGTTATTGCGATGCCAAAGCCAATCAAGGTAAATGGCTGGTCCGTATCGAAGATACCGACATTCCTCGCATTTATCCCAACAGCGAAGCTCATATTCTTGCTTGTATTGATGCCTTTCAATTTGAGCCAGATGCAGAAATTATTTTTCAAAAAGATCGTTTAAATCTCTATGAGCAGGTGCTTGAGCAACTCAAGCAATCACAAGCGATTTACGCTTGCCAATGTACGCGCAAGATGTTGGGTTCAAATCATATCTATATCGGTACCTGCCGCGATCTCAATCTCGACTTTGTTGATCAAGCCATTCGCTTAAAAGTTTCTGACCAACTCATTTGCTTTCAAGATCGCTTACAAGGCCAACAGTGCTCAAACTTGCAACAGGATCTCGGTGATTTCGTATTAAAACGCCGCGATAGCATTATCAGCTATCAACTCGCTGTGGTCGTGGATGACTATCTACAAGGGATTACCCATGTGGTACGTGGTGCAGATCTACTCGATAATACAGCCCGACAGATCTGGTTGGGCTCTTTGCTTGATTATCCAAGTTTAAGCTATATGCACCTTCCTCTTGCCATGAACGATCAAGGGCAAAAACTATCTAAGCAAAATCTGGCACAAGCATTAAACATCAACAAAGCACCAGAGCTGCTACAGCAGGCCATTTTGGCTTTAGGGCAATCCAAAGTTGAACTGGACCAACCCCGTATCATGCTGCAACAAGCGGTGCAGCAATGGGATGTAAACTCGATCCCGCTCGGCATTCATTTGACGGGAACTTTTCAGTAAGCCGAAAAAACCCTGAACATTGTCAGGGCTTTTTAATCTGAACCAATTTAGAAATTCGATTCTTCTTTTAATGGGTTTAACTCTTGCGTTGATGCATCGATCTTTAAAATCAAACTAATCATCGCTGCACACATCATCAAGGATGTACCACCATAACTAATAAACGGTAAAGTCAAACCTTTGGTTGGCATCAAGCCCATATTCATGCCTGCATTCACCAGAATCTGCATCAGAAAAATAATGCTAATTCCATAGGCTAAATAACCTGCGCGCAAATAGTTATGTTGCAAGGCACGATGACCGATACGAATGCAACAGGCCAACATGGTAAATGACAGTATCATGACGATAGACACGCCAAAGAAGCCGAATTCCTCACCTAATACAGCCAACATGAAGTCCGTATGCGCTTCAGGTAAATAAGAAAGCTTCTGCACACTGTGCCCCAAGCCTGTGCCAAACCACTCGCCTCGACCAAAGGCCATCAAGGCATTTGAGAGCTGGTAACCGACACCCAATGGATCTGCCCAAGGGTTGGTAAAGGAAATCAAACGTTGGAAGCGGAATGGCTCGAAGATAATCAACGCACTCACACCGGCAAAGATCGCACCCAGCATGATCAAAAACTGGGTTGCTGGCGCTCCCGCTAGAAAGAACACGCCAACCATCATTAATACAATCACGACGGTTGCACCCAAGTCTGGCTCAGCGACAATAAAGCCAACCGTTAAGGCCATGACACCACTTAAGCGTAGCAAACCTTTCCAATGCGTTCGCACTTCTTTGGCACGGCGCACCACATAATCCGCAGTAAAAATTGCCATCACAATTTTGGCAATCTCGGTTGGCTGCAAGGTGAAACCACCCACCTTAATCCAGCGATGCGCACCATTGACCTCGGAACCAACCACCAATACCGCCAAGAGCAGGACAATGGTAATCAGCCATAAAGGAAAGGCATTTTTAAACCAAAGATTCAATGAAACCCGATAGGTTAAAAATGCCACCACCGCAGCAACCACAATTGAAATACCATGGCGAATCAAAAAGTAAAAAGGACTCTCATGGATATATTCCGCATACGGCATAGACGCCGATGCAACCATGATTGAACCGAAACATAGCAACGAAATCACAGAAAAAATCAGGATATTTCGTGCCGTCATTTCTGCGGGTAGCTTAGGTAAACGATTCAGCAATTGCGAAATCTTCTGTACCGTATTTTGGGCTAAATCAGCCATAGTTCTATTCCCAGTTCTTATTTTTCATTCAAGGCATTTACACATGCCACGAATTGATGCCCGCGATCATTGTAGCTTTTAAACATATCAAAGCTCGCACAGGCTGGTGAAAGTAAAACCACATCTTCTGCTTGAGTGGCTTTTTGAGCCAGTGCTACCGCTTCTTTTAAACTGTTTGCATGCTGAATCACAGTTGTACCTTGAATTGCCTGTTCAATCACCGCAGCATCTTCACCAATGAGAATCACTGATTTCACATATTTTTGAATCGCATCACGGAGAGGTTTGAAATCCTGTCCTTTGCCCTGACCACCAAGAATCAAAGCCAACTTGCCTTTTTTCACTTCAATTGCGGCACCAAGACCATCAATTGCAGCCAGCGTCGCACCAACATTGGTTCCTTTGGAATCATTGTAATAGCGCACACCATCAATGGTTTCGACATATTCACAACGATGTTCCAAGCCTTTAAAATGCTTAAGCGTTTCAAACATTGAAGCTGTCGGTAAACCAACTGCTTCACCCAACGCCAAACACGCCAATGCATTGGCCACATTGTGCATCCCTTGAATATACATCTCAGAGGTTTTAAGCAAACGCTCTCTTCCTCGAGCTAACCACATACTGCCATCCGCATCACGCAGCACACCATATTGATTTAAATCAGGTGCATTCAAACCAAAACTTTGCATTGGGGTAACATCTGGAACCAATGGACGGCTTAAATTATCGTCACGGTTATAAACGACTTTTTTCACACCCTGAAAAATACGATGCTTGGCTTTGTGGTAACCCAACATATCACCATGACGATCTAAATGATCTTCACTCATATTCAACACCACAGCAACTTCTGCATTCAAGTGTGAGGTGGTTTCAAGCTGGAAACTCGATAACTCTAAAATAATTAAATCAGGTTTATCTTTTAATAAATCTAATGCTGGACGACCCAAGTTGCCACCGACAGCCACATTTTTGCCCGCCTCTTGTGCCATCAAGCCAATTAACGTGGTGACTGTACTTTTTGCATTTGATCCTGTAATCGCAATGATTGGCACTTCTGTAGCACGGCGTAATAATTGAATATCACCGACCACTGGGATGCCTTTTTCAACTGCTTGTTGAATTTCTGAAAGTTGGGGTGCAAGTCCTGGACTGAGAATAATTTCTTCTGCTTGCAATAAAAGCTCAGTGTCCAATTGACCAAAACTGGTCCGCACACCTGCTGGAATCTGATCATGCCCTGGTGGGGTGGCTCGCGAATCCGTTACTGCAACTTGGTAGCCCTGTTCATGTAGAAAGTTGACTGCTGACACACCAGAAATACCCAAGCCAGCCACAACTTTTAATCCACCACGTTGTATTAACATTTTCGCCCCATTTTTTGCAGATTACAGAATGGCAAAAATGTTAGCACTTTACTGTTTTAAATGCTTTTTCAGTTTTGGTTTTATTCAATCTTTTTTGTGTCAGTGCGTAAAAGCTTAAGCAGGGATAAAAAAGCTCATCCCTAATAAAGCCAAGATCACAGCACCTAACCAATCTACAGATTTAAATGCATATTGCTTGATTTTAAGTTCAATCAATTCGGGTCTCAACCACAGATAAATCAAGATTAAACATGAGATAAGCCAAGAGAGGGTTTCTTTATAAATATTCAGCCCCTTAGACAAAGCAGAAAGATAAAGCAGTGTCATCACCAGCATGAAACCCAGTAAAATCAATTTATGCTTAGGACTTAATGATGGTTTTTTGCTCATTTTAGTCTGACTCATTTTTTCTTATTCCAAAAAATGCCCATCTTAAGATGGGCATTTTGAATTGTCTTAACGCCATTTTACCGTTTGAACGGGCTCTGCTTTTTTGTTCTCCGTTTCATCGGTCGAGCAACCACAGCCGCCTCCACAACCCACAGCCATTTTAGGTTTTAACCATGTCGCCAAACGCTGCCAGCCTAAACGCTGACAAGAATTCGACAAACTCAGAAATGCTGAATTTGCTGTTTGAGGGAACACCTTTTTGAATACGACAACAGCACTCCACAGTACCAATACAGCAACAATCAAGTACTCAAACATAACCGTCTCTCCAATGATTGCCTCCCTTTTCAAAGGGAGGCTAGGTGGAATTTCTTAACCCCAAATGCTTGATGCAATTTGATAAGTCAAGAAAGACATTAAATACGCCAAACCGAATAAATACGCAGTCATTACAGCAACATGCTTCCATGAACCTGTCTCACGGCGTACCGTTGCTAACGTTGCCAAACAATGCGGCGCATAGATAAACCATACCAATAATGATAAACCTGTTGCCAATGACCAACCTGTGCCATCTGCACTAATTAAATGAGAGAGCCCTTGCGAGATTGCATCATCATCAGCACCAGATAGCGCATAGACCGTACCCAAAGCTGCAACTACAACTTCACGTGCTGCCATCGCAGGAATAAGTGCAACCACAATTTGCCAGTTAAAGCCTACTGGTGCAAAAATCGGTTGCAACAAATGCCCCAACATCCCAGCAAAACTGTAATCGATATCAGGTAAGGTTGCCCCTTCTGGTGCTTGCGGGAACGTACATAAGAACCAAAGTAAAATCGACAGGGCAAAGATAATACCACCGACACGTTTTAAGAAGATTTTACCGCGATCCAATAAGCCAATCCCAACACTTTTTAGATCAGGAATACGGTAACTTGGTAACTCAAGCAAAAGCGCATGTTGTGATTTATCTTTTTGCAAAAATTTCATCACGATCGCAACAAAAAGTGCACTCACAATACCTGACATGTATAAGCCAAATAATACCAGACCCTGCAGATTGAAAATGCCCCATACCGTTTGACTTGGAATAAAGGCAGCAATCAATAATGCATAAACAGGTAAACGTGCAGAACAGGTCATCAATGGCGCAACCATAATCGTGGTAAAACGATCACGTGGATCACTGATACTACGTGTTGCCATAATCCCAGGAACTGCACAGGCAAAGCTTGAAAGTAATGGAATAAAAGCACGGCCACTTAAACCTGCTTTAAACATCAATTTATCAAGCAAGAAGGCAGCACGCGGTAAATAACCTGATTCTTCTAAAACCAAAATAAAGAAGAATAAAATCAAAATTTGTGGCAAGAACACAACCACACTACCCGCACCCGCGATAATCCCATCGACAACCAAACTATGCAGTAACGGTTGCGAGATATACTCTCCGAGCTTCTCACCAAACCAAGCAAAGAAGGTTTCAATCCCATCCATAAATGGTGCAGCCCAAGCAAATACCGCTTGGAATACGATAAACATCATTATCGCAAGGCTAAGTAAACCGAGCACTGGATGTAAGAAAATCTTATCGAGGAAATCGGTACGCTTATCTTCCTGATCGACAAAGTTGACCACATCTTTAAAAATCACTTCGATTTTTTGATGATGGTTGCCCTTCAAACCGCTCAGCTCAGTTTGCGGAACTGTATATTTTTCTTGATCTAATGCATGCAACAGGTTCTCAATACCTGAATTACGTACCGCCACAGTTTCAACAACAGGCACGCCGAGACGCTCTGATAATTTTTGTGTATTGATCTGAATGCCACGACGACGCGCTTCATCCATCATGTTCAAAACAACAAGGATCGGACGGCCAAGCTCAATAATTTCCAACACCAAACCAAGATGTAGTTTTAAGTTGGTTGCATCGACCACGCATAAGAAGGCATCTTGTTGGCCTTCTTCCGCAATTTTACCTTGGCAGACGTCACGAGTAATTTCTTCGTCTGGGCTGGTCGCCTGTAGACTATAAGTGCCTGGTAAATCCAAGACACGCACAGACTTTCCAGATGGTAGCTGAAAATGGCCGACCTTACGCTCAACAGTTACACCCGCATAGTTGGCAACTTTTTGGCGTGTACCCGTTAAATGGTTAAATAAAGATGTCTTACCGCAGTTTGGATTTCCCACAAGGGCAACACGTAGCGCATCACTCATGCAGGTGCTCCTTCAAGTTGAATTTCAATTTTATCCGCTTCAGCTTTTCGTAACGCAAAACGCGTAAAACCGAGCTGGATTAGAATCGGATCACCACCAAAAATACCTTTGGTAATCACTTGCACTTGTGTACCAGGCACAAAGCCTAAACTTTCTAAACGAACTGCAACTAAATCTGGCTGTTCTGTCTCATCGACCAAGCGATTCACTTTCGTGATCACCGCTATTTGCTTGACTTTTAATGCTGACAATCGCACCGCTCTAACCCTTTACTCTCTTTATTATAGTATACAAGCAAATGAGAATAATTACCAAAAGCAATCTCAGTGGCATTTAGCTTTGTGACAGATCGACAACAATTCAATTTTCTTTTACAGTGCAATGAAATCAAGGATAAATTAGGGTATATCGCACCTAAAAAGCACATGTACTTTTTTCATAGATTATCGTTTTAGGCCCATTATGCTCAATAAAAAGCCACGCATCCCCGCTGCGATTACCATTCCAGCCCAGCTCAGTTTTTTACAAGGTTTTCGAGATTATCTTGTCGCACAAACCGTCAGTCCACATACACGAAATGCTTATTTATCCGATCTGATTCAATGTAGTGAGTTACATCAAAGTTCAGTATTACCAGAATGGTCAAGTGATGACATTGCTGATGTCCTCATTGCCCTCACCAAAGCAGGGAAAAGCCCTCGCTCGATTGCCCGCTGCTTATCCGCGCTCAGACAGTTTTATAAATTTTTAAGAGAGCAAAAACTTCGGGATGACAATCCAGTTGCCACCCACCACTCTCCTAAAATTGGTCGTGCCTTACCCAAGGATTTATCTGAACAAGATGTCGAGTCTTTGATCAATGCACCAGACATTACCACCGCTTTAGGTCTACGCGACCGCGCCATGTTCGAGGTGCTGTATGCCTGTGGTCTGCGTGTTTCAGAATTACTCAACTTAAAACTTGAACTGATCAATTTAAAACAGGGATTTCTACGCGTTACAGGTAAAGGCAACAAAGAGCGTCTGGTGCCACTCGGGCAATTTGCCTGTGACTGGATTGAAAAATATTTAGTCGAATCACGCCCGCAATTGTATAAGAGCAGCACGGATTATCTGTTTCTTACTCAACATGGCGGCATCATGAGTCGCCAGAATTTTTGGTATGCAATTAAGCGTTATGCCTTACAAGCCAATATTCAAGCGGAGTTATCCCCCCATACCTTGCGGCATGCTTTCGCCACCCATTTACTCAATCACGGTGCAGATTTACGCGTCGTGCAAATGCTGCTTGGGCATAGCGACCTTTCTACCACTCAGATATATACCCATGTGGCTCAGCAGCGGATGCAGGAATTGCATGGCAAATACCATCCACGGGGTTAAAACCACCTTTTATCTAGGATTCAGCTAAAACTTGATTCTGTTCACAGAGCCTATGCAAGATTTAACGAAGTGATTCAATTTTTTTGTTATGCTAAGCCCCTTATACAAATGAATTCGTACAAAAAAGGTTCTCTATGTTGTTTACTCGGTCTCAGCTTGTAATTGCTTGTACATTAGCATCAACATTATTGGTAAGTGCTTGCTCAAAAGAAAATTCAGCACAAAAACAAGATGCACTCACAGCAAGTGCGCCTGCGACAGGTGAAGCATCGACATTGAACGAACGCAATACGCAACAGCGCTTGGTTTCAACTTTAGAAAAACATTTTAAAACGGCAAACATCAATGCCAAAATTCTTGTGATCAAGAAAACTGAGGTTCCAAACCTTTACTGGGTTAGCCTAGAAGGGATGGGTTCAGTCTATGCCACTGCGGATGGACAATACATCATTCAAGGGGATGTGGTTCGTTTAGGTGACAAACAGTTGCACAATGTCAGCGAGGCACTTCAAGCAACCGAAAATAAAAAACATCTGGCTTCACTCAAGACTGAAGACCTCATCGTTTATCCAGCGCAAGGTGGTAAAGCGAAGCATGTCATTTACGTGTTCACAGATTCAAGCTGCCCATATTGCCATAAACTGCACGAGCACCTTGCTGAAATTAATGCCAAAGGGATTGAAGTACGCTATATCGCTTGGCCACGTGGCGAACAGTTCATGCCAACCATGCAAGCAATCTGGTGTAGCCAAGATCGTAAAGCTGCTTTCGATCAGGCTGCTAAGGGCTTACCTGTATCTGCAGCTGAATGTAAGAATCCAGTACGTGACCAATATCAGTTGGGCTTAAATATGGGCGTGAATGGTACACCAGCGATTTATAACGTCGAAGGTGAGTATTTAGGTGGTTACATGACCCCTGAAGAAATCGCTCAACGCTTAAACAAATAAGCGAAAACATCTCCTCAAAATGACAAAGACTTGGGCGACAGATTAAAGATGATCTTAGCCCTAGTGTCTGCGCATTTTTTTAGCTATGATCAAGCTTCATTAAAATGATTGAATAAAATGGAGTGTGACGTGAAACCAGTTCGTCTGGCGATACTCGGTCTTGGTACTGTAGGTGGTGGAGCCCTTAAATTACTACAAGAAAATGCTGCGGAAATTAAACGCCGTACCGGTCGAGAAATTCAAATTACACACGTAGGCACACGCCGTCCACGTCCAGATTTACAACTCGAAGGCATTAAACAAAGCGATGACTTGATGGAGATCGTACGTCAACCAGATGTTGATATGGTGGTCGAAGTCATGGGTGGCATTCACCCTGCTTATGAAGTCATCATGGAAGCCATTAAGCATGGCAAACAGGTTGTGACTGCAAACAAAGCTTTACTGGCTGAACATGGCAATGAACTGTTTAAGGCAGCAGAAGACAATGCCGTTCAGATTGCTTATGAAGCAGCGGTTGCTGGCGGTATCCCAATCATTAAAGTGATCCGTGAAGGTCTTGCAGCCAACCATATCGAATGGCTTGCAGGCATCATTAATGGTACAGGCAACTTCATTCTGACTGAAATGCGTGAAAAAGGCCGTGCCTTTGAAGATGTTTTAAAAGAAGCGCAAGAACTCGGTTATGCCGAAGCTGACCCAACCTTTGATGTTGAAGGGATTGATGCGGCACATAAACTGACGATTTTGGCGTCATGTGCTTTTGGTATTCCATTGCAATTTAATAAGGTCTATACCGAAGGTATCAGCAAAATCACCGCTCAAGATGTGAAATATGCAGAAGAACTTGGTTTCCGTATCAAGCACTTAGGTATTGCACGCCGTGCTGACAAAGGCATTGAGCTACGTGTACATCCAACTCTGATTCCTGCGGAAGAATTGATTGCCAATGTAAATGGCGTTAAAAATGCCGTCTTGGTTCAAGCCAATGCCGTTGGCCCAACTTTATATTATGGTGCTGGCGCAGGCGCAGGCCCAACAGCTTCTGCTGTGGTTGCTGACGTGATTGATATCGTGCGTGATATTTCATATACAGAAGATGGCGCAGGAACTATTCCTCAGCTTGCTTTTGAAGCATTGACCAATGTGCCAATCTTAAGTCGTGAAGAAATGACTACAGGTTATTACATCCGCCTCAATGCTGAAGATCAGACTGGCGTATTGGCTGATGTCACCACGATTCTTAGTCGTGCTGGAATCAGTATTGATGCCATCATGCAGCAATCACGCTTAAAAGACTTGATTCCAATCGTGATTTTAACGGATCCAATCGTTGAATCTAAAATGGATGAAGCACTAGCACAAATTCAAGCATTACCTGCAATTCGTGGCGAAATCGTAAGAATTCGTTTAGAATCGCTCGATAGTTAATCAGGTTGAGGGAAAATGACTTCCCTCACCCCGCTCTACCTCATATTGGAACACCATCATGTCGAATGCCAATCGTTATACTGGTCTTGTAGATCGTTATCGTGACCGTTTACCTGTATCTGCAACTACACGTGCTATTTCTTTAGGTGAAGGTAATACTCCACTGATTAAGTTAGAGAACATTCCACGTATTATTGGCAAAAACGTAGAAATCTATGTGAAGTACGAAGGTCTGAACCCGACAGGTTCATTTAAAGACCGTGGTATGACAATGGCTGTGACCAAAGCAGTTGAAGAAGGTTCTAAAGCGATTATCTGTGCATCTACAGGGAATACTTCAGCGGCAGCGGCAGCGTATGCAGCACGTGCAGGCATCAAAGCGTTCGTATTAATCCCAGAAGGCAAAATTGCCATGGGTAAAATGGCGCAGGCAATGATGTACGGCGCGATCACTATGCAAATCCGCGGTAACTTCGATGACGGCATGCGTCTGGTTAAAGAAGTCGCAGATCAAGCACCTGTAACGATTGTAAACTCAATCAACCCTTACCGTTTGCAAGGCCAAAAAACCATTGCTTATGAAATCGTAGAAGCATTGGGTCGTGCACCTGATTATCACTGCTTACCTGTCGGTAATGCTGGTAACATCACCGCACACTGGATGGGTTATACCGAAGCGGTTGCCAATCAACCTGCGGATCAGTTTGAGCAAGTGATTTATGATGCTGCAACTGATCAATTCACAGGTCCTAAACCAGAAGGCTTACCAACAATGGTCGGTTATCAAGCATCTGGTGCTGCGCCATTCTTACGTGGTGCACCTGTTGAAAATCCAGAAACTGTTGCAACAGCAATTCGTATTGGTAATCCACAAAGCTGGAACCATGCTAAAGCCGTGGTACGTGACTCTAAAGGTTGGTTTGATGAACTTCAAGACAGCGAAATCTTAGAAGCACAACGCTTACTTTCAATGTACGAAGGCGTATTCGTAGAACCAGCTTCAGCAGCATCTATTGGTGGTGCAATCCGTGATCTTAAAGCGGGTAAAATTGCTGAAGGTTCTGTGATTGTATGTACCGTGACAGGCAATGGCTTAAAAGATCCTGATACTGCAATCAAGCAATGTGCTGATGCCGTGATGTTGTCGATTGACGCGACCATGGATCAAGTGAAAGATTCTATTCTTTCAAATATGTAAGCATACATACTGAAATAAAAAAAACCAGTTGCCTGCAACTGGTTTTTTTTATTCCTAATCATAGAAAGAGAAAGTTATTCGTAATCATCATAGCTATATTGTGCAGTTAATTCTTTTTCAATCCTCTGAATTTCTTCAAGCTCAATTTCTTTGATTTCAAATAATGGCTGTTTGAGTAAAGGATTAACCGCATATAAAGCTTCTTCTTCCCAACCCTGCATAACCGTTAAAATTTGGCTTTTCTGATCGTATTTCAAACCCGATTGCGCTGTGATCATTGCCTGTAAGAGCACAGGCTGATCAGACAACTCATCAAGTGAGCCTTTAAGCTGAATATCGCCATAGTCATAATCTGCAAAAATAGTTCCGACATTCGCTTTTAATTGTTCAGGTTGATCTGCATAAGCTAAACTGGCAAAAAACTCATCATGCTCTTCCACCCATTTCTGTTTTTTGACTGACCAAAGCGCATAAAACCGAGCCTCATGTTGAAACTGTACCAGTTGAAATTTTTGCATTCCTGCCAATTGAATAAATTCAAAAGTATCTTCATCGCTTAAGCTTTCAGGTAACACGTCATCCGAAATATCCCCATCTTCACAGACATGCTCACCACAACGTGAAAATACAAAATCATCCAATTGTTTTAACAATGCTTCATCTGCATCAAAAAGGGATTCCACTTCATACAGAGCAAAATCTCGCGCCCCATCAATTTCTAGCTTTTTATATGCGGCCTCGGCTTGGGCTTTATCCCCAAAAACATTGGCAATACGATTGCCTGCGACGTAAAAGACTTCATCGTTATAACCAAAGTATTTGGCGCGGATCACGTAAGTCGTCATGTTGTTCCCCTGATTCATTTATCATTGAGTTGTTTGTTTTATTTGATGTAATGCTTGAGCGCTTGCAGGAATTGCCATGCCATTATCCATCCATAATTCAAAATGCATGGCATTAAAAAAATCAGCGGGGCTATACACGATATTGTCCAGTTTCGGCAGTTGCCCAATCCTCGGCAAAATATCGTAGATAAACCAACTGTTATGGGTGAACAAGAGCGAATGCAATTTTCCCGTCAGTGCCAAAGGCGATAACATTAATTGTGAGAGTGTTTTATCCTGTACATAATCATGATGTAATTGTTCTAAATGCTGTTCAAAGTGTTTAGGCAATTGTCTTGCATTTATCGCATTTACAAAATCATTGAGTGTCGGAATAAAACGCTGTTGGTAATCCACCAATAAATGATCACGCTCACACAAATCTTTAATATCAATCGATTTGCCTGCGCTATTTTGAAGGCTATGTCCAAACACAGGAACCACAACCGAATTTATGCCCCACAAGGTATGTAAAATTCGGTGTCGCGCATCACTGCATAGACTTTTGGTACTGTCTATGAATGCATGTAATTCATAGTAGTCTTCGGGTTCCCCACCCCAGCGTTTTGCAGAAATCCGTGCGTGTTGCATCGCATTCATAATGGTCTGTCATCATTTTTTATTGTAGGCACACATTAGCCGATTTCGGCTTAAAAAATGAACATAATTTATTGAAATAAGACAAGTTGTGTCGCATTGTACAGGCATAAAAAAACTCCCCATAAAGAGGAGTTTTTTCGATTAAAAAGCACTAAACACGTTTTGGCAAAGTACTTAACCAGCTTAATAGATTAGTTGCATCGCTGTTACGTGCTTGCGAACTTGGCGCACCCAATAACACCACAACTGCTGGACGTGAATTCACCGTCGTATGCATGACGACACAACGACCTGCTTCATTGATATAACCTGTTTTTGACAAGTTAATGTTCCAGCCACCATTACGCACTAATGCATTGGTATTATTTGATTTCAACACACGGTAACCTAAATTGAAATCATAGGTTGGTGTCGTAGAAAATTGACGAATCAAGCCATATTGCGAAGCAGTACTGACCAGAATGCCCAAATCACGCGCTGAAGAGACATTGTGTGGGTCTAAGCCCGTTGATTCAGCGTAACGTGTTGCAGTCATGCCCAATTGCCTCGCTTTTGCATTCATCGCAGCAATAAAGGCTGAACGACCACCTGGGTAGGTACGCGCCAAGGCAGCAGCAGCTGGATTCTCAGACTTCATCAAAGCAAATAGAAGTGCTTCTGCACGATTCATGGTATCACCAGCGCGTAAGGTTGAACTTGAGTTCTTACCTCCAGCACCCGCAAAATCAATCGACTGCAAAGTGATTTCTTCTGACATGTTTAAGCGCGCGTCCGCTGTGACCACAGCTGTCATCAATTTGGTAATAGATGCAATCGGCACGGACATATTACTGTTTTTACTGTACAGCACTTCACCGGTCTGTGCGTCCATCACCAACGCAGCACGTGCATTGACAGAAGGCTGGCTACTGTAACCAAAAGTATCTCGAATCTGCGACGTAGATTGCTGTGCAGTAGAAGAGCTAATCGTTGCCGAACCACCATTACGCAATGTTGTGGTAACAGAGGTTGAACCTTGTGGACCAATTTCCAATGGTTCATCATCTTCCATCAACTGGCTTGCATCACTTGCAGACCAATTCATTGAAGCTGAACCATTCACACGCGAAGAAGCTGGATTGTTATTCACAACCAGTTCTGCAAAACTTGTTGAGCTTAAAGCCCACAAGATAGACATGCTTAAAACATGCATGATAGATTTTTTAGAATTTTTCACGACACAATACTCAACTCTGGACGCTGCACATTTGCGCTTAATACCATTATGCCTTACATTTGAACAAATCGGGTAAAGCTTTTATAGACACAATTGTGTACAACTATTCGCTAAAAACGAAGAATAGGATTGCTAATTTTGTCGTTTCATTGCAAGCTAATTTTGCTTTATGTAACAAAAAACCAGTTTTTTGAAAAAAGGAGGTCTTCTTGATCACTGTTCTCGTTGTTGATGATCATGAACTCGTACGCACAGGAATTTGTCGTATGTTGGAAGACCACCCTGATGTTGAAGTCATCGGACAAGCAGAGTCAGGAGAGGAAGCGATTGCTTTGGTGCGTCAAAAGCACCCTCAAGTAGTGCTCTTAGATGTGAATATGCCAGGCATTGGTGGCGTAGAAACCACACGCCGTTTGTTACAGACTGCGCCTGAAACCAAAGTCATTGCCGTGAGCGGTCTTGCCGAAGAGCCCTATCCATCGCTATTACTTAAAGCTGGTGCAAAAGGTTATATCACCAAAGGTGCTCCGATTACCGAAATGGTTCGAGCCATCAATAAAGTGATGCAAGGTGGAAAATACTTTAGTGCAGATATTGCTGAACAACTGGCTAGCTCATATCTCTCTGATACACAACAATCTCCTTTTGATGCGCTCTCAGAACGTGAAATGCAAGTTGCCATGATGGTGGTGAACTGTATCAGTGCCCAAGAGATTGCTGACAAATTGTTTGTAAGCGTTAAAACCGTTAACACGTATCGCTATCGTATTTTTGAAAAACTGGCCATTGATAGTGATGTCAAACTCACCCATCTTGCAATTCGCTATGGGCTCATTAAACCTTAAAACAACAGTAAGCGCCTATGTTAGGGAAAATTGCGTCATCAGTTTCACAGACGGTCTATCGGCTCGGCGTTTGGTATAGTGGCTATCGGCTCATTATTTCGATTAGCCTGCTTTTAATTTATTTATTGACAGCCGAACAGCTGTCTAGCAATTACATTTACCCTTTTTTATATTTCTATACGCTGATTTGTTATATCACGATCAATATTTTTCAGCTTTTTTTACTGCAACTGCTTCCAATCCAAACCTCAAAGCAACTGATTTTTATCTTTCTGATTGATGTCATTTGTTTAAGCTTAATCACCTTCTCAGCAGGTGGCCCAAATCTACAGCTGAGCTTGCTTTACGTCATTATTATTTTTTCTTCTGCGATTTTACTCAATGCTCAGCTTTCGCTGGTCATTACTCTATTTGCCGTCATTATGGTGGTTTACCAGCGTTTTTTAGGTGACTTTTTTGCCGTCAATAATTTAAATCATCTCGGTAACAGCATTTTTCTGGCGTTTTTATTTTTTGTGGTCCATGCCATTGGTCGTATTGCAGTACAGCGTTTTAAAATTTTAGAAACCTTAACTTTTCATCAATCCATTGAAATTCATCAATTACAAAATATTAACCGTTATATTTTAGAACAGATTGAAGATGGTTATTTGGTACTTGATGAAAGCAATCATATCGTATTAACCAATCCGGCAGCCAATACCTTATTAGGCATACATTTACCGATTTCTTTAGAAAAAACACCGCTGATAAAGTTACAACCAGACTTGTTTGAACTGATTCAATTTAGTGATCTTGAAGATGGTGAAGAATTTAGTTTTGAATCACAGCAAAGCGCGTACACCATCAACGTTCGGGTGAAACATCTGATTGTTCCTGAACAAGCCTTAGTGTTACTAATCTTAAAAGACGCGCAGAAACTGACTCAGCAAGTGCAGCAACTGAAACTTGCTGCACTGGGTCAGCTTTCTGCCAGTATTGCCCATGAAATTCGCAATCCTTTGGCTGCGATTGTGCAAGCCAATGAGCTATTCAAAGACAGTGATCAGCACCAACAAGAAATGCTGTCCCGCATGATCAGCAAACAAGCCAAGCGGATTGATAGCATCGTGCAAGACACCTTAGCCATGGCACGGAATAAACCGACTGAGCCACAAGAAATTGATCTGAGCTCCTTCTTTGAGAGTTTACTTAATGAAGATCTGACCGATGCTAAACAACAAATCCAAATTAAGCTAACAGAACAGGTCAGCATCTTATTTGACGAAAAACAATTACGCCAAGTGCTGATTAATTTAATTAGAAATGCACTCCGACATAATGCAACAGACGCACCTTATATTGAAGTCGAAGTGCACGAAAAAGAGGGGCGAACTTGCATTGATGTCATCGATTTTGGGACGGGTGTCTCAAAACGAGATATTTCTCAACTGTTCAAACCATTTTTTAGTACCGAAATTAAAGGAACTGGTTTAGGATTGTATTTGTCTCACACATTTTGTGAGGCCAATCATGCAAAGCTCACCTATATAGAGCGACAACAAGGGGCATGCTTCAGGATTGAATGCTCTAAAATTCATTGATTAGATTAGGTTTCTCGGGGAATGGCAACAAAACAACCACTCGTCTTGCTCGTAGACGATGAAGAAGATTTATGTCTTTTAATGCAAATGACGCTCGCGCGCATGGGTATCAAGACACATCTCGCCTATCGGGTCGAACAGGCAAAAAAATTCTTTACTGAGTTCCAGTATGACGCTTGTTTAACAGATTTAAATCTTCCAGATGGTAATGGTTTGGATTTGGTCAAACATGTGACTCAGAACTATCCCAATACGCCTATTGCAGTATTAACCGCCTATGGCAATATGGATATTGCCATTGCAGCATTAAAAGCGGGCGCATTTGATTTTGTCAGTAAACCTGTCAATCAAATGCATTTGGATCAGCTGATCCAAAAAGCCTTGAATCGTCCACAGCCCGAACAAGAGGCCGCTGAAACAGCTTTAGAAAATAAACTGTTAATTGGACGTTCAGCACCGATTCAACAATTACGGATCGCTTTGAAGAAAATCGCTCGTTCTCAAGCCCCTGTGTTTATTACAGGTGAATCAGGAACGGGTAAAGAAGTCGTCGCGAATCTGGTACATCGTTTGAGTAACCGTAGCGAAGGCCCTTTTATTGCCATTAACTGTGGCGCAATTCCAACTGAATTGATGGAAAGCGAGTTATTTGGCCATAAAAAAGGCAGCTTCACTGGTGCAACACAGGACAAGCAGGGCTTAATTCTCTCTGCACATGGCGGTAGTCTATTTTTAGATGAAATTGCTGAACTGCCTTTAAATATGCAGGTCAAACTACTACGTGCAGTTCAAGAAAAGAAAATTCGCCCAGTCGGTTCTGACCAAGAAATTGATGTTGATTTCCGTGTCATCAGTGCCAGTCATCAAGATCTAGAATTATTGGTACAACAAGGCCGCTTCCGACAAGATCTGTTCTTCCGTATTCATGTCATGGATATTGTACTGCCACCCTTGCGTGAGCGCGGGCAAGACATCCTATTATTGGCGAATCACTTTATTCAAAGAATCAGTCAGGAATGGGAATTGTCGACAAAATCGCTCTCCTCACGTGCAGAGCAATTCCTGTTGCAACAATATTTCCCGGGTAATGTACGTGAATTACGCAACATCATTGAACGTGCAATTACGCTCAGTGATGATGACAATATTGACTTGGCCCATTTACAAACTGCGCCATTACGCAGTTCGTTCGTCAATCCAGCACCTTCATTTTCCAATACTACAACTGAAGAAGTTGAAGCACCACAGCACTCTGCAAGTCCAAGCATGAGTTCAAAGAAGCTTCCACCCGAAGGTTTAGAGCGTTATTTAGAGAATATTGAAAAAGAAATTCTGCTGAATGCTCTCAATCTGACCCATTGGAATCGAACCTTGGCAGCCAAGAAATTGGGAATGACCTTCCGTTCATTACGCTATCGTTTGAAAAAATTCGGTTTAGATACTGAAGATGATGAATAATCTTTAAAAAAAGCCCCTGTCATCAGGGGCTTTTTTTAATATCTGCTTTTCAAAACCAAATCTGTGACATGCTCCAGATAATTATCTTCTTTCATCTCGGCAGACAAAGCATAAGTTTGATTGGGCTGAATGCCCTGACCTTCAATCATATTGCCATTCGGGGTGTAATAGTGGGATACCGTCATTTGCAGTGCAGCACCGCTTGGTAAAGGAAATAGCTTTTGTACCACACCTTTACCATAGCTATTTTCACCCACCACCCAGGCGCGCTTATGTTCTTTTAATGCGGCTGTGAAAACTTCCGCAGCAGAAGCCGAACGACGATTAATGAGAATGCCTAATTTCAGATTTTGAAATTCATTGGAAGGTAGGGCTTGGAATTGCTGATCACCCTCAGAACGACTTTTCGTCGTCACAATCAGACCTTGATTTAAAAATAAATCGGCAGCCTCCACTGAAGCAGAGAGCAACCCACCCGGATTATTACGTAAATCGAAAACCACCGCTTTAAGTTTGCTTGAGCTATATTCCTCAATTAAACGTTTCACTTCATTGGCAGTATCTTGCTGAAAAACGCGGATTTTTAATACCAGCACTTGATTATGCAGTAGCACAGGCTCAATATCCGTTTCGACTTTTTTATTGCGCACCAAGATCACTGTACTGTTATTATTCTCTGGATGGATTTGTACAGTACTGCCAATCGAACCATACAGTAGACCTTGTATCTGGTCTTGATTTAAATTTTTGAGTTCTTGATTATCAACTTTGAGAATCACTTGACCATTACGCAAACCCAATTTGCTTGAATCTGAGCCAGACTTTAAATCCTGAATCTGCCAAGACTTCGAATGCGCATCATAATTTAAGTTGAAATCGACAGAGGCTAAATCACCTTCTGTATATTGAATCAATTGACGATATTCTTCTGCAGATAAATAACGAGAATAGCGATCTAAGCCGCTGACCAAGCCTTTGATCGACTGCTGAAATAATGCATCGTCAGACTTTTTATCGACATAGTTGTCTTTCACAATGCCATAAATTTGTACAAATTGTTGAATTGACTCAATCGGAACTTCTGTGCTGCTGATACTTTTATCTTCATCAGCCCATCCAGAAGAATGAGTAATTGGCGCTGCGGAGAGATGCAGCCCCCAACACATCAACACACTTGCACATAACGTTCGGTAAATGTTGTTGTGTTGGGTCATTGCTTCACCTTATTTTAAAGTAATCAGATTCTTGCCCTGCATTTCTGGAGGCACAGGAATATTCATCAAATGGAGTAATGTGGGCGCAACATCGGCCAATACACCACCTTCCGCAATCGTTGCTTGTGTCGGGCCAACATAAATAAATGGCACCAATTCAGTGGTATGTTGGGTATGAACTTGTCCGCTGTCGTAGTCTTGCATTTGCTCTACATTACCATGATCAGCAGTAATTAACATATGCCCTTTGTTTGCCATGACGGCCTCATAGACACGGCCCAGACATGTATCTACAGTTTCAACTGCTTTGACCGCGGCATCAAAGATACCTGTATGCCCGACCATATCTCCATTGGCATAGTTGACCACCAACAGATCAAACTCACCAGAATTGATTGCATTGACCAACTCGTCGGTCACTTCATAAGCACTCATTTCTGGCTTTAAGTCATACGTTGCAACATTTGGTGATGGAATTAAAATACGTTTCTCACCTTCATATTCATCTTCACGACCACCGCTAAAGAAGAAAGTCACATGCGCATATTTCTCAGTTTCGGCAATACGTAATTGCGTTTTACCTAAACTAGAGAGATATTCGCCCAATGAGTTTTTAAGCCCTTCTGGCATATAAGCCACAGGTGCATCAATACTGGCTTGGTAACGCGTCAGCATCACAAATTTCGACAAGTTCGGAACGACTTTACGTTCAAATCCAGCAAAATCTTTTTCAACAAAGGCACGGGTAATTTCACGCGCACGGTCAGCACGGAAGTTCATGAAAACCACACTATCGCCATCTTGGATTTTGGTAATTTCACCAATACGCGTGGCTTGAACAAACTCATCATTTTCTTCTGCTGCATAGGCTTGTTCTAAGCCTTCAACAGCTGAGCTTGCAACACGAACTGCCTCGCCTTCTGTCATTAAACGATAAGCGAGTTCAACACGATTCCAGCGATTATCACGATCCATGGCAAAGTAACGGCCAATCATGGAAACAATACGACCTTGATTTGGATACTGAGCAAACAAAGCATCGAGTTTTTCTAATGAAGGCTTTGCACTCCGTGGTGGTGTATCACGACCATCCAAGAATGCATGTAAATACACGGTTGCACCACGTTTTAATGCGAGCTCACACATCGCAACAATATGATCTTCATGCGAATGAACACCACCCTGTGACAGCAACCCCATCACATGCACAGCACCGTTTGCTGCTTTGGCTTTTTCGACTGCATCAACTAACACTTCATGCTCAAAAAAAGCACCTGTGCGAATGTCCTTGGTAATTCGGGTAAAGTCCTGATACAACACACGGCCTGCACCAAGATTCATATGTCCAACTTCTGAGTTGCCCATTTGACCGTCAGGCAAACCCACGTCTTCACCTGAACCAGAAATCAAACTATTCGGATGCTTTGCCACCATTGCAGTGAGGTTTGGTGTTTTTGCTGCTAAAAAAGCATTATCTTCAACTGCTTCACGATGTCCTACACCATCCATAATTACAAGAACGTGAGGAATTTTGCCAGCATTTGCATCCGTCATAATGGACTCTCTTTTTGTCTATCATTTGATCGGCATATTTTACCGAAATTTAAGCCAATTCTCCATGACCAGACTGATGGCTTTCATCAATCCCGATGATAGAGTCTTCATATCAAGTGTATTATCGTGCCCGATACAATAAATAACTACCAGCCATAAAGATCAGCACCACTGGTAATAGCACGAACCATGCGGGAGATGGTGCATAAACCAAACTCGCATAGCCCAAGAAATCTTGTAAATAGAAAAAGCCAAGCCCTGTAAATAGTGCGATCACTAACCGGAAACCCATCGACTGTTGACGCAGTGGACCAAAGATAAATGAGCACGCAATCAAGACCAAAGTAATCAACGAAAATGGGGACGTAACCTTCTGCCAAAATGCCAATTCATAAGTCTTCGGCACCTGACTATATTCATCCATATAACGCATAAAGCTGATCAGCTGACTTGGCGATAAATCTTCAGGATCTAAGGTCACCATATGCACATATTTCGGCTGTAGTGCCAAACCCAGTGCTTGTTGATCGTGATCGGTTTTAATGGCATTGCCCTGCGCCAACAAGTCGACTTGATGTGATTGCTCTAATGTCCACTGCCCATCTTTGATGAACTGACCTTTTTCAGCATTCACAAAAGACTGCAAGCGATAGTCCTTATCAAAATCAATCACTTGAATGTTGCGAAGTTGGCCTTGCGAGTTGGCATAATCAATATAAATAAAACGCTGCCCTTCACGAGACCAATAGCCTTTTACTTCCCCTAAAGCTGCGACACTACGTTGTTTTTTAATACTTTGTGCTTTTTCATTGGTATATGGAATGACCCATTCACTGAGTACAAAAGACAAAACAATCAATAACAGAGCTGCACGCATCACCCAACCAACGATTCGCCATAGGCTGATTCCGACGGAGCGCATCACAATCAGTTCACTATTTGAGGCCAATGCACCTAAACCCAAAACTGAACCAATCAATGCAGCAACGGGTAAGATTTCATATAAATAGCGAGGCGCGCCCCACATAACATAGAGAAAAGCTTGCCAAGCATTATAGTTCGGTTTCAGTTCGCCCAACTCACCCAAATAAGTGAATAAAACTTGTAGAAAAGATAACACCAGCGTGGTTCCGAGCATGGCAAGGACAGTGGTTTTTGTCACATGTTTGGCGACTATTCGACGTGCTAACATTATAACCCCACTCGCTGAATGCTTTTCTTAAGTTTTGGCGCTAGTTTTTGTTTACGTGCAAAGATTGCTGCGGCTGCGGCATACACAGCCAGTACCACTGGATAAGCCCAGATATCCAATTCGTCTTTACTAATTCGGGTTTTAATTGCAATCAACAACACGATTAAGCTGGCAAAGATAAAAATTGCAGGAATCAAACGATAATAACGTCCCTGACGCGGACTCACTTCGGACAACGCCACTGCCAACATCAATGCCACAATAATCACCAGTGGACCAAAGACACGCCAACCCAACTCACTTTTAAGTACCGAATCATCGCGCTTTTCCCAGAGCTTCGACATGGACAATGCCGCAACATCATCACTTTCAAACTTCACATCTTTATCATTTTCTAAACGTAAACGATAAGACTGAAATTCGGCTTGCGTATATCTCGGCTGATTTGGGTAAATTTCGTAGCGGCGACCTTGGACCAAATCCACCACATTCGCGGTGTCATTTTCCACTTCTACACGCGTTGCTTCTTTTGCCAAGATCATGACATCTGGCTTGTCTTCCTGCTTGGCCTTTTGGTAGAAGAAAATATCTTTTAAATTTTTACGATCTTCCGAAAGTGAGCCTGCATAAATGGTAAAAGGTCCTGAAGAAATAAACTCTTTTGGACGTACTAAGTCGAAGCCTGTACGCACGGCTTGGATACTGGTCAGTTTTTCAAATTCACGCAAACCCCACGGTCCGACCCAAAGCATCAAACAAGTTTGCACAACCAAATAAACCAATGTCATCGGCAACAGTAGACGTGCCAATTGGTTTCGACTCACGCCACTGCCATTTAAAACCGCCATTTCATGGTCAACATAGAGACGACCAAATACCAGCATCAAGGCGATAAAGAAACCTAAAGGCAGAATCAGCGTTAAAAACTCGGGCAAACGATAGCCGATGATGCTAAATAAAATACCTGCATCCAAACGACCTTGAGCTGCCACGCCAAAATATTTGATTAAACGACCACCCATCATAATCAGGGTTAATAAACCAATGACGACGAGTGATGTCGAAACCACTTGTTTGACGAGATAACGCCGAATAATCAAAGTAATACTTCCAAAAAGCCTAATCGAAGGTAACGCTAGTTTACCCGAATGTTAAAAATATAAAACCTATCGCTTGTTGCGGATTGCAACCTCATATCCGAAAGTGTTTAATGGACTTATCTTTCTTTTTCACTCATCAGGTTCCATACAAACAATGAAATTTACCCTTCATAACGCATTCCCCACCCAGGCGTCTAGCGAATCTTTGTGGATTTTGGTTGATTCAGAACAATTACAACAGAACTTAAATACATATCAAATCAATCACCTAGAAGAAGTGCTTAACGCAACACAATTCAAAGCAGGTTTTAACGAAAGCTTGGCCTTAATTGCCAATGTCTCTGTTCAAGCCAATGCCCAATTGTTAGGGCTTGGAAAAAGTGCTGAGTTAAAGGCCACAAAATTAGCAAAACTCGCACAAAGCATTATCAAATCATCACAAAATAAATTTACACAAATTACGGTCGATCTGTCTGCATTACCAACTGATTTGCATGCGTTGTTTGCCTTGAGCCTAACGCAGGCAGCATATGGTTATGATGAGTTTAAATCGAAAAAAAATGAATTTGTGTTAGAAACAATCCATCTTGTTGCCAAGCAGACCACTTTAGATGATGCGCAACTGAATCTGATTCATGCGGTGCAATCGGGCCAGAACTATGCACGTGATCTCGGCAATCGTCCGGGTAATATTTGCTTCCCTGAATATTTGGCTGATCAAGCACTTGCACTTGCAGCACAATACCCAGAACTTTTAAAAGTTACGGTGCTGGATGAACAGCAAATGGCTGACTTGGGCATGTATGCCTTCCTTGCAGTCAGCAAAGGCTCTGACCGCCCAGGTCGAATTATTACGCTTGAATACAATGCCAAAGTAGATCAAGCACCTGTTGTGCTGGTAGGCAAAGGCGTAACCTTTGATACAGGTGGTATTTCATTAAAACCAGGCCTAGGCATGGATGAAATGAAATTTGATATGTGTGGTGCAGCCTCTGTTCTTGGAACCATTCAGGCACTCTGTGAAGCGCAACTCCCGATTCATGTGGTCGGTGCGATTGCAGCAGCAGAAAATATGCCATCAGGTCATGCCACCCGTCCAGGCGATATCGTCACCACCATGAGCGGTCAAACTGTTGAGATTTTGAACACCGATGCAGAAGGTCGTTTGGTGTTATGTGACACATTAACGTATATCAAACGCTTTAACCCTGCACTGGTGATTGATATTGCGACGCTAACTGGTGCTTGTGTAGTTGCACTCGGCAAAGTGGTCAGTGGCTTATTTACGCCAGATGATGAACTTGCTCAAGATTTAAAGCAGGCCGGTGAGCAATCGCTTGATCGCGTATGGCGTATGCCTGTGATGGAAGAGTATCAAGAATTACTCGACTCTCCTTTTGCCGATATTGCCAATATTGGTGGTCCTTACGGTGGTGCGATTACTGCGGCATGTTTCCTCGAACGTTTCACGCGTGACTATCGTTGGGCACATCTTGATGTGGCAGGTACGGCGTGGTTATCTGGTGCCGCCAAAGGTGCAACGGGCCGTCCAGTACCGTTATTGATGCAATTTTTAGCAAATCGTGTTGAAACGAAAAACTAAAACATGCCACAAATCAGCTTTTATCTATTTGAAAATAGTACCGAACGGCAAGTTGAAAGTGCTTGCCGTTTATGTCGTAAGATTCTGAATCAACATCCACATATTTGGTGGTATTGTGCTGATTCAGAGCAACAAACTGAGTTAGACGAGAAACTTTGGAACTTTGATCCACTCAGTTTTATTCCACATGGCATCGATCAACCGAATAGCCCAGTGTGTATTTCAGCGGAATTAGCCCCGTCGAATGATTGGATTGTGTTTAATTTTAACAATCATGCACTTGAACAAACTCAAGATTTTCGCCACATTATCGAAATTATTGAAAATAATGAAACGGCAAAACAGATCGGGCGTGAGAAATTTAAAATGTATCGTCGTTTGGGCATAGAACCTCGAACATTTAAATTATAAATCGGCAATAATTAGCATCATTTGAGGAGTGTCTTGTGGCATTAAATGTAGGTCAGGACTTTAAAAAACGTTGGTTAAATGCACCTGAGACTGTTCGTCAGACGTATCAGGATGATTTATCACGTATTTGTGATCTACTATTACCACAAACACTAACTCAAACGTGGACGCAGCATGAAGAGAATGCCCAGCAACTTTCTCAGCAGCGGATTGACCAAGCTTATGCTGATTTAAAAGCTGAATTGATTGAACAAGCACGCATTCGTAAACAACTTGCTTTGGAAAAGGCATTGGAAGAGAAGCGTGCAGCCGAAGCAGCCTATGCAGCGCAACTGCAAGCCGATGAGGCCCGTCAATTTGAACAGCAAACCGAAAATCTGCTTGCCTTACGTGGCCATATTGATCAGGAAATTGCACAGCAAACTGAGCGCTATCAAAGTAATCCTGAACAGCCAAGTATCGATTATGCACAAGCTCAACGTGTTGTGATTAATGATCAACAGATTTTGTCTGAACTAGAAAGCGTCCGTGTCCGACTTGAATTAGAAGCAGAAAGCTTGATTGAGCAAGCTGTAACTGTATTCCGCGCCAAATTACATGCACTGGCGCAAGATGAAATTGATTACATTCTGAAAAATAGTGAATTCTCAGACGAGAAGTAATAAAAAAGCCCAGTTCAACTGGGCTTTTTTATACGGAATATTTTATTTTAAGAAACCATTTTCCGCTAAAAACGCCATGCTGAGATTTGATTCAGTTTTCTGTTCCGCAGCTTTATCACCCAATAACAAACGCTCGATATAACGCGCCAACACATCGACTTCTAAATTCACCTTGCTTCCCACTTGCCAAGTTCCAATATTGGTACGCTCAGCGGTATGTGGAATCAAATTCAAGCTTAAAATATTGCCACGTAAATGGTTAATGGTCAGACTAATACCATCCACAGTGACTGAGCCTTTTTCTGCCAAGTATTTTGCCAATTCAGGCGGTGCTGTTACTTCAAAATACAAAGAACGCGCGTCTTGGCGAACCACCGTAATTTCACCTAAGCCATCAACATGTCCACTGACAATATGACCACCAAAACGTGTGGTGGGTAGCATCGCTTTTTCTACGTTTACCGCTTGCCCCACTTTCCACTGACCCAATGTGGTCCGGTTTAAACTTTCACGAGACACGTCTGCAGCGTACCAGTTTCCACCCCATTCGATCACAGTTAGGCAGATTCCATTGGTCGCAATCGAGTCACCTAGATGCACATCAGACATATCCAAATCAGTCTGGATACGTAAACGAATATCGCCACCTACACTTTGTAGGCTTTCAACCTTACCTAAACTTTCAATAATGCCTGTAAACATGGGAGTTTCAACCTACCTTTATTGCAGTACGTGCTACAGTAAATAAGATACCTTAAAGCAAAGAACTTTAGATAACAAGGCATCGCCAGTTCAAATGCCCGCAAATAAAAAAGGGCGATCAACTGATCACCCTCTTTCGATAATTTATTGAATCATGCAATTATGGCATCTCAGACACTTGCTGATCTGCCGTCTCTTTGGCTGCAACCTGATTCTTGACCAAGAAATGGCTAAAGAATAATTTATAGCCGAGTACGCCTAAGCAAGCACCAACGATAGGTGCAATAATTGGTACAATGAAATAAGGAATATCACGACCACCTGTAAAGGCAACAGGCCCCCAACCCGAGAAATAAGCCACGATTTTTGGGCCAAAATCACGTGCAGGGTTCATGGCAAAGCCAGTTAATGGGCCAAATGACGCACCAATCACTGCGACCAGCAAACCTACTAGAATCGGTGCTAAAGCGCCTCGCGGTAAACCATTGCTGTCATCCCCAATCGCCATAATGAGCCAGAGCAATAACATGGTGATAAACATTTCCACCATAAAGGCCTGACCAAGCGATAACAGATGATGCGGATAAGTGGAGAAGATCCCCGCTAGTTCCAGACTTTCTACACTGCCACGTACCATGTGATGAGTCTGTTCATAATCCATAAATAAATTGCTATATAACCCATATACCAGCAGCGCACCCGTTGCAGCCCCTGCCACTTGGGCAATGATATAGAAAGGGACTTTACGCTTATCAAATCCTGCAAACAGTGCCAAAGCGATGGTCACTGCGGGGTTAAGATGCGCCCCTGAAATGCCGGCAGATAAATACACTGCCAATGCAACCGCCAAACCCCATACGATACTAATTTCCCACAAGCCTAAACTTGCACCTGCAAGCTTCAGCGCAGCCACCACACCAATACCAAATGATAAAAAAATTGCAGTAGCAAAAAATTCAGCTACGCATTGCCCCAATAAGGTGGGTTCCGAGCGACTCATAACAACCTCTCTTGGTCATCGCTGCTAATAGGCAAGACCCTAAATTAAGCTCGGCAAACTATAGTTATTTTCTGATACGGTCAATATCATTTGGTAAAAATTTAAACGATTGGTCAAAGTATTTCCATCTTTATATTCGGTGAACACGATGATAAAAATAGAGGGCAATAAAAATCTATTTATTTGTTTTAAATCATTATTTTTTAACAATCATTTTATATCTTCTAGTTTTAATGCATGACTTAGCACGTATAAATCAATCAAAAGTTAATATAAATTTACTATAAAAACATGAGCTTATCTTTCAAAACGATTATATTGATCTAGTTAACCGATACTCATTAAAATTTGGATACAAAAACACCACTTTGTTGTTAAAGTGGTGTCCGTTTTATCTTACCAAAGTGCCAGTTGGGTGCTATTGCCAGTTGTATCTACACCGCCCAATTCAGCGAAATGGTACAACTGCCCCAAAAGCTGTCGTAATGGTGGCCCTGACTTAGCATGCGTATCCGTGATCACAATAAACTCAAGTACACGAGCACGTTCAGACTGACGTTGTTTACTCACTCGATAACGCGGAACATCTTGGGTCAATAGCGTGACTTTGCCGCGTTTTAAATTAGCCGTCAGCAAATCTTTCGGTTCAATATTTCCATCAGTCGAGTAACTGGTCAAAATATAACGCGCATTAATCGTTTCCAGTAACTTTTCATACGCCTCTTTGGCATATTTAGATGAGTTATAAGGACTTGGACGTTCTTTACGCCAAGCTCGATCAATACCGCTTTTAAAACCCTTGGTGTCTGGGGATGGCAAGTCCACTTGATCCCATAAGGTCAACGCATTAAGAACATGGTAGTTACTACTATAGGCATGCTGATTATAAGGCGGATCCAGATAAGCAACATCCACTTCGAAACCACTCATCTGATTAGCCAAGTGCTGTGCATCCACACACCACACTTCAGCAGCAGGACGCTTTGCATCCCCAATCTCACAAAAACGGCTCGGTGTCAGCCACAACAACGATTCAATCCGCTCCAACGCCGTTTGGGTACGTCCGCCCCAGCCCTGATGGAAACTTTTAAAGACACCACTGGTATTACTAACGAAACTTGCTGAATAAAGTAATGGTGCCAATAAAGCACTCATTTCCACATCATTAATTGCACCCTGTGCTTGCCAAGTTGCAATCTGCTGACGAATCGCATCAATACGCATGCCGTTACGGCGTTTGAAGAACAGGCGATCACGGGCAGGATCATACACATCATCATTGCGCGGACAGAGATTATGCGTGACCCAACCTTTAACTTCAGGCAAGCGATTCAGGTAATCAATCGCTTTCTGATAGCCACCTAATTCTTTAAATGCAGGCGCATCAACACAAGCCAAAATCGCATTGTTCAGTGCATGGCTATACGGTTCCCAGTCATTAGCAATCACGCGATAACCATTTTGACGGGCTAAACGAGAGACCACACCGCTCCCCGCAAAGAAATCAGCAAAAATCGGTGGATTCTTTTTCTTGCTATTCAGTGTCCCTGTAATCTCAAGCGCTTCTAGAATCAGATGAAGCAGTCGACGCTTATTACCGAGATACGGCACTAACTGATGAAAAAGATATTCGTCAGTCGTACGGGCAGCATGACGACGCTTGTGATAAACCGATGGTTCTGGATTCATATCATCTCTTGGATAGGGAACAATCTTAGGCGAATGTCTTGCCCAAGTTGGGTTACATCGACCAACTCAAAACGGAGCTGCTCTGCCATTGTGCTAAATTCAGCATTAAACATAGCCCGAGCAGATTGACCAAGTAAAGTTGGTGCAACATAACTAATCATTTCATCAACCAATCCTTGTTGTAAAAAGGCCGTTGATAAAGTTGCACCTGCCTCAACCAAAACATCATAAATTTGATATTGTTGGGACAAAGTCTGCAATAACTGGTTTAGAGGTTGCGGCGTCAATTGTATCACGCCTAAATCAGCAAGTTCTTGACGAAATGGTGTCATCACCATCACCGTTTCAGATTGCTGTAAAATTTTTGCAGAAAGCGGGAGCTGTCCTTGTCGATCTAAAACGATCCGCTTCGGTTGCACCACGGTTGTCAGATCAACACCTTCCAAAGCACGAACATTCAATTCACAATCATCAGCTAAAACGGTTTGAATACCCGTGATCACCGCACCTGAAATTGCCCGCCAATGTTGTACATCTTGTCTTGCCGCTGGACCTGTAATCCACTTTGATTCACCCGAAGCCATGGCAGTGCGGCCATCTAGACTTGATGCTATTTTTAAGCGTACATAAGGTAGGCCCGTGGACATGGCTTTTAGAAAGCCAAAGTTGAGCGTTTTTGCGCTTTCCGTACAAATTCCCGTTTCAACCTCAATGCCTGCATCTTGTAAAATTTTAACGCCTTTACCTGCAACCAATGGATTCGGATCTGAACAGGCAATGATAACTTTTTTTACCTGAGCTTTGACCAAAGCTTCCGCACAAGGCGGTGTTCTCCCGTAATGTGCACACGGTTCTAAAGTGACATAAGCCGTCGCATCTTTGGCATTCTCACCTGCTTGGCGCAATGCAAATACTTCCGCATGCGGCTGTCCTGCCTTGGGATGATACCCCTCTCCAATCAATTGACCATCTTTAACGATGACACAACCGACATTTGGATTGGGTTTCGTCGAATATTGTCCAAGTCGAGCCAATTCAATAGCACGCTGCATCCAATAATGATATTCAGATAAATGATCTTGGGTTAACTCAGACATGATCTCTCGAATTTAAGCTTCATTTTCACGTTGTTGCATTTGCTCAATCTGATGGCGAAATGCTTCTACATCTTGGAAATCTTGGTACACAGAGGCAAACCGAACATAGGCGACATGATCCAATGCAAATAATGCCTGCATCACGATTTCACCAATGGTTCTGGATTTGACATCGCGTTCGCCTAGCCGACGAATATGCGATTGAATATCGCTAAGTACAGTTTCAATTTGCTCCTGAGTGACAGGACGTTTTTGCAAGGCATGCATTAAAGAACGGCGTAGTTTGGCCTCATCGAAAGGTTCATTTTTACCGTCGGATTTGATCACACGTGGCATCACCACATCATAACTCTCAAAGGTGGTAAATCGCTCCCCACAAATGACACATTCACGACGACGTCGAATCTGACAGCCTTCGGCAGCCAAACGGGAGTCTATGACTTTACTATCAGCGGCGTTACAAAATGGACAATGCATAGTTGCGTGATTATTTACTCTCTTTGCTTAAGTGTAGCAAAGTTTCTTCAATTGCAGAACCAGCACGCTAAAGGCATAAAAAAACAGCCCCATGAGGCTGTTTTTAAAATCATATCTTATATGGATTATTCGATACGTTCGCCATGTTGGCTAAGGTCAAGACCCATACGCTCATCATCAGCGCTGACACGGATACCAATCACCAGATCAATCACTTTCAGAATAATGAAGGTCACAATTGCGCTATAAGCAATTGTCGCTAACACACCTTCGATTTGTACCCACAATTGACCGATAAAGGTTGGTGCAAGTGCAACGTTAGCAGCTTTGATGATTTCATCACTGTAGAACACACCCGTAAGAATCGCACCAACAATACCACCAACAGCATGTAAACCGAACGCATCTAGAGCATCATCCGCTTTAAGCAGGCGTTTCAGTGCTGTAATACCCCAGAAGCACACCACACCACCAATTAAGCCCATGATTAATGCGCCGCCTACACCAACGAAACCCGCAGCAGGTGTAATCACCACTAAACCAGCAACCGCACCTGATGCACCACCCAGAACTGATGCTTTACCACGAACAAGACGTTCAACAATGAGCCATGAGAATGCAGCAGCGGCAGCAGCAACTTGAGTCACAAGAATTGCCATACTTGCACGCGCACCAGCACCTAAAGCACTACCACCGTTAAAGCCGAACCAACCCACCCAAATCAAGCTTGCGCCAATTACAGTTAAGGTTAAGTTATGCGGTGCCATAGATTCACGGCCAAGACCTGTACGTTTCCCTAACATGTATGCTGCAACCAAACCTGCAACACCTGCGTTAATATGAACAACCGTACCACCAGCAAAATCTAATGCGCCTGCTTTGAATAACCAGCCGTCAGCCGCCCATACCCAGTGTGTGATTGGCGCATAAACCAAGATCACCCAAACTGCGATAAATGCCATAAATGCTGAATATTTCATACGATCAGCAATCGAACCACTGATAATTGCAACAGTGATGATCGCAAACGTCATTTGGAAAATAACAAATAAGCTTTCAGGAATTGTCCCACTTAAGGCATCAAATGCAACGCCATTCAGCATCGCTTTGCCCAAGTCGCCCACATAAGCACCTGAACCAGAGAAGGCCAATGAGTAACCTGCAATCACCCAGATTAAACTTACAAGAATTGCTGCTGAAAGGCTGAACATCATGGTGCTGAGTACGTTTTTCTTACGAACCATACCCCCATAGAACAGCGCTAAACCAGGAATAGTCATCAACAGAACCAATGCTGTTGAAACAAGAACCCAAGCTGTATCCCCTGTATCTACTGTTGCGACAGCAGCAGGAGCAGCTTCTTCAGGAGCTGGAGCTTCAACTGCAACAATTTCAGTTGTTGCAGCACCCGTATCAGCTACTGCTACAGTTTGTTCAGTTGTTGGTGTTGATGCAGCATCTTCTGCCCAAACCACCGCTGAACCACCTAAGAGTGCGCCAGATAGACTGAGCGCCATAAGCATTTTTTTCATTCGTGTCCCCCAACCTTATTTTGCGAGCTATTTCTCTAATTTCTAACTCAGCAAAGTTTGTGCCAATTTAGACAGCATCTGGCCCAGTCTCACCCGTACGGATACGGATCACTTGTTCTAAATTCGTGACAAAGATTTTCCCGTCACCAATTTTGCCTGTACTTGCGACACGAGTAATCGATTCAATGACTGCATCAACCATTTCATCACTAATTGCAATTTCAATCTTCACTTTCGGTAAGAAATCAACCACATACTCTGCACCACGATACAGTTCTGTATGACCTTTTTGACGTCCGAAACCTTTGACTTCAGTTACGGTAATCCCTTGAACACCAATCTCAGAGAGTGCCTCACGCACATCATCCAATTTAAATGGTTTTACAATTGCAGTTACAAGCTTCATGTTTGTTTTCCTTCGGCTTATTTTCACCAGTAAGGTTTTATGTTCAATTTTCATGCCAATATTTAAAGGTTGGGGGTTTTTAAATATCGGACACAAGCTTTCTTTATAACCTATTTAGGCTTGAAGATGTAGATAGTGCATCGAAAATAAGTTTCATTTCGCGATATTGGATGAAATCAACCCGTCACTCATCCTTCTGTCCCGAAGTGTGCTAGAGGAATATAACCAGCGGTGATACACTGAGCAGCAAATATACATAACCTATTGAGCACTTTATGATTGAGACTCTTTTACAGGCAATTTTGCAGCAAGTTGACCAACCTAAAAAAGACCTAGAAAAAAACTTACGGGCGTTACTGAGTGAAAGCATCGAAAAGTTAGACCTTGTCTCTAAACAGGAACTTGATCGCCAAAGAACTGCACTCAATACGGCCAATCAACGCCTCACAGAGCTGCAACAGCAAATGAAAATACTCGAAGAAATCGTTCAGAATAAAAAATAAGCACCAATTCGGTGCGACCAGCACCGAAAAATGATTAAAAATAAAGCACCACAATGGAACAATAATAAGATGTCTTTTGCCAAAATCTATACGAGAGGCCTATTGGGGCTGCACGCCCCACAAATTGAAGTCGAAGTTCATATCAGTTCAGGCTTGCCTTCATTAACGATTGTGGGTTTAGCTGAAGCAGCAGTACGTGAAAGTAAGGATCGAGTCCGTTCAGCTATTATTAATAGCGGTTTTCAGTTTCCAACCAAGCGCTTAACCATCAATTTGGCCCCAGCAGATCTCCCCAAAGATGGCTCAAGACTCGACCTTCCGATTGCTTTAGGTATCTTAATTGCTTCTGGACAACTCCCTGAAAATAGTACCGAAGGGTTTGAATTTATTGGTGAACTAGCACTTGATGGACATTTACGCTCGATTTCAGGTGCATTGACCATTGCGATGGCCTGCCAACAGGCACAACACCGTCTATTACTTCCCACAGGAAATTTAGAAGAAGCCAATCAACTCCCCAATTTTGAGGTATATGCAGCCAATCACCTACAGGAAGTCTGTGCACATTTTTCGGGCAACGCTCAAATTGCTGCTGCACCAGAAAGATCAAATCATGGTTCAACATCTTATCAACTCGACCTAGCAGATGTTAAAGGACAATTACGCCCCCGTCGTGCATTGGAAATTGCAGCAGCGGGTGGGCATTCGCTCTTATTTAAAGGACCTCCGGGTACAGGTAAAACCTTACTCGCTTCTCGACTTCCCTCTATTTTACCGCCGCTCAATGCACAGGAAAATTTGGAAGTTGCCAGTATTTATTCCGTCGCCAATGCACAGCATCGCTTTGGGCAACGCCCATTTCGAGCACCGCACCATACCGCATCTGCGATTGCCTTGGTCGGTGGTGGCTGTTAATTCTAAAAATTAATTCTACTGTACAAAATATTTTTCTACCATTTTCTAACATTCATTGATAAGTTTAAGAGTCAGTTACAGATTTAGAGTCAAAAAGATGGAATATATAGAATTATCATTGACAGAAATAGAAGCGCTTCTTCTTAAAAAGAAAATACCTTTTAATACACCAGGTTTTTATGATCATGAAAATTTTATAAATGAAGAAAAAAAAGATCCTAAGTTTTTAGAAATATATGCTGCATATATTAATAAAAGAAACTATTCAGACCAATATCTAGTACAAGCTGAACACACAATAAAAGAAATTTGCAAATTATTTTACAACAGTATTAGAAATAATAAAAAATTAGGAGCATGTGTAGATGTAAGTACAGTTATATCTAGAGTTCTAGATAAACTTGGTGTTTGGAATTGTGTCATAAAAGGAAGTTTAACAATCAACTTTCCTAATAGAGCCAATCTTCCTCAAACACACTTTTGGGCTATAGATACAGGTGATTTTACAGCCCCTCATGCTTGGGTTTATGCACCACCATTTAATGTAATAGATTTAACACTCAAGTACCAACATTATCAAAAAAATGAGGCTGACTACTTGCCGAATTATTTTATTGGCAAAAGCGACGAAAGGTGTCACCCTCAAATAAATGATATTTATAATCCAATCATAGTAAAGACAAATGATAGAGAATTAATAGAAAACCATTTCAATCAAATAACCAAATTTCAAAAATATATTTACAGTACTGGATATACCAATGATGGCACTAAATTGAATTTTATTCCTATAGCAACAGGCACCTCAGATGTATCATTAGAAAAAATACAAAATATTAAATTTGACAATTTATATCCGTATGACTTCTTTAAAAATAACATCCTGCATAAGATAAAACCAATAGAAACTAGATAAATTATTTAAGATAATTTATCTATTGTTTTATACACCCTATAAGGATTATCTGAAACTTTAATTTTAGGTAAATTTGAACATTTACCTAAAGCAGAAATCTTTATAGCGGTTAGTAAATCTTTCGAAGCTACCCCTAAGTATATATTATCAAGATAGTCACTTACATCTTTGCTATATTCAATATATGTTGAATTTAATTTCTTATCATAGGTAACACTTGGTGATGATAGTGTACCTATTGTCATCAATCTACACTCCTCTTCTTCTTTAAAAGAAAAATGTTTAAATAGAAATTTTAAAGATGTTAATATATGATCTAATATCTTTAAGAATATTTTATTTTTTGAATTATCATATATATTAGCCAAACTTTTCATTAATAAAACACCATGGCTTAAAAGCTTATTCCTTAAAGTAATACTCTTACTATATCTCCAATAAAGTCTTTCAATGTCATCTATTGACTTTGTATCCGCATATTCTTGAAAAAATGACCACTTACTTCTTTTTGCTACCTCTAGATAGCCTGTCTTTGGTTCTATATAAATACACCTATATAAGTTAAAAGAGTCATTTTCTTGAAAGAATTTATTATTTATAGTTAGACTTACACCTGAACATTCAATAAGCTCCTTCCGACCATACAATCGAAATTGATTTAAGGAATTATGATTAAACGTAAAACAAGAAAAAAAGTTAAGTTGTTCTTTACCTAAATCATCTGAGCTTTCAGGGCTAATATTCATAAATTTAAATAACATATTCCCTTCTGAAGGGTCATTCATAAATTCTGGAGATACTAGTCTTAATTTTGTATTTTTTTCTATCAGCATCATTGCAACATCAATATTAGTATAATGTGCAACTTTCCTCTCATAACTATAATTCAAAGAAATATTTAAATAATTTAATATATATATTTTTATTAACAAAAATATTAGCAAAGCTTCATATTGAAAATCCTCCTGATCCTCACCACCATTATCTCTAACCTCATAAATAAAATCGATATCATCTTTTAAAACATTAGTATATTTTTGAAATAAACTCTTTTTATTCAAAATATTACATACTATTATTTTTATTTGACTAGATACAATATTACTATCTTCATCATGATAACTATTGTTATATTCCACCGTATCAAGTGCATAATCCAAAGCTTCAATACAACAAAAATATAAAGGATACTTTTTTATATCAACTTTATTTTCAAAAGGAATATTCTCGATTCTTTTCTCACAATCCATTCTATCCAACAATTTATTTATTATATTTAGTTGTATAATATCTTCTTCATTAACAGAGTTAGAAGCTATTGACATTATTTTATTAATTTTAAAAGATAGCTCTGAAATTTTCTTGTCATTTTCAATAATCTTCGCTAGCAACGCATTTGATGGATAATGAGTTTTAATCCTCCCCAAATATAGACTGTAATTCACAGTTAGCACTTTAAAAAAAACTATTATTAAATCTGATAAAGAGTTCATTTCTATCCTAAATACTTAATATTAACAAGTGCAAGCCAAAGCAAACACTTGATTAAATAAAGAATACTACAATAAGTATAAAAATCACACTATGTCACTTAAAGTTTAAAATATCCTAAATAGATATCTTTTCGAATAGTGCCTTCCATCTCTCTAGATCATTCTGATCAATCTTGTTTTTATCTGTTTTTAATAAATTATTTTTTACCAATCTAGAAAAATCAACTTTCCATCCTTTTTCCAAAGGAATCTCATTATCTTGAGCAAATTTTTCCAATTGCTTCAAAATAGGCTTACCTTCTTCATATACATCTTCGAACTCGACATCGGGATTATTTGAACGCAACTGATATCTTGCCATTTTAATTATTACATTTGCAGGTATTAAATCCTCTATTTCAGCTTGCTCCATATCTACAATTTTTGAAACTTCTAACACATATTCTGGATTATCCTTATATAGATCTTTTCTTAAGGCTTGTACCATTTGTTCTCCTTGACTATCTGAGTCAAGAAGAATTTTAGGTAATTCTTCATTTTTACCAGTCAATAGGCTAACAATTGGTTTTACTCCTCTAGTACCACCAGCAGGAACAAAAATAATATCTTTCTTAGGCGTTAATTCACCAAATGCAATTAACAAGGTTTTTATTGCTGAGAGATATATTTGATCGGAAGGTCCTTCTACCAAAACAGGTGTGCAGTTGTTAAATAGCATCTCAGAGACACTAAGACCTAATGCAGCATGTACGGGATAAATTGATTTTGTCTGTGATGGATTAGATTCATTTGCTCTTAAATTAGAAGATACATTTGTAGTTCCATCATCTTGTATAAATACGGCTTTCACCCGATCTAAATGATTAGAATCTACCAAAAAAGGGGAATGCGTTGTATAAAGTATCAGATTAGTTTTAGATAAATTTCTAAAAAATAATGACAAATCCTTTTGAGCTAATGGATGCAAAGATAAACCTGGCTCATCTAACAATAAGATTGAATCTTTGTGAGAGTCTTTACTTTCTACTAAAAATGTCAGATAAAAGCTTAAGAACCACTGTAAACCTGTACTACGTCCCTCTAGTTCAATATCCTCAGGTCTTTTATCATCAGATACCCATATTCTAAAGTGATTACCATCAGCTTCAAATCTAAATCTATATTCACCTTGCTTCCACCAATCTCTAAACTTTGCTGTTAACTCAGTAGATGCCGATTGCAGAAGAATACTACGTTCTTTTTTTTCTTTGGATTTTAATTCAATTTCTTCATCTGACAATTCATCATCTGAATCTGAACGTCCTAAATCTAGAATATCTTGAGGTTCGAGTTTCACATAATCAAAGAGAACTTTTAATGTTTTTACTTTGGCAGACTCTTTTGCCCCCAAATCTGTTCGACTCATATTTTCAATAACGTGAGGTAAATAAATTTCAGAATCCAAATTTCCATAATTTGAGTAATATACAAAAGTTGGAAGATTTTTAACAATATAACGCCTAGACTCGGCTAGTTCATCGGCACTAGGTCTATCAATTTCAGTTGAATGATCTTTAAAAAAACTCTCTGTTTCATTTAAAGTTTTAGTGAACTCACTTGTTTTAGGTTCTTTCTCATCACGTAAATTTGATAAAAGTGAACTGGCGTTATCAATACGTGCTTTATCTATTATTGAGCTTTCAAATAAACCTCTAAGTTGATTAAAAACATCAGAAAAATTATCACGTTTCTCTTCATTTTCACTTTTTAACAATTGAAGCTCTTGTATATATTTAATTTTCTCATCTATAAATTTTTGAAAAATATCTGCTTTTAATGTTGGTAATTTTTCATCAGGAAACCTAATCAAATAGATTCCATCATACATTCTGGAAACAGATACTTTTTTGACCTCATTTGGGGGTCTTTTTCTTAAATTAGAAACATGTTGAGACTCTTCGTCATTTAATAAAAATTCAGTGCGAATAAATACTGTATCCTTATTACTAGCTCTCAATTGACTATATAGTTTACGTGGAGCATCAGTTAAAAGATTGATATCTGCATCTTTACTTGCAGGATTAAGCTTCCACAAAGCACATAATAAATTAGTTTTCCCTGATTCATTAGTACCAATTAAAGCAGTAACGTCTTCTACGTCGATCCATTCACTTTTATCAATTGATCTAAAATTTTCGACTTGAAATCCAGTTAATAACACTGTCAAACCCTCATAATATAATAAAAAATTTATAGCTTATATGTACAACTCTATAATCAGTAAAACTTAAACCTAATTATCCATCAACTTGATTTCAAACTTTTCAAGAATTGTTTTCTTCATTTTTGCGCTCCAAGTAAGACCACCTTTTGAGTGTTTAAAAGGCTTTAAAGAACCATCTTTTTTCTCTTCTAAACGACCTTGTGTATCAGCCAAATCTTTTAATAGTTCTCTAAGATGGTTACTTCCTAATTTATAAGGTACTTTTATTAAATAGCCAGTGTTACGATCTGAAGAGTTTTCGCGTCTTAATATCTCAACTAAATAATAATTCATATTTGAATCAAAATTTTCAAACTTTTTATATAAAAAATACAATTGAAGAAGTATTATTTCTCGGTATTCATCACTCTTTAAAACCCAAGCATTTTCATCAATATATCGATAATCAGAATAACTAATTTTAAAATCATCAATTAAACTTGAAACAATACCATCCTTGTTAGCTATTTTCAGAAAAAAAGAATCCTTTTCTTGATTTAATTCAATTATTGCATTAAAAACGTCAATAGGAACTGTCAGAGGGTCTTTCAAAATATTGGACTGTCTAATTTCATTCGACCACACTTTATCACCTTGATGGGTATACTTTTCTCCTGATGAAGCATTGATTAGTTCTTCTTTATCAGGATCTACAATCGTAATTTTTTCTTTACCATATGTAGATTCATTATCGTTTTCATCTTCATCTGTCTCAGTGTATTCCATCTCAACAGTTCTTATTAATGTTCCGTCTAATGCAGAAGTCTGAACTTCTGAAAGCACATAATTTTTTCTATTACCTTTACCATTTGGTCGTTTATTGGTGAGATTAATTTTCTTTTTTTTAACAACAGTTCTTATAACCTCTGTTTCTTCTTCACCCTGATTACTACCATTCGATGATCCTTTATCTTTTGGCTTTTTCAGTTTCCTTTTTTCAATAATATTCACTTGAATATCAGTTGGAAGTTGGAATGACTCTATACGAAGTACTAATAATCTAGTTTTTTCCTCATTTAACCAAATTCCCCTGCCAGTGATATTTGTTTCACCTGTAAAATAGCTTTCAAGTCTTACATTAAGATGATCATTTTCTTTAGAAGCTATACTATTTTTAAATTCATCGAATACCTTATTTGTATGATCAGACAATAATAAATGTGCAAGAAATATTGCACTACTATCCCCCAAATTTTCTTTTAGTCTCAAAGTTATTTGCTTATCAGAACCTATTTTAAAATCATCACTATCTCTATCGACATACTTTGAAATAATTTCCTCTTTCGTATGTGTCAGGATCATACGCCTTAGCTCTTTTCTCATTGGAGCATACAAAGCAGTAAAAATTTCTAGACATGGGATAACATACTCGATGCCATTATCAGTAAAGACATTACAAAAACTATTTTTAATATTTACTTGATTTAGATAATTAGCATTTTCTTTAGTTCTAGACTGACCGTTATAATTTAGAGGTAAAGAAAAATAAGAAAATGGAATAAGATAATTTCCATCATTATCCTGCGACCCAAATTTCACCATCTTGCTTTCATTGGGAATTACTTTTATTTCAAAATCTACTTCTGTTTCCTCACTACCTTTTTCCTTTGAATATTTATTAAATTCAAAAAAATCTTGATGTTGTCTACTTTCACCAACTTTTTTGTTATATAGGATTTTTTCTTTGCCACGCCAAACAGTCCCTCTTCTTACTACATCTAGCTCAGCAATCGGAATTTGAATTAGTTGTGGCTCATGTGTTTTAGAGTGCCAAGGAGCTGGTACTAGAAAAACGTTGACTAGAGGATTGGATACATAATCACTCGTAATCGGAATAGATCCTGTAGCGTAGACTATGCGTTCAATTCTATCATCTGGAAATTCTTCTACTAACACTCTACCAACCATTAAATAGTCTATAATTCAATCATTAGTAGCATTTAATTTTGTAAAGTTCAAGCTACCTAATCCAAGGTAGAAGGTTATACCTTTTAACCTAACAGAATCTTTTACGCTTACTAATCTGACAACATCCACATTCTTTAAATCATCAGGAAATTCAATATTATGCATATAAGTAAATACTTTTTGTAATAGATGATTTTTAACAGTTGATTCAGCGATTAAAAGTATTGAGATTATCTGCTGTTCCAATCGAACTTTCGATTCTCTTCTTTTTTCAAAAACAAATTTGCCTTTATCTTTAATGATGAGCTTCAAATCATAATAAATATTTAGATGATTGATAAATCCTGTTAAAGATGCACGTTGCCCCCAATGTAGCCAACAAAATTGATCCACAATTATCTGATTAATTTCTTTTTTTTCTAAAATATTGACGAATCTAACAAACATGACCGCAGATGTAATTGCTAATCTTTTGGAATGTAATTGACTGGTTTTTTTATTTATTTTTTCAACGTAACTCGTAAAACAATCGTAAAATTGATTTGTGATTGAAATTTTTAAAATTTGATTTGCAATTTTTTCTTTAATTAAAAATTCCTCATGATTTCTTGAACCTACATCATGCATCACCTTTAAAATGAGATTCGTATAATTGGCTTTAAATTTCTTCAACTCGTTTTTGAAAAGACTACTGCTGGGTAAAATTTTAAATTCAAAATAATATCTGTTCATTTGCTTAAAAACAGGACTAAGCTGCAATACCATTCTAGCAGCGATAATATAGCCTTTCTGCTCACATAAGATATTTAAAACTGCTTCATATAGACTCCTTACAAGTGGATCAAACTCTTTGACGTACTCTTCCTTTCTCTCAATAAACAGCCTCTTAGCTCCACAGCTTCGACACTCTGTTGTCCAACTACCAGCAGGAATATCTATATGACATATCCGGCAGTATTTTTTATTTAAAAAGCATTTTTTACAGAATTTATCTTGTTGTAAATTACAAGCATAAATGAAGTTTTTATTTTTACATGAGGAGCATTTTTGGTGAAATAATTTTTTGACGCATTGGGAGCAATAGATTTTCTGTGCATCAAATAATGAATAATTATGTATATATCTTTTTTCTTTCCCACATTCATCACATTTTCTAAGTTTTCTAAAAAAAACTGAGCAAGAATTACAAATGATCCCTTGTTCTGCTAATTTTCCAATTTTTCGTCCAATTCTATTACATCTTATACATGGTAAAGTCTGCACTAAACAGGTTTGGCAAGTATCATCTTGCTCAAATATCCTTTTATTGTTTTGACAAAGATTGCATGTTTTTCTAATAAATTTTCTTTGATAACAATAGTCACAAAAGACTTTACCAAAATATTTTCGTTTTGGTATATCTAACTCTACTTTACAACCAAAACAAATTTTTACTTCAATTTCATCAACAATTGATTCCATTTTTCTAATACCTGTTCTTTTGGTAAAGGTTCAACTGTATGAGTAAATTTTTTCTTTATTAGCTGTTTTTTCTTTCTAGGCAATGAAGGCAGGTGCTCTAAAAAATCTTTATTAAAACTATATCTATTCATTATTACTCTTGAAGTAAAGCTTTGTTTTGTATATCCAAATTCTTTAAAATAGAGAGCTAGTTCTATCGAAGATTTATCCTGTATCACTGACATAATTTTCATCAATTCAAATAACCACTCTGGAGACATTGTTTCAACATTTTCACTTGATCTATTTTTTTTACTTACTTCAATGTTCAGATCATTGATTAGCCTTATGTCTGAAAGAGTTTGAATAGCACAAGCATGATTCAGAAATCTTAAGAAAAAATGACATCTATCAAATACATTATTTACACTTAAATCATTATCGCTATATCTGTCACCTACTGTTATATAGCTATTCAATTTCCTTTGAACATTAAAAATTTCATTCGAGGAAATAAGACTGATCTGTGAACTCAAATCATGACCACATCTTACACAATAACGGATATCTAGCCTGTTATATGATAATTTATGTGGGCTAAAAGGTAATGAGCAATCTATGCAAATAGTTTGTAATAGACATCTATGCTGAGGACAACATACATTCCATGCTAATCTCCATGATTTCTTTAAAAATGCCTGCTGATTTAAACAAACAGGACAAAATCGTAGTCCACCTGTACGATCTAAACTACGAATCCCTAATTTAGTAATCCATCTTACCTGAGGACTTCGACTATTAATTATCTTGTTCTCATTCTTCAATGTTAAAAGTAATAACTGTTCCTGTGAAATATTATTAGATAACAATATCTCAAGATATTCAGAATCTATATTTAGATCTAAATCGCTAGTCCAAGGTCTCCAACTTCTCCCCCATATTTTGTGCGTTAAAGTTAAAGGTTGGCATCCTTGAGCAATTGCGGTACGTATTAACCATGAACTTAGTAACTCATCGTCATAAGGCTCTACAAACCACAGTTTCATACATTAATACTAAGAATTGATCTATAACTTTGATTGGTCTTGCGTTCACGAAAGTGATTGATTATAGAAATATCAATGTTTTCTTTTCCAGAATCGATAGCTTCCTTCGTACAATCCATTAATAACCGAATAATGTCTCCCAAATTCCCATTACTTATTTGATGTATAGCAATTGCTTTTTCTTTATCCGCCAACCCTGAAGGTTGCCTTAAGGGTAATAATTTTTCATAACTTGCTAACAACTTCCTAAAATTACTATCCAATGCCCATGTCGTTAATTCTGCAACATCAAAACGACTCGCATGTTGTTGATCAGAATAAAGTATTTGCACAGCTTCTTGGGTTCCCACACCAACAATGGATAGATTTAACTCATTACTTAAGTTTTTTAAAACATTCATAATCTCACGTTGCTTCAACGGTGTGCCAGTTAAAAAATTATGGATCTCATCAATAATTAGCATACGGATGTGAAATTTTCTAAACAAGTGAACAACTTGATGTTTCAACTGAATAGCAGGTGACGTGTGTTTAAAAGCCACTAAAAATTGTTCTAGGATAGCAATATAAAGCTTTTTTTCATCAGCACCAATTGGTGCATCTATTAAAAGATGATGCTTCCTCACCTCAATAATTTTATTAAATTGATCTTCAATATTTGTTTGAGGGTGTCTTTCTACAAATTTTCTTATGATTGTTGTTTTTCCAATATTAGGCTCCCCCACAATTAATAAACTTTGTGGACGAATCCTTATAGGTTGATTTAATAAATCATCTAGTAAATCTAAAATATTTTTCGCTCTGTCATATCCTATCCACTTATCTGAATAGAGGTACTTCAACCTTTCTTGATTCGACAAAGAAATAATCTGCCGTACACTTTCATGCAAATGTGAAAACTCATTCATATTGTGATACTCACTCAATATCATTGTATGGCTCTACTGATTCATTCCAAAAATCATCTTGTATAACTGGATTTGCTGAGTTTAATAATTCAAGTACAGGACTTTTGGAAGAATTAGATAGTTTTAAAGCCTGCTTATCACGTAATAAATTTTTCTCATGTTGTTTTCTTGCCTTTTTTGTTTTGCTAGAAGCATCTTTAATCATTTCTTTAGATTCCAATATCGCTTGGTAAATAAAATCTTGATTAGTTGTATCTTTTGATTGCTCTTGTAGCTTTTTTTGCACAATTTCATATTCTGCAATGCTAATAGGAGGGATCTCTTTTTTTGATGTATGTACTTTAAAATATTTTTTTAAATCAGGCTCATAAAACCAAATATAACTGACATCACGAGGATCACGTCTAAATGAAAATTTTCGTTTAACCTTATAATTGTCAGGATCACTAGAGCCAATCCATTTTCGTAGCACTTCTGAATAATACTGTAATTTATCTAACTCAATCCCATAACGCTGTATTGTCCTTTTAAATTCAGGTAAGAAATCAAGTGCTAAAGTTATTTCATCATTCACTCTTGGCTTTAATCCTGTACCAGCTTGGTCTTTTGTTCCCCATATTCCTTGTTCCCATTTTTTTATTGGGGACATGTTTAAACTAGAATGAGTTCGTTGGTGATATATTTTTGTCATCCAGAAAATTAACCATTTCTCTAATTCTTTAAGAGTAATGGCAGCTTTTTTCTCTGACTGATAGTTTCCTTTCATTTGTATATTAGAAAAAGTTGTGCCTTGTAAAAGGTGTATTTCATTATTTACAGTGCCAATCAAACGCTCAATATGTCCTCCAAAATTTGCTTTCCCAATTGGTCTGAACTCCCAGTTAATTCCATACTTCAAACAAGATCTTTGCAAGAATTCAGTGCGAAAATCTGCACCATTATCGGTATGTATCGTATCCATTACTCCCCATACATCCCAAGTAGTATTGATATCATGCTCTAAAAGAATGCGATTTTTGGGCAAAATAGAGTTGACAATACATAACCCAACAGATGTTGCACTAGGATGATCCAAGGAAAGGTAAAACCCAACAATCATCCGACTGTACACATCAATAGCCAGAGTCAAAAATGGTCTGCCTATTGGTAATCTATGTGTTTCATCAACAACAATAATATCTATGGGTGTATGGTCAATTTGAACAACAGCTAATGGATAATTGGCATTCGGGAAATGCCCTGTGGTTGGTTCAAATTTATCTTTCGCAGCTTTTTTTCCAGCTCGACTTTTTAATACAAGTTGCTCATTAATCTGACGTACTCTATATCTAACTGTATTCGGATGGGGTGGCTCAATATTATTTTTTAGACATAAAGCTTTAACCATTTCAGCTAGACTACTTAATGTAGGCTTTTGTTCTGTTAAATAATAATCTCTAATCGCCTGACGTATGATTTCCTCAGTCGTATCGTTGAGACGGCTTTTGGATTCTTTCCAACCTCTTTTATTCGGTAATAAAGCCAATATTGACTTCGATTTTCTATATGCCGATAACCAGTTATAAATGGTTGTATAGTGTAATCCCTCTTGATCAGCTAGCTGTATTACCTCAGCCTTACTCGATTTATCAACAAATTCTTGAATTATGGAATATCGCTTTATGGCCGTTTTCCAATCATCTTCTGATATTTCTGAGTGTTCAATATGGTGATTATCCTGATCAGTTTCTAACTCACTTAAACTTAGCTCATCGATGCGAAGGATTTCAGATTTGAAAGTCTTTAAATGAACTCCGATGACTTCTTCAAAACTCACAATATCTGAAATTTGGTATTCATTTTTATGATATTGAACAATTGCTCCAACTTTGAGTTGGAGCAGACGTCTATCAAGAATAATTTGCTCTTTCATCATAAGCCCTCAAAATTTATATAATTTTTCAGATCATTATTTACCCATATCACCGTTGTTGGTTTAAGTGGCTGTGTTAAATCACAACAAATGAATTTCTTTTCAATTAGAAACCAGATATGAGCTATCATTTGTAAAACTTTTTGATCAGATTTATATAGGCTACTTGCTAAGCCATTTACACAATTGACTCCGAATTCTTCCAATCTATCTAGAATCCGAATAGTTTCATCCTTAGGAAAATCTGCATTCTTATAGCGCTTAAGAAACTGAATATTTGCTAATAATTGATCTCTAATGCGTTTTTCATCATAAATTTTAAAATTCCAGCCATGCTCATGAGCATATCCAAGACCAGCTTTTAATTTTGGCTTTAAAATAGTCCAGTCTTTTTTCAATTTCTGTATAGGCTTCACTTCAATTAACAAAGGTGGTTGATAGCATTTAGTTTCATAAAATTGCACTAAAAAATCAGGCGTATACGTTGAAAGATTGTCTAAATTTGTACGATATGGAATTTCTACAGGCTGACTGACAACTTGCATAACATTTACATTAAATTCTAACTTTTGTAATAAATCTCGCTCTAACGTAGATTCAAACCAAATTGTGTCTTCACCTCTAAAAGCATAATAACCTGAGACACTGCCATAAACAGGCTTAGGTTTTCGGACGGGTTTAAAATCATCTTTAATTGGCATTTTGGCTCTCTGCAACTTTGTAGAGTCTAATTTTGGTAATATGCAACTTTGTAGGGTCTAATTTTGTAAAGATTAGAGGCTATTTTTATAAAAAGTGGCATAAAAATCCTAATTTCTAACCTCATAGTAGCTTTTTTTATTGTATTTGACAGTGGCTCACAACCCAAACCTGGTGAAATTACCCTAGCTCATTTGGGGGTATTGTTTTTGGATGAATTGCCTGAGTTTGATCGCAAAGTCCTCGAAGTTCTGCGCCAACCGCTAGAGTCCAAAGAAATTGTGATTTCTCGTGCGGCACGGCAAATGACCTTTCCTGCAAATTTCCAATTTATTGCAGCGATGAATCCCTGCCCCTGCGGTTATGCCTTTAATCAAGATAGTCGCTGCCAATGTTCTCCCGATAGTATCCAACGCTATCAAAATCGAATTTCAGGACCTTTGTTGGATCGTATTGATTTACATATTGATGTTCCACCCTTACAAGCTCAGGAACTGCAAGATCGAACGCCCGTAGAAAATTCAGACAGTGTCAGGCAACGCGTCATCACAGCGTATGAAAAACAAATTCAAAGACAGCACTGTTTAAACCAAGCACTCTCTCCCAAATTATTGGAACAACATGCACTTTTAGATGAGAGTTCAACCAAAATCATAGAAATGGCACAGCAGCGGCTCAACCTTTCTGCTCGCGCCTATCATCGGGTATTAAGAGTAGCTCGAACCATTGCAGATTTAGCTGAAAGCGAACGCATCAGTAGTAGCCATTTAACAGAAGCATTGTCTTATCGTGGCAGCCAAAGCTAAGAAGCGACCTCAAGGCCGCTTCTTTATAGATCAGTCTCCGTTAGAAGGCATAACCAAGTGCTAACACCACTTTGTTCTTTTGTTTGGTTTCATCACGCGTATAACCACCAAAAATATAATCCAGACTCCATGTTGCGCCTGTATTGCCCAAAGGATGCGATAAACCCAGTGTCGCATGACGGAAAGCAAAATCTGTTTTGGTTACATCCCCAGCTTTGGCCTCATAAGCCAGATACTCGTCGTCATCACCATAATAATAGGCTGCAACTTGCGCTTTACCTGTAAATCCACCTGCGAGTTTTGGCGCATAAGTCGCCAAGAAATACGTATCACCTTTATTTCCGAAAGTCACGTTATTCAATAAGGTTTGTGCAGTAATACTGAAATCTTTATAGCTCAATCCCAAAATGGTTTCATAACCTGTCGACTCCCAACCTGGATAATAGTAATAAACCGTTCCTCCAATTTGATAACCAAGATCTTCAGTAATTTTGCCTTTATAGCCCGCGTAAAAATCGTTTTCGAATGATTTTTTCTCTTCCTTCACATCGGTTGGTGAGGTATTAAAGTCGGCATAAGCAGCGGTTAAAGTCGAGAACCAGTAACCCAAATAAAAGCCACTGTCATGGGTATAGTCCAGCCCCCCTTGTACCGCTGGTGTATCGCTTTCTGGCGAGTTGGTCATACCGCGTAAATTGTAGCTTGATACTACATTCACATTACCTGTAATGGTTCCCGGAAATGGTAGTTTTGTTTCTTCAGCCAAACTCAACGTTGAAGCAGCAGTCACCATTCCTAGTACAGCAGCCTTGCATGCAAACTTCATCATATTGATCTCCCCCTATTTTTAGATACTCAATTGATTTTTAAGCTTTAAATTGCATCACAAGCTAATTAGCAATTGCTGTGCCAAATCATATAAATAAAAAAAGACAAATAAAATCAAATACTAACAAGAATGAAATCAATATTTTCTAGGTTCTAAAGCAAAGTTGTTCTAATCATGCAACTGAAATGAGCGGCTCCTATCCTTCATAGCGCATAAAAAGCACCTTTTTAGCCAAGCACATAATTTTTATTCATTTAAAACTTGAGCTCCTGAACAGCATAAAAAAACAGCAAGTTCAAAAGAAACGCTGTTTAATGATAGCTATCAAACAAGATTCGCCTACTGTGCTTTCAAAAGTGCGAACAACATAAAAATTTTCAGACTGGCTGATATGATGATTAATGAAACCGTCCTGCTGACTTTAGGGTTCTTTGCTTTCTGTGGTGGTCTGATTGATGCCGCAGTGGGCGGTGGTGGTTTAGTACAAATACCTGCTCTACTACATGCTTTGCCACAACACAGTATTGCCACCGTTTTCGGTACAAATAAAGTAGCGGTTTGGGCAGGTACAGCATCCTCCATTTTTAGATTTGTTCATAAAATCAAGTTTGTTTGGAAACTTTTGATTCCGACGATGCTTGCGGCATTTATATTTGCATTTATTGGTGCGATGACCACTGCTTATATTCCAAAGCAATTGATGAGCTATATCGTTTTCTGTTTACTCATCATCATGGCTGTATATACATTTTTAAAGAAGGATTTAGGTGCACAAAGTACTTATGTAAAATGTGGTTCTAAAGAAATCTTGCTCGGAATCCTTTTTGGCGGATTGATTGGATTTTATGATGGCGTTTTCGGGCCTGGCAGTGGAAGCTTTCTACTCTTCCTCTTTGTAAAAGTTTTTGGCTTTGATTTTCTCAATGCTTCTGCATCGGCCAAGGTTGTTAATCTAGGGACATTTAGCGCAGCACTCTTGTTTTTTATACCCACAGGCCATGTATTGTGGGAAATTGGTTTAGTGATCGCCATTTGTAATATTCTGGGTTCTTTAGTCGGTGTTTTTCTCGCACTCCGCTATGGCAGCCAATTTATCAGATTATTTTTTCTGATTCTTTTAATTTTTCTTATTGTAAGAATGGGATTTTCTCTATTTTGACTAAGTTATACAGCCTAATTAAAGCGAAGATCTCTCCTGTTCAGTTAACAACTTAGATCGATATGAAAAGTAGAAAAGCCAGCAAAAATGCTGGCTTTTCTTTGTTCAAAGAAGATTAGAATGCTTTAGTTAAAGTAAACACTGCACCTGTTTCAGTACCACGTTTATAGGGTTGAGCATCCGCATCAATATTGGTTCCTACAGCCGCAAGTTCAGCTGTTAAACCCGACACCGATTTCACGCTATAAGTCACACCGACTTTCCAATCGACATAGTTGTCATCTTCAGCGCCCGTGTCGCTAAAGTCGTAGTTATCTACTTTGGTATAGCCCACACTTGCGACACCGCCGAAACCAGTATCAGCGAATGGAATGTTATAAGTCGCATTTATATACCAACCGTTTTCGTCAGTACCTGCAAAATCATTGGTATAGTTCAAAGCACCTAGCAAACTATCGCCAGAAGCAAGAACGTTTTTAAAGCCTAGTTTGGCGTACAGCTCTAACCAGTTAATATCAGATGAACTTGGATAGCCGTAATACCATAAGCCTACATCCAAAGTTGGTTTGCTGGCAAAAGGAAGTTCCGTTGCATAACCGACATATGGATCAAGCTCTAAATGAGTTGGGTTGTCTGCACTGAAATGTACATTTGAAGCCCAAACACCCGCATATAGACCAGATGAATGCGTTAATGCAAAGCCACCTTGTACTGCAGGATCACCTTCAGTTTGAGTAATACCACGATAACGATAATCAGTCGTTAACGCAGCCGTTCCAGAAAAGCTAAGGCCGTATTGAGATAATGTATTTGTTTCTTCCGCCATAGCAAAAGTCGAAGTCACTGCACAAATACTCAACGCGATTGCTTTACATGCAAATTTCATCATATTGATCTCCCCCATGATGGATATTCGACTGATTTATGTTTTAAATTGCATCGCAAAGTAACTAGCAATTGCTGTGCCAACTCTAGAAAAACTATGCTAAATCTCGATTTTGTCCCATAAAAGTGCTGTGATTCAGTTCTATGTGCCTCAGAATTGGTCTTGATCAAAAATAGATCTGGTTTTTTGAACTATTTAGAAGCGACAGAAAAATAAAGACTATTTTTCGCACAAAAAAGAGGCATATTGATACTAATTCAACCAACCACAATGCTTAAAAGATAAGCATTCCCTTGCAAAAACAGACAATGTTCCATAAAAGTGCATCTACAAAAAGCTTAAGTCAGTCTGAACATCTGTAACTTTTGGATTGGTCAGTCACTGTCATTCGTCGGGATGGTATTTTTTGCAAACCGATACGCTTATTTTTTAAACAAAGAAAAAATAACTCATTAAATAAAAAGAAAAAATAATGCAATAAATCACATATTTTCGAAAAAATAAATCAAAAAATAATCAGGCTATTTTTCGATCAAAATAAAACATATTATTATTTAAAATCATATATTTAAATTTATTTTGATGCATTATTAAACGAGAAATAAATCATAAAATTATATAAGTATTTTATTTAATATTAATTAAATTATTTTAATAAAAATCTATCTTTTTTATGCATAACTTATACAATTGGTCAAAATTTCGGTTCTATCCCAAATTTATTTTTTTTAATGAGGCGAGCTATGCCAAAGGCAAATAAACTTACTTTAGCGGTTTTGATTAATGCCGCGTTAATTACCTCAACATATGCAAGCGAACAAAGCGAAGCAAAAGGACTTGTTGAAGATGCCAAAGGGGATATTTTATTCCGTACTGGTTATTTAAATCGTGACAAAAAGAACGGTGTCAAAGACACGAGCTCATACGCTCAGACGGCAATGGTGAAACTGGAAACAGGCTTTACTCAAGGTTTAGTTGGCTTTGGTGCTGGTGTGATCGGTGATGGCTCTTTTAAATTGGGCTCAAACAATAATGCCGGTAACGGTATGATTCCAAAGCATCCCGATGGTTCAGCCTATGATCATTGGGCGCGTGGTGGCGGTTTTGTAAAAGCACGTATCTCGAATACCACAGTGACTTATGGTACACAGATTTTAGATATTCCTGTTTTGGCAAGTAACACTGCACGTCTAGTACCTGAATACTTCGATGGTGTTTTGGCAACAAGCCGTGAAATTGATGGTTTAGAGTTAACTGCGGGTAAATTCACCAAAGACCAATACTCTGATCAAATCAATAGCGATGGTCGCCATTTAGATCGTGCCGTGGTTTGGGGTGCAAAATATAAATTTGATGATAACTTGAATGCCGCTTACTTTGGCTTAGACAGCAAAGATAAGTTAGATCGTCATTATATCAATTTAAATTATAAACAAGCATTAGATAAAGACAGTGGTCTGACTTACGATTTAAGCGCTTACCATACCAAGTGGGATGAAAAAGCGAGTACGTATTCTAGTACGACTGATGACTTGTCTAATCGCAAAAATACCATTTGGGCACTTTCTACGACTTATAACACTGGTCCACACAGCGTGATGTTGGCTTACCAACAAAACAATGGTAATACCGGTTATGACTACGGCGAGAACGCTGATGGCGCTCAAAGTATCTATTTGCCAAACTCTTACCTGTCTGACTTCATTGGTAACCAAGAAAAGTCTGCACAGTTGCAATATAACGTCGACTTTGGCGGCTATGGCGTTCCAGGCTTAAGTTGGACGACTGCTTTTGTTTATGGTTGGGACATTAAAGTTAAAGATGTAGCCGACACTGCTCAAGAACGCGAGTTCTTTAATCAGGTGAAATACACCGTTCAATCTGGTTTTGCCAAAGATGCAAGCTTACGTTTACGTCACTCGTACTACCGTGCTAGCGATGCTTACGATAAGCTTTATATCGGTGATACCAATGAATGGCGTATCTGGCTTGATATTCCTGTGAAATTATTCTAATTCACATTTGATCAAGCAATAAAAAAACCTCCATTCATTTGAATGGAGGTTTTTTTATAACCAAGCTTTAAATTTTTAAAACTTGGTTAAGCATTTCAAAGTTACTTTTTAGCAGCTTCGATTGCTTTCAATACTTCAGCTTTAGCAACGTCAGCACCTTCCCAACCACTGATTTTTACCCACTTACCAGGCTCTAAATCTTTGTAGTGAGCAAAGAAATGCTCAACTTGGCTGATCAATAATGGCGGAAGATCCGTATATTCTTGAACATCTTTATACAATGGAGATAATTTTTCGTGTGGAACAGCGATGAGTTTCGCGTCGATACCACCGTCATCTTCCATTTTTAATTTGCCCACTGGGCGGCAACGAATCACAGAACCAGCAGCAACAGGATGTGGAGTTACAACAAGTACGTCTAATGGGTCACCATCTTCAGACAATGTATTTGGTACATAACCGTAGTTTGCCGGGTAGAACATTGCTGTACCCATGAAACGGTCTACAAATAACGCATCTGAATCTTTATCGATTTCATATTTGATTGGCGCTGCATTTGCAGGAATTTCGATGATGACATAGATGTCATTAGGTGCGTCTTTACCCGCAGGAATATTGCTATAACTCATATCAACACTCGTTTAATATTGTGAAGTCAGATGTAAATCGGACAGATTATAACGTGAATACAATGAAAATGATGCTAGATATGCAAACAGCTGGAGAATTTTCTATCCAGTGCTTTAGCTCATTTTAATTGTGATCACGAACAGTAAAATTGGACAAAGCAGCGAGAAAAACCAAATGATTGAACGCAAAGTTGCCAAATTGGCTAGATAACAGATGCCGTAAATCACTCGGAACACAATATAGGCCCAACCCAACGTAAGAATAAATCGCTCAGGCACTACCATATACTCTGCCATCAAAATAGCAGCAATAAACAAAGGCAAGCTCTCAAAGCTATTCTGTTGCACTGCATTTGCTCGTGCCGACAGCCCTGTTGTTTTAGCCAAAAACTCACGCGGATTTTGATTATCTTTTGCTTGAAAACCACCTTTTGATTTTGCAATCAAGGTAAAAACATACGGCAACAAACATGCGACTATAATCATCAATATAATGCCGCTAATACCTTGCATGCTGACATCCATCATTTGAAGTTCTTCTGATCATGCTATCATAATCTATAATTTATTGAACTTTCATTTGTGCTTGTTCAACAAGCGTTTCTTTTACACAGCGTATTTGTGTAAAAGTTGTGTTTTTTCATACAGTTTTAAGGTGCAACCATGCAACGCCAAGATCAAAAAGAAATGTTTGATGTTCTCGCCCAACAACGACAGCATCAGCTTTTAGTGGATCGTGTGCTGAAAGTTGTCCTACCAATCGTCGCCTTTTTACTCTGTGTGATTTGTGCCAATCTGAATTGGCAATCAACTTTGGGTACCTTTGTGATTCTCACCGTGGCCTTTTATGCCGTTGGTATTTATCGCTTAACACTTTGGCATTGGCTCGTAGTGATCGTACTGTATGCTGTTGCAGATAACTATTTGAGTTTTAATGGTATCGATCCAACCCGTTTGCGGTTTCAACTGGCGACTATGCTGGTGTTTGTTGGTATCGTCGGCATCGGACGACCTTATATTGACCGTTGGTTAATGAAATCTAATCGCACCAAATAAATCCAAATAAAAAAACGCCGCGATTGCGGCGCCTTTCCAGTACCTCCCTTTTTTAAAGGGAGGCTAAGTGGGATTTTTAAGCTGGTTTACGTAAATCTTTACGTAAGATTTTACCTACGTTTGATTTTGGTAATTCTTCCATAAACTCAACATAACGTGGGCACTTATAGCCCGTTAGGTTTTGTTTTGCATAAGCAATGATTTCTTCAGTCGTTAAAGAAGGATCTTTTTTCACGATGAATAATTTCGGCACTTCACCTGATTTTTCATCTGGAACACCAATCGCAGCCACTTCCAATACTTTTGGATGCTTCGCAATCACTTCTTCAATTTCACTTGGATAAACGTTAAAGCCTGACACCAAGATCATGTCTTTTTTACGGTCAACGATCTTCACATAACCACGTGCATCCATCACACCGATGTCACCAGTACGGAAGAAATTGTCAGCGGTCATCACTTTGGCAGTTTCATCTGCACGATTCCAGTAGCCTTTCATGACTTGAGGACCACGGATCGAGATTTCACCTTGTTCACCAAGCGCAACTTCTTTACCGTCATCATCCAAAATTGCAACTTCTGTTAATGGCAATGGAATACCAATTGTGCCACTGAACTCAGTTGTTGCAGGTGGATTCGCAGTTGCAACAGGCGAAGTCTCAGATAAACCATAACCTTCGATAATAGTAGTACCTGTGATCTTTTTCCATGCTGCCGCAGTTGAAGGCAAGACAGCCATACCACCACCCATCGCCATCTTCAGATTGCTATGGTCAAGTTGTTTGAATTCTTCGTTATTCACTAAAGCATTAAACAATGTGTTTACTGCTGGGAAGAATGAAGGTTGGTATTTACGTAATTCACCCACCACTGCAGGTAAGTCACGTGGATTTGGAATCAAGATATTCGCTTGGCCTTTGTACATACCGTAAAGCGCACACACCATGAATGCAAAAATATGATAAAGCGGTAATGCACAAACGATACGATCGCCTTTCGCACTGTCAGAAGCACCAAATTTACTTGAGAAAATTGCTTCACACTGAAGTAAGTTTGCAACAAGGTTACGATGCGTCAATTCAGCACCTTTAGAAACACCTGTTGTACCACCCGTATATTGGAGTACCGCAGTATCACTTAAGGTTAAGCTTGGGCGCTTATAGTTGCTCGGATTGGCTTTGTTCAATGCCGCATTAAATTTAGTATGACCCGGGATGTTCCACGCTGGAATTTGCTTACGTACTTTACGTAAAACAAAGTTGACCAATGTACCTTTCAATGTACCCAACATGTCACCTACAGAAGCCACCACAACATGCTTCACAGGTGTTTTACCAATAATGCTTTGATAAACGCTGGCAAAGTTTTCAATGATCACCAACACTTCAGCACCAGAGTCATTCAATTGATGCTCAAGTTCACGTGCGGTATATAATGGGTTCACATTCACAAGCACTAGACCTGCACGGAACACACCTAAAGCAACCACTGGGTATTGGAAAACGTTCGGCATCATGACCGCAACACGTGATCCTTTAGCTAAACCTAAGCTCTGTAAATAAGCAGCGAATTTACGGCTAGCGACTTCTAATTCATTAAACGTTAAAACTTTATCCATGAAGATAAAGGCATCACGTGAACCAAATTTTTGGAAATTGCGTTCAAAAATATCAACAAGTGAGGTGTTTTCAGCAGGCAGTTCAACTGTTTCTGGAATTCCTGTCTTTTGGTATTCAGCAAACCAAATCTTTTCCATAATGCCATTATCTCCGAGTGGTAATCCTTAAAAATGTAACAACGTTACGTCCATGACAAAACATTTTTTTTAACTTTTTGAATTGCCCTGTCAATCTATTCAAACAATATGAATACATTGTCATATATAACGTATTTGTATCACAGAATACTAGCCTTATCTCTGAATGAAGAGTCTATTTGCTTTTTGATATCCGCGTGGTAAAAGTTGCCCCTTTGTTGCTCTTTTTCCTAGATATTTTTGGAGATCTTCCCCTTTCAGTTTTAGATGCTGTTGTCCTGCAGCGACTTGGATTATTTCATCTAACGTCAAGGTTGTCATGGATAAAATTTGCTCTTTTTCATCAAGTTGTATCAACTTGTTACCTTTACCTTTATTCAGCACTGGAAGTTCTGCTAAATCAAGAATCAGTAACCGCCCTGATGAACTCAGAATGGCAACATGGGTTGCTTGCTGAATTGGCAGCAATGGTAAAGCAAATGCTTTATCTGCCACGCTTAAAAATGCTTTACCTGCTTTCGCATTGGTATCTAACTGAGCAGCTTGCGTTTTAAAGCCATAACCCTTTGAACTGGCGACCAATAATTCCTTGTTATCGTCGTCAATAAACACTTGGGTGAAGGAAACACCACTGGCAGGTGATAGTTTTGAACTGAGCGGTTCTCCTAAACCTCGTGCCGAAGGTAGACTGCTAATTGGCAAGGCATAACTACGCCCTGTTTGATCCAAGAAATACACCCGTTGATTGGTTTTACCCACAGCATGACTTAAATACTGGTCACCCGCTCGGAAGTTAAGATTCGCAGCATCGACATCACCACCTTTGGCTGCACGCACCCACCCTGCTTCTGACAGAACAACCGTTACCGTTTCAGCAGGCAACAAATCTTGTTCTTTAATCTGTACTGCATCTGCGCGTACAACGATTGGTGAACGGCGATCATCACCGAACTTTTTCGCGTCTTCTTTTAACTCGCCAATAATAAGATTTTTCAATGATTCAGGATTTGCCAATTGCTCACGGATAATGGCTGCTTTCGCCTCCAATTCCTCTTGCTCACGACGAATTTCCATTTCTTCAAGCTTGGCTAGATGGCGCAGCTTAAGTTCTAGAATCGCTTCAGCTTGAATATCATCAATCCCAAAATGCTGCATCAATACAGGTTTTGGTTGGTCTTCTTCGCGAATAATCCGAATCACGGTATCAATATCTAAGTAGGCAATTAAAAGACCCGCCAAGATATGTAAACGTTTTTCAATTTTGGTTAAGTGATATTGCAAACGACGGGTCACGGTTTGCTTACGAATCTCAATCCACTCTAACAAAATTCGGCGAATTGATTTCACCTGTGGACGGCCATCTGCCCCAATCATATTCAGATTGACACGATAGCTAGATTCTAAATCTGTGGTGGCAAATAAGTGGCTCATTACCGTTTCTGCATCGACACGGTTCGAGCGAAGTACAATCACCAAACGTGTTGGATTTCGATGATCAGATTCATCTCGAATATCCGCAACCAAAGGTAACTTCTTCGCAATCATTTGATCGGCAATTTGAGTCACAACTTTAGAACCTGAAACCTGATACGGCAATTCGCTAATCACGATTTCATTTTTTTCAACCGTATACACTGCTCGAACGCGATAACTACCGCGACCTGTGGTTTGAATTTTCAGTAATTCTTCAGGCGGAGTAATAATTTCAGCTTTGGTTGGTAAATCTGGTGCAGGAATATACTCTGCTAATTTTTCATCTGTGGTTTCAGGATTACGAATCAGCGCAATCGTGCCCTTCACCACTTCACGTAAATTGTGTGGCGGGATATCGGTCGCCATCCCCACCGCAATCCCGGTTGTACCATTCAACAGAATATTGGGAATACGTGCAGGTAAAGTGATTGGCTCTTTCATCGAGCCATCAAAGTTATCTTGCCATTCGCTGGTACCTTGTCCAAGTTCACTCAGCAATAACTCACTATACGCTGACAATTTGGCTTCGGTATAACGCATTGCCGCAAATGACTTTGGATCATCTGGGGAACCCCAGTTACCTTGACCCTCAACCAATGGATAGCGATAGCTAAATGGCTGTGCCATCAACACCATCGCTTCATAACATGCTGAGTCACCGTGTGGGTGGTATTTACCGAGTACGTCACCGACGGTACGTGCCGATTTTTTCGGTTTGCCTGTCGATTTTAAGCCGAGCTCACTCATCGCATAAACAATACGGCGCTGTACGGGTTTTAAGCCATCACTGATATGGGGCAATGCACGATCCATAATCACGTACATGGCATAGTTCAGGTAAGCCTGCTCAGTGAATTCGGCTACGGAACGGTTTTCTGTTGCATGATGTGCAAGGCTGGTCATTTCAGCGAGTCATCCAAAATCATTTATTATCGTCAATGCTTTGTATGCTATGTGGATGCAGGCGTTGTGACAAGCCCTTGTTGTTGTTTAAACGTCAAATGGTGTCTTGTTAAGCTTAATGCAACATATTCAATAGAATTTCTGATGCTGGAAACCAGCCATTTTTCTCTGCCTTTTTTAACCACTTCCTAGCTAATTCGTCATCTTTTTCAACATAAAGCCCCTTTAAATAAAAAAGACCCAAGCTAAACTGAGATGCTGCAATTGCATGATTAGCAGCGGCAGAATAAAACTCAAAGGCTATTTTTAAATTTTTTGCAACGCCAGTACCATTTTCATATTTATCTGCAAGATTATTAATAGCAGGCGGAAACTGCTGCTGTACGGCTTTCTCATAATATTTTAATGCAAGATCAATATCCAAATGTTCATCTTCATTAGAACCTGAATGGTAAACACCTAACAAATATAAAGCCGCAGCATTACCTTGTTCAGCAAGTGCCTCAAGCTCTTCAGTATAGATCATGTCGTTTTCATTATAGATGGGTTGCGCCATCCAAGTTGAAGCCCAATTATATTCAGCAACAAGTGACTGATTATAGGTAGCCGCAATCCATAACCAATTTCGACCCAACAAGAGATTCTGAACGGCTCCATTACGCCCTAGACAATAATTAAGTCCTGTTTTTATTTGTTCACTTACATCTAACTCCATCACGTCGGGAGTCATTTCTTGCACAGATAAAAGATTCATTTTTAATTTAATAATCGTATAAAAGCTATCATATTTAAGATAAATAATTCTTAGAAGGCATTAAAAACCTTCAATAAAATAAATTGCAGGCATGCTTTCCAATCAATGCTCGTCTGTTGAGGAAGCAGACTCAGCATCATCTTCCTTATAAATAAATTTTGGCATTTCCAAACCAAAATAAATTGCGATTAAACGTAAGGTAAAACCGAACACCAACGTAAAAATCACGGTGAGATCGTGCGGCAAACCAACTTCCAAACACACCCAATAACAAATCACGGCAACAAAAGAAATACTGGCATACAATTCACGACGGAATACCAAAGGCACATCATTACATAGAATATCGCGCAGAATACCACCCGACACGCCTGTTAAGACCCCTGCCACCGCAGACACCACAAAACCATGTCCCATCGACAAAGCAATCTGACAACCAATGATGGTGAAGCCAATTAAACCTAAGGCATCCAGTACCAAGAAGATGTTGCGCAGATGACGCATCCATTTGGCAATAATGATGGTGACAAAGGCTGCAATACAGGTCAAAACCAAATATTCAGGATGTTTGACCCAAGTCAAAGGATAATGCCCGAGCAGCACATCGCGAACGGAACCACCGCCTAAAGCCGTCACACAGGCAATCAGCACCACACCAAACCAGTCCATACTGCGTCGACCTGCTGACAATGCACCTGTCATCGCTTCCGCAGTAATAGCAATAATATAAATCACGGTGAGTAACATCTGCCTACATCCCTAAATCAGGCGTAAAAGTGTGCGCTATTCTAAGACAAACTTAGATGAATTGTGCACAACATTGTTTAAATTTTTTCCCCGAGCCACAAATACACGGTTGTTTCATGGTGATCTGCATGTCTAAAGTCGGATCAAGGAAATACCATTGCTGCTGATGCAACACAAAATGTGAAATTTCATGATGAATATGTGCTTGTTTGCCATCATGATAATGTGCCTTAAACTCAACCAGCGCATGGGTTTTATCCAGCTTGGGTTGATGCTGCACCACTTCTAGTTTCAACCATTGATTCGATTGACTCCAATCGGCAATCGCTGCACGATCCAACAAAGTCTGCTGCCCCAAAGCTGTGGTTTGCAAAATATAGTCAATCTGCTGCAATGCAAAGGCACTATAACGCGAGCGCATCAGTTGCTCTGCACTTTGAGCCGTCTGTTGTTGCATATGCAAGGGCTGACAACATTCAGCATAGGAGCCATGTCCGCAAGGACAATTCTTTGACAGAATCATTTTGAATTCTCAAATAAAAATAGCCCGAGTACAACCATTACATCACAACGGTCAAACTCAAGGCTATTCAGAATAATACAGCTTAGTTATTTCTCGACAGACTTTTCTTTGGCAAGAATGCGCACTTTTTCAATTTTGTGCCCATCCATGGTGACCACTTCAAAGCGATAGCCGTCCACTTCAATCATGTCACCATTTTCAGGTAAACGACCGAGATGGAACAGGATATAGCCCGACAAAGTTGAGTATTCTTCACTTTCATCGACCAAATCTTTGCCCAATAACAAAGACACATGGCGAATATCAGTTGAGCCTTCCAGCAACATCGAACCGTCATCTAGACTTTCCGCTGTTGCTTCCAATTCGTCTTCATCTGGGAATTCACCTGCAATCGCTTCTAGCATGTCAATCGGCGTGGCAATCCCTTCAATCGAACCATATTCGTTCAATACGATTGCCATTTGCAACGGTGCTTGACGTAATTGCTCCATCACCATCAACACTTGCGCATTCTCATGCACAATCACAGGTTCACGTAAGTGCTTACTGAAATCAATCGCACCTGTTTCGATGTATTCATTCAACACTTTATGAGTGAGTACAATACCTTCAATATTATCCAACTCACCCCGCGCAATGATCAAACGTGAATGGGTCATTGCCATTAAACGTTCTTTCAACTCAGCAGGATCATCATCGAGATCTAACCATTCCAATTCTGGACGTGGCGTCATCACCGACTTGACTGGACGCTCTGATAAACCAAGCACACCTTGTACCAAGACACTGTGATATACCCCATTGTCTTCATCAAAGACTTCTTTGGCATAAGCTTGAGTCGCTAAAACATCTTCTGCTTCTTTGTCTTCATTACCATTGCCTTTACTGCCCAACATACGCAGTACGGCTGAGGCGGTGCGATAACGTAAATCAGTGGTCGTGACCAATTTCTCTTGGTTACGGCGCATGGTCTGATTGATCATTTCCACCAACACCGAGAAACCAATCGCAGCGTACAAATAACCTTTCGGAATATGGAAACCAAAGCCTTCAACCACCAATGAGAAACCAATCATCATCAGGAAGCCAAGACATAGAATCACCACGGTTGGATGCTTATTGACAAAGTCCATCAGTGGTTTTGATGCCCAAAGCATGATACCAACAGCAATAATCATTGCCAGCATCATTACACTTTGATGCTTCACCATGCCAACCGCAGTAATCACACTATCTAAAGAAAAGACGGCATCCAAAACTACAATCTGAACAATAACCATCCAGAAAGTAGCATGCACTGGATTTTCTTCTTTCAGTGTTTGATGACCCTCAATTCGCTCATGCAGTTCCATGGTGCCTTTAAATAATAAGAACACACCACCAAACAGTAGAATCAGGTCACGACCAGAAAAAGCATGATCGAAAATATGAAACAATGGTTCAGTTAATGTCACGACCCATGCAATTGCCGCAAGCAATCCCAAACGCATCAGTAAGGCGAGAATCAAACCAACTCTACGAGCTGCATTACGTTGTTCTGGAGGTAATTTTTCTGCCAAAATTGCAATAAAAACAAGGTTATCAATACCCAGTACAATTTCAAGCACCACCAATGTGGCTAAGCCAACCCAAGCAGCAGGATCTGACATCCATTCCAGAATCATTGAGGTGACTCCTCTGCAAAATCAGCAATATTGTTATGAAGTTGAGATTTTAAAAGGTCGGCACAAATAGCCAAAACATTTTTTTTAGGAAAATAGAACAATGCGGAGCGACAACAACCACTACTCATAGAGGTACATAGATTAATAAAAGGATTTTTAGTATAGGCAAGATTTCAGTGAAATTCACCCTTTTTATGTGGATGATGTTTTCAAATTCTTTCTAAGCGTTACAAAATAGCTTTGTATGTAAAGTGTGCATAAAACTGTCACAAACCTCATTTAGCCTAGACAAGCACAGTGAAAATGATAAGGTGAAAATAAACGAATGAATAGTGTATTAAGAATGACAGAGACAAGAAGCATTACTCCTACTCCCATAAAAACCACCCAATCTCTTATTGCGTTATATTGCGGTTCACGTACAGGTAACAAGCCGATTTACCGAGACAAAGCCATTGAACTTGCCCAGCATATTGCCAACCAAGGTTTTGGTATTGTCTATGGCGGAGCCAGTATTGGTCTGATGGGACAAGTGGCTGATACCGTACTTGAACATAGTGGTGAAGTGGTCGGCGTGATTCCTGAATTCATGCTGGATTACGAAATTGCTCACCATAAACTGACCGAGCTGCATATCGTCAGTAGCATGCATGAACGCAAAGCCCTGATGGCTGAACGTGCCAGTGCGTTTATTGCCCTACCAGGTGGTCTAGGTACCTTTGAAGAAATTCTGGAAATTGCCACTTGGGGACAGCTCAATCAACACCAAAAACCGATGATTATTTATAACGTGAACCGTTTTTATGATGCATTGATTGCACAACTGGATCATGCTGTGGAAGAAGGCTTCTTGCCACCGCAGCATCGCGCCAAAGTGATTATTTGCGAAACGCCTGAACAGATTTCAAATGTCATTAAAAACTTAAATGCTCCAACTCATATCGAAGTGTAAAGCATCGAAATAAAAAAGCGGATCAGATCGATCCGCTTTTTTATGGCTAACACTTACTGCACATTGACTTGATATACTGCTGTTGAACCACTGACTTCATTGCCGACCACCAATAAAGGCTTGCCATTTGGTGAGTCTTTCGCCGCAACAAAAATTAACCCTTCGGGTCCCAAGTCCCCCTGCTTGGCAGTATCAGTTTCAACAAAGTTACGCGTGGTAAAATATTCAATATATTTAGGCTTATTCGGTGTAGTAATGTCATACACCATAACGCCACTCATCCGCTCCAAGCCGATAAAAGCAAAGGTTTTCTTGCCAATGCTACCTACAGTAACCCCTTCAGGTTCTGGGCCCTTCGCAGCGCTTCGTTTATCAAACGCCACTTCTTCATGATCAGTATTAAAGTAATTCGGGAACAGTTCGGCTATTTTCTTTTCAAATTCGCTACCCGAGTCCCATACCATCTGGCCTTGGGTATTCCAGATACTGAATGAGCGTGCACCATAAGCATAAAGCTTGTCATATACCAAATAACCATCTGCATCCAGTTTTGGCGTACCATCAGCATGCATTTGGTAACCCTTGGTCCAAGTCACTTTTAAACGACCTAATTGGTTATCTTCACGACATTCTTTTGCATCTGTTGCTGTTGCACCACAATAACCAAATACTGCAGCATTGAGTCTTGCACCTTTGACACCGACAGCAATTTTCTGCAAGTGTGCTGGATACTCATCTTTCACTTTAGTGGTAAAGCCACTGCTCTTAAATAAATCTTTAACTCGAATTTCTTCCACAAAGCCTTTGCTTGTATCACCACCAAAATATGCATCTGAATCTTTTAACCATGCCCGCGCATCACCTTCATTGGCCGTGACCAAATAGGTTTGACCATTGGCTTGATAATTGGCAATCGAGTCAGGTTGATACATACCCACTAAGCCAGCCCATGTTTTGATGTCAATTTTCTTGTCTTTATCACTGACATCCAGCTCATTGCCAACGAGACCATGATCTTTATAGCCCAATGGATAGATATCGGTCACTTTCTGCTGAGCAATATCAATCCGTGCAATCGCATTGTTTTCTTGGAGTGTCACCCAAGCAGTTTTGCTGTCCGCAGAAACGGTAATATATTCAGGCTCCAAGTCTTGAGCGACAGTTGCATTTGGCCCAAAAATACGTACCCCTTTAGCCAATAAATCTGCCTTTTGTGTGTTCCATGCCTTAAAGTCTGCCACACTGGCTTTAGGCTGCTGGATATTACTGACATCGATAATACTGACTGATCCCTCAGGGTCAACTGAATAATCATCATTTGGCTCAGCTTCATTGGCCACCAAAACAGTTTTACCGTCTGGGCTAAAGGTCAACATGTCGGGTAAAGCACCGGCATTGACTTTACTGATAAAACTCAAGTCCTTGGCGTTAAAAAACACCACGATGCCAGTATCAGTTTTCTTCTCAGCTTGGACTGCGAGTGCAACAATGCCATTTTTTACCGCGACACTATTTACTTCCGAATTAGCCAAATAAGTGCGTGCGGATAACTCAGCAATATGGACTGGTTTTTCAGGTTTTGACGCATCTAGCACATCAACCAAACCCTTCTGTGCGTTGACAACAAATAGACGTTTGGTCGCAGCTTCATAAGCTGGAATCTCAGCCGCACTTTTGGCAAAAATATTGGTTTCATAGCGCCCCAACAAGCTCAACTTAATTGTTTCTGGCGTCGGCTCTACGACTTCAGGTGTTGGTGTTACGTTGTCATTATCATCATTACACGCCACTAACCCCACCGACAGCAATGCCGCCAATAAAACTGAAATCTTAAATTTCATGATCAAATTCCATACAATTTATGTTGTATGGCTAATTTAGTATTGGGTGATGCAAATTCGATGACACTTTAATGTCAGTTTCATGACCACTCTTTGACAATTTTAGTCTGTATTTCAAGCACAGTTGCATTACACTAAAACTGACTTTTTATCCGTCACGGCCCATGACAACGACAACCCATCAAGCTGTACAGCCCGAATTTCGATTGTTGGTGCTCTTGGTCTCCATTGGCTTTTTTATGCAAGCCTTGGACACCACTATCGTCAATACTGCGATTCCAGCCATGGCAGTGCAACTCAATGAAAATCCACTGCAAATGCATGGCGTCATTGTCGCGTATGTGCTGTCTGTTGCAGCCTGTATCCCTTTAAGTGGTTGGCTGGCAGATCGTTTCGGAATTCGGAATATCTATCTCAGTTCCATGGTGATTTTTAGCTTGGCGTCACTAGGATGCGGCTTATCTCAAAACCTAGAGCAACTGTTGTTTTTCCGCGTAATTCAAGGTGTCGGTGGCGCACTCCTGATGCCTGTCGGCCGTTTGGCTTTATTAAAGCTGATTCCACGCTCCCAATTCCTGTCCGCCATGAGTTTGATGAGCCTTGCTGGACTCGTCGGGCCGCTCATGGGACCGACTTTAGGGGGCTGGTTGGTTGAGGTAACGACTTGGCATTGGATCTTTTTAATTAACATTCCGATGGGAATCTTGGGAATGATCATGACCTTCAAAGTCATGCCAAACCAGAAAGAACCTACAGTCAAAGCCTTCGATTTAAGTGGTTTTATCTTATTGATGGTGGCGATGGTCGGCTTGTCCTTAGGCATTGAAAATATTGCAGCTTCACAATATTCACGCTGGGTCAGCCTCGGTTTATTAATCACAGGATTGGTTGCCGCAGTAGCTTATGCCTACCATGCACATAGTCATCAAAATGCCTTGTTTCATGGCCGCTTATTCCGCTACAAAATTTTCTCGATTGGAGTATTGGGGAATTTCTTTGCCCGTTTAGGCAGTAATGCGATCCCCTTTATCTTGCCATTGATGTTACAAGTTGCTTTTGGTTTTGAACCCTTTATTACAGGGTTAATGATGATTCCCATGGTCTTGGGTTCATTATTTTCTAAACCCATTATTCGTCCGTTAATTCAACGCGTTGGCTATCGTCGTTTTCTACTGACCAATACCGTTTTGGTGGGTTTGTGCATTGCTAGTTTTTCGCTGATGACGGCCGAGACACCGCTGTGGCTGAAAGTCGTACACCTATTTATCTTCGGAACACTCAATTCCCTGCAATTTGTGGGTATGAATACCCTAACGCTGAAAGATTTACCACAACAAGATGCTAGCAGCGGCAATAGCTTTTTATCCATGATTATGATGCTCTCCATGAGTATCGGGGTTGCTTTGGCAGGTACACTGATTAATCTGTTTGGTCAGCATTTCTCAACCGCTTCGATCAGTACCGCCTTCCATGCCACCTTGATTACACTTGGCTGTATTAACATCATTACCGCATTGGTATTTTGGCAGATTCCAAAAGAGACCACGGATTAAATTTAAAATTTTGAGCTCAACGAAAACAATAAGGAAAAATGGCATGATCGTTCCCCAACATTGGGCCGAGGCTAAAATAAAAACCAAGATTGCAGGACGTCAATACACCATCAAACGTTTTGGCTGGTCAGATCAAAGTCTAGAAGCTGCGCAGACGCATGCTGAACAGCGTGTTGCCGAAGCGATTGAAAGAATTAAGGCTGGCGAAAACATTCGCAGAATTGACCATAAAGTCCCTTATAATGGTGCTGAAGGTGTGCCGATACGCGAGCAAATTATTGCTCAGCAAGAGGATGTGGTGATCACTCGAAACGCTTATGGGGCATTATGTTTAAACACGCCAGATGTATTATTTGCAGATATTGATTTTGAATACACGCCTCCTTTTAAGTTACGTCTTGTCGCATTTTTATTGTTGCTACTCATCTCCGTCGCTAGTGCCATTTATACGGCGTCATGGATTGCCCTCGGCGTTGGATGTGTACTGTCCTTCATATTGACAGGTCTGGTGACAAAGATCCTGTTTAATCTGCACAGCAAGTTCGGTGGAACACCTGAGCAACGTGCCTTGGCATCCATTCAGAATTTTTCTAAACAGCATCCTACATGGCATTTACGCGTTTATCTCACCCCAAAAGGCTATCGGGTTTTGGTGATGCATCAAACATTTGATCCTCATAGTGATGAGGCTCAATCTCTGTTTAATGCCATCAAAGCCGATCCAAATTATGTGCGAATGTGTAAAAACCAGAATTGTTTTCGCGCCCGAATCAGCCCGAAACCTTGGCGAATTGGAGTCAATCGGTTACGTCTAGGAGTTTGGCCAGTCAGTGAGGAACGTTTAGCCATACGAGAAAACTGGGTTTTGGATTATCAAAAACGCGCTGAGAATTATGCGTCGTGTAAATTTGTGGCACAATTGGGTAGTCAGACCATTCATGCCAAGGCGAAAAGAGTACAATCTATCCATGATCAATACTGTAAATCTGACACTCGCTTAGACATCGCATAATACGAATGATATGGTAAAAAAATCTGCGAAACTTCCCCACGCTAAATATTACCCGACCTACGCCAGTATCGGCTTAGCCGTCATGCTGGGTATCGTCAGTTACTTCGGTTTGTTTTACCAGCAAAAAGCCGCCGCTCAAGATTACTCCATCCGCGGCTTTGACGTTTCACATCATCAGGGTGAGATTAATTGGAAAAAAATCTCCCCCCTGCAATATCAATTTGTGTATCTCAAAGCCACTGAAGGCGGTGACTTCAAAGATCGGAACTTTCAGCAGAATTGGTTAAAGGCGCGCGAGCAAGGCTTGCATGTTGGTGCTTATCATTTCTATCGTTTGTGTCGTGATGGGGCCATCCAAGCCGAAAATTTTATTGCAACAGTGCCAAAGAAAGCAGATGCCCTCCCTCCTGTGATCGACCTTGAATACGACAGCAACTGCATTAATGCCTATACCAAAGAGCAGTTACTCAAAGAAATTCAGCTCATGCATGATCAATTGCAAAAGCATTATGACAAACAGCCTATTTTCTATATTTCTAAAAGTTTTTATCACATTGTATTGATGGGTAATTTCAACAACACCCCATTATGGGTCAGGGACTATGACGGTAAACCTGAGCTCAAAGATGGTCGCCAATGGTTATTTTGGCAGCACAGCAGCCAGGGTAAAATCGCGGGTATTCCTAAAGCTGTGGATTTAAATGTCTACGCCGAATCGCCAAAACAATGGCGGATTTTTCTGAAAGAACAAGGCATTGACGATGCCAAATGAGCTACGCAAAATCATCCATATCGACATGGATGCCTTTTATGCTTCAGTTGAACTGAAAGATCGCCCTGATCTAAAAGATTTACCTGTGGTGGTGTCCTCACATCATCCTCGGGCAGTGATTGCCGCAGCATCCTACCCAGCCCGTGTCTTTGGACTCCGTTCCGCGATGTCGATGGGACAAGCCAAAAAACTGTGCCCACAAGTGGTGGTGATTGAACCGAATTTTGAAAAATATCGTCAGGTCTCAACTCAAATCCATCATATTTTTCAGCAGTACACCACTTTAATCGAGCCACTGTCTTTAGATGAAGCTTATCTCGACGTCACTGAAAATTTGAAAAATATTGCCAGTGCCACTGAAGTCGCGGCGCAAATCCGCGCTGATATTTTTGCAGTCACGGGACTCACTGCATCTGCAGGTGTCGCACCGAATAAGTTTTTGGCAAAAATTGCATCGGACTGGAACAAACCCAATGGCTTATTTGTAATTAAACCTAATCAGGTACTCCGCTTTATCCAAGATTTAGCGCTGAATAAAATTCCGGGGGTTGGAAAAGTCACTCAAGAACGACTCTATCAACTGAATCTGCATACCTTGGGCGATCTTCAAAAAATCGAAGAAAATGTGCTGATCCATCATTTTGGTAAATACGGCAAACAACTTTATCAATATGCTCAGGGAATTGATCATCGTCCCGTAAAAGCAGAAAGAGAACGCCAACAAATTTCCAAAGAGATCACCTTTGATGATGATTACACACTCACTCAGTGCAGCCATGCTTGGCAGCCTTTGGCCGAGCAAGTGTGGCGAAGCTTAAACAAAAAACAGCTCAGCGCACGTGGTGTCAATGTAAAACTGAAACTCAAAAATTTTCAGGTGTTACAGCATAGCAAAAGCTTTAAGCAAGCCTTACAATCACAACAGGATTTGGGACAAGTGGTTTTACAACTGCTCGATGAAATGCATATTGACCCAGATTTCCAATTTCGCCTGATTGGTGTTGGCGTTTATCAGTTACAGCCACTCCAAGAAGAATCTCAACTTTCTTTATGGTAATGCTGATTTTTTAAACAAAAGCATGCGTCTTACCAAAATTTATGTTTGCTTTTTATGCAGTTTTCAGTACTCTAAGCAACGCAGTAACATTATCCATGTTGCTTGCTTTGCTAAAGAAATCCTCACTTTTAGCATCTGCTCCTGTGGTTGGCGTGACGATCAAATCCGAATATTACAGGGCACTTCAAGTGTGATTGATCAATTTTCCCTCGTTATAAAAATTCTGAATTTAATCCTTCTCTCCGCCAAGACTTCAGTTAAACTAACTGCATAAAATTAGAATATTGCGCATTACAACGGTCTTATGAAGCAAAAACAAATTCTCTGTGTTGAAGATGAAGCCGCAATCGTACTGCCACTGCGTTATGCGCTTGAGCGTGAAGGCTGGTCTGTCAGTTGGGCCAATACAGGCACTCAAGCACTGCAGTTCCTGACACAACAAACCTTTGATTTTATTATTCTTGATGTAGGACTACCTGACCTGAATGGCTTTGAAGTCTGTAAACAACTGCGCCAAAAATACCACACCCCATTGCTATTTTTAACCGCAAGAGATGACGAAATTGATCGGGTGGTCGGACTCGAAATTGGTGCAGATGATTATTGCAGTAAACCCTTCAGCGCACGTGAAATTGTGGCGAGAATTAAAGCCATTTGGCGCAGAATGGAAGCGTCAACTCAGCCTGTGGTAGCAGTGCCGCGACTCCATGAAACAGAAGTTATTTTGCAATCTACAACATGGTCATGCAACCCACAGTCTTTGCAGATTCATTATCATCAACAAGCACTACAACTGACTCGCTATGAATACCGCTTGTTATTTTTACTGATTCAGCATCCTGAACAGGTGTTTAGTCGCCAACAGCTGATGGATCATATTTGGGAACATCCAGAGCATAGCTTAGAGCGTACGGTCGATACCCATATCAAAAGTTTAAGACAGAAACTCAAACAAGTTACCCCAAATGAAGACCCTATTCGAACCCATCGTGGTTTTGGCTATAGTTTAGTTAAATTGAGCTAAGCCATGTCGATCTTCGTTCGTATCTGGTTTTTCTTTAGCTTAGTCGTCGTACTCAGCTTAGGCTTTATCGCCTATACCCTCACCCAGCAAGTGAAACCCAATGTACGACAAGTGGTTGAAGATACACTTGCTGAAAATGCCAATATCATTGCGCAATTAATTGCAGAAGATGTCTATCAGCACCAAGTCGATACCCCAGAATTCGATCAAAAAATTCAGGCAGCTTTATCACGCCAACTCAATGCCACGATTTGGCAGCACAGAAAAGAACAAATCAATCAGCAGCTATATATCACTGACCAAAACGGTATCGTCATTTATGATTCTGAAGGTGAGGCTGTAGGACAAGACTATTCCAAATGGAATGATGTCTATTTGACGCTACAAGGAAAATACGGCGCACGTTCGACCGCAACCAATCCCTATGATCGCAATAGCAGTGTGATGCATATTGCTGCCCCAATAATTTATCAGCAACAATTACTTGGTGTGGTCAGTATCGGTAAGCCAAATCAATCGGTACAACCTTATATCGAACGTGCCGAACAACAATTGATTTACCAAGCTTTGTGGATTGCCGCGCTGAGCCTGTTACTTGCCAGTATGGTTGCATATTGGCTTAGGCATAGTATTGATAAAGTACGACGTTATGCGCAAGCATTGGCACCCGTGAATCAGGCCCCTTTCTTTTATTCTGCCAAAGAGCTTAATCAAGTGACCCAGGCCTTGAGCGAGATGCGAGAAAAACTGGAAGATCGTGGCTATGTCGAGCATTATGTCAATACACTTACGCATGAACTAAAAAGCCCACTCACCGCCATTCAGGCCAGTGCTGAGCTGTTACAAGATGATTTACCACTTGCCGATCAGCAACAATTCGCGACGCATATTGTTCAGCAAAGCCAGCGTTTGCAATCTCTGATTGAACGTATGTTGCTGTTAACACGACTCGAAAAAAATCAGCATACTCTAGAGTTTCAAACCCTCGATCTGAATACACTGATTCAGCAATGCATCCAGCAGCAACACAGCGCATTACAGCTCAAACACATTCAGCTCCACCTTGATCTTGCTCAGCAATGTACTGTATATGCAGACCCCTTCTGGCTCAAACAGGCAGTGAATAATTTACTCGACAATGCCAGAGATTTTTGTCCGCTTGATGGTCAGATCGCCATACAATTACAGCAAGATATTTCTCATCAAAACATCAGTTTATTATTTTTTAATGAAGGTGATGCAATTCCTGAATATGCCTTAGCTCGTGTCTTTGAAACTTATTTTTCCTTACCGCGTCCGCACAATCAGCAACGCAGTACAGGTATTGGCCTGAGTATCGTGAAGCAAATTATTCAACAACATCAAGGGGAGATTAACATTCAGAATATTGAAGCAAATCGCCTCGATTTCTTGGCATTCCATCAGTCGGGTGTATTGGTCACGCTTAGACTTCACACAAACTTCACTTAAGCTTCAAACTGAACTCATTCGAACTGCATATCACCTAGAGATACTGGTCTCACATCCTAACGACCAGAGAACATCTCATGCGCCGCAATTTTATTAATCTCAAAATCGGAGCCATTTTGTTCCTGATTTTGATTTTTTATATTGGTCTATTCTTTATTTCAGGTTTAGTCACTGAACGACAAAGCTATCAACAACAAGTCATTCATGACATTGCCAATGAACAAATTCGCCCACAACAAATCGTCGCGCCTTATTTAAAACTTCCCTATCAAGTTCAAACGACGTGCACCGACGAACAGAAGAAAACCTACCAATGTACTCAAACCCTTTTTGTCGCTTTAGGAGCAGAAACAACGGATTGGACGGCACAATTTAAGGTGTCGGACAGTACCTATAAACGCAATATTTATAAAGCCATCAGCTATCAAAATTCGATGTCAGGCAAAGGCCTATTTAAAGCTGTTGATAATGAGGCAAAACGTGATTATCTGTGGGAACAGGCTGAAATTATTTTCCCGATTCAAGATGCACGAGGGCTGAATGCCAAACCAATATTCAATATTGATGGTAAAGCCTATAAGTTTGATTTTTCCGAGCAAAGCCAAGGACAACGTGGTTTTGACATCATACATATTAGCGCAAAACAATATCCTGAACTGATTCAAAAGTTCCAGCAGGGTTTTAAATTTGCCTTGCAGTTTGATCTTGAAGGTCTCAGTGAGTTTAGTTTTATTCCAACCAGCTATGAAATGACCTATCAAGCCAAAGGCAACTGGGGTGATGTTAAATACGATGGGCAAAGCTTACCGTTTAAAAAGTCCAGCGCCAAACAGCAATTCCAAGCCAACTGGAAGAATATTGCGCTTGGTAAACGTAATTTAGAAAGTGTGTCACTGTGTGAAAATAGCCAATGTTTTTATCAAACCCTCAACCCACAAAATGTCCCAGCAGGCGCGGCTTATGATACGAATACACCCTCAAATATTTCAGGTATTTCGACTCAATTCTTAGAACCTGTCAATATTTATACCCAAACCGACCGTGCCATCAAATATGGCATCATGGTGATCATTATTACTTTTGGTTGCTTCTTCTTATTCGAAGTTTTAAAGCAGCTCAAAATTCATCCCGTTCAATATGCACTCGTCGCCATGGCACAAGGTGTATTCTTCGTTCTATTGCTTTCAATCAGTGAATACTATGCCTTTTCTCTGGCTTATCTGGTCGCGGCAAGTGCCTGTGTCGGTCTCATTACTTGGTATTTATACTTTGTTGTGAAGGGCATGAAAGCTGCTCTCTTCTTCGGTATTTTGCTGGGGGTACTATACGGCATGATGTATCTGTTACTGCAATCCAGCGGCAAAACTTTCCTATTTGGTTCCATCCTCTCCTTCATTCTAATTGGCTGTGTCATGTTCATCACCCGTCATGTCAATTGGTATCAATCCGAACAACAAAGCATCTAAACGGTGTTGGGGCGAAAGCTTGTCTTCGCCCCTTTTATAAAATCGACGAGGAATAAAAAATGTATCAAACCAACCATTCGACATTGAGCCAGATGAAACAACTTTGCCCTGCTCATAGTTCAATTGCCACATGCTTAAATCAATTACGCCAAGCTAAAATTCAATTTCTTAATCTGGGCAATATCATTATTTGCCCACAGTTACGCTGCATCTTATTTTTTCAACAACGCAATTTAATGGAAATAGAAACTTTTTTAGCCTGATTTATACAAAATTACACTGCGGCTGAATCGCATCAAGTACAATCCTAAACACAATTTTCGATTAGGTAGTTACTATGTCTGTGCAACGACTTCATGTCACTTCACGTTATTGCGAAGTCGCAATTTCAGGAAATCTTGTTCATTTAGCTGGTCAATTAGCAGATGATACGAGTGTCGATGTGAGTGCACAGACCCAACAAACATTAGACAATATTGATCGATTACTTGCAGAAGCAGGCACAGATAAAACTCATATTTTATCTGTCATTATCTTCTTGAAAGATATTGAAAAAGATTATGCAGCTATGAATGCAGTATGGGATGCGTGGATTGCTGAGGGACATCCCCCAGCACGTACCTGTGTCGAATCTAAACTTTACACACCTGATGTGTTAGTTGAAATGACAGTAACAGCGGTTCTCCCTTAATAGGATTTCACCGCAAATTCATTATATTTCATCATTCGATCCGCTTTCGCAATTGGCATTGATGTTGTCGTGGAAGCGGTTGAGACCGTCGCGGATTCAAACAGATCAGGAACCAAATCTTCTCTGAGCTCTTGCTCTGTTGGAATACTGCTATAACGCAATACTCGATAACCCGCCAGCTCAAGTAAACTGTCTTGATAGTGCTTTTGATGTAGGCGGTTCACATAAGATTCGTCGGCAATTTCGATAATCGCAAGCACTTGATGCTGTTGATCTAAAACCACAAAATCAGCAACCAAACCCTGATATTTACGACGTGTATGTGCAAATTTTGTGGTCAAAAGTGCATCAAAAGAAACATGTGCCAACACGGTATGACGCGGTAAAACAGCCTGTAAACGCATGAGTGTAATCTGTTCTGCGATATTCAAAATACCACGGCGTTTGAGTGGACTATCCTGACGCCTGTTTTGTTGTAGGCGGCGAAGCGCAAGTGCTGTGATCAACAGCAACCCAACTATTGTTATAAAATAATACATTTCTAACCAATCCCTTTAGATTTTTTATAATCATTTTGGCTTTATGCCAATTTTTTTAATCAATAACAGCGATAGCAAAGTCATTTTGCAGTGCAAACTTAAGTTTTTTAATCGTGTTTTCCTAGACGACCAAAGTCGTAACAGCTCTCTGCTCTTTATTTATAATCATTACACACCCAATATTCAAGTCGTTATTGTCAGTTTATGTTTCTATGACTTATAGTTTTACGGTTAATTTGTGAGCAATCGATTATTTGTAAATAAAAAAAAGCATGGTGAATTCACCATGCCTTCTTCAACCGCTCATTAACGAGGTGCTTTGCCTTTCGACTTGGGTTTGCCTGAAAATGGTCTTTTCTCGCCAGTTTCACGCGGTGGTAAACCCGTATGTTGCGTGAGCAGCTGACCTTTCTGTGGATGTTTCTGACCCGACTGCGAGCGAGACTGTCCTTGACCACGTTTTGCCGAATCTCCTGCAACAGAGGAATTCTTTTTACGCGCCGATTTATATTCACCTTCAGCAGTACCTTGTGGCTGATAGGTTGGAATCAAATGCTGCTTTGAATTTCCGATTAAATCTACGCGCCCCATTTCTTTCAAGGCTTCGCGTAATAAAGGCCAGTTGTTTGGATCATGGTAACGCAAGAACGCTTTATGCAAACGACGGCGCTTTTCACCTTTAACGATATCCACATTTTCCGTATAACGCGCCACCTTAGACAATGGGTTTTTGCCTGAGTAATACATTGTGGTTGCAGTTGCCATTGGTGATGGATAGAAGGTTTGGACCTGATCGGCACGGAAACCATTCTTTTTCAACCAAATCGCCAAATTCATCATGTCATAATCCGTGGTTCCCGGATGCGCAGCAATGAAGTATGGAATTAAATATTGTTCCTTACCTGCTTCCTTACTGAAACGCTCAAACATTTGTTTAAAGCGGTCATAGGTTCCGATGCCTGGTTTCATCATCTTCGATAATGGGCCATTTTCGGTATGCTCAGGCGCAATTTTCAGATAACCACCGACATGGTGCTGAACCAGTTCTTTGACATATTCAGGGTTTAATACCGCAAGGTCATAACGCAGACCTGAACCAATCAAAATTTTCTTCACGCCTTTGATTTCACGCGCTTTACGATAAAGCTGAACCAAAGGGGCATGGTCCGTATGCAGGTTTTGACACACCCCAGGGTAAACACAAGACGGCTTACGGCAATTCTTTTCAATTTCAGGGTCTTGGCAATGCAAACGATACATGTTTGCTGTTGGCCCACCTAGGTCTGAAATAATGCCTGTGAAGTTTGGTGCTGTATCACGAATCTTTTCAATTTCACGTAAAATTGAATCTTCCGAACGGTTTTGGATAATGCGTCCTTCATGTTCAGTAATCGAACAGAAAGTACAACCACCAAAACAACCACGCATGATATTGACAGAGAACTTGATCATATCAAATGCAGGGAAACGCGCATTGCCATAAGCGGGATGCGGTAAGCGTGCATAAGGCAAATCAAAAACGTAGTCCATTTCCTCAGTGGTTAAAGGAATTGGCGGTGGATTGATCCAGACATCACGCTCACCATGACGTTGTACCAATGCACGGGCATTACCCGGATTGGTTTCGAGATGCAAAATACGGTTGGCGTGCGCATATAGAACCTGATCATTGGCCACTTCTTCATAAGAAGGCAAACGGATCACGGCCAGTTCACGTGGTGGTAATTTATGTTTAATCGCTTTCGATGGCGCAGGTTTCAGCTGTACGATCTGCGTATCTGGATCTAAATTGTCACCTTCACGTACGATCGGATTGGCAACGAATTCTTTCTGGAAGTTCTGATATTGTGCCAGTGAGTTGCCTTTTTCTTTTTCAACTTCACAGCCATCAATATCTTCAGTCATCACATAAGGGTTGATGATCTGATCAACACGCCCGATGGTATCGACATCGTTACTGGCGATTTCAACGAATTTTGCTTTCGATTTTTTATTATGTTTATTGATAATAAATGCAGTGCCACGAACATCAGTAATCTCGTGAACTTTTTCACCTTTGGCTAAACGATGCATCACATCGATAATGGCACGCTCACCATTACCATACATCAATAAATCAGCCTTCGAATCCATCAAAATTGAACGGCGTACTTTGTCAGACCAATAATCATAATGTGCGATACGACGTAAGCTGCCTTCAATCCCACCGAGCAAAACGGGTACATCTGGAAAAGCCTCACGACAACGTTGGCAATACACCGTTGCTGCACGATCTGGACGCTTGTTTGCTTCATTATTAGGTGAATACGCATCATCAGAACGGATTTTACGATCTGCCGTATAACGGTTGATCATTGAATCCATATTGCCTGCGGTCACGCCCCATGCGATGGTCGGCTTACCTAAAACGCGGAAACTCTCTGCATTGGTCCAATCTGGCTGTGCAATGATTCCAACACGGAAGCCTTGTGCTTCAAGCACACGCCCAATCACACCTGATACAAAAGATGGATGGTCAATATAGGCATCACCACAAACCAAGATAAAGTCACATGCATCCCAGCCGAGTAGATCCATTTCTTCTCGTGACATCGGCAAAAATGGTGCGGGTTCAAAACACGACGCCCAATATTTGTCGTAATCAAACAGCGCTTTTGGCGCAGTCTGCATGGTATAGGCAGTAGACATAGCTTGCGAATCTCGGCTAGCAGATGGAGGAGAGACATCTAAAGATGAAAGCCGATCATTTTAACATGAATTTCATTCATTTTTATAGATCAAAAAACAAACAATGGCGTTTCCCCAAAAAGTATTTGTAACTTATTGAGGATAATAGCATCATAAGTTAATGATAATTATACTTTTTCGTTCAAAAAACCTTCTTTAATTTCAGCAGGTAAATCTTGATGCCACCACATATAAATAGAAGCTTTAATTTCTTCATCTTCATCAGGATCATTAAAAGGTTCATCATCTTCACGGATAAGCTCATCGCCATTAAATTTGAACCAAAACTCCCATGGATCATCATCACCACAGCCCCAAGCTTGTGCATGAATACCAGGTAATACTCCTTTTAAAAATAATAAAATATTTTCAATGTTTTCATCACCATTTGAGCCATGGGTAAAATCTAGTACAGCAAACCCATCAACATAGTACAGTGTCTCTGGTGTAAGATCATGTTCAATCGAATCGATCAAATCAACCAGCTCTTGAGTAATCTCACCTGCTTGCGGATTAATTAGTAAAGCTGTCTGAATGAACTTTTCTTCATCTCCATGATGAGTTGTAAATAAAACTTCTAATTGCCCCATGATTGTTGAATCAGGATGTTTATAATAAACGCGGCTATGTAATTCCATATTATTTTCCCCAATTTTAATATTATCTCTACACCCAAATAGGTGCTTGTTTAAATTACTAAATCTTCAGAACTTTTATCAAGTTTATGCGACTTTATTTGTCGTTTTATTTTCATTCTTCATTAAGCGTATCGCGAGCACAAAACCGATCACTAACACCACAGCGACACTCAAATTAATTCCACCCCATCCAAAACGCTCCCAAACCAAACCCGCACTACTCCCCAGTAAACTCGATCCCATGTAATAGCAAAATAAATAGAGTGAAGAAGCGACCGCACGATATTGTACAGCTTGCACTGATACCCAACTGCTGGCTGTTGAGTGAGCGGCAAAAAATGAAAAAGTAAAAATAATTAAGCCAAGTAAAATTGTCCAAAGAGATGGAATTAAAGTAATCAATAAGCCAAGCATCATCATCAGTAACAGCACTGGCAACACCTTATCTCGACCATATTTAAAGCCCCACTGTGCAGCTTTGGGAGAACTATAAATACCTGCCAAATAAGCAATTGAAACTAAACCAATCCATGTTTGCGATAAATGAAAAGGTGCTTCTAATAAGTGATAGCTAATGTAGTTGAACACCGTCACCAAGCAACCCATCAAGATAAAGCCTTGAGCGAACAAGATGCGCAATTTAGGATCTTTTAGATTTTGCTCAAAAGCAGCTTTAAAACGGGAGAATCGAAATGGATAAGGTTTAAAATGCTGAGACTTTGGCAGTAATAAATAGAATAAGCAGGCAATAATAAAATTCAGTAATCCAATCGCATACGTTGCTGCTTGCCAAGAAATAAAATCAACCAAGACCCCAGCAATCAAACGTCCGCCCATTCCCCCAATGGCTGTGCCAGAGATATACAACCCCATTGCAAAGCCAATATCTTGCTGTGCAATTTCTTCTCCAATATAAGTCATGGCCACAGCTGCAACGCCACTCACGGCTAAACCGATCAAAACACGGGTACTCAGGAAGACTTCCCAAATCGGAAAAGAGGCACTGATTAGCAGTAAGATCGACACCAGAAACAAGGCAAATACCATAATCGGTTTACGGCCAAAGCGATCAGAAATAAAGCCTGTGAACAATAGACCTATTGCCAGGGCAATAGTGGAAAATGATAAGGGAAAGCTGCTATGTGTGGGTGTGACATGAAAGAATTCTGCAAAAATCGGCATCATTGGCTGTACGCAGTACAAAGATGAAAATGACGCAAAACCAGCAAAGAACAATGACCATAAAATCGCAGTAAACGATTTCGAACCATATTCAATATGGGTTGGACGTACAGCTGACTCAGACATTGGAACTCCTTATGCCCAATCAGTATACGCCTTCGACCGAAATGAGGAATGATCATTTCGGCCATTTTTTACCTAAAGTTTAAAATAATGCTTTGGGTAAGCGAATTTGGATGATCTCGTTATCATCGGCAAGTTTGGCATTTCGACCCGATGAACCCGGAAAATTATTGTCATTCAGCACGGTGAGCGTAGTGCCATTTTCAATAATCACATCTTCAATGGTTTCAAATGGGAAGGAAAATACATTGCCCGTTCCAATATCCCCATCTCTTGCGGTGCCATACAACCCGTTTGGATTGGCAATTTTGATTAAATCGACCAAGTCTTCGCGTGCTACCACTTGCTTCGGCTCATTGAACTTAACTCGAATCAGTTTCTTATGTCCTCCAAGATTATTTTGGCTGACATCCCGTTCAATGATAATGCCTTCTTTATCATTAAATAGCTGAAAATCTCCGATATTGGTGGCTTTACTGTCAAGTACAAACCAATAATAGAGCCCTGTATAGGCTTTTTTCTGGAGGTCAAACTGAGAAATTAGCAGCCTTCCCGTCGCGTCATTGACCAGTGGCTTTTCCAGTAAAGGATATAAATACTTGCCATCTGGAGAAATCGCCATCCCTTCGAAGCCACTACTACGCCCAACCAAAGGCTCAACATAATTAATATTGGCTTTGTTGAGCTGATTTTGTGGCGAACGTAATTCTTGAGCTGGATTAAATGGATTCGGCAAGGCAATCGGCGCATCGATTAACACCCCTTCTGCGGAAAAATGCAGTAAGAATGGACCAAATTCATCGCCAATCCAATACGTACCATCTGGCGCACGTTGCATCGATTCAGGATCAAAATCAGCTCCCGTCAATAAACGTTCTGCGGTATTGCCATTCACAATCTCAAATGGAATCAGTTTATTTGGATCACGTAATTGAATAAAACTTTGCACAGTGACCTGCCCAGTGCCTTTGCTTTTGGTTCTAAAATCGGCTTTGATTTTATAAATGCGTAATAAGAAATCCGCTGAATTATCTTGTGTACCAAAGCCATTATCAGCCATCGCCATATAACTGCCATCATCATTTTTTAAAGCGGCAGAAAAGCCCTGTACAGGTTGTCCTTTAAATGGCGGATAAATGCCATTAGCACCACTGACGGCTTTACCCGAGTCAGGCCCTGCCGCATATGTTGCTACGGGCAGTTTGGCAAAAGAAACCAAGGTGGGTTCTGTCACTTTGTCTGTCGATGAAATCTGATCTTGATTATTGTCATCATTACAGGCGGTTAAACCCAAAGCGGTACAGCAGAAAAGCGCCAATACTGTTTTATTGTTCATGGTTTTATACATTTGGTAAAAAATCATGCACATTTAAACAAGCTTTGATGACGCTTTGACTGCAATAACGTGAAATCTTTATGGCGGAAAGATGACAACGTAACAGAGGGATGCCAGCCATAAATTAAGGAACTTTCATTTCACGCTGTACGGCTACAGTTTAGTCGGTGAATATTCTCCAGCAATTGCAGCCTTTAAAAAATTCTGAAAAGTCGGACACTGCATATGGTTGTCTGCGGGACACACTGCCGCATGTCTCAGTCCTTCACTAATAAAGTGCAAGCGTCGTGTCATCTGTTCCAGTTGTTCTGCCTTGTCATTCAGCATCTTACGATCCAACTCAGGTCGACCATCTTGCCCAAACATATGCGCAATTTCATCTAAAGAAAAGCCAGCCGCACGCCCCAATGCAATCAATGCCAATTGATCCAATACCTGCTTGGCATACTGTCGACGTAAGCCATGCCGACCAATCGATTGAATTAAACCTTTCTCTTCATAAAACCGCAGCGTTGATGTAGCGACATTGGCTCGTTTAGCAACTTCAGCAATATCCATAAATACCTCTTGACTTCAAGTTGACTTGAACTTGCACAATAAATTTATCACGTTTTGTACAGAGAAGATCAAGGTGGAAAAATGAAAACATTTGAACTGCTATTCCATACCTTCTGTTTAGGTGTAGGCGCAACATTCATTATCGATATTTGGGTATTTATCTTAAAACAATTCAATATCCCAACACTCAATTTTGCTCTGCTTGGCCGTTGGGTCGGTTGGATTTTTCGGGGTCGGGTTTTACATACATCGATTGCGCAAAGTCCAACCATTCAACATGAATACTGCTTAGGCTGGATTGCACATTACAGCGTGGGAATCTTATTTGCATTCGGGTTTATTTGGGTCGTGGGCGATACATGGTTACTACAACCCCAATTTTTTTCTGCCTTCAGTTTTGGACTGATTACGGTACTAATTCCATTTTTCATTATGCAGCCAGCCATGGGTGCAGGCTTTGCCTCAGCCAAAACGCCAAAACCGCTGATGAACTGCCTTCGAAGCTTGATCAATCACAGTCTATTTGGCTGTGGTTTATATCTTACTGCTCAATTACTGCAACGCTTTCAATGAGGATGAACCATGAAATCTATTGCCATTATTTATCATAGCCGCCAAGGGCATACCCAATTTATCGCACAGCAAATTCAGGTTGGTGCAGCACAGATCAAAGATATAAAAATCGATTTATTTACAGCAGAACAGTTGATCCCTCAGCCAGAATTATTGATTCAATATGATGGTTTAATCTGGGGTACACCGACCTATTTAGGTGGAGTTTCAGGCACCTTAAAGCAATTGATGGACGCCACTGGCCCACTTTGGAAAAAGCAAAATTTCAAAGGCAAATTCGCCGCAGGTTTTACCGTTTCCTCTCTACCAGCAGGCGATAAGCAATCTACACTCATTTCACTTTTCACCTTTTGTATGCAACACGGTATGATATGGGTGGGCAATCCGATCCTACCAGAGCAGCATCAAGGCATCCCTGATACACAGGCTGCCAACCGCCTAGGCTCTTGGTCAGGATTAATGGCACAAGCTGAGCATGCCAGTGCAGCCAATGCCTTTGTATTTGGCGATATTAAAACGGCTCAACTATTTGGACAAAATTTTGCATTGAGTTTAAGTGCATATCAAGGAGTGATGATCACGTGAAGGCGGCAAGTCTTTTATTTCCACTTATCCTATCCTGCATGATGTCTTTTTTGATTTCAGGTATTACCACTTTAAAAGCAGTTGGCTTTATCGATCACTTCTTTTCAATGTGGATGTCAGCATGGATTGTGGCGTGGATGTTTGCATTTCCAAGTGTATTGATCTGCGCACCAATTGCACAAAGGTTGGTGGGCTTTATCCTGAAAAAGCGTTAATCACCATAAACTTAGCTTTGATAGGCGTTGTAGGTGAAAACGTATAACTACTGCGGTCTTTGGTGAATATACAATGCAGCGTGTATGACTTACGCTATTCAACATAGAGAGACAGGATGTCTCATTCAGAATAAGAACAAACACTGGATGTGGTCGTTGACAGGAGTTGACGGCAAGAAACCCAATATGAGAAAGCCTCGACAGGATGTCGGGGCTTTTTTATGGCTCTCGAATTAAGCTTAGTATATAAAAACAAACGATTTACCCAAACAGTTAGCATTGACTCGGTGCCATTCCCTACCTACCATCCGCATGTTTTTATATATGACGGTCAAACTTTTCAACGATGATAATTTACAACAAATTTTCTTTTTCTCGCTTTCACATTACTTTTGCTAAATTGAGTCTCATTTTTTTAAGTACTTGCCTCACTGTCGCGTGTACCACAACCAAAGCACCTACAGTGAATCACTCCCAAAAATTATCTTCAGGTATTCAGACCGCCTTTTCAGTGCCTCCAACCACAGCCAATCGGGTTGCACCGATTATCCTGCAAACAGCTGAACGTCATAACATTTCACCGCATTTACTGGCAGCTGTGATTCGTCAAGAATCTAGCTATAGAACTTATGCACGCTCTTCAGCAGATGCCGTCGGTTTAACTCAAGTTCGCCCAAAGTTCTGGCAACAATTTTGTCCAGGTGATTTATATGATGAACACGTCAATATTAATTGCGGTGCCTATATCTTAGCGAATTACTATCAATCGACAGGAGATTGGGCAAAAGCACTTGGTTATTACAATGTCGGGCCAACAGGCTATAGGAGAAGTCCGTATATGCGTCAACAAGCACAACGTTATGCCAGCTCGGTCAAACGTCATGAGCAATCATTGAAAGAAGTGCTGTAAAAGGTGCTGTTGTAAGTAAAAGCGTACATCAATTCAAGTCATTTGCGAATATCCGATCATTCGGTTATCCCCTAATATATGAATCATACAGAGACAGGATGTCTCATTCAGAATAATAATAAGCACAGGACGTGGTCATTGACAGGAGTTGATGGCAAGAAACCAAATATGAGAAAGCCTCGACAGGATGTCGGGGCTTTTTTATACCCAATTTAATCCTAATCAATACAGTAAAATAACTCCTATTGACTCTGTAAAACCGAGTGCATACCATCCTTATAATTTTGGTTTTATTGGTTCTTGGTTTTGCACATTACATCGACTTACGCTGATCAACACATGGCCTTGAAAAAATTAGCATCGATTTTCTTAAAAATTAGCCTTGTGGCGCTTGCCATCAGTATGTCTGCATGTAGCAGTTTAAGTGGATCATTTGCCAATCGCTCGAATCAACTATCATCGGGATTACAAAATGCCTATTCCGTTTCCCCGAATACGGCAAATCGTTTATCCCCTATGATTATTCAAAGTGCTGAACGTTATGAGGTGTCACCCACTTTACTTGCAGCCCTGATTCGCCAAGAATCCAACTACAACAGCTCGGCACGCTCCCCGACGGGTGCGATTGGTTTAACCCAGATCATTTCCAGTCATTGGCGCCAATCATGCCCAGGCAATCTTTATGATGAAAATGTCAATATTAACTGTGGCGCACATGTCCTCTCGACCTACTACAGATCAGCAGGTAGCTGGTCTAAAGCCGTAGCCTATTACAATGTAGGACCAACCGGCTACGAACGTAGCTTTTGGACTCGTCATAAAGCCAAAAAATATGCACGTTCAGTCAAACGTCATGAAAAAACATTGAAGAAAGCTCTTTAAAAATAAGTGAATAGTAAAAAACCATGCTCGAAAGCATGGTTTTTTTATTGGATCAAGAATGAGCTTAGGCTTCTTCAAAGAGTCCTTCAAACAAGACTGAAGATAAATAACGCTCACCACTATCCGGTAAGATCACCACAATAGTTTTACCCGCATTTTCAGGACGTTCAGCAATTTGAGCTGCTGCCGCCAATGCTGCGCCACTCGAGATACCAACCAAGATTCCTTCTTGAGTTGCACATTTTCTTGCCCACTCAATCGCATCGGCACTATTCACAGGTAGCACTTCATCAACTAAATCCAAGTCCAAGTTTTTAGGAATAAAGTTTGCGCCAATGCCCTGAATTTTATGTGGTGCAGGTGTAATGCTCTCGCCACGTTTGGTTTGAGTAATAATTGGTGATTCAGCAGGTTCAACCGCAACTGAATACAGTGGTTTATTCTGAACCTGTTCAAAATAACGTGAAATCCCAGTAATGGTACCACCCGTACCTACACCAGCAACTAAGATATCCACTTGACCATTGGTTGCCTGCCAAATTTCAGGGCCAGTGGTGTCTGTATGAATTTGTGGATTTGCTGGATTCTCAAATTGTTGCGGCAAGAAATATTGTTCAGGATTTTCAGTGGCTAAACGAACTGCCTCATCAACTGCACCTTTCATTCCTTTGGCAGGATCAGTGAGTACCAAATCCGCGCCTAAAGCTTTTAGTACTTTTCTACGTTCTAAACTCATACTTGCAGGCATAGTCAAGGTAATTGGATAACCTTTTGCTGCGGCAACGAATGCTAAAGCAATGCCTGTATTACCACTGGTCGGCTCAACAATATGCATACCTGTTTTAAGCACACCACGTTTTTCAGCATCTGCAATCAACGCTGCACCAATACGGCATTTCACGGAAAATGCAGGGTTACGGCTTTCAACTTTTGCTAATACCGTTGCGCCCGTTTTGATGAGACGATTGATACGAACTAAAGGTGTATTACCAATGGCCTCAGCATTATTTGAATAAACTGCGATACCTAGGTTGGCAGGCGTTGGAAATTGCTGATCGGTTGACATGTTATTTCCTTATTAGATTTGGAATGATTCTTAATCATTATAGGCTTGTGAACTTAGGAGGAAAGTAGAAAACGTTAAGATTTATGAAAAGTTAGATTTTTAATATTTTTCAAACTAATCCATTTTAGGTTTAGTATTTTCCAGATACTCATCATTCACTTCAATCCACTTTTCTAACCTTTCAAATGCATCTACCCATTCATAATTATATTCATGCTCAAAAACGCTAAGACAAGCAAGAATTGTATTTACATGATTCTTACCATATCTATCATCCCAACGATTTTCAAAGTATGTGATTACACTTCCAGTATCATTTGTTGAATATCCCGAAAGCATTCCTTCATAGTTTGGATGAGCACTCTCAGAAAGAGCTGCATACCACTGCTCAAGCCCAGAATATCGCTTATCAGCCTTATTTAGCACCGTAAGAATATTTATAGATGCATAATCAGTAGAGTTATCTCTGGAGCCAAGTAACAGTTGACTAGTTTTTTCTGAAAAATCATGAAAATTTACCTTACCTGCTAATACACTACGCATATTTTGATTTAGGTAAATTAGTATTGCTAAAGTTTCAAATGCAGACCTTAGCAATATACGAGCCCCGAGTATTAATTTCTGATTAAATAATACACTTGATTGCTCTAGAAGATCTTGTACACGCCAAGCCACAGTTTCTCTTAATAATACAACACGCCACGGTGCTTTCCATTTATGTGCAACTTTATTACGAGTAAATAAGCTACTAGCATCAACTTCTTTGCAAAGCGAATTTTTTAATTGAGAAAGAGTATAGTCAAGGTGATTCATATAATACCAATTACCTAAAATAAGTCTCAATATGACAAGTAGACCAAGAAAGTTTTTTTAGCACTTTCAAAGGTTTGAGACTTCTCAATGATTTTAATGGCTTCAAAGTTTTTAAACTTTTTAAAGGTTTTAACCTTTTCATTGGTTTTAAAGGACCTCCTTGAGCATCAGGAGTAAACAGTAAAACATTTCCTGAATGATCCCACACCTGTCCATTTTCAAAAAAACCTAAATGTGCCCCCTTAAAACTATAAATAGAATCTTCATATAAATATGCTATTGGAATTCCATTATAAGTATATATAGTCTCACTATCATCACAATAAGCAAATGGATTCCCTTGATAATCATAAAATTCTAATGTCACTATAAGTGCCTTTTTAACTTAGTATCTATATGAATATCTCAAATTAATTAAAAATTTTACAGAACACGACAACAGAAGAACGACATAATTTGTCGCCTGATTTTCATCTATGCAATAAAAAACACCCCCTCTGCGTTAGCGGAGGGGGTGTTAGTATTTAAAAGCTGGCGATGACTTACTCTCACATGGCAAGTGCCACACTACCATCAGCGCTAAGAGGTTTCACTTCTGAGTTCGGGAAGGGATCAGGTGGTTCACTCTTGCTATTGTCGCCAGCAAACTGTTGTGGTGCTTTCGGGTCTTATTTGTAGTGTATTCACCACATGCCTTACTTACGATCCAAAGAGTTATTAACGGATTAGATTATTGAGTCGAAGTTTATTGCTTAGCAATCACTAAATCAAGTTCTTTGTTCAAGATCAGGTTCAACTGATCTTTTATGAATCGATTATCAGCTTTACATACAACTGCTTGGGTGTTGTATAGTCAAGCCTCACGAGCAATTAGTATTGGTCAGCTTCACACGTCACCGTGCTTCCACACCCAACCTATCAACGTCCTAGTCTCGAACGGCTCTTTAGAGGAATAAATTCCTAGGGAAATCTTATCTTGAGGTAGGCTTCCCGCTTAGATGCTTTCAGCGGTTATCCCTTCCGAACATAGCTACCCGGCGATGCGACTGGCGTCACAACCGGTACACCAGAGGTTCGTCCACTCTGGTCCTCTCGTACTAGGAGCAGATCCTCTCAAATTTCCAGCGCCCACGGTAGATAGGGACCGAACTGTCTCACGACGTTCTAAACCCAGCTCGCGTACCTCTTTAAATGGCGAACAGCCATACCCTTGGGACCTGCTTCAGCCCCAGGATGAGATGAGCCGACATCGAGGTGCCAAACACCGCCGTCGATATGAACTCTTGGGCGGTATCAGCCTGTTATCCCCAGAGTACCTTTTATCCGTTGAGCGATGGCCCTTCCATACAGAACCACCGGATCACTAAGACCTACTTTCGTACCTGCTCGACTTGTGGGTCTCGCAGTTAAGCGCGCTTTTGCCTTTATACTCTACGCGTGATTTCCGACCACGCTGAGCGCACCTTCGTACTCCTCCGTTACTCTTTAGGAGGAGACCGCCCCAGTCAAACTACCCACCAGACATGGTCCTCGCCCCGGATTACGGGGCAGAGTTAGAACCTCAACATTACCAGGGTGGTATTTCAAGGACGGCTCCATTGGAACTAGCGTTCCAACTTCAAAGCCTCCCACCTATCCTACACAAGTAAGGTCAAAGTTCAATGTCAAGCTGCAGTAAAGGTTCACGGGGTCTTTCCGTCTAGCCGCGGGTACACCGCATCTTCACGGCGAATTCGATTTCACTGAGCCTCTGCTGGAGACAGCGCCGCCATCATTATGCCATTCGTGCAGGTCGGAACTTACCCGACAAGGAATTTCGCTACCTTAGGACCGTTATAGTTACGGCCGCCGTTTACTGGGGCTTCGATCAAGAGCTTCGCTTACGCTAACCCCATCAATTAACCTTCCAGCACCGGGCAGGCATCACACCCTATACGTCCACTTTCGTGTTTGCAGAGTGCTATGTTTTTAATAAACAGTTGCAGCGGCCTGGTTTCTGTGGCTGCCAATAGCTCAGGGAGCAAGTCCCATCACCGTCAGCAGCGTACCTTCTCCCGAAGTTACGGTACCATTTTGCCTAGTTCCTTCAGCAGAGTTCTCTCAAGCGCTTTGGTCTACTCGACCTGACCACCTGTGTCGGTTTCGGGTACGATTCCTGTGTAACTGAAGCTTAGAGACTTTTCCTGGAAGCATGGTATCAGCCACTTCACTGTACAAGTACAGCTTGCTATCAGCTCTCAGCATAGAGCACCCCGGATTTGCCTAAGATGCATGCCTACTGCCTTCCACCTGGACAACCAACGCCAGGCTGACTTAACCTTCTCCGTCCTCTCATCGCATTACACAGAAGTATTGGAATATTAACCAATTTCCCATCGACTACGCCTCTCGGCCTCGCCTTAGGGGTCGACTCACCCAGCCCCGATTAACGTTGGACTGGAACCCTTGGTCTTTCAGCGAACGGGTTTTTCACCCGTTTTGTCGTTACTCACGTCAGCATTCGCACTTCTGATACCTCCAGCATACTTCTCAATACACCTTCATCGGCTTACAGAACGCTCCCCTACCACTTACGCTAATGCGTAAATCCGCAGCTTCGGCACATAGTTTTAGCCCCGTTACATCTTCCGCGCAGGCCGACTCGACTAGTGAGCTATTACGCTTTCTTTAAAGGGTGGCTGCTTCTAAGCCAACCTCCTAGCTGTCTATGCCTTCCCACATCGTTTCCCACTTAACTATGATTTTGGGGCCTTAGCTGGCGGTCTGGATTGTTTTCCTCTTGACTACGGACGTTAGCACCCGCAGTCTGTCTCCCGGATAGTACTCATTGGTATTCGGAGTTTGCATCGGTTTGGTAAGTCGGGATGACCCCCTAGCCGAAACAGTGCTCTACCCCCAATGGTATTCGTCCGAGGCGCTACCTAAATAGCTTTCGGGGAGAACCAGCTATCACCAGGCTTGATTAGCCTTTCACCCCTATCCACAAGTCATCCCCTGGCTTTTCAACGACAGTGGGTTCGGTCCTCCAGTTAGTGTTACCCAACCTTCAACCTGCTCATGGATAGATCGCCTGGTTTCGGGTCTATACCCAGCAACTAAACGCCCTATTAAGACTCGATTTCTCTACGGCTCCCCTATTCGGTTAACCTCGCTACTGAATATAAGTCGCTGACCCATTATACAAAAGGTACGCAGTCACCGAACAAGTCGGCTCCCACTGCTTGTATGCATGCGGTTTCAGGATCTATTTCACTCCCCTCACAGGGGTTCTTTTCGCCTTTCCCTCACGGTACTGGTTCACTATCGGTCAGTCAGGAGTATTTAGCCTTGGAGGATGGTCCCCCCATATTCAGACAAGGTTTCACGTGCCTCGCCCTACTCGTCATCATTGTGTGTGCCCTTTCGTGTACGGGAATATCACCCTCTACGTTCGCACTTCCCAGAGCGTTCCACTAGAACACACACAACTTAATGGGCTGCTCCCCGTTCGCTCGCCGCTACTAAGGGAATCTCAATTGATTTCTTTTCCTAAGGGTACTGAGATGTTTCACTTCCCCTCGTTCGCTTCATAAGCCTATGTATTCAGCTTATGATACCCGCCTTATAGCGGGTGGGTTCCCCCATTCAGAAATCTCCGGATCAAAGGATATTTGCCGCCTCCCCGGAGCTTATCGCAGGCTATTACGTCTTTCATCGCCTCTGACTGCCAAGGCATCCACCACATGCACTTAATTACTTGACTATACAACCCCAAACAGTCGTTAACACATACAAGTGAGTGTTATCGTTGCAAACTTAATTGCTACTATCTGTTGTCCTGTGAATTTAATCACCGTACAGCTTCAATCTAATTCATATACCAAAACGCTTGATTCAGTTAATTTGCTAGTTCTCAGATTAAATATGTTCTTAACAATTACTTGTTAAGCTTATATCTAATCGAGTTTGAACAATTTATTTCAGACTCAATTTTCTAATCTGTTAATGATTAACTACCACCTCGTCGGTGCGTAGTAAACTGTGATAAATCACAGAACTTAATAAACCAAGACCATGCGATCTTCTTGTTTACTAAATTCTATAAGCTATCTTTGGAATTTAACTTTAGTTTCTTACATTACTTCGTAATGTGTGGTGGAGACTAGGAGAGTCGAACTCCTGACCTCCTGCGTGCAAAGCAGGCGCTCTACCAACTAAGCTAAGTCCCCAGCTTATCATTTAATGAACGATATATCTTTCAATCTAAGCTACTGCAATCAGATTTGGTGGGTCTGACAAGACTTGAACTTGTGACCCCACGCTTATCAAGCGTGTGCTCTAACCAACTGAGCTACAGACCCTCAGATACATCTTCGAAGAACAACTTGTTGTGGATTCTTACCGGTCACCAATCTTTCGTTAAGGAGGTGATCCAGCCGCAGGTTCCCCTACGGCTACCTTGTTACGACTTCACCCCAGTCATCGGCCACACCGTGGTAAGCGTCCTCCTTGCGGTTAGACTACCTACTTCTGGTGCAACAAACTCCCATGGTGTGACGGGCGGTGTGTACAAGGCCCGGGAACGTATTCACCGCGGCATTCTGATCCGCGATTACTAGCGATTCCGACTTCATGGAGTCGAGTTGCAGACTCCAATCCGGACTACGATCGGCTTTTTGAGATTAGCATCCTATCGCTAGGTAGCAACCCTTTGTACCGACCATTGTAGCACGTGTGTAGCCCTGGCCGTAAGGGCCATGATGACTTGACGTCGTCCCCGCCTTCCTCCAGTTTGTCACTGGCAGTATCCTTAAAGTTCCCGACATTACTCGCTGGCAAATAAGGAAAAGGGTTGCGCTCGTTGCGGGACTTAACCCAACATCTCACGACACGAGCTGACGACAGCCATGCAGCACCTGTATCTAGATTCCCGAAGGCACCAATCCATCTCTGGAAAGTTTCTAGTATGTCAAGGCCAGGTAAGGTTCTTCGCGTTGCATCGAATTAAACCACATGCTCCACCGCTTGTGCGGGCCCCCGTCAATTCATTTGAGTTTTAGTCTTGCGACCGTACTCCCCAGGCGGTCTACTTATCGCGTTAGCTGCGCCACTAAAGCCTCAAAGGCCCCAACGGCTAGTAGACATCGTTTACGGCATGGACTACCAGGGTATCTAATCCTGTTTGCTCCCCATGCTTTCGTACCTCAGCGTCAGTATTAGGCCAGATGGCTGCCTTCGCCATCGGTATTCCTCCAGATCTCTACGCATTTCACCGCTACACCTGGAATTCTACCATCCTCTCCCATACTCTAGCTGACCAGTATCGAATGCAATTCCTAAGTTAAGCTCAGGGATTTCACATCCGACTTAATCAGCCGCCTACGCACGCTTTACGCCCAGTAAATCCGATTAACGCTCGCACCCTCTGTATTACCGCGGCTGCTGGCACAGAGTTAGCCGGTGCTTATTCTGCGAGTAACGTCCACTATCCTAGAGTATTAATCTAGGTAGCCTCCTCCTCGCTTAAAGTGCTTTACAACCAAAAGGCCTTCTTCACACACGCGGCATGGCTGGATCAGGCTTCCGCCCATTGTCCAATATTCCCCACTGCTGCCTCCCGTAGGAGTCTGGGCCGTGTCTCAGTCCCAGTGTGGCGGATCATCCTCTCAGACCCGCTACAGATCGTCGCCTTGGTAGGCCTTTACCCCACCAACTAGCTAATCCGACTTAGGCTCATCATTTAGCGCAAGGTCCGAAGATCCCCTGCTTTCTCCCGTAGGACGTATGCGGTATTAGCATTCCTTTCGGAATGTTGTCCCCCACTAAATGGCAGATTCCTAAGCATTACTCCCCCGTCCGCCGCTAAGTGATAGTGCAAGCACCATCACTCCGCTCGACTTGCATGTGTTAAGCCTGCCGCCAGCGTTCAATCTGAGCCATGATCAAACTCTTCAGTTTAAAATCATTAGTAGCTTATGGCTACAAATCTTGGCTCATCAATTTTCTGACTAAAAATTCGCTCAAATAAACTTCGAGAAATTTCTACCATTCAATCAATGAAATATTTTCGATTGATCAACCAGTAAAAATCCACACAAGTTGTTCTTCTATTCTCTTAATGATCTTCTCGATGATTCGTCATCATCAAGCTAGGTCGGCTATATTACTCTAAATTTCTTTAAAGTCAACAGGTAATTTAGATATTTTCAAAACTTATTCTCAAACCCAAAAATTTAACCCTTAAGCCAAATCCTTGTTTCTCAACAAGTTTTTATCTGCATCACCGCCGATGGATGTGCATTCTACAGCATTTCAGTCTAGGTGCAAGCACTTTTAAAAATTTAATAATTCGGTTGTTTTATTTTTAAACTTTAACTCATCTAATCTACTGATTTATATAATTTAAAATTTATTAATTATCTTAAAAGAGAATTTAAACACTCAATCATAGGGCTAAGATACTGTTATTTATTGGTTTTTTATGTATTCCGCTGCAATTCCAAACAAAAAACAGATTCTTTTTGATATTTTTCACCACTTCTCCATCCATAAAGCAATTCAAGAATCCTATTTATCATCCTCTGATACCCAAAACTTAATCGTATAAAAGAAAACAACGGCTTTGATCAAATCAAAGCCGTTGTTTTCTTGGCTAAGTACACTCCCCCAGTTAAGACGTTGTACCTCGAACAATATTCAAGAAGTAAAGATGGCGCTCATACTGGTCAATAATGTCTTGGATTAAATCTTCTTGGGTCCAATCCATCACATCATAGTTTTGACCGCCTTCTCTTAAGAAAACTTCTGCTTGGAAATAATTGGCTTCATCTTCATCTGCACGCCCCAACATAAAGCTTGGCGGAACAGTCGCGTGTGAAATCACTTTATAGGTAAAGTTAATCTCATGATGATGATCCACATGCAGTTGTAAACCATGTTCAATCTCACGGATATCTACTTCTAGATGACGGCGTTTAAATTCACGCTGAATACTTTCAAATGCTTTACGTACCTCAGTATTAATATACTGCTGCACTTCATCCTCAGTATGCGGATAATGCATGATCAAACCTAAACGTTGTTGCCAACTCCGTGGATTATGGATGGCCCTCGGTGTAATTCGTGCCTCCTGAATGGCATTCATCTTGGTTACATCAAGTTTCAAGGCTTTCAATAAACCCCAACTCATCAACAACATCACCAAGGTAAAAGGCAGAGCACTCATAATGATTGAGGCTTGCAAAGCAGCCAGACCACCCACTAACAGCAGAATAATCGCCAACGCGGCCATCAATACTGTCCAGAACAGTCTTTGCCATGTCGGTGAATTTTCAGATTTCGCAGTCAGATAATCTGTAACCAGTGCACCTGAATCTGCCGATGTGACGAAGAACAACATCACCAATACAGTCGCAAGTAAACTCATGACACCTGAAAACGGTAAATGATTCAGGAATTCGAATAAGGCAACCGATGAATCGCTTTGTACAGCCTGAATCAGAGTGACATTATGTTCTTGCATAATGCTAAATAACGCAGCATTACCTAAAAAACCCATCCAGATGATGGTAAAACCCGTTGGGATCAGTAATACACCGACGATAAATTCACGGATCGTTCGACCACGCGAAACTCGTGCAATAAACATCCCCACAAATGGTGACCATGAAATCCACCATGCCCAATAGAGAATGGTCCAACCACCGATCCAACCATTTGGTTGATAGGCATATAAGTTAAACGTCATGCTAAACAGGTTAGAAATGTAAGAACCCGTGTTTTGAATGGTCGTTTGCAGCAAGTAAATACTCGGACCTGCAATAAACACAAATGCCAATAACACCAAAGCCAAGATCAGATTCAGTTCAGAAAGACGCTTCACCCCTTTATCTAGTCCCAAGAACACAGATAAAGATGCCAAGGTACTGACAAAGATAATTAGAATGACCTGAACATTGCTACTTTGCTCGATCCCAAAGAGATAGTGTAGCCCTGAGTTGATCTGGGTTACCCCGAAACCAAGGGAAGTTGCAACACCAAAAACCGTACCAATAGTGGCAAAAGTATCAATACTATCGCCCCATGGGCCATAAATTTTCTTGCCAATAATGGGATATAAAGCAGAGCGGGTTTTTAAAGGTAGATTATGACGATAGGCAAAATAAGCCAAGGATAGACCAACGAGCGCGTAAATGGCCCAGGCATGTAAGCCCCAGTGGAAAAAGGTAATGCGCAATGCTTGCTGCGCCGACTCTACACTTTCAGGATCACCACTGGGCGGGCTGACATAATGCATAACAGGTTCAGCCACACCAAAGAACATCAGACCGATCCCCATCCCAGCTGTAAACAGCATGGCAAACCACGAGCCATTACTGTATTCAGGCTGACTATGATCAGGACCTAACTTGATTTTTCCACTGGCGGAGCAGGCAATGTAAATCAGTATGATCAGAAAGACCGCGACTGATAGAACGTAAAACCAGCTAAATGAATCAGTGATCCATTGTTTTAACTGCTGCGTAAGCAGTTCAAATGAACTGGGTGCGATAATGACGATTGCGAGAAAAATCGCAATGATAATCACCGTGCTTAAAAACACGTTTGGATTCACATTCGCAAAATGCGAAGATGGCTTGGAAGGCATAATTCCCTCACGTTATTCTAATGATCATGGATAGGCCATAACGGCCAAAGAAGACATTCACAATGTGAATAAAAGCGAGCTTAAAGCATGTAAAACTCGATACTAATTATAAAAAATGTGAAAAATAAAGCAGTTGTAATGCTGTAACAGAATGAGAAGATAGCTCGCAACCTTCTATAATTTTTTAAAAGCCGATCCTCAATTGAGAATCGGGTGTACTTTATAAAGGCCCAATCACCCCTTGTTCGGCTAACTCCGCCAAAACCTCTGTTGAACAATACTTTGCCAAAACCGTTTGGGTATGTTCACCCAAGCGTGGTGGCGCAAGACGATATTCCACAGGTGTTGCAGACAATTTCAGCGGCGACGCAATCATTTTAAACTGGCGATATTGTGGATGTGGAATAGAAACCACCATTTCCCGCGCTTGTACTTGCGGTTCTTGCAAGGCCTCATCCACATTATTGATCATGCCTACAGGCACTTTAACCGCATGAATCCGCTCTACCCAATGGTGTGCAGATTGCGTGAGAAAATGCTGATCCATTAAACTGGTTAATTCCCCACGATGCGCAATCCGATCCTGATTAAATCTAAACTTAGGTTGCTCTGCCCATTCAGCACGACCGATGGCCTGACACAACGCTTTAAACTGAGCATCATTGCCGCATGCAATAATAAAATCTTTATCTTTTGCCTTAAACGTTTGATAAGGGACAATATTAGCGTGTGCATTTCCCCAACGTTTTGGTGCCTGACCTGTGATTAGATAGTTCATCCCATGGTTGGCCAAGCCTGCGACCTGTACGTCGAGCAAGGACAAATCAATATGCTGCCCTTTTCCCGTCGTCTGCCGAGACCAAAGTGCGGCTTGAATCGCCACGGTGGCATATAAACCTGTTTGTAAATCGGCAACGGCTACCCCGACTTTTTGTGGACCGCCACCTGGCAGATCATCTTTTTCACCCGTAATACTCATCAATCCTGCCATTCCTTGAATGACAAAATCATAGCCTGGCTCAGATGCACGAGGTCCTGTTTGTCCAAAGCCCGTAATAGAGCAATAGACCAGTCGTGGATTGATTTCACTCAAACTGGCATAGTCCAACCCGTATCTGCGTAATGAACCGACTTTATAATTTTCAATCAGGACATCACTGTCCTTGACCATTTCGCGAACCAAGGCTTGACCTTCTTTTGATGCAATATCAATGGCGACCGAGTATTTATTCCGATTGGCAGATTGATAATATCCCGCCTCGCGTGTGGATTGACCTGCATCATCCTTCATCCACGGTGGCCCCCACATACGGGTATCATCGCCTGTTTTAGGACGTTCAATCTTGATCACTTCAGCACCTAAATCCGCCAAAATCTGACTGCACCATGGCCCTGCCAAAACCCGACTGAGATCCAGTACACGCAAACCAGTTAATGCACCCATAATATTCCCTCCTGATTATGCTTTTTGTGGATCGTATTGGCGATCTCGAATGAATAACCCTGGTAGCACCCCTGCAATAAAATAGGCGGCCCCCATGATAATAAATGCCATCGTAAATGTTCCACCAGAGGCTAAAAAACCAATGGTTGCGGGTGCGATTGCTGCGCCCACTCGACCAATGTTATAGGCCCCACCAATCGCAGTGCCACGTACATCCGTTGAAAAAGATTCCGCCATATAGGTCGCATTGACCCCATATGGAATCCCATAAAGAAATCCAAAAGTAATTAATAAATACAGAATATTGTCAGGCGTATTAAAGAAAATAATGATCGGCAAGAAGATCGCACTGGCCAAGGTCCCAAACACAAAAATGGCGCGGCGATTGAATTTATCTGCCAAATAACCCGCCAGAATTTTGCCTAAAATCATCGCAGTATAAGAGCCGACCATATAACTGGTGAGTGACTTAAAGTTCATATTCACTTCAGTCTCCAGATAACTCGGCATCCAGTTGTTAATACCGTAATAACCAAACTGTAAAAAGAAGGCTGTACTCATCCAGAGCAGGAACATTTTCCGATGTTTTAGATTGGCAAAAATCTGTTTATAAATACTTTGGCTTTTCGGTTGTTCCTGCGTCGTAACGACCTCCTGCGTCTGAGCAGACAGGGTCTTCATTTTTGAGAGCTGCCAAGATTTAGGCTCAGGCACAAAACGCTGTAAAATAATATTAATTACGGCTGGAATCACCGTAATGAAGAATAAAATACGCCAGCCATGTTCTGGAATAATGGCACCTGCCAATAATGTTGCAACAATATAGCCCACCGTTTGGCCTGTTTGTAAGGTCCCCAGTACTGTGGTGCGATAGGAGGTCGGGACATATTCCGCCATTAAGGTATTGCAGGCCATATAAAGGGCACCAATCCCTAAAGCCCCAATAAAACGTAACGACATAAATTGTTCAAAGCTGTGGGTAAAACCCAATAAACAGGTTGCCACCGAAAAGAAAGTCACCGAATGGGCAATGGTTCTCACTCGTCCAAATTTATCACAGGCCCACCCACCCAATATGCCGCCAATTCCCATCCCAGCCAAAGATGCACTGCCAAGCGCACCCGCCTGAAAGGTCGATAATCCAAATTCTGCCTTTAAACTAGTGAGACTGTATGACAGCAACATAATATCAACGCCATCCACCACCATGGCGAAATAAGCAAATAGCAATGCAAATTTCCATGTGTGTGGCGTAATTCGCTCATGGGTTCCCAAATTGGAAGGCCATTTGCTCATAGCTGAGCTTGTTACCGTTTGAACATCATTGTTCATTTGACACCTCATTTTCTCAAATGGGTCTGGTCTTTCATCAATTATTCTGGTGATGAGTACTTTGCTCTCGTTCTATTTATTGTTTTCAGCAAAGTGTCATTTTCCACCTAAAATACGCTTGATGAATCCTTGACGATTTTAATTGGTATAGGTCTATATTTTTTAGGCATGAATTTGCCTAAAGACACGCCGAAAGCGTATCTTTGTGTTCAACGAGTCATGAATTTTTAGTTAGAAAATGCAGCAATTCCTGTTTGCGCACGCCCGAGAATCAAGGCATGCACATCATGGGTACCTTCATAGGTATTCACCACTTCCAGATTGACTAGATGACGAGCCACGCCAAATTCATCACTGATGCCATTACCGCCCATCATGTCACGCGCCAGTCGTGCAATCTCGAGTGCTTTGCCACAGTTATTGCGTTTGATCAGCGACGTACCTTCGACTGAAGCAATGCCTGCATCTTTCATTTGGCCAAAACGTAAGGCGACTTGTAGACCCAGAGCAATTTCAGTTTGCATATCCGCCAGCTTTTTCTGAATCAGCTGATTGGCTGCCAACGGACGACCGAACTGTTTGCGATCCATGGTGTATTGATGTGCAGTATGCCAACAGAATTCCGCAGCACCCATTGCACCCCATGCGATACCATAACGAGCACTGTTCAGACAGGTAAACGGCCCTTTCAAACCGCGTACCTCAGGAAATGCATTTTCTTCTGGAACAAAGACCTGATCCATCACGATTTCACCCGTAATCGATGCACGGAGTCCGACCTTGCCATGAATAGCAGGTGCAGACAGCCCTTCCCAACCTTTTTCAAGAATGAAGCCGCGAATCTCTCCGACATTGCCTGCTTCAGAGACTTCTTTGGCCCAAACCACAAATACATCTGCGATTGGACTGTTGGTAATCCACATTTTACTGCCACTGAGACGATAACCGCCTGCAACTTTTTTGGCACGACACAGCATGCTGCCTGGATCAGAACCGTGGTCGGGCTCAGTCAATCCAAAACAGCCAATGTATTCACCAGTCGCCAGCTTAGGCAGATATTTCTGTTTCTGAGCTTCGGTGCCAAATTCAGCAATCGGCACCATCACCAGCGAACTTTGCACACTGGCCATAGAGCGATAGCCCGAGTCCACACGTTCAATCTCACGTGCAATCAGACCATAACTGACATAGTTCAGTCCTGCACCGCCATATTGTTCTGAAATAGTTGGGCCTAATAGACCTAGCTCACCCATTTCCCGAAAAATATGTGGATCTGTTTTTTCATGACGAAACTGTTCCAATACGCGTGGCATGAGTTTGTCTTGACAATAGGCCTGAGCACTATCACGAATCATGCGTTCTTCTGAGCTGAGTTGCTGTTCGAGTAAAAATGGATCTTGCCAGTTAAAAGAGACACGCTTTCCTTGATTTGCCATGGATTTTCACATTCCTTTTGATCAATCTAGATATCAATTATGCACTTGATGCTAGGCGAGATTGAGCCCTCAAGCAAACGATGTTTTTTCATACAGCTATGCAATTTACGCATAGCTCAATTGAAATCTGCCCCGTTATTCTGTTAAAACTAAAGCTGAGAATAATTTACAACGCCTGAGTGATCTGAACGCCATCGTTCATTTTCGCACTCAACACAAGGATGCTGTTATGCGACGTATGATTCCTTCACTGCAATCATTGATTTGCTTTGAAGCCGCAGCCAAACACAAAACCTATACCCATGCAGCGCAGGAACTCAGCATGACCCAAAGTGCTGTATCCCGGCAGATTCAACAACTGGAAGAGTTTCTCAATCTGCCCTTGTTTCATCGAGTGCGACATGGTGTAGAACTAACCGTTGCGGGTGAACAATATTTAAAAAATATCAAGACGCATTTGCTGGGACTGGAACACAGCACGCTCGACCTGATGTCACATCAAGGTTTAGGTGGCACGCTCAAATTAGGGGTGGTTCCTACTTTTGCAACGCGCTGGCTGCTGCCACGCTTGCACCGTTTTAATGAAACCTATCCTGAAATTACCATCCATCTTGAGACCAGCACCAAACCCTTTTTATTCAGTGAACAAATTTTTGATGCCGCCATCTATGCAGGCACACCTGCTCAAGTTGAAAACTGGCCAGGAACCACCGCACATTTTTTGATGCAGGAAGAAGTGGTTGCGGTTTGTTCACCAACGCTGATCAAAAAGTTCTTCCCTGATCTTGTTCAAAATGCATCGACACTGGACCTGACAGCAGCCCAACTATCACAACTACCGTTATTACAACAAACCACTCGCCCCGCGATTTGGAAAGAATGGTTCGACAGCTTAGCTTATACCGCGCCTTATGCCATGGAAGGTCAGCGGCATGAACTGTTTTCAATGCTGGCTGTTGCCGCAACACATCATCTTGGCGTGGCACTGATTCCACAAATGCTGATCGAAAAGGAACTCAGCCGAGGGGAACTGATCATTGTGTCATCACATAAACTCAGCGGTTCGCGTTGCTATTATTTTGTCTATGCTGAACAACCGCATAACCCAATTATGCTGAAATTCATCGAATGGCTGGAACAGGAAACTGCGACCCGTTCAATGTCGATATCGGATTACTGATTTTTAGGCAGATGGGCAATATATTGCAATGCAATCAAGCGAGATACCACCACGGCGAGGTACATCACCCCGCCAAACATTTGTAGCATCGCGAGAACTCTGGCCGCAGGACTAATGGGGATCAAATCGGACAGACCTGTTGCGGACTGTAGACTGAAACTCAAAAATAATAAATCAAGCCAATGCTGTAAGGCTTGGGGGTGATTGGGATTTTGAAAACTATCGGGCAATATCAACTGACAGATACTATATAAAAAGGCAAAACCCCAAGCGATAAGGGTAAATACCGCCCCTGCAGCAAACAATTCGTCTTTGGTCAGATAGCGATCTGCAAACATATAACGAAGCAAACCATAGGCCGCATAAAAATAGGCCAAAGCTTCAAAACTATGTGCAATGATTTGAATAGTCTGGTTGCTATATCCAATAAAAATTAAGATCGAAAATAAGAATGCACCACTGACAAAGACCAATCCCCAAAAGGTAAACACAGGTGTTTGTCGGATCACCTTGGCAATAATCAATAAGGCCAGTACCCCCAATGACCACGTCAAGGCACGAAACTCACTATCTCCATAGGTGAGCATTGCTAAAATCAACAAAGCCAACTGCACCAGTAACAACCATGCCGATGGCAGTAGACGAAAGCCGCTCCAAAATTGTTTTAAACTTTGCATGTTGCAGTCCTGAATCTTATTATGTTTTTCATGATGTTGAGTGCATCATACTGCATCTAAAAAAGAAACAATCATTTTAGACAGTTCTTGTTGTAGCCGCTGTTCTTCGATTAGAAACGTATTTTTACTGGCATAACGCATCATGGTAAATAAGGTACTGTTAATAATCACAAAGGACTTGTGTTTTAAGGTTTCAAAATCCCAGTGCGGATAATAACGTCCAAACAAATACATGCCGATTTCCAAGAAATGCTGCTCCAGCACTTGTGCCGCTTCCGAGTCACTATACGCATGCCAATTTTTTAAAATTTCGATAAAAAAGCCCTGATCAGACTTTAATGATTCAAAGCCAAATGCAATGCTTAATGTGATGATGTCCTGAATAGAGGTTTGTTGTTGTAACATCACCAGTTGCTTTACCGCTTGTCCCAAATTTTCACTTTTACGCAGTAACAGTTCCGCGATGATTTGCTCTTTATTTTCAAAGTACTGATAAATGGACCCAACACTCACCCCTGATTTTTCAGAGATTTTAGGTGTCGTCACCTGCAGCACACCATATTCAGAAATACATTTCTGTGCCCCCTCCAAAATACTTTCGACGATCATTTTGGCACGTTGCTGCTGTGGTCGTTTTCTCATGCTCAGCCTCAATTAAAATGCGAATTGAATGCGAATAATTATTCATATTAAGCTTTGATTAAATAACAATCAGAGGCTTTATGCAATGCAAAGCATCGTTAAACCTAAACGTTTGGCAGCGTTTGAAGACATGAGTCAATCCAATCTCAAAACCAAGATTCTCAGCTATATGACCCGACAGGAAGTTCAGCCGAGTTATCAGGAATATCTTGCATTGAATACCGCCCTGCAAAGTGGTGATGAACCCATGGATCAAGTGCTGCTTTGGGTGCTACAAAACCCTAAATTACATCGTAAATATTTTGAAACGGCGTTATATGAAGGTTTAGATAAACTACCGCATCAAATTCCTGAACTCACTGCCTTCTTCCAATTCGTTGAACAAAAACCTGCGTGGTACGAGCAAACCAAAGTCGATGAGGCACTTAAATTTACTTATCGTTTAGGCATCAATAACGGACTGATCCTGCGAGATTTATCATTAATGACAGGCTATATGTACCCTGGTTTTAATCAACCTTTGGTGCTGACAGGCGCATTAAAAAAACAGGCGGGAACACGTCTCGCTGAAACCACCAAATGGTGGGTCGACATCACCGAACAAGATGGTTTTGAACGTTTTAGCAAAGGTTTTACCTCTACGATTTTTGTACGATTCATTCATGCCTTGGTCCGTCATCAACTGCAAAAATCAGAGAAATGGGATGCCAAGACTTGGGGACTTCCCATTAACCAGTATGATCAGGCCATGACCAATATTGCCTTTAGTGGCGTAGTCCTGATTGGTATTCGTGCTCTGGGGATTTTTCCGAGTAAACAAGAAGTCGATAGCTTTTTACATTTCTGGAAATATGCAGGTTGGTTGATGGGCGTTGAAGAAAAATGGTTAGTCGATCATGAAGCAGATGGCTGGAAACTGATTTACTGGATGCAATTTGCACATCCACAATCGGATGCCAGTAGTATCTCGCTCGGCTCCAGCCTTTCCAAAGAACCATTCGAACGAAAGTACCGTTATCTACGTTCTTTCCAACAAAAACTGGCTTATAAACAGCATTTAGAAATTACCCAGTTCTTTATTGGTCGCAAGAAAATGCAGAAGTTAGGTTTAGCTCCGCAATCGGCATCATGGTTTGCTTATTATTTAATTGGTCGAAATTTAGCGCTGTATACCGGTGCCAAACATATTCCAAAACTAAACAGCTTCCTTGAACAAAATGGACGTCATCTGCAACGGATCGGCTTGTCGCTGTATCGCAATCAGCCACAACAACTGGCCAGTATGCATCAATAAGCCATAAAAAAAGCCCTCAATCAATGAGGGCTTTTTACAATCTATTTTAATTAGTGATCTGACGCGCCAGATGCACCGATACCTGTCATTGAACGAACAAACTGAGCATCAAACGCTTTACGCTCTTTCTCTGCGCGTGCTGACTTGTCTGTTACAGAGAAGAACCAGCAGCAAAGGAATGATAATGGCATTGCAAATAATGCTGGACCATTGAATGGGTTTGGCGCAGTTTCAGAAATCGCCAATGTATCGACCCAAACCGCTTTAGACAGAATAATCAAGCTCACGGCACCGACTAAACCAACCACACCACCAATCACCGCGCCACGAGTGGTCAAACCTTTCCAGAACATAGATAACACTAACACTGGGAAGTTTGCACAACATGCTACCGAGAATGCCAAGCCAACCATGAAGGCAACGTTTTGTTTCTCGAATAAAATACCCAAGATCATGGCAAAGATCGCTAAACCTAAAGTTGCGATTTTTGACATCTTCAATTCAGACTCAGGTGTGGTTTTACCTTTTTTGAATACATTGGCATATAAGTCATGTGAAATCGCTGAAGCACCTGAAAGGGTTAAACCAGCCACTACAGCAAGGATTGTTGCAAATGCCACTGCTGAGATAAAGCCCATGAACAAGTCACCGCCAACAGCATCACTTAAGTGAACCGCAGCCATGTTGTTACCACCGACTAATTCTAATTTACCTGTGACCGCTGCTTTTGCTACATCAAGGAATTGAGGGTTATTTGCAACAAATAGAATCGCACCGAAACCGATAATAAACGTTAATAAGTAGAAGTAACCGATAAAACCTGTCGCAACTACGACTGACTTACGTGCTTCTTTCGCATCTTTCACGGTAAAGAAACGCATCAAGATATGAGGTAAGCCTGCTGTACCAAACATCAAGGCAAGACCAAGTGATAACGCATCAATTGGATTGGCCGCGAGTTTACCTGGCCCCATGATTTTTGATGCTTCTTCCCAGCTCATGCTATGCGCTTGGCTATACACACCAATCGCTTGGTTAAACATATTGGTAAAGCTAAAGCCAACCGCTTTCATCACCATAAAGGCCATAAAAGTAGCACCACTGAGTAGCATCACCGCTTTGATGATTTGTACCCAAGTCGTTGCCAACATTCCACCGAAGATCACATACGCCATCATCAATAGACCGACAATCACCACGGCAATGTTGTAGTTCAAACCGAATAACAGTTTGATCAACTGACCTGCACCAACCATCTGGGCGATCAAGTAAAAGGCGACCACGACAAGTGAACTGAAGGCTGCCAAGGTACGCACAGGCTTTTCTTCCAAGCGGAATGACACCACGTCTGAAAGGTTATATTTCCCTAAGTTACGTAAACGTTCAGCAACAAGGAAAAGTACGATTGGCCAACCCACCATGAAACCCAGTGAATAGAGCAAGCCATCGAAGCCCGAACTAAACACGAGTGCGGAAATACCTAAAAAGGATGCAGCTGACATATAGTCGCCAGCAATGGCTAAACCATTTTGGAAACCACTGATCCCGCCACCAGCAGTATAGAAATCTTGTGCAGATTGAGTTTGCTTTGCCGCCCATTTGGTAATGAACAAGGTAAAACCGACAAAGATCGTGAACATAATGATCGCATGCCAGTTGGTCGCCTGCTGTTCAGCAGCACCTAGGTCTGGCCCTGCAAATGCGACACTCGAACAACAGAAACTTAGCAGTGCGAATAATTTCGCTTTGAATGATGTCCCTTTCATCTCAGTGCATCCCTTTTTCATGTGCAATGGCCTCAACTTCCTTGAGGGCTTCTTCATTCAGTTGGTCAAGTTTAGTATTGGCAATATATGAATACACACCACATAATAAAAAGGACAATACGATAATGCCTAAACCAAGAGGAATTCCCCACGTGGTTACACCGCCGCTGAATGAACTTGCTAAAAACTCTTTGTTATAGCCAACCAAAAGCATAAAACCAACGTAGATAAACAGCATAATTGCTGTTAATGTCCAACTTAAGGTGCGTTTTTTGCTGACCATCTCTTGAAACTTAGGATTATGTAGAATTCGATCTACCTGTGAATCATCCATAACCAACTCCTTATTTTTGTGTCCAACCGTGGACCCCTTTTTCACATGGGATTTTTCATTATTCAAATTAACAAGATTATGCTTGACTCGTAACTTAGACTTTGGTCTCTAAATGCAAATCTCTACTCCTTGCTCTACCTGTGCTTCGGGTATGATAGAAAATGGAAGTTGATCACGTGAGCAATATGAACAGTTGGCTTATTCTTGGGGTACTGGCCCTGTACATTGTGCTGTTATTCGGCTGTGCTTTTTTTGGTGAAAAGCATGCGAGTCGACTAAGTACGCGCGGTCGTATGCTGCTGTTCAGCTTAACCTTGGGTGTGTATTGTTCTTCGTGGACCTTTTATGGCGCAACTGGCGCCGCGGTTCGTCAAGGTGTGATTTTCCTGCCGATCTATCTGGGCCCCCTGTTATTTATCTGGTTCGGCTATGACATCTGGAAACGCTTAGGTCGGATTCGTCAGCATCATGCTATTTCTTCAATTGCCGATTTTGTGGCTGCCCGTTATGGCAAAAGTGGTAGCTTGGCTGCACTGGTCACGATTCTTGCGGTCATTGCGATTGTGCCTTATTTGGCGTTGCAATTACGTGCAATTGCCCTGAGTGCATCGGTGATTCTTGAGCAGAATGCCCATATTCATACCACCACCAATAGTGTGTTGGTACTGACCGCGGTACTGGCAATTTTAGCCATGATTTTTGGTACACGACATATTGCCAATACCGAACAACACGGTGGTTTAATGCTGGCCGTGGCATTTGAATCATTTGTCAAACTATTCGCCCTGCTCTGTGTGGCTGGATTCTTTTTATTACAGTCACCAGATAATATTAAACAGGTCAGCAGCGACGTTCATCAACATTTCCATGACCTACAACAACTCGGTGTGCCTGAAACATTTTGGGTTCAGACGCTGCTCGCAGGATTAGCGATGATTTGTTTACCCCGCCAATTTCATGTGGCCGTGGTGGAATTACGCGATGAAAAACATATCCGCGGCGCGCGCCGCTGGTTCGCTGCTTATCTGATTCTTACCGTTATTGCGATCATTCCAATTGCCAGTTGGGCATTACACTCCTTACCCGAATCACTGGGTACACCAGATATTGCCGTATTGGCACTGCCTCTAAGCTATCAACAAGAATGGCTGGCTTTACTGGCATTCTTGGGTGGTTTTTCAGCCTCGACGGGCATGCTTTTGGTTGCCTCTGTGGCATTATCGATTATGCTCAGTAATGACCTGATCATGCCTGCCCTGTGGCGCTTTAAAATCATTTCCCGCCATGATCAGCATTTGCCGCGTGTGCTCAAACTGACCCGTCGCATTAGTATTGTCAGCGTGATGTTGCTGGGTTTTTTATTTTTCCACTTTTTTAATGATATCAATCAGCTATCCGTATTTGGTTTATTGGCTTTCAGTGCTGTCGCACAATTCTCTCCAGCTTTAATCGGCGGACTTTATTGGCGTGGTGCAAGTCGCCAAGGGGTTTATGTTGGCTTACTCATGGGTTTTGCCATGTGGAGTTATACACTTTTATTTCCAACGGTATTACGTAGCTTACCTGATCATTATCAAGAATTTGCACAACACCTATTACTGTTTGGTCCCTTTGATATTAATGGTCTACGTCCAGAGGCGTTGCTTGGGTTTGAATCGTTTGCCCCGCTTACCCACGGGGTATTGTGGTCTTTAGGTCTGAACGTGGTGCTGTATATCTGGGTATCTCGTCTGTATCGTCCCAGCGTGGCTGAACAAATTCAGGCCGAGAGCTTCTTTTATTATGAAAGTAAACCGCTGCCATCGGCTCAGTCCAATAATGATCTGACCGACCTGCACCTCAATGCAGCACGTCTCAAAGTCGGTGACTTACTCGCCTTAGCCAAACGTGTCACTGGTGATAAACTGACAATTCAGGCATTTCAACAGTTTTGTGAACAAAACCATATTGTGTTGAATGAAAATCATGTCGCCAATGGCATGTGGTGGCGTTTTACCGAGCAATATTTGGCGGGGATTATTGGTGCAGCCTCTGCCCGTACTTTGCTCACCACTGCCATGATTAATAACGGTCTGGCACTCGGGCAAGTCGCAAATATTCTCGACCAAGCCTCACAATGGCAACGTTTCAATCAAAATCTCCTCATGACCATGATCGACCATATGACCCAAGGGGTCAGTGTGGTGGATAAAAATATGTGTCTGGTGGCGTGGAACAATCAATACCTGAAGCTATTTGATTATCCGAAAGATCTGGTTTATGTCGGCTGTCCAATTTCTGATTTGATTCGCTATAACGCTGAACGGGGCGAGTGTGGTCCAGGCCCCGTCGAAGAACATGTACGTAAACGACTGCATTGGATGAAAGTGGGGAGTGCCCATGAGTTCGAGCGGATTCGTAAAGATGGTCTGGTCATTCAGATGCGTGGTAATCCGATTGAAGGCGGTGGCTTTGTCACCACTTTCGCCGATATTACGGCATTCCGTGAAAATGAAGCTGTGTTGGAAGAACGTGTCAGTGACCGCACCCAACAGCTGGCGAATGCGCTGACCGAACAACAATTGGCGTTGGAACAGGCTGACAAAGCCAACCAATCGAAAAGTCGCTTCTTGGCCGCAGCCAGTCACGATTTACTTCAACCGATGCATGCGGCTCGCTTATTTAGTACCGCCCTAGAGCAAAGTGTGCATGCAACAGAAGATCAACAGACCTTACAACAGCTGGATCGAGCACTATACGGTGCAGAAAGTATGCTCTCAGCCCTGCTCGATATTGCCCGTTTAGAAGGTGGCACCATTCAGCCTAAACGCCAAGCCTATTCATTACACGATTTATTGAATGACTTGGAGTTGCAGTTCAAATCGATTGCTGCACAGCGCGATATCCAACTGTCCGTGCACGATACCAAGTTCTGGGTCGATACCGATCCACAATGGATGCGACGGATTATTCAGAACTTTGTCAGTAATGCACTCCGTTATACTGCTCAAGGGCGTGTGGTGGTCGGTGTATTACGTTCAGCGCAACGACCCAATCATATTCGTATCGGTGTTTGGGATACGGGACCGGGCATTAATGAACAACAACGCGTCAAACTGTTTCAGGAGTTCGAACGTTGCGGGCATACCTCACCGTGGGGCGAACAAGGACTGGGGTTAGGCCTTGCGATTGTGCAACGTATGACCAGCCTGTTGGACTTTCCTGTGCATGTTTATTCTGAACTGGGTAAAGGCTCTTGTTTCATGATTGAAGTCCCACTCGCGGAAGCACCTAAAGTTCAAATGGCAACACCACACATTACGGCACTGCAACATACGGCTTATAAAGTGTTGTGCTTGGACAATGATGAAACCATTTTAGAAGGTATGCGAACCTTATTGAGTAAATGGGGTTATCAGATTTTCACAGCCACCGAGCCTGAACAAGCATTGCAATTGATTGAACAAGAAGATATTCAGGTCTGGCTCATCGATCAGCATTTAAATCATGATCAACGTGGTTTAGATTTTATCGAGCAACATCGTCCCGCACATATTCCAGTGGCATTGATTACTGCAGACTCTGATCCAGAGCTACCGCAGTATCTAAAACAGCAGAATATTGTGTTACTGAAAAAACCACTGAAACCTGCTGGCTTAAGGGCATGGTTATCTGGTCTAAAAATTATGCCAATGCAATAACTAGCAAAATATTTTGCAACATAGGCCAAAATGATCAAAACAATGCTATTTTTTTGCTGCTAAATTAACCAAAGTGCTCAAATGATTTTTGGCTATGGCAAAAACGTTCACTTACATTAGTGAACGTTTGTACACTTACTTACAATTTACTAAGCACCTGTTTTTATTGTTGAATTTTACCCCAAAAACCACATCTACAACTTTAGTCGTATTCTACTTGTTTTCCTGATACCGCATAAATTGATCAAGTTAATAGAGACCTAGATCTACTCCTTTTGGGTTTCTCATCACAAATTGTCAAAAAGGACATTGATCATGAATAACAGTCACCCCACCACAGACCATAGCTCACAACAGTTCTATCGCCAATACAGCGCCAATGCCCTCTTACCCGAATTGGACTGGCAGAATATCTTCTTTCATAGCAAACTGGATGAAACACATTTACGTGCACTGAATACGCTTTACCAAGCTGCTGTTCCGCTGGCACTCAATGTATTTAATCAACTGAATTTTGATGTGTTTGCACCTGCTGCTTATCACCCACAAGGTCTTGGCTTATTTGAAAAACTGGCAGAGCAAGAAGAGACTTTTTTAGAAGCACTCGAAACAGAATCATCTCATCTTGACCATGAAACACGTCATCAAATCTGGAGTATGCTGTTACGTGGTGGTGCGGTGTTGGTCTTCAAAGCATGGCTGGCACATGCCAAAGGCGGTGAAAACCAATTGGATAAAACCCAGTTTGATGAACTGTCAGATTTACTGTTTATCAAAACACGTCCTGAGCAATTGGCACAGCGCTTAAAAGTCGATGCCAATGCAGTACTCACCCATATTTTCCTGATGTATGAAAATGATGTGTTTTTAGATCACTTTAATAGCTTGGAAACCGCCGCTTTATTTGTCGATTTAGGCGTATATGATGCGGCGTTTTTGAGTCTACGTGATGATCGCGTAGCAGAATACTTAAAAGCCAAAGGCTATGTGACCCAAGAACAGATTGATGATTTGCAATGTGCTTTAAATCCGTTGTATTGCGATAGCTTAATGCCAAAACAAGACTGCTTGGCTTAAACCCAAAATGAAACAAGGTGGACATTTCCACCTTGTTTTTTATCGCTTAGAACTTCATGCTCATGCGCATCCAGTAGTTTCGTCCAATATTATTGAACTGCTCACTGGCGCCATAACCAAACATCGAAGCCCCTGCTTTATTGAGATGCTCGGTATAGGTTTTATCCAAAACATTATCGACACCAACAGAAACATCAACGGCATCTGTTAATTTGTATGTTCCATTCAATGCTAACGTATTAAATGCTTTGCTTTGGTTCATATCATAGCCAACCACATTCCCTTCATTCAGGCTGACGCGATTTTGCTTTGCAACCGTACGCCACAATAAGCCCAAGCTATATTTTTCTTCGACATAACGGAGATTAATACGTCCTTCTAACGGTGCAATCTGCGGTAAAGCACGACCATCTGAGGTATTTTTACCCCATGCATACATGGTTGAAACATCTGCTTGGAGATGATCTGTAAATTGATAACCGACACCTGCTTCTGCACCAGCAATAGTTGCATCCACATTACGAGCCAAAGGTGACCGATCACTTGAACTATTGTATTGCAGCAGAATAAAGTCTTTGATTAAACCTGCATACGCAGATGCCCATGTACTCCATGCACCATGTTCAGCCTGAAAACCCATGTCTAGCTGAGCTGTACGTTCTTTTTGCAGATTATCTAAATTATCAATCATGCGATAGGTAGTTTTACCCATCATATCGGTTGAACCCACACCATGATCGGTTGATGTGCTATAGAGTTCCCAAAAATCTGGGGTACGTTCCACATAGCCCAGACCTGCATAGGTTTTTAAGCCATGTTCAGGTAAGGTTTTTTCGATACGGATAAAACCGCTTGGGTTGGTATCACTTCGATTTTTACCATTTTCCAGACTGTCAATTTTGACTTGATCCACACGCGCACCAGCGACCCATTTTTGATTCGCGTCAGTGTTATAAGTCCATTCACTAAACGCGCCATAAGACTGGAATTTGAGATCATTGCTAAATGGTGAGTTCATGCTTGGCATTGCATACATGATCATATTGCCGCCATGCTTGTTGTGCTGGGTATCAACCCCAGACACGACGCTGAACTTGTCCCAATCAGTGGTAACAGCTAAACGGGTGTTCAAGGTACGGCGAGCAACTTCCATTTCCATTTTATTCGGTACCGTCATGTCCATTCCATGCATCTTCATGGTTGTCATTGGCGGGGTACGTAAACGGAAATTATCCATGATGTGATTGTTATAGCTATAGTCCACCTGTGCTTCGACTTTCTTAATCACATCGGTCAGGTTTTTATGCTCAGCATGTAGGCCTAAACTTTCACGTTTAAACTGTGAACCATCCATGCCTCGGCCTGCATAAGCGGCTTCACCATCGCCTTTACCTGCACGCAGTTCTAACCATGAATCATCTGTCGGCTTCCAACCTAAAGCAAGGTCAGCATTCCAGCGTTTCCAATTCGAATGAACAGATTGATCATCGCCATCTTTATAATCATTCGCTTCTGAACGATTGGCGTTAAGACGGGCATATTTAGTTTCATCACCCACCGCTGCTTCAACATTATGATCAAGACGACCATAAGAGCCCATCACCACACTGGCCTGTCCTCGATAGGGCTGATCTTTGCTCAGGTTCTCAGGTTGACGCTCAAAAATCACCGTTGCCGCAGAACCTGGCGTTGCATATTGAACCGTTTGCGGCCCTTTTATCACGGTGATTTTGTCAAAGCTTTCAGGCTGAATATATGAGGTTGGCGCATCCATTCGAGATGGGCATGCCCCAAGGTTTTCACTACCATCGACCAGCATTTTAATGCGTGAACCAAACATGCCGCGGAACGTGACATCACCATTGGTTCCCCCATTTTTAATGGCATTAAAGCCCATAATACTTTGTAAGTAATCTGCCCCATCGGTTGCAGGGACTGGTTGGATCGGTTGTTTAGGATCCGCTTGCACTACCAAACCATTGTTCTCATTGGGTTGTTGTGCCGTCACAACAATTGGTGCAAGTGAGACATGTGTCTGCTCATGCTGAACAGGTTCTGCCCATGCCATTGCGGTATTTGAGGTAGCCAAGATCGCAACCGTGAGCGGTTGTAATAAAAATTTAGGTTGAGCCATGATTGGTCTCTCTTAAAACATAAGTAAAACTAAGCTAGAGTTTTGAAAACCCTAATGAAATTGACGTTTTAATTTATGCAAAGAGTGGTGGGGCTCGCCCTTGAGGTAATAAGAACAGCCGCTGTAGTGCAAAATAAACATGCTTAAACGCTTGCTGATAAGCAACCAAACGGATTTGGATTCGAACTAAAACCTCTTTCACACCCAATTCAGGCGGTAATACCAGATTGGCATAGACCGTACAGTACTGACATTGATGATTCAGATCGTGATGGTCATGTTGCGGCATCGAAACTTGCGTTTGTTCAAGTTGATGGCTGTGATGCTGCGACCTGTGTGCCGAGTGACTATGTGCTGTTTCTGCTTGAGGCAAAAGTAAGGCCTTAGTAATCGTTTCACATACAGGCGCGATTTGATATTGCTTCGGTAGTAACGGCTGCAAGAAAACCGCAATCTGTAAACAGACCGCGGTTAACGCAAGTAGCAGGCCACAACGAAACAAAGAAAACATCTTTAAATGATTTTAAAGCTTAACGTTTGACTGCAACTTTTTCTTTTTCGCGTTGGCGAACCAATTTTTCCACTTTTTCACGGGCACGTTGGCGCTTTAATGGCGATAAATAATCAACAAAAAGCTTGCCATTTAAGTGATCCATTTCATGTTGAATACAAACAGCGAGAAGTTCGTCAGCTTCTAACACAAATGCTTGACCTTCAAGGTTAATTGCCTCGATTTTTACACGTGACGGACGCTCAACTTTGTCGTATATTTGAGGCACAGAGAGACAGCCTTCTTCATAAGGCTGAGTATCTTCGGTCAGTGGAGTGACTTTGGGGTTAATGAACACCATCGGTTGGTTTTTCTCTTCAGAGATGTCCATAACAATAAGCTGAATATGATGATCAACCTGAGTTGCCGCTAAACCTATACCCGGTGCCTCGTACATGGTTTCAAACATATCTGCTGCAAGCTGACGAATATCATCAGTGACTTCTTCGACTGGCTTGGCAATGGTACGAAGGCGGGAATCAGGAAAACTTAGAATAGGTAATAAGGCCATACTGTCGTCCTCACTTAAGCCATTGATCAGAAAACCAACTGAAGGGAATGCTTGATCAAAAAAAATTGTGTGTAAAGTCGTTATTATAGCGCAACTACACACATAATTTTTAGGAATTATGATAATGAAAAAGGTTTTAAACGGCATACACTCATTTCATGCCTTGGGGTTAAAAAAACAACTGATTGCCGCTGCGATTTGTGCGGGATTGGGTATGAGCGTGAATTTTGCTCATGCAGCAAGCCCGAATGTCAGCCCACCATCGGTAAAAGTGGGGGCACCACATGTCTATGTGGTGAAAAAAGGCGATACGCTTTGGGATATTTCAGGTAAGTTTTTAAATAAGCCTTGGCGCTGGCCAGAAATTTGGGCAAGCAATAAACACGTGAAAAATCCGCATTGGATTTATCCAGGGGATCGCTTACTGCTTTGTAGTTTGAACGGCAAACCTTTAATCGGTAGAGATGAAGGTGATGGCTGTGACGGTATCATTCGCCGCTATACAGGCAATACTTCAAACTTACGTCCGCAAGTTCGCGTCGAAGCATTGAATAATAGTGTTCCAGTGATTCCATTGGCTCATATTCAACAATGGCTAGAACGTACTTCAGTTCTGCCAGCAGATGCGATTGCCAATACCCCTTATATTTTGGGTACAGCAGATAACCGCGTACTCGCAGGTAAAGGTCAAAGCGTTTATGTTCGCGGTAAAGGACTTGAAAACGGTCAACGTTACGGCGTATTCCGCGAAGGCGAACCTTATGTTGTAGTGGAAAATGGCAAAAAGCAGATTCTTGGTGTTGAACTGACCCAAGTCGCGTCAGGCGTTGCGATTCGTAACGAAAATGACATCACTACAGTTGAGCTGACAGATAGTTATAACGGTGAAGTTCGTCGTGGCGATCGCGTCATGGCTGAACAAGATGCCATGTTACCGACGTTGTTCTATCCAATTGATGCCAATCAAGTGAAAGACGGTGGCAAAATCATTCGTGTGATGGGATCGATTGGTACAGCGGCCAAAAATGGCGTCGTCACTGTGGATCGCGGTACTGTCGATGGTGTAGAAACGGGGCAAGTGTTCAGCATTTACCAAGATGGCGAAGTTGTACGAGATCCGAAGACCAAAGAGCAAGTAAAACTACCTGGGCAATATTTGGGTAGCGTCATGGTCTTTAAGAGTTTCGATCGAATCAGCTATGCCTATGTACTCGAGAGCGAGTTACCAATCAAGATTGGTTCAGATATTAAACCACCTCGTCTTGATGACTAAGTAATTACCTATGTTGAATCAGCTATCGCCTCATCACTATCACACGGTGTTGGTGTGGTACTTGGTTCAACATTCACTCTCAAGTTTTGCCAAAATTCAGCAACATTTTGGCAATTGTGAACAAGCGACGCTACCACAGCGTTTCTCTGAATGGTCTCAACTTGGCTTACATGCCAATCATTTAAAACGTTTAGCAGAATTCCAAACGCAGCAAGGTCAACAACAGTTTGAACAACAGATTCATTTGATTTGCAAACATAGCGACTTTATTTTAACGCCTGATGATATTGGTTACCCGACTCAACTGCTGCCTTATGTAGATCGTCCACCGATTTTATTTGGACAAGGTCAGGCACAGGCATTATTACAACCTCAAATTGCCATGGTGGGCAGCCGTAAACCGAGTCCACATGGACGGCAGGTCGCCTATGACTTTGCTTATTATCTAAGTGAAAAAGGCTTTTATATTAGTAGCGGACTCGCACATGGGATTGATCAAGCCGCACATCAAGGTGGATTGGCACATCAGCGCACAATTGCCGTTACGGGTACAGGTTTGGATACGGTTTATCCATCACAACATACTCAACTGGCACAACAAATTGTGCAATCTGGTGCGATTGTCACCGAGTTTCTCCCCACCACGATGCCCTTACAACAACATTTTCCAAGGCGGAATCGCATTGTCAGTGGTCTTAGTCTCGGTGTCTTAGTGGTAGAAGCAGCACTCAAAAGTGGTTCTCTCATCACCGCCAATGAAGCGGCAACACAAGGTAAAATGGTGTTCGCAATTCCTGGACATATTTATAGTGAGCATCATCAAGGCTGTCATCAACTGATTCGAGAAGGTGCGATTCTGGTCGATCATCCCGAACAAGTCATCGAAGATCTTGCATTACCAACGCAATGGCAAACCCAGCAACACACCACCGAACAAGCACCCGCCTCCCCTCCAAGCCTGCCCAATCATCTGATTGCACTTTATCAAGTTTTAGATTGGGTCGGACAAGACTTAGATCAGTTGATCCAACGTCACCCGATGCCAATTGCAGAACTGACTGCACAATTGATGGAGTTAGAATTACTCGGTTTATGCATGCAACAGGCAGGACGCTATTTACGTTGCCGCCCAATGCATTAAACTAGTCACACCCTCTCTTGTTTTCACATGCATCCCATGATTACTTCCTCGATTTCTGAAGCAGCTCAACTTTTAAAACAAGGACAAGTTCTGGCTTATCCAACAGAAGCCGTCTGGGGATTAGGCTGTGATCCATTTAATGAGCAAGCATTTCAAGACATTTTAGAGCTAAAACATCGTCCCGTTGAAAAAGGGGTGATTTTATTGGCAGGACATTTAGATCAAGTCGAACATTTACTGCAAAGCTTAAACGCTGATCTGCGTCAGCAAGTCATCGCCAGTTGGTCAAACCGTCTTCCGACAGAGCGGGCCACCACTTGGTTACTCCCTGTTGATCAATACATCCCAACATGGATTAAAGGCCAGCATCCTTTGGTTGCAGTTCGAGTGACTATGCACCCTCTGTGTATGCAACTCTGCCAACAATTTGGTGGCTTCATCGTCTCTACCAGTGCGAACCCCGCAGGTCTCACCCCTGCCCATAGCCTAGAAGATGCTCAAGGTTATTTTGACAATAAATTAAATTATCTCGAAGGTGCTTTAGGATTGAGCCGAGAACCAAGTCGCATTTTGAATGCACTGACAGGTGAAGTTGTTCGTGCCTAATTAGGTGAATAGCGGACAAAAAAAAGCTCAGTTATATAGGGATAACTGAGCATAAAAAGGATGTGTATAATCACATCCAGAGGGTTCGTAAATTTGGTGAGCAACTTATTCATTCTAAAAATGAATCATCTTGCTGTGGTTGCTATTATGAGGGAATCGTCCCATTTATACAAATATATTATTTATCTAACAAAAAGTGTGAAAAGCGTACCAATTTTGTCACTTGCTTATTTTCAATAAAATTATATTGATATTTTTATTCAGCTTTTTTTTGATCATAAATTTAGTAAATCTTAAAAATATATTTGCAAATCATATAGAAAGCACAGTCATAAAAAAATATTTTTGGTGCGTTTGTTGTTATTTTGAACAAACACACCACCCATTTTCACATTTAAGATGCAGACTCAGCCAGTGGAGCTGATGCTTTAACGATTTTCTTCTGCGCCATAATAATCCCCATCAGGATCATTAGACCCCCAATAGTGTGGTAAATGGTCCAGTGCTCTGACAACCAAAAACTAGCAATAATCGCAGTGAATACAGGCATTAAGTTCATAAAAATACTGGTTCGGTTTGGGCCAATCGCCTGTACTGCCACCATCCACAATAACGGCGCGATCAGCGAAGGGAACATGCCTGCATAGAGAACACTTGCTGCATTCTGTGCATTAATTCCATCTAGGCCAAACCAAAGTAAGAATGGGACGTGATACAACAACGCAAAACCGATTTGTACATACAAGCTGCTCATTAAAGGAAGCTGTAATTGCCATTTCTTCAAAAACACGCCATAAAAAGCATAGAAACCAACGGCCAATACCATCACCGCATCGCCCCAATGCCCACCCTGATCAAATAGGTTAGACAGGTGGCCTTGACTCATCACATAAATCAAACCAGCAAAGGATAATAAACTGCCAAAAATAGCAAAGCGATTTGGTGCATCTTTTAGAATAAAATAAGAAATAAAGATAGTAAAAATTGGCACAAAGGCATTCACAATGCCCATATTGGTCGCCGTGGTATAGTGCGCAGCGGTATAAGATAGACCTTGGTACAACACCATCCCAAAAGCACTGAGTACTGCTAATTTAGGAATGAATGGACGAATCAAATCACGCTGCTGCCACACTTTCGGCAACATAAACGGCGTTAAAATAAGAAAGGCAACCAACCAACGATAAAAACTAATACTGACAGGTGAAATGTAGTCCGCCACATAGCGTGTCACTGCAATATTCAAAGACCAAATCAATACCGCAATCAAGGGCAATACGAAGGCCCATTTTTGGTACTTACTCAACTGACCCATCATTTTCTCACTCTATCTCGGCAATGTGAGTATTGTGAAAGATGTCCAAAATAATTGAAATATCGTATTTCAGACATTTATATCGCAGTCACGACATCACAGTCTAGAACAACTCCCAAGCTCGCATGGCATGCTCAACCACTTTGTGCAATTGTTCCACTGTTGCGCCATCTCGTGCTTGGATAGTCAGGCCCTGTACAACCGTTGCATAGAAGTCTGTCATTTCCTGTAAAGGCGCTGTTGCTGACAAATCACCGTTGGTAACTCCCTGCTCTAAACGCTCAAACAGTTTTTGCTTGGTCTGCAAACGTTTTTCCAGAATATTGTGTTGTACCGCCTGTGCATTGTCGGAACAGCTCATGGTCGCAACAACCAACATACAACCTGCTGGTTTATTGGGTTGAGCCAAACGTTTAACGTTGTCATATAAATAAAGCTCAAATGCAACTTTAGCGGTTTTGGCTTCTAAAAAAATAGGAACAATCGGACAAGCTTCATGTGCCAAATAATAATCAATGCATTTATAAAACAGCCCAGCTTTATCACCAAAGCTACTATATAAGCTCGGTGCAGTCAGCTCTAGCGCTTGCGTTAAATCACTGATCGATGTGGCTTCATAACCATGCTCCCAAAATAACAACATGGCTTTTTCCAAAGCCTGTTGCTCGTCAAAGCACTTTGGACGGCCACGCTTTTTTTTCAAGCTGTCATCACTCGGTGTTGGCAGAGGCTCATGTGCATTTGTCATAAGAGTCACAAATATTTTCATAACGATCATTACTAAATTAATTGACGCAGCAACTTTTATCAACTATTTTATTTTATATCGATCGTTATAAAAAATTCATTTATTCTTCACCCTTTTGTCATCTTAATGACAAATAAGGAAATTCATATGGAAAACCCATCTTCAACCGAGATACTCCCCATTGAATCAAGTCCCGCTCAAGGCAATTGGTTTGCACTTTTATCTGTAACTCTCAGCGCTTTTGCTATGGTTACGGGTGAATTTCTTGCCGTTGGTGTTCTCAACGAAATCGCACGGGACTTTCAAATCTCAGTTGGCACAGCAGGTCTAACCGTGTCTTTAACCGCAATCGTCGGGATGTTTGCCGCAGTACTTATTCCTATTTCTGCCAAGACGCTTGATCGGCGTTCTTTGCTGCTGATTTTAACCCTGTTGATGATTGTTGCGAATTTGCTCACCGCATTTGCACCTAATTTCATCACGTTATTAATCGGTCGTATTATTTTGGGTGTCGCAATTGGTGGTTTTTGGGCAACAGCTGTCGCCTTGAGTGGCCGTCTTGCACCACCCCATTTACCCATTGCCAAAGCGACTGCATGGGTGGCCTTTGGGGTAACTTTAGCCAGTGTATTGGGTGTCCCAATGGGAACATGGCTGGCTCAATATAATGGTTGGCAGACTTCTTTTACCGTCATTGCACTGTTGGGCGTGCTACTGTTTATCTTCCAATATCTGTACCTTCCCTCATTAAAACCATCCTCTTCACTGCGTTGGAAAGAGCTTCCAATCCTGGTGCAACATCCCGCTGCCCGTAAGGGTCTTATTATTTTTATTTTTATGGGCTTTGCCCACTTTGCCATTTATAGTTATTTTTCTGCCTTTTTTAAACATCAGATGGATTTCTCTGACAATCTGATTAGCCGTTTATTGTTGGTATATGGCATTGCAGGAATTTTTGGCAACATTTTTGCGGGCTACCTCGGGCAAATCAATATCCGTTATACATTTGCAGTGAGTGGTATTGCCTTCTTCCTTGCATTTTTAACTCTGCCCTTGTTTGGTACGCATGTCATGCTTGCCATTGTGTTAACTGCTTTATGGGGCTTCGCTTATGGCATTATCCCAACTGCGGTAAATATCTGGATGTTTACGCACGCACCTGAAGCGGTTGAAAAAGGGATGCCAATGGTCACCTTGACTTTTTTAATCCTGATTGCTTTAGGTAGTATGTTCGGTGGGATTATTGTCGATCACTTTAATGGCACAATCTTATTTTTTGCGATGTTACCTCTGGTGCTCTGTTCTCTCATCTTGATCTTTACATTGGCGCGTGGCTTGAACAATCCTAAAACCCGTTATGAAAACTCATAATGGCGACTGAATAGATCATTTTTCTATCTAAAGCATGCGCGCTCTATCCTATTCAACTCTTCGGGACGGCTGTTTTTTCAGAATCGTCCCCCTAGCTCTGACACGAAAGACTCATGTTGATTTGTCATAAGAGTCACATATATTTTCATAACGATCGTTAATAAATTAATTGACGTCGCAATTTTTATCCTCTATTTTATTTTATATCGATCGTTATAAAAATTCATTTATTCTTCACCCTTTTGTCATCCTACTGACAAATCAGGATATTCACATGGAACAATCCACCTCTTCAGACGCACGACCCATCGAAACCACGCAAGGCAGTTGGTATGCGATTTTAGCTGTTGCCATTGGTGCTTTTGCACTGGTCACCAGTGAATTCTTACCCGTTGGCGTACTCAATAGTGTTGCAGCTGACTTAAATATTTCCGTCGGTACAGCGGGTTTAATCATTACTTTACCAGGCGTTATGGCTGCTATTGCTGCGCCACTATTGCCGATCTCTGTCAAGCAGCTAGATCGTCGCTATGTATTGATTCTCCTCACCGCGATTATGGTCATTGCCAATACCATTACTGCTTTTGCAGATAGCTTCAATGTGTTACTGCTGAGCCGCTTAGTCCTTGGTATCTCAATCGGTGGTTTCTGGGCAACTGCAATCGCCTTAAGTGGCAAGCTTGCGCCACCACATTTACCCATTGCCAAAGCCACCGCGATTGTGATGGCCGGTGTTACATTTGCAACTGTTTTAGGTGTTCCAATCGGGACATGGTTGAGTGAATTCTATGGCTGGCGCAGTGCTTTTGGAATTACCGCAGTCATTGGACTACTAGTTTTAATCCTACAAGTGATTTTCTTACCTGAGCTGAAACCTGAGTCTGCTATTCATTTACGCGATCTACCTGCATTATTACGTACACCCAAAGCACGTAGCGGGATGCTGATTGTCTTGCTCATCGGCCTAGCTCACTTCTGTGCCTATAGCTACTTGGCACCTTTCTTTAAAAATATCGCTGGCTTTGATGGCACCACCATTAGTTCACTGCTGTTGCTTTATGGTATTGCAGGTATTTTTGGTAATGCATTTGCAGGCTATAGCGGTAATTTAAATGTACGTTATACCCTTGCCTTTGTGGGAATCTGTTTTGCCATTGTGTTCTTTGGCTTCCCGATCTTTGCAATTCACGAACTCGGTGCAATTATCCTCACCGCGTTATGGGGCTTTGCTTTCGGTGCTTTCCCAACCTCAGCCAATATCTGGATGTTTGTACACGCACCACATGCCGTAGAGAAAGGTATGCCATTGTTCGTCGGCATGTTCCAAGTCATGATCGCAACTGGATCATTACTCGGTGGTTACGTAGTTGATCATTTCAATGAAAATATCTTAATTTATGGTGTAATTAGCTTTGTTGCCTTAGCTTTAATTAGCATCTTCACTTTAGCCAAAGGCTTAAACAATCCTAAAGTGAGTTACGAAAACTAAAATGAGTCCCCTGAATGAAGCATGCTGCGACTGAACAATTCCCATTTTTACATGGTATCGAAGTACATGAATTTCTATATCAAAAAGATGATATTGTCACGCCACATTCTTCACTTTGGGGGGATTTCAATTTTAGTTTAAATGGCACTTTAGAATTTGATATTGAAGGAAAATATTACCTTTCCCCACCGAGTTATGGGCTGTGGCTGCCGCCACGAACTGAACACCAATCGCTACCTGTTGAGCATGAAATCCATTATATTTGTATTCGCTTGCATCCTAACTTTGGTGCATTTTTAGGTGATATCTGTCGTTGCTTTAGTATTGAACCTTTTTTCCGGGCTTTGGTACTGCAAATCCTAGAACAGCAAAAACATCAAGCTGCACCTGAATATCTTGAGCATCTACTGCAGGTTTTATTCGATCAGCTCAAACAAGCACCAGCTTATTCACATTATTTACCACAAACGACCCATCCAATTTTGTCGCCAATCTTAGAAAAATTGTCTGACCCCAATTTATTTAATGCCAGTCTACAACAAGTTCTACATGGCTTTTCTGTCAGTGAACGTCATGTATTGCGTCTGAGCCAGCAAGAGCTGCAACTGTCACTGTCTGAATGGCGTAATCGAGCCAAAATTATTTTTGCGATCAGCCAAATTCGCCAAGGAATGACCATTAAACAGTTGGCTTTTGCGTTGGGTTATCATCATAGTTCTAGCTTTATTGAGTTTTTTAAACGCTATACTGGACAAACCCCAATTCAACTCAAAAATGCTGCGCTTTAAACAAAGGATTGGTTTTGCTCATTATTTGCATGGATTGAGAGGAAGAGGATTGCACTCTGACGCAATTGCAGTTAAAACAAACAAGTCTTGTCACAACAACAAATTAGGACGTATCCCATGAGCCAGTCGGTTTATCATATTCCCGTAAAGGACATTAAAGGTCAAGATGTTGATCTTGATCAATATCAAGGCAAAGTACTGCTAATCGTTAACGTCGCATCAAAATGTGGCTTAACACCACAATACGAAGGTTTGGAAAAACTCTATCAAGCCAAAAAAGATCAAGGCTTGGAAATTCTAGGTTTCCCTGCGAACAACTTCTTAGAGCAAGAACCAGGCAGTAACGATGAAATTCAACAATTCTGTTCGCTGAATTATGACGTCCATTTCCCACTATTCGCCAAGATCTCGGTTGCAGGTGAGGATAAGCATGCCTTATATCAAACCCTGACCCAAGCGATTCCAGAACGTCAGGGTGAAGGCCCATGGTGGAAAGATCTGGTTGATTATGGTTTAACGCCAAATAATCCACCAGAAGTGTTATGGAATTTTGAAAAATTCTTGGTGAATAAGAACGGTGAAGTTGTTGCGCGTTTTGCACCAGACATTACTGCGGATGATGAACGTATTGTCAGCGCGATTGAAGCTGAATTAGCAAAATAAACATGATCAAACAATAGAAAAGAGCAGTTCATCTGTTCTTTTCTATTACAAACCAAGCAGGTCCTTCCCTTCCCGACTTTCATCAAACTGTTGCTGAATTGCAAAAATTACTTTTTTCTCCATATTTTCTCATTATAGTGATTTTCCTCTCATAATCTGGTGTCGTTCAGCCATGATGGAAAATTTCTCTATCAAAGCCATTCTCTCTACTTCAGCACTTGCGACAGCATTAACGCTCACGGGCTGTGATCAAACACCACAGGACAATGAACAGGCAGAACAAACAACTGAGTTGGAACAATCAACAACAACATCTGAAGATCAACAAGCTGACACAACGACCGTTCAAGAAACTCAGAACTTAAGTCGTGGCAATATGTTAAACATTGCCCGTGATATCGCTAAATTACAGATTGAGACGGATGACTACGTCACTGTGCTTAAACAATCACAAACTAACCTTGAACAAGCGATTCAAGATAAAAATGTCCAAACTTTACAAAGCACCACCACTACACTCAGCCAAGAATTGAATGGTTTACATGATGCCTTGCTGTCACTCAATTTAAAAAGTACGGAAGTGGATCAAATTCGCCAAAGTTTATTGGCTGCAAATCAACAATTACTCAATATGCCGTTGTTGCATGGTCAAACCGATCTTTCAAAAATTGATTTTGCCAAGATTGAAAAGCAGTTCAATACCATTCAGATGGATATGGTGAAATTGGCAACTTTGGTCTTGGGAAATAAAGCAGAGACTGAACAGCCCGCAAGTTAATTTTGGCAGTTTTTATCCCAACGATTCAAACTTGATATTTTATGTATTCTTTAGATAAAAAAAGCCACCTTTCGGTGGCTTTTGCTGTTATTTCTTATCAAGTGAAATTGTCGCTTTACTGCATTTACCAGATTCTGCGAGTTGATATTCAGCCACAGCCTTTTCACCTGTGGTTGTATCGACTTGTTTTAAATTTGCCCCACCGACAAATACGCCTGGTTTAATAAATTGCTGGATAAAATAACGTTTGCCCGCTTCAGTCTTAAGGACTAAATGGTTTGGTGAAAATTCAGACTCAGTAGAAATCGTATGTTCTTGATTACCTGTAACTTCTTTTAAGAAGAATGTGCCACGTGCGGTCTCCCCTAAACATTCACCATCCACCCAAACATCTTTCTTGATTGCTCCGCCGACCACGCTATTTGAACGATAAACATAAATTGCGGCATTTCCATCAGCAGGATTGGATAACTGTTTTGCTTGCTGTGAAAGTTGTGGGTTAGCTTTTGGAACAGAAGCACAGCCAACAAATAGACTTGAAATAATAAGTGGAAGAACGATTTTAAATTGCATTTTTAAGTTCCCTTGGACTTTACAATAATATAAATAAGCACAACAAATTTATATGATAATGAGAACTATTTAAATACATTTAAACTTTTTATTTCCATAAAAAAAGCCACCTTTCGGTGGCTTTTTTGAATGTCAAACCTGCAAATTACAATGCGCGGTTCTTCATCTTACGGATCGTTTCTAACTGAGCAGCAGTTTCTGCAAGCGCAGCTAGAGCAGCAGCCGAGTCCAAATCACTCTTTTGATTTGCTAGCAATTGTTCAGCTTGTTTACGAGCTTCTACAATCGCAGCTTCATCCAAGTTGTCGGCACGGATTGCAGTATCTGCAAGAACCGTAACAACATGAGGCTGAACTTCTAACACACCGCCTGATACATAAACAATTTCTTCTGTACCATTTTCCAACTGAACACGGATCGGTCCAGGTTGGAGTAAGGTTACAAGTGGTGCGTGTCCTGGCAAAATACCAAGCTCACCACCCGCACCTTTAGCGATTAACATCGTTACTGTACCAGAGTAAATTGACTCTTTAACACTTACGACATCACATTGCATAGTCGCCATGAGAACCTCCTAAATTAGAGTTGCTAATTAAAGTTTCTCGGCTTTAGCAATCACTTCGTCAATACCACCAACCATATAGAACGCTTGTTCTGGGATGTGATCGTATTCACCAGCTAATAGACCTTTAAAGCCACGAATCGTTTCTTTAAGTGGTACTAATTTACCAGGAGCACCAGTAAATACTTCAGCTACGTGGAACGGTTGAGAGAAGAAACGTTGGATTTTACGCGCACGGTAAACAACCAATTTATCTTCTTCTGCTAACTCGTCCATACCCAAGATTGCGATGATGTCTTTAAGCTCTTTATAACGTTGCAATACGTTCTGTACAGAACGTGCAATTTCATAATGCTCAGCACCAACAACCAATGGATCTAACTGACGTGAAGTTGAGTCAAGTGGATCGATCGCTGGATAAATACCAGAAGATGCGATGTCACGGCTCAATACAACTGTTGCGTCTAAGTGAGCAAACGTTGTCGCAGGCGATGGATCTGTTAAGTCATCGGCAGGTACGTATACTGCTTGGATCGATGTGATCGAACCAGATTTAGTAGACGTAATACGCTCTTGAAGAACACCCATTTCTTCTGCAAGTGTCGGTTGGTAACCTACTGCAGATGGCATACGACCTAACAATGCTGATACTTCAGTACCCGCAAGTGTATAACGGTAGATGTTGTCGACGAATAATAATACGTCACGACCTTTACCGTTTTCGTCTTTTTGATCACGGAAATATTCAGCCATAGTCAAACCAGTCAACGCTACGCGTAAACGGTTACCTGGTGGCTCATTCATCTGACCGTAGACCATTGCTACTTTGTCAAGAACGTTAGAATCTTTCATTTCGTGATAGAAGTCGTTACCTTCACGAGTACGCTCACCAACACCAGCAAACACAGATAAACCTGAGTGTGCTTTCGCAATGTTGTTGATCAACTCCATCATGTTAACGGTTTTACCAACACCCGCACCACCGAATAAACCAACTTTACCACCTTTCGCAAACGGGCAAAGTAAGTCGATGACTTTGATACCAGTTTCTAAAAGATCAGTAGAAGCTGCTTGTTCAGCATAAGAAGGTGCTTGACGGTGAATCGGCAAACGCTCTTCAGTTGCTACAGGACCCGCTTCATCAATCGGGCGACCCAAAACGTCCATAATACGACCAAGCGTAGCTGGGCCGACTGGAACAGAAATTGGTGCGCCTGTGCTGGTTACGTTAAGACCGCGTTTAAGGCCTTCTGTAGAACCCATTGCGATAGTACGAACTACACCATCACCAAGCTGTTGCTGAACTTCCAAAGTCGTTTCAGTACCATCAACTTGGAGAGCTTCATAGATCTTAGGAACGCTATTACGTTCAAACTCGACGTCGATAACCGCGCCGATGATCTGAATGATACGACCGCTACTCATTGCTGTCTCCTCAATTCAAAAATAATGTTAAACGGCAGCGGCACCACCAACGATCTCGGAAATTTCCTGAGTAATCGCGGCTTGACGCAGCTTGTTATAAATGAGTTGTAGGCTCTTGATGAGATCGCCTGCATTGTCAGTCGCTGCTTTCATAGCGACCATACGTGCAGATTGCTCACAGGCGATGTTTTCAATCACACCTTGATAAACCATAGACTCGATATAGCGGACCAACAAACCATTTAACAATTCTTCTGCTTCTGGTTCATAGAGGTAATCCCAACCATAAGTACGGTTAAGGTCATCACTCTCTTCTGCTGGTGCTAAAGGAACGAGTTGTTCTACTTTAGGCTGTTGTGTCATTGCATTGATGAAGCCATTTGATACGAGGTAGATACGATCTAATTCGCCCTTATCAAATGCATCAAGCATAATTTGCACTGAGCCCGTTAACTGTTCCAAACTTGGTGTATCACCCAACTGAGTGGTCACACCGAGCACTTTACCGCCGTAGCTCTTAAAAAACGAAACCGCTTTTTGACCAATCAAAGCAAATTCAACTTCAATTGACTGCTCTTGTTGTACTTTGACATGCTGCACAACTTTCTTAAACAAGTTAATGTTTAAGCCACCAGCCAAGCCACGATCTGAAGACACCACAATATAGCCAACGCGCTTAACAGGGCGATCAACCATATAACGGTGTTTGTATTCAGGGTTTGCTTGGACTAAGTGAGCAATTACACGGCGCATATTATCGGCATACGGACGGCCCTGAGCCATGCGCTCTTGCGCACGACGCATTTTAGAAGCAGCTACCATTTGCATCGCGCGAGTAATCTTCTGCGTGCTCTTGATACTAGCTACTTTGGCGCGAATTTCTTTTAAATTTGCCATACGCTTAACCTAGTATTCGAAAGCTCTTGCGAGCTTCCGAAGGTTGATCCGTGAACCAAACTTAACTAAAGTTCTAGCTATTGCTAAAATTAGTAAGTTTGAGTCGCTTTGAAGCTTTCAATACCTGATTTGATTGCTGCTTCGATGTCTTTGTTGTAATCACCAGTTTCATCGATCTGTTGCATTAACGCAGCTTGTTCAGAACGGAAGTAAGAAATTAACGCAGCATCAAAGTCTACGATTTTCTTCACTTCTACGTCAGCCATATAGCCTTCGTTAGATGCATAAACAGAAACAGCTTGGTCAGCAATTGAGTAAGGAGCATATTGTTTTTGCTTCATTAACTCAGTTACACGTTGACCATGCTCAAGTTGCTTACGAGTTGCTTCATCAAGATCCGAAGCGAACTGAGCAAACGCAGCCAATTCACGGTATTGCGCTAAAGCGGTACGGATACCACCAGACAATTTTTTGATGATCTTAGTTTGCGCAGAACCACCAACACGCGATACAGAGATACCCGCGTTCACAGCAGGACGAATACCTGCGTTGAATAATGATGTTTCTAAGAAGATCTGACCGTCAGTAATCGAAATTACGTTGGTTGGTACGAATGCAGATACGTCACCAGCTTGAGTTTCAATGATCGGTAACGCAGTTAAAGAACCAGTTTGACCAGTTACTGCACCGTTCGTGAATTTCTCAACATAATCAGCTGAAACGCGCGAAGCACGTTCAAGAAGACGCGAGTGAAGATAGAATACGTCACCTGGATACGCTTCACGACCTGGTGGACGACGTAAAAGTAATGAAATTTGACGGTAAGCAACAGCTTGCTTAGACAAATCATCATAAATAATTAACGCGTCTTCACCACGATCACGGAAGTATTCACCCATTGTACAGCCAGAGTACGGAGCTAAATACTGCATTGCTGCAGGATCAGCGGCCGCAGCTGCGACAACAGTTGTATACGCCATAGCGCCAGTTTCTTCTAGCTTACGTACAACGTTTGCAATTGTTGATTGTTTTTGACCAATCGCAACGTATACACATTTAATGCCAGAATGTTTCTGAGCGATGATCGCATCGATCGCCATTGCTGTTTTACCAGTTTGACGGTCACCAATGATCAACTCACGCTGACCACGACCTACAGGGATCATGGTATCAACTGATTTATAACCAGTTTGAACAGGTTCGTCGACAGACTGACGCCAAATTACGCCTGGTGCTACTTTTTCAACAGCATCAGTTAATTTTGCATCAATTGGGCCTTTACCATCAATTGGGTTACCCAAAGCATCTACGACACGGCCAAGAAGTTCAGGACCAACCGGAACTTCTAATACACGACCTGTACAACGAGCTTTTTGACCTTCTTGAAGGCTTAGGTAGTTACCTAAAACAACGGCACCCACTGAATCCTGTTCTAGGTTCAGTGCCATACCAAATAAGCCGCCGTCGAATTCGATCATCTCACCGTACATTGCATCTGCAAGACCGTGAATGCGCACGATACCGTCAGATACCATGACGATGGTACCTTCATTCTTCGCGGTCGCGCTGGTGTCCAGATCGCCGATACGCTGTTTAATGAGCGCACTGATCTCGGATGGATTCAGTTGTTGCATTGCGCTATTCCTCAATCTTTTTTAAGTTCAGTCTTTTTGCTATTACGCAAGAAGACGAGTCCGCATTTTTTCAAGCTTGTTAAGCGCAGAGTCATCTATCACTTGGTCGCCTGCACGAATCACAACACCTGCGATCAACGCTGGATTAACGTTAACAGTGACATGAACTGTTCTGTTAAAACGTTTTTCAAGCGCATGAGCTAAAATATGCTCTTGTGTCGCATCGATTGGAAAAGCAGATTCAATCTCTACTTCCAATGTGTTGTTGTTCTGCGATTTAAGTAGTTCGTATTCTGCTGCGATTTCAGGCAATAAAACTAAACGATCGTTATCCGCAAGCAATGTCAAAAAGTTAGACACTGATGCAGTTTGATCTTCACCTAAAACTTTAGCAAAAAGACCTACTTGTTCCGCAGGAGTCAGCTCAGGGCGATTTAAATAAGCGGAAAATGCTTCATCTTGCACCGCAGCACTGAGCAGTTGTAATGCATTCGACCAATTGTCAGTTGCACCTTGCTCAGAAGCATAAGCAAATGCTGCTTTGGCATACGGGCGTGCTAACGTCAAGAGTTCAGCCATATTCGCCTCGCTTAAAGTTTAGCAGCCAGCTGATTCAGCATGGCATTATGAGCTTCTGCGTCAACTTGTTGGTTCAGAATTTTCTCTGCACCAGCAACTGCCAAAGCAGCAACTTGTTGACGTAATTCTTCGCGAGCAGAATTGATGTCTTGATCAACAGTTTCTTTCGCCTGTTGACGAATACGCTCACCTTCAGCAGATGCTTGGGTACGCGCTTCTTCGATCAATTGTGCTGAACGACGGTTCGCTTGTTCGATCAATTGAGCCGCTTGTGCTTTCGCTGCGTCTAATTCTGCCTTAACTTGTGCTTGCGCATCAGCAAGGTCAGCTTTTGCTTTTTCAGCAGCGTTTAAGCCATCAGCGATTTTACGCTGACGCTCACTAATCGCATTGATTAGTGGAGGCCAAACAAACTTCATGCAGAATGCGACAAAGATCGCAAATGCAATTGCTTGGCCAATCAATGTGAGGTTGATATTCATTTCGCTATTCCTCAATATGTGGATTTAGGAATTAAGCTATTAACCTACAAATGGATTAGCGAAGATGAAGAACAAGCCAATACCAACACCGATCATAGGCACAGCATCAAGAAGACCCGCAATTAAGAACATACGAGTTTGAAGTTGTGGAGCCAATTCTGGTTGACGAGCAACAGCTTCTAAGAAGCGACCGCCTAAAAGACCAAAACCAATCGCAGTACCTAAAGCACCGAAAGCGATCAAGATAGCAGATGCAATTGCAACTAGACCTAAAGTGAGTTCCATGAAAAATTCCTCAGAGGTTAGGTTATTACCAAATTAAACTAAAATTTAAGCCCAACGATCAGGTGATAGTTAGGCAATACCATTAATGCTTTTCGCTTGCCATGCTCAAGTAAACGATGGTCAGCATCATAAAGATAAATGCTTGCAGCGTGATTACAAGAATGTGGAAAATAGCCCAAGGCACAGATAACGCCCACTGGATCCAGAACGGCAATAATGCGATCAAGATGAAGATCAACTCACCCGCATACATGTTACCGAACAGTCGTAGAGCCAACGAAACTGGACGAGCAAGGAAAGTTACTAATTCCAAAATTAAGTTCACTGGAATCAATAACGCTTTTGCAAATTTGTTACTTGGGTTGAATGGGTTAAGTGCCAATTCACCGACGAAACCGCCGATCCCTTTTTCACGAATACTATAGAACAAAATTAAAACAAATACAGACAACGACATACCAAGGGTAATGTTCGGGTCAGTAGATGGAACAACTTTGAAGTAAACGTGGTGAGGGTCCATACCAAATACGTTTGCACCAATCAATTGAGCTGTATACGGGATCCAGTCAACAGGGATTAAGTCCATTGCGTTCATGAGGAAAATCCACACGAAAATGGTTAATGCCAATGGCGCAATTAAACGTGATTTGCCGTGGAAAGTATCACGAACACTTGAGTCCACAAACTCGATAATCATTTCAATCGCTGATTGGAATTTAGTTGGAACACCTGCATTCGCAGCTCTCGCAACTGTCCAAAACAACAAACAGAAAATCACACCAAGTCCGATAGACCAACCCATTGAATCCAAGTGAATTGCAGTGAACCCCATCGAATGAGCTTCTTCAGCAGTCTCAGCCAATTTCCATGTACCATCAGGCATTTTGCCATAGGTCATATTGGTCAAGTGATGCTTGATATACTCGGTCGAAGTCAGGGCATGTTCTTCAGCAGCCATAAATCACACCTGGTCAATGTCAATCATTAAAAAGAAGAGAAACGAATCAAGCGGATGGCAAAGATCCCGCCTCTACTTCCAAAAATCTCAAAATGTGCCTTATCCTCGTTTTTGTAGTCGTGCCACCCAAAATGGCGCGACCCACGACATCGCTTGTACGAGAATAAATCCACAAAACAATGCAACCGGTGACAGCGGTTTAACATTGCTCAAAATTAATATAAAACCCACGATCACAATCGCAAACTTACCGAGCATTCCTCGGTACATATTCAGCATGACTTGTTTTGATGCTCTTGCGCCTGCCGTTCTAAACGACTGCCAAGCAAAATAACAATGTGCCAACCAACATACCAAAGCCCCAAGCGCAGCACTCAAAGCAGCAGTTGTATCTTTCATTACCCATGCAAGCAAAGCTGCAACAGGAATCATACAGGCTTGTAAGAAGACCAAAGCTTTTGCTAATCGTCGGTCAATCATGCGACTAGTTTGGCTCATTTTTTACCCACTTACAGCATAACTGCTTGACAAGTTTTAATCATGATCGTTTCGAATCGCAGGCATTATAGAGTTACACCCCTGAACATGCAATCTTTTCTCGACTTAAGTCTGCTTTTTTCGTTACCATATTTTTTGACGCTAGAGTCAATTGATTTTTATTTTTTTGATCAATTTTGTGCACTTATTACGCATTTATCAGTTTTTAAAGCCAATTTTTTCCATGCTGTTACAAAATTGTCTTCACCACGCATGCTCTCATCGACGGATTGGAAAACTACTGGGTTCATTTTTTGGTACTGACTGGCACTTGCTGTCGTTTCGGCCAATAAGCACATTTTATTTTGCGGACGGTTGTCTCTTAAGTACTTAATTTGAGCTGCAGTCGGTGCGATATGCGGGTCATCGGTCAATGCCCCTGCAAATTTCAGGTTCAATGCTCTTTCTAGATATTGATAGGCATCATGATAAGACCAATAGTTCTTTGCCTTGTTTGAGCTTTCATACTGTTGCGACGCTTGTCGCATTTGTTGAGAAAACTCTTTGGCATTGGCCATATATGTGGCTCTATTTTCTGGATATTGCTGCGAACGCAAGGTTGCAATAAAGAAAGCGATACGTACCGCGTTATTTGGATCTAACCAAACATGACTATCAACAGTGTTCGCCAGAGAAGCACCACGTAAATTACGCAGTGGCAAGGTCGTTAAAATGCCTGAATCTAAGATTGCGATTGCTTTACGGTTCTGACTGAGCATTTTTTCGAGCGGCGCTTCATGCGCTTTCCCAAGCCAAATCACCAAAGAGGCATCTTGAATTGCTTTACGGTGTGCGGGTGTCAGTTGTACGTCATGACCACTTTGGTCTTTTAATAACAGAATCGGTTCCTCTACCCCCTCTGTTACTTGTTTGGCAATTAGATAAATTGGGTGTGTTGAAACCACCAAGCTTTGTGTCCAGCCCCATGTGCTTAACATCGAAAACAAGACAAAAACAAATAGGCGAGACATCTCAACATTACTCAATTTAGCGAAGCATGTTATAATATAACAAAAGTTAAAAAATGCCTATGTCTATTTTTAGATTCGCTGCACTATCCGTCGTGCATTTAACTTATATAGATAGTTATCATAAATAGCATGTTATGATAACGGGGCGATTGAAGCACAACTCAGACACTTCATGTCAGTGAGAATTCAATCCGCTCTACAAAAACAATGAGGTCAATCTATGAGTTCTTGTTCACATGAACATGACAATGCTTTACATGGTGTTCACGGTCATCACGATATTAAAGCGCGCCTTGCCGAAGCAGAAATTTTATGTACTGCGACTGGCGCTCGCCTCACACCTTTACGTAAAGAAGTACTTGAACTCATTTTAAATGCCTCTGCACCAATGGGTGCGTATGATTTATTGGCTAAAATTAAAGGTCAGGCAGACCGCCCTGCTGCGCCTCCTACGGTATACCGTACCTTAGACTTTTTATTAGAAAAAGGCTTAATCCACAGACTGACCTCTATTAATGCCTATATCCCTTGTTGCCATCCACGTGAAGGCCATCAGGCGGCATTCCTGATTTGTACGGAATGCCATTCTGTCAAAGAGGCATCCGCACAGGGTTTGATCCAACAACTTGATCAACTTGCGGCTTCAGACCAATTTTCCGCTCAACACAGCATTATTGAAATTTCTGGAAAATGTCATCAGTGCAGAACCCGTCAGTAAGCACTCCACTTATTCAACTGGAGAATATTTCGGTTCGACGTGATGAACTGGATATTTTAAGAAATGTAGATTTTGCCTTGCAAGCAAAAGAGATTGTGACGCTGATTGGTCCCAATGGCGCAGGCAAATCGACATTAATCAAAGTGCTATTGGGTATCATGCCGCCGAATAAAGGCAAAGTTCATTTTTCTAAAAAATTAAAATTGGCTTATGTGCCACAGAAGTTCAACCCTTCTGCCAGCCTACCTTTACGCGTACAAGATTTACTAGATCTAGAAGTCTGTGAAACAGTTTTACGTGAAGAGATTATTCGCGATACAGGCATTCAAAAATTACAGTCATCTAAAGTACAGCAACTTTCTGGCGGTGAACGGCAACGGGTTTTACTGGCGCGTGCTTTATTACGTCAGCCAGATATTCTGGTACTGGATGAACCCATGCAAGGTCTAGACATTCAGTCTGAGGCTGAACTGTATGAATATGTACGTAGTTTGCCTGAGCGCTATGGTTGTGCCGTCCTGATGGTGTCACATGATCTACAATGGGTCATGCAAGGTACACATCGCGTGGTCTGCCTCAACAAACATATTTGTTGCAGTGGCTTGCCTGAAAGCATTCAACAACATCCTGAATACCAAGCGATTTTTGGCACTCAACGCATGTTCTATCAGCATCATCACAATCACTGTGGACACAGTGACCATGCCGAACCTTGTTCGCACGATCCACGCCCACACATTCACCCTGAGCCAAAGGTCTAAGCCATGATGGAATGGTTACAACTCCTCCTCCCTGCTTGGATTATGGGGTCACTTCTGGTTTTTCTGACTGCCCCTCTCGGCTGCCTGATGCTATGGCGTAGAATGTCTTTTTTTGCGGATACCATGGCACATGGCACCTTACTTGGCGTAGCTGTTGCAGGGATTCTGAATTTACCTTTCTGGCTGGGTGTTGCTTGCCTTGCGCTGTTGCTGGTGGCTCTTCTTTGGGTTTTACACGATTCGCGTCTCCCAAATGATGCATTACTGGCTTTAAGCTCCGCCACCTTACTCTGTTCTGGTCTATTACTGATTCAGCAAGTACCTAGCTTACGCCCCGAACTGTTAAGCTATTTGTTTGGTGACCTGCTGAGTATCGAGTGGACTGATCTACCGATGTTTGCGGTTGTCATTGCAGCGGCATTAATCGTACTTTATCGCTCGTGGTCCGCGCAGATTCAAATTGCGATTGATCCAGATATCGCCATGAGTGAAGGCGTCAGTGCCAATTGGCAACGTTTAATCTTTATGTTGTTATTGGCATTATTTACCGTATTGGCATTACGTGCTGTCGGTTCATTATTGATGGGTGCTTTACTGGTAATTCCAGCCCTGAGCGCACGCTTACTGGCGCACTCGCCCAAACAAATGGTGGTCTGGGCATTTGTATTGGCACAGTTCGGTGTTACGGTTGGCCTATGGTCAAGTGCCGCACTCAACATTTCCACAGGCTTAAGTATTGTACTGTGTATGGCGCTTTGCTTTGCCGCTATTTTCATCGCGCAGAAATTAAAAAGCCAAGCTCAATCTGCCTAATCAGGGCAGTTAGCTTGACTGTTGGATCGCACTGAGTAAAAGCGCTGCACCACTAAACATCACTGCAAAACCACGATTTAAATATTTTTGCTGTGTCGGGGAACGAAGCAGTCTTAATACTTTCGATGCAAGCCCAGTATAACCCGCCATCACAATCAGATCGATTACCACCATCGTGATCGCCATGATCAGGTATTGCAGCCATTGTGGTCGGCTCAAATCCAGAAACTGCGGTAAAACAGCCAACAAGAATACAATCGCTTTAGGGTTACTCATATTCACCACAAAGCCTTTGAATATTAAGGCGATCGCTGATTGAGGTTGTTCCTGCTGAATCTCAATGGTTTGAATGGGTGCAGTCCATTGCTTATAGGCCAAATAAACCAAATAAGCGACACCAAACCATTTCACTATCTGAAAAGCCCAAGGTGTTGTCGCAAATAGCACACCAACCCCTGCGGCCACAATCATGAACTGAAGCATCAATGCGAGCTGCAGACCTATGACATTCCAGTAACCATGCCGAAAGCCATAATTAAGACCACTCGACATGGATGCAATTGCGCCTGCGCCTGGCGAGATGCTAATCACCCAGCACGCCAACATAAAAGCAAACCAAACCTGCAAAGACATAACGACAGCGTCAAACAATAAAAGATGAATTATACCGTTTTATTGACCACTTACGATGCATTTTTAGGCAATAAAATTTCACAAATAAGCTACTCAGCCTAAGCAACATCAGGCACAATTATTGTTTTCCCCCTTAAAAATAACTAAGGAGTTTTTAATGACTGCGCAATCTGTCATTCTTCCATTACCTTCTGACCATGCCCGCTTTATTGTTTTACGTTTAAAAGATTTAACGATTGCCGAATTAAAACAACAGATTGAAGCTCTCCTTTCAACACGTGACCGCCTGATCACACAGCATCCAAATGACCAGATTAAAACAGCCATCGCTTTTGGTCCCGAACTTTGGGCACAACTCAACTCACAAACACCTGAAGGATTTAAACAGCTCGACCCGCAACGGGGCGCATTTAACATGCCTGTAGTGCCAGCCGATGTATTTATTCATCTTGCCAGTGCGCGTGCAGATATTTGTTTTGCCATGAGCCAAGCTTTTTTTACAGGAATTCAAGACAAAGTCGAGGTCTTGGATGAGCGCGCCTGTTTCCGCTTCTTTGACGGTCGTGACATGACTGGCTTTATTGATGGAACAGAGAATCCGCAATTTCCAGATGACCGTGCAGAAGCAGCATTACTGCCAGAAACAGCAGGTGCCTTTGCCGATGGCAGCTTTATCTTTGCACAGCGTTATATTCACGATCTGACAAAATGGCAAATGCTGAAAGTCGATGCACAAGAACATGTGTTTGGCCGTACCAAACTTGAGTCAATTGAGCTGGATGACGATGTAAAACCAGAAAACTCACATGTGGCACGTACAGTTGTTGAAGACGATGAAGGCGAGGAAATGGAAATCTTGCGCCACAGCTTGCCTTATGGCGATGGCAAAGGTGAACAAGGCTTATTCTTTGTCGCCTATACCAACAATTTAAGCATTATTGATGAGATGCTAAAACGTATGTTTGGCACCACGGGTGATGGCATTCACGATCGTTTGCTGCATTTCACCACTGCCATTGACGGTGCTTATTATTTTGCGCCAAGCGATGAATTATTAGAACAAATTTTAGAAGACTAAAACCGTCAGATGCTATGTTTCTCAATAACATAGCATCTGCCTCATCACAGCATTCCAACTCACTCAGAAAAGATTTTTGCGAATATGTTAATTCCGCACAAATCCCACTCCCCTTAAGTCGACAAAATTTGCTATATTGGTCGTTTTTCCGCGACATTTATTTTCGGTAACTATGAATACGGCAATACAAGCAGCTCTCGATCATGCGGTACAAACCCTGCAACAACAAGGTGTACTTCCTTCCGATTGGACCAACACGAGCCATTTAACCCGTACCAAAGACCGAAGTCACGGAGACTTTGCTTCAAATATCGCCATGATCGGCTCAAAAGTGGCAGGTATGAAACCTCGCGATCTTGCTGAAAAAATCTTGGCAGCATTGCCTGAAGTGGCAGATATCAGCAAAGCAGAAATTGCAGGCCCTGGATTTATTAACTTCTTTTTAAATGCAGACCAACGCTACGCGGTACTCGATCAAATCCAAGCACAAAAAAATGATTATGGTCGTAGCCAAGCTAATGCAGCTAAAAAAATCCAAGTTGAATTTGTCTCTGCCAACCCAACCTCTAGCCTGCATGTCGGTCATGGGCGTGGTGCAGCGTATGGCATGACTGTTGCGAATCTATTAGAAGCAACAGGTGCAAAAGTTGACCGTGAATACTATGTCAATGATGCTGGCCGTCAAATGGATATCTTGGCGACTTCAACTTATTTACGTTATTTAGAATTAACCGGTCAGACACTGGTATTCCCTAAAAATGCCTATCAAGGTGACTACGTTAAAGAAATCGCACAAAGCATTATTGATAAAGATGGCGATGCACACGTTCGTGCCGTTGCTGACATCTATAAAGATGTACCAGAAGACGTTCAATATGCAGAAGAACTCGATGCTGAAGGCAACAAAGTCGTACTTTCTGGCGACAAAGAAAAACACATCGATGGTCTAATCGCAAACTCACAACAACACTTAGGTGCAGCTTATCGTGTGTTCCATCAAGCAGCCCTACACGCCATCTTGGATGACATTAAAGATGACTTGGCTGACTTTGGTGTAACTTTTGACAAATGGTTTAGCGAAGACTCTTTAACAGACAAAATTGACGAAGCACTTGAGACACTGGATCAACGTGGCTTCCTGTATGAAAAAGAGGGTAACATCTGGTTCAAATCCACTGAGTTTGGTGATGAAAAAGACCGTGTGGTAAAACGTCGTAATGGTCAAACCACTTACTTTGCCTCTGACATCGCTTACCATCTAAATAAGCTACAACGTGGTTATACCGATCTAATTGATATCTGGGGCTCAGACCACCACGGTTATATCTCGCGTGTAAAAGCGGCCATTGATGCAATGGGCTATGATTCGAAGAAATTGACTGTACTTTTGGTTCAGTTCGTCAGCTTATGGCGTGGTGGCGAGATGGTACAGATGTCATCTCGTTCTGGTCAGTTCGTGACGTTACGTGACTTACGTAAGGAAGTCGGCAATGATGCCGCACGTTTCTACTATGTGATGCGTAAATCTGAACAACACATCGACTTTGACTTAGACCTTGCAGTTTCACAAAGTAAAGACAATGCGGTGTATTACATTCAATATGCACATGCGCGTGTCAATCGTATGGTAGATATTCGTGCACCAGAAAAGAATATTCCATTTGATCGCACTGCTCTTCAAAATTACGATGCAAAATTGCTAACTTTAGAAGCAGAATTTGAAATATTAGCTAAGCTCGCAGCTTATCCAGATATTTTAGTTCGTGCAGCAAATGTGTATGAACCACACCAGATTGGCAACTATCTGAAAGAATTAGCTGCGTTATTCCACGGTTGGTATAACTTGGATAATGTTCGAATTCTAGATGAAACAAATATCCCATTGTCACAATCGCGTTTATTGCTTTCAATCAACGTACAGCAAGTTTTACGCAATGGTTTAGAATTACTCGGCGTATCCGCTCCTGAGGCAATGTAAGCAAAGTAACACTCTTACACAGCGTTGCTGCTCATGCCGCAAGATGGAGGGCTCTGCCCGAAGTAGCCATGTAATATAAGTGAAGCGATAGCTAGCTTCACACATGGCTAGGCTATGCCTGAGGTGAACGGTAATCAGCAAAGCTTAAACACATGTAATCTTAAGCCATAATTGTTAAACAATATGGTAAACAAAGCATTATTTTTAAACATAATGCTTTGTTTTTAAGTAGATTCAAGTTACAACTAATCTAATAGGATCAAGAGGAATTTCTGGTGTTTGGAAAAACGCAACGTGGTGTATCTGAACGACCAAACAAGCCCAAAAAACCACTCATTCCAAAGTGGTTAGGAATGCTTGTCGCAATTCTTGCGATCCTATGTGCTGCCGTGATGCTCATGCTTTGGCAACCATGGCAGCCTGTTCCTGCAAAAAATCAGGTAACGTCTGAACACTATGAAGAAGAAAACACCAATAAAGACTACCGTTTTTATGACCTACTTCCGCAACAGCAAGTGACGCCAATTCCTGAACAAGCTGTACCTGAGGCCAAACCTCAAGGCAACGTGGTGATTATTGAATCACCAAAGCCTGAAACCACAACCACAGAAGATCCAGCAAATAGTGCATCAGGTGAACAAACGACTGCTCCTGCACATGCCACCTATATTTTACAAGTCCGTAGCTACCCTGACCCTGACAGTGCAGACGCACGTCGTGCAGAAATTATTTTGAATGGTTTATCAGCGGATGTGGTGAAAAGCGTTGAAAATGGTCAAACATGGTATCGCGTTTTCTCAGGACCGTATGATAGCCAAGAATCGGCTCTTGCAGCGCAGCAAACTTTACAACATAGCGGCATTGATTCTATCGTGATTAAGCGCTAACGAGATCGCACAAAAAAGGGGAACTTCTCGTTCCCTTTTTTATGCTCAAAATTATGCACACTGAGAATGCAAAGTCCGTTGCTCCGCCCTTTGAAACGCTGGACGTTGCTGAACACGTTGTACAAAAGCCTGAATATTTGGATATTTACCATGTAAACGGTTTTGAATGGCAATTAATGGAAATGCCATTTGAATATCGGCAAAAGAAAAATCTCCTGCGAAATAATCATGTTCGGATAAGTATTGCTCCAGATACAGAATATGCTCTTTAACCCGTGGACGAACAAAACTTGCCTTAACACCATCGGTAATTTTTTCTGCAATTGGACGAATTACCCAAGGGACATGTTTACTGACACTATTCATCACCAAAGTCATGACCAATAGAGGCATCAATGAACCTTCGGCATAGTGCATCCAATACGAATATTGACGTTGATCAGATGCTTGTTGAGGTTTAAATTTGTTTTGAAGATCATACTGTTGCTGTAAATAATCTAGAATCACAGCAGATTCAACAATCACGTCATCCCCATCGACCAAAATAGGCGCTTTACCGAGAGGATGAATTTGTTTGAGGCTTTCTGGTGCTGCGTAACTGGCTGACCTTTGGTAATACTCAACTTGGCAATCCACACCAAGTTCTTCTAACGCCCACAATATGCGGAACGATCGTGAGCATTGTAGGTAATGTAAGGTAATCATTTTTGTGCCTGCTTTTTAGCTGCGTAACTATGGTTTTAGTCCCTCTCACAGTTACGCTTAGAATTATGTTTTGCCCAAGCACAATAGCACTTTAGTCTTAAAGAATCATGGTGTGAATGTCTAAACTACGTAACAAAGTTTTAGTGACAGGCGTTTTGCTACACACATTAAGAAGTTTTTCTTGTAAATCTTGTGAAACAGGTTGTTTAAATATTACCCGACGCTCAATATGTTCCTGTTGCTCACGATTGGTATGAAAATCGACTTCTACCGAGAACTCACCCAAATCGATTTCCTTATGTTTGGCATACATGCGCAAGGTAATCATGGTACAGGATGCCAAACTCGCAGTAAGAAAGTCATAAGGCGCTGGTCCCGTATCATGCCCACCAAATGCTTCAGGTTTATCAGTTAGAAATTGATGCGTACCACTACTCACCTCACCCTTCCACGGTTCGGGTAAAGTCTGAACTGCCGCGTTCGCGATAATACTCATTTTGATGCCCTCATTTGATCTGGTAATACAGGTGCTTCCAAACGCTTGCCTTGGTAATCTGGAATTTCCCCAAAACGTGCATCATGATTAATCCAGTCTTCACGTGCCTGTTTTAAACCGTCCATAGTACGACCTACGAAATTCCACCATAACAGGATTGGAGATTCAAACGGTTCACCACCAATCAGCAATAAACGATGAGCTTGTGTTAATTCGACTTCAATTTCGGTTAAACCTGTTTCCAATACCACCATATTATCAGCATTGAGTTCATGACCATTGACTCGGGCGGTCCCCTCTAGTGCCATGAAGGCATATTCAAATTTGGGGTTCAATGGAATACGGGTCTTGGTATCGGCTTGTGCAGTGAGATCGACACCGACCAAAGGCGTATGTACTTGAACTGGTGAGGTTGTTTCCAAGAAATCACCGACCAACACAGTAAACTCAACCTGATCCTTACTCACCACAGGCAATTCTGGATAGTGCTCAAATTTAGGATCTATGTTGAGCTTGTCATCTGGCAAAGCAATCCATAGCTGCGCCGCATGCATTTTCGTTTCACTATCTGGCGCAACTTCGGTATGTGAAATTCCTCGTCCTGCAGTCATCAAGTTCACTTGCTTAGGGCGAATCAGTTGCTTTGAACCCAAGCTATCGGTATGCATCATGGTGCCTTCAATCATCCAGGTGAAGGTCTGCAAACCAATGTGTGGATGTGGTCCCACATCTAAGCCATCACCCGCAGGAAAACTTACAGGTCCAGCATGATCCAGAAAACACCATGCTCCCACCAAACGCTTCTGACGGCTAGGTAAAGCACGCTTAATGATCGTTCCCCTACCAATTTCTGCCGAACGAATGGTGAATTCTTGAATAAATTGATTGATGTAAGTTTCGCAGTCTTTTGAATCAGAAATATCGTAATCGTTATTATTGCTCATGATATTGCTCTCTTTTACCTATGCTATTGCAATGAGTTGATTTATTGATCTTAACAATACAATCACTCATCAATATAGTCTTTTAGTAATACACAGAGTGTTATCAATGAGACAATCTCAATTCAAAATGAAATGAGAGCACCTTTTTAAAATATCAGCCCATAAAACGTTATTTAGGCTGCATATCGACAATCAAACCTGTTAGACGGCGAACCAATGGCAATAAAACCAGAACCAATGGATAAGCAATCAACCAAGAGAACATCCATGTCGCCAACCACTTGTGCAAAAATTCTGGAATAAAACCAAGGCTCATCCACATATTCACAAACGACAAGGATCCGCTCATTAAAAAAGATAAAATCAGCGGCAAGATCCAAGCCGCATATTTGGCAGGCAATTTGGTAATAAGACGTGGTGTTATTTTTAATTCCTGCATGTTAAGCGCGTTTCCATAAAATCAGATCAATTGGGTTGTGCAGTTTCATCTCTACTTTTTCACCTGCTGTTTTAGATTTTTCATAAACTGACCGAACTGAGGCAAAAACTCTTCAAACAACGGGTGATCACGATTCTCCAGCATCACTTCACTAAATAGTTTCAAACCGACTGCGAATGACTTGGTGGTTTGGTCATCAAAAAATGCTGCCATTTTTAAACGTTCCACGATCTCAAAAATATCATCATGATTTCCTGTATAAAATTCTAAACGCTCGGTATAGGTCGAGACTTGCCCCTTCGCATCTTTTAAATGTTGCACTGTGACATGATATTGATGTTGTTTCATAAGGTTCTCCAATATGCCTTTCTAAGCACTTTCTTTAATTTCGACCTGCATCAGGTCAACTTGATATTGATTAAACAAAACTTTCAACGACTGTAAAAATTGTGTTTGTTTTTGGGTGGTTAAGTCTGAACAACGAATTTGTAGCAGTTGGATCTTAGACAAATTCGGGAAGTTAAATTTTGTCTCAGCACGATGAAATTGATAACTGGCAAGCAAACCTGCAACCACCAGATCACTAACCACACGATAGACCGTAGCTAGACTTAATTGCTGTTGCTGTAAGTTAAGCTGCTGATAAATCTGTTTTACCGTAAGATCATCTGACTGCTGCGCCAAGATGGACAATACAGCCATACGTGGGTGCGTGACTCGCAAGCCTGCCTGTTTAATTTTCTGTTGTAGCTCTAACATACTCGCCTCCAACTTATAAACGCCCAATCGCAATAGCCGCTTGATCAATTTTTTCAGCAATTTGATGGATCTGCTCTTGTTGCAAATCAGCGATATTGAGTTTTAGACGTAGTGCTGTTTTTAAGTTTTCCATAGCACGATGAATATCAATCAACTGATCATTATTATGAATTTCGCGTCTCAATCGCAGCTTTTGCAGCAGCGCCAACAACATATCTTGCTGTTCTTTTAAATAGGCTTCGCCATATTCAGTCACTTGATATTGCTTGCGTTCAACATCCAGCAAAGTAATCAAATTCATTTCTTCTAGGCTGGTCAGCGTAGGATAAATCGTACCCGCGCTTGGGCTATAGCCATCACCGACTAAATCACTGATTTCTTTAATAATTTCATAACCATGTTTGGGACTTTGCTGAATTAGATGCAGCACCAAAAGTTTCATACGGCCTGATTCGAATAAGCGTCCACGACGACCCGAGCGATGATGCTCTCGATGCTGGATATCACGTTCGTGTTCTTGATGATCTGATGCATGTTTCATCTTTATTTTTCTCATATTGCTTAATTTATGCATATTAAGATATATCTTAAATGATCTTATGGCAAGCCAAGATATATCTTCAAATTTCATGATATTGATATTGAATGGATTATTTATTCTTTAGACAGAGTTTTAGAAAAGTTAAGTAATAAATAAGAGCGACTAGGTACTTGTTAATGAAAATAAGTATCAAATATGTTTAAGAAACAGGCTACCTGTTTCAAATGCACCCTCTCTATTTTTTATAAAGTACCAATATTATTTATAACTATTTGAAAATAAAATTTTTAAAATTAATTTCACATAACACCCATTATGTTAAATAGAGGATTTTTTGTAATGCCAGTTTCCAGCCCAAAGGTCATATACATCAAAATTTTCAAGGGCGGCCCAAATATTATTCTCACCAACAAAATCAAGAATATCCGTTGGAATTGATAAGCCAAATAAATTTTTATCTATAAAAAAGCCTTCGCAAGAGTCAAGAGCACCTTTCAAAGAGTCAATTATTTCATTCTCATTCTCACAACGGACTATGACCTGTAATCCCATTACTCTTTAAACTCCACAGAAGCGACTAGGCTTAATTGATTAACTATTTTTTCCTGTACATGGACGTCTATCAATTGTCCTCTAATATCATAAATAATTCGACAATTTGAAAGATGTGATGGTAATTGTGATCGAGTAAAGTTAACTCTCGAAAGGTTGTATTGGATGCTCATAGCTACTTGTTCATCCGCTTCCAAAGCATGATTGCAAACAAAAATAAATTCTCTATTTTTTTCATCTATAAATTCAGGAGTAGAAGACCAATAATCATACATATGTTAAATATCCAATTTATTTATTATTTCTAAAATTAACATAATACAGCTTATCCGAAATCAAGTTTTACTATTTAATAAAATCAAATATGTAAAACTTGATTTTATGATAAACAGCAAAAAGCCGACTTTTCCAAGCCGGCTTTTTTGATCTATTTTAGAGGTTTTGAAATCCCTCTGCCACGAGCATCTTGCACTTCATTTTAAAGTTTCACTTTAAAACTCGTTCATGGCGTAATTCAGGCAAGAAGCGAAGCTTCTTGAAAGCCCTGAATTACTCCCATTCAATCGTTGCTGGTGGTTTAGATGACACGTCGTAAACAACACGTGAAACATCTTTAATTTCATTCATGATACGGGTTGAGATTTTATCAACCAGTTCATATGGTAAGTGCGCAAAACGAGCTGTCATAAAGTCAACCGTTTCAACCGCACGAAGCGCAATCACCCATGCATAGCGGCGACCATCACCTACAACACCAACTGATTTTACAGGTTGGAATACTGCAAATGCTTGAGCAGTTTTGTCGTACCAACCGCTGTCGCGAAGTTCTTGCATAAAGATGTCATCAGCAAGACGAAGAATATCTGCATATTCTTTTTTCACTTCACCCAAGATACGCACGCCCAAACCTGGACCTGGGAATGGATGACGGTAAATCATGCTATGTGGCAAGCCAATGGTGGTACCCAATTTACGCACTTCATCTTTAAACAAGTCACGTAAAGGCTCAACCAATTCAAATTCTAAATCTTCAGGTAAACCACCCACGTTGTGGTGTGATTTAATCACGTGCGCTTTACCATTTTTAGTAGCGGCAGACTCGATCACATCTGGATAAATCGTACCTTGTGCCAAGAATTTCACGCCATCAAGTTTACGTGCTTCTTCTGCAAATACTTCAATAAATTCACGACCAATGATTTTACGTTTTTTCTCAGGATCAACTTCACCAGCCAATGCAGACAAGAAACGCTGTTCAGCATCAGCACGGATCACACGAATACCCATGTTTTCCGCAAACATTTGCATCACTTGATCGCCTTCGTTCAAACGAAGCAAACCATTGTCTACAAATACGCAAGTTAACTGGTCGCCAATGGCTTTATGTAACAATGCAGCCACAACTGAAGAGTCAACACCACCAGACAAGCCTAATAGAACTTTTTCATCACCGATTTGCTCACGTAACTGCTCTACACGTAAATCGATAATGTGTTCAGGTGTCCAAAGACCACGGCAACCACAAATCTGATGTACAAAGTTAGACAGTAATTCAGCACCTTTTGCTGAGTGAGTCACTTCTGGATGGAACTGCACACCATAGAAACGACGTGCTTCATCACTAACTGCAGCGAACGGGCAGCTTGGTGTGCTCGCAGTCACTTGGAAACCTTCTGGAATGGCACTGACTTTATCACCATGGCTCATCCATACATGAAGTTGGTTTTCGCGATCTTGTAAATTGCCAATCAATTTATCGCGGACCAGAATATCAACTTCTGCATAACCAAACTCATGTACTGTGCCTGGCTCTACTTTACCGCCAAGTTGCTCAGACATGGTTTGCAAACCATAACAGATACCCAACACTGGTACGCCCAATTCAAATACAACTTGTGGCGCGCGTGGGCTTCCTTCTTCATGTACGCTCTCAGGGCCACCTGATAAAATAATCCCGTTCGGATTAAACGCACGAATGTCTGCTTCAGACATATCGAATGCATACATTTCAGAATAGACACCCGCTTCACGCACACGACGTGCAATGAGCTGGCTATATTGAGAGCCGAAATCCAGAATAAGGATACGATCTTCAGTAATTTGAGTATTGGTCGTCATGGTTCATCTTAAAGGCAAATGAATTAAGCGCCACATTCTAACATTTTTCACGCTTTGACGCACCGCAATTCATCATCTATCTGATTTTTTAGTTGGGCTGGCGAATAAGCGCTGATATTTAAACTAAAATTTCACAATCAAGCTGCGAATAAGGAGAGTTAAATCAACAATTGTTGCCTATTCTGCTCAACACAAAACAAAAATTGGTGCTAAGATAATGAGTCGAAATGAGCATTACCATGGAAAGGTATTCAATCGACAGCATCGTTCCCTTTTTATGCGATTGCGATGTCCTTGATCAAAGGAAAAATAAAAAGGTAACTAAAAAACCTAAAGGTATGGGTACATCACCAATATCTTAAAATATTTAACTATCATCTAGCGCTTGCCCGACCACGAGCAACAATTAGGACTTGAAGGACCAATAAAATAATGTTTCAAGAAATGATTGCGGATTTTCAACAGAATTTCTGGTTATACATCTCAATCCCATTTATCAGTGGCTTTATTGGTTATGTAACCAAAGTCATTGCAATTCAAATGATGTTTTCACCACTTGAATTTAAAGGATTGCGATTATTTGGTCTTCCACTCGGATGGCAAGGGATTGTTCCTCGCAAAGCAGAGAAAATGGCCACCACTGCGGTGGAATTGATGACTTCCAAGCTCATCAAACCTGAAGAAATTTTTGCCCGACTCGACCCCAAGCGTATTGCCCAAGAAATTGAAAAACCTTTGTTGGCGGCAGCTGAAGACATTACCCGAGAAGTCGCGCAGCAATATCAGCCAGGCTTATGGGAAGGTATGCCCGAGTTTGCAAGACAAAAGCTAATTAAGCGGGTTCAGGCCAAAGCGCCTGAAATCGTTGAACACATCATGAGTGAAGTACAAAAGGATGTGACCAAGTACTTCGATATCAAACATATGGTGGTCAACAATCTACTGAAGGACAAACGCCTCCTCAACGAAATTTTTAAGAAAGTCGGCAAACAGGAATTCAAATTCTTTAGTAATGTCGGCTTTGTTTTTGGCTTCGCGATTGGTGTGGTGCAAATGTTGTGCTGGATCGTGACCCAAGGCAAATATCCATGGATGCTACCGATGTTTGGCGGCTTTGTCGGCTTCTTTAGCGACTGGATGGCCTTGCAGATGATGTTCCGACCGTTATACCCAAAAAAGATCATGGGTTATACCTGGCAAGGTTTATTCATTAAACGCCAAAATGAAGTCGCGGCTGATTATGCAGCGCTCATCTCCAAGCAACTACTCACCTCACGTAACATGATGGAAGAGCTTTTCTCAGGCACACATTCCGATAAAGTCATCGAGTTAGTGAGTCGCCAAGTCAAGCAAGAAATTGATTTACAAGCGGGTATTGTCCGCCCGTTGGTGGTCTATGCCATTGGTGGTGAAAAATATCAAAATCTGAAGACAGAAGTGGCAGAACGCATTTTAAAACAACTTCCAGATACCATGCGTTATGTTGAATCTTATGCTGAAGATGCGATGAATGTACGCAATACATTAGTTGAACGCATGCAGAAACTGAGCCCTGAAGAGTTTGAAGGCATGCTACGCCCAGCCTTTAAAGAAGATGAGTGGTCATTGATTATTGTCGGTGCTGTGCTCGGTTTTCTAGTCGGGGAAATGCAAATTCATTTTATGCTTTGATCATTTCAACGATAAAAAAAGGAAGCCTCGGCTTCCTTTTTTAATGGCATTATTTATGCGCATGCTTTTCGATTTTAATCACTTCAATATCCGTCGGTTTATAACGATGCGTATCGACTTCACCAACTAAACGCACGTGATCGCCCACTTTAATTCCTGCTTGGCGCCAAATATCATCATCAATTTCAACACCAATGGTGCCACTCTGGTCTTTAAACTCATAATGATCACTTTGCAAATGCTTGGTGATTTGACCTGTCAGCGTCACGCCAGTTTCATCTTTCAGTTTGGCAACCTGACTCACTGTCACCACATTCTTTGCGGCCTCTTGCACAATCACATGGTCATCTTTACCTGCCCATGTCACAGTAGACAATCCCGTTAAAACCACCATCCCAAAAGTTGCAATCGTTCTTTTCATTTCATGTCCTATTTTGTTCTAACACCTGATAATCTAAACAGAAATAGCCGATGATGTCGGCTTAAGTTTGTAATCAAGCGTAATTTATGTAATAGATACATGCGCTTAACCCCGCCGATTAAAGCGGGGTTCTTGGTTGCAATGATTATTTTTCAATCAAATGATCAAGACTAAAACGGCCTGCACCATAGAGCATCAAGGCGAAGAAACCACCTGCCATGGCAAAGTTCTTCATAAAGTTAATGGCATCTTCTGCACCAGCATGGAAGATAAAGGCTGTAATAATACTGAAAAGCCCTAAACCCAAAGAAGCAAAACGTGTTTGGAAACCAAACAATAGCGCTAAACCACCACCAAATTCCATCAGAATCACCAATGGCAATAGCGCACCAGGAACACCCATTGATTCCATATAGCCTGCGGTACCCGCATAACCTACGATCTTGCCCCAACCAGCAACAAGAAAGATATAAGCCATTAATAAACGCGCAACTAAAATGACACCATTTGCGATGCCAGATTGGGTTACGATATTTTTTACAACAACATTCGGATTAAACATGGTTGATTCCACACTGTTTGTTTTTTAACTTGTTAACAAGTTTATGTATATTTAATTTTGCAATAAACACTAGTTTAGTTAACACATCGTTCCTTATTTGAAACAATAAAACTCGTTTCGCCCTAACCCTTTGTTTTTAATTTCCCATCTCTGAGAGTTACCAATTAATTTGCTTTTTATACTGACATTCTACAGATGCACTGCTAGGATTTAGCTCACATTTATAGTGTTAACATCTTCATGGAACTCATTGATTTTATTCTGCACGTTGACGAACACCTTTTAGAGTTTATTACCAATTATGGCGTATGGATCTATGCCATTTTATTCTTAATCATTTTTGTTGAAACTGGTTTAGTGGTGATGCCATTTTTACCAGGCGATAGCTTGTTATTTGCTGCAGGTGCATTGGCAGCTTCAACAGGTGCAATGGATCCATGGGTATTGGGTGTCTTGTTGTTTATTGCAGCAGTACTCGGTGACACCTTGAACTACCATATTGGTCGTTATATTGGTCCACGTGTTTTTGAAACCAATTCTCGTTTTATCAATAAACAGCATTTGATTAAAACCCAGCAGTTCTTTGAACGTCATGGCGGTAAGACCATCATTTTTGCCCGCTTCGTTCCTTTTGCCCGTACGTTTGCCCCATTCGTTGCAGGTGCAGGGAGCATGAATTATAAATTCTTCCTCACTTATAACGTGGTGGGTGCATTTTGCTGGATTGCATCGTTCATTACACTGGGTTATTTATTCGGCAATATGCCAATCGTGAAAGATAACTTCACTCATTTAATTTTCGGTATCATTATTATCAGTGTCTTACCGGGTGTGATTGGCTTTATTCGCCAAAAAATGAGTCATCGTAAAGCACAATAGTTTCTGTTTTTAAAACAACCGAAAGATCATTGGCAACATACAAATCAGCAATAACATTGCCGATCCTTTATATAAATGGTCGGCTTTGATTCCAACCAAACTTCCCGCCAATAACGCACGTCCAAACAGCATCCAAAAGATACTCACAGGGATCAGGATTAAGCTAAACACCGCAAAAACCAATGCAGCCTGCTCAATCGAATTCCATGTTTCACTCGGGAAAATTCCTGAAGCCAATAATACCGTCTTAGGGTTTTTTAAAGTCGAGATAAATAATTGTCTTTTACGAATATGCTGGTGATGTTGATCGAGTTTTTGTAGATGTGAGCCTTTCCAAAGATGAAAAGCCATCCAAAGTACATAGAGCAAGCTCAGCGTATGTAGAATCGCGCCAATTGCAGGCCAAATCGGGTCAAACAAATGAATGAATAATGCCCATAAACTCACACCATAGAGGTATCCCAACCATTCAATCGGGATAAATGTCATGGTTTTAGCGACACCGTGTTGATGTGTTGCACTGGCAAGCAAAGCATTGGTCGGACCAGGGATTAGTAATACTGCCAACATTGCCAAAACAAAAAACCAACTCTCAATCATACACATACCGAACGACTATACATGGGCGCCACCTTAAACGAATTTAGGGCAAAAACACAAATTTTAGCAGTGTGGGTGAGCGAGATAAATCAATAAGTTGCGGAGTAATTTATTTCAAACCTATGATTTTTATCATTATATTTTGAAACATTTTGCTATAATTTAGTTGCTGACCGCCATCGCGAACCATGACGATCAGTTTTCAAGATTTATGATTTTGGACGTTGCTTCACAATAATTGGGCAACCTTTGAATTTTGCTGCTTGTACAATAGCGTCTTGTTGTCCGAGTACATTGGCAAGTTCAGTATTTTTGGTATTCATCGACTGTCCCATATTGACCGAGATGGATGGACCAAAGCCCCAACCGCCTCTACCCCAGCCGCCACCAAGTCCAAGTCCAACCCCGACACCAGTACGTTTTGGCGTCTGTACACCATTTTCGACGTATTGCTGAATACGGTTGTACTCTGCTTGCAACTGCTGGCAGCCGAGTGCTTGATATTGTGTAGGCGACACATAGGTAGGCTTAACCGTTGATGCACATGCACCCAATAACATGCTCGCTGCCAAAACAGGCATCCAATATAAGCGTTTCATAAGATTCTCTTATTTCTTTGATTCAATCTCATTGAACAGGGTCACATAAGCGACGGTCAATTTGTGGTCAGATGCCAAATGAATCAAGGGTAAATTCTTTTGATGTGATTCTTTCATCAAGATCGATGGCGGCAACATGCTATCGAGCACAGGCAGGCCTTCATCTTTTAACTGTTGAACCACTTCACGAGGTAATTTTGCTTGAGATTGGAACTGATTGACCACAATTCCCTCAATCTCCAAGCGATCATTATGATCATCTTGGGTTTCGAGCACATTTTCAATCAAAGTTTGTAACGCACGTTTTGAAAAGACATCACAATCGAATGGAATCAGTACCCGATCTGCTGAAATTAATGCAGATAAAGTAAAGAAGTTAAACGCTGGTGGCGTATCAATAAAAATACGGTCATAACGTGCACTGAGAGATTGAATCGAATCACGTAATTTATAAATTTTGTGCTTACTTTCCAGTGCATGCTCCAATGCACCGAGGCTTGGGCTTGCAGGAATCACATCAAGATTGTCAAAAGAAGAACGGTGCACATAACTGTCCAACCCTTTGCCACGTGGTGCTTTCAGGATTGAACCAATGGCATTTCCGATCAGACCCTTTTGCTGCGTAGTCCCTAAAATATCATCAAAGAAATTTTCTATGTTTGGCTCTAATGCTGCCTTGTCAGCAGAATAGGTCGCATCTTCACCCAAAAGGTATTGGCTTGAATTCGCTTGTGGATCAAGATCAATCACCAAGGTTCTGAATCCCTGTTTCGCGCTAATCGCAGCGAGATTGACAGTAATACTTGATTTCCCCACACCACCTTTTTGGTTAAACACCACACGCGTTAACATGATTTCCCTCTATAATATTTTTGTAAACTGCACGCAGTTTAACCTAGTGCCAAAACAAATACTCAAACAATGTGTCAAACAATCAGGCAAAAACTGGCTTAATCATCACTAAGCCGAGAATCCCCACCATAGCCACTGTACCGATGAGTAACCCTGCACGGCGTTGTTCCAATAAAATGCTGCTGTCCTTTTTATAGGTTTTGATCAAAGAAGACCACAACACAAAGAACAGAATCACTTTGGCATAAAACCAAGGCTGCACATCAAAGTTGTTCATGCTAAGTAAAACAACACCTGTCACAATAATTAAGGTCAAAGATAGATGTTGTAAACCAACGAGGCCTTTACGTGCTTTGGGATTCGGTTGCTGATCGTGTACACCCACGAATAACGTTGAACCACGTAATACAAAAGCAATGATCAGTAGGCTCACTGCCGACATATGCACAATTTTAGTGAGTAAATGTAAGTCCATCATTGATCCTTAGCTTTTTGGCGCATGTGCACATTCAGGGCTCGCAGGTGCTTCACCTTGCCATTCACTCGGTACATAGGCATGAATCGCAAGCGCATGGATGCGACCAGGACTCATCAGCTCCGCCGCAACGGCATAAATTTTTTGATGACGTTGTACTAAACGCAGTCCTTGAAATTCATCACTTACCACGATGACTTTAAAATGTGATTCTTTACCTGGGAAATATCCACCATGCCCTGCCGACTCATTGATCACTTCAAGATGGGTAGGTGCTAGCGTGTTTAAACGTTCAATCAACTGTTGTTCTAAGTTCATCAGTCACTCTGTAAGGTCAGATTGAGATAGCTCATTAGTATACATGAGCGGAATCTGAGAGAAACTTTTGTACAAAAATTTGCTTTCCCATGCTGTTTTAGCCTGAAAGTGCTTTAATTTTATGCAAATAATCAATTTCTTTGCATAAAATTATTGACCCTATTTTTGCATAATGTATTATACACGGCATGCGGGAATAGCTCAGTTGGTAGAGCATAACCTTGCCAAGGTTGGGGTCGGGAGTTCGAGTCTCCTTTCCCGCTCAAATTTTTTAGTGTAAGTTTTAGTAAAAACTGCTCAATTAGCGGGAATAGCTCAGTTGGTAGAGCATAACCTTGCCAAGGTTGGGGTCGGGAGTTCGAGTCTCCTTTCCCGCTCCAGATTCAAAAAAGCCCTAGTCGAAAGATTAGGGCTTTTTTCTGCTTCAATATTTGTATCATCAGCAAGCTTTTTAAACAAAGGCCAATACACTTTAAAAATTATAACTTACACTAAAAACAGGCATATTCTTCTGCGCTTCTCCAGAGCGATTTTCACCACCAAACATATACTTCATTGATACCAAAGCACTCTGCTCTTTTAAAATTGGTCGAGATAACTCAATAGCACTAAATCTCCATGCAAAATCTTCAGTCGTATTCAGAAATAAACCACCTTCATATTTCCCATTATCACTAAAATATGAAAATGCGCTAGAAAGACCGAGACTAAAATTATTGGGCAAAGGATGCAGATAGCTCAAGGTTAAGTAGGTATCCAATTGATTTGCATAAACAACATCATTTAAATAAGTTTGAAGGGTAAAATTTATGCTATTCCCAATACTGTCACTTAACAACCGATTCAAAAAGATACCCATCTCGACACTGGTTGTATTTTCCCCACCAGGATATAGATAGGTCGCCATATTAAAATCTAAGTCCCATTTATCTAAGCTAGTTTTATAGCCTAAAATAAGATCATGCTCATAGTAATCCGATGATGGCTTGGTTAATGCATCTATACCTGCTGTTTTCTCACTATCAGTTAATTGAGGATCGTTTAAAATTTTATTTTTATGCTGCAACTCAGAAAAAGAATAACCCAACTTAGAGCCAAAATAACTCACATAGATATTGTCATAACTCAGTGTTAAGACACCCTGTAAAGTCGCATCTGATTTCTCAGGATAATTGGTCGCACCACGCAGAACATAATCAGAAACGAATGTTAATGAACCAGAAATATTCATTTTTTTATTACTATCTTCTGCATAAACAGAACTAGAAAACAGCAGCATTGCCATCAAGCCTTGATGAAATCTCAGCATGTAAAATTCCTTTTTTAAAAATTTAGAATGTGACTTCCTCTGCCTCTATTAAAAAAGCAAGTCGTTCAATTGCGGTTAGCGTTAACTATTCAGAGATATAGAAAATTCGAAACAATCGTCGTGATCAAGATAAGAACTTAATTTGAAATGAAAAGTAAGATTCAAATACTTCTGCTTTGAATCTTACTTTTCAAAATCTAAGCAGCTAAATAACCTTCGCCTTTAAGATCAGCGATTGTGCTTAAAATTGCTTTACGCAATGTTCTGACTATAAAGTCTACATGCGCTTTATTCAGGATTAAGGGTGGAGACATAATATTCATATGACCCACAGGGCGAATAATGAGACCGTCTTTTTGGCAATAATCTGCAATACGAGATCCGACATTGACTGAGCTCGGGAAAAGTTCTTTGGTTCTCTTATTGGCCAAGTTTTCAATACACATCATAAATTTCTTACCACGCACCTCACCCACAATGTCCAAGTCCACCAAGGTTTTTAGCTGGTCTTCAAAATATTGACCGACATCATTCACATGTTGAAGTAAATTTTCGCGTTCGATAATTTCAATATTTTTTAAGGCTGCGGCACAAGAAACAGGATGACCAGAGTAGGTAAAACCATGCGTAAATAGCGCACCATCTGCCTGAGGCTTACTAATGACGTCATAAATATCATCAGAAATAACGGTTGCGCCCAAAGGCAAGTAGCCAGAAGATAAACCTTTGGCACAGGTAATAATATCTGGAACAATCCCGAATTCAGACTCCGAAGCGAAAAAGTGTCCTAAACGACCAAAGGCAGTAACGACTTCATCTGATACATACAGCACACCATATTTACGACAAACTTCTAAAGTTTTCTTATGATAGCCCGCTGGTGGCACGATGACTCCACCTGCCCCCATGATCGGTTCAGCAAAAAAAGCCGCGACATTGTCTGGGCCTAATTCCAGAATTTTGTTTTCCAACTCCTGTACCTTTTCATCACAGAACTCCTCCAAGCTTTGACCTTCTGCCCGACGATATGGATTAGGACATGAAATGTGATGGACCAATTCACGCTCGATATCAAAACCGATATGGTCAAACTCGACCCCAGTTAATGACATACTGATGTATGTACTGCCGTGATAACCATCTTTTCGAGAAATTAACTTTTTCTTCGTTAGTTTACCCAGTTGATTAAAATAAAAGTGAATGACTCGCACGGCGGTATCGTTTGCAACTGAACCACCACAGCCAAATAGCACATGATTAAGATTTCCTGGTGCCAGTTCTGCTATTTTTGCTGATAATTTTGCGGCAGGAATAGAAGTGTGATGTCCAAATGCAGAATAATAGGGAATTTGCATCACTTGTTCTGAAATAGCATCTGCTATTTCTTGGCGCCCATACCCCACATTGACGCACCACAAACCACCAATACCATCGAGATATTTATTGCCTTCAGCGTCAAAAACATAGCATCCTTCGCTTTGTGCAAGGATCATGGCGCCTTCATCTTTAAATGTAGAAAAGTCAGTCCATGGATGAATATGGTGGTCTTTATCTTTTTGCCAAATTTCAGTGATTTGTGTTGTTGATAACTGATTCATGTTCTTACTCCTTGTTAAAATTCTAGTTTCATTTCATTAAGCTTTCGATTGATTCAGGTTTAAAAAGCTGTTTCTTCATGACCAATTTGATCCAAAAAATGCTGATGATCGTCGTCAAACCAATAACAATACCGACCCAAGTAAATACTTTGACTCTCAAATCTGGTGCAGGAACGGCATAGAAAATCGTCAGGATCATCCCAATAATCCCAATAATCTGAAGGAATGGATAAAAAGGTGCCTTATAGGGACGAACCATCTGCGGGTAACGTTTCCGTAAAACAATCACATTCGTATGTGCAATCACATAGGCAATTAACCAAGAGATACAAGCTGCTACGAGAAGGACTTTGATCACTTCTGTTTCACTGTGTGAGAACAGCATCGGTATCATAATGATGAAGGCAATAAACAACACACCCACCCACGGCACATTATTTTTCTTATTCGTGTGCGCAAAAACAGATAAAACCTGTTTATTTACGGCCATGCCCTGCAACATACGTGGTAAGGCAGCCAGCGTCGTATTTAAAGTACTTAGAGTTGCAAATACAGCACCCACAGCGATAAATAATAAGCCTGTCTGTCCAAATACAGCGGTTGCATATTCAATGTGGGGAGTTAGAGAATTAACCAACTGTTCTTTGGGCAGAAAATAAAGCGCCCCAAGTCCATATAAAGAAATGGTTATAAAAATTATTGTTAAGCCGATATACATTGATTTTGGGATATTCGTACTCGCGTTTTTGGACTCCTCGATCATCGGAACAACAAACTCTGCCCCCACAAATCCCCAGAACGCCAACGCAACCAACGCCATCGTATTGCCATCAACATTAAATTTATAATCAACCACTTGCGTATGCGGATAGAACCAACCGCTAATGGCACAGACCCCCAGCAAAAGCAACAAAAGCACCATGACAAAGGCCAAGGTATTCTGCACTTTTGAGAAAATGTCGATTTTGAGTAGATTTAGGCCGACTGACATAAATAAGATAAGAAAGCCAATTCCAAAATATGGAACCTCAACCTGAAATATTTTTTGTACAACACCATCTATTAAAATGAGCTCGGCTGAAACAGCGAACATCGCAACTACGATATAGCCGCAGAAGACCGAAAGCATTGCAGGTAAGTGCCCTGTTGCAACCAGACTATAATCACTAATGCTGCCATTTTTAGGGATTAACAACGCCAACTCCGCAAAAGATGCAGCATAGGTGAGTGCTAAAAGAAACCCAATGATGAGTGGAATAAAAAAACTGATGCCACTGAGTCCAAATCCTTGCAGAATAACCACCATCACACCTTGTGATAGCACTAAGCCAACCGCAATAGCGATTAAATTAAACAAGCTTAATTGTTTCTTACTCACCACTTTGACCTGATGAATTGAGCTGCTTCCCTGCTTATTATTTTTTACCGTCATGTGCCCCTCCTCGTGTGGAGATTGAACGTTTTAATTTAGTGCTTATTCATGCAGTTTTTTCTTGTTTATTGATTGCACTTCTTTGATTTTTATCTCGATAATCTAAATAATTACGTTGAATATCAATATGTCCTGCAATCCGTTTTGCATCATGCCAGACGCCCCAAATAAAGCTTGAACCACGGCCATATAAATAAGGCAGACCAATAAAATAAATCCCAGGTTCAGTGGATACGCCAAGCTTATGCTGTGGTTTACCGTCAAGATCAAAGGCATTCACTTCTAGCCAGCTATAATCAAAACCAAAGCCTGATGCCCAGATGATTGAAGTAATTTCCTGTTGAGCTAAATCAAGTTCCAAAATTGGTCGCTGAATGCATTCCACATCATTTAAAACAATCCGGGCTTCGGGCTCTTCAGGTAAATCAATCCCCATACGTTGCACATAGGCATCCGCAGCATCCAAAAACTCAAAATAAGCCTGATCACTATCTTGTAAGGTCTTTTGCAAATCATTTTGGAAGCTAACTTTTTCACCTTCGAATTGCTTGGTCATCCCCAACAGCGTGATGCCCTCTAACGCCAAACGTCTAAAATCAATGGAGTGTCCACCATGTGCACCACTGACAGCCAATCCCTTCAAAGGCCCCGTATCTGCCTTACTGCTATCCCAACCTCCCAACACACCTAACCACCAAACGTTGTCACGTTGGCGATAAACTCGTGGTGGGCGTTCATGTGCGCCGACCGATAAATACACTTTTTTACCCGCGCGATTTAACTCATCAGCGATTTGTACGCCAGAGGAACCTGAACCAATAACTAAAACAGCACCTTCAGGCATCTGTTTTGGATTTTTATATTGATCTGAATGGATTTGGTATAAACCATCATTCTTAGGTGCAATCGGGGGAATAATGGCTTTTTGGAAAGGTCCAGTAGCGACAACAACACGTTGTGCCTGCAAAGTACCTGCAGACGTTTCAACAATAAAACCAGCACCTTGCTTATTTAATTGGACTTTTTTAACTTCAACATTGGTATGAATTGGAGCATTAAATCGCTTGGCATATTTTTCAAAATATTCAGCGACTTGATCGTGATGCACAAAAGTATCTGGATCTGCATCAAATTCCATATTCGGAAATCGATCATGCCAACAAGGTCCATTCGCCACCAATGAATCCCAGCGACGCGTACGCCATGCTTCCGCAATACGATTTTTTTCTAGCACTACATGTGGAATTTTAAGTTCGGTCAGGTGCTCACTCATCGCAACTCCCGCCTGACCTGCGCCGACAACCACCGTATCTATTTCTAAATTATCTAAGCTCATCATTTTTCCTTGTCGAATGGTTTAAGTTGTTCAAAACAACTTTTGTGAACGTTTAAATAGGTTCACTTTCAACTATCGATTTCATGTTGTTTGGGTTTCCTTGATATTCCTGTTTTAGGAAATGAAATATCAAAACGACACACAACGCTTTTAAGGAAAATATAGGTAGGCAAAAAGCAAAGGGAAAATAGGATATTCAAAACAAATGAATCAAAAAACCTGAAGCCACGGAATAAATAATTGAAATAAATAGAATTATTTACTCTATTTAAAAAATAAATTTTGATTTTTTGATTAATACGGAAAAAGTAAATTAATAGAAAGGAAAACAAAAATTGTGACTACACACGAACTGCGCATACTAGATAAACATAATTATTCACCTAGGATTATGCCGTGAAACATACTCGTATTCGTACATTCAACACAAAAAAAACCTACCCAGAGCAGAACTTAGATAACGATCTTTGCCAAGCTGTCGTTGCACGTGGTCGAACTGTTTTTCTTCGCGGACAAATCGGACAAAACCTCGATACCTCTGAAAGTGTTGCTCTTGCTGATGTCATCGGTCAAACCGAACAGGCAATGTATAACATTGACATGCTGCTCAAGGAAGCAGGTGGAGAATTGGCTGATATTTGTAAAATTACCATATACATCATTGATCCGCGTTATCGTGAAGATGTGTATCGCGTAGTCGGAAAATGGCTCAAAGGTGTTTATCCAGTCTCAACAGGTATCGTTGTTTCAGCTTTGGCACGTCCCGAATGGCTTGTAGAAGTTGATGCAACAGCGGTTATCCCAGACTAAAAAACGAGAGCAACATGACATTTTCAATCATTGCTAGATGTAGTGAAACAGGACAATTCGGTGCAGCGATCAGTTCATCCTCTCCTGCTGTCGCATCGAGATGTATACGAGCCAAGGCTGGTGTCGGTGTCGCAGCCAGTCAAAATATCACGGACCCCCAATTGGCCAGCATTTTACTTGAAATGGCCAAATATAATATTTCACCCGAAAATGCGATCACTGAATTAACTAAAAATACTGATTTTATTGAATACCGCCAATTAAGTTTACTTGATACGGTGAATACACCCTTTGCATTTAGCGGGAAAAATACATTAGGCATATATGCTCAACACATTGGGACACATGTGGTTTGTGCAGGTAATTTACTTGATAATGATCATGTTACACGCGCTATGCTAGAACAGTTCGAGCAAAGCAAAGGCTCTTTAGCTGAACGCCTGCTGTATGCCCTACAAGCTGGGGAACAGGCAGGTGGTGAAGCAGGAGATGTACATTCTGCTGGTCTCTTAGTTGTTGACAAGCTGGAGTGGCCAATTATCGATTTGCGAGTGGACTGGTCAGATCAACCCATTTCTGAACTGATAGCACTATGGCAAATATATGAACCTCAAGTTGATGATTATGTTTTAAGAGCTTTGGATCCAACAAGTGCTCCAAGCTATGGTGTTCCAGGAAATGAATAAACCTTTTTGGGGTATACAATGGAGGTGTATCCAAAGTGTTAAATCGAATTTCTTTAAGACAAATGGAATACTTTGTTGCAACTGCTGAATGTGGCAGCATTATTATTGCTTCGGAGAAGATACATGTATCTTCTCCGTCAATCTCTGCTGCAATCGCACATATTGAATCAGAATTACAAACCCAATTATTTATTCGCCAACATGCTAAAGGCTTAATTCCAACCCCTGTAGGTAAGAATGTCATGTTGGAATGTAAACACATTCTGAACCAAGCTTCAGGCTTATATTCTCTCGCTGCAGAATTTTCAGGCTCAATACGTGGACCATTAAAACTAGGATGCTTTCCCGCTTTTGCACCAATGGTCTACGCAGATATCATCCATGGATTTTCCAATTTATATAAACAGGTTTCGTTAGATCTCTATGAAGATGATCAACAAGCTCTTCTAAGTTCCCTTATACGGAATGATCTTGATGTCGCTTTAACTTACGATCTTAATATTGATGAACATCTTATTCATTTTGAGTCTTTAACTAAACTGCCACCGCATGCACTGGTAAGTGAGGAACATCCTTTAGCAACATTGCCAGCTGTAACACTAGAAGAGTTATCACAATACCCAATGATTCTTTTAGATATGCCCCATAGTAATGAATACTTCTTATCGCTATTCCGCACCCAAAACCTAAATCCAAACGTTGTACGATCTTCAAAGAATATTGATGTTGTACGCTCAATGGTTGCCAATAATATTGGCTACACAATTTTAAATGTCCGCCCTAAAAACAATTACAGCCTAGATGGTAAACGCCTAATCCGTATTCGTATTGCCGATGAGCATCGACCTATGCATATCGGTATTGCGACACCCAAAAATGTACCAAAAAATATTGTCGTACAGGCTTTTATTAGTCGTTGTAAAAGCTTTATCTCGGATCACTTTATTCCCGGTATGAGTTCTGCTCATTTCTATGATCCACATATTAAAACCCAAACTCACAAGGATTCTTCAGATGTCTAATCTGTCGAGTATTGACTTACTCAAGCAACTTGTTGCTTTTGATACAACTTCCTATAAAAGTAATTTGGAGTTAATCCAGTTTGTAAAAAATTTACTTGAACCCGAAGGAATTCGAATTACTTTAAACTTTAATACAGAGCAGACCAAAGCCAACTTATTGGCAAGTATAGGTCCTAAAGACCAAGCAGGTATCTTATTATCTGGGCATACAGATGTGGTACCCGTTGCAGGGCAAGCGTGGAGTACTGAGCCATTTCAAGTATTCATCAAAGATAATAAAATTTATGGACGCGGCACGGCGGATATGAAAGGTTTTATCGCCTGTGCGATGCATGCCATGCTTAAAGCAGCACAGACCCAACCATTGATTAAACCGCTACATTTGTGCCTTTCATATGATGAAGAGATTGGCTGTATTGGAGTTCGAGGGATTCTCAGTCAACTCTCTGAATTAATTGTTCAACCAGAGCTATGTATTATTGGCGAACCCACCAGTATGAATATTGCGACAGGCCATAAAGGTAAAGCTGTATTCAAAGCAATTTGTCAGGGGCAAGAAGGCCACTCCGCCTTAGCACCCTTATATGTAAATGCAATTCACTGTGCACAAAGCGTTATTGATGCAATTACGTCTACTCAAAAACAGCTTGCCGAAGATACCATTTCAGATCCTGCTTACGATGTCCCTTTTACCACGGTACATATTGGAAAAATTCAGGGAGGGAAAGCTTTAAACATTGTCCCGAACGAATGTATTTTAGATTATGAAATTCGTAATATCGCTGAACAAAATACAAACTCGGTTCAAGAGAAAATTTTTAACTATATTGAGCAAAGCCCCCATGCAAAATTTGTGAGCTTTCAGGAGATCAATCAATATCCAGGATTGAATACGTCAACAACAATTCAAGCCGTTAAATTCTTACAAACCCTACTTGATCCGGCAGCAGAGCTTCAGAAAATTTCATTTGGCACTGAAGGCGGGCTGTTTCATCAACAATTGAATTCCGCAGTGTTAGTGTGTGGCCCCGGCTCTATTCAAGTTGCACATAAACCAGATGAATATATAGAGATCTCGCAAATGCAGGAATGCGATGATTTCTTTGACCGCTTACTCAATGCGATTCGTTGTTAGTATTTGAAATTTTTCTCATTAAATAATGCGTTAGGCTCTAAAACCGACGTTAAATATCTAATTTGTTTTTTCTTAACCCAAGGCTTATATAAAGCGAATTCACAAAATGAGCTAAAAATAATACGGTTAAATATTCTATGTAGCTAGAATTCTAGGGAAATTCAATGAAATTAAAACAGGATTGGTTAAATCAATTTAGTCAGATAAAACTTCCCTCTGCTTATTTTATGGCTGGAGGATATGTGAAAAGCAAGCAGAGCTATGGCGTATCAAACCCTGCTACAGCTGAACATTTAGTTGATATGTCTGCATGTGATATGGATGAAGTTGATCAGGTTGTTCAATGTGCCAGAAATGCGTTTAAAAGCGGTGTATGGTCTTGTTTATCGCCCCGCGAACGTAAAGAAAAGCTAAAAAAACTTGCTGACCTTATTCGTGAAAATGCGGAAGAACTCGCTTTACTTGAAACATTAAATGTTGGTAAACCGATTCAAGATTCACTCCATGTTGATATTCCTGGTGCTGCATTCTGTTTTGAATGGTATGCAGAGAGTATTGATAAAATTTACGATGAAATTGCCCCTACAAGTAAAGATCAACTGGCAATGGTCAACCGTGAACCTATTGGTGTAGTTGCTGCTGTTGTACCTTGGAACTTTCCACTTGATTTAGCCAGTTGGAAGCTTGCACCCGCTCTAGCTACAGGGAACTGTGTGGTATTAAAACCAGCAGAGCAATCGCCATTTACCGCATTAAAACTTGCAGAGCTCGCAAAACAAGCAGGCATTCCAGATGGTGTTTTCCAAGTTGTTACAGGCTTGGGACATATTACGGGTCAAGCATTAGGACGCCACCCTGATGTAGATTGTTTAGTATTTACGGGTTCAACCGAAACAGCAAAAAAGTTTTTGGCGTATTCAGCAGAATCCAATATGAAACCCGTCTGGCCTGAAACAGGTGGCAAAAGTGCTAATATTATTTTTGCTGATGCTGATTTAGACAAAGCAGTTGATAAAGCGATTTTCGGTGCTTTTTATAATCAAGGTGAAGTTTGTTCTGCGAATTCACGCATCTTATTAGAAAAAAGTATTGCTCAACAATTTACAGAAAAATTTATAGAAAAAGCCAAGACTCTCGTAATTGGAGACCCTTTGGATCCCAATACCAACATGGGATGTTTGATTGATCGTCAACATGCCATGAATGTACGAGCAGCCATTGCTCAAGCCAAAATGCAAGGTGCACAATCCCATACTATTGAGTTACATCTAGATGCACATTTAGATGTAGATAGCTATGTCGCACCTACAATTTTGACTGATGTAAATCCTGATTTTAATATCTTTCACGATGAGGTTTTCGGCCCTGTAGTCGCAATTACAACGTTTGAAACAAAAGAAGAAGCCGTAGAACTGGCTAATCACTCGATTTATGGCTTAGCCGCCTCAATTTGGACAAAAGACATTCAGAAGGCGATCATCCTTGCTCAACAGCTTTTGGTCGGTACAGTATCTATTAATACCGTGGATGCTTTGGATGTCAGCACGCCATTCGGAGGGTATAAACAATCTGGTTATGGACGTGATTTATCTTTGCATGCAATTGATAAATACACTCAACTGAAAACGACTTGGATTCAATTATAATTTTATAAATTTGTTCATGTTTATTCGATCTTAAAGTGCACTAAATACGTCAAAATGATTTAGTGCACTTCTTCAAATACTAGATCTCTTCATTAACAAAATTAATGCTCCACGTGGAACATAACAACTCAATATTTATGGAAGCGTCCGCCCATACTTCGCTTTCTTAACATTCACTACTATATCTTTAAAAATAAAAAAGATGTTTCCAATTGCCCAGAAACACCTTTTCTCACTGTGCATTACATAGCTTGAACTGAAAACTAATCTGTTAGCTTTGTTTTCAAATTTATGCTCTGCTTCTTGGCATAAGCTTCATCCGATCGTTGTCTTTGATCTCGTGGCATAAATGTGGTTGCAATAATCGCAACTATAGCCATCGAACCAATGTACAGCATAATCAAATATGGATTGCCTCCACCAACACTGAGTAATTTTGTCGCGATCAACGGTGCGATACCACCACCCAATACCCCAGCCAACTGTACCGAAATCGAGATACCGCTATAGCGAATTTCTGCGGGAAACTGGCGAGCAAACAATTGAGCCTGTGGCGCATACATAATCGGGAAAACCACGCCAATCGCCAACACAATTGCAGTCCAGACCAAAACAGGGTCTTTGGTATTGAGCATGCTAAAGAAAGGATAGCTATACAGTGCCAGCACACATAAGCCAAACATAAACATATTGCGCTGCCCGACTTTATCGGACAAATGTCCACATAATGGGGTCATAAATAGAATCACAGCTGCCCCGCAAATGGTGGCAAATAGAATTTCTTGTCTGGCAATACCCAATTGTGTGGTGGTATAGGCCAAGGTAAAAGTTGAGGCAATATAAAACCATGCATTCTCTGCCGCACGTGCCACAATAATACTAATCAATTGCTTTGGATGTTGCTTAAATACTTGTAAGGCAGGAACTTTAACTTCTTCAGCTTGTTGTTTCACTTTTTCAAAGTCTGGCGACTCTGGCACTTTCACTCGAATATACCAACCGACCGCCAGTAAAATAATGCTCGCTAGAAAAGGAATTCGCCAACCCCAACTAAATAAAGCCTGTTCTGGCAATAAAGATACCAGTCCGAGTGCGATAGAGGCCAGCATCAAACCACCGCCCGTACTGGCTTGAGGCAGACTGCCCCAAAATCCTTTTTTGCCTTCTGGTGCATGTTCTACCGCCATCAGCACTGCACCACCCCACTCACCACCCATTGCCATCCCTTGAATAAATCGCAGGATCACCAAACCAATTGCTGCCCAATAACCAATCGATTCATAGGTAGGCAACAGACCGATCAGGACTGTTGGAACTCCCATCAACATTAGAGTCAGCAACAACATCGATTTTCGACCAATCTTGTCACCAAAATGTCCGAATACCAGTCCACCGAGTGGTCGCCCAATAAATCCCACCGCATAGGTGGCAAATGCAGCAAGCACACCTGTCAGTGGATCTAAATTAGGAAAAAATAATTTATTGAAAATTAAAGCTGCTGCTGCACCGTAGATAAAAAAGTCATACCACTCAATGGTGGTCCCCACCATACTGGAGATACCTGCCAATCGATGGGATGACTTTTTAGGAGATGAACCGTTTCCATGTATTGTTTGCATCATTCTGTTCCTTTCTTGGATTTTCTTGTTTTATATTTTTGGCTGATCATCAATCCTGACCATCAGCATTTCTGACGATGTGATACTCCTTTAATTCATGGTGATAGATGTTTTGATTTAACTGAGTTTTTCTAGAATTTGCTCGAGTTCAACATTCCGTTGTTGCCATTGCGGTTGTTTGTCTTTATCAACAATTAAGGCACGGACACCTTCAATAAAGTCACCATGTTCAAACCAGATATCTTGCAGATCACGCTCCAGTTGCATACATTGCGGCAAGGAAAGACCACGACCTAAATGCTGGAGTTTCAAGCTGGTTTGTTTGGCAATAAACGAACGTTGCTGCAAAATGCCGAGCATCTTGTCCGCCCACGCTTTGAACTGATCATCTTGTTCATGTTCAAGACTCTGCTCAATTTCATCCAAATGCTGAAAACCAAAATGTTTACGAATACCTTCGGTCAATTGCTGAAGTTCACTTTCAGCAGGACGGGTAATAAAACAGCTGACAATATGCTCAATATTCTGTTTATTCAGGTGAGGTTCATTAGCCAAAGCGTCTTGTAGGGCTTGCAGCTTGTCACTGGGTACGTGATAGTCGATTAAATCTAAATACAGTGCATCACTACTGCTGATCTGCTCGCCAGTGATTGCCAGATAAACCCCGATATCATCGAGTCGAGACAGGAAATGAGTCGCACCGACATCTGGGAAAAAGCCGATCGCAGTTTCAGGCATGGCAAATCTGGACTTTTCGCTACTCACCACAATGTGACAGGCCTGTGCCAAGCCAAAACCACCACCCAGCACATAGCCATCCAGCATCACAACGACAGGCTTTTCATATTCGCGCAGTAGGTTCAGCATCTTATATTCGGCACTAAAATAACCTTTATAATCAGCGGTATCATTTTTATAACTGTCATAGAGATAGCGAATATCTCCACCTGCACAGAAGGCTTTGGGGCTGTTCGATTTGATCAAGACCGCTTGAATGGCAGCATCATAACGCCACAGTTCCAATTGACTACAAATGCCCTCAATCATATCAAGAGACAGTGCATTTAAATGCTTCACTCGATCCAAGCTGATCAGACCCAATGCACCTTTTTGCTCAATCATTAACTGATTTTCGATATTCATTTTATTGGTCTCTTATCGATGATTAAATTTGGCCTGACGTTTTTCAACAAAGGCCTGCATACCTTCTTTTTGATCCGATGTCGCAAAAATCGAATGGAACATCCGGCGTTCAAAACGCAGCCCCTCTGTAAGATTGACTTCAAAGGCACGATTGATGGTTTCTTTTAGCATCATATTGGCAGTTAAAGATCGCGCTGCAATTTTTTCTGCGGCTTGCAGGGTCTGTTCCAGTAATTCTTCTTTGCCAAAAATACGCGCTACCAAACCACTTTGTTCTGCCTCTACTGCACCCATTTGCCGTGCAGTGAGACACATTTCCATGGCTTTGGCTTTGCCAATTGCGTGAGTTAAACGCTGTGTGCCACCAATGCCTGGAATCACACCTAATGTCACTTCTGGCAAACCAAACTTGGCATTGTCTGCACAATAGATAAAGTCACACATCAGTGCCAATTCACAACCACCACCAAGCGCATAACCACTGACAGCAGCAATCAATGGTTTCCGACGTTGGGCAATCCGATCAGCAAGATGAAAAAAATCATCAAAGTAAATATCAGGAAAACGAAGATCAACCATTTCCTTAATGTCTGCACCTGCAGCAAAAGCTTTTTCCGAGCCTGCCAACACCATACAGCCAATCTCGCGATCTTTCTCTAACGCATCTAAGGCCTGATTAACTTCGCTAATTAATTCACTATTCAGCGCATTTAAGGCTTGAGGGCGATTCAGAGTAATCAACCCTACGCCATTACGCTTTTCTAATAAAATACTGTTCCACTGCATCATAAATTCCTTGCTTTGCTTTTATAGACTACGTGCGATCACTAAACGCTGAATATCGCTAGTACCTTCATAAATCTGACAAATACGCGCATCACGATAGATCCGTTCAATCGGGAAATCTTTCAGATAACCATAGCCCCCAAATACCTGTAAGGCGTTTGAACAAACACGTTCTGTCATTTCCGAGGCAAATAACTTGGCCATGGAAGCTTCATTGAGACAAGGCTGCCCTGCTTCTTTAAGACGTGCAGCATAGTGAACCAGTTGTCGAGCCGCTTCGATCTCGGTTGCCATACTGGCAAGACGAAAAGCCAGCGCCTGATGCTCAAAGATGGGTTTACCAAAGGTCAGCCGCTCTTTGGCATAGCGCGTGGCTTCTTCCAGTGCAGCACGTGCCAGACCCACCGCCTGTGCTGCAATACCAATACGACCACCTTCCAGATTGGCAAGCGCAATTTTTAAACCTTCACCCTCTTTACCCAGCATCAAACTTTTATGCAGACGAACATCCGTCAGGGCAATCTGGCAGGTATCCGAAGCGTGCAAGCCAAGTTTTTCTTCAACCCGAATCACTTCATAACCCGCTGTCTCGCGTGGCACAAGGAAAGCGCTCATGCCCTTTTTACCCGCGCTTGGATCAGTCACGGCAAACACAATAATCACACCTGCGTTATCACCCGAGGTAATAAATTGTTTGGCACCATTCAGAATGTAGTCATCACCATCTTTTACTGCACGGGTCTTGATCGCTGCTGCATCTGAACCTGTATGCGGTTCAGTTAAGGCAAAAGCACCGATCATTTCACCCTGTGCCAACGGTTTTAAAAAACGCTCTTTCTGTTCATCTGTACCAAATTTTAAAATCGGCACACAGCCCACCGAGTTATGTACACTCATAATGGTTGAGGTCGCGCCATCTGCCGCTGCGACTTCTTCAAGCGCCAAGACATAGGCCAAATTACCCGTGTCGGAACCGCCCCATTGCTCTGGGATCAGCATGCCCATAAAACCGAGCTGCCCCATTTGTGCCAATGCCGCTTTTGGAAATGTGCCATGTCGATCCCAATCACTGGCATTGGGTTTAATCTGTTCTTGGGCGAAACTTTTCGCCATATCACGGATTAAGACTTGTTCTTCGGTCAATTGCATCTTGTGTTCCTTACCCTGCTTTTGCTTGCTGTTTCGCAATTTCCTGATTACGCAATAAAAAGCGCTGAATTTTGCCACTTGGTGTTTTTGGAAGTTCAGTCACGAACTCGACCAGCCGTGGATAAGCATGGGCAGATAAGCGTTTTTTCACAAATTGGCTCAACTCTTCCGCCAACTGTTCCAAAGGTTGAATACCCTCAGCCAAAATCACGAAAGCCTTCACCACTTCAGTACGGTCTGGATCAGGCACACCCACCACGGCTGCCTCTACCACAGCATCGTGCTCAAGCAACGCACTTTCCACATCGAAAGGCCCAATCCGATAACCCGAGGTGGTGATCACATCATCACTGCGCCCGACAAAACTCATGCTGCCATCGGCATGTAACTCGGCGGTATCACCTGTCAAATAATAGTGCCCGACAAAAGGGGATTTACGGCTTTCTTTATAGCCACCAAACCACATCATCGGTGATTGATGAATATCCACGGCTAAAATTCCGGGAGTATCTGCTGGAAGCTCCTCGCCTTGTTCATTGACCACCGCAACACGATAACCTGCACTCGCAAAACCAGCTGAACCTGCACGGATGTCATGACTTAAACCATGATGATTACACACCACCATGCCTACCTCAGTCTGTCCATAATGATCATAAATCGGGGCATCCAAAACCTGCTTAAACCAACGAATAACTTCAGGATTCAACGGTTCGCCAGCACTGCTGACCACACGGAACTGGCCTTTTAACGGCGTCATTTGCGTAGGGTCAGCAGCCATCATCATGCGATATGCCGTTGGTGCTCCCGCCAGATTGGTAATCTGATAATCCTTGACGATCTGACACAGGCTATCGGTACTAAAGCCCCCTTCATAGAATAAGGTGGCATGACCCAAGAACAATGGCCCTGTAATGGCATAGTACAAGCCATAAGCCCAACCTGGATCAGCAATATTCCAGAACGAATCTTCTTCTCTCAAACCAATGGCATCTTGCATATAACGACCAAAAGCCAGCAAGGCTTTTAGCGGCACCTCCAAGGGTTTGGCAGGTCCTGTAGTGCCAGAAGTAAACATCAGTAAAAAAGGATCTTGGATGTTTCGCATGACCAATTCACATTGGCCAGATTGTTGTTTCACTTCATCCCAAAAATTAAAGTCACCTGACTTAAGCGATGTGCCTTGTGGATCAGCAACCGTGACAATTGCGGGGCAGTGTTCAATCTCATCGAGTTTGCTGCGGTTCGCCACATCGGTCACCACCAGCTTACTTTGTGCCAATTGCAGACGATGCTCGATTGCCTTGGGTCCAAATGCGGTAAATAAGGGCTGATAGACAGCGCCAATACGCCAAGCCGCGAAAATCGTCACCAGCAGTTCAGGCGTTCTCGGCAATAGACCTGAAATACGGTCGCCTGCTTCCACACCTTGCGACTTTAAAAAGTTGGCAAATTGACTCGACCATTGCTGCAACTGGCGAAAAGTATATTGCGCCTTACGACCATCTTTGCCTTGCCAATACAAGGCAATTTTGTCGCCTTGTGCATGGCGATCACAACATTCATAACAGGCATTCAGTGCATCCATTGAACCGGATAGCATTTGTTTTGCAGTGCTTTCCAGATCGAAAGCCTGAACCGTCTCTTTATAATTCAACATCTGTGTTCCCTCAGTCTGGATTGATTGTTCTTCATGACAGGGTTTAATTTTTTGATAAAAGCCATCCTTTGGCTTTAGTTTTTATGCCTCTGGCGACAGGTATTGCTGAATAATGCTGGAAAAATCAAGGTGTGCATTACCACGCATGCACATTTGCTGATAAAGCTGCTGCACCATACCACCCAAGACCACAGGCTGCTTCACCTGCCCTGCGGCTTCAACTGCAAGACCCAAATCTTTCAGCATCAACTGCGTGGCAAAGCCATCCTGATAGCCACGAGAGGCAGGTGCATTTTCATTAATATGCGGCCATGGGTTACAGACTTCAGAACTCCAGCAACGACCGCTTGAGGTGTTGATCACGCCCGCCAATGCCTGCGGATCAATGCCAAGTTTCGCACCCAGTGCCATCCCTTCGGCCACCGCAGCCATGGAAATCCCAAGGATCAGGTTATTACAGATTTTGGCAATTTGACCTGCGCCCACATCGCCACAATGCACCACATTCTTACCCATGTGATTGAGTACAGGCTTCACTTCATCAAAGGTCTGGTCATTGGCACCGACCATAAAGGTCAACGTACCCGCTTGTGCGCCAATGGTGCCGCCTGAAACAGGCGCATCGCAAATGTGAATATTTTTACTTTGGGCAACCGCTGCAATGTCTTTAATGGTTTGTGGGTCAATGGTACTGCTATCAATGCATAAGCTGCCTGCTTTCAGCACTTCCAACACACCATCTTCGCCCAGATACACCTCTTTGACATGTTTTGCCGCAGGTAACATGCTAATCACCACGTCAGCTTGTTTCGCCGCTGCCTGCGGACTGTCGCAAACCACACCACCTGCCTCGGCAAAGTGCTGAATCGCCACTTCGCTAAGGTCATAACCATATACGGTGAGTCCGGCTTTGAGCAGATTTTGGGCCATTCTGCCGCCCATGTTACCTAGACCGATAAAGGCGATATTCATCCGTGATCCCCTTCTTAACGTAAACTGATGGTGGTATTTACACCGCCTACTTCGTGGCTGTCTTCAAACCAGCGACTGGTAATGGTTTTGGTTTGGGTATAGAACTGTACCGCCTGTTTGCCATAAGGTCCTAAATCACCAAGTTTTGAACCACGGGAACCGGTAAAGCTAAAGAATGGTACAGGCACTGGAATTGGAATGTTGATCCCGACCTGACCAATATCAATCAGATTTTGGAAAGTACGCGCAATCGCACCACTTTGCGTGAATAATCCCACACCGTTACCAAATGGATTGGCATTGATTAGCGCAATTGCTTCTTCAAGTGTATCGACACAAATAATCGACAGCACAGGACCAAAGATTTCTTCCTTATAAATGCGCATGTCGGTATTTACACCACTAAAAATCGTCGCGCCGACAAAGTTGCCGGCTTCATAGCCTTGCACCTGAACATCACGACCATCAAGTAGCAGTTCTGCACCTTGCTCAACACCGCTATCAATTAAGTCCAACACCCGCGCTTTAGCACGTTTTGAAATGACTGGGCCGATATCAGTATTTGGTTCATGACCTGCATTTACTTTTAAAGTCTTGGCTTTTTCAACCAATTCTGCAATCCAGTGCTTACTGTCACCAACCATGACCGCCACCGATAGCGCCATACAGCGTTGCCCTGCTGCACCAAAAGCCGCACCGACCAAGGCATTCAGGGTTTGTTCCTTATTGGCATCTGGCATCACGGCGACGTGATTTTTGGCACCCATCATCGACTGCACACGTTTGCCATGTTGCCCTGCAAGGTTATAGACATGTGTGCCGACCGCAGTGGAACCAACAAATGAAATGGCTTTAATATCAGTATGGGTACATAGGCGATCCACTACCTCTTTACCACCGTGCACAACATTGAGTACACCAGCAGGAATACCAGCCTGAATCGCCAGTTCCACCAGCATCATGGTTGACAGCGGATCTTGTTCAGATGGCTTTAGAACAAAGGTATTGCCACATACGATCGCCATTGGAAACATCCACAACGGGATCATGGCAGGGAAATTAAATGGCGTAATGCCCGCGCACACACCCAACGGTTGCTGCAAGGTGTAGGTATCGACACCACGTGCCACACCTTCAACATACTCACCCATTTGCAAGGTGCCGACTGAACAGGCATGTTCAACCACCTCTAAACCACGTTGGATGTCACCTTCCGCATCGGCAAGCGTTTTACCTTGTTCCGCAGTCAGTACCTGTGCAATCTCCTTCATATTGACGCGAATCAAATCTTGCAGCTTCAGCATGATGCGCATACGTGCCTGAATCGGGGTTTGACGCCAAGAAGCAAAAGCTGCTTGCGCAGATGCAATTGCCGCATCGACTTCCTGCACCGTAGCAAATGGCACACGACCAATCACCTCTTGCGTTGCAGGATTAATAATGTCTTGCCATTGTTGGGTTTCAGATTCGATAAAACTGCCATTAATGAGTAACTTGGCTGTTTCCAATTGAATATTTTGGATTGTGTTCATAACCTCTCCATAGGCCGTATTTTTATTGTGTTCAGTGTTCAGAAAATATCGATCGTCGTATTTTCTTTATTCAGGTTTTATTCGAGACTAACAAAGAAAGCTTTGACCACCAACGCAAATTAATGCACGATCATTGTGCAAATATGCACAAGGAAGATCATAATAATGAAAGTGGATTGGGATCATCTACAGTTTTTTTTAGTGTTGGCGCGGACCAAAACTTTAACCAATGCCGCCCGTATTATTGGCGTGGAACATAGTACCGTGGCGCGACGGATTCAGGCTTTAGAACAAACTTTAGGAATTACCCTGTTTAAACGCGAAGCCTCTGGCTATGAGCTGACGATGGAAGGTTTGGCACTGGTTCCTCGGGTTGAGCAAATGGAATATGCTTTCTTGCAAATTGAAAAACCGCATCAGCCTTTGCAAGGCCGTGTGCGAATTGGCACACCTGAAGGCTTTGGCACTGCATTTTTGGCACGCTTATTAGCGGAGTTTTCCATACAATATCCCTCGCTCACCATTGACCTGATTCCAGTACCGAAAATGATCAAGCTGTCGCATCGCGAAGCCGATATTGTGGTCTCCATTGAACGACCAACCTCAGGTCCTTATATCATTACGCGGCTGTCAGATTATTGTTTAAAAATTTATGGCAGCAAAAAATATCTGGCACTCAACCCGCCAATTCGTGAGTTACAGGATCTCACCCCGCATCGCTTCGTCAATTATATTGATGATCTGGTATATAGCCCCGAGCTGTACTGTCTGGAACGCTTACCTTTAAAACTTAATGCTAATTTTCGTAGCAGCAGTATTTTGGCACAGCAAATTGCGGTCAGTTCAGGTGCAGGACTGGCCATTTTGCCCAAGTTTCTCGCCGATGATAAGCCTGAACTTGAAACGGTATTAGAACAACAGGTGCGCTACACCCATACCTTCTGGATGCTGACCTTTGTCGATTTGCAGCATGAACCTCGTATCAAGTTGGTCTGGGACTATTTACGCAAACAGGCCGATCAATATCAGCATTTATTGGTGGATTAAACAGAATGACTCGACCATAAAAAACCGATCAATCTAGATCGGTTTTTTACTCATATCGACATAGGCTATTACGCCAATTCACGCCCCAATTTTTTCATGCGGGGTTTATACATCAGCTGATAGGTCACGGCCAAAATAATTAACCACAATGGGCTGACATAAAGTGCTTTTAAGGTATCTGGCTCTAGTGCCAAGATCACCAAAGCAAACAACAAGAAAGCAATAACGATATACGACATAAACACGCCGCCTGGCATTTTGAACTTGGATTGAGCATGCAGTTCTGGACGTAATTTACGGTAGCGGATATAGCACACCATGATCAGACTCCAGACACTAATGAATAGAATCACACAAAGCGCACTTGCCAAAGTGAAAGCTTCAAGAGTATTCGGTACAAAGTATTGCAGCACCGCCCCACCCATGATGAACACACACGAGAAAATCAGACCATTGGCAGGTACTGCACTTTTCGATAAACGACCAAAAGCATTTGGTGCCTGACCATCTTTAGATAAACCGAACAACATACGGCTGGTTGAGAATACCCCACTGTTCATGGAAGACATCACTGAAGACAGTACCACCAAATTCATAATAATGGCCGATGTTACAATCCCTGCATTCATGAACAATTCCACAAATGGACTCTTGTCCGCACGAATAATATTCCATGGCGTGACCGACATTACCACCAATAAGGCCAACACATAGAATAAGATGATACGAATCGGAATCGCATTGATGGCTTTTGGCAGATTCTTGTGTGGATCTTTGGTCTCAGCAGCAGTGGTTCCAATCAGTTCCACGCCAACGAAGGCAAACACGGCGATTTGGAAACCTGCCAAGAAACCATCCAGACCTTTTGGAAACATACCACCATGTGACCAGACATTACTAAGCGATGCCACAACACCATGAGGTGCTTGAAAATGGCTAAAAATCATATAGCCGCCAACGCCAATCAGACCAATAATCGCTAGAATCTTGATCAGGGCAAACCAAAACTCAATTTCACCAAACAGGCGTACCGTAAGCAGGTTCAAGAACAGCACGAATAGTACACAACCCGCACTAATCGCTGCCTGACCAATTGGGGTAAACATGGTGCCTTCAGGCAGCCAAAAAGTGAGATAGTTAATGACAGCTGCCAAATCGGCAATACCGACCAGTACCCAGCCTAACCAATAGGTCCAACCCATGTAATAGCCTGCCCACGGCCCAATCAGGTCATGCGCCATGTCGACAAAAGATTTGTAGTGTAAATTTGCCAGCAACAGCTCACCGAGTGCTCGCATTAAGAAGAAAAACATCCCACCAATAATCATGTAAATAAACAGAATCGATGGGCCTGCCAAGGAGATGGTTTTGCCTGAGCCCATAAAGAGGCCCGTACCAATAGCACCGCCGATTGCAATCAACTGCAAGTGGCGATTTGAAAGTTTTCTTTGTAAGTCTTGGGGCGATTGTTCGCCTTCTGACTGATGCTGTGTAACCGTCATCTTAAGTTCCTTTTACTCTTTCCTCAATGAGTCAGCCTTGATTTATCTGCCATACCCTAGCTGTCCTTTTAAGACTGCTGACTCATCTTCGATTGCAAGAAAATACGTATCTGACTACGTTTTATCTACTGCAAATACGTTACTTTTCTTCTTTTTTTATATTTTTTAAACAAAAATAAAGCGGATCGCTTTATTTTTGTGCTGCAACAACTGCAATTTCGATCAACCATTTCGGATTGACTAAATCGGCCTGAATGGTGGCACGTGAAGGTGCAACATGACCTTTCAACCAATCAATCCAAATGGTATTGACCACAGGGAAGTCTGAAAGATCTTTTAAAAATAATTGTGCTGAGAGTAGACGAGATTTATCCGTCCCTGCTGAAGCAAGTAGCTGTTCGATGGTTGCAAGTATTTCCCGGGTTTGCCCTTCAATATCTAGGTCCGCATTTTTAGGCACCTGACCTGATAAATACACCACCTTATTGAATACCGTTACAGCACTCATCACTTCGTTAGTATTGATCTTTTGAATATCCGAATTTGACATAATGAATCCTTATTCCTGAGTAATAAATGAAACGCGTGCAGTCACGCCACACATCAGTTCATAACCAATGGTGCCTGAGGTTGCTGCGACGTCGTCAATGGGTAAAATTGTTCCTGTACTTGATTTGCCCCACAGCACCACTTCACTGCCGACTTCAGCATCATGGATCGGGCTAAGGTCTACAGCCAACATGTCCATGCTGACCCGTCCAATGGTTTGGGTCCGAATTCCATTCACCAGAACAGGTGTGCCCGTGGCTGAAATCCGTTGATAACCATCGGCATAGCCACATGCCACGATACCGATTCTGATTGGCTGCTCGGCCACATAGCTGGAGCCGTAGCCAACACTTTCATGGGCATTAAGTTCTTGCACGGCAATGATTTCACTGCGCAAGCTCATGCTTGGCGTAAGACCCCAGTCCTGAATACGATGTTTGGGATAATCGGGAGAACTGCCGTACAGCATGATGCCGCCACGCACGTAATCCGATTGCAACTGTGTTTGATATCTTAAAATTGCAGCACTGTTACTGACCGATCGTTCCCCTGGCAAGCCCTGAATGGTGGCTTCAAACGCTTTGAGTTGATAGTCAATTCCAGTCTGGCCAAAACGATCACCATCGGCATCAGAGAAATGCATCATATGGGTAATACTGGAGATCTGTTCCAATTGGTTCAATTGCTGCCAAATGTCACGGTATTGCTGTGGTTTAAAACCTAAGCGGTTCATACCACTGTTCATTTTCAGAAAAATATCAAACTGCGCGGGATAGCCATATTGTTGTATCCATTGCAGTTGTTGCTGATTATGCACAGTAAAACTGAGTTGGTATTGCGCACAGTCAAACAGGTCCTGCGGTGAAAAAATTCCTTCAAGCAGCAGAATAGGCCCAGTCCAACCTAAAGCACGTAAGCGTTTTGCCTCATCGATATCAAGTAAGGCAAAACCATCTGCACTTCTAAAAGATTCATAGACACGTTCAATCCCATGCCCGTAAGCATTGGCTTTGACCACAGCAAACACTTTGCTGTTGGGCACCGACTGCCTGACGACCGCTAGATTTTGGCGTAAGGCTTGGGCATGGATCACCGCAGTAATCGGACGAGGCATACTAAACTTCCTTGTAAACCGTGATTATGCGGCGTGTGAATAACGCTGAATGGATAAACCATCTGTACTGATGTCTGGACGATGATTCATGACCAAATCACTGATCAACTTGCCAGAACCACAGGCCATGGTCCAACCTAAAGTGCCATGTCCAGTATTCAGGAACAGGTTCTTGTATTGCGTTGCACCAATAATCGGTGTGCTGTCTGGGGTCATCGGACGTAAACCTGTCCAGAACGATGCTTGTGCAAGATCGCCACCCGGGAATAAATCTTGAGTCACCATTTCCAAAGTCGCACGACGGTCCTGATTCAATCCAAGATTAAATCCACTGAGCTCTGCCATACCACCCACACGGATACGCTGATCAAAACGGGTAATCGCAACTTTGTAAGTTTCATCCAATACCGTTGATTGTGGTGCAAATTTTGGTTCCACAATTGGAATCGTGAGTGAATAGCCTTTCACTGGGTAAACAGGCAAATTCAATTCCAGTGGTTTAAGGAAATCACGTGAATAACTACCAAATGCCAGTACAAAACGGTCAGCTGTTAAAATCGCACCATTGACCATAACGCCTTTGATTTCATCGCCTTCAACAATCAACTTTTCAACATTTTGATCAAACTTGAATTCCACACCCAAGTCTTGAGCAAGTTTTGCCAAAGCATTGGTAAACAAATAACAATCACCTGTTTCATCATTCGGCAAGTGTAAACCACCCACCAATTTATCAGTGTGTGCTAATGCAGGTTCTACACCACCTAGCTCTTGAGCATTCAATAAATCAAAGTCAACGCCACATTCTTTGAGTACTTGAATATCACGCTGCACGGCTTCAAGTTGCGCTTCACTACGGAACACTTGTAGCGTCCCCTTGGCACGATTTTCGTAATTGATCCCTGTCTGTGCTCTTAAATCACGTAGGCAGTCACGGCTGTATTCTGCAACACGCATCATGCGTTCTTTATTCACCGCATAGCTTTGTGGATTACAGTTTTTCAACATCTGTGCCATCCACTGCAACTGCCACATACTGCCATCAATGTTAATGGCTAACGGTGCGTGATGCTGGAACATCCATTTTACGGCTTTGAAAGGAATACCGGGTGCTGCCCACGGTGTTGAATATCCTGGGGAGATTTGGCCTGCGTTACCAAAACTGGTTTCTTTTGCAGGTCCTGACTGACGGTCAAGCACCGTCACTTGCGCACCTTGTTGTGCAAGATAATAGGCACTTGCCACACCAATGACGCCACTTCCTAAAACGATTACGCGCATAATAGATCCCTCACGCACACACTAGGTTATTTAACTAGTATATTTTTGGATCAATAGTTTTTTTCACTGATTTTCTGACTATAATCTAGGTAATTTAATATTTTTATCGCGAAAAAATTAAAATAAAAGGGAATCTTCTATGCGTAAATTAGACCGGATTGATCGCCTGATTTTAGATATTTTGCAACGTGAAGGTCGAATTGCGATCAGTGAACTGGCATCACGTGTGAACTTATCCACCACCCCTTGCTCAGAACGAGTGAAGCGCTTGGAGCGTGAAGGCATCATTGTCGGCTACTATGCCCGACTCAACCCCGCTTATGTCGACCGTAGCCTGTTGGTGTTCCTCGAAATCAAACTTTCCGCCAAATCTGGCGATGTATTTGATCAAGTGGCGCGCGATTTGGTGGATATTCCTGAAGTGTTGGAATGCCATCTGATTTCAGGTGAATTTGATTATCTGGTGAAAGCGCGTTTAAAAGAAATGAGTGCCTATCGACGCTTATTAGGCGATTTATTAAAAAAACTGCCTGCCTCTGCCTCTTCACATAGCTATATCGTGATGGAAGAAGTCAAAGAGTCTTTATATTTAGATATGGGCGTATAACCTATAATCAGATACCTCATAACAAAAAAGCCCAGATTGAAGGGCTTTTTTGTTTGATCAGACTGAGAAGGTTTACTCATCTTCGTCGTAAATATAGCTCATACACCCCCAGCCATCATATTCACCATTGAATTCTTTGGCGATCTTGGTCATCCATTCTTCCAAATCGGCAATATCTTCATATTCCAAAATCATGTTGACATGAATATTCAACACCCAAAGGTCTGATCCATCGGAATGTACTTCTTCCTGAAAAAGTGAAATTTTTTGTTCTTGATGTAAAAGATGCAAGGCACATTTTTCAACCTGTTCTTGTTTTTCAAAAACAATCGAAAATTCGACTTCATGTGGCTCGTTGAGTTCATTGCCATCTTCAACCATCTGCCATAGCACGTTGCCATTATCATTGTCTGGGAATTGGTCATAATCGCGAGTCATATAAATATCCTTTGTTGTGTTTTGGACTTGATATTTGGCTATAGATTAGCCGATTTTTATGTCATTTTTTAGATGGATTAATAGCAATATTGTAGTCAAAAAATGATCAAAGTAAACGTCCTGAGACTACTGTGTTTCAGCTTAAGACAATGCCAAGCACCACTTGATCAAGGCACGCTATTCCATTTTCATAGATGGGTTCTGGATAGTCTTTAAACACATCACGCTCAATATGCGACAGACGAAATCCACATTTTTGATAGAGTGCCAATTGATCCAGACTTGAGTTACCCGTCTTCACCCATAAATGATGCAGATTTAACTGTTTGGCATACTCAATCGCATGCTGAATCAATGCTTTAGCCAAGCCCTGTCCTTGATAGCTTTCGGCCACTGTCAAATTCTTAATTTCAGCTTGATCATCCGTTTCGAGTAAACAAAGCTGAGCAATGATCTGTGCTTGGGCATTCAGCATCACAAAAAGCTTTGCGTTAAATAAATATGTTTCGATCTCCACCCAACTTGGATCAGCCACCAACAACATTGGCTTTAATTGTGCTTGTTGTAAGTGTGACAATGTGCTCCAGAGAACGGGTTGAATTGAATACATGATCTTGCCTGTTTATTGTTGTCTTTTAGAATCTTACCTCAGAATGGATTTCAACGGCATGCCGCTTAAGTGGATGCTGAAATGCCAGATAAGCAGCATGCAAGGCCATACGTTTTAAATGAAACTTGGCAGGTTCAGGATGATAGAGCTTATCTCCCATGATCGGATGGCCAATATGCATCATATGCACCCGCAGTTGATGCGAACGGCCTGTGACAGGCTCCAAACGCACGCGGCTTTGATCACTTACTGCATCATATGCCATGCATTGAAACAAGGTTTTGGCTTGCTTCCCCAACTCAAAATGGACGATCTGACGTGGACGATTTTCCCAATCGGTAATCAATGGTACTTCAACACTGCCTTCTGACTGAATGTGCCCCTGTACCAATGCCACATAGTATTTCTTGACGGTTCGTGCCTGAAACATTTTACTAACGGCAACTTCTGCTTCTCGATGCTTGGCAAACATCAATAGCCCTGAGGTTGCCATATCCAGACGATGGGTGACTTTGGCCGCAGCATATCGCTCCAGTACCCTTAAATAGGCACTGTCTTGATGCTCAGGTAGACGCCCCATCACGGACAATAAACCTGCAGGCTTATTGATCACCAGCAAATCCTCATCTTCATACACGATGTCTAAAGGATCTTGCGGCGGCGCATAAATAAAGTTGTCATTTAAAGGCATAGAGAGCTAAACAAATCAAGCAAAGACAAAAACAGCAGCGATTATAGGCGTCCCAAATAGTTTCGCAAACATTGATTTATCCTATTCCCTTAAACGAGTTAAGATAAGGTTTTGAGCGCTTTAGTTAACCTTTCTTTGTAGCGTTGTTCCAAGCTTTCAATATCCCGATTGAGAAAGGCAATCAGGTAATCTTTTACCCGAGCAAGGCTGAGCTGTTTAAATGAAATGCTGTCTTTGCTTTTACGTGTCACCAAACCAAATAAGTCTTTTTTGGGAATGATCACAGCAATATCACTGTCCAGTTTAAACTCCAGTTGTTGTGATTTGGCATAGGCATCGAGGGTAATTGAAATCGTCTGCTCTGTACGATGATCACTGACAATAAAACTGGTATCCGCCCCATTGAGTTGTAATTGACGAATGAGCTGCTGACGCCAAGCCATCTCGTCAAATTTACTTAAAATCGTTGCCAAATCAAATGTACCAATATGATCGATTTCATTTCGATTCATCTGATGCGGATAGCGGATTTTAAGCTCGAACTCATTCATACGGGTACTGACCTATTGCTGTAATTTTTTTGATTTTTTAAATATGGAAATAATTATATCATTTTGTTTTTTAATATAAAAATATCGATTTCTATTCGAAATATTGAGATTACAGGATTTATTTCACATTCAATTTTAACTTTCTTGATCTAGTTTTTATTTTTTCGATCTGATTATTATTTTCTATTTGGTTAAATTTTTTAGGGTATCAAGGGAAAACAGAAGGTTGTTTACTTCAACACCTATGACTTTGTAAGCCATAACCTTTGCCTATAAACTTTTGATCTATAGCGTCCTAAGCCGAATCGAGACCTTTTGGGTTGATACACACTTGCTTTGTAAGCATCGGTGCATGCTGCTCTTTTCGATCCCTTTCACACCCTTGAGACATAGTTTAGGCAGATCGCGCTGGGATTGTTTTCCTAAAAACAGCTATTTTTAGCCATCAATGAAATAATTTTGCATATCTAATTAAAAAATGTAAAATATCTTCCATATTCAGTAAAAAAATACGATTTATATTCTGATAAATTCAAAATTACATGTGTATTTTTTCAAATACAGCTTTTGATTTAAGCCCAAATCACCATAATCGCGGCGACAATCACCAGCCACAGGCCTAAATGATCAGTTTTGGCGAGTTTCTCTTTAAAAAAGAAAGCTGAGATCAATAGACTGAATAGAATTTCTACCTGACCCAGTGTTTTGACAATCGCCACGGTTTGCATACTCATGGCACTAAACCAGCCGACTGAAGCGAGAAAACTACAGATACTCACTCTCAAGGTCAGCCCAACACGCTGCCACATTTTATACAGCGTCGGTCGGCTAAAAAATCCAAGGTAGATCAGTAATACGATGCATTGAAAACTAATCAGACTGCACAGTACCCAAGCCGCACGATGTAAGAATGGCAACATACTCAGCTCTAAACTGGCTTCACGCACCAATAAAGAGGTAATGGCAAAACACAGACCGCTACCGAGTCCAATCATTAAGGTTTTTAGGGAAAGATCGGACTGTTGCTTGCCTTTACTGAGTAAAAATACCGCCAGTGCCCCAATCACCACTCCAACCCAACCCCAAGTACTGAGATATTCCTGTAAGAACAGCACACCGACTAAGGCTGCCAAGATCGCTTCACTTTTGGCGAGCCCCACGCCAATAGCATAGTTCTTTTGCTGAAAAAGTTTCACCATCAAGGCAGTGGCATAGATCTGGCTAATGCCGGCAATCACGATATACAGCCAAAATTTATCGGAAAAATGCACGGAAGCGGTGACGGGCTGATGCAGATAGAGAAAAGCCAAATAGCTAAAGGCAAAAATGGGTGAAAAGATGAATCGGGCCAGTGTGGTGCCATAGACATCCACGGTGGTACTGAGTTGTTTTTGAAATGCATTGCGCCAAGCCTGCATAAATGCAGCCATGAGAGTGAACAGAATCCAAGTGATCATCATAAGCTTGAACGCAATACCAAAAGTGAAGCTAATTTACGCTGTTCTGACTGGTTTTTCGATAGTCGTCAGTGCTTAAAAACTTAAATCATCAAAGTCTTTCACTTTAGACAGATAGATCGGTGCCTGATTGATTTTGCTCCATGTTTCTTTAAATCTCGGCTCCGCTTCTTCATCTTCACTCATATTTTTCCGTATCACTTTTTTGCCTGTTAAAAAGTTAATACTGGTTTGGCTTTGAATGAGGGGGCCATGATTGCTTGAATCATCATAGCCAATCAGACGCAGATCACTGCCTTCTAACCGAAACAGATAACTCCAATAACCATAACGTCCATGCGAATAATAAACACTCAATAGATTATTTTTAATTTCCATCCATAACTCAGGTGGGAAATAGACGCCACCATCTTCATTTTCTGAGCTAAAACAATTGAGGTTGCTGACAATAGCTTTGTATTTGCCTTTTTGATTCAGCAATACAATTACACCACGGCGGTTGCGGTCTAAATGTCCACGATATTCATCATGTACAAAGGCTTTGGGATCAGTGGCTTTGACGATCAGTACCACATCCTTCAAACCATCTTTATTGAGGTCGCCTTCAATGGCTTGAAAGAGTTGATATTTCGCTGGGATATAGGCTTTATAGGTGACTTTATCTTTGCGTAGTTTCAGTTCTTCTGCTGTCGGTTGTTGTTGAGCAAAGGTTATTTGCGGAAGTATAGATAGGCTTGAAAATGCTAATAATGCGGCAATAAGTTGAGTCTTTATCATCTTTTTATTTCATCATTCAGGTTGTTATGGGTGCTATTTTTTTATAAAGAATGGCTGACTTGCTCTTGGCGTTTTGCATGAATCCAACGTGCGGCAACAATAATAAGAATAATCACCGCGACTGTAATCACCACAGGCATGATAAAGGCCAAAATCGATAACACGACCGAACCAATCAATTCACCTGTCGAGATCACAAAATTACCCAGTCCACCCGTGGTTGCCGTCGAGACACCCCGTGCTGCTACGGTACTCATTTGCACCACGCCTGCTGTTCCACCACCGACAATCAATGCCGCGGCCCAAGTCGCAAACTGGGACATTTCTCCACTACTGACCGCCATTGTGGTCAGTGTTCCTGCCACCACAGCCGCAGGTGTAGCAATGGTATCTAATAGGTTATCTACCCATGGGACATAATAAGCTGCAATTTCACAGATCGTAGCAAAGCCCAGCGCCATACACACCGATGGAAGTGCCAGCCATTCAAAGCCTTGGGCAGGTTGATACCATCCCATGAGGGTAGCAATGCTCATCGCCAATAGCGGCACAAAGACACGAAAACCACAGGCTGCGCTGAGTCCAACGCCAATACAGAGTCCTAAAATTGTTTCCATCATGGATTACCTTTCTATGCCTATGACAGGTCTTGTTATTTAAATCTTATTTTTAAGGTAACAAAAAGCCCTATCAAGGGATAGGGCTTTTATTCAAACAGTGGGTAACTGTTTGGTATTTTGCGGCTTAGGCATTCTTACTGTTGAATTGATTGCCAAGGCATTTGGTACACGGAGGTAAACGATCAGTACCAATTTCTAAATAGGTGCGGTGTCCGCATTGAACACAAAAATAGAAGCCTGTTCCAGGTTTTTCGCCAGCAGTTACCATCTTTGCTCTCCATAGATTTTAGAAATGGTACATATACTATAACGTGATAGTTTTGATTATTTATTGACCTTTCCGACGGGTGGTGATGGCGGAAAGGTGAAGAGTGAAATTTGAATGTTTCTCTCTAGAAATCTTGAAAGCTGTTTGAGAACAGAACATATTCAGACATAAGCAGTCTAAGATATAAAGAAGCTCAAATATAATTAGTGACTTAAATTTAGATTGGATACCATGGTATCTGACTGCCTATAGATTCACTTGCTAGTCGCTCTAGACATTCATATCCATCAATTTCCATATTAAAAAAACAGCAAAAAGACATCATTAGAATTATTGAAAAATAATAAAAGCTCCATTTTAGAATGGAGCTTAAAAAATCAAGCAACACAATAAATTTCAGGAATAATATTTATTTCTTTAGCAGCGTGAACAAAAGAAGAGATTATCCAAAAAATTTGAGGAATTTGCGCCCCTACTTTATTTCCATTTTTTATCTTTTCAAACTCAACCTCAAGTTGACTTTTTGATAAAAAAGTACAGCAAATCACACATTTTCTAATTAAATGAGGATCTTTCTGCAATTGAATAATAAACTGCATTAACTCATTCATATTACCTTTTCGGCAACGAGGTACTGAACTTCTTACATTTGGACCATTGTAAGTCCTAGAAAATTTATCTTGTTTAGTCTCAAGTAGAGTATTAGTAAACCACATATAACCTAGATTCTTAATAGCTTGTCCAACCACCTCATGTAAATCACTAGCAGAATTTGCCACTTGTTTATATTTAGAATGTATAAAAATTACCGATTTATCTTGCTCATCAAAGATTATGTGATCTGCCCATTCTCCTCCTAGGTCATCACATAGAATAAAATCAGCTGTAGAATGTATGTTCTCTACTATCTTGAACACTGACGTATCTTCGAAATCTGTTGATGAACTAATCAAATTACCTTTTTCTGAGGTAGCATTACTCAACTCAGTTTTTACCTTGAATATTTCCAGTAAGCTATCAATTTGATTAATTCCAGATGTATCTTTATAACCCCTACCTCTAGAATACATATATGAGTAATCATCAAAGCAAATACTAAATGCTTTTTTCTTCATTATTATTTGCTGAAATGTTTGTTCAACATTACTTGAATCGGCAACAATAAGTTTTTTTAAAAAATCAGAGTCTAAAGTTATAGACTTATTATTAATTTTTAACAATTCTCCTTTTTTAGCATTAAGATTTAAATTTTGATCAATCTCATATACTTCCGAAATTTTTTCTGCAATGTAATTTTTAGCTTTACTATTTAATGGTTGTTTACCACCTTTTTTTAATATTTTATGTATAACTATTGAGTCATCTAAAAAAATACTTTCCAAGTCAGAGAATTCAATCATAAAAGATATTGGTTTTTTATCTTTAAGATCTTAAAATCCTACTGCTTTAGCAAAATTATTTAAGAAATTTACTGTATTTCCCGTCTTAAAATTATGTATTTGTGCTTTGGCCCATAAAGCTAAATCCTTTATACTTTCTCTTTGGCTAAATTCATTTATCCTTCCACTTGATAAGTTAATTGACTGTATCACACCTTTGCTCTGTACCTTTACATAATAAGGTATAGATCGTCCCGCAGTATGTATTGACATAGCTCCATTTAGATTCTCAGCTTCATAACTACGTGACCTAATAGCTTTACTAGAAACTGTCATAGAGCGCGTGGCTAGCTTTTGAAACTCTGTACTATTGTCAAATGTATTTACTAGAGTATCAAAACTAATTAATGACATTTTTTCATTAACTAGTTCTTCGATTGGAGCACATGACTTTTTAAAAATAGCTATATATCCATCAACCTCAATTAACAAAAGGTATGCATGTATAATATCTTTTAAACTAGAATCATTAAAAAAATAGACTGGCTTTTCAGTACAAAACACTATTACAGAATAATTAAAATCTACATCATCATTATTTACTTTCTTTACTTCTTTAACTATAAATCGTGAATTACTCCTTTTATTCTTAGAAGCCTCCACAAATAAATCATTAATAAATTTTTTTGTTAATTTTACTTTAGGCTGGTAAAAGTGACAATTTCTCGTTAACTGTATTCTATGCGTCATAAATCTTACTCTAAAAAAAACCCCACATAAATGTAGGGTTTTCTTTAAACAGAATCAATCACTTTCAGATCAAAGTATTACGCCACTTGACCTTCTAGAAAGTCTTGTGCAAAACGCTGTAATACCCCACCCGCTTCATAAACAGAAACTTCTTCTTCTGTATCTAAACGGCAAGTCACAGGCACTTCAACAATCTCTTCCTTACCATCCGCTGTGGCACGCTCAATCACCAAAGTTAAAGTCGAACGCGGTGCAATATTACCAATCACGCTATAAAGCTCCGTACCATCCAGCTTTAAGGTTTTACGGTTCACACCCGGCTTAAACTCAAGCGGTAAAACACCCATACCCACCAAGTTAGTACGGTGAATACGCTCAAAACCTTCGGCAACAATCGCTTCAACACCTGCAAGACGAACACCTTTCGCTGCCCAGTCACGGCTTGAACCCTGACCATAATCCGCACCCGCCACAATGATCAACGGTTGCTTACGGTTCATGTAGGTTTCAATCGCTTCCCACATACGCATCACTTCGCCTTCTGGCTCGACACGCGCTTTTGAACCCTGCTTAATGGTGCCGTCTGAACGAACCACCATTTCATTAAACAATTTCGGATTCGCAAATGTTGCACGTTGCGTGGTTAAGTGATCACCACGATGGGTTGCATAAGAGTTAAAGTCTTCCTCAGGCACACCCATTTTCGCCAAATATTCACCAGAAGCACTGTCTAACACAATCGCATTCGATGGAGACAAGTGATCGGTGGTAATGTTGTCACCCAAGATCGCAAGCGGACGCATATTGGCTAAAGTACGTGGTGCAGCCAATGCCCCTTCCCAATATGGTGGACGGCGAATATAGGTACTCATCGGACGCCAATCATACAGTGGGCTTGCCGCTTCTTCATTGACACCCAAATCGAACATCGGAATGTAGATTTTACGGAACTGCTCAGGCTTCACTGCTTCTTTCACAAGCGCATCAATTTCAGCATCAGAAGGCCAGATATCTTTCAGATAAATTGGATTACCGTCTTTGTCATTTCCGAGCGAATCTGTTTCGATGTCAAAACGAATGGTTCCTGCAATCGCATACGCTACCACAAGTGGCGGAGATGCCAAGAACGCTTGTTTTGCATATGGATGGATACGACCATCGAAGTTACGGTTGCCCGAAAGCACGGCAGTCGCATACAAGTCACGCTCAATGATTTCTTGTTGAATCACTGGATCAAGTGCGCCCGACATCCCATTACAGGTGGTACATGCGTAGGCAACGATACCAAAACCAAGTTTCTCCAGATCGCCTAATACGCCTGCTTCTTCAAGATACAGCGCAGCTGCCTTAGAACCCGGTGCAAATGATGATTTCACCCAAGGTTTACGTACCAACCCGAGTTCATTGGCTTTACGTGCCAATAGACCTGCGGCAACAGTGTTACGTGGGTTAGAAGTATTGGTACATGAGGTAATTGCAGCAATAATCACGGCACCATCAGGAATTAAACCTTCTGCTTCTTGTGCTTTGGCAAGATCCAAATTCCCTGCAATGCCTTTTGCTTTCAAATCAGCCGTAGAAACACGTGCATGCGGATTTGATGGGCCTGCAATGTTACGGGTCACTGTTGAGAGATCAAAACGAAGTACACGTGGGTACTCAGCTTGAGTCATATCTGATGCCCAAAGACCAATTTCTTTGGCATATTGCTCAACCAATAGCACTTGCGTATCTTCACGACCCGTCAGACGTAAATAGTCGATGGTGTTCTGGTCGATATAGAACATCGCAGCAGTTGCGCCATATTCAGGCGTCATATTTGAGATGGTGGCACGGTCGCCCACAGACATGCTGTCAGCACCTTCACCGAAGAACTCTAAATATGCACCGACGACACGCTCTTTACGTAAGAATTCGGTTAATGCCAAGACGATATCCGTTGCAGTAATACCAGCTTGACGCTGACCTACAAATTCAACACCAATGATGTCTGGAAGACGCATCCAAGACGCGCGACCGAGCATGACGTTTTCAGCTTCTAAACCACCTACACCGACTGAAATGACGCCAAGTGCATCAGTATGTGGCGTATGTGAATCTGTACCGACACAAGTATCTGGGAATGCCAAGCCATCACGGTTTTGAATCACTGGAGACATTTTCTCCAAGTTGATCTGATGCATGATGCCGTTACCCGCAGGGATCACGTCGACATTTTTAAAAGCGGTTTTAGTCCATTCAATAAAGTGGAAACGGTCTTCGTTGCGACGGTCTTCGATTGCACGGTTTTTCTCAAACGCGTCTGGGTCAAAGCCACCGAATTCGACTGCCAAAGAGTGATCCACGATCAACTGGGTTGGTACCACAGGATTGACCTTGGAAGGATCACCGCCTTTGTCGGCAATCGCATCACGCAAACCAGCAAGGTCTACCAATGCGGTTTGACCCAAGATGTCATGACAAACGACACGTGCTGGATACCAAGGAAAATCGAGATCCTGACGGCGTTCGATCAACTGGGTTAAATAGGCTGTTAAATTCTCGGCATCAGCTTTACGCACCAGCTGTTCAGCGAGCACTTTCGAGGTGTATGGCAGCTTTTCGTATGCGCCTGGCTGAATATCTTCAACGGCTTGACGCACGTCATAATATTCGAGCTGGGTACCTGCCAGCGGTTTACGATATGTTGTGTTCATTAACCACGCTCCGCCAATGGTTTAAATTCAAGATTTTCAGGACCGGTATAGTTCGCGCTTGGACGAATGATCTTGCCGTCTTGACGTTGCTCAATCACATGTGCAGACCAACCCGCAGTACGAGCAATCACGAATAATGGGGTAAACATCGCAGTTGGCACGCCCATCAAGTGATAGCTCACCGCGCTGAACCAGTCGAGGTTCGGGAACATGTTCTTCACTTCTTTCATCACGGCTTCTAAACGTTCAGCGATCAAATACATCTTGGTATTTTCTTGTGCTTCACCAAGTTCACGCGCCACTTTCTTGATCACTTCATTACGTGGATCAGAGATCGTGTAAACAGGATGACCAAAGCCAATAATCACTTCTTTTTTCTCAACACGGCTACGGATGTCTGCTTCTGCTTCATCTGCATTGTCATAACGTTGTTGAATCACGAACGCAACTTCATTGGCACCACCATGTTTAGGACCACGCAGCGCACCAATACCGCCTGTGATTGCTGAGTACATATCTGAACCTGTCCCTGCCACCACACGAGAGGTAAATGTAGATGCGTTAAACTCATGCTCTGCATACAGAATCAATGAGGTGTGCATGGCTTGAATCCATTCTTCCGATGGCGCTTCGCCATGAAGGAGATGCAAGAAATGTGCAGCAATCGAGTCATCATTGGTTTCAACTTCAATACGACGACCGTTGTTGCTGAAGTGATACCAGTACAACAACATTGAGCCTAGGCTTGCCATTAATTTATCAGCAATGTCTTTTGCGCCGGCTTCGTTGTGGTCTTCATGTTCTGGTGTTAAACAACCGAGCACAGATACACCCGTACGCATCACATCCATTGGGTGTGCAGATGGTGGCAGTTGCTCAAGCGCAGTTTTCAATGCTGCTGGTAAGCCACGGAGTGCTTTTAATTTTGCTTTATAGGCTTTGAGTTCTGCTTTGTTTGGAAGTTTGCCGTGTACCAGAAGGTGTGCCACTTCTTCAAATTGGCTGCCGACTGCAAGGTCAAGAATGTCATAGCCACGGTAGTGTAAGTCGTTGCCGCTGCGGCCTACGGTACAGAGTGCAGTGTTGCCTGCAACTTGTCCGCTGAGTGCAACTGATTTTTTTGGTTTGAAGCCTGTTGGCGTTTCATTACTGCTCATAAGATTGTCCTTTTTATATCCTTGGGTTAAAACTTATAAAGTTCTTAATCTCCCTAAATCCCTCTTTCCAAAGAGGGACTTTCCACCAACCCTAGATCATCCAAGATTTAGGTGATTCCCTTCTTTTTCAAAGATGAGGAACGCGGTTCCGCAAGGGGGAGATTGTTTGACTTATTTATTCTTCGCAAAAGTTCCATCAAGATACTGTTCAAACGCATGGTAGTTAATGCGTTCATACAATTCTTGGCGGGTTTGCATGGTATCGACCACATTCTTTTGCGTGCCTTCTTTACGCAATGTCTCATAGACATTTTCTGCGGCCTTGTTCATGGCACGGAATGCAGAAAGTGGATAGAGTGCGATACTGACATCGGCAGAAGCCAGTTCTTCAGTGGTAAATAATGGCGTAGAACCAAATTCAGTGATATTGGCTAAAACAGGCACTTTGGTCGCATTTGCAAATTGCTTATACATTGCCAATTCAGTGATTGCTTCTGGGAACAGCATGTCTGCACCTGCTTCGATATAAGCACCCGCACGGTCAATTGCAGCTTGTAAGCCTTCAACCGCAAGCGCATCAGTACGTGCCATGATCACAAAGCTGTCATCGGTACGTGCATCGACTGCGGCTTTGATACGGTCTACCATTTCTTGCTGGGTCACGATGGCTTTATTTGGGCGATGACCACAACGTTTAGCGCCAACCTGATCTTCGATATGCATCGCAGCAGCACCGAACTTGATCATCGACTTGGTGGTACGTGCGATATTAAACGCAGATGCCCCAAAACCTGTATCCACATCGACCAACAATGGCAGATCACACACATCGGTAATACGGCGTACATCGGTCAATACATCATCAAGGTTACTGATACCCAAATCAGGTAAACCCAAAGAACCTGCCGCAACACCACCACCAGACAAGTAGATCGCTTTATAACCTGCACGCTTTGCCAATAAAGCATGGTTGGCATTGATCGCACCCACCACTTGTAATGGTTTTTCATTTGCGACCGCGTCGCGGAATAGCTGACCAGCAGACTGTTTAGCCATGTTGTTGTTCTCCTTGATTTTGTAGCAATGTTTGCTCAACAATTTTGTAGGATGCATTGATGTGACGGTGCATCAGCATTTCAGCCAGCTCACCATCACCTTCGGCAATCGCATCTAAAATGCGGATATGTTCGTCCCAAGCTTTGCTCGGGCGATCTGGGGTATTTGAAAACTGGATTCGATACATACGGATGAGGTGATAGAGCTCATCGCATAACATTTTTTCTAGGGTTTTATTGCCACTGCTTTTGATAATGCAGTAATGGAAATCGTCTTGGCCTTCTTGCAGATAGTAGCCTTTACCTGCTTTAAAATTTTCATCTTCGGCATGCATACGCAATACATCACGCAAGGCCAGAATCTGTTTTTTATCAATATGCTGAGCGGCCAACTTGCAGGCCAAGCCTTCTAAAGAAGCGCGAATTTGATAGAGTTCTTGAAACTGTTGCAGTGACAATGACACTACACGGGCACCGACATGGGCAGTACGCTCCACCAGTTTCTGTCCTTCCAGACGATGAATCGCCTCACGTAAGGGGCCACGGCTAATGCCATACATCCGTGCCAATTCTGGTTCTGATATCTTGCTGCCCGCAGGGATGTGTCCCAACACAATTGCCGATTGAATTTGCTTAAATACGTGTTCCGTCAGGGTCATTCCCAGACTTGTGCTGAGGGCTTGAGGAACAAGTGTATCTTGCATATTGTCGACAATCTCTACGGTTTTGATGATTTTATAACGAGATAAAAGAAAAAATGCAATAGGATTGTCGACAATAAATCCGACTGATACTGTCAATCCCATTCACTTGATAAGCTTCGACTGTCGGTGGAAATACCGCCTCAAAATTCAAATAAAAATAGATAAAACAATAGTTTAAATACGTCATTATTTATCATTCAGCAGTGAGCTTTCATATATTTAGCCATCTTATACTTTTAATGCTACGACCATGGTATGACAGCTTGATTGTAGACAATCCTTATAATGGATTCATCCCGACAAATTTTGTAAGTAAATACTGCACCAAAATGTAAATAACTGCGTGCTTCATGCAGTCTTTATTGATACATTATTGGGCATCAAAGGTTCCGCTCCTGAAGCGCCAACCTCCCCAGACATCTATGCACTTTGTTGAAGAAAAGGACATTGTTAATGTTTCAACATATCCCACCTTATGCAGGCGATCCAATCCTTTCACTGATGGAACAGTTCAATGCTGATCCACGCGCTGAAAAGGTAAACCTCAGTATTGGTTTGTACTATAACGAAGACAGTATCGTTCCTCAGCTTGATACCATTATCGAAGCACAAAAACGTATTGCCCCTAAAAACACACAAACCAAGCTTTATTTACCAATGGAAGGTTTCAAACCTTACCGTGATGCGATTCAAGCGTTATTGTTTGGTGCAAATAGCCCTGCAATTCAACAAGGTCGTGTTGCAACAATTCAAACGCTTGGTGGTTCTGGTGCATTAAAAGTCGGTGCAGACTTCTTAAAAACCTACTTCCCGAATTCAGAAGTTTGGGTAAGCCAGCCAACTTGGGATAACCACGTTGCGATCTTCAATGGTGCAGGCATCAAGAGCAACTTCTACCCGTACTTCGATGCTGAAACACGTGGCGTTGATTTTGACGGGATGTTGTCTACTTTAAAAACATTGCCAGAACAAAGCATTGTGTTATTGCACCCATGCTGCCACAACCCAACAGGTGCAGACTTGAACCCAGCACAATGGGATCAAGTGATTGTGGTATTAAAAGAACGTAACCTCATTCCATTCCTCGACATCGCGTACCAAGGTTTTGGCGATGGCATGGAACAGGATGCCTATGCCATTCGTGCTTTAGACCAAGCGGGTCTGAACTTTATTGTCAGCAACTCGTTCTCTAAAATCTTCTCACTTTACGGTGAGCGTGTTGGCGGTTTGACTTTCGTATGTGACGATGCTGAAGCAGCAAAATGCACATTCGGTCAGTTGAAAGCAACAGTACGTCGTATCTACTCTAGCCCACCAACAACAGGTGCATGGTTGGTTGATCAAGTGTTAAATGACGCTGATCTCAATCAACAATGGCAAGGCGAAGTGAAAGAGATGCGTGAGCGTATTATCAAAATGCGTAGCATCTTGAAAGATGAGTTGACTAAAGCACTTCCTGAGCGTGACTTTAGTTACCTTGTGAACCAAAAAGGCATGTTTAGCTACACAGGTTTAACGGGCGAGCAAGTCGATACATTGCGTGAAGAATATGCAATCTACTTGGTACGCAGTGGTCGTATCTGTGTTGCAGGCCTCAACATGAACAACGTTTACAAAGTTGCGAAAGCAGTGGCTGAAGTTTTAGCAAAATCTGCTGCAACAGCTTAAGTTGTAACGCATAAAGAAGGCGCTTGAAGCGCCTTTTTTATTTCCTGTTTTATTTAAAGTCAGGACTTGGCCTTGCCCCAATACTTCAATTTAGAGGTCTGTCCAATCCCGACATTAAAACAATTATTCGGATCAAGTTTCTGGTAGAAATTGGCCAATGCAGGCTTGGCAATATACAAATGACCGACATTATGCTCGGCTGGATATTCAGCGCGGCGAGCATCCAGCAAATGCCACATTTTGTGCTCCATCGCTAAAGGATCATTGCCTTTTTTAATGATGTAATCCTGATGAAAGACATGACAGAAAAAGTGCCCATAATAAAGCTTATGAATAATTTGCTGTTCCATCTCCGCAGGCAATTGCTCGACCCATTCACGGTCATTGCGACGTAACGCGATGTCTAATGCCACAATATCTTCAACCTCATCCCGATGGGTATCACGATAACGAATCGCTGCGCCTGCCACCGCAAAACGATGCAAAAAGGCTTTACGCCCTTCATCCGCATCACAGAGAAAGAAATTACCCGAAGCATGCACCGCAAAATAGTCTTGTAAAAATTGCTCGGTCTGGGCTTTGCAGTTATTTTCAACGCGTAACATCAAATGATGCTCATAACGATCGCGATATTCTGTCATCCGTTTCGGTAAATGACTCGGTAGCAAGGCCGTGATCGCTTGTAAAATATGATCGGTCAGCCCTTTGATTTTAAATTTTTCTAAAAAACCATCGACCTTATCTTTCAGTGCGAAGGCCTTCGGCACATTGGCTGTGCCAAATTTTTCAATAAAAAGAAAGGTATCCTTACCGTATTTTTCACCAATATGATACGCATCGCGGTGAATGTATTCCCCTGCGATCGGTAAGCTTGGCAATGAAGTCAGTAAATAACGACGGATCGCGGTCAGGTCGTCGGCATCATTTGTGCCAATATAAAATACGCTGCTCTCCACCTTTTCATAGGTATCCAGACGTACCGCAAACACGCAGACTTTCCCTGCTGAACCTGAGGCTTCAAACAGGCGCGATGGATCAGCATTAAAACGAGCAGGGCTATCGGCATCGACTTGGGTGACATCTTGCGCATAACGCTGATCGGATGCCTGTTTTTCTGCATCATCTAAAATATCTGTGGTTTGATATTGTTGTTGCTCTAAACGGGTCAGGATTTCTTCAGGACTCGAACCTAAATTTACACCTAGATGATTCACCAATTCCAACTGACCTTGGGCATTGACCTGTGCATACAGTGCCAACTCCGTATAAGCAGGTCCACGACGCACCAAGGCACCGCCTGAGTTATTACACACCCCACCCAATACCGAAGCACCAATGCAGGAAGAACCAATCACCGAATGTGGTTCCCGATCATAGCCTTTCAATAGCTGTTCCAGATTATCCAAAGTCGCCCCAGGCAAACAAATCACTTGTTTACCGTCATGAATCACTTGAATGCCCTTTAAACGGCGCGTACTCATCACCAACACAGGCCGGTCATAATCATCGCCATAGGGTGTTGAACCACCGGTCAGCCCTGTATTGGCGGCTTGCATGATGACAATACAATCTGCATCAATCGCCGCTTGCAGCACCTGCCACTGTTCCAGCAAGGTACCCGGGATGACCACTGCAAATACTTTGCCTTCACCAAAACGACGACCTTGACGATACTGCCGTGTACTTTGATCATCACTCAGCACATGCTGACGCCCAACGATCTGCTGTAAACGATCAATCACCGTTTTTGGGGAAAATGCTTGCACGATGGCTCCTTTAGATCATCCATTTATAAAATTAGACCAACACGACGGAGTCTTACCGTTTGTCATTTATCATTTGAATAGCTCATTCTCTAATTTGAATCAGCCTTGTATTTACTATCGCGGTTGGCGGCAAGGATGCCGCCTGCTTCGATGCGGTAGCAAGGACGTACCGTCATCGCAGCAAAGGTTTTTAGTTACTTTTGACCTTTCAAAAGTGACAAACGCCTCTACACTAGAAATATGCAAGTCACCCAATGATGAGGCAGTGATAACTGCATCACTTAGAAAATTATTCTTAAAAACTTTGTTTAATTGCCTGTACCAAACAATCTGCATTAATCTCCTGAATCGACTTAGCACCCGTCAACGTCATCGCCACCCGCATTTCCTTATCAATCAGATCGAGCAAGTTTGATACCCCTTGCCCGCCTGCCGCCGCCAAAGCATAGATAAAGGCACGGCCCAATAACACCGTATCCGCCCCAAGTGCCAACATCCGCACCACATCCAGACCATTACGAATGCCAGAGTCCGCCAAAATCGCCAGATCACCCTTCACTGCGTCAGCAATCGCAGGCAAAGCACGTGCAGAAGACATCACGCCATCGAGCTGACGACCACCATGATTGGATACTACGATGCCATCTGCACCAAAGCGCACAGCATCTTTAGCATCTTCAGGGTCCAGAATGCCCTTGATCACCATCGGGCCATCCCAAAACTCACGAATCCACTCCAGATCTTTCCAAGAAATCGACGGATCAAAGTTAGAGCCTAGCCAGCCGATATAATCCTCAAGCCCTGTCGGTTTGCCTAAATACTTAGAAATATTACCCAAATCATGTGGACGGCCACACATGCCGACATTCCATGCCCAATGTGGATGCAACATCGATTGTAGATAACGACGCATGGCCGCATTTGGACCGCTCATACCTGAATGTGCATCTCGATAACGCGCCCCTGGTACAGGCATATCCACGGTAAACACCAATGTCGAACAACCTGCGGCTTTAGCACGTTCCAAGGCATTACGCATAAATCCACGGTCACGCAACACATAGAGCTGGAACCACATTGGGCGATTAATGGCAGGTGCAACTTCTTCGATTGGACAGACCGAAACCGTCGACAAGGTGAATGGAATGCCTTTTTGATCTGCTGCCACTGCCGCCTGAACTTCTCCGCGACGCGCATACATACCCGTTAAACCCACGGGTGCCAATGCCACAGGCATCGACAAGGTTTCATTAAACAGTTTGGTTTCCAAACTGAGTGTAGACATATCGTTCAGCACCCGTTGACGCAAAGAGATGTCAGAAAGGTCCTGTACATTGCGTTTTAAGGTATGTTCCGAATAGGCACCACCGTCGATATAGTGAAATAAAAATGGCGGTAAACGACGTTGTGCCACAACGCGATAATCATTGCCAGAAGAAATAATCATTTTGAGTCAACTCTTGTTAAACGTGTTGCACGTTTCTGGCGAGCTTCATCTTCGTCCAGAGCACGTACATGATTAATCACAAATTCAATATGACCACACACCGCTTGGCGTGCAGCCTCTGGATCTTTACGATCAATCGCATCCATCACCTGAAAATGCTGCTCACTGAGCAAATCACCATTGACAGGATCGTTATAAACTTTCTTGCGTCCAAGTAAGACGTTGTATTGCAACAAGTCAAACAAGCCGCGCATCATCTGAATCAGCACAAGATTGTGTGAGGCTTCTGCAATCGCCAGATGAAATTCTGCATCTGCAACGGCAGCCTGAGCTGAATCTCCCGCATTTTGATGGCGGCTAATCTCATCAAAATAATGATGGATTTTGGCACGATCTTCAGGCGTAGAACGTAATGCTGCATACCACGCAGTTCCACCTTCCAGTAACAATCGGGCTTCTTGTACATCAAAACGGTACAGCGGATCTTCTTCAATCAAGTTACTGATTGGATTCACAATCAACTGTTGTGACCATTTTTCTGGCAATTGCTGGATATAAGTCCCATCACCACGGCGGCTACTGAGCACACCCTGACTGTTCAACTGCTGGATCGCTTCACGTAAGGATGGACGAGACACTCCCAAGCTGGTTGCAAGCTGACGCTCAGCAGGCAAACGATCACCTTTTTTCATCTGGCGCTGCTCAATGAGTGCCTGTAACTTCATGACCACTTGATCGGAGATTCTCATCACATTTCCTTGATTAGCGTTATGGAATCATCCACGGTACCAGATAAGCCTGAACCGTGACGATGATGCCAACAAAGACAGTAAATATGATGCTATGTTTTACCGTGAAACGGAACAAGTCAGATTCTTTTCCAACCAATCCCACCGCGGCACAGGCAATCGCAATCGACTGAGGTGAAATCATCTTGCCCGTCACGCCACCACTGGTATTGGCTGCCACCAATAAGACTTCTGGAATCCCAATTTGTTGTGCTGTGGTCGCTTGTAAAGCCGAAAACAAGGCATTCGATGAAGTATCTGAACCCGTCAGAAATACACCCAGCCAGCCCAAGAATGGCGAGAAGAAAGTAAAAGCATGACCTGTATGCGATAAAGCTAAGGCTAGCGTCGCAGAAAGGCCTGAATAATTGGCAATAAAAGCAAAAGCCAACACCATCCCAATCGAATAAATTGGCGTTTTTAATTCATTCAATGTTTCGCCAAAGGTGGTGACCGCCTCACGCGTTTTCATTTTTAGGAAAATGATGGTGATGATGGCTGCAATGAAAATAGCCGTACCTGTGGCAGAGAACCAGTCAAATTTATAGACCGCTTCATAGGCTGTGGTTTCAGGCACAATCGGGGCCATTTTTTCTACCAGCTTATGCAGATAAGGCACTTCAATTTTAAAAATCCAGTCCGCCAATGCCCCATGTTTGGCAAACAAGGCCTTAAATGGTTGCACACTCCAGATGGTCACCATCACGGTTAAAATCATAAACGGTGACCATGCTTTGGCAATCTGCGCGACGCTATAGCGTTGTGGGGTATGCTCTGCTGAGGTTGTATTTTGTGGCTCCACACCCTCAAAACGGAAAATATGCTTCGGCTTCCAGACGCGGAATAACAGGGTGAGACTGACCAGTGACGCAATCGCAGCGGTAATATCAGGCAGTTCTGGCCCTAGAAAATTCGAGGTCAGGTATTGTGCAATGGCGAAGGCGCTCCCACCAACCAGTACCGCAGGCCACGTCTCTTTCACGCCACGCCAGCCATCCATGATCGCCATAATCCAGAACAGCACAATGATAGTTAGAAAAGGCAACTGGCGACCCACCATTTGGCTAATTTCCATGGTATCGACACCAGATACCTGCCCTGCCACAATAATCGGAATCCCCATCGCACCAAAGGCCACAGGCGCAGTATTCACAATCAGACATAGCCCAGCCGCATAAAGCGGCTTAAAACCTAGTCCGACTAATAATGCCGCGGTAATCGCAACTGGTGCACCAAAACCTGCCGCACCTTCAAGGAAGGTCCCAAAGGCAAAACCTACCAGTAGCATTTGTAAGCGTTGGTCTTCGGTAATCGATAAAATACTGGAGCGAATGACATCAAATTGCCCTGTTTTTACTGAAATTTTATACAGAAAAACGGCACCGATAATAATCCACGAAATCGGCCACAAACCGTAAATAAAACCATAAACAACAGAAGCAAATGCCATTTCAACGGGCATTTGATAAAAGAATAAAGCAATCAGCATGGCAATAATCACGGTACAAGTTCCCGCAACACTGCCCTTCATACGGAATACGGCCAAAGCCAAAAAGAAGAAAATAATCGGGATCAACGCAACTGCGCTGGATAACCAAATATTATTTAAAGGATCATAAATTTGTTGCCACACATTTAGCATTCTCATCTCCTTGAAATGCTGGGCGTCATTTTGTTTTCACTTCGATGTTTAACGAATTTTCTCAATATTGGTATGACCAATATTTAATAAAAAAAGCAAATCACACTTATTTGCAATATTTACGCATCTTAATTACATGAATTATCAGGATCAACCCTACTAAAATGAAAATAATTGGTATTACCAATAATAATTAAGCTAAATCAAACCTGTTCCGTTACTGTACTTATTTCACATTCGACTAAAGTCTGATAAAACATCTGCCTTCACGGCCCTTTATGGCAACTATTCGGGGTCAAACTCAGCTCAGATCACCCGATAAAGAACTATAAATATGACTTCTTGGCGATATCTGTATAATGTGTTCACAACTCAAATCACATCACTATGAATTGAACAATATGACTCAACTGACTTGTTTTAAAGCCTACGATATTCGCGGCAAACTCGGTACAGAACTGAATGAAGAGATTGCCTATAACATTGGTCGTGCCTATGGGCAGATCTATCAACCCAAAACCGTAGTGATTGGCTGTGATATCCGTTTGAGTAGTGAAGGTTTAAAACAGGCAACCATTCGTGGTTTGAATGATGCAGGCATCAATGTGCTTGATTTGGGTATGACCGGTACAGAGGAAGTATATTTCGCTGCCTTCCATTTAGATGTACAAGGTGGTATTGAAGTGACTGCCAGCCACAATCCAATGGATTACAACGGGATGAAACTGGTGCGTGAAAATGCCCGTCCCATCAGTGCGGAAACAGGCTTAAAAGAAATTCAGGCACTAGCTGAATCAGGCCAGTTTGTAGAGGTGGCGCAAAAAGGTACAACGCAAAACTACAATATTTTGCCTGAGTTCGTGGATCACCTACTCACTTATATTGACCCACAAAAAATTAAACCACTCAAACTAGTGGTCAATGCAGGCAATGGTGCGGCAGGTCATGTGATTGATGCAATTGAACAAAAATTCCAGCAACTGAATATTCCAGTTGAGTTCATTAAAATCCACCATGAAGCTGATGGCAACTTCCCAAATGGTATTCCTAACCCGATCCTGATTGAGAATCGTGACAGCACTCGTGATGCAGTAATGCAACATCAAGCTGATATGGGCATAGCTTGGGATGGTGACTTTGACCGTTGCTTCCTGTTTGATGAAAAAGGTCAATTCATCGAAGGCTATTACATCGTTGGTTTATTGGCGCAAGCCTTCCTGATCAAACAATCAGGTGAGAAGATCGTGCATGATCCACGTCTGGTCTGGAATACCTTTGATATTGTCAATCAATATCAAGGTGTTGCGGTACAGTCAAAATCTGGGCATGCTTTCATTAAAGATGTGATGCGTGAACATAATGCAGTTTATGGCGGTGAAATGAGTGCGCATCATTATTTCCGTGATTTTGCCTATTGCGACAGCGGCATGATTCCATGGTTACTCACAATCACCCTGCTTTCTGAAACAGGTCAATCGCTTTCAACTTTAGTGGAAAACATGATTGCTAAGTTCCCATGTAGCGGTGAAATCAACTTTAAAGTGGCTGACACCCAAGCTACAGTACAAAAAATCTTTGATCATTATGCAGATCAAAATCCTCAGGTTGATCGCACCGACGGTGTCAGCCTCGATTTTGGTGCTTGGCGTCTGAATGTGCGTTCATCAAATACTGAGCCATTACTGCGCTTAAATATCGAAAGCCGTGCTGATAAAAATCCGCAGCCAATGCAGGATTATGTGGATGAATTGACTGCTTTGATTCAGGGCTAAAATATTCATGCAATAAAAAAGGAGCGCAAAGCTCCTTTTTTATTGGGATTCGATTCAGTTAAAGCCGTTTGGATTTTGCTTTTGCCAGTTCCAGCTGTCTGCCAACATATCTTCTAAGGTATATTGTGGCTGCCAACCGAGCTCGACTTTAGCTCGTGAAGCATCTGCATAAAATGCGGCTAAATCTCCTGCTCTCCGCTCAGCAAATTCTGTTGGAATCTCAATCCCATTCACTTTTTCAAAAGTGTCTTTAATTTGCAGAACTGAAATCGGAGTTCCAGTACCAATATTCCAAGCTCGACACCCTAGATTGTTTAAACGATTCGTTACTGCTAAAACATGAGCCTGAGCCAAATCCACCACATGAATAAAGTCTCGTTCACAAGTACCATCATTGGTTGGATAGTCATTGCCAAAAATCGACAGTTTTTCACGCCGCCCCACAGCCACCTGTGTGACATAAGGCATTAAATTATTTGGAATACCTTGAGGATCTTCTCCTATCTGTCCACTTTTATGTGCACCGACTGGATTAAAATAACGTAGCAAAGCAATCGACCATCTTGAGTCTGCAAGCGCCATTTTCTCTAACATCTGCTCAATAATCAGTTTGGTATAACCATAATTATTATTTGGCAAACTCAATGGCATCTCTTCCTGATAAGGAGATGGATTCAACTCACCGTACACCGTCGCGGATGAGCTAAACGCCAAGGTAAATACACCTGCTTTCTCCATTGATTTGAACAATTGAACACTACCCGCAATGTTGTGATCAAAATACACCAAAGGAATTTGCTGGCTCTCTCCTACAGCTTTTAGACCCGCAAAATGGATCACCGCATCAATCTGATGGTTGTAAAAAACCTGATCTAATTCGGCTTGATGACGAATATCACCCTGCACAAAGACTAAGCTTTTATTTGCCAGTTTTTCTACACGGCGTAAAGCTTCTTCCGAACTATTGGACAAATTATCAAATACAACCACGTCATGACCCGCATGGAGCAATTCTAAACAGGTATGCGAACCAATATAGCCAGCGCCACCGGTCACTAGAATTTTAGCCATTTGTCTTCCCTAACAATATTTTAAGCAGGCCTTGGGTTGATGCATCAAATGCAGATAAATCTTCTTGCTCACGATTTAAAATCGGTAATAACTGATTGGCAATTTCTTTACCTTTCTCAACACCCCATTGATCGAAGGGATTGATATTCCAGAGTACAGATTGCACAAACACTTTATGCTCATACATGGCAATCAACATCCCTAAGCTATAAGGATTGAGCTCTTTGAGTAAAATGGTTGAGCTCGGTTGATTGCCTTCATATTGCTTATATGCGGGCAAATCTTTAAGTTCATCAGCTGCTAGAGCCTGATTTCCAAAAGCCAATAAACGTGACTGAGCTAAACAATTCGATAAAGCCAGATGATGTTGCTCGACCAGTGCCTCTGCGCTTTCTGCATAGGTAAACTGGTTTGCGTTATAACGTTTTACTGGGGCAATAAAATCACAGCTTACTGAGTGCGTTCCTTGATGCAATAGCTGGTAGAAGGCGTGTTGGGCATTAGGTCCCACTTCTCCCCAAACAATTGGACACGTTGCTGACTTTACCTTCTCACCATTACGCTGAATCGATTTACCATTCGATTCCATTTCTAGCTGCTGCAAATAGGCCGCAAAATATTTAAGCCGCCCGTCATAAGGCAAGACTGCATGGGTTTGAATATCCAGAAAATTATTATTCCATGCACCTAATAAGCCCATCAACACCGGAATATTCTGTTGAAATGGCGCGGTTTGGAAGTGTTGATCAATGGCATAAGCGCCTGCTAACAATTGCTTAAAACCGTCAACCCCAATGGTCAGTGCAATCGGCAAACCAATACATGACCAAAGTGAATAACGACCACCCACCCAATCCCATAACAACAGCTGCTTATCTGGTGCAATCCCCCACTCTGTCATTTTTTCAGGTTTGGTCGAGACCCCAATAAAATGATTTTTTAGAATTTCCGCATTTGTACCCAAGGCCTTTTCCAACCATTGACGCACAGTTTGCGCATTTGAAAGCGTATCAATAGTGCCAAATGACTTGGAAGAAATAATAAATAAAGTCGTTTCAGGTCGAAGCTGATGTAGTAACTCAGATAACTGACTGCCATCCATAGTCGAAACGAAATGTACGTCCAGAGGTTTTGCCGTGGCGATCTTGAAATCAGACAAAGCATGGGTAACCATAACAGGTCCCAGATCAGATCCGCCAACCCCAATATTCACCACATCCTGAATGACTTCACCCGTTGCACCGCGGTATTGACCCGCATGAATTTTATCAACCAAGCTATACATGCGTTCAAGCTGCTGGTGCACAGCTTGATTAATCTCAGTAAAATCCGAATGAGATTGAGGTAGGCGTAATGCCCAATGCATCGCGGCCCGATGCTCGGTATAATTAATCTGTTCAGAAGAAAATAATGTCTTGATCCATTGTTTTAAATCTTGTGCCTGAGCCAAGTCAACCAAACTATTTAAAATATTCTGATCGAGGCGATGCTTACTAAAATCTAAAACAATCTGATCAAATTCAACCGAAAAATGTTTAAAGCGTGCAGGATCAGCTGCAAATAATTCTTTGAGATGGATATCTTTAATTTGCTTTTGCAAAGATGATAACTGCTCAAGTACTGATGCTGGCTCCTTAACGGTAAAGGGCTGAATCTGTTTTATCATCATTAACGCCCCACTCCCATATATGCAAAGCCTTGTAATTTTACATAGTCTGGGTCATAAATATTGCGACCATCCAAAATTAAAGGATGCGCCATCAGCTGTTCGAGTTGTTTGAATTCTGGGCTCCAGTATTGTTTCCATGCGGTTAATACACACAGACCATGCACATTTTTCACTGCATCATACTGATCATCACAGAGGACTAAATCATCACGCTGCCCATACATCTGTTGAATTTCATCCAAAGCCTGCGGATCATGTAGATGAACCGTCACCCCTTGAGCCCACAATGCTGCTAACATTTGATGAATAGGCGATTGCTGAATACTTGATGTATTTTCTTTAAAAGAGGCCCCCCAGATCGCGACTGATTTACCCTGTAAATCACCATGATAGTAATTCCAGAACTTACGAAATAGGATTTCTTTTTGTTGCTCATTGATGTCCCAAACTTGAGCAAGTAGCTGGCTTTTCACGCCTGTATTTGCAACTGTATTCGACAAGGTCAAGATATCATGAGAAAAGTTTTCACCGCCGAAACCTGCACCTGGCGCTAAATAAGCCGAGCCGATACGGCTATCAGCAGCCATACCCTGACGGACTGAAGCAATATCAATCCCGAGCTTCTCTGCCACAACAGCCAAATCATTAATGTAGCTGATCCGTGTCGCTAACATGCCAGAAATGCTGAGTTTGGTGAACTCAGCATCTAAAATTGGCATAAACAAATATTGTTGTTCCAAAGGGAAAAATGGTCGCAGCAATTCTTTCACTTTGCTTTGAACTGCAACTTGAGTGCATCCCACAATCAGTTGCTTAGCTTGGGTCAGACTATGTAAAGCATTCCCCTCTTGGATGGTATCTGGTAAATAAACCCAGTCATCCTCAGACAGGATTTGCTTAAAGTGCTCAGTACCCTGCAAACCAAAAGTGGATGCATTGATCATCAGCTTAGGATGAATGATTGGGCGTAGTTTCAACGACTGCAATAATTGAAAAACTTGCTGTTCTTGTGTTTGGTTAAAACTAAATAAGTAAGCATCAATATCTAAAGGAATACCCTCTAAATCTCGATAATTTAGAAAACCACTATTACGCTGTTTCTCTAATAAACGACTGACATTTTCATCATGAAATGCATATTGTTGATCAGCAGAATGATCATCGAGATGGGAACACCAATAAACAAAATGCCCAGATTCAGACAATAATGCAGACATCACGCCTGCATATAAAGTATTTCCAAAGATTGCAACTTTCATAACCACATGCCCTAAACTACAGGGCTAATTCTTGGATTAAGCCCTTAAAATCTGCGCCCAATTTTGGATGCTCAATACCATAGTGTAATACAGCCTTTAAATAGCCCAATTTACTACCACAGTCAAAAGTTTGCCCTTTCATTCTATACGCTTCAACAACTTCCGATTGTTGTAATGCTGCGATTGCATCAGTGAGCTGAATTTCATTGCCCGCGCCGCGTGGCGTATTTTCTAAAAGTGCCATGATTTGAGCAGGTAAAATATAACGCCCAACAACGGAAAGATTTGAAGGCGCTGTACCCACAGCAGGCTTTTCAACAATGCCTTGCATTTTGATACTTTCACCCTCATTCGGCGTAACTGCAACATCAACAATACCATATTGATCAACGAGATTGTCAGGCACCGCTTCAACCATAATTTGCGCAGCTTGCGACTGTTCAAAACGCTGGATCATGAGTGACAAATCGTTGTCACTGGTTTGGTTCTTGACCAGCACATCGGGTAATAACACTGCAAAGGCCTCATCACCCACAATGTCTTTTGCACATAGCACTGCATGTCCAAGTCCTAGCGGTTGTGGTTGACGCACACTCACAACACTGACATGCTTTGGTAAAATATCGGTAATTTCTTTGAGTAGATCAAATTTCTTTTTCTGCTCTAAAGTGGTTTCCAACTCAAAGTTGCGATCAAAGTAATTTTCAATCGACGCCTTAGATGAATGGGTGACCAAAATAATTTGTTCAATGCCAGCTTCAACTGCTTCACGCACTACATACTCAATCGCAGGGCGATCTACAACCGTCACCATTTCCTTCGGAATTGACTTACTTGCTGGTAAAAAACGTGTACCTAAACCTGCGACAGGTAAAATTGCTTTTTTGATCATTTCTTTCTCAGATTAATTAACTCTAACTTCACCGCTACGTTTATAGCCATCTACATAATGTTCAAGCTGGGTTAGGGCCCAGTCCACGTCATGATCGATAGCTGTCATTTGACTGATTTTACCAAATACGCACTCAATTTCATGTAATGGAAAATGTTTTTCAAACGAACGTAAGATACGGGTATGTTCAGTATATTCGGTATTATCCTGATCAATCAGCAATTCTTCATAAAGTTTTTCACCTGGACGCAAACCACTATAGGCAATCTCAATATCACCGTCCAGTGAGCCAGTTTCTCTCACTTTCAAACCGCTCAGCTTAATCATTTGACGTGCAAGGTCCTGAATTCGAACAGGCTCACCCATATCAAGCAAGAACACATCACCACCAGAACCTAATGCGCCCGCCTGGATCACCAATTGAGAGGCCTCAGGAATGGTCATAAAATAACGGGTTACATCAGGATGCGTCACGGTAATCGGTCCACCTTTTGCGATCTGTTGCTTAAATAATGGAACAACAGAGCCAGAAGAACCTAACACATTACCAAAACGCACAATACTGATTTGTGTAGCTGGTTTGGTTTCAGCTACAGCTTGGCAATAGAGCTCAGCCATACGTTTTGAGGCGCCCATCACATTGGTCGGTCTAACTGCTTTATCCGTTGAAATTAAAACAAAAGTTTCAACACCTTTTCCAACTGCAGCATTCAAACTATTTGCGGTACCAATGGCATTGTTTTTTAGCCCAGCAATCGGATTACATTCCACTAACGGGACATGCTTATAGGCTGCAGCGTGATAAACCGTTTGTATATGATATTGTTCAATAATACGTTCAAGCTTTTGCTGATCTTGTACAGTTCCTAAGATCGGCACAATCTCGCAGGTTGCGGTTTGTCTCAGCTCTTTATCAATATCATATAAAGCAAATTCTGTGAGCTCATACAGCACCAACATCTTTGGTTGATTCTTGATAATTTGTCGACATAGTTCTGAACCAATTGAACCACCCGCACCTGTCACCATCACTACTTTATTCTGGATGTTTTTAGCAATCAAATGTGAAATAGGAGGAATAGGATCACGTCCTAATAAATCAATAATATCAACTTCTTGTATATCTGAAACTTGTATTTCACCATCAACAAGACGGGTTAAACCCGGCAATTCTGTAATTTTTAAGCGCGCAATTTCAAACTGTTGAATAATTTCTGTTTTACGTACTCTCCCAACTGAAGGAAGTGCGAGTAAAATTTCTTCTATACGATCTTTCTTAAAGCGTTGCAGTGCCTTTTCAACAGAAAAAACCTTTAAGCCGCCAACGGTTTGCCCTTGTAATGATGCATAATCATCAATAAAGAAAACAGGTAAGTGGTCATCCGAACGATGTAACGCAGCTGCGATTTGCTGTCCAGCATCACCCGCTCCATAAATTGCAATTCTTTTTCGCCCAATCTCTGAGTAAAAAGATGCCTTAATGATAAAACGAATAACGGCGCGACTAATCCATACCCAAGCAAATACCATAAATCCATACATAAATGGAATCGACATTGGGATGTAAGCTGGCGTGAGAACATTCAAAATGTATAGTGCTATCATTGTCAGTGAAACAGCAATCGCTAATTTAACAATAAAGACTTCGTTAAATGTTCGAACAATAAAATGATAAACACCTGTTAAGGCCAAGCATAAGACTGTAATCAGGCTGACCAGCACAATCCCATGATCAATCCCAGGAATAACATCTGCGCCTAAATCAAATAAACGGATGACATAGCACAACCATAAAATCACGGGAAAAGCGAAAGCATCCAAAAAAATCAGAAAAATCTGTTTAAATAGCCTTGGTGCCGAGGCGAATTGATGAATAATCTTTTTCACAATGCTCTTCTAATCATCCATTTTACAGTTTGATCTTTATACGCATTTCTTATAGAACTAGAAATGACTTTTACATACTGATTACATAATCATAAAAGCAAGAGTTTGACCTTATATCACGCTCTTGCCGTTGTTTCTACACTTATTGAATCGTACTTTTCACGTTTTGAATGGCACAAATTGTTTTGGCTATACTATCTTGGCTTAATGTTGGATGTACCAAAAACATAAGACTGGTTTCACCGAGTTGTTGTGCATTCTGCAAACGCTGTTCAGGACGCCATACTGTCCCATCAAAGGCGTGCTCTAAATACACTTCTGAACATGAGCCACTAAAGCAAGGTACATTTTGCGCAATAATCTCTTGCATGATTCGGTCACGTGACCAACCTTCAGGTAAGGTAGCTAGATTCACCTGTACATAACACTTATAGTGAGCATGTACATAATCATTCGAAGGCAAGTGAACCGTAAAATAAGGAGAATCAGCAAAAGCTTTCAAAATGTGTTCAGCATTCTCCGTACGCTTTCTTGTCCACTCCGCCATACGTGTTAGCTGAATACGGCCAATTACTGCCTGCATTTCCATCATACGCCAGTTGGTTCCAAAAGAATCGTGTAGCCATCGGAAACCTGGCGGATGTTGCTTGTTATAAACGCTGTCGTAACTTTTACCATGATCTTTATAAGACCACATTTTTTTCCAAAGGCTCTCATCATTGGTGGTGACCATACCGCCCTCACCACCCGTGGTCATAATTTTATCTTGGCAGAAAGACCAAGCCGAAATATGCCCAATTGAACCCGCTGGTTTACCTTTATATTGTGCACCATGCGCTTGCGCACAGTCTTCAATCACATACAGCCCTTTCTCGTTAGCAAGCTGCATAATTGGATCCATATCACACATCCAACCTGCCAAATGCACACAAATAATCGCTTTGGTTTTTGGAGTCAGTACCGCTTCAATGGTACGACGTGAAATATTCTGAGAATCCAGCTCAACATCAGCAAAAATAGGATTAGCCCCAGCCGTTACAATTGAACTTGCAGAAGCGAGGAAGGTGCGTGAGGTGACAATCACATCATCACCAGCCCCTATTCCCAAAGCTTTTAAAGCCACATCTAGGGCAACTGTACCGTTGGTTAAAGCCACTGCATATTGAGTGCCCGCAAATGTTGCGAACTCTTTTTCAAACTCTCGGCATTCTTGCCCTGTCCAGTAATTTACTTTATTTGAAAGTAATACATCTTTAACCGCGTCTGCTTCTTCTTGCGTAAAACTTGGCCATGGTTCGAATGCTGTGTTCAACATTGTAATTTCCTGATCTATAAAATAATACGGCTTACTTCTTTTCTAAAATTCTTGCTGGGTTACCAATTACAGTTACGCCTGCTGGCACACTCTTAGTTACAACTGCACCCATTCCAACTACAGCACCTTTACCAATCACCAATGGCTTGTCTGGTGTTCCTTGTTTGATCACTGCACCTGTACCAATATAGGCATGGTCCTCAATATGAATATTACCATTACATTTCACCCCTGGTGCAAAGGTAACGTAATCACCAATCACACAGTCATGGGCAACGTAACTATAGATATTAGCGTGGAAAAACTTGCCAATTTTAATATTTGAGGTCAAACAAGTGAATGGGCAAAGTAGACTCCCTTCACCGATCTCTACCTCATCTAAAACCACTGTATTGTCTGCTTGTATCGCTAAATGTTGAACTCCATCCTCATTTAGACGCACGACTAGTTTTTCACGAACAATACTGTTAGCGATCGCAATCGTTACAGCCTTATGTATAGCAGTGTTATTAATAAAATCTTTGTAGGTTAAAACAGAATAACCATTCAGGCTTCCACCTGCTTGGCCATCATCAATAAAAACAAATTGTTCTTTTTTCAAAGTTGGAAATTTTTGGCGGACTAATGGCATCACTTCTTTACCAAAACCACTCGCACCGTAAACACCAATAAATTCTGTCACTTATTTAACTCCTTATTATTTGTTCCTGTAAATTTACTCATCGTCGCTTCTCCAGTTTCACTGATATCATCTTTAGCAATGACCTTCTTCACTGTCTGCAACATAATTTTAAAATCTAACCAAAGCGATCTGTTTTCCACATACCAGGTATCAAGTTTAAATTTTTGTTCCCAACTAATCGCATTACGCCCATTGACCTGCGCGTGCCCAGTCATACCTGGACGTACATCATGACGTTTGGCTTGTTCTTTGTTGTATAGAGGTAGATATTCCATCAGTAATGGACGTGGACCTACAACACTCATATCCCCTTTAATCACATTCCAAAGCTCAGGCATTTCATCCAGACTGGTTGAACGTAACATTTTGCCAAAAGCTGTTAAACGCTCACTATCTGGTAAGGGATTGCCCTGTTCATCCAGTGCATCCTTCATGGTACGAAACTTAATCATTTCAAACGGTTTACCATGCAAACCTGGACGAACCTGACGAAACAAGACTGGCGAGCCTAGGTTCTTTTTTACTTTATGAGCCACATAAAAATATAAGGGTGAAAGTAATACCAAAGCAATTGAAGCAATAACGATATCCAGTAAACGTTTAAGCATATTACGCTCCTGCAACCCAATCAGAAAACTTCTGCGAAAGAATAGAACGATTAAACTGTTCTCTGGCAACCTGCTGACCATTTCTGCCCATTTCAATCAGTTTTTCGCGCTGATTTGCTGCCTGTTCCAAGGCATCAGCAAACGCTTGAGGATTCTCTGGGGGTACAGCAAAACCACATTGTTCTTTAGTAATTAACTCTGCTAACCAACCCGGATAATTATTTAAAACCGGCAAGCCTGCTGAAATATAATCAAAGAATTTATTCGGTGACGTTCCATAATAAAAGGCTGGAACATTGGCTAAAATTTGTAAACCAATATCTGCACTGGCCATAAGACCTGCTAACTTTGCTTTATTAACAGGATCATGAAAAATCACATTATCCAATTGAAACTCGGCCGCTCGTTCAAGCAATGCTTTTTTCTGCATGCCATCCCCAACCAGAACCAATTTAATGTCCGTTCTTTGACGTTTTTTCAATTCAACTGCTGCGTCTAACACGGCATTAAGACCATTGGCCAAGCCATGTGTCCCAGTAAAAATTGCCATAAGGTCTGTTGGTTGAACGCCCTCAGGTCGCCATGCTTGATGTTCAGATGCAAAAATATCTAAATCACAACCATTTGGAATAGAGGCTACTTTTTCAGGGGCAATCCCTCGTTTAATAATGCCGTCCACAATACCTGGAGACAATCCCACTAAACGATCAGCTGAATGATAAGAGGTCCACTCAAGCACAGACATCATCCATAAAACAATTGGGTTTTTGATCACCCCCATCGCTTTAGGCAACTCTGGCCATAGATCCCTGACTTCGAAAACAAAGGGTTTACGTCGAAACCACTTGGCAAAAATACCTGGGATACCAGCCGTTAATGGAGTCGTTGTCGCAAATACAACATCGTACTGTTCAGTCAAAGCAACTTTAATCGATTTAAAAGCAAAACTTAAAAAAATTAAAATACGCTTGAGAAAAGAAAGCGCATTTGAATAAGGCAATTCAAATTCTATGATATCGATGCCATCGACCATACCACGGCGCATTCCTTTATTAAAAGGCTGGGTTAAACCCGTTTGACCTGCACCAAAAGAACCACAAACCATCGTCACCTGATGGCCATTACGAATGAGCGATTGAGCCATAGCATAGGAACGGATTCCTGCTGACCCTTTAGGTGTCGAAAAATGCTGATGGAAATATAAAATTTTCATGTTAAATCTTTAATTACAGTAAAAATTGTAGTCGCTTGTATAGCAATCACTTCTAGAACAGGCACTTTGCTCTTTTGATAGTAGTACCTAGACTCCTCTCCTTCACTCCAACGAAGAGTTATCGGATGCTCAGCCTCTAAAATAATCTCTATTTGACCATTACTTAGAACATTGTTCTCAAGAGTCCAATGATCTGGCTGTAAACGCCAACGTAAGACCGCTTGTTGCTGAAAACCAGAGATATTATCTGCTATTTTAATTGCATTATCTGTTAATGAAATTTTACGGTGGTGGGTACACCCCCAATGATCTTGATAGGCACAACCAAACTCATCACTGCTATACGTTAATTCTTTTGGTGTCAGCCATGCACCGAATAAAAAGCGACTTAAACGCGGCATTTGTTGATGTTGATCAAACTCAACAGTATTGTGACTGGCAACGCCAGAAAAGTAATTTAAATCTTCTACGGTGGAATTATAACTATAAGTTCCGCCATCACGTACAAGGTTTTGTCCTTTAAACCAAACATCCAGATGCAAAGCATCACATTGACTTGGACGAAATTTGAATTTCGGCAATTTGAGTGCAATAAAGAAATTATTATTTTGAGAACTAATCAAACCGCTTTCATTAAAAAATTGATTTCGCGAAGGCAGCTCAAAGTTTTCTTGCTTCACTTTTTGTATTTGAAAGAACGTTAGACTTTCATCATATGAATCTGGTTCTGGATAATAACTGTGTTGATGGAATAAGGTACTTGCCAACTGAACTGTTGGTCTAAAATCACGATAATCCGTTTGGCTTACAGGAATCAGTCGCGCACCATCATTGGCACCTAAATTAGGCACATCCCCATCAGCTTGGGTTAATACATATAACCAGTCTGTCGCTTTCTGCAATTGACGGTATAGTTGTCCTGAAAAAGGCTTCAATTCGAATTTTTGGCGGACGATTTCAGCTAAGCAATAAGAATCCAGCATCACGCGATGGTAATTAATCGAATATTGACTAAAACCACCATCTTGCATAATGAGCTTGCTTGCACGGTTCAGCAACCATTTCTCACCCAATGCCTGCCATTGCTGATATTGAGGCTTAGGTTTCCAAAGATTTAGAACAGCCCCACCGATATACAATGCCGCTGCCTCAGATGTCCCATGATTATTATCCTGAGCAATGGCATAATCAATTGTAGGTTCAATACGCTTTAAATGTGCCTCGATAAATGCACAGACATTGTCATGCGGATGCTGCTCTTGCTCTAAACCGATGAGTGCAGTAATGATATGCATGACACGGATGGATGCTTCCTGCCCACATTTCCAATTCGGCCCAAAATAAGCAGGGTTCTTCTCACACCAATCATTCAACCATAAATCAAGCTGAACCAATGCTTGCCCATCTCTCACTTGACGCTCGTGTAGCACAAGGTCTATTAGCCAGTCAAAACGAGAAGCCTCCCAGATGCCTTTAATATCACCAACATTCCCATCAAAATCTGGAATTTGATACCATGCCTTCTCTGTATTTTGAAAGGTATGTTGGGTTAAAGGGCTATAGAACCAATTCGGCAGCTGTCCAGCCACTGGATACTTGAGGTATCCAAAGGCTGTTAACGTTGAGTTTACTGGCACATTCATTGTGCCAGTGGGTGCACTCTGACTAAAGAAGTAACCCGCTGGCAATTGTGCAGACAGCTTTTGTACAGGGTTTAAACCTGTTTTTACGCCCACACGATATTTAAACACTCTGAACAAATTAAACAACCCTAATGCAAGCGCTGTTTGACCTTTCATGACTAAACTCATGTTTGTGCTCTTAAAATTTCGGCAACCTGAATGGTCACTCTAGCAACTTCAAAAATTTCATCTGCTGGAATCGGTGCTTCTTTTCCATCTCGGATACTGTCAACAAAAACAGCAGCGCAAGCATCTTGACCTTTATCTTGTCGCCAAAGATTCATTTTATTAAATCCAGGCCAGCCAAATGCTTTTAGCTTTCTGAAATTATCTAATTGTAATACTCGACCTGCTGTAAAGACTTCTACACGCTCTTTAGGGAAGCTTGAGGCGCCATTTGCTAAGTAGAAAATGGTGCCAAATGACCCATCTTCAAAACCAAGCGTAATTGAAGCCTTATCTTCTAGAACCTGTACTGCATCAGTTTCGCCCATACGTCGAGCCTGAATAGAAACAATTTTTGAACCTGCCAAGAAGCGCATCAAGTCGATAAAGTGGCATGCTTCTCCAATAATACGCCCACCACCAACAGCATTATCTTGTGTCCAATGATCTGCTGGTATCGCACCTGCATTCATGGTCATGATAAAGCTTTTCGGCTCTTTCACTGTATCCAGCAAAGTTTTCATTTTTTGCACTTGTGGGGAGAAACGACGGTTGAAGCCGACCATGACTCGTGCATATTGATTATTCTGGATATTTTGATTGTAGACCGTTTCAATTTTTTCAATTTCTTCGACAGTCAGAGCCAATGGCTTTTCAACAAAAACATTCTTACCTGCCGTTAAAACTCTTTCTACAAAGTATGCATGGCTATTATGGCGGGTCGCGATCGCGACGGTATTGATATCTTTATTATTTAATAAACCATCCAGATCTGTCGAAGCTTCGGCAAATCCTGTTTTTTCTCCATGAATAACCCCATTAATGCCGCCAGAGGTTACGATAGTATGTAATTGAGAAGATGCTTTTTTGAAAGCTGGTATCAACACACGTGAAGCATAGTTACCTGCCCCGATAAAACCAACCACAGCATTTTTTGGCTCAATAGAAATGGGACGTAATACCACTCGCTTTTCTAAACGGGTTTCGACTGGGGAGTTATATTTAAGTAATAAACCCAAACCTGATTTATCTTCTGTCAACGCATTATAAGCGCTTGGCGCATCTTCAAATTCAAATCGCTGCGTAATTAATGGTTCTACATTTAAGGTACCCGCAGCCATCATATCCAAAACGGCAACAAAGTTACGTTGCTCAGTCCAGCGAACAAAGCTAAGTGGATAGTCATTACCCTTGTCTTCATATCCAGTATCATAACGACCTGGACCATATGAACAAGAAACTTGGAAACTGAGTTCTTTTTCATAAAAATCTGCGCGGTTTAACTCTAAGCCTGTTACACCGACTAGAATAATACGACCACGTTTTCGACTCATTCGTGCTGCTTGAATAACAGGATCACTGACCTTGGTTGACGCGGTAATAATGACACCATCTACACCCACACCACGACTAAATGCCAGACCCACAGCAACTGGATCTTCACCTTTACCAGGATTACAGATCTCTGCACCGAATTGTTTTGCCAAATCTAATTTACTTTGATCAAAGTCAATGGCGAGAACTCGACAGCCGTTTGCTCTTAGCATCTGGATGGTGAGTAGACCAATAAGACCCGCACCTGTCACGACAAAGCTTTCACCCAAAGTCGGTTGAGCAAGACGGATACCTTGCAAGCCAATACTTGCTACGACAGCAAAAGAAGCAGATTCATCACTGACATTATCTGGAATTTTTGCACAAAGGTTTTTAGGTACTTTTACCATATCAGCATGGGGGCCATTTGACACAACACGATCGCCAACTTGGAAATCATCTACATTAGCACCTACTTCATGCACGATACCCACATTGCAATAACCTAATGCAAGTGGTTGGGCCAACTTAGACTTTACAGCATCGTAAGTTGTTAAGAGACCATCTGTTTGTACTTTTTCCAGTACCATTTTCACTTTTTCAGGTTGCTGGCGTGCTTTATCAATTAGAGACGCCTTACCAAAACCAACTAACATACGTTCTGTACCAGCAGAAATAAGCGAAGTTGTTGTGGAAATCAGTAAATGACCTTTTGAACATTGTGGTACTGGAGCTTCGGTCACAGTCGTACCACCATTTGCCATATCTTGAAGAATTTGTTTCATAAATTACCTTAATCTTTTACTGTGCCTGAAGAAAGTCTATAGAGTCTTAACTGGTCTAAATAGCCGTTTGATAAAAAAGCCCAAAAAAACAATGCAATGGGAAAACTATTATGTAGTAAAGTAACTTCAAAGAATTCACGGAATAAAAGAGCTACAAATAATAAAAAGGAAAAATAATATCCTTTTTTAAATAGTCTAATAATAGAAAATATACTAGCCATGGCAAATAGAAATAGGCCAACAATGCCATAAGAGGAAATAATATATACATAGCCGGAGTGGGCACTTAATTTACTACCAATTATTGCCTCGTAATCAGTTCCTCCTCCCAGTCCAATTATATAGTTAGAAAAACTCATATTCGAAAAAATGAGATCCCAAATTTCAAAACGGCCTGACTCTAGACGTTTACCTGTTTTATCAATAACCAGTTGGGCAAAATCATCAGAGTTTAAATAGTCATAGAGCCCAGATTTAAAGAATAAAATAGCTAGTACAGTAAATCCAATGAGAGATAGGATTCTTAATGAAGTCCGTAAATTAAATATCTTAAATAATAAATATCCGACCACTAAACCTAATATTGCTGAGCGCGTTCCAGATAAAACAATAAAAACCAAGCATAGCAAAGAAAAAAGATAATATATTTTGGTTTGTTTTGAAAAAAAGACAACAAGGAAAATTAGACCACATACACCGATATAATTGCTATTACCAAAAATAGGAGTTATAAAAAAATGTACAAAAGCCATTAATAAATAAAAGAAAGCACCTATTAATATTGCTTTATCCACCTTAAAGCTAAAATTTAAATTCCTCAAAACAAAGGTACTTAGAAAAAGTAATATTGTTTGCAGCAACAACCCCAAACCATAAAAATTTTTGGCACGAACACCTACCCAAAATACTAATAAAAGAAAGAAAAATAGAGATTTTTCTAGTTTTACAACTAAGCCTCCTTTAAACAAATAACATAAAACAAGAAAACCTGCTAATGAATATGTCATCCCTCTTGCTAGCATAACAATAGGTTCATAATCTAAGCCAACTAATGTTATTGCAATAGTTAGAAAACTTAATATCAGTAGAACTATAACATTTGACGAACTATAGAAATTTTTTTGATAGCTCATAGAATTCCTGATCCGAATTTAACTCATAAGTGTGGACACCTGAGTATCTTTTACAAACATTTGAGGCAATTACTGGTATACCAAACTCTACAGCATCAGCACATGCTATTCCGAAACTATCTTCTAAGGTTGGTCTTAAATACAGATTTGATTTAGAAAGGTAAAAATTAAAAATATCTTCATCTTTATCGAAGAAAACCACTATCCTAGGATGGTTAAGCTTTAAAAGCTCATCCTTCAGCTCACCTTCGCCATATAGAAAAAGAAATAAAAAAAGGTTCTGATTTCTAGTAACTAGATCAATCAGTAAATGATGCTGATATAAGGGCCTAGGAAAACCCGAACCCACCAGTATTTTATAACCTTCATTAATTTTATCTAACAGAACTTCTTTTTCAACATTTTCAATGTCAACAAGAGTTGCAGGAACATAAGAAGTTTCTTGAATTATATTGAGATCTGACTTAAACCTCCTATAAAACTCCTCTTGCCTCTGATTCAAAGCATATATTCTATCAAACTTCATTAGAATAATTTTGGTTATAAACCTCGGCAATTTGCTTGATAAATGACCATGATGTAGCATCAAAGACCATTCATTATTCATTTTTGGCAGAAAGATAAAAAATGCCAGACTATTCCCAGAGGAAAAATTAAAGAAGAAATCCTTATTTCTATATTTTAACTGGGCTAAAAAAACCAGAAAAACAGCGATAATTTTATTTTTAGCTAACTTATAATGACCAGAAAAATTCTTAGGAATTCTTTTATCTTCACTTGGATACAAGTCCAATAGCATTACAACATATTGAGAGTAAGCCTTAATTAATCTACTCAAAAAAGTAGTTACTCCACCAATTGGATTTGGTATTCCACCGATAATGATCGTTTCTTTATTAATTTTCATAGGCACCCCTCATTTCTCTTCCAAACTTGAATGAAGACTGAAAATTTTATAAAAAATCATCAGATAGACACACAACATAATTAAAATATATATTGTTAGGAAAATAACAAAATCAAATTTAAAAATATAAATTAATACTGGAAGTATAATCACTAACAGGAAAAACCTAACTCCTTCGTACAACAAAGAAATGTTCACTTTATTCCACAATGGTAAAAGTGTTGTGAAAGGTTGTAAAAGGCTGTCAAAAACAAAATAAAACACTAACGGCAACAGCAAATAAGCGTAAGGTGACCACTGGCTTCCTAGAACTAAAAGTGTTAACTCATCTTTAAAGAAATAAGTTATTAGTAGTAGGACAGATAAAACACCTAAAAAGAGAAAAAAACGGGTTAGAGAAAATACTTTAGAAAAAGCGTGATAAAATTTTTCTCTGGAAGAAAATTCCCCATTGAAATATATAAGTAAATTTCGTCTTACAACACTTAGAGGTGCACTAATCATTTGAGAAAATACGAAATATGCTCCTATGATTTTTTTATCATAGAACATTCCACCAACAAACACCGGAATAAGGGGTGTACTATACTGCATGAAACTTATTAAAGAGTTTTTTCCAGCTTCAAAAATATTTTCCTTATAACATTTATGAAGAGATGCTAAATCAACCTCAACCCATTTATTTTTTAAGAGAAAACCAAGCCCCATTAAACCTAATAAAAATTGAGACCCACCATATGCCCACAACAACCCTTTTAATTCATATGAGGAAGCGTAAGCTAAAATAGCAATAACAAATACAGTTATTACCTGAATAAATCTCAAAGTTATAAAGTAATTATATTTCTTTTGCGCCACAAAAAATTGGGTGAGATTATTAAAAAGACTAAAACCAAAACCAAATAAAAATAAAATCAATAAGTTATAGTTCAACAATTGAAAGAAATATTGGATAACAAAGAAAATCAACAAGATGATTAAATTTAAAAAAAGACTCAAAATATTAGATAAAAAATATGCTCCAACTTTATCCGATATACTTTCTTTTAATAAAATATAATCAAAACGCAATCCCCCTATAATTGCCATTATTGAACCAAAGCTTGCATAAAATGCAAGCTCACCAAAATCATCCACCAAATAAATACGAGAAAAAACTAAAGTCGACAGCAACATCAATACCTGAACAAGAATTCCACTGCTCATCAACTTTATAAAAATTCTCATCTACTAGTCCTTTCCTTAATTTTTTTCAAAGGAAGACCAGCATATACACCGTAATTATCTGTTGTTTTGCTTTTGACTATAGAGCTGGCGCCAATCACACATCCTTTATTAATGACAGTATTGAGTAAAATCATACTATTTTTACCAATCCACACATCATCCTTTATTTCTATTTCACCAACCTCCAAACCTTGCTGTGATATTAACTCTTCAGAATTTAAGTAATTATGCTGCGAGTCTCTAATTGAAACTCCTTCAGCAATAAGTACATTATTCCCTATTCTTACTTTATTGGATACGGCAATATTTATTGTGTTCGTTAGTTTAAGATTATCTCCAATTTCGAGCACACCACCTGGTGGTATATCAAATTGTATAAAAGAGCCTATATCACATTTTTTACCAAACTTAATACCTTTATGCGGTGGGTATTTGAAAATGACACTTTTCCCAACTTTAGGAATTCCTTTACAGATCCCGCCACATAAATTAATTAACAAAAATAATTTTAGACCACGATAGTAATCACCTAGTCTAAAAAAAAATTTGAATAGGCTATACATTTATAAAATGCCTTTCGTATCGACTACATAAGAAAAAGAGAAGTTCATATCTTTAAACTGTCTATGATCAACCAAAATCAGATGGATATCTGCTTGTTGATGTTCTTCAAGAGCAATCAATTTAATATTTGAAGGGAGCTTGGCAGGAAGTTCATGAATATTCGGTTCTATTGCAAGAATATTTAAACCTTGTTCAGCCAATTTTTTCGTGATTTCAAGTGCTGGGCTCTCACGTAGATCATCAATATCAGGTTTAAAAGCCAAACCATAGCAAGCGATCGTGACATCTTGAATCGTCTTATTTGGATTTGCTTGTAAGAAATCCGCAATTTTAATTTTAACCTGATCAATCACCCATTCAGGTTTGGCATCATTCACTTCACGTGCAGTACGAATCAAACGAGCTTGTTCTGGTGTCTTTGCCACAATAAACCAAGGATCAACCGCAATACAGTGACCACCGACCCCAGGTCCTGGCTGTAAAATATTGACGCGCGGGTGACGATTCGCCAGTGAAATCAACTCCCAAACATTGATATCTAACTTGTCACAAATAACTGAAAGCTCATTTGCGAAAGCAATATTGACGTCACGGAAAGAGTTCTCTGTCAATTTGCACATTTCTGCGGTACGAGCATTGGTTTCAATACATGCACCTTTTACAAAAATTTTGTATAAATCACATGCTGCTTTTGAACAACGTGGTGTCATTCCACCAATAATACGGTCATTACTGATCAATTCTTGTAAAACTTTACCTGGCAACACACGTTCTGGGCAGTGCGCGACTAAAATATCAGCCTCTTCACCCTTTTGTTGCGGGAAGCTCAGATCTGGACGTGCTTCGCTCAACCAAGCTGACATTTGCTCAGTTGCCTCTACAGGCGATGTCGACTCTAAAATAACCAAATTACCTGGCTTTAAAAAAGGTGCTAAAGCCTTAGCAGCAGATTCAATATATTTTAGATCTGGCTGATAATCATCTTTAAAAGGTGTTGGAACTGCAACAATATAAGCATCTGCTTCAGTCGGCGCCAATTGAGCAGACAATTTACCCTGAGCAACGACATCACGGACCAAAGCATCTAAATCAGGTTCAACAATATGAACTTTACCTTGATTAATCATATCTACCGCATGTTGATTCACATCAACACCCGTCACTTTTACCCCATGTGCAGCAAATGTCGCAGCTGTTGGTAAACCAATATAACCTAACCCTATAACGCAGATATGCTTGAATGAATTGCTCATACTCTATACTTTTAAATCAAAATAAATGGAAATTTCGGCTTAGTTCGCTTTAAGAAAATCAATAATTTGCTGACATGAATCACCATCTCCGTACGGATTATGGGCTTCAGCCATCTCAGCATAAATATTTGGATTTTCAAGTAACTCTATGACTGAACGCTCAATAGTTTCTGTATCTGTACCAACTAAACGTACCGTTCCTGCATGAACCGCTTCAGGTCTTTCAGTGGTATCTCGCATAACCAGCACGGGCTTACCCAATGATGGTGCTTCTTCTTGAATACCACCAGAATCGGTTAGAATCAGATAACTACGATTCATCAAATACACAAAAGGCAAATAATCTTGTGGGGCGATCAAATGAATATTGGCGATACCCGCTAACAGCTCGTTAACAGGTTGTTGTACATTCGGATTTAAATGTACAGGATAAACAATTTGAATATCAGGATATTTTTTAGCTAAATTCGCCAATGCTTTGCAGATATTTAAAAAGCCCTGCCCAAAATTCTCACGACGGTGTCCTGTGACTAATATGAGTTTTTTATCTGCATCAAGGAATGGAAATTCTTGCTGAAATTGCATGACCAGTTGTTGGTCTTGTTCTACTTTTTGTTTGACTTGTAGTAAAGCATCAATCACGGTGTTTCCTGTCACGACTATATTTGCAGGATTCACATTTTCTTTAATTAAATTGTTATATGATGATTGAGTCGGAGCAAAATGATAATTTGCAAGTACACCGGTTAATTTTCGATTGGCTTCTTCTGGCCAAGGGGAATATAGATCACCTGTGCGCAAGCCCGCTTCGACATGACCTACTTTTATTTTGTGATAATACGCAGCCAATGAAGCAGCAAAGGTCGTAGCGGTATCACCATGCACCAAAACCACATCGGGCGTCCATGCGTCAAAAACCTGTTCTAGCCCTTTAAGTACCCCAGAGGTCACATCTGAAAGTGTTTGCCCTGGTTTCATCAAATTCAAATCAAAGTCTGGTGTTAATTCAAATAAACTCAACACCTGATCCAACATTTGACGATGTTGACCTGTCACACAGACTTTAGTTTCAAAGTCTTCATTAAACTGTTGTAACTTTAAGGCCAAAGGGGCCATTTTTATCGCTTCTGGTCGAGTACCAAATACTAATAAAACTTTTTTCACCCAATTCACCCTTTTTATGTATGACGTTCTATCTATTTATGAGTTTAAATCAAATTAACCCATAAAATATTTCATTCTATTTGCCAATTTTGTCGTGTCATATAGTGCGAAAGAATGATCGCCGCAAGATGAACTTAAATCAATAAATTCAATCAAACACAACCTAAAATGGCAACAAATAACAAGTAATTCTGATCTCTTATTTAAAGCAATCCAACATTGTTTTTGCCACTACAACTCTTTACCACTTCAATGTGTCAAAGCAAAACTCTTTAACTTTTCTAATACATTGTAGTGACTCAGATTTTATGCATCAATGTCACAAATGCTCCATCTTCCAATCCTTTCGAATACCCTCATCGCTTTCATGGGAACTATGCTATCCCTTTACTACTGCGAAACGGGCGTACTATAGCAGATTTTTAATTTAGCCCCCATTTGAATTGTATGATTGTTTTTAACAACCCAATTCTAAGCATTCCAAATGCTAACTTCTATATTATTCAGATAAACTAAACATACAAACCGAAATGATTCTTTTATGCTTTTTTGATCTTTTTCAGCTAGAATTAGCCCAATTCTAAGTCCAAAGATATGTTGTTGTGTAACAACAGATATAACTATTCAAGGGTCGAGTGTGAAGCATTATCAACTTTTTTCCATTCTTGCGATTAGTCTTAGTGCTACAGCTTGTGCTGTTACTTCTGGCTTACAAACATACGATATTCCGAGTGAAGGCGTTTACACCACAGACCAAGGAACTGATGTTAATGTTATAAAAATTACGCAGGACAATTTACCCGCGATTCAGCCCGCTCAAATCGATTATCGAAATAATTACACCGCACTTTTTAAACAACAGCAACAAGCCTACCGTCTGAGCTCTGGGGATGTGCTCTCTATTCAACTTTGGGCGTATCCCGAAATTACTCCGCCAGTCAACAACCTCACCAATGATCAATCAATTCAAGCCAATGGCTATCCAATTGATTATAATGGTTTTGTTCAAGTTCCTTTGGTTGGCCGCTATAAAGCTGCAGGCAAAACACTCGCACAACTCAACACTGACCTACGTAGTCAATTTGCGCGTTATCTAAAAAACCCTGATGTGATTGTGCGAGTACTATCTTATCAAGGTCAACGCTATTCGGTTCAAGGTAGTGTCATTAAGGGCGGTCAATTCTTTCTGAATGACCAACCAATTAGTATCTATACCGCTCTAGGAATGGCTGGAGGTGTCACAGATAAAGGTGATAATACCTTTATCCAACTCATTCGCAATGGTATTACTTATGACCTTAATACCATTGCACTAGAAAAATCTGGCTATTCACTACATAAACTATTGGTACAACCCAATGATACGATTTATGTCAGTTCAAGAGAAAATCAAAAAATTTATGTGATGGGTGAGTCTGGTAAAAACCAAGCCTTGCCAATGCGCGACCAAGGCATGACCTTAAGTGATGCTTTAGGTGAAAGTTTAGGTCTCAACCCACTTTCGGCCAGTGCTAGTCGTATTTATGTACTTCGCACTAATCCCCAAGATCGTCACACTGAACTGTATCACTTGAATTTAGTAAGTTTGGGTGATTTTGGTCTTGCCAATCAGTTTAGACTACGTAGTAATGATATTGTCTATGTTGACGCAACTGGCCTGACTCGCTGGCAACGTGTTATCAACCAAGTTATTCCGTTCTCTAGTGCGTTATACAATTTTGATCGTCTAGGGCAATAATTGAATGGATATTAAAACTGTTTTAGTCGTTTGCGTCGGCAATATTTGCCGCAGTCCAATGGCAGAGTATTTACTCAAACAGCAACACCCTGACCTGCAAATTGAATCCGCAGGTATTTCTGGGTTGATTGGACATGCGGCTGATGATAAGGCACAGCTGTGTATGCAGCGTTTGAATATTGATATGAGTGCGCATATTGCCAAAAAACTCAATGCTGGTCACCTTAAACAGGCAGATCTGATTTTAGTGATGAGCAATAATCAGCAAAAGCATATTGAGCAAACATGGCCATTTGCGAAAGGGAAAGTTTTCCGTCTAGGACATTGGCAAAACAAAAACGTACCTGATCCCTATCAACACGATCAGACTTTTTTTGATAATACCTGTCAGCTGATTCAACAGTGTGTGACTGACTGGAAAAATTATATTTAACTTTTTTAGATTAAGATTATGAGCCAAAATACCAATACTGAAGATACGATTGACCTAAAAGAGCTGTTCTTTGCTTTGATTGCACAATGGAAGCTTATTGCGCTGTGTATTATTCTAAGCTTGGTGCTTGCTTTACTGTACCTACGTGCTACCCCAGATACGTATTCAGTCGATGCTTTGGTTCAAGTGGAAGACAGCAAAGGTGCATCTGCGGCACTGCTTGGTGATCTTTCACAAATGATTGAGCAAAAATCGCCCGCTCAGTCTGAAATCGAAATTTTAAAGTCACGTTTAGTTTTAGGCTCAGTGATCCAAGCACTCCATCTAGACCTTGAAATTGCAAGTTCAGAAGATACTTTTTCACATCGTTTATTTAATAAATCAGATTATGCCACCGAATATACCCCTAAAGGTGTCATTTTTAACGATGAGCAAAAAGCTTTTGATATTAAACAATTCGATGTCCCAAATTATTACCTAGATAAAAAACTTAACTTAAGTTTTAAAGATCATAGTTTTAGCTTAACTGATCCAAAAACTGATGAAGTACTTTTAACCGCACCGCTAAATAAGCTTAATCAACTCAGCACACGAGCAGGCGTTTGGAAGATTGCGATCTTTAGCAATGATACCTTTGATACGCACTATTTCGTGCAAAAGAATTCTTTACCTGCTGCCGTCCAAGCGATCCTTTCCAACTACTCTGTAGCTGAAAAGGGCAAACTGACGGGAATTTTAGGACTAAATTATCAAGGTCAAGATAAAGAACATATTTCAAAGGTTTTAAATGCGATTTTAGCGGCATATAGTGCACAGAATGTAGAACGTCGTTCTGCTGAAACGGCACAAACCTTAAAATTCTTAGATGAACAGCTACCAGACCTGAAAAAGCAACTGGATGATGCGGAACGCGAATTCAATAAATTCCGTCAAAAATATAATACAGTGGATGTGACCAAAGAATCTGAACTGTATTTAACCCAAAGCATTACCTTAGAAACCAAAAAGATCGAGTTACAACAACAACAAGCCGATCTAGCAGCCAAATACACGGCTCAGCACCCTGCTATGCGTGAAATTAATGCTCAAATTGGGGCTATTGATAAACAAATTGCAGATCTAAACAGTACCTTAAAGCAACTGCCTGATGTGCAAAGACAATATCTACAACTTTATCGGGAAGTTGAAGTTAAGGCGCAGCTTTACACTGCATTATTAAACTCTTATCAACAGTTACGTATTGCTAAAGCAGGTGAGATTGGCAATGTACGTATCGTAGATACCGCGGTGGAACCTGTCGAGCCAATTAAACCGAAAAAATTGCAAATCCTGATTTTATCAATTTTCTTGGGCGCTTTTTTAGGAACTTTAATTGCGCTAATACGTAATATGCTTCGTACAGGCGTGAAAGATTCGACGCAAATCGAAACCGAGTTTGATCTACCAGTTTACGCTACGGTCCCACGCTCTCCAGTGCAAGAAACACGTATTAGTATCTTAAAGAAGAAGAAGTCTATTCCTATTCTTGCGGTTAAACATAATGATGATATCGCCGTAGAAAGCTTACGTAGTATTCGAACGGCGATTCATTTTGCACTCGCAAATGCCAAGAACAATATCATCATGATTGCAGGTCCTTCACCTGAAGTTGGTAAATCATTTATCTCGACCAACTTAGCTACGATTTTTGCTCAAAGTAATAAAAAAGTACTCATCATCGATGCCGATATGCGTCGTGGGTATCTGCATAAATATTTTAATGTAGAGATCAAGCCTGGTTTATCAGAATATTTAAGCCATCAGGCTGACCTCAATCAAGTGATACACCAAACTGAGATCTCAGGTTTAAGTGTGATTACACGAGGAAAAAACCCAACCAATCCTTCTGAAATGCTCGGTTCAGAACAGTTTAAATTGTTATTGGAACAGCTGAGTCAACAATACGATCACATCATTATTGATACACCGCCAATCTTGGCTGTTACCGATGGTATTATTATTTCTCAATACGCGGGTGTAAATTTAATCATCGCTCGTTATGCCAAGTCACAAATGAAAGAGCTTGAACTGAGTTTAAATCGTTTTGAGCAAGCCAATGTAAAAGTCAATGGATTTATCTTAAACGATATTCAACGCTCAAGTGCAGGTTATGGCTATGGCTATAACTACTCATATGCCTATAAAGCGCATAAAGATGATTAAACCGAGTACAATTTAATTGTTCAAAAAACCAGATCATGTGATCTGGTTTTTTTATGCTTAAACACATAAATATTATAAAAAACACACGCATTTTTGCTGTTAATTATTCAATGCTTCAACGCATACATGCTAAGATCAATGCCATATTTTTTATTCAAATCTCGCTTTGGGACATCTCATGAGTAAAGCTTTACCTTTCGTTGTCGCAGCTGTTTTAGGCGGTGCAGCGCTCGTTCCTATTTACTACGCTACCAAGAATCCAACCACTGAGCTTGGTGCCAAGGCTGACAAAAATGCAGCACCTGTTGCAAAAATCAGTTATGCATTAGGCTATGAAGTGGCGAAACAAACACCACCAGAATTAGAAACCAGTGCATTTATTACAGGTTTCCGTGACGCACATGCGCAGAAACCTGCTGCCTATACAGAAGAAGAGTTACAAGCAGCGTATGTCGAGTTCCAAAAACAGCAACAACAGAAACAAGTCGCTGAAACCAAAAAAACTGAAGCAACCAACAACAGTTTCTTAACAGAAAATGCGAAAAAAGAAGGCGTGAAAACCACAGCTTCAGGCTTGCAATACAAGATCACCAAAGAAGGTACAGGTAAGCAACCTGTCGCGACATCTGTTGTAAAAGTTCATTACAAAGGCCAACTTGCTGATGGTAAAGTCTTTGACAGCTCTTATGATCGTGGTGAGCCAATTGAGTTCCCATTGAATCAAGTGATTCCAGGTTGGACTGAAGGCTTACAGCTAATGAAAGAAGGTGGTAAAGCAACTTTCTATATTCCAGCAAACTTAGGTTACGGTGAACAAGGTGTACCAGGTTCGATCCCACCGAATAGCACATTAATTTTTGATGTAGAATTAATCGCTGTAAAATAATGATCTAAGGAGAGCCTGTGCTCTCCTTTATTTTTGGAAGAAATAATGAAAAGATTAGGTCTCATTTTAATTGCTTCAACCATCGGAACGGTTCAAGCAGCACCTATTACACAAAAAAGCCCACAAAAAGATCAACTCGGATATAGCTACGGTTATCTGATGGGCAGAGGCAATGCTGAAACTTTAAAAGATTTAAATATTGAAACCTTTGTGCAGGGTTTACAAGAAGCTGTACAAGGTAAAGCTGCATCCTTGACCGACGAAGAAATGGCCAATGTTCTGAATCAATATAAAAAGCGCTTAGAAGCCAAACAATTGGTTGAGTTTCAAGAACAAGCGCAAAAAAATGATCAAGCAGGAAAAGCTTTTTTAGCTGAAAATAGCAAAAAGGCGGATATCGTCAGTACAAAATCAGGCCTACAATATCAAGTTCTAGAACAAGGTAAAGGTAAGTCTCCAAAAGCAAGCTCTACCGTTAAAGTCAATTATGAAGGTCGTCTACTTGATGGCACCGTATTTGATAGTTCAATTGCACGAAACCACCCGCTTGAATTTAAGCTGAGCCAAGTAATTGCAGGTTGGACTGAAGGTGTTCAAACCATGAAAGAAGGTGGTAAATCACGTTTCTTTATTCCAGCAAATCTGGCCTATGGCGATGTCGGTTCTGGCGATGCGATTGGCCCAAATAGTACATTGATTTTTGATATTGAATTACTTGAAGTGAAATAATAAAAAACCCTCCATTCGGAGGGTTTAATTTTTCAATGCGTTTAAGCTTTCAAATGTCTTGGACGGAAGCCCATAACCAACAATCCAATCACATAAGCCACCACCCCGATCACACATAAACCCGTCACTTCAGCAATACGTAACCATTGCGAAATATCGCCTTGGTACCAAGTTAATCCGTACCAAAGCGCAGCAATCATAACGATATTGGCAACCGTATATTGCACTGCAAGTTTCTTCCAATGCGCACCAAAACGATAGATATTACGTTTATGTAAATAGAAGTACAGCATACCCGCATTCACCAAAGCCGAGCCCGATGATGCTAAAGCGAGTGCCATATGTTCAGCATGCCAATCGATCAACTTAAACAAGCCAATAAAGACGACGTTTAGAATCGCATTGGCTGCCACTGCCATTAAACCGACACGGACAGGCGTTTTGGTATCTTGTTGTGCATAGAAGCCTGGTGCAAACACTTTAATCAACATAAATGAAATCACACCTGCACTCATACATTGCAGTGCCAAGGCTGTCATTCGTGTATCTTCCACGGTAAATTCACCACGTTGGAACAGCGCTTGAATAATCGGTGTCGACAGCATAAATAACGCAATACTCGCAGGAATCCCCACCAGCATAATAATCTTCGCGGCCCAATCAATCATCCCTCTAAATTTGGCTTGATCTTGCTCTGCATGGCGTGCGGACAGCGAAGGTAAGATCACCGTACCAATCGCCACACCAATCAATCCCAATGGTAACTCAGTCATACGCTCTGCACTATATAGCCATGACACCGAACCATCTTGCATGAATGATGCCCAGATCGTATTGAGTAGTAAGTTAATCTGAGTCACTGACACCCCAAATAAAGCAGGCAGCATCAACTTTAAAATACGATCCACACCTTCATGTTTGAAGTCCACTTTAGGTGGAATCAATAAGTTCTTCTTCCATAATTCAGGAATCTGAATCGCCAACTGTAAAACACCTGCTGCTACCACGGCCCAACCCAAGGCCATAATTGGCTCAGCCATATACGGCGTCAGCCACCATGCCCCTGCAATCATTGCCACATTCAGCAGTACTGGAGAAAAAGCAGGTGAAGCAAATGAACCATAGCTGTTGAGGATACTGCTGGCAAAGGCCGTCAACGACATAAACATCAGATACGGAATAGTCAGGCGGAACATATCCACGGCGAGGTCAAACTTCGCAGGGTCGTTATGAAAACCAGGCGCATACAAATAAATAATCGCGGGAGCAGCCACCATTGCCACAAAGGTCAATAACGACATAGCCGTAAGTAAACAACCAAACACCCGACTAATGAGAATCTGGACTTCGGCATGCGCACGGCTGGTTTTATATTCTGTTAAGACAGGAATAAAAGCTTGAGAAAATGCCCCCTCAGCAAACAATCGTCTGAAAAAGTTGGGAATACGAAAGGCAACAACAAAGGTATCGAAGTCCTTACCTGCGCCAAACACATTGAGCAGTACAACATCACGTACCAAACCCAATACTCGGGATAACATCGTCATTGCACTGACAATTACAGTCGATCGCCACAATGCCATCGCATTCACCTACGGCTTATATTTTAAAAAGCGTTATTGTAATGAAAGTCCAAATAGATTGCGTTGTGAAATTATAAATCTGACCATGTTTTTTGGGCGAATTTCTGTTGAGACAATAAGTTCCGAAACAATTGCCAATCAAAATATTCACCTGGATCGGTTTTACGTTTTGGCGCGATATCCGAATGACCTGCAATATGATTTTGAATTTTTGGATATGCTTGGCGTAAAGTGTTCACAACTTCAACCAATGCTTGATATTGCTCAGGTTCGAAAGGTAGATCATCACTGCCCTCCAGTTCGATGCCAATCGAATAATCGTTGCATTCTTTCAAGGCCAAATAGCTAGAACGGCCTGCATGCCACGAACGGTCCTTAAAATTAACAAACTGAATCACTTCACCTGTACGCAAAATCAATAGATGCGCTGAAACCTTCATCCCCTCAATGGTTTGGAAATAAGGATGTAATGACCAATCCAGCTGATTCTGAAAGAATTGTTGAATATAGCCTCCACCAAACTGTGAAGGTGGCAAACTAATATTATGAATAACAATCAGTTGAATATCAGTATAGGCAGGTCGCGCATTAAAGTTGGGCGATGAAATTTGTGTCGCATCTTCCAAGATTCCATCTTGAACTTGAGTAAATCTAGATTGTTGCATGGTGACCCGAATCAGCAATTTAATATTTATCTTGCCCATTCTGACATGCTTTATCATGAATAATCGAGATGAAATACTTATTTTTTATGAGTAGAGTGCTAATATAACGCACAAGTTTTTTAGTCAAAAATACACTGGAAATGGTATGAGTATCCCTCAATCTTTGCTTGAACAATCTATTCAAATCAATATTCAACAAGCATTACAAGAAGATATCGGGGACGGCGATATTACCGCCATGCTCACACCTGAAGATGAACAAGCCACTGCAACCATTATTACACGTGAAGATATGGTGTTGGCGGGCCAGCCTTGGGTCAATGCCTTAATTCAAGCCTATGACAGTTCTGTTCAAATCACATGGCTCAAACAAGAAGGTGAGCATGTTGCAGCAAATGAAGCATTCTTAAAACTTGCTGGCGCTGCACGTAGTTTACTCACCGTAGAACGTCCTGCTTTAAACTTTGTGCAAACACTCTCAGCAGTCGCAACTAAAACCGCCAGCTATGTGCAACAGCTTGATGGTTTACATACTCAACTACTCGATACCCGTAAAACCTTGCCCGGCCTACGTATTGCACAGAAATACGCGGTTGCTATCGGCGGCGGACAAAATCATCGCTTAGGTCTATTTGATGCATTTTTGATTAAAGAAAATCACATCATGGCTGCAGGTGGAATTGCTCAAGCAATTGCCAAGGCACATACCATTGCACCCGGCAAACCTGTAGAGGTTGAAGTAGAGACCTGGGATGAACTGAATCAAGCACTTGAAGCGGGTGCTGATATTGTGATGCTGGACAATTTTAGCCAACAACAAATGATTGATGCGGTCAAGCATGTGGCTGGTCGTTGTAAATTAGAAGCCTCAGGTAACATTACCATTGAGAATCTACGTGAAGTGGCCACCACTGGCGTGGATTACATCTCAATGGGTGTATTGACCAAAGATGTGAGAGCAGTTGATTTATCTATGCGTTTTAACGGCTAAGTCTGATCAGACTCATTGTCCAGACCTCGAGATTTTTGTGCAGCGGGAATCTCTGTTTTGGTTGTCATCTGAGCCGTTTCAATTTGTTCACTCCACGCTGATTTGGCTTCGGTTGAATCAGTGGGTCGTGGATCTGCCGCCATCAAGACAAAAGTCACGGCGGTCAGTAACACTAGAAAAACTTGTAACATCGTGATCCCCTAAAAACGCTTAATTTCAATTTGTGTTCAATCTATCAAAGCAACATGAGCCAAATCTGAGGGCTTTGTTACAACATGCAAATGCTCAGTGCGCTATTTGTTGACGATGATGTATTTGTGTCTACTTTCATTTCAATCTATGTAAGCTTAAAATGCTAAGCAGCTCAATTTATTAAAATAATAAGTATGGATACCGTATTCGAAGCCGTGTTTCATGTGCTGTTTAAGCTGTTCCGTTTTCTAATCATTGACCTGATTTTTGAGATTATTATTGAAGGTGTGGTTCGTAGCATCGGCTATGCGGTTGTACGTTGCTATCGCCTCGGGCAGCAGGTAGATTTTGACAGTACTGAAGTATTTGTTGTCGGTTTTATCACGCTGCTCATGTTGATTTTTCTCTGTATCTACTGGTTTTTACTACGATAATTTTCAGCCTATAAAAAGCAGTTTAAGCGTTCACTTAAACTGCTAATTTAACTTGTGTATGAAAAGCTTTAGCTGCCCGAGAAACCCATATAAGGATCAGAAATGGAGTCCTCATTAGTCTCAATACGACCTGCAAAACGGCGGCTATAGCTTGGATCATTTTCAATAGTGACGGTAAAATCATACCAGCCACCAAACTGACTCATATCCCAACTGAGTTCTGTTTCAGTCGCTGCTGTTTCAATTTGCCAGCTCTTATTCGGTAAATAGGCATTGGCCTTCACCACCAGTTTCGCTGTTTGTGCAGCGTCATTACGAACTTTTAGGAAAATTTTTGGATCACACTCTTCCATACAGACACGAACTTCTGGCAGTGCTTGAATTTGTGCTGTCTGAGCCAAATTTCCCTTAAAACCGCGATGGAAACCATTTGGGCCCAGTACCCATAAATCATATTGATTATCTTTACTTTGCCAAACATCATCCAGTTGCTTACCTGCTTCCACCATATAACGGCGCGGCACATCATCCAGATTCAATTTGTCATAGACATGAAAAACTGCGGCATGGCTCCCTGTATTCGCGAACATCAATTTGACCGTTTTCGCGGTGGCATCGACTTTGGCACTGGTATGCAGGATATAAGGCAGCGCACGCGATGGACGGATCCCCATCTCCTGAACTGGATCAGTCTGACTCAGCGGACGACTGACTGGTTTCAAGTCAGCCTGTGCTTTACGAATGGCATCAGCCTCTGCTTTGCTCTTCTTACCTGATAAATCAGGTATAGGGAGTAAATTAGGGGTTTTAAAATTAAAGGCAGTGGTTAAATCACCACACACCGCGCGACGATACGGACTGATATTTGGCTCTTGTACACCAAAACATTGTTCCAAGAATCGGATCACTGAAGAATGATCAAACACTTGTGAATTGACCCAGCCACCGCGACTCCACGGTGAAATAATATACATCGGCACCCGAACCCCTGGCCCATAGACCCCAACGCCATTACTCACTTCAGGATCGGTAAAATTTGGCTGTCCATTCGAAGCTTTGGCATGTGTTGCATATTCATAAGACATCTGTTCTTTGCTGAGCGTTGATTTGCCATATACCGTGCCAGATGCATCCATTGAAGGTGCACTTGGTGAAGGTACATGATCAAAGAAACCATCATTTTCATCAAAATTGATTAAGAAAACGGTTTGGCTCCACAGTTCTGGACGTTCAGTCAGCGCACTGAGAACCTCTTGGATATACCATGCTCCCTGCACTGGGCTTGATGGCCCTGGATGTTCACTATAGGTTGCAGGTGCGACCAACCAACTTACTTGCGGCAATTGTCCTTTGGCAATGTCTTCTTTAAATGTTCCCAAAAAGCCACCATCTGGCATGGTATTGGCAATGCCTTTATAGAGTGGCTGGGTTGCATCAATAGCGGGGTCATAGGCTGGACAGATGGTGCTGTTATTGACGGGTTTACCTGATAACTCATTGGCACGGCGATACTTTTTAAATCCTGCTAATGGATTATCGGTAAAGTTATCAGGCATGTTTTGATAAACTTTCCAGCTTACACCTGCTTGTTGTAAACGCTCAGGATAGGTGGTCCAGTCATAACCTGTGGTCGATGGACCAATCGCATCCAGATCGTTGACTACACTGGCAACATTCGCTCCTGTTGGACCATTGGTGCCCGTCCAGATAAACATACGGTTTGAGTTGGTACCCGTGTGCATGGCGCAGTGATAAGCATCGCACAGGGTAAAAGCATTGGCTAAGGCAAACTGGAATTCCACTTCCTGTTGCTTATAATAGCCCATTGATTGTGGCTCCTTGTATTGCACCCAACTACCCATCCGCCCATGATCCCAAGCATATTGACCATCTGTCCACGAATGTGGCGTACCTCTGACACGCTGCGCATTGCCGCGGCTGCTGTCTAAATGATAGGGATAGACCTTATTCTTATTGGCATCATACTGCTCCCATACTTTACGCCCTTGGCTTAAAGGAATAGTAAAACGGTCACCAAAACCACGCACTCCCTTCAAAGTCCCGAAATAATTATCAAAAGAACGATTCTCTTGAGTCAGAATCACCACATGTTTAACGTCTTTGATGGTGCCTGTTTCTACCTTAGCATCAATCGCAAGGGCTTTTTGAATACTCATGGGGAAGCTGGTCAGTGCAGCTGTACCAAACAAGGCTTTGGTTGAATTTAATAAAAAATCGCGACGATTCATTGGTTTATTTCCTTATTATTATGTTTATGGCGCACAGTGGATTTTGCAGGTAGATGTTGGCGGCTTTGGATTTGGCGTAGGATTATTATTGTTATCGCCATCACTGTCGTTACAGGCACTGAGTAACAAGCAACTGCTGCTAAGCAACGCTAAAAGGAAATTTCGCATTTTACTATCCGTTAAATATCAGTGCAGATAGTCAATACAATATAAATGACAATTGAATGATGATTTGATCGCAATTCAATGACAAAAAATGGATAAAAAAAAGGCGGTCTAAAAAAACCAGACCGCCCGCACTATCAACTGGAACTTACCAACCGAGTGCCTGCTGTTGCTTCTGAATCAATTCCGCGATTCCTTTTTCTGCAAGCTCTAACATGGCATTGCACTGCTGACGGGTAAACGGTTTATCTTCTGCCGTTCCTTGAATTTCAATAAATTCGCCAGCCTGTGTCATCACCACGTTTAAATCGGTTTGGCAATTTGAATCTTCTTCGTAGCATAAATCGAGTAGCACTTCGTCCTGATACATCCCGACTGAAATTGCTGCGACTAAGCTTTTTAATGGATCCTGTTTAATTTTCTTGTTGCTGAGCAATACGTTCATCGCATCAACCAAAGCCACCGCTGCGCCTGTAATCGCCGCAGTACGGGTACCGCCATCCGCTTGAATCACATCACAGTCAATCGTAATGGTGTTCTCGCCTAATTTCTTCAAATCCACCATGGCACGTAAGCTACGACCAATTAAACGCTGAATTTCTTGCGTACGTCCCGTTTGCTTTCCACGTGCTGCTTCACGATCACTACGAGTATGGGTTGAACGCGGTAACATGCCATATTCAGCAGTCACCCAGCCTTGTCCCTGACCTTTCAAGAACCGTGGTACTGAGTTCTCAATACTTGCGGTACACAACACTTTAGTATGACCAAACTCAACCAAAACTGAGCCTTCTGCGTAACGAGTAAAGTTACGGGTAATTTTGACCTCACGTAATTGGTCTAATGTTCTTTGGTCAATACGCATAACGATTCCTTAAAACTATGGCACAAATATCATTGCGCCATAGTATATCTCAATTACACGTGCTTCCAGTTTTACTTATTCGTTACAATTCACAGAATTAGTCATCGCTTAAGCAAACTTAAACTTCGATTTGAAATTCGCCCAAGTTTGAGTCACTTGTGCAGCCATGTCATTCGGCAAAGAACATCTTGCTAAACGAACCCAAACCGTCCAGAACTGCTTCATAAAGTTGGCTTCGTTATAATTCACGCCATACTCAGCACATAAAGCTCTGATTTGTGGTGCAACTTGCTCATAACGATTGGCAGGCATATCTGGGAATAAATGATGCTCAATCTGATGGCTCAAATTACCGCTCATGAAGTGCATCCACTTCCCACCTGTAAAGTTACTCGAACCACGAATCTGACGCAGATACCACTGTGCTTTGGTCTCATTCTCTGTGTTGTCTGCTTCAAAGGTTTCCGCATCCTCAGTAAAGTGACCATTAAAAATCACCGCTGACGACCATAAATTACGCATGATGTTCGCAACCGCATTTCCCGCTAAAACAGGAATAAAGTTAATCGTTGCAATTGCAGGGAAAAAGACATAATCCTTTAACACCTGACGCGTTGCTTTTTTACGGAAATCAGACGCATCCGCCCAAACCTGTTTCCAAGTTTTGGTTTTATAAACCAATGCATCTTCCAAATGCAGGTTTTGTACCCCGACATACCATTGGAAAAAGAACATCAATTGTAAAGCCAATGGGATATTAGCCAAATGGCGTACTTCCCATTTTTGGTCTTCTGTCACCCGTAAAATGCCATAACCGACATCATGGTCTTTACCAACAATATTGGTATAGGTGTGATGCATATAATTGTGTGTGAAGCGCCAATCATTGCCTGAACAGGTGTTATCCCAATCGTAGTCTTCACCACGTAAGCTTGGGTCATTTAACCAGTCAAACTGACCATGCATCACATTATGTCCAAGCTCCATATTCTCGACGATTTTAGACACACCCAGCATGGCGGTTCCCAACAACCATACGGGTGGAATCCAACCACCGAACATCAACATGCCACGTGATGCAATTTCGGTATAACGTACAAAATTACGCACGTTATAAATATATTTTGAATCCTGCTCACCGAGGTTTTGCATCACGTCTAGGCGTATTTGCTCGACACGACGACCAAACTCTTCGACTTGTTCTGGGGTTAAATGTGCTGACTTTGATACGGTTTTAAATTCTAATGCCATATTCATTGTGTTGATCCTCAAATATCTTTGTTTTTATAGGTCAATCGTGACTGGGCTTAAGGCCTGGCTCACACATAACTTGATTGGACGATTCGGTTGATCATCAATTTCGCCAGTGATCACGTTCTGCGTCACACCACTGACCTTGGTACAGCTACAGCGGTTACACACGCCCATACGACACCCATGTTGTGGACGTAAACCTGCTTGTTCTGCACTGCTGAGTAGATTGGTCGTTGCAATAAAATTCTGTTGTGCACGACGGAAACTAATCGGTTGAGCTGCATTTGAATGCTCAATCTGGATCGGTTGGAAAAACTCTTGATGAAAATTTCCAGCTGCATCCTGTTGCATATACATCTTTTGCGCTTGGCGCATCATGCTGTGGTGACCACAGGCATAAGCCTGCACATCTTTATAATTGGGTACTAATTTCTCTAACAATGCGGCATCTAAATGCTGTTTTTGCTCTGCCGTATTAAAGAAATGATAATTTAACTGTGGATATTGCTCAGCCAAAGCCAAGATGTCCTGATGCAACACCTCTGCACGGTTAAAATAAACCACATGAATTTGTTCAAGCTGCTGTTCTACTGCTTGTTTCAATAAAGAATAAATGGCAGTAATACCTGAACCTGAAGCAATCAGTAATGCAGGTTGCTGACCTTGATGTAATACAAAGTCACCTTGTGCCTGTGAAATCTCGAAGCTGTCCCCAACACGCAAGTGTTGTGCTGCTTTAGACACTACACCCTGAACTTTAATCCCAAAGCGGATTTCACCTTGTGGCGTGACATCGATAATTGAATAACTACGTTGTTGATATACCCCATTGATCATCAAGGTAATCAAAACACTTTGACCTGCTTTGACTTGGCTAAAATCAAAATTATGATTTGGCTTTACGGTCAATAACACCATATCCGAGCTGAGTGGCTGTACGGCGGTCACTTCTGCAAGAATGCGTTTCCAAGCAAAGGTTGGTTTTATTTTTTGCAAAATAAAATCAACAAAATCTTCTCGAATCCAATGTGGCTGATAACTTAACTCTGCGTTCATACGTTCCTCGTTTTGTATCTGGCTATTTATTTTGAGTGAACAAATGTTCGTGTAGTGAACATGTGTACACTATATTTATTTGTGTTCACTGAGTCAACACTTGTTCACTAATTTTTTGAATAATTTTTATACTTTTTTATAAGCCTTTCAAAATGAGGAAAAAATTAAGAAATCGTCTTATACATTCAGCTCACACTATCCATGTGCGAATGGATGAAAGATCTAAAACACTTGCATTTAGCAATGGACAAAGACTAAAAATTTTCTGTTTTTTTTGCTAGACTCTATCGTATAGTTTTAATGGAACGTATTCATGTCGATTAGAGATGAACGAAAACAACAGAGTCGGCAGGCTCTACTGGATGCGGCACTTCATCTCAGCACCGCTGGGCGCTCATTTAGTAGTATTAGTTTGCGTGAAGTTGCTCGCGAAGTTGGTTTAGTACCAACGGCGTTTTATCGTCATTTCCAAGATATGGATACACTGGGTCAAGAACTGGTTGATCAAGTCTCTTTGCACTTAAAAAGCTTGATCCATCAATTAGGACAAAGCTATTTGAAACATAGCGGCAGTGCCAAAACCCGTACCAGTATTGAGCTGTTTGTACAGGCAGTGAATCATAGCCCGCAACAATGGCAGTTTATGATTGCAGAACGCTGGGGTGGCTCAGAAACAGTACGCATCGCGATTGCACGTGAAATTGAGTTTCTGATTGAAGATCTCGCCATTGATCTGTGCAAACTCGAAACCTTCAAACACATTAAAGAAGCCAAAGACTTGCAAGTCTTATCTACGATTTTGATTAATATGTCGTTTACATGGGCAATGACGTGGATCAATTTACCCAAACAATTTACGATTGATCATTTACTCGAACAACAAAACCTGTTCATTGACAATGCAGCGACTCAAGTCCGTTTATTATTCAGTGGCATCTCCAATTGGGAACCACAAAACGCTTGATCATATCCAAACCAAAGTTTGATATATAAAAGCATTGCTTAGCGTTATGATGCATTAGACACTAATGCAAATGCAGTGTAGAACACTATGAGGAGCTTATAAGCATCATGAATCCTGATCGTCATACTCAGTTCTTAATTCGTAAAGAAAAAATTTTGCAGGTTGCGGAAAAGCTATTATTAGAAAACAACCAAGAAATGACCTTAGATGAACTGGTTGCTGAACTGGATATTGCCAAAGGTACGTTATACAAACATTTCCGTAGCAAGAATGAACTGTTGCTGGAACTGATTATTCAAAATGAAAAAGAAATTTTAAAAATTTCAGATAAATACAACACCGATGTCAAAGAATATGCACCGCGTTATATGCTTTATCATTTAACTTCACCGAGTCGTACCATTCTGCTGCATCAGCTAGAAGAACATCTCACCATGACTGAGTCGAAGTTAAAGCACTTGTTTGATGAGCTGTATGCGATTCGTCAGCAACGCATTGTTTCATTGAAAGATATGACTGAAAAATATTTAAAATCACAGAATTACGATATGTCGATTCGTGACTACCTGTCTTATATCTGGTCTCTGACCTACGGTGCGGCATTACTGTTGAACTCAAGCTATTACCAGCGCTCGATTGGTTCGCGTGAGAAGTTGATTAATCTCTATGTCAATCAAGCCTTGTCTCTACCGACACAGAAAGTTCAGATTGATTTAAAAGATCTACAGATAGACCAAAACTAAATGAAAAAAGGACTGTCACTACAGTCCTTTTTTATTACAGATCGACGTAAATTACTTTGCTTTACGCTCTTTTTCTAGCAAATAATCAACTACTTGGGTTACTTTTCCATCTTCACCCTGCACCACATATTTACCATTCACCACAACTGCTGGCACACCAGTCAACTGATACTGCTGCGCCAATTTATTTGACTCAGCAATTTTTGCCGTGATTGGGAATGAGTTAAACATACTGTTAAATTTCTGCTCAGGTACACCGTAGCGCGCAAAGAATTTTGCTTGAGAGGCTTGATCAAAGATTTGCTGACCACCTTCATGAATGGCATGGAAGAGTGGGATATGGGTTTTCTTGCGCACACCGAGTGCCTCAGAAACATAATATCCACGCGCACCTTGTTCCCATACTTTGTTCATTGCTGCAGGCGTACGCAGGAAATAAACGTCTTTTGGAATTTGTTTTAACCACGTTTGCATATGTGGCTCAAGCTTGAAACAGTGAGGGCAACCGTACCAGAAGAACTCACGCACTTCGAGTTGTCCCGCAGGTGCTGATGTCTTACCTGGATTGGCAATCACGGTATAGTCTTTACCCGCCACAAAATCTGCTGCCATCGCATTCATTGAGAATGCCAACGCAGCTACACTCAAACCACTTAATACGAACTTTTTCATTGGCTTTGCTTTTCCTCTAAGCATTTTTCGTAAGTTTATATGCTAAATATAAAACAAACACGAGCAATTCGTTTTGCTTCTGTGAAGTTTTTTATTGGATTTATCGCTTTTTTTGCCAGAATCGCTACACTACCAACAGATTAAACCTAAATAATCATCCTAATATAGAGGTGACACCATGTCGCAATTGAATGTTGACCCACAAGAAATCGCAAAATTTGAAGCATTGGCTGCCAAATGGTGGGATCAACATTCAGAATTCCGCCCGCTGCATCAAATCAATCCCTTACGTTTAAACTGGGTCGATGAGCGCGTGGGTGGCTTGGCCGGCAAGAAAGTGCTTGATGTCGGCTGTGGTGGTGGCATCTTGGCTGAAAGCATGGCACGCCGTGGGGCTGATGTACTCGGCATCGATATGGGCGAAGCGCCCCTTGCAGTGGGTCGTTTGCATGCAGAGCAAGACAATGTAGAAAACATTGAATATCGTCAAATCCCCGTTGAACAGTTGGCACTAGAACAAGCAGGTCAATACGATGTGGTGACCTGTATGGAAATGATGGAACACGTCCCAGATCCAGCTTCAATTGTGAAAGCCTGCCAAACCTTGGTGAAACCAGGCGGTCATGTGTTCTTCTCAACCATTAACCGTAATCCTAAGTCTTATTTATTCGCGATTATTGGGGCTGAATACATCCTGCGCTTACTGCCAAAAGGCACCCATGATTATCATAAATTCATTCGTCCTTCTGAAATGGCACATGATATTCGCAATGCAGGTTTAACGCTGAAAGAAATGATTGGCTTACATTACAACCCAATCACCAAACACTATTGGTTAGCACCCAATGTTGAAGTGAATTACATGGTTCATACTACCAATACAGGTGCTCAATGAAAGCTGTTTTATTTGATCTCGATGGCACATTGATTGACACCGCTGCAGACTTCATTCGTATCATTCAACAAATGTGTCGCGATGAACAACGTCCTGTCGTCGATGCCGATACCATCCGTACTCAAGTCTCGGAAGGTGCGCGCGCCATGGTGAAGCTGGTTTATCCTGAATTAGAAGTGACAGACCCTGTCTTTTTGGCACATCGGCAACGCTTTTTAGATGTATATGGTGACAATATTGTGGTCGATACCGACCTATTTGTCGGCATGTACCCATTACTTGAAGAGCTGGAAGCACATCAAATTCCATGGGGAATTGTCACCAACAAACCTCGTGGTCTAAGTGAATCTCTATTGGCAAAGCTGGATCTGACTGAACGCTGTGCAGTCTTGGTTTGCCCAGAAGATGTCAGCAAAACCAAACCTGATCCAGAACCGATGTATCTGGCAGCAAAGCAACTCGATATCGATGCCAAAGAGATTATCTATGTCGGTGATCATCCACGAGATATTGACGCAGGCCGTCATGCAGATATGTATACCATCTTGGCTGCTTACGGTTATTTGCCAGTAGAATCACGTGATGATCTTGCTGCTTGGCAAGCCGATGCCATTATTCAAACCATTCCTGAACTGCATCAACTGATCAAACAGAAAATCACTGTATTGTCAGAAAATCAGGGTATGATGAATTAAATTTGTAAGATAACAATAGGAGGCATAACAATGAAATACTCAGAATATCAACCTCGCCCAGATTTATTGAAAGATCGTATCATTCTGATCACAGGCGCTGGCGATGGAATTGGGCGCGCTGCCGCCATGAGTTATGCCCTTCACGGTGCAACAGTAGTGTTGCACGGCCGCACCCTAAACAAACTTGAAGTCATTTATGATGAAATTGAAGGTCTAGGCGCACCACAACCTGCAATTTTACCGTTACAGCTGTCTACAGCATCAAGCCATGACTATGAGCTGTTAGTGAGTACACTGGAGCAACAATTTGGTCGTCTTGATGGCATTTTGCATAATGCAGGCATGTTGGGTGATCGTGTAGAACTGGCTCACTATCCTGTTGATGTCTGGGATGATGTTTTAGCCGTGAATCTACGCGCTCCATTTGCACTGACTCAAGCCCTGTTGCCATTGCTGGAGAAATCTGAGCATGCATCCGTGGTCTTTACCAGTTCAAGCGTGGGTCGTGAAGCGCGTGCGCTTTGGGGTGCTTATTCAGTGTCTAAAGTTGCAACTGAAGCCATGAGCAAAATTTTTGCGGCAGAAAATACTTATCCGAGCATCCGCTTCAACTGCATCAACCCAGGCGGTACCCGTACCGCGATGCGTGCCAAAGCCTATCCAGAGGAAGATCCAAAAGTCTTGCCGACGCCAGACAGTATTATGCCTGCTTACCTTTATCTAATGGGTGATGACAGTTTGGATATGAATGGGCAAAGTATTGACGCACAAGCTTAATTTAGTCATTACAATAATTCTAAATAACATTGGACACTGACCTTAAAGCTGCTTTTTTGAGAGAAATGTGTGGTGTATCTTCATTTTTTTAATGGAATAATGAATCGATCTTCACAGTTTCTCTGCATTTTTAAGGTACAGTTTTCACATGAGAGACATCCGAAGTCAATAAGGTGCATCATGAAAAATTTTTTCATTATCTTGGTTTTAGGTTCGACAGTCCTGTTTAGTAGTATGGGAAGTTTTGCGGGCCCGCATGATCGTGACGATGATTCGCGCGGTGGCGGCTGGCAAGGTGGTCGTAACTTTGATCGCCCAGATGGTGAGAATCGTCAACGTGAACGTCGTATGCGTGAAGAGCGTGGTGTAGAACGTTTGAAGCAGCACCGCTGGCAGGAAGGCTATGTGATGCCACAACACTATCGTGGCAATGGCTATAAAGTAGATTATAAAGACAGTAACCTACCTCGCCCTGGCCGTAACGAACAGTGGTACAAAATCAACAATGACTATATTTTAGTCAACTCAGATGACAACAGTATTATCCGAATCATGGGCTTCTAAGCCCTTTTTGATCATTCATCAGCATAAAAGTTGAATGGTTGGTTTAGGAATAGATTTATCTTTTGATTTTTTTCGTTAGAATCAGAGCAAGTGCTGCATATCTGAGATCACCATGGCGAAGCAAATGACTGAAAATTCACATAGTACAACAAAAGATTATGTGCATTGGTTTCGCCACTCCGCACCCTATATCAATGCACACCGTGATAAGACCTTTGTTTTGATGTTCTCTGGCGAAGCCGTTCAACATGAAAATTTCCAACATATTATCCACGATATTGCCCTATTACATTCTTTAGGGATTCGGTTAATTTTGGTCTACGGCGCACGTCCGCAAATTAATCAAAATCTGCTCGAACGCAATATCGAAACGCCCTTCCATCAAAGTCGTCGCATTACAACACGCGAGTCTTTACGCGGTGTCATGAATGCGGTGGGTTCTATTCGTCTAGAAATTGAAGCCCTACTCTCCATGGGTTTGGCCAATTCACCGATGTATGGTGCTCGCATTGATGTGGTGTCGGGCAATTTTGTCACAGCAAAACCTTATGGCATCCGCGATGGCATCGACTTCCAGCTGACAGGCGAAGTACGTTCAATTGATACGGATGCCATTCAACGCCATTTAGACAATCACAATATTGTCTTGCTTGGACCAACAGGTTATTCAACCACAGGTGAAGTCTTTAATTTGCTGGCTGAAGACGTGGCCACCAAAACAGCGACAGCCCTAAAAGCAGATAAACTGATCTTCTTGGGTGAAAAACAAGGTTTGATGAACAAGCAACAGCAGTTATTGCGCGAGTTAAACCCTCACCAACTTGAACCTTATATTCAACAGAACCAACAACAATATCCAGAATTTGCTTTACACCTCAAACAAGCTCAACAAGCGTCCTTATCGGGTGTGCATCGCGTGCATCTGATTTCTTATGCCTATGACGGCGCACTGATTGAAGAGCTATTCACTCGCGATGGTATTGGTACTTTGATCACCGATGCCCACTATGAAGAAGTTCGTATTGCCAATATTCACGATGTCGGTGGCTTGATTAATCTTTTGCGTCCGCTGGAACAGGAAGGCATTCTGGTTTATCGCTCACGTGAACGTCTTGAAAGTGAGATTGAGCACTTTGCAGTGATTGAGCGCGACGGGATGATTTTGGCTTGTGCAGCCTTGTACCCAATTCCCGCAGGATCAGATGAAATTCGTTCTGCTGAAATCGCCTGTGTCGCAGTGGATTCAAGCTATCGCAAATCCAATCGTGGCAGCCAAATTTTGCAATTCTTGGAAAGCAAGGCCAAACAGCAAGGGATTCAACGACTGTTTGTGCTCACCACTCGAACTGCACATTGGTTCTTAGAGCAAGGCTTTACTCCCGCGAGTGTGGATGATTTACCCAATGCACGCCAAGCCCTGTATAACTATCAGCGTAATTCGCTGGTCTTTAAAAAAGCGTTACGCTAATCAGAGCTCACGTTGCAGGAGATATTTTTATTTTTGATAAAGATATCTCCTCATCATCATGATCTCTGCTTAAGTCAGTGTGAAGAAGAAATTAACCAAGCGATAAAATAAAAATTAATCCAATTAAAAACAATATCTTATTCAAATTAAAGTGTTCTGTGCTTATTCAACCTATAGATAAGATTATGCAATTTTCTATTTTGCACTTTTCATCATAAGCAAAGCCCGATTACTTATTTTTTATGCAATAAAAAAAGTTTTAGTTTAGTTGCTCATCTTATTTAAATCTTTTGATTTGTCGGGGAGCACAACCAACATGGCTATTTCAATCAATCGTTCATGGGCAACATATACCATCATCGCAGCAAGTCTTGCCAGCCTGATGGGTGTTGCAGGTTGTGCAAAAAAACCAGAGCAGCAAGAGACAACAAAACAAGAAACCACAACATTAAATATCGGCTTTCAAAAGTATGGCATCTTGCCGATTCTCAAAGCAAAAGGTGAATTAGAAAAAAATCTTGCTGCTCAAGGTGTAAATGTTAAATGGGTCGAATTCCCTGCAGGTCCACAGCTGTTAGAAGGCTTAAATGTCGGCAGTGTGGTCTTTGGTGAAGCAGGTGAAGCACCACCAATCTTTGCTCAAGCTGCCAATCCGAACTTGGTTTATGTCGCCAACCAACCGCCTGCGCCGACCGCAGAAGCTTTAATTGTACAAAAAGATTCTCCGATTCAATCCATCCAAGATCTCAAAGGCAAACGGGTCGCGCTGAATAAAGGCTCAAATGTTCACTATCTATTACTCAAACTATTAGAAGCAAACAATCTCAGCTTAAAAGATATTCAACCTGTTTACCTGCCACCGTCAGATGCACGTGCTGCCTTTGAAAAAGGTGCTGTGGATGCTTGGGTGATCTGGGATCCATTCTTCGCAGCAGCAGAGCATCAAATCCATGCGCGTGTGATCGCTACGGGTGAACATTTGGTCAGCAATCACCAATTCTATTTGGCCGATCGCCAATTTGCTGAAAGCCATCCTCAGGTTTTAACCACCTTGGTCACGACACTCAATCAAACGACGGAATGGGTCAAAGCCCATCCTGACGATGCAGCAAAATTATTGGAAAAGCCAACCGCACTTGAGTTTGATGTCCTAAAAAGTTCAATTTCACGCATGGGTTTTGGGGTTCAACCAATTTCTGAAAAAGTGGCAAAAGAGCAGCAATATGTAGCTGATGCTTTCTTTGCCCAGAAACTGATTCCGAAGCAGCTTGTGATCCAAGATGCCGTATTAAAGAACCAAGTTAAATAATTGAGGATCACTATGAAGTTGTTAGCTAAAGTTTCTGTTTTGGGTTTGCTGATCTCCACATTCTCACTCAGTGCTTGCCAGAAGCCCGAACAGAAGACGGAGAAAACAACTTCAGCAACTGAAAATACGGCGGTCAAAACCCTGTCTATCGGTTTCCAGAAATCCTCGCTCAATTTATTGGTTGCTAAACAGCAAAAGCTATTTGAGCAAGAATTTCCGAATGCCAAAATTGAATGGCGCGAATTCCCTGCTGGCCCACAGATGCTTGAAGCCCTTGCTGTCGGAGCAGTTGATTTTGGTTATGTCGGCAATACCCCTCCGATCTTTGCCCAAGCTGCGGCTAAACCGTTGAGTTACGTGGCTTATGAAGTGGTTCCACCAACAGGACAGGCTGTTTTAGTACATGCCAATGGCAAAATCAGTACCCTTCAAGATTTAAAAGGCAAACGTATTGCAGTACAAAAAGGCTCAAGTGCACACGAATTGCTAGCAAAAACCTTGCAGAAAGCAGGTCTTTCTTGGCAGGACATTCAGCCCATCTGGTTACCTCCTGCCGACGCACGCGCAGCATTTGACAAGCAGGCCGTTGATGCATGGGCAATTTGGGAGCCCTACTTAGGCACAGCCGAACTCCAAGGCCATACCAAAACCTTGGTGGATGGCTCTGCTTTTCCAACCACTTATTCTTTTTATATCGGTAATCCTGACTTTATTAAAAAGCATCCTGATTCTGCATCAAAGCTGATCAAGAGCATCAACATTGCTGATCAGTGGATTGTGCAACATCAAGATCAGTCACTACAGATTTACGCACAAAGTACGGGTTTAAGCCTTCCCGTGGCGCAACGTGTTTTAGACAAACGACCAAAACCATCCCCTGTACACATCCTTACACCTGAGGTGATACAGAGTCAGCAACAAATCGCCGATTTATTTAAACAAGATCAGCTCATCCCTGTGCAAATTGATATTCAGCATAGTGTCTGGTCTGCCCAATAAACATTGATTTCATTTTCATAAGGAACATCGACATGAATATTTTCTGGTTTATCCCCACTCATGGTGACAGTCGCTATTTAGGCACCAGCAAGGGCGCTCGTCAGGTCGATCATGCTTATATGAAACAAATTGCGGTTGCCGTAGACAATCTGGGTTATGCAGGCGTACTTATTCCAACTGGACGTTCTTGCGAAGACCCTTGGATCACGGCTGCCAGTTTGATTGATGCAACTACACAACTTAAATTTTTAGTGGCACTCCGTCCAGGACTGACCACACCAGCACTGGCTGCACGCATGGCAGCAACTTTTGATCGGCTCTCCAACGGCCGTATTCTGCTCAACCTTGTCACAGGTGGCGATGAACAAGAATTAAAAGGTGATGGACTCTATGAAGATCATAGTACCCGTTATCAAACTGCTTCTGAGTATGTCAAAATCTGGCGTGAAATTCTCACTCGCTCACATACAGGTGAACCGTTTAGCTTTCACGGTGAACGTCTCAGTGTCGATGATGCCAAACTGCTGTATCCACCCGTACAAAAACCTTATCCACCGCTGTGGTTTGGTGGCTCATCAGAAGCCGCAACTGAACTAGCAGCTGAGCAAGTCGACACCTATTTGACTTGGGGTGAACCTCCAGCAGCAGTGAAAGAAAAGATTGAGCATTTACGTGGCAAAGCCGCAGCCAAAGGTCGTACCCTGAATTATGGCATTCGCTTACACGTGATTGTGCGCGAAACCAATGAGCAGGCTTGGGCAGCTGCGGATGAACTGATTCAGTACCTGGATGATGCAACTATTGCCGCAGCGCAGAAAAAATTTGCACAAATGGACTCTGTCGGTCAGCAACGTATGGCCGCATTGCATGGCGGGCGTAAAGATCAACTCGAAGTATCACCAAACCTATGGGCGGGCATCGGCTTAGTCCGTGGTGGCGCAGGAACTGCTTTGGTAGGTGATCCAGAAACCGTTGCTGCACGAATTCAAGAATATGCAGATTTAGGCATTGATACCTTTATTTTCTCAGGTTACCCACATCTGGAAGAATCGATCCGTTTTGCTGAACTGGTGTTCCCTTTGTTGCCGCTGAAAACACGTGAAAAACTGGCGCAACCACATTTAACTGGTCCTTTCGGGGAAATCATTGCCAATAATTATGTCCCTGAGACCAAGGAAGCAAAAACCTTGATCAAGGAGACTGTATGAATGCAAAGGGTGTTTTAAATGATGTTTCACGTGGAACACAAAAAATAGGTAAAGGGCTGCTGCCTTGGCTATTTCCAATTCTGCTGGTTCTGATTTGGCAAGCAGCTTCGAGCTCTGGCTTATTGCAAAGCAGAGTATTGCCAGCCCCAACTGCTGTCGTGAGTGCCTTTTGGCACTTACTGATCAGTGGGGAGCTTTGGCAACATGTCAAAGTCAGCGCAGGCCGTGCTTTGCTTGGTTTATTGATTGGTGGTGGTCTAGGTTTGGTCTTGGGACTATTGAATGGTTCATCTCGTATTGCCTCAACTTTACTCGATACCACCTTGCAAATGATCCGTAACATCCCTGCATTAGCACTGATTCCACTGGTGATTTTATGGTTTGGGATTGATGAAACAGCCAAACTCTTTTTAGTCGCTGTCGGTGTATTTTTCCCAATCTATATCAACACCTATCACGGTATTCGCTCTGTCGACCCACAATTGATCGAAATGGGAAAAAGTTACGGTCTCAATCGTTGGCAACTGTATAAAGACATTATTTTACCTGGTGCAATGCCCTCTATTCTGGTCGGACTACGTTTCTCTTTAGGTCTGGTTTGGGTACTGTTAATTGTGGCAGAAACCATTTCTGCACAAGCAGGTATTGGTTATATGACTATGAATGCACGCGAGTTTTTACAAACGGATATCGTCTTGGTGGGTATTTTACTCTATGCCCTGCTCGGGAAATTAGCGGATGTATTGGCTCAAGTTCTGGAACGTTATCTACTGCGCTGGCATGCAGGTTATCAAAAATAATAAGGATATCAAGATGAGTAATTTAAATTTAAACTTCTACGATAACAATCTGGTTCAGCCTGTTACTGAACCAGAAACTACAACCTCGCCAGACAATGGTGCGCATATTCTGATTGAGCAACTGTATAAATTTTATGGTGAAGTGAAAGTCCTCGAAGACCTCGACCTGAATATCCAAGCAGGTGAGTTTGTCGCGATCGTTGGGCGTAGCGGTTGCGGTAAAAGCACCCTGCTCCGTTTGATTGCCCAATTGGAAAAAGCCAGCTACGGTGAAATTAAATTCCAGTCAGCACGTCATTTCCGTGAAGGCATCACCAACCATGACATTCGTGTCATGTTCCAAGACCCGCGCCTGCTCCCATGGAAAAGTATTATACAAAATGTGCAATTGGGTTTGCCTAAAAATCAGCATCAGCTTGCAGAAGCATTGCTAGAAAAAGTCGGGCTTAAAGACAAAGCGACGCAATGGCCAGCTCAGCTCTCAGGTGGGCAACGCCAACGCGCTGCGCTTGCACGGGCCCTTTCCCATACACCCCGTATTTTGCTGTTAGATGAACCGCTTGGCGCATTAGATGCACTGACCCGTTTAGAAATGCAGAACCTGATTGAACGCCTCTGGAAAGAACAAGGTTTTACTGCCATCTTGGTCACGCATGATGTCAGTGAAGCAGTCCAACTTGCCGACCGGATTATCCTGTTGGATCAAGGGCATATTGCCCATAGCTTTCAAGTCAACCTGCCACGCCCGCGTAAAAAAAGTATCGCGTTCGCTCAACTCGAACAACAAGTTCTCGATGCGGTTTTAGCCACCTAAAACCGCATTAATGTGCACTAAAATGTGACCAAAACAATAAAAATATGGCGCTCATTTCCCCTGCTAAGAAAAAAATTATTTACAAAATATGTATGCATTTTTTCAGATTTCAATAATTATCAAATACATCGTTAGCACTGGCCTAAAAAGTATATTTTTTTCGATAAAAAAATTGCGTAATTGTGCACAAATCGGACAATTTATCTTACAATGTCAATGACATTTTTTGAATCAAGCTCGCAGATGGAACAGAAGAAAAGTACACAAAAGCGCAATCAACTGCTGAATGCTGCCCTAGATGTTTTTTCCGTCTATGGGTTTAGTGGTGCCAGCCTCGATGAGATTGCGCAACTTGCAAATATGCATAAATCGAATATTTTCTATTACTATGAAAATAAAGAATCGCTTTATGTCGAAGTGCTTACCACGGTGTTGCAAAAGTGGCTTGCACCCTTACAAACCTTAGAGTCTGAGCTTGAGCCAACTGAAGCACTCACTCACTATTTGATTCAAAAAATTGAAAGCTCACGTGATCAGCCAAAAGCCTCACGTTTATTTGCCCTCGAAATTATTCAAGGTGCCCCGCATATTTTGCCGATCTTAAAAGGTCCTTTGAAAAAGCTATTTAAGCGTAAAACCAAGGTGATTCAAACTTGGCAAGAACAAGGCAAATTGTCGGCAGAAGTCGATCCAGAACTATTGATTATCAACATTTGGGCGATCACCCAAAACTATGCTGATTTTTCGACACAAATGGAAATGGTCACAGGTAAAACGTTGCGTAATCGCAGTATGTATCAACGGACCATCGAACATACCATTCATGTGATGTTGTACGGCGTATTACCACGCTAAATTGTCTTCACTAACCTTAATTTTAGCGATTGAAATACAATAAAAAAGCGACGTTGTGAGTCGCTTTTTTATTGTCAAATGGTTAAGGCGATTATTCAACTGAGCTAATCAAAAATGTGGAACATTGATTAAGAAACATACTTGGAACGTGAATAATCACAAAAAAGCCGTTCCAGTGCGCTGAACCCTAGAACGGCTTATTTTAAGATATTGATGCTAAAGAAGAAATTTCAAGCATTACGCATAAGCCGTATTATGTTAATTTTATAATGTATAGTACTTCCACTTGATAATAGGAGATTTAAAAATAATGAGTTTTTTCAAAGAATTACAAATTCGACATACTGACTTTGATGAGTTGGACCTTTCGTCAGAAAAGCAAAGAATTTTGGAAATATTGAAAAATGATGGAATTCATGAAGATGTCTATAGCAATTTAGCCACAGCCTTTGCTAATGGTAAAGATAGTCTTAATGTTGATCCTATTTATTGTTTTGAGCTAATAGAAAAAATAATAAAGCTATTTCCTAATTCTAATTTTGAATGTCGTGGACTTGGTGAAGAGTATTTTTATACATGGATCATTTGTGTTGAAAATGGCCAAATTATTTTTAAGTATGAGCCATGGGAAAGTGAAAACCCTTTCATTTAATATAATTGCCACCACTCGAATTAAATAAAAAATAATTATTTTATTTCAAAAGCTTAATTATAATTTAAAATTTAGCCATACATACTACAGCATGAAACCTTTGCATTTAAAAATGAGCTTGATAAAGTGCCAACAGCTTTTGCGCGCCAACTAACAGATTTTCCTCCCAGTCCAGATGCGCAGTATCATTGGCACCATCAGTAATATATTTGACCGAGATTAAACGCACTCCTAGCTTTTGACAGACTTTGGCTAAAGCATAGGCCTCCATATCCACAAGATTACAGCTCACTTTCGGCACGCCTGTTTCGAAGGAATCACCTGTGCCACAGATCCCTTTGGGTAAAAGCTCAAAATGTGGCTGGATATGGATCTCTGCAGGAATCTCATCATCCATTGGTGTCACGCCCACAGCAAAACCTAAGGGAGGCACATCCATATCACGTTGCACGAAAGTAATGACTTCAACCAGACTGTGTGCATCAAAGTGAGAACTTCCTGCACTACCCAAGTTGATTAGTGTCTTACAGCCCGTTTTTTGAATCACCTCAAAGGCTTTAAATGCTGCATTAATTTTGCCGATTCCACTGTAATGAACGTCAATACCAGCTTGCTCAAATAGACCTTTAGATTCATTCGGCAAAGCCATAATCAGAGCAATATCAGCATTCATAAAAAAGACTCGTTCAGATCAAAGTAGACGCATATATAAAAAGGTGTGCTCAAGCACACCTTAGATATTATTGCATCTTCTGCTGTAAGGCGACCAAACAAGGAGAGAAAAATAATTGGCCGCTATACGCCCCTACGACTGTTTTTTTCATCACCAAAGCCCATAAAGCAACCAAGAGTAGGCTGAGTACAACCGCAATGTAGTGTAAAGCGTCCATATGTAATTGGTGTGCTAAATTAAAGATCGCCAAAATAAACACACCGAATGGGAAAGTCAGCCCCCACCAACCCAAGTTAAATGGAATGCCTGTACGCACGTGACGTAGGGTGGTCAAGATCGCGATACCGAACCACCAGACACCAAAGCCCAATAGTACCAAACTTGCCACAATACCTAGAGCTGGAAGTAACATTGCTAATCCTTCAAACCCCATTGCTTGCATGATCCGTGGTGCTTGCTCACCCAATAGTAATAACGCTAATGCACCAGTTCCAATCGGTCCTAAGCATAACCAGCTAGAAATCGCGACCTCTTTCTCAGGCAATTGGTGCAATGCCAAACGTAGCATCAAAATGGTTAAGATCGCAAAAGCAGGTAAAACTGAAATGCCCCACAACACATAACCCGTGATCAAGATATACAGTGCGTGTTGATCCGCCGCTAAATGTTGCAATAACAGCCCTGCTGAACTTGCAGCAACCTCACACGCCACAATCGGCAACAACCAAACCGCAGTCATGCGATGTAACTGGTGATCTTGGCAGCTGAACATACAAAATGGCACTACCCACGCGATCAAAACAGCAAGAACGACATCGATGTACCAAAGATATTCGGCTATTTGAATGGCAATATCACCATATAAATGCGTGCCAAAACTGAGAAAACCATTGGCAATGGTAGCAAGCCCCATCGGAATCGCACCGAGAAATAAGCTCATATTGGGGTGCGTAAAAATCTGCTTGGCTTCAGCTGGAAATAAAATCCAGCGTAAGAGATAAAGCACACTAAACGTACTAAATAGCAGAATATTGAATTGCCATAATTTAGTCGCTAGCATAAATAACAGAGATGAGGCGAAAGGCAACTGTGCTAAGATCATGGCAACAACACCCGTTCCCATGGTTGCAGTGAACCAGTTCGGGGTAAAATGACGAATCACATCTGTGCTCTGTTCTAGCTGGTAAAATGGCTTTTTCATCTCTATTTCTATCTAAAGCGACAATGTTGTTATTTTAATAGAACCCTTAAATAAGAAAAATTGATTTATTTTTATTTAACGAATCAATTAAATTGATATAAAACGATTAATTATTGAAATTTTTCTGTGTAAAAACACAACAACAAGACGAAACGCTGAGAATATGGCAATATATAGCCTTTGCAAAAATCACTGTATTTAACGCCCATGAAGTTGCTTCGTCTCAACGCATTATCGCCAGATTTTCAGTTACCTCCAACTGCGGTAACGATTGGCAATTTTGATGGTGTCCATCTCGGCCATCAAGCGATGATTGCTCGGCTCAAAACGTTGGCTGAAGCGCAAGGCTTAAAAACATTGGTGATGATTTTTGAGCCACAACCACTTGAATTCTTTAAAGGTTATGATGCTCCACCGCGTATTAGCTCGCTCAGAGAAAAAGTAGAATATTTAACAGAGCTGGGTGTGGACTACATTGCTGTCGCGAAATTCGATCAGTATTTTAGAAGCTTAAATGCCACCGAATTTGCAGACCTACTCAAATTAAAACTCAATGCACAAAGCTTGGTACTCGGTGATGATTTCCATTTTGGTAAAGACCGCCAAGGTAATAGCGAATTCTTACGTGATTACGGTTTTGATGTCATCAATTTAAATACTATTGCTTTAAATGGTGAACGTGTCAGTTCAACCCGTATTCGTCAAGTCTTACAAGCAGGTGATTTGGCTTTGGCGGCAAAATTATTAGGTCGTCCTTATAGCATCACAGGTCGCGTGCAATATGGCGATCAGATTGGTCGCACCCTGGATTTTCCAACCATTAATGTCCGTTTGAACCGTCATAAACCCTGTTTAAATGGGATTTATGCGGTGGATGTGGTCTGTGAAAATGCCTCACTGACAGCAAAAGTAAAACATGCAGATCCTGCCCTCAACGGCATCACAGGATACCAAGCTGACAGTTTATTTGGCGCAGGCCATGTGGGGACACGCCCAGCCATCAAACAAGACCACCCAGAATGGCGATTAGAGGTACATTTCCCTGATGTTTCTGCTAATCTGTATGGCTTATTGATGCGGGTAACCTTCCTTCACTATTTACATGGTGAACTGAATTACCCTTCGCTTGAAGCCCTCAAAGCTGGAATTCATGATGATGTGCAAAAGTTACGAGACTATCGTACCGACACAACAGAATTTCCTTTTTAAATTTAATTAGTAGGGTTTGTTAATACTTCACAAATCCTAAAGTAATACATGTCAGTTTACAAACTGATCAAACTGGAAGAAAACTTGCATGAGCGATAAGCAAACTCCTGAAAATGCAGTGGATTATAAAGCCACACTCAATTTGCCAGCGACTGATTTTGCCATGAAGGCAAACTTGGCTGTGCGTGAAGCCAAATGGTTAGAAGAGTGGTATGCCGACAACATTTATCAGCAGATTCGTGAAGCGCGTATTGGCAAGAAAAAATATGTACTGCATGACGGCCCTCCATATGCCAATGGTCAAATCCATTTAGGCCATGCTGTCAATAAAGTATTAAAAGACATCATTGTTAAAAGCCGTGTCATGGATGGTTTTGACGCACCGTATGTGCCAGGTTGGGACTGCCACGGCTTACCAATTGAACTCAAAGTTGAAGAAAAAGTCGGTAAAGTCGGTGTTAAAGTTGACGCATCAACCTTCCGTAAAGCATGCCGTGAATATGCCTACACACAGGTTGAATTACAGAAGAAAGACTTCGTGCGTATGGGCGTGTTTGGGGATTGGGATAATCCTTATCTCACCATGAATTTCAAACAAGAAGCAGACATCGTGCGTTCGCTGGGTGCCATTGCGAAAGCAGGTCATATTGAACCAGGTTTAAAACCTGTGAACTGGTGTTTAGATTGTGGTTCTGCACTCGCTGAAGCAGAAGTTGAATACGAAGATAAAAAATCTGATGCGATTGACGTTGGCTTTACCGTTGTAGATCTCAAAGATTTAAGTGCCCGTCTTGGTGTTGATGTTCAAGACGTGACTGATATTGTGATCTGGACAACCACACCTTGGACACTGCCTGCCAACCAAGCTGTTGCCTTACATGCTGATATTGAATATCAATTGGTACAAGTTACGACTGAACGTGGTATGCAAAACTTTATCCTTGCAAAAGACTTAGTTGCATCCGCAGTTGAACGCTATAAGCTTGAAAATCCAGTGGTACTTGCTGATTTCACAGGCTCAGCAATCGAAAATCTCTTATTGCAACATCCACTACTTACAGACCGCCAAGTCCCTGTGATTTTAGGCGAGCACGTCATTGCCACCAGTGGTACGGGTGCTGTTCATACCGCTCCAGGTCATGGTGTGGATGACTATAAGGTCGGCTTACAATACAACTTAAAAGTTGAAAACCCAGTCGGTGGTAATGGTGTTTATTTACCAACTTCACCAATCTTTGCGGGTGAGCACATCTATAAAGCCAATCCAAAAATCATTGAAGCTTTAGGTGCAGTGGGTCGATTATGGGCACATCAACCAATTAAACATAGCTATCCGCATTGCTGGCGCCACAAAACTCCAATTATCTTCCGTGCGACCCCACAATGGTTTATCAGCATGGATGCAAAAGGCTTACGTCAAACCGCATTAAATGCGATTGAAAATGACATCGACTTCGTGCCAGATTGGGGTAAAAATCGTATTCAATCTATGATTGAAGGGCGTCCTGACTGGTGTATCTCACGCCAACGAACTTGGGGCGTGCCAATTCCATTTTTTGTGCACAAAGATACCAATGCATTGCATCCTCGTACGCCTGAATTGATCGAAGAAGTCGCTAAACTGATCGAGCAAGAAGGCATTGACGGTTGGTACAATCGCGAAGCAAGTGAATTCATCGGTGCTGATGCAGAGCAGTACAATGCAGTACGTGACACCTTGGACGTTTGGTTTGACTCAGGCACTACGCACTACGCAGTATTGCGTGAACGTGATGATCTACAAGATCCAGCAGACTTATATCTTGAAGGTTCAGATCAACACCGTGGTTGGTTCCAATCGTCATTATTAACCTCAATTGCAATCAATCAACGTGCGCCTTATAAAGGCCTACTCACCCACGGTTTTGTGGTCGATGAGAAAGGTCGTAAGATGTCTAAATCATTAGGCAACATCATTACCCCACAAGACATTATCAAAGATATGGGTGCTGATGGCTTACGCTTCTGGATCGCATCGGCGGACTATCGCTATGAAATGACGGCTGGTAAAGAAATCTTTAGCCGCGCATCAGATGGTTATCGTCGTATCCGTAACACCTTGCGTTTCTTGTTGGCCAACTTGAATGGCTTCAAACCATCAACAGATGCGTTACCAGTCGACCAACTGATTGCATTGGATCAATACATCTTGCAACGTGCTGCTGAGGTTCAAAAAACCATCCAGCAAGCCTATGAAGAGATGAACTTCCATATTGTGACCAATGCATTGACCAGCTTCTGTATCAATGACTTAGGTGGCTTCTATCTCGACATCATCAAAGATCGTCAGTACACCACCAAAGCAGACTCACAAGCACGTCATTCTGCACAAACTGCGTTGTATCATATCGTACAAGCTTTTGTTCGTTGGATGTCACCAATCCTCAGCTTTACAGCACAGGAAGCTTGGCCGTTGATTCCAGAACAATCTGGAAAATATGTATTTACCGCTGAATGGTATGACATTCCAACTGCATCAACAGCAAACTTGTTGTCTGAAGCAGATTGGCAAACATTGATTAGCGTAAAATCAGCAGTAAATAAACAGATTGAAGCAGCACGTAACGCTAAACTGATTGGTAGTAACCTGTCTGCTAAAGTTGAACTTTGGGCAGATGAAGCATTACAAACATTGTTAAACCAATTGGCTGATGAATTACGTTTTGTCTTGATTACCTCTCAAGTCATCGTTCACCCATATGCAGAACAAGGCGAAAGCACAGACCTCGAAGGTCTGCGTGTCCAAGTTTCAGCGGCAGACGGTGAAAAATGTGTACGTTGCTGGCATGTATTGCCTGACGTAAATACACACGTTGGTCATGCTGGTTTATGCGCTCGTTGTATTATCAATGTCACTGGCAGTGGCGAAGTGAGAAAATATGCATAATTCTGTGCAAACAAGCCCAGCAAAGAAAGGCTTATTCCAGTTTTACCCACACAACGTGCTCTGGCTTGGACTTTCTGTCCTTGCCATTGTGTTGGATCAATGGACCAAATGGATAGCAAGTTCGCATTTAAACTATGCGGACCCTGTTCCGGTGCTGCCTTTTTTAAATTGGACACTGCTGCATAATTATGGCGCAGCATTCAGCTTTTTGTCTGATGCAGGCGGCTGGCAACGCTACTTTTTCACCTCATTAGCAGGTTTTGTCTCGGTGATTTTTGTTTTCTGGCTCATGCGTATGCCTAAGAAAATGATTGTATTACCGATGGCAATTGCGTTGATTCTTGGCGGAGCAATAGGCAATTTGATTGACCGTGTTAGCTTAGGCTATGTGGTCGATTTTATTCATGTTTACTATCAAAACAGCCATTTCCCAGCCTTCAATCTTGCGGATAGTGCCATTACCTTAGGGACTATTTTGCTATTGATCGATACTTTCTTCTTAGAGAAGAAACGCAACCAAAATGCGGATGCATAAGATGAATGAAATTATCCAACCAAACGAAGAAATCCGTATTCAAGAAGGCTCAAAAGTCGACTTACATTTTTCTGTATCGGTTGAAAATGGTGTTGAAATCGACAATACCCGTGGTCGTGAAGAGCCAGTCAGTCTCGTGATTGGTGATGGTAACCTGTTACCTGGGTTTGAAAAGGCTTTATTTGGTTTACGTGCAGGCGATCGTCGTACTGTACATTTACCCCCTGAAGATGCGTTTGGACCTTGGAACGCTGAAAATATCCAAATCTTCGATACGGTTAAATTTGAACAACGTCCAATCGTGGGTCATATGATTGAGTTCGAAGATAAAGCTAAAGCAACCTTATTTGGGATTGTAAAATCGGTCAATGATGACACCACAGAAATCGATTTTAACCATCCACTTGCAGGAAAAAATATTACCTTTGAAGTGGAAATCTTCAAAGTCACCCCTGCGGGTCAGCAAGGTATCAAATTGATGTAACAAAAAAGCTCTCAAATGAGAGCTTTTTTTTACGCTGAAGAAAAGTATAAGATCATTAATAACTATTCATTTTTAAAATCAAAGCAATAACACAGGAATTTCAATATGCTGATTTATATTATTGTTGGTAGTGTTCGCGAAGGCCGAACTGCAATTAAAGTGGCCAATTGGGTACAACAAGCAACGACTGAACTCAGATTAAAAGATATTCAAACAGAAATCGTCGATCTTAAAGAGTGGGGCTTACCTTTATTTGCAGGTTCTCATCCCCCAGCGACAGGTATTTATGATCAACCCAAACAACAGCAATGGGCAGATAAAATTGCACAGGCACAAGCATTTATCTTTATTAGCCCTGAATATAACCATGGCTATAGTCCAGCGCTCAAGAATGCCTTGGATTACGTCGGTAAAGAATGGCAAGGCAAACCCGCGGCTTTTATCGGCTACGGCTCCACTAATGGTTCACGTTCAATCAGCCAAATTCGCCAAGTGACCTCTAGCTTAGGCCTTGTTGATCCAAATGCCGTCATTGAAATTCGAGACATTTTTAAACGTAATAAAGACGATAACTTTGAAGCCAATGAATTTGAAGTGAAGGGCTTAACAGGACTGATTAGTAAACTACAGAAGTATCATATCGCCTAGTTGTACGTCTAGGCGTACATTGATCAGGGAGATTGACGTCTGTTCGACTTCCGACTTGATCGCTAATATATCAATCATAGAGAGACAGGAAGTCTCATTGAGAATAATAAAACACACAGGACGTGGTCGTTAATAGGATATCAACGACATAAACTGAATATGAAGAAGCCCCGTCAGGATGATGGGGCTTCTTTTTTATATCTATTCTTTCTCTAACAACTGCTGGATTCTCTTTTGATAATTATTCAGAAAATCCTTTGTTACCCGAAAATGCTCAGTTTCTTCATAAGATATCTCTTTAATCCCCATATCCGAAAACTGATAAATTTTGGCATTGGGATAAGCCAATAAAATAGGAGAATGGGTGGCAATAATAAATTGGGATTGCTCCCGACATAAACGATCCAAAACCGATAAAGTTGTCATCAGCATGGTTGGAGACAAGGCTGCTTCTGGTTCATCCAAAAGATATAAACCCTTCCCTTTGAGTTTCAGAGTTAATAACGTTAAGAAAGCCTCTCCATGTGAGCGTAAATGGATATCTCCCCCATACTCCACCAGATAATTCACTTGCTTCATATAGGTTGCAACGTTATAGAAGCTCTCAGCACGCAAAAAGTAATAATCTTGGGGCTTCTTATAGCTTTTTATCGTTCGAATCGCCTGATGCAAATCAGAAGCCGTTGTTGCTGTATTCAATTGTACATTACGCGTTCCACCTTCTTCTGAAAAACCCAAAGCAAGCGCTAAAGCTTCGAGAATGGTCGATTTCCCTGAACCATTCTCCCCGACAAAGAAAGTGACTTCTGGATGAAACTCGATGCTTTCTAAATCGTTAACAGCAGGAACAACATAAGGATAACTGGCCCAATCCAAGGACTCTGGTGATTTAAACTTTACCGCTCGAATATAAGGTCTTTCTTGCATAAAACATTGGCACATCTATTTGTTATAGCATGCTAGATTTTAAGTTTGAAAAACACCTTAATTCATTTAGGTACGTCTTGAGTTGTCGCTTTGCTTAAACGATCTCTTTAATACTTATATTAGATCCAATGATTATCAATAAATTCCATGACGTCATATAACCTCTTTTCTAAGTGATTTTTTCCTACAGCGCAAATAATTTCTTTAACACCATCAACATATGCTGAATCACCTAAAACTTTTGTCTCAAAAATAATTGAACAAGATTTACCATCTGATATTTGAATACGATGATATGCATGTCGAGCTAGATTCTGTTCAGGAATCGCAAGCTCAAACTGTTGTCTTTTAACATCGCGTACTGATTCAATTACATGATTCTGCACACGGAGTGACTTGGCCATCGCCACAGCTGTTCCAGATACAGAAGTCTTATTTGCTTGATGCGATTCGATCATACTTATTTGATATTGACTGAAATTTTGTCCACTTTTTTCAATCATATTCATAAATTTAAGCATTAATATGTTGGTATTTGGGCATAAAACAACTGGAATATCCCAATTTTCTTGCTTGTAATCAAGATCCGTTGACAGTTCAATCAGACTAGAACCTGTTTGTTTACAATATGAAATTGCCTCTTTTAGCTCTCTCCCAGAACCAGCATGTATAACAATAGCAGTTTCAGTTTCATTATTATTTCTGTCAGCCCAAGCTAAGACTGTATACTGTTGATTAAAATCTAATCCTCTGAGTAATTCATTCGCTAATTTACCAGAGCCAATAATAAATACATTAGTCATAAGTTAAAGTTTTTAGAAGATTTCCTTTATATTAATCGATTTCCCTTCATTATATTTTCTTTTCATCTATGCAATAAAAAACACCCCCTCTGCGTTAGCGGAGGGGGTGTTAGTATTTAAAAGCTGGCGATGACTTACTCTCACATGGCAAGTGCCACACTACCATCAGCGCTAAGAGGTTTCACTTCTGAGTTCGGGAAGGGATCAGGTGGTTCACTCTTGCTATTGTCGCCAGCAAACTGTTGTGGTGCTTTCGGGTCTTATTTGTAGTGTATTCACCACATGCCTTACTTACGATCCAAAGAGTTATTAACGGATTAGATTATTGAGTCGAAGTTTATTGCTTAGCAATCACTAAATCAAGTTCTTTGTTCAAGATCAGGTTCAACTGATCTTTTATGAATCGATTATCAGCTTTACATACAACTGCTTGGGTGTTGTATAGTCAAGCCTCACGAGCAATTAGTATTGGTCAGCTTCACACGTCACCGTGCTTCCACACCCAACCTATCAACGTCCTAGTCTCGAACGGCTCTTTAGAGGAATAAATTCCTAGGGAAATCTTATCTTGAGGTAGGCTTCCCGCTTAGATGCTTTCAGCGGTTATCCCTTCCGAACATAGCTACCCGGCGATGCGACTGGCGTCACAACCGGTACACCAGAGGTTCGTCCACTCTGGTCCTCTCGTACTAGGAGCAGATCCTCTCAAATTTCCAGCGCCCACGGTAGATAGGGACCGAACTGTCTCACGACGTTCTAAACCCAGCTCGCGTACCTCTTTAAATGGCGAACAGCCATACCCTTGGGACCTGCTTCAGCCCCAGGATGAGATGAGCCGACATCGAGGTGCCAAACACCGCCGTCGATATGAACTCTTGGGCGGTATCAGCCTGTTATCCCCAGAGTACCTTTTATCCGTTGAGCGATGGCCCTTCCATACAGAACCACCGGATCACTAAGACCTACTTTCGTACCTGCTCGACTTGTGGGTCTCGCAGTTAAGCGCGCTTTTGCCTTTATACTCTACGCGTGATTTCCGACCACGCTGAGCGCACCTTCGTACTCCTCCGTTACTCTTTAGGAGGAGACCGCCCCAGTCAAACTACCCACCAGACATGGTCCTCGCCCCGGATTACGGGGCAGAGTTAGAACCTCAACATTACCAGGGTGGTATTTCAAGGACGGCTCCATTGGAACTAGCGTTCCAACTTCAAAGCCTCCCACCTATCCTACACAAGTAAGGTCAAAGTTCAATGTCAAGCTGCAGTAAAGGTTCACGGGGTCTTTCCGTCTAGCCGCGGGTACACCGCATCTTCACGGCGAATTCGATTTCACTGAGCCTCTGCTGGAGACAGCGCCGCCATCATTATGCCATTCGTGCAGGTCGGAACTTACCCGACAAGGAATTTCGCTACCTTAGGACCGTTATAGTTACGGCCGCCGTTTACTGGGGCTTCGATCAAGAGCTTCGCTTACGCTAACCCCATCAATTAACCTTCCAGCACCGGGCAGGCATCACACCCTATACGTCCACTTTCGTGTTTGCAGAGTGCTATGTTTTTAATAAACAGTTGCAGCGGCCTGGTTTCTGTGGCTGCCAATAGCTCAGGGAGCAAGTCCCATCACCGTCAGCAGCGTACCTTCTCCCGAAGTTACGGTACCATTTTGCCTAGTTCCTTCAGCAGAGTTCTCTCAAGCGCTTTGGTCTACTCGACCTGACCACCTGTGTCGGTTTCGGGTACGATTCCTGTGTAACTGAAGCTTAGAGACTTTTCCTGGAAGCATGGTATCAGCCACTTCACTGTACAAGTACAGCTTGCTATCAGCTCTCAGCATAGAGCACCCCGGATTTGCCTAAGATGCATGCCTACTGCCTTCCACCTGGACAACCAACGCCAGGCTGACTTAACCTTCTCCGTCCTCTCATCGCATTACACAGAAGTATTGGAATATTAACCAATTTCCCATCGACTACGCCTCTCGGCCTCGCCTTAGGGGTCGACTCACCCAGCCCCGATTAACGTTGGACTGGAACCCTTGGTCTTTCAGCGAACGGGTTTTTCACCCGTTTTGTCGTTACTCACGTCAGCATTCGCACTTCTGATACCTCCAGCATACTTCTCAATACACCTTCATCGGCTTACAGAACGCTCCCCTACCACTTACGCTAATGCGTAAATCCGCAGCTTCGGCACATAGTTTTAGCCCCGTTACATCTTCCGCGCAGGCCGACTCGACTAGTGAGCTATTACGCTTTCTTTAAAGGGTGGCTGCTTCTAAGCCAACCTCCTAGCTGTCTATGCCTTCCCACATCGTTTCCCACTTAACTATGATTTTGGGGCCTTAGCTGGCGGTCTGGATTGTTTTCCTCTTGACTACGGACGTTAGCACCCGCAGTCTGTCTCCCGGATAGTACTCATTGGTATTCGGAGTTTGCATCGGTTTGGTAAGTCGGGATGACCCCCTAGCCGAAACAGTGCTCTACCCCCAATGGTATTCGTCCGAGGCGCTACCTAAATAGCTTTCGGGGAGAACCAGCTATCACCAGGCTTGATTAGCCTTTCACCCCTATCCACAAGTCATCCCCTGGCTTTTCAACGACAGTGGGTTCGGTCCTCCAGTTAGTGTTACCCAACCTTCAACCTGCTCATGGATAGATCGCCTGGTTTCGGGTCTATACCCAGCAACTAAACGCCCTATTAAGACTCGATTTCTCTACGGCTCCCCTATTCGGTTAACCTCGCTACTGAATATAAGTCGCTGACCCATTATACAAAAGGTACGCAGTCACCGAACAAGTCGGCTCCCACTGCTTGTATGCATGCGGTTTCAGGATCTATTTCACTCCCCTCACAGGGGTTCTTTTCGCCTTTCCCTCACGGTACTGGTTCACTATCGGTCAGTCAGGAGTATTTAGCCTTGGAGGATGGTCCCCCCATATTCAGACAAGGTTTCACGTGCCTCGCCCTACTCGTCATCATTGTGTGTGCCCTTTCGTGTACGGGAATATCACCCTCTACGTTCGCACTTCCCAGAGCGTTCCACTAGAACACACACAACTTAATGGGCTGCTCCCCGTTCGCTCGCCGCTACTAAGGGAATCTCAATTGATTTCTTTTCCTAAGGGTACTGAGATGTTTCACTTCCCCTCGTTCGCTTCATAAGCCTATGTATTCAGCTTATGATACCCGCCTTATAGCGGGTGGGTTCCCCCATTCAGAAATCTCCGGATCAAAGGATATTTGCCGCCTCCCCGGAGCTTATCGCAGGCTATTACGTCTTTCATCGCCTCTGACTGCCAAGGCATCCACCACATGCACTTAATTACTTGACTATACAACCCCAAACAGTCGTTAACACATACAAGTGAGTGTTATCGTTGCAAACTTAATTGCTACTATCTGTTGTCCTGTGAATTTAATCACCGTACAGCTTCAATCTAATTCATATACCAAAACGCTTGATTCAGTTAATTTGCTAGTTCTCAGATTAAATATGTTCTTAACAATTACTTGTTAAGCTTATATCTAATCGAGTTTGAACAATTTATTTCAGACTCAATTTTCTAATCTGTTAATGATTAACTACCACCTCGTCGGTGCGTAGTAAACTGTGATAAATCACAGAACTTAATAAACCAAGACCATGCGATCTTCTTGTTTACTAAATTCTATAAGCTATCTTTGGAATTTAACTTTAGTTTCTTACATTACTTCGTAATGTGTGGTGGAGACTAGGAGAGTCGAACTCCTGACCTCCTGCGTGCAAAGCAGGCGCTCTACCAACTAAGCTAAGTCCCCAGCTTATCATTTAATGAACGATATATCTTTCAATCTAAGCTACTGCAATCAGATTTGGTGGGTCTGACAAGACTTGAACTTGTGACCCCACGCTTATCAAGCGTGTGCTCTAACCAACTGAGCTACAGACCCTCAGATACATCTTCGAAGAACAACTTGTTGTGGATTCTTACCGGTCACCAATCTTTCGTTAAGGAGGTGATCCAGCCGCAGGTTCCCCTACGGCTACCTTGTTACGACTTCACCCCAGTCATCGGCCACACCGTGGTAAGCGTCCTCCTTGCGGTTAGACTACCTACTTCTGGTGCAACAAACTCCCATGGTGTGACGGGCGGTGTGTACAAGGCCCGGGAACGTATTCACCGCGGCATTCTGATCCGCGATTACTAGCGATTCCGACTTCATGGAGTCGAGTTGCAGACTCCAATCCGGACTACGATCGGCTTTTTGAGATTAGCATCCTATCGCTAGGTAGCAACCCTTTGTACCGACCATTGTAGCACGTGTGTAGCCCTGGCCGTAAGGGCCATGATGACTTGACGTCGTCCCCGCCTTCCTCCAGTTTGTCACTGGCAGTATCCTTAAAGTTCCCGACATTACTCGCTGGCAAATAAGGAAAAGGGTTGCGCTCGTTGCGGGACTTAACCCAACATCTCACGACACGAGCTGACGACAGCCATGCAGCACCTGTATCTAGATTCCCGAAGGCACCAATCCATCTCTGGAAAGTTTCTAGTATGTCAAGGCCAGGTAAGGTTCTTCGCGTTGCATCGAATTAAACCACATGCTCCACCGCTTGTGCGGGCCCCCGTCAATTCATTTGAGTTTTAGTCTTGCGACCGTACTCCCCAGGCGGTCTACTTATCGCGTTAGCTGCGCCACTAAAGCCTCAAAGGCCCCAACGGCTAGTAGACATCGTTTACGGCATGGACTACCAGGGTATCTAATCCTGTTTGCTCCCCATGCTTTCGTACCTCAGCGTCAGTATTAGGCCAGATGGCTGCCTTCGCCATCGGTATTCCTCCAGATCTCTACGCATTTCACCGCTACACCTGGAATTCTACCATCCTCTCCCATACTCTAGCTGACCAGTATCGAATGCAATTCCTAAGTTAAGCTCAGGGATTTCACATCCGACTTAATCAGCCGCCTACGCACGCTTTACGCCCAGTAAATCCGATTAACGCTCGCACCCTCTGTATTACCGCGGCTGCTGGCACAGAGTTAGCCGGTGCTTATTCTGCGAGTAACGTCCACTATCCTAGAGTATTAATCTAGGTAGCCTCCTCCTCGCTTAAAGTGCTTTACAACCAAAAGGCCTTCTTCACACACGCGGCATGGCTGGATCAGGCTTCCGCCCATTGTCCAATATTCCCCACTGCTGCCTCCCGTAGGAGTCTGGGCCGTGTCTCAGTCCCAGTGTGGCGGATCATCCTCTCAGACCCGCTACAGATCGTCGCCTTGGTAGGCCTTTACCCCACCAACTAGCTAATCCGACTTAGGCTCATCATTTAGCGCAAGGTCCGAAGATCCCCTGCTTTCTCCCGTAGGACGTATGCGGTATTAGCATTCCTTTCGGAATGTTGTCCCCCACTAAATGGCAGATTCCTAAGCATTACTCACCCGTCCGCCGCTAAGTGATAGTGCAAGCACCATCACTCCGCTCGACTTGCATGTGTTAAGCCTGCCGCCAGCGTTCAATCTGAGCCATGATCAAACTCTTCAGTTTAAAATCATTAGTAGCTTATGGCTACAAATCTTGGCTCATCAATTTTCTGACTAAAAATTCGCTCAAATAAACTTCGAGAAATTTCTACCATTCAATCAATGAAATATTTTCGATTGATCAACCAGTAAAAATCCACACAAGTTGTTCTTCTATTCTCTTAATGATCTTTTTGCTACCTCGTCAGTAGCAAATCAACGCAATAAATATTTAACAACTTAACCAGTAAAGCTAAGTTATTTTTGCTTCATCGCGTCGGGATGTGTGCATTATAGGAGATTTTTTTTGGTGTGCAAGCTTTTTTAAACCCTTGTTTTATCGAGTGTTCTTTTTTTACACACCAACATGTTTAACAAAGCAGCAATATTGCCGTAAGCATATAAAATTAAAGCAGAAATATTTTATACATATTTCTGCTTTGCTTTTTACTTAGTGCTTTTTATCTGTACACTGATAATTTTAATCGGCTGTTTTGGTACATTTTGATGCATCCCAAAGTTAGCTGTCGGTACTTTTACAATTTTATCGACAATATCCATTCCTTTCGTCACCTTACCAAAAACGGCATAGCCTGCATCCATCGGTGATTTATTTAAAAAGTTATTATCTGCGACATTAATAAAGAATTGGCTACTTGCAGAGTTTGGATCTTGGGTCCGTGCCATTGCTAAAGTACCACGGGTATTTTTCAAACCATTATTGGCTTCATTCACAATCGGTGCTTTGGTTGTCTTCTCAACCATATTTGCATCGAGACCACCGCCTTGAACCATAAAACCAGGAATCACACGGTGGAAAATGGTACCTGTATAGAAGTTACTTTTTACATAGCTTTCAAAATTCTTTGCAGACACAGGTGCTTTATCATCAAAAAGTTCGATTTCGATATTCCCCATACTGGTTTTCATATCAATCATGGTATTTGCAAATAAATGGCTGCTTGCCAAAATTAAACTGGTTGCCATGAACAACTTTTTCATCATTGCTTTTCTCGACTTGAACATAGATTTGTTGTGAAAGTTCATCTTAGTTTTGCAAATCCAATTTTGCTATTTCTATTTGTTATCTTTGATAAAGAAAACCGATGTTTCACGTGAAACATCGGTTCAAGGATTTTGTTAGCCCGTCATTAACTATGTTTATCCCAGAACTTTCTAAAGTTCTTGGCCATTTCAATGGTATTGCGTTTGGCCTTACTTGAGACAGGCGTTAGGTTAATAAAGCCATGTGTTTGGTCTGGATAATCAACATATTGGACTTTGACCCCATTCTGTCTCAGCTTATGACTATAAATCGCCCCTTCATCATGCAGTAAGTCATGTCCCGCAGTAATGACATAAGCAGGTGCTAATTTTCTAAGACTTCCATAGGTCGGTGAGATCAATGGATCATCGAGCGCAACATTATGCTGTGCTGCATAATAGTCTGTCACGTAATCCACATCTTTACTGGTCAGCACCAAACCCTCTCCATATGCATAGAAAGATGGATGGCGGCTTTTAAAATCAACCGCTGGGTAAATCAATAGTTGTGCTTGCGGTGCGTAAGCTTTCCCCACGGAGTGCTGCGCAACCACCGTACTAATATTGCCACCAGCACTGTCACCAGCGACAGCAATACGATTCTTATAAATTTTCAATTGACGGCGATTTTGATATACCCATGCCAACGCATCTTCACAAGTTTTTATCAATAGCTGTGGTGATGCTTCGGGTGCAAGTGGATAGTCAATACTGAGTACTTGTACTTTTGCATACTTGGCAATTAAGCGGCACGCTTCATCATGTGTATCCAAACCACCAACGACAAAGCCACCACCATGATAGAACACGATGATCGGCAGTTTTTTATTGGGTGCTGGATGATAGTGTCTGGCAAACACTGTTCCGCTTTGTAGAGGCAGACGGATATCTTCAACCGATGCAACTGAAGTTGGTTTATTGATAATTGCCAACATTTGCGCATCAAACTGACGGCGAGACTCAATCGGATCATCACCAATAAAACCAATCCGGCCTTGTTTAATTTGCACAGCCATCAGACATTTGGTAAATGAATCTAAATCTGGATACTGGTGCGGATAAGCTAAAATCTTAGCCAAAGATTCTTGTACGATTTTGGGGAGCTTATCGAGTGCTCGTGCAGCAGGACCTTGTCCTTTATCTAAAATCGTCTGAATTTTTTGAGGTAATGCTGTCACTTTTGTCCCCTTCTTCGCTCTATCCATAATTCTTGTTGCCTTCGACTATATGCTTTTATAAAGTCTTAGATCAAGTTCAAGATTTTAAATTATGTCGTACGCTAAAGGGCTCTTATTAAAAAGTCATTAACCATTGTGCTTATTACCACCTACTTTTTATGTCAATTCAATCGTGTTTTAAGCTTCGATTTTCCAAACAATAAAACCAGAGCCAAGGTCTTGGCTCTGGTTTTATATCACTTTTAAAGTGTCAATTTGATGAATTCAGTCGCTGTGCAAATATGTATAGCAGTACATAAATCGATTGAAATTAAAGTTGGCATCTCATTTCCAATCTCATGCTCGCAGACTTAATCAAAAATTATTGCGCAGAACCGCCTGCTGAACCAGATACAGAACCTGAAACGTCAGCAGAAGCACCACCTGGTTGAACATCTACCGATGTACCTGCTTGCACGCCAACACCACCTTGTACACCTGATGGGCTTGCACTTGTTGTTTGAGCTGAACCAGAAGCATCCAACCCACCTTGAGTTGAGCAACCCACAGCTGTTAATGCAACACCAGATACAACCATAGAGATCAATGCTAACTTTTTCATTGTGTATTTCCTTTCATTATGACAAAAAGCAAAGTTGTCTTTGCGTTGCCTATAATTCACAATTTTTTTCTTGGACGTGATGCGTATTAGTTGCAGTTTGTTAAGCAAACAGCATTGTTTTGCAATTTTTCTTAAATCAACTACGTTCAGGTTTCACACATTTTTGACGCGCTGCGAAATAGCTAAGGTGTTATGACTCAAGTGATTTCATCTTTATCTAGTCAATTAAAACGCCTTTATCTTATTTTTTTATAATTCATAGAAACACTGCACAATCTGCTTAAAAGATTACAATCAGATAGTTTTGATTAAAAATAAATGTAGTGCACATAAAAAAACCGTGATTTTTCATCACGGTTTCTTGTAAAACACTAGTCTAGACTTAAGGCCATTGCATTTCGCCTTTAACAACTTTGGCACCCAGTTCCAAACTGCTCGACTCGCCTAAAGCTGGATATTGTTTTTGCATTGTTTTGATTAATTCAGCCGAGTTTTTTGTTACTCTAACCGCTTTTTCATACTGCTTTAAATAGTCGATTGAAAAGTTAACTGCATCCAGACCTTCAGCAGCGCCTGCTTTCATATGCGCAGGGACAACAACCTTCGGATTCAAGGCTTTAATGCTTTCTAACGTTTGGACAACTTCAGCACGATCTTTTGCTGTAGGGGTATCCGCAGTCCAAAGATGAATGCCTGATGACACTGGAATACCACCAACAACCGCTTTGGCACTCGGAATCCACAAGTAAGTAAGTTCTTTCTTACCCTTAATTTCGATGTTTTCATTTTCAAGCTTTAACGTTTTTGCGGTGTAGGCTTGAGGAACAATAATTTGACTCGGTGCATTCGCACCCATTTTCGGTCCCCAGTACGCCACTTTCAGTGCTTGAGTATCCTGAATATGTTTCACTGTTTCAGGCGTCGCAATAATTTGCACATTTGGGAAGTATTGTTTAAATACATCTAAACCAAAATAGAAATCTGGGTCGCCATAGCTGACAAAAATAGTTTTTAATGTTTTACCACTGTCTAAAATATCAGCAGCGATACGCAATGCTTCTGATTTAGAAAATTGAGCATTCACCAATAATACTTCTTTATCACCTTCGATCAAGGTTGAAGTCACACCGAAGTGCTCAGGTTGAGCTAGAAAGTTTTGGATTTTTAAATCTTGTGCAAAAGCAGCAGATGTTGCTGCCAAAGTTGATAAAGCAATAATATAAGGTTTAGTGTTCATCTTATCGTCTCCAATTTGATAAGGAACACTTTAAATTGCAATTATTGCTGAAGAAACACACTAAACTAAGATAAAATGTTGCATATCTTGCAACAATGATAATAAACATGGATACCTTAAAAGCCATTCAAGTCTTTGTTTGTATTGCGAACCAAGGCAACCTCAGCAAAGCTGCAGAACATTTGGATTATTCTAAAGCAATGGTGTCTCGCTATTTAGACCACCTCGAACAAACCTTTTCGACCCGACTGTTTCAACGTAATACCCGTAAAGTGTCGCTCACCCCAGCAGGTGAGAAAGCGCTAGTCTATTGTGAAAATATTTTACAGCAGCAACAGCTATTAGAAGGTTTGGCCGCACCCGAACAACATAACGGGACAATTCGTTTTACTTGTGGTTTGTTTTTATTTCAGCTCGGTGTCAATGAATGTATTAAACAATTTAAAAAGCGCTATCCACAGATTCATTTTGATGTGTACCTCACAGAGAATACCGTTGATTTAATGGATGCACATGTCGATTTGGCTTTGCGTATTACTCAGAAAGTTGCAGATGGATTAATTGCTCGACCTGTCTGTCAAATCGAATCAACCTTTTGTGCACATCCTCACTATTTACAAGACCACACTCCCCTATTACATCCCAGTCAACTCATTCAACATGAATGCATTGCCCATCACACACATAACCAATACTGGACCTTGTTTGATACAGATCAGCAACCCCAGAACTATCCATTAAATGTTACGTTTAAAAGCAATGATGTGATCGCGCTTTATCAGATGTGCCTTAAAGCACAAGGTATTGCGATGTTGCCAACGTTGCTGGTGCGTAAAGATATCGCTCAACAACGTTTGCAACAGGTGTTTACTGATTTTTCAGCACCTGATCTGACCTTATCGTTGGTTTATGCATCCAGACAACATTTACCGAAAATAACCCAAGAATTTATTGCTTTTGTGATTGAAAACTTAAATTTTTACTTAAATCAGCAAAATTAAAAGATTTAAATCGACCTGAACGCTTGAATTTTGTCGCGTTGCCCATACTTCATCCCTATCTATGAATGACCAAGATGTGGCAGTTCGGGTTTAACCCTATGAGCATTAACGCCAGAAGGACTGTACATGTTTAAGAACTTTTTTCAACGGAGATCGTCAATGGCTAATGAGCACAATGAGCAAGCTCAAGACATTCAAAATGAGCAACAAACTGAACAAACTCAAGCTGAAGGTGTAGAGCAGGCAAACGAGCTTAGCGTTGAAGATTTACAAGCTCAAATCACTAAACTCGAAGAAAGCTTAAAACTCGAAAAAGCACGTACAGCCAATGCTGTTTATGAGGCACAAAAAAGTGTTGAACGTATTCAACGTGAATCTGAAAAGCATAAAGAGACTGTGCTGGAAAAATTTGCGAAAGAATTATTGGATTCTGTCGATAATCTAGAACGTGCAATTCAAGCCGCGGGTGAAGAACAGACCCCTGTCCTTGAAGGGATTAAGCTCACTTTGAAATCGCTACTCACCACACTAGAAAAATTTGGTGTCGTCGAAGCAGATACCCAAAATGGTTTCAATGCGGATTTACACCAAGCTGTGGGAATCGACCCGAATGCCAAAGCCAATCAAATTGGCACTGTTTTACAGAAAGGCTATACCTTAAATGGTCGTTTACTTCGCCCAGCGATGGTCATGGTCGGTCAATAAGGTAAAAATTTGAGAGTTTTTTGATTTTTTTTCACAAAAATGCTTGAAAAAAACCGATTAACTCTCATATCGAATAACAAGCAAAACATTGCAACAAAATTTTAGAGGAACACAATCAATGGCAAAAATTATTGGTATTGACTTAGGTACTACCAACTCATGTGTTGCTGTACTTGAAGGCGATAAAGTAAAAGTAATCGAAAATGCAGAAGGTACGCGTACAACTCCATCGATCATTGCCTATAAAGATGGCGAGATCCTTGTTGGTCAAAGCGCGAAACGCCAAGCGGTAACTAACCCGAAAAATACATTATTCGCAATCAAGCGTTTAATCGGTCGTCGTTATGAAGATCAAGCGGTACAAAAAGACATCGGTCTTGTACCTTACAAAATCATCAAAGCAGACAATGGCGATGCTTGGGTTGAAGTAAACGATAAAAAATTAGCACCGCAACAGATCTCTGCTGAAATCTTGAAAAAGATGAAGAAAACTGCAGAAGACTATTTAGGTGAAACAGTCACTGAAGCAGTGATTACTGTTCCTGCTTACTTTAACGATGCACAACGTCAAGCGACTAAAGATGCAGGTAAAATTGCAGGTCTTGATGTTAAACGTATCATTAACGAACCAACTGCTGCGGCACTTGCGTTCGGTATGGACAAAAAAGAAGGCGATCGTAAAATCGCGGTTTACGACTTAGGTGGTGGTACTTTTGACGTATCAATCATTGAAATCGCTGACCTTGATGGCGACCAACAAATCGAAGTGTTATCAACCAATGGTGATACGTTCCTTGGTGGTGAAGACTTTGATAACGCATTAATTGAATTCTTGGTTGAAGAATTCAAGAAAGAACAAAGTGTGAACTTGAAAAATGATCCACTTGCGTTACAGCGTTTAAAAGAAGCAGCTGAGAAAGCGAAAATCGAGCTTTCTTCATCGAATGCAACTGAAATCAACCTTCCATACATCACGGCTGATGCGACTGGTCCTAAACACTTAGTGATCAACGTAACACGTGCAAAACTTGAAGGGTTAGTTGCCGATTTAGTTGCTCGTACCATTGAGCCTTGCCGCATTGCGCTTAAAGATGCAGGTCTTTCAACTTCTGAGATTTCTGACGTGATCTTGGTCGGTGGTCAGTCTCGTATGCCGCTTGTACAGCAAAAAGTACAAGAATTCTTTGGTAAAGAGCCACGTAAAGACGTGAACCCTGACGAAGCTGTTGCGATTGGTGCTGCGATTCAAGGTGCAGTATTGTCTGGTGACAAAACTGACGTACTTTTATTAGACGTAACACCGTTAACTTTAGGTATCGAAACAATGGGCGGCGTATTGACTCCGATCATTGAGAAAAACACTACGATTCCTGCGAAGAAATCACAAGTGTTCTCTACAGCTGCTGATAACCAGCCTGCAGTAGACATTTCGGTTTACCAAGGTGAACGTAAAATGGCTCAACAAAATAAATTGTTGGGTAACTTCCAGTTAGGCGATATCCCACCTGCTCCACGTGGCGTACCGCAAATTGAAGTATCGTTCGACATCAACGCTGATGGTATCTTAAAAGTATCGGCTAAAGATAAGAGTACTGGTAAAGAGCAATCAATCCAGATTAAAGCAAACTCAGGTTTGTCTGATGCTGAAATCGAAGCGATGATCAAAGATGCTGAAGCAAATGCTGAAGAAGACCGTAAGTTTGAAGAGTTAGCAAAAGCACGTAACGAAGCAGATGCACTTGTTTCTAGCTCGACGAAAGCAGTAAAAGATCTTGGTGACAAAGTGACTGAAGATGAAAAAACTGCGATCACAACTGCGGTTTCTGAGCTTGAAGCAGCAACTAAAGAAAATGATGTTGAAGACATCAAAGCGAAAACTGAAGCTTTACAAAACATCTTGATGCCTATTACACAACGTGCTTATGAACAAGCACAAGGTGCAGCTGGCGGCGCAGAAGGTTTTGATCCAAATGCATTCCAAGGTGGCGATGCAGGTCAACAACAAAAAGCGGACGATGGCGTTGTAGATGCTGAGTTCACAGAAGTAAAAGATGACAAAAAATAATTTGTCTCTTTAAAAAAAGACCGCGCGCAAGCGCGGTTTTTTTTGCTTAAAACTTATTTATAAAAAGTGGCTATCAGATAAATTTAGATTGTTCAAAATACAGTTCGCCCAAAATTGGCATAAACAAAGGTATCACCCCACACGCTTTAATTTCTTCAATAAACTGAGGAATATTCACACCTGGCAATAACTGCGCTGGCGCATCAATTGGCGTGACCATGCTATCCCAATGACAGGGAATAATGTATTTCGGTTTCAATAGTCGCACCACATCTTTGACGTAGTTTGGACGATATTTGCGTCCGATTGCACATAAACACACAATATCAGCTTGTTTGCCCTGCAATTCCTGTTCAATAAAATCAGCAGAATCGATGTGAACAACACGAAGCTGTCCTGTATCAATCCACCAATTCAGCACCAACCCATGCCGTAATTGATGAAATTTCGGTGGAAAAGGTGGCGGTGTGGTCATATCCCCTGGTAACGGCACTCGTCCAAATAAAGCCTTACCATGGATTGAAGGTAAACCAACCACTTGCCATTTCCCACACTCGATCACCTCCCTTCCCTGTGTGACTCGCATCTGTTGCTCTGGTAAAGCTGCAGAACGGGCATACATCAAGCTGGCTTCAGAGCCAATGAGACGAGCCCCTGTTTGTTTACACACTTCTGGTGCATCCAGAATATGATCATAATGCGCATGCCCGATTAATACCTCATCCGCATCTGGAATATAACGTTTGACCAATGCTGGATCACTACATAAAGGTTGAGTAAAGGTTTGCCAGAAATTTGGGCGACTAATAAAAGGATCGAGTACTAATGTTCGGTTGGCATCAGACAAGATAAATCCTGCGGTCCCCAAATATTTAATTTTTAAATTTTCAGTTTTTGCCGCCGCTGGTGAATTAGCCGTCCACGCAGTTTCAGGTGCTTTAAGTAGATATTTCAGCATGCATGTTCCTTTGCATTTTCTTTTAATTGTCAGAATGAATGGTTCCGTCCTCAATATGGCAGCTATATGAATCAATCACAAGCAGAAGCCCAAAACCGAGCTTGATTGCAGTCAGTACATCAAGATTGCTTTGATACACATAAATTTATTTTCTGTATAATCCAAAACACTAAAAGAAAGATACCTAGATAGAAGATGAAAACAGATCCTGTCATAACCAAAACCAAATTTAGATTCATCCTTATTTTTTCGCTGCTGTGTATTTTTATCAGTGCAATATTTGATGCTTATGATGAAACATCTATCATGGTTAATGAATTATTAGCAACGGAACCACAAAACTGGGAGGTAATCATCTCAGGTCTCCTGGCGATTGGTCTCTTGATTGTATTGATTGGTTTGCTTTTATTCAAAGACTGGGCCAGAAAGGTCTATGTGTATAGTTTTTTCCCTCTGTTACTCTTTTATCTGTTACCGAGTTATTCTTGGACCTTCATCTCAGGTTTAAGTGCTATTTTTTATGAGTTAGGCAATATTCTCTCTACACTCATCTGGGGTGTTTTAGTTGTGCCTAGCCTCTATCAACCTTTATTTGAAAAAAATGCTGAATGAGACTCGCCCTAATTATTGCATTGGTGCTATTTCTATTCTGGTCGGGTTATCAAACCCGCCAACACCCTCAACTTAAATTTAACTCACTCACCGACCGTATCAGCAACCCCTTTGATACTCGTCTACGTTATCGTATTGCCGAAGTTGACCCGCGCTTTAAACTCAGCATTGAGCAAGTCAAAGTAATCAGCCAGCAAGCAACGCAAATCTGGAAAGATGGCACAGGGCAAGATTATTTTGTCTATGACCCGAATGCTCAGCTTGCAATCCACTTGATCTATGATGAACGCCAACAAGAAAGTGAACAACGTCGCGAACACCTCAGTCAACTTCAATCCAATCAACAACACTGGCTAGAGAAAAAACAAAAACTTGATCAAATTGAACAGGAAATTATTCGTAGTAAGCAATTTCTCGATTTAAAACAACAACAGCTTAACCAACAGATTCAACACTACAATCAAGAACAACACAATGCGCAGCAGAATCGAGCCTCGATTGCCAATCCAGAGTATTTTCAGCAACGACAACAGGTCTTAGCGCAAAACGTACAGTTATTACAGCAAGAAATTAATCAATATAATCAAACAATCGTGGATTTAAATCAGCAGATTGATGAGCTCAATGCTTTGGATCAACAACTAAATGCTTCGGTGAGTCAATATAAGCAACGCTTTAAACCCCATTTATTCCATAAAGGTTTGTTTAATGGCAAACAGATTTTAATTTATGAGTTTGAATCTGAAGATGATCTACGTTTAACACTCGCCCATGAATTAGGCCATGCATTGGACATACAGCATACTGATGATCCTCAGGCACTGATGCACCCGATCATGAAAGATCAAAATACAGCGCATTTCCGTTTAACCCAGTCCGATCGTGATTTATTGTTGGGAAGATAATCGCTACAGAACATTGCAGTCCAATCAGGCTCCAAAACAATAAAAACTGATGGACTAGAAATGTCACATATCAACATTTTTTTATCTAAAAGTAGAAAACTTTACCATTTTATATAATATTTACAAAAGTTAACAAACAGAGGGTTTTTAAGTTTTATTTCCGAGAATTTTTCCGTTTTCTACGGTGATCAATTTAATAGCTTGATATTTTTCAAATTACGATCAAAAAACACACCAATCCTTATTTTTATCATTCTGCAAATCATTCGATTCATTTTTTTATTTTTTGGAAAAAAGTCACATTTTTTACTTTTATTTATTAACCAGATAGCATTTTGACGCTCACAAAATAATGATGAAAAATAAGTCTTTATTTGGGGAGATTTACAATGCGAGCTCATTATCTAGTAGCCTTAATGGCTTGTATCAGTATGATAACGCCTCAACTGAGCAATGCCCAAACCAATACCAACCCTATTGATGTGCATCAGCATCAAACGATTAAAAAAACCTTACGCTACCGTATCGCTGACATCGATTCCCGTTTCAATCTCAGTCAACAGCAAGTCCTCGAATTAACCCAACAAGCCGCTAAACTTTGGGAGCAAGAAACAGGACAACAAAATTTTATTTATGACCCACAAGCTGAATTTACCATTAATCTGGTCTTTGATGAGCGCCAACAACGCAGTGCTGATCGTATACAAAGCTTAGATCAACTCAAACAACAACAAAAACAATGGGAAAATCAAAATCAACAACTACAACAAGTAAAAAATGAAATTCAAAAAACCACTGCATCAATTGCCAGCAAACAAGCGCTATTGAACGCGCAATTCCAGCAATATAACGCGGAAGTACTTCGTTTCAATCAAACACGTTCGACATCTAAAGATCTGGCTCAACAATTTTCACAAAGACAAAAAATGTTGGAACAACAATCTTTAGTGCTACAGCGCGAAGTTCAGGAACATAATCAACGGACACAGCAACTCAACCAAAGCATCCAAAACTTAAACCAAAGCAATCAACAACTGGTTGCATCGGCAAGCCAATTTAATCAGGTGTTTCAGCCACATTTACTGCATAAAGGTCATTTCAATGGCAAGCAGATTCTGATTTATGAATTTTCATCTGCAAATGATCTACGCTTAACACTGGCACATGAGTTTGGACATGCACTCGGTCTAGAGCATACCAACGACCCTCGCTCACTGATGTACCCTGTGATCCAAAAACAAAACTTCCAGCAATTTGCACTGACCGATTCTGATAAAGATTTGGTAAAAGCCATTTATTGATAACAACAACGGATTTTTGTTTACAAGAATTAACACTGACTAGACTCTAAGTATAGTTTTTGTACAAACAGATAATTTTTTTATGTGAAATAGAATGTATTTTTTATCTCTAAGAAAAATTGATTTTTTAAGTTACCCGATTAAAATTTTAGTGATTCAGTCCATTCACAATAAAAAATAAATCGTTGTTCTCATTTTAATTTTAGATCATTTAATAAACAAATCTCTTTTATTTATCATGATTTTTCACGAGTATTTCTACAAATGTATTTTTATTCATTTTCCAGAAATATCGTAAAAACTCATAAGAAACTCTACAGGCCATCAATTTGACTAATGTTTTTAATTGAATAAAATGTGACCTCTTTCATGTTTTATCTCCAATTATGCGTCTTTTGTCTCTCCTGTTGGCTGCATGTTTTACCTTGCTAGCCCCTGCTCCCGTTTTTGCTAAAATTTCTTCGACTCCATCGGTACAGTCGCAAGTTCGCTATAGCACAGAACAACCTCTGCGTTATCGTATTGCTGAGCTTGACCCACGCTTGAATATCGATCAACAACAAATGATTGAGCTCAGTAAACAGGCTGCTGCAATTTGGGAAAAAAACACGGGACAAAAATATTTCATTTATGATCCAGAAGCAGACTTTGCAATTAATTTGGTTTTTGACCAACGTCAAATTCGGAGTATGAAACGCGCAGAAAGCTTAGGTCAACTTGAGCAGGAGCAACAAAATTGGCTCAACCGAAATGAGAAATTGCAGCAGATCAATGCAGAATTGACTGAAAGCAATGCTCAGCTTGAGCTACAAAAGCAAGCCTATGAAACTCATCTTCAGCAATATCAGCAAGGCTTAGCCCAATATCAGGCGGACAACACTAATAAAGCACTATTCTCTGTTTTACATAAACAGCAACAACAGTTGCAACAACAAGCCTTAAAGCTGCAAGCAAAAATTGCTGAATACAATAAAAAAGTTCAGCAAAATCAGTTAAAAGCTGAAAAATCAAAGCAGATTCATCAACAACTCACAGCATCTGTTGATGAGTTTAATCAGACCTTCAAGCCAGAAGTGCTACACAAAGGTCAATTTGATGGAAAACAGATTTTTATTTATGAGTTTTCTTCAATCGATGACTTACGCTTAACATTGGCACATGAATTTGGGCATGCACTCGGTCTCAAGCATACTCGTGACCCAAAGTCTTTAATGTATCCGCGCATTAAAGAACAAGATGCCAAAAACTTTCAACTTACAGAAACTGATCTTAAGTTACTTGGTTTGGCAGATTAAAAGCTGATCAATAGATTATCCTCAGTGGATATAAGATGATGTGCTAAGCAATAACAAGAATGGGTCGATTGTTTTGATTTATTCATGCTATTGTGGTGTTAAAACATCATCTTAGGCTTAACGGAGATCAGCATGAGTTATTATCATATCTTAATTGAAGTGAACGACCACATCAGTACGATTGAACAGACTCGTGATATCGAACTCTTAAATATTCAAGACATTAGCCCCTACTTACACTCGATTTTAATTCCTTATTTCAATGAGCAAGAAGTCGAACTTGAAGATGAAAATGTGGCTTATAACGAGATTCTACATTTAGAAGTTAAACAGACATTATTGCCAATCGAACATTTGATTGAAGAAGAACAAAAACAATTACCAAGTGATACTGATGTCACCATCACAGCGTATGAAATCTTTAATGATCGTGATTTAAGCCAAGATGTCACTGCGGTAATTTTTGATATTTTAGAAGCAGTTAAATTAGACGCTGCACCCTAAACATAGAAATAAAAAAGGTCTGCACTGCGCAGACCTTTTTTATTTTATCTGATACAGATTTATTGCATCATTTGCTTCGCCTGCTCCTGACGGAAAGCACGTAAAATCTGCTGCCCCGCACGTCCTGTTGGATTTAAGCCTAAACGGGTTTGCTCTTGGCGAATGGCCTGACGACTTTTATCACCAATCAATCCATCAACCGCACCAATATCATAGCCACGTTGCGCTAAAAACTGTTGAATTTCACGACGTTCTGCACGCGATGTACCCGCATCATCGGTTGGCCAAGCGGTTAAAAATGGCGTGCCACCACGTAAACGATCTGATAAATGTGCAATGGCTAAACCATAACTTTCGGCCGCGTTATAACTATAAATCGCATCAAAGTTTTTAAAGACCAAGAACACTGGACCGTTGGCACCTGCTGGAGAGATCAGTCCTGCTGGCGTGCTGCCTGATAAATTACCTTGGATTAAGGCTGTACCATCCGCGCGGGTGACTCCTTGCGCAATCCAGCTATTCAGTGCTTTTTTATTGCGGCGACTTTCACCAGAGATCGACATACCTGATGGGATTTTGACTTCAAAGCCCCATGGCATACCCGTTTGCCACCCTGCTTTCTTTAAGAAATTTGCTGTCGAAGCCAAGGCATCAGTGGTACTTGAAACCAAATCTCGACGACCATCGCCATCGAAATCCACCGCTAAACGTTCATAGGTCGATGGCATAAACTGGGTATGACCAAAAGCGCCTGCCCATGAACCGTACAGCTGATCTTGAGTTAAATCACCACGTTGTAAAATACGCATGGTGGCAAAAAACTCACCACGGAAATAGCTTTGACGGCGACCTTCACAACTTAAAGTCCCTAAAGCCTGTAATAAAGGATATTTACCGGAAATATCACCATAATTACTTTCGACGCCCCACACGGCAACCACTGTTTCTGCAGGTACACCATAGGCCTGCTCAACTCGGTTCAAGACGGCACGATGTTGATTTAATTTTTGCTGTCCAGCTTGCACACGTTCGTTATCCACAAGGCCAGACAAATAATCCCAGATTGGGGTCGAAAATTCAGGCTGATAATTTAATTTATCAATCACAGAATAATCAGGCGTTAAATTTTGCGTATAACGATCATAAGTTGCTCCAGAAACACCTGAAGCAATCGCTTGCGAACGCAAATTGGCAATACAGCCCTGAAAATTGGAATTTGGCGTATAATTACTGCTTACAGGTGCTGTCGTCGTTGGTGTCGAAACTGCTGCACCATTAATGACTAGCTCGGCATGCGCATGATTAAAAAAAGTAAATAAGGCAGTGCCTAGAAAAAAAGAAAAATGACGTTTCATGACTGAACCAAAAATTTTGAATTTAAATTTCCTCTCCACCTTAACATGCTCTATCAAGATGTATAGTTTGGAAACGTAACTTTGAATTCATTTCTCGGTTTTTAAATTTAAAACCTTACTTTTAAATTCATAATTCAGGCTTTATTTTAAATTTAAAAGTTATCAACAAGCCTTATTTAAATTCAAAAACCACAATACCAGCTCACATAACGGTTTTGAATTTAAAAATTTGATTCACTTTTAAATTCATTTCTTCCAATAAAATAGTGATTGATTCAATCAGAACATCAACAAGACGATAAACTTATATTTTTTATATCATTATTTCAGAGAAAATAGATATCCACAGCCCCATCATTTAAACTTAAAAGCCCACCATCGCCTTATTTTTAAATTTAAAACAGGCTCTCTATTTTGAATTTAAAAAACAGTGTCACTTATCCACCCGCATTTAAATTCAAACACGCATCATTATTTTAAATTCAAAATTACACAACCAAGTTATCCACAACAGATTAATTCCTGTTTTTTAAATTTAAAAAAGAATATGCAATAAAAAAAGCGATCCGAAGACCGCTTTTTTAGCTATTGTGGATAAGTTTAGAGCTTCATATCCGCTGTTAATGCCAATGGCACAGGTAAAATCTGAGCCAATTGGCGGCATAAACTGGTTAAATCATCTGAATTATTCGGCATCAATGTAATATGTCCTAGCTTACGACCTGTACGCTCAGACTTATTATAGAGATGTAGATGCGCACCATTCAGTGCCAAAACATCCTCAGACTTTGGATGCTGACCAATAATATTGATCATCACCGTTGGACGAATCACTTCAGTTGAGCCTAAAGGTAAACCAGCAACAGCACGAATATGGTTCTCAAATTGCGAACAAATCGCACCTTCAATCGACCAGTGTCCTGAATTATGGACACGACATGCCATTTCATTGGCATAGAGGCCTTGTTCAGTCACAAACAGTTCAAGCGTGAGTACGCCCACATAATTTAAGTGATTCAACAAACGGGTAATATAGTCTTGTGCAACAGGCTGTAAATCAACACTATTTGGCGCAGGCACAATTGAATGTGACAAGATGCCATGATGATGATGGTTTTCTGCCAATGCCCAAGTTCTTACATCACCATTCTGTCCACGTACCGCAATAATCGAGACTTCACGGCTGAATTTGACAAAACTTTCTGCAATCAAGCTTTTTGCAGGACCGAGCTCAGCCCAAGCCGTGTCGATTTGATCTTCCGTACGTAACACGAACTGACCTTTGCCATCATAGCCACCTGTTACGGTTTTTAAGACAATAGGTAAGCCAAGATCAGTAACAGCCTGTTTTAAGCTCTCTAAGCTATCCACAGCGCGATACGGCGCAACAGGAATGTTTAACTCATCAAACAAACTTTTCTCAGCCAAGCGGTTTTGTGCAGTCGCTAACGCGAGGCGAGGAGGGTGTAAGGTTTTGCTTTGGGTTAAAACATCCACATCCGCAACAGGTGTATTTTCGAATTCAAGACTAAATACATCTGCGCTGGCAATGAAATCCTGTAAACCCTGTGCCGCTTGGCTCGAGAAAACAGGGCCTAGAATCGCAGCAGGGCAATCCGTTTCCGCTTCAAAGAAGGTGCATTGAATATTAAGTGGTAATGCTGCCTGCGCCATCATGCGACCAAGCTGTCCACCACCAAAAATGCCAATGGTTTTATTCATATCTATAACTCTTTTGCTCGGGCAAAGCCTTAAAACAACATTCTTACTCGTCTTCTTGCGGAGCTTATGCTCCTCAGGGCAAAGCCTTAAAGCAATGCTTTAAGTTTGCTTATCCTCTTACTCGGACAAAGTCCTTGTCTTGCATTCGGGCAAAGCGTTGCTTTGCTTATCCTCATTCATGGCCAGGAATGTTATTACTCGATACTTTTTCTGTTTGTGCAGTACGGAAGTCAGCCACATTTTTAGCGATGTCTGGACGGGTTAAACCTAAAATCTGTGCTGCCAAAATTGCAGCATTGGTCGCACCAGCCTGACCAATCGCCAAAGTACCCACTGCAATACCTGCCGGCATTTGCACAATCGAAAGCAATGAATCAACACCATTCAAAATCGATGATTTAACCGGTACACCTAATACTGGTAAATCAGTTTTAGCCGCACACATGCCTGGTAAATGTGCAGCACCGCCAGCACCCGCAATAATCACTTGGATACCACGATCACGTGCTGTTTCAGCATATTCAAATAAACGATCTGGCGTACGGTGCGCAGAAACCACTTCAGCTTCAAAAGGAACACCCAATTGTTTGAGCATGTTAGCGGTATGTTCAAGTGTTGCCCAATCTGATTGAGAACCCATGATAATTCCGACTAAAGGTTGGCTATCTGTTGCGACCGCATTCATTGGCTTTTCCAAAACATGATAAAATAGACAAGTATCTCGACTTACGCCAAGCACGAGGGAATAAATTGGCAAATATTATAGCCTTTTTTTCAGGCATCCCCAACAAAAGAACGCGTCAACTGATCTATGAAAAATTAGCTCTGATTTCGAAATACAAAATAGACACAGCCCATTAAACAAAACATTGCCCAGATATAGTCGAGCTTAAAAGGCTGTTTAAAGACAAAAATCATAAAGGGCACAAACACCATTAATGTCACGACTTCTTGGGTAATTTTCATTTCACCCAGACTCCAACCATGCTGGTTGAGTAACTTTGTGGCGGGAATCATGAAACTGTATTCCAACAAGGCAATACACCAGCTAAATAAGATCGCTTGCCAGATCGGCGCATCATGTAGAATTTTCAGATGCCCATACCATGCCAAGGTCATAAAACAGTTGGAAATAATCAACAAACATAACGCTAAAAGAGTAGGGCTTAACATAATGTGCTTTTATCCAAATAAAGGTTGAACAGCAAAGATGAAATGCTTGTAAAAACGCTGAAATTTTAGCATTCATCTGTGCAATTAGAACTAAACAATAACAACGAATTTTGACTATCTTTTCCATGCAAGCCTTGCTATCGTTGCGTTTGATTTTTATTGATAACGACAATCATACATACGATACCGTGCTGTATGACAAGCAGTGGAGAAGGCGCGTTATGCATCTGCATATTTTGGGTATTTGTGGCACATTTATGGGGTCTTTGGCTCTGTTAGCACGAGATTTAGGACATAAAGTCACAGGTTCAGATGCCAATGTTTATCCACCGATGTCAACTCAACTGGAAAATGCAGGTATTGAATTGATGCAGGGCTATGACCGTAGCCATTTACAACCGCATCCTGATCTTGTGATCGTCGGCAATGCCATGAAACGTGGCATTGATGCAATTGAATACATGCTGAATGAAGGCCTGCCTTATATATCTGGTCCACAATTCTTGGCAGACCATGTGCTCCAAGGTAAACATGTGCTCGGTGTCGCAGGCACTCATGGTAAAACCACCACCACCACCATGTTGGCTTGGGTACTAGATCAAGCAGGTTTAAATCCGGGTTTCTTGATCGGCGGCGTACCATTGGGTTTTAGCGAAAGCGCACGTTTAGGTGGTGGTAAATATTTCTGTGTCGAAGCAGATGAATATGATTCTGCATTCTTTGATAAACGTTCTAAGTTCGTTCATTATCATCCTAAAACCGCGATTTTAAACAACCTCGAATTTGATCACGCCGATATTTTTGATGATCTTGCTGCAATTCAAAAACAGTTCCACCATTTAGTGCGCACCATTCCAAGTGAAGGTCGTATTATTGCGCCAATTACTGAAACCAATATTGATGAAGTATTGGAGCAGGGCTGTTGGACACCTGTGATTCGTACCAGTCTAGAGCCAAATGAGCAAGTTGCTTTATCTGCTGAGTTAATCAGTGCTGATGGTAGTCACTTTAAAGTACTTGAGCACGGCAAAGTGGTCGGTGAAGTGAAATGGAATATGACAGGGCAGCACAGCGTTGCCAATGCTTTAGCGACCATTGCTGCTGCACAGCACGTGGGTGTTAGCCTTGAACAGGCTTGTGAAGCATTATCCAACTTCGGTGGGGTAAAACGTCGTATGGAGCTATTAGGCACGGTTCGTGGTATCGAAGTCTATGATGACTTTGCCCATCACCCAACTGCAATTGAAACGACACTAGACGGCGCACGTAAACGTTTAGGTGAACGTAAACTTTGGGCGATCATTGAACCCCGCTCAAATACCATGCGTATGGGCAGCCATAAAGATGGTTTAGCGCATTCAGCTCGTTTAGCGGATGAAGTGATTTGGTATCAGCCAGAAGGTCTAGATTGGGATTTACAACCCATCATTGCAGCGTCATCAAATAAGGCAGAAGTCAGTCGTTCTTTAAATGACATCATTACCCGTGTGGTGAATGAAGCAGGTGAGGGGGATGCTGTGGTGATCATGTCCAATGGCGGTTTTGGTGGTTTACACCAAAAGTTGATTACAGCGTTGTCGTAATTAAAGTCAACACTTTCTTTAACTTATTGAAAAACTATTGTCTTAACGGAGTCTTGCAAGTTCTTATCTAATTTCTGGATCAGCCTGCGGCTCGCCCTACTTTTCTTTCGGGAAAAGTAGGCAAAACCTGAGGGACGAATAGCAAAGATTAATAATCTTTGCCGTACCGTAAGGTGAAAGCTATGCTTGAGCAACAAACTACGCACTTTGTTTGTCTTACGCTAACTCAAAGCTTTAAACGCTTTAGTTAGCTCAGGTTGTGGATGACGTTTACGCGTATCATCTTTCTTGTCGAACTCAGATTAAATTAATTTCTTGCTGATATTTACTATTGTGACGGCGGCATGGATGCCGCCCGTTGGACTGTGGTATAGGGATATACCATCAGTCCAACAAAAGATTTTTGTTACTTTTCATCTTTGAAAAGTAAGGAAACGCCTATACCCAAACAACTCGACTATTCAGCCTATATGAGGCTGTGAAATCTTGCCGAATAGAGATATTTTCCATCCATTTTTAAATTGCAATCAACTCAATTTATTCACCCATTTTAACGGCAAAATCTTCATTGCAATCCCCATTGGCAACCACGGCCACTGCGGCACATAGGCTTTTACAGGCTCTCTCTCAATTGCTTTGACCAAGGCCTTGCTTCCCGTCTTCTCATCAACTTCAAAAGGTAGTTTCTTGGCACCTTCATTCAGTTCAGTGCGAATATAACCAGGGAAAATCGTCGAGACTTTAATTGGTGTGCCCAACAACTCCGCACGAATGCCCTCTGCCAAATGCGCTACCGCTGCTTTGCTGGCGGCATAAGTCGATAAATGCTTTGGTAAACCACGCATCGCACTCATGGATGAAATCACCACCAAATGCCCTTTGTTTTGCGCTCTAAAGATTTCAACTGCCGCTTCACACTGCGCCAAGGCAGAAATAAAATTGGTTTCTGCCGTAGCACGATTCACTTCAAAATGACCTTTACCAATACGGCGACCATCACCCACACCTGCATTTACAATAATTCGGTCAATGCTGCCGAATTCTTGCTGAAAGGCTTTAAACACAGTAAACACATCATCGTAATGGGTCACATCAAGGATCTTAATCTTGACCTGAATTGAGAACTGGCTTTGCAACTGCTGTTGTAACGCTTCTAGGCGCTCTAAACGTCGTGCGCAAAGCGCCAGATTGTAGCCTTTGGCTGCAAATTCACGCGCCATACCTGCGCCTAAACCCGAACTTGCACCTGTAATTAAAATCGTTTTTGCCATGCCTGCCACCTATTTTTTAAATCCATGTTAAAAGTTCAGCATCACGCGCTTTTAAATAATGATGCTCATTAAAACTGAGTAATTGCAAACGACCATCGCTCCAACGCAACGTGCTAATACTGGCATTGGCAATTGACCAGTTCAGTGCAAAAATCTGTTTGGCATCCAGACCTAACACCTTACCAACTGCCACAGAAATGACACCGCCAGAACTGAATACCACGGCTTGACGCTGCTGGGTTGCATCAATGTGCTGACACAACAGCTGTAAGGCATTTTCTACCCGAGACTGAAAACCCAACCAGGTTTCATGATATTCATGGTCATATTGTTCTCCAATCCAACGATCAATCGCCCCATCAAAAATTTTGGCAAGGTAAGCACGTGGATTGGCCACCAATTCAACATCCTGCTTCAATAATTCAGGCTGATTAAAACGCGGTTCGTATTGTGCAAATACATGTTGGTGATCAAACTCATTCCATGCCGATTCGGTTTGAATGGGCGCATCACAAAAACTTTGCGATAATGCCAATTGCGCTGTTTGCTGATGGCGTTGCATCGAACCAGCCACAACCAATGGCGTTTGCTTCAGGGTTTGCTTAAAAAAATCACCCACGACCTGCGCTTGCTGTTCACCTTTGGCAGAAAGCTGATCATAACTTGCAGCACCAAATGATGCTTGCCCATGTCGTACCAAATAAATTGTGGTCATCGTTTTAAAATATCCTGTAGTTTTGCGCCATATTCAGCAATCAAGGGTCGTGCTTGCAGATGATCTTCCGCGATCAGTTTCAAGGCCCGAATATGTAAGGCATGAATCATAATCCAGAAATCTTTAAAAGCTGGGTTATCTGTTTGTTGATGGTAATAGCGATAATAAATCTGTTGGGCAATCACGGCTAAACGGAATAAACCAAACACTTCATAAAATGCCCAGTTGTCAGGCTGCAAACCTGTTTTTTCCAAATAATAATCGACCACTTGTTGTCGTGTCAGCATGCCTTTTAAATTGGTCGGTTGGCGGCGGCTGGATTTCATCAAAGCATCATCATCGTCCTGAATCCAGTAGGCGAGAGCACTGCCCAAATCCATCAATGGATCACCGAGCGTCGCCATTTCCCAGTCCAGCACCCCAATCACTTGAGTCGGTTGTTGTGGATCTAAAATGACATTATCAAAACGCCAGTCATTATGAATCACGCAAGTTTTAGCATCGGTTGGGATATGTTCCAGCAACCACTGACGCACAAACACAAAATCAGGAACATTCGGTGTCAGCGCCTTACGATAACGCGCATCCCAGCCTTCGACCTGACGGCGGCAATAGCCTTCACCTTTACCCAGTTTTTCTAGCTCTGTGCCTTGATAAGGCACTTGATGCAGCTCAATCAATTTATCTAAGACATTCAGGCAAAGTTGCTGTACCTGCGGCTCATCCAGCTGTAATTCCTTGGGTAGATTCGCACGTGGAATAATGCCCTCAATCCGCTTCATCACATAGAAATCACAACCAATCACGCTGTCATCTTGGCACAGCGCAATCATTTCAGGCAGGACAGGGTAAAACGGTGCAAGATGCTTCTGCACATTGTATTCACGTGCCATATCGTGTGCTGATTTGGCTTTGGTGCCTTTCGGTGGGCGACGTAGAATCAGATCGCTATTGTCATACTGTAGCCGATAAGTCCAATTTGATGCGCCACCTGAATACTGAGTGACTTGTGCTTGTCCCTGCAGCTTCACACCTTGTTTTTTTAACCAAGCTTCAACCGCTACAATATCCAGCTCTTCGCCATGACGAATCTGACCGCCAACATCAATTACTGCCATTTGCTTTTATCCTTATCAACGACCATAGCCACGTTTTTTGAGTTCTAATTTGGCAATCATGCCTTTATGAACCTCATCTGGTCCATCGGCCAAACGTAAACTACGTGCTTGGTTAAAAAATGCAGTCAGCGGGGTATCACGTGAAACGCCTTCGCCACCGTGGATTTGAATCGCCATATCCACCACGTTTTGTAATACAGTCGGTGCGACCACTTTAATCGCAGATATCTCGGTTAGTGCCGCCATATTCCCCAAGCTATCCATCTTATACGCTGCATATAGTGTCAATAAGCGAGCTTGATCGATTTGTACACGTGCATCAGCCACACGTTCTAAATTACCGCCCAGTTTAAGAATTTCTTTACCAAAGGCTTTGCGTGACATGCCACGGTCAATCATCAACTCCAAGGCTTTTTCTGCTGCGCCGATACAACGCATACAATGGTGAATACGTCCAGGCCCTAAACGACCTTGTGCAATTTCAAAACCTTGTCCTGCACCCCCAATAAAGCTGCTGACTGGCACACGCACATTGTCAAAATTGACTTGTCCATGTCCATGCGGTGCATCGTAATCACCAAACACAGGCAACATTCGTTCAATGCTCACGCCTTGCGTTTCAATCGGCACAAGTACCATCGAATGTTGATGATGACGGTCTTTATTCGGGTCTGGGGTATAAGCCATGAAAATAATCACTTTGGCATTGGGATCGCCCAAGCCCGATGACCACCATTTGCGGCCATTCAGTACAATTTCATCGCCCTCAATCACCGCCGTGGCCTGCATATTGGTGGCATCACTGGAAGCCACAGCGGGCTCAGTCATACAGAACACTGAACGAATTTCTCCTGCGAGCAAAGGTTGCAACCATTGCTGTTTTTGCGCCTCGCTACCATAGCGCCATAACACTTCCATATTACCGCTATCAGGCGCATTACAGTTAAATACGGTTGGTGCAAGTAAGCTACGTCCAGTCAGTTCGGCAATATGAGCATATTCCTGAACCGATAGACCTGCACCCAGCTCCGCATCGGGTAAAAACATGTTCCATAGGCCAGCCGCTTTAGCCTTATCTTTCAATTGTTGTAATTGTTCAGGCCACTGCCACTTGGTCCAGTCACCATCCACATTGAGATGATGAACTTCATCCCAAAATGCCTTTTCAATCGGTTCAATTTCTTGTTGGATAAAGGCTTTTGTTCGTGCAATAAAATCCTGTGCGCGCTCAGATAATGCAAACATCATCATTTCCCTCAATGTAAAATGTGTCGAATATTGATTCGCTGCTTTACATCACCATAAGTGAAAATTTATTATGAATGAAATGATTTAATTTTATTCAAAACTATGAATCAGATTCATAATAGTCATCCACTTGAAGTGGGCAATTTCCATCGCATTGATATCAATCTGTATCCTCTTTTTATTGCCATTTTTGAGCAAAACAGCATTTCAAAAGCAGCTCAACTCCTCTGTATCAGCCAATCTGCCGTCAGCCACGCCTTACAGCGCCTACGCACTCAGTTAGGTGATGAACTCTTTGTCCGTAGCGGACAAAAGATGTTGCCCACGCCATATGCCGAACAAATTTATCAACCGATTCAGGCTGCATTGCTGACGATCCAGCAGATTGCAGTACCTCAACACGACTTTGTGCCAAGCATGTTACAAAGCCTGAAAATTGCCATTCACGATGAAATCGAACCGATTATTTTTCCTGAGCTGGTCAATCATTTTGCTCTACTGAATTTGGATATTCAGTTTTTAAGTTCGAAACTGGATCGTAAAAATATGCTGGCCGATCTCTCTGCGCAGCAAATTGATTTTGTGATTGATCTGGTTCAACCCCATCAAGCTCATTTGCAGTTTGAAAATCTGATTGATGACCATTTTGTGGTGTGTACCCAACAACCTGAGATGAACTTGTCGTTCTATTTATCCTCGCCACATATTGGTGTGTCATCACGGCGTACAGGCTTATTACTTGAAGATATTTATCTGAATCGACAACAACTGTCCCGGCAAATTTTTCTACGCTGCCAGCACTATTCGACAGCTTTACAGGTGTTAGCGCAACACCCAAATGCCATTTTAACCATTCCTAAGAGTATTCTGAAAAACCTACATTATGCTGAAAATCTGAATATTCATGCTTTACCCATCGAACTACCTAAAATCAATATGGGCATGTATTGGCATGAGCATGTCAAACACAATCCACGCCATCAATTTTTACGCGCAGAAATTTTAAAAATTTTTAATACCCACGCATTTGATGAAGATTTGCACATTTTATAAAAGTATGTAATTCTATGTACATCTTTGGATGTCATCATCCATACAGAATTTGACAAGGGGAGTAGCCTCCTCCAAGCCTAAGTGCAAAACTGCCTTAGGTGTCAGAGTTTCGTCATTACACTTTGCAAAAAGTCGGACTCTGAGCATCACACTCAATTGTGATGTAGGCAAGACCTTGATCATGTTGAAACAGGTGTATTAATTCATCTGGCAACTGGTCAAGGTTTTTTTATGCCCATTTGCCAGATAGGGAGTTGTGATGGAAACTATCGGTAATTTATGGCTATACGCCGTGTTCTTCGGCCTCGTCGCGGTCATGCTTGTCGTCGACTTTTTAGGCTTTAAACAAAAACAAAACCAAGATGTTCCAATCAGACAGGCTGCTTACTGGAGTATCGCGTGGGTCACTGTCGCGGTGCTATTTGGTGGTGGTTTATGGTTCTACCTACAACAAACTGTAGGCGCAACCATTGCAAACCAAAAAACCATGGAGTATTTCGCAGGTTATCTACTGGAAAAATCATTAGCGATTGATAACGTTTTCGTTTGGTTGATGATTTTCGCAGCGTTTGCGATCCCGCCTGCTTTCCAGCGTAAAATCTTACTTTATGGCGTACTCGGTGCAATTATCTTAAGAACCATCTTTATCTTTATTGGAGCGTGGTTTGTACAAGAATTCTCTTGGGTGCTGTATATCTTCGGTGCGTTCCTAGTCTACACAGGCTTTAAGTTCCTGAAAGGACAGGATGAAGAAGACACTAATATTGAAGACATCAAGTTCCTGAAATGGTTACGCAAACATATGCGTATCACACCACAATTGCATGGTAATAGCTTCTTCGTCCGTCAAAATGGCTTACTCTGGGCAACACCTTTATTTTTAGTGTTGATCTTGGTTGAAGCGTCTGATGTGATTTTCGCTGTTGACTCCATTCCTGCGATCTTCGCAGTCACCACTGACCCGTTCATTGTTTTAACTGCAAACTTGATGGCGATTTTGGGCTTACGTGCGATGTTCTTTTTACTTTCTGGTGCGGCAAGTAAGATGCATTACTTACCTTATGGCTTAGGTATTATCCTTTTGTTCATTGGTGCGAAAATGTTATTGCTCGATGTATTCCATATGCCAATCTGGATCTCATTAGGCTTTATCGTACTGGTATTAAGCATCACCGCTTATCTATCAATACGTCATAATAAGCGCCAAGCGCAATAATAGCTTGAACATAAAAAGGGTCTCAATGCAGGCCCTTTTTTGATTTTGAACTCATCACTCAATATTTTCTATTTCTGGATCAATTGCTTGTAATAGAGGCCATTGCTGTAACCATTGTTTAGAATCGATACGCTTTTTAAACGTGGCGTAACTGACCAATGCTGGATTCCAGCAAAGTTTCAACTCAAATAAATCCTGTAAGCCAAACGGCGCAATCAATTCCAGTTCTCCTAAAGCATTTAACCGTACCGCAAGGGCTGTTGCTGTATCAGGCCATAACGATAAAGCCTGTTCAATCGACAGCAACGGCTGAATCCGTTCCCCATTATCTTTGCAATACCATGTATGCACCAATGCTTGATTGACCACATCCCATTGCTGTTGTGGAAACAATTGTTCTAGATGCTGTTGCAACTGCTTTTGTGAATATTGATCCATTTCTGTTGCATCATAATAAATCACATCTACATCGCTATATTTCAAATCAAAAGATTGACCATGTAAATGTCCCCACACAGTATTTCGCAGCACACCAGCACTTAAATACGCCTGGGGATATAAATGAGATAATGTCTGCAATATTGCAGAAAGCGCAGGGGATTGAGTAATCATCTCGAAAAGGATCGATTGATAATACTCATGCGTGTTTTTCATGCTTCAATCAACTGCATATATTTATTGAATCCACACATAATCATGCCTTAGTGCTCTGTACTTTAAAAGCACAGATCAATATCATATGTCGGCTTTCCTAATCAGAAACATAATAAAACAAGGCTGTTCACCAATTTATGTTGATCATGCCAATTAAAATGAGTGGGGTCTCATGCGTTCTAAAAAAATTAACTTAGTGGTCGTACCGTTATTATTAACGGCATGCAGCCATAATGATGGGCCATTGGTCCAAGATGTCTACAACAGTCAATATGACTGTGCAGCAGACTGGAATACTGAAACCTGCGAAGAAGAAAATAGCTCAGGCAGTAGCGGTTCCACTGCTGGGGTTCGCTACTATGGTGGCTTTGGATCAGGACGTTATTTAGGTCCACAGTATTATCAAAACAACCGTGAAGTCTCATTCCGTGGCAATAGCTTACGTCCACGTAGCAATCTCAGCGTTGGGCAACCCTCCATTTCAACTACGGCAAAAACCTATTCTGCATCATCTCCTGTCCGTGGCGGCTTTGGTCGTGGCGGTTTTTCCTTTGGTGGTTAATTTCAAAAACTGATATTTAAAATGAAAAGAAAAATCTTCACCCCACGTACAGATTGGCAAATTGAACACCAAAATATTGGCTTTGATTATTATAATTTACCCTCACTGGACGGCTCAATTTACTGGTCGGAAGGCATTGCCTACGAATTTAGCCTGAAACAAATTGAACAGCTTGAAGATGCTGCCAATGAATTACATCAAATGTGTTTATCGGTTGCAGGTGATCTAATTCAGCGCGGTAATTACCCCGATTACTTCCATCTACCCACTGCGGCAATCGCACATATTGAACAATCATGGCAACAGAATGCACCAATGTTGTATGGACGTTTTGACTTCGCTTACGATGGCCGTAACATCAAAATGCTAGAATACAATGCAGATACGCCAACGGGCTTACTTGAAGCATCTGTGGCGCAATGGTTATGGATCGAACAAGTTTCAGGTATTCCCAATCGAGATCAATTTAATAGTATCCATGAAGACCTGATTAAACGTTGGAAAACCATTCTACCGCGTGGCAGTCATCTCCATTTTGCTGCATGTCAGGAAGCAGGGCGAGAGGATTGGGGTAATCTAGAATATTTAATGGATACTGCCTTTCAAGCCCATCTGCAAGTCTCTGAACTCTCGATGGAGAACATCGGGTGGAACGGACAAGGCTTTGTTGATTTAAATCATCATCCCATTCAAAACCTGTTCAAGCTTTATCCATGGGAATGGATCTGGGAAGAATCTTTTTCGCAATATCTCAGTCCTCAAACACAGTGGATTGAACCTTGTTGGAAAATGCTGCTCTCTAATAAAGCAATTTTAGTCGAGCTGTGGAAACGCTATCCCAATCATCCTCTTTTACTCGAAACTCACGCCTTTGATCCACAGCAAAAGTACGCTGAAAAATGGGTAAAAAAACCAATTTTGGCAAGAGAAGGGGCCAATATTCGGGTGTTACAAAATGGTCAAGATCAAGGCGCTGCCTCAGGAAGCTTTTATTTTGAAGACTATGATAAGTATGGTTATGTGGTGCAAAAATGGGTGGATACACCATCATTTTCGGGTCAATTACCAACCTTAGGTTTATGGATGGTCGGACATCAATGTGCGGGGATGTCCATTCGAGAAGACTGCTATGACATTATTGGCAATGATGCTCATTTTGCTGCACATTATTTTGTAGAATAAAAGACGTAATTTATATAAATCATCTACAGTTTTTATTTTTTTAAAATTTCCCCTACATTCTCTCGCGCTAGGCGGCATGGATGCTGCTGGTTTAGCTGTGATAGATGGATGTATCATCAGCTAAACAGAGGATTTTTGTTACTTTTGATCCATCAAAAGTACGCTAAATACCTATATCAAATAATAGAACAAACGAGATCCATAGAATCATTACTATTGATTTAAATCGTATGTGTTGCCACACGTTTCATATACGCGATCAAGCGAGTAAAAAATAAAATCTGCAAAAAAATCGTAAACGCTGAAACGCACCACTCATACCATATGTCAAACACAGCATCAGCCAAACCAAAATATTGATAAATCGCCAACAGCACAATACCAAAGACAATGCCTGCAACTGTTGTCTGCATCAAAATAGGAAATGACAGGGCTGTTATCCGATTTAAGAAATGAATGCCTTGATCACCACCATTGGCCTGATAAGTCCGTTGAATTCCGATTAACATAATCAAAAGAGTCAGTACTGCTTCAACCCCAATTACACGCGCATCAGAATAAGGCGAGTACATACCGTAGTAATACACCACACTCACCACCAATGCTGCTGCAAGATAATAGTTTTTATAATGTTGTTTACTTAAAGTGTCCTCAGCCAACTCATGCGCCAAAGCTTTAGTATTCCAATAATACATACGTATTTTTCTCAAGAAGTATCATTATTGCTGACAATTTACGCATTTCCACTCAAAAGTAAAGTGAATTGATTCAATCTATTACTCACATTTATACACGTTTTAACGGCTTTAATTAGCCGAATAATCCAGTAAATTTGGCAAAATCAGGTACAATCAACCGAAAAAAGTAAAATTGTAGGTTGTTATGACTTTGGCTACTCCAATCACGGTGATTCGTGGTCGTTTCTTAGATATTCAAAAAACCGTTTCCCAAGCTGCTGAAATTGCCGATCAAGTTCGTTATATCGAAGATGGTGTCCTCATCACGGAACAAGGCAAAATTCGCTGGTTTGGCACGTGGAACGACGCTCAAGCCCATCTTCCTGCAAACGTTGATATTCAACATTATCCAGAACAACTGATCATCCCAGGCATGATCGATACACACATTCACTTCCCACAAACTGAAATGGTCGGTGCCTACGGCGAACAACTCCTAAGCTGGTTGAACACCTATACTTTCCCCACGGAAATTCAGTTCAAAGACAAAGCGTATGCACAAGACATTGCCAAATTTTTTGTCAATGAACTGCTTAAAAATGGCACCACCACTGCATTGGTATTCTGTACGGTTCATCCTGAATCTGTAGATGCCTTATTCGAAGCCGCAGAACAGCACCAGATGCGTTTAATCGCAGGTAAAGTGATGATGGATCGTCATGCACCAGAAGCCCTATGTGATACCGCAGAGAGCGGCTACGATGATTCTAAAGCACTGATTGAAAAGTGGCATGGTCAAGGTCGAGCGTTATATGCGATCACACCACGTTTTGCGCCAACATCTACGCCTGAACAGTTGGAAAAAGCAGGACAACTTAAAGCACAATTTCCAGATGTCTATGTGCATACGCATTTAAGTGAAAACAAAGATGAAATCGCTTGGGTAAAAGATTTATTCCCTGAACAAAAAGGCTATTTAGATGTTTATCATCATTATGGTTTAACGGGCCAACGTTCTGTATTTGCGCATTGCGTTCATTTGGAAGATGCAGAATGGAAATGTATGCATGATACCGACTCTGCCATTGCGTTTTGTCCAACTTCAAACCTGTTCTTGGGCAGTGGTTTATTTCCATTGAAAAAGACTTGGGAACAGCAAGTTAAAGTCGGTTTGGGTACAGACGTTGGGGCAGGGACCTCGTTTAGCTTATTGCAAACCGTAAATGAAGCCTACAAAGTCCAACAGTTACAGGGTGATAAACTCTCTGCATTTGAATCGTTGTATCATGCAACTCTGGGTGGTGCAAAAGCCTTGGATTTAGATGACAAGCTCGGTAACTTTAACTTAGGTAAAGAAGCTGATTTTGTAGTGCTCAATCTCCAACCAACGGCATTGCAACAATTACGTCAATCCCGTTCAAAATCGGTCGAAGACAGCGTATTTGCACTATTCACCATGGGTGATGACCGCAATATTGAGGCAACCTATATTTATGGACAGAAAGCCTACAGCCAAAACTAAACGTTTAAACAAACAAAGACTTGGGTGGTTGTTCGTTGCTGTTGGATGTGCTGTTCTGTTAAAACGTGACAGCGCATCTGCTCAAAATGAAACATTTTCTTCACCATCAAAAGGTGCATGAAAAGTGATTTTGTTTTAAAATTGGCAGATTAGCTCAAGATTTCGAGGTGTTGCAGGTCAACACCTTTTTTATTTTCCCGTTTTTAAGTTTTAGGAATCTACCGATGACCATTGCAATGCGCATTATGATTTCAAGTGAAGAGATTCAAGCCAAAGTGAAAGAACTTGGCGAAAAAATCAATGCACACTATGCTCAAAGTGATAAAGAACTGGTATTGATTGGCTTGTTGCGTGGGTCAGTTATTTTTATGGCAGACTTATGCCGTGCAATTGAAAAGCCACACGAACTCGATTTTATGACCGTTTCTAGCTATGTTAATGGCACGACGATTTCATCACGCGACGTAAAGATCCTCAAAGATCTCGATGGTGAAATTCACGGTAAAGATGTACTTGTGGTTGAAGACATTATCGACTCAGGCAACACCTTAAGCAAAGTGGTCGAGATGCTTCAAACACGTAATCCAAACTCAATTGAACTGTGTACCTTGGTAAGTAAACCATCACGCCGTGAAATTCCTTTGGAAGTAAAATTTTTAGGTTTTGAAGTCGAAGATCGTTTCATTGTGGGTTATGGTTTGGATTTCGATCAAAAATATCGTCACCTACCTTTTATCGGTGAGATTGGTCTTTAATTTATAAACTTCATTCGCATTTCTTCAATGCTTATGAGATATGTAATGAGCGAATCATTGCTGTTACATAAGGTGCTTTCGGGCACCTTTTTTATTGCTTTAATTTAAACAAACCCTGCTAAAGAATGCACAAAAATACGACACAAATAGGCAATCCACTACAGACAAAGCAAGAGCAGATCAAGCAGGATAGTAAGAAATATCACTGTTAAAACAAGGAGAAAGACAATGTGGTCTCTAATTGTGGCAATCGTCGTTGGTTTTTTTGCTGGTTTAATTGCCCGAGCGCTACATCCAGGTGAGGATAAAGCAGGCTTTATCGTAACAACCTTATTGGGTATTGCAGGTTCATTACTGGCTACGTATGGTGGCCGCTTACTCGGCTTATATGCCGAAAATTCGGCAGCTGGTTTTATTGCTTCCGTACTGGGTGCCGTGATTATTTTATTTATCTATAAGTTAGTCACCAAAAAAAGCTAAACAAATAAACAACTCCCTATTCATTTTAAGCAATGGATTGGGAGTTGTCCTTTTTCGATTTATAAACCTAACTCTTTCCAAATCATTTGAATTTCTTCAGCACTACGCCCGCCAACCATTTTTAAACCATTGCCAAAAATCAATGTCGGTGTACCATCCACACCCAATTTACGCCCTAACTCAAGATTACGTTCAATTGGGTTGGCACAGCTTTTTTCTTTCGGCTGCACATTTTTTTGCAACAAGTTTTTCCAGGTGTAAGCTTGGTTTGCATCACACCAAACCGATTTAGCCACTGCAATGGATTGTGGTTTTAATGGATACATAAACGTATAAATCGTGACGTCATTGAGTTTATCTAGCTCTGCTTCTAATTTTTTACAATAAGAACAATTTGGGTCTGAGAATACAACAAGCTCGTGCTTTCCAGTGCCTTTAACGGTTTTAATGGCATCTTTAAAAGGCAATTGTTTCCAGTCAATCGAGTTTTGTTTTAGTACTAAATCTTTAGTGAGATTCTTTTGATCTTTTAAGCGGACCATAGAGCCCACAAACATATGTTCTGCACTTTCATCTAAATAAATAATCTGATTATCCAGACTTGCACTATATAGGCTGGGCATTTCTGTGGTTTGAATATTGGTCACTTGAATATTGGGATACTGCTTGGCTAAATTGTTTTTTAAAGCCTCCACATTGGCGAAACTCATTGCAGAAACACAACTTAATAATGAGAATATCCCAATTTTTTTTAACATGACTGACACTCTATTCAAAAATCAGTGGCTATTGTAATCACTCTCTGATCGACAAACAGCTTAGCTTACTGAGCAACAACCAAAAATCAACCAACCCTAGCCATGTTTCACGTGGAACATCGAAGCTTATAGATCCATAAAATAACCTGCCAAACTTAAACCATATATTTGGTAAAAAACTGACAATATTGATACATCATATTGATATTTATTTAATATTTTAAAAACTCAGTAGCTCACAGCTTTTCTTTTTGGAATAATCTGTTCCAATTCGTCAGGAAGCAGGGAATAGTTCGATAAAAAAGCATCAACTCAAAGGAAATAGATATCGATAAGTAAACTTAACTTTTAAGTCATCAAAATATGTTTGTATTATCGAACGATTTTAGTCATATCATAGGGATGGACACCATTTCATCTTAAAATTTAGGTACATCAATGTATAGCGCGGAACTATTAGAAGAAGCCAAAACCTTTATGTTTCATATGCTCACCAAAGTGGTGGAATATGGCGGTTCAGATTTATTTATCACCGCAGATTTTCCACCGAGTATTAAACTTCAAGGCTTAATGCGACCTTTGGGACAACAAGCCTTAACAGCAGATAAAACCAAGCTGTTTGCCTATAGCTTAATGAATGAAAAACAACGCCAAGAATTTGAAAATGAATGGGAATGCAATTTTGCAATCAATGTACCCAATGTTTCACGTTTCCGTGTCAATGTATTTAAGCAACAGCTACAGATTGGCATGGTGATTCGTACGATTACTTCTGAAATTCCAACCTTCCAAAAGCTAAAACTCCCAGAATCCTTGAAAAATGTGATTATGGAAAAACGTGGTTTAGTGCTGGTGGTCGGTGGAACAGGTTCAGGTAAATCCACCTCATTGGCGGCCATGATTGACCACCGAAATGAAAACTCAGCGGGGCATATCATCACCGTTGAAGATCCTGTGGAATACGTACATAAACACAAAAAATCAATGATTACCCATCGTGAAGTCGGTGTTGATTGTCATTCATGGCAGCATGCCTTGAAAAACACCTTACGTCAGGCGCCCGATGTGATTCTGATTGGTGAAATCCGTGATACAGAAACCATGGAACATGCAATTGCCTTTGCGGAAACAGGTCATCTTTGCTTGGGCACCTTACATGCCAACAATGCCAATCAAGCTTTGGATCGGATTATTAACTTTTTCCCAGAAGAACGCCGTAATCAATTGCTCATGGACCTTTCATCCAATATGAAAGCGATTATTTCGCAACGTTTGGTCAGGACTCAAGACGGTCAAGGTCGCCGTGCAGCAATTGAAATTTTGCTGAATACCCCATTAATTGGAGACAATATTCTAAAAGGGCAATTCCACGCACTGAAAGAGATCATGAGCAAATCACGCGAGCTGGGTATGCAAACCTTCGATCAAGCGCTATTCGAGCTCTATAACGAAGGTGCAATCAGCTACGATGAAGCTTTACGTAATGCCGATTCAGTCAATGAGCTGCGTTTACAGATCAAGCTAAAAAGTACGCGCCAAGAAGGTTCGCCTGTCGCCATGATGACCGCTTTAAATGTAGTACAGGAAGAAAAGCCTGAAGAAGAGCAAGAACAAAGCTAATTAAAAAAACCGCTTGGGTCACGATCAACCAAAGCGGTTTCATCTTTACAATCTTTCTCAAAAATAATGAATAATAGCTGAGCTCAAAACGCTCTACCAATCGGCTACTTCAATTTCAAGCCCAACCTTCAGACTGCCTCATAAAAATTAATTATTGATATTGGTCTAACAGGGTTTCAGGGCCATCTTTCACAACAGCCTGGGCCTTGGCATAACTTTCCATCAAACACTTGTATTCGGGACAGATATGCTCTGAAATAATTTCAGCAAAACGGGAACCTTCTGGACGATTCCATGTTCGCATTAATTCCGCCACAATCGCAAAGGTATCGGTTGGAATTGCGCCAGCTTGGGTAATACGCGCGAGAGTTGTTTCTGTGGCCATTTTACTCCAGTTCCCGGATGCATCTACCACACAATACACATTATAGCCTTCTAGACGCGCACTCACAGCAGGAAATGCCATACAAACGCTGGTCAGCGTACCTGCAATGATCAATGTATTTCTGCCTGTTTTTTTCACTTCCTCGACAAATCGAGGGTTATCCCAAGTATTAATTTGTCCTGTTCGAGGGACATAGACTGCATGGGGAGCACACTGGTGTATTTCAGGTATTAATGGACCATTTGGACCATCAGGTACCGAGGCAGTGGTAATCACAGGAATGTTTAACAGCGTTGCAGCTTTTGCAATTGCTGTCACATAGTGACGTAAATCTGGCACGGGTACATCTCGTACCGTATTAAATAATCCGCTTTGATGATCGATCAGTAAAATCACTGAATCATTTGGATCGAGCATCCCATTCGTTGCAGCCATAAATAACACCTCTGAGCTTATTAATATTAATTATCTTCCAGTATGAAAATGGAAGTTTTGAGGCGAGACCACGAAATGATTTATTGTTCCATCAATACATTATTGCTTATTTTAAGAGCATTTTCCTCGCCTAATTTACAAGTTAATAAAAACAATTAATTTAATAAAGCTTAACAATGTTTTATCTTGTAACGTCTTTTCCTTCCCCCTCTTTTGGCTCAATAGCATCAAAAAAAGGCAAACAATCGGCAGCAAACTCGATAAAACCGAGAATACTGAGCAAAATAAAGGGATCTATTCGATCTGGCACTGCCCACGTTCAAAAGATTTAAAATCAACTTGGGCAATGCTCGTTGATTAAAAGTGGAATGGAGATAAAAAAGCACTCTGTCATCAACAGCGTGCTTTCTCTCCTCTTTTCAATTTCTAAAAATATAAAAATAAAATCAATTACTTGCCAATACAAAACGAACCAAAAATCTTACCCAGCAGATCATCAGCACTAAAATCACCTGTGATTTCACCCAATGCATTTTGCGCCAAACGTAATGACTCTGCCACCAGTTCACCCGCATTAAATACCACAAGTTGCTCACGTGCTTCAGATAAATAGCGCTGAGTACGCTTCATTGCGTCTAAATGACGTGTTCGAGCAATAAAGGTGTCTTCCTCAGGCTGGAAGCCAGCATGTGCTGTAACCGCCTCTATAAGCGCTTGAACACCCATATCCTGTTTTGCAGAGACACTAATATGACGGAAGCCTTGATAATCACTTAAGGCAGCATCCTGACCCGTTAAATCACATTTATTGCCAATCAATAGCAAACGTTTTGGCTCAAGATGCTCTGCAAAATATTCATGTGCCAATTGCAAAGGTTCATCCCCCTGATTTAGGTCATAAACCAATAGCAATAGATCAGCCTGTTCAATCTCTTTGATGGCACGACGAATACCTTCTTGCTCGACGATATCGCCAGTTTCACGTAGACCTGCAGTATCAGTTAGGGTAATCGGCAAACCATTTAAGCTGATCTTTTCATGTAATACATCACGAGTAGTACCAGCGATATCAGTCACGATCGCACGCTCATGCCCAGCCAATGCATTTAACAAGCTGGATTTCCCTGCATTCGGTTTGCCGGCAATCACCACCTGTAAACCTTCACGCAATAGCTGTCCTTGGCGTGCAGACTGCTGTACCGCTTGAACTGAATCCTGTACATCATCCAATAACGCTAAAATCTTGCCATCGGCAAGGAAATCAATTTCTTCTTCTGGGAAATCAATGGCCGCTTCAACATGCAAACGCAAGTGAATCAGTTTTTCTAAAACTGTATTAATTTTGGTTGAGAATGCACCTTGCAAAGAGCGGACCGCAGAACGTGCTGCAGCTTGTGAGGTCGCATCAATCAGATCGGCAATTGCTTCTGCTTGTACCAAATCCATTTTGCCATTTTCAAAGGCACGCATGGAAAACTCACCCGCTTTTGCAGCAGTCGCGCCCAAATCGAGTAAACGTGCCAGCAACGCATTTTGGATGACAGGACCACCATGCCCCTGTAATTCCACCACATCTTCACCTGTAAACGAATGTGGGTTAGGGAAACATAACACAATCCCTTCATCCATCACCGAGCCATCGGCATCACAAAACTGACGGAAGCCTGCCATTCGTGCAGCAGGAAGTTTTTTCTGGGTTAGTTGCTCTGCTATCGCATAGGCTTTCGGTCCAGAGAGTCGAATCACCCCCACACCACCACGACCTAATGGGGTAGCAATCGCAGCAATAGTGGTTTGATGTTGCATGTTAAATTCACCTAAAAACGAGCGGGTTATACAATGGATAACCCTAAATACAGACAAAGAAAAATCCGCCTAAGATTACCATCTTAAGCGGATTTATTCAGTAAAAGTTCGAACTTAAGCGCTAGGCTCAACCTTGTTGAGACGGTCTTTTTCGACACCTTTGTTAATAAACCATTGTTGCAAAATGGTAATACTGTTGTTGACGATCCAGTAAAGCACGAGGCCCGCAGGGAAGAACAACATGAATACCGTAAACATGATTGGCATGATACGGAATACTTTTGCCTGCATTGGATCCGTTGGCTGTGGGTTCAACATTTGCTGAACGAACATGGTCACACCCATGATCAACGGCAAGATAAACCATGGATCCATTGCTGATAAATCTTGAATCCAGCCTAACCATGGTGCATGACGGAGTTCAACAGACTCCATCAATACCCAGTACAAGGCCAAGAAAATCGGCATTTGTAATAATAACGGTAAGCAACCAGACAATGGATTGACTTGTTCACGCTTATACAAGGCCATCATTTCTTGTGAGAAACGCATACGGTCTTCACCAAATTCTTCTTTCATGCGTTGCATTTCAGGTGCAATCACACGCATTTTCGCCATTGAGCGATAACTTTTTGAAGAAAGTGGCCATAAAATCAGTTTCACCAAGATCGTCAATAGAATAATTGACCAGCCCCAGTTACCAATGATGTTATGGAAGAATTGCAAACCTAAGAATAACAATTTAGCAATCGGCCATAACCAACCATAATCTACAGTTTGGTTTAAACCATCCGCCAAGTCTTTCAGTTCAGACTGAACTTTTGGACCAGAATAAAGCTTAGCATCCACTTCCATTGACGTACCCGCTGGTACATTAATCACTGGAGAAGTGAAGCCCATGATATTCATGTGATCAGCAGACTGACGAGATTCCAGCTTAGCAACATAGGGTTGACCATCAGCTTGAGTAAGTTTTAAATTCCCAGGAATCCAAGCACTTACAAAATAATGCTGAACGATAGCAACCCAGCCACCTTTTGCATCAACATTCAGTTTTTCATCATTAAAATTGGTAAATTTTAACTTGTTATAGTGTGCATCTGGTGCACCCCAAGCGCCGCCCAGATAGGTTCCCAAAGTGAAAATACCTTGCGAAGATTTACCTGGATCGTCTGAATTATCACGCTTTAACTGACCAAACATTTGACCTTGCCAGTTTTGCTGACTACGGTTAATGACTTGGTGTTTTACCGTAATCGGATAATCACCCTGCGTGAAGGTGAACGATTTGATCACTTCTACGCCTTCTGGTGTTTTAAATACCAACGGCACAGTCAAAACTTGATGTGTTTTGCCATCTTTCGATGCGACGCTTTTTGCATCCGCCAAAGTATATGCTGTTTTTTCAACATCATACATTGGACGACCACTACGGCTGCTATCAGGTCCATTTAAACCAATTAAGCCAGATTGAGCGACGTAAGTACGTTTCGCATCACTTTCCAGCATAACAAAAGGTTTTTCGCTGTCTTTGCTTTCATCGTGGCTTAACAATTCAATACGAACAATATCACCACCCTTTGGATTGATCCAAAGATGATAAAGATCAGTTTGTACTGAAATCAATTGCTGACTCACAGAAGGTGTTTCTGTGGCTTGTGATGCAGTCACATTTGCTTGTGGCAAGTCTGAAGCCGCTGTTGCATTTTGAGCATTTGGCAAATCTGCTGATACGTCATGCGCACTTACAACAGCCGCTTGTTGTTGCGGAGCTGGTGTCGTATGACCGTAATCTTTTTGCCAAGCCAAAATAAGCAAATATGCGGTAACAAACATGGCTCCAAGAATTGCAAATCTGGCCCATTGTTGCATATCTATTATCCCAAATGGTTAGAGAGATTTTGCTTGAATAAACGATCACGAAAGGGTACAGCAACGTGATGCATTTGAGAATCTATTTGATGAAACGAAATAAAACGAAGTGCTTTGCGTGGGACCGGATCATAGCCTGAACCACCCCAAGGATGACAACGGCAAATTCGCTTAGTCGAAAGCCATACACCTTTTGCTGCACCATGTGTCTGCAGTGCTTCAATTGCATATTGAGAGCAAGTGGGAATATAGCGACAACGAGGACCCAATAAGGGACTAATTGCGATTTGGTAACATCTTATCAACCAATGTAGTAAACGTACCATTGGAGATCTCTAATTTTGGAGGGATGTCACAACGACTTTAGAATGCTTCTTTGCTAAGCGTTGTAATTTTTGCCAAGCAAAATCTAATTGTTGATGTAATTCTTGATTTGCGATTGCTTCTATACCAACTTTAGGCATCACCACAATATCGATATCAGCATTAAATTGCGCTTGATGTAAGCGAAAGCTCTCCCGAGCAAGACGTTTTATTCGATTTCGTTCGTGCGCACGGCGCACCTTTTTTTTAGCAACAACAATACCCAAACGGCTTTTCGGCTGTTCGGTTAATTTTGCTAAAAAAAGGAAATGGGGCTGATGCACTTTAAAAAGCGCACCATCAAATACACTTTTATAATCTGCAGCACAACGAATACGAGATTCAGTGCCAAAACTGTAAAGTGTCATCACCCAAGTCTGGTCAGCTTAACAGTATTAAACAGTTAAGCTATGACGACCTTTTGCACGACGACGAGCTAAAACTTGACGACCAGCTTTTGTTGCCATACGAGCACGGAAACCATGAACACGCTTACGCTTTAATTCAGATGGTTGGAAAGTACGTTTCATATCGAAACTCCCAAAAATGATCTTTCTATAAAGGTCCGCGATTTTATGGTGCAAAGCTCAGTCTGTCAATGGAAAATCAAAATCTTTACATTTTGTTTGTTCTGTTTGACATCAGTAGAGAAAGGCGAACTTTATCTGTTGAGTTGAAAACAAAAAATATACACATGCTATCTATTTAAATTATATCAACATTACGTTATATTCACACCTTAATCACAAGCTTATCAACAATTCATTTTGTATTTTAAATTTAATTCTTGGATTTTGAATTTAAATTTCGATATGCTCAGTTATCCACAATTCGAGTGAACCTTATAAGTAAATTCAAATTTTAAAATTTAAATTTATTACTATTAGAGTGGATTTATTCTGTGGAAAGGCGTGTTTTTTTATAAATAAACATATAGTTACTTTGTGGATAACCATGTTTTTATCATTTTTATAGTTTGTGGATAACTTGACGGTTAAAACTATCCACAGCTTGTGCAAAAAGTTATGCACATGTGGTTTTAAATTTGAATTTATAAACGATTGCTTTCTTTTTCAGCAAAAGTCTCATAAATTTGCCTGACAGATGTGGATAACTTGGTTAGAATGGCGACCCCTTCGAAAGATGGGGCTGGTGATTTCTTTGTTTTTGAATTTAAAAATGGATATATAGGGGATGCACATGCTCTGGACAGACTGCTTAACTCGCTTGCGACAAGAGCTCTCTGACAACGTCTTTGCGATGTGGATTCGTCCTTTGGTTGCTGAAGAAGTTGACGGTGTGATGCGTTTATATGCACCCAATCCTTATTGGACTCGTTATATTCAAGACAACCATTTAGAGTTGATCTCTATTCTTGCTGAGCAATTATCAGAAGGTCGAGTACGTCAGGTTGAAATCTTGGTTGATTCGCGTCCAGGGACCATTTTGTCTTCTCATGAGCAACCTGCAACTACGACAGCTGCTTTAACCACACAAGTTTCTGTTCCAACAAAAGTAAAAAAAGAATCGGATTTGGTACAACCCAATCAGAATGTCAGCAAAATACCCAAGAAAAGACAGTTAAATTCCTTATTTACCTTTTCACTTTTTGTAGAAGGCCGATCAAACCAGATGGCTGCTGAAACATGCCGTAAGGTTTTAACCCAATTGGGTGCATCGCAGCACAATCCTCTATTTTTATATGGTCCAACTGGTCTGGGTAAAACACATTTAATGCAAGCAGTGGGGAATGCGTTATTACAAGCAAAGCCCAATGCGCGTGTGATGTACATGACTTCAGAAAGTTTTGTACAAGACTTTGTGAGTTCTTTACAGAAGGGTAAGGTTGAAGAGTTTAAGAAAAATTGTCGTTCTTTAGATTTGTTATTGGTCGATGATATTCATTTACTTGCTGGTAAAGAAGCAAGCTTGGTTGAATTTTTCTATACTTTCAATGCTTTACTTGATGAATCTAAACAGATTATTTTAACCTCAGACCGTTATCCAAAAGAACTCACTGAACTTGATCCACGTTTGGTCTCTCGTTTTTCTTGGGGCCTATCTGTTGGTGTTGAGCCACCAGATATTGAAACTCGAATCGAAATTTTGCTGAAAAAAGCTGAAAATAGTGGCGTTGATTTACCTCGTAACTGTGCTTTATTTATTGCTCAACAAGTTGTTGCCAATGTGCGTGAGCTTGAAGGTGCCCTCAATAAAGTGGTGGCGATTTCACGTTTCAAAGGTACCGTCATTGACCTCGATGTGGTGCGTGAATCTTTAAAAGATGTTTTGGCAATTCGTGCACGGACCATTAGTGTGGAAAATATTCAGCGTGTGGTGAGTGAATATTTCCGCATCCCACTCAAAGAATTGGTTGGACCAAAACGTACCCGTATTTATGCACGCCCGCGTCAGTTAGCTATGGGGCTTGCACGCGAATTAACTGGAGACAGTTTTCCTGAAATTGGAATGGCCTTTGGTGGTCGTGACCACAGTACCGTGATGCATGCTTGTGAAAAAGTCACGAGTTTGCGTGAAGAAGATCCAATTTTTAATGAAGACTATAAAAATTTGCTTCGTTTGCTGCAAAGTTAATCTTGGGCGTCGTGATATTTAATCTTTGTGATGAAAATAGGGCTGAATGAAGACAATCAGCCCAGTAAATATCTATTTTTTGGCAAGCTGTTCAATATAGCCTTAGTCTCATTTAGCGATTTTTCATGCAAAAACAAGGCACAACCTTCTTTACTTGAATCAGCAAAAGTGAATTGGGCGATTAAATGTCTATAGACCCTACTTTCAGAGTTGCAAACTGCTTTTAAGTGCAGCATAGTACACTGCTAACATTCATATCAGCTTCTGTTGTAAGAGGAATAAAATCGTGCGTTTGAAAATCGCTAAAGAAAGTTTAGTCAATGTTTTATCACATGTGGTGGGGGCTGTTGAACGTCGCCATACCTTGAATATTCTTTCAAATGTCAAAATTCAAACCACCCAACAGGCCTTAACGATTACGGGTTCTGATTTAGAAGTTGAATTGGTTGCAAGCACAACGTTAGCTGATGGTGCTTGTTTAGAGGCAGGTGAAACAACAGTTCCTGCACGTAAATTAGTCGAAATTTGTAAATCCCTTCCAACAGCTGCCTTGATTGATCTGCAAATTACAGAAGACCAACGCTGTATTTTAAAATCGGGCAATAGCCGTTTTGTTTTAGGTACGCTTCCTGCTGAAGATTATCCACTGCTAACCACTGAAAATAGTCAGGGTACACAAGTTCAGGTAACGCAGCGCGAATTGAAGCGATTATTTGAAAAAACAGCCTTTGCAATGGCTGTACAGGATGTTCGTTTTTATTTGACTGGTACTTTACTGGAAATTGATCAAAATCAATTGCGTACAGTAACGACTGATGGACATCGTTTAGCTTTGTGTGAAGTATTGGCCTCATCAACAGCAGCATCACCGATGCAGGCAATTGTTCCGCGTAAGGCAGTTGGCGAATTACAACGTTTATTGAGTATTGAAGATGAACAGTTGACCCTGTTGATTGGACGTGAATTGTTGAATGTCACCATTAATACGCCAAGCCGCGATAAAGAACAGGGCGATATTACCGTGCGTTTCACCACCAAGTTGATCGATGGAAAGTTCCCTGATTATCGCCGTGTGATTCCAAAAAATGGTGATAAGCATGTCTTTATTGCTCATGATGTATTCAAGCAATCTTTACAACGTGTTGCTATTTTAAGTAATGAAAAACTTCGTGGTGTTTTCTTGAATTTCAATCAAGATTCATTGCAGTTGCGTGCCAATAACCCAGAACAGGATGAGGCGGTCGAAGATATTGCAATTCAATATCAAGATGCACCTTTAGAAATGTCATTTAATGCGCAATATATCCTTGAAGTACTTGGTGTACTGGATGGTGATGACGTGAAAATGAGCATGAGTGAAGCCAATCAATCGGTGCTTGTTCAAGATCCAGCGCATCCTGATCAAACTTATGTCGTGATGCCAATGCGAGTTTAATGACGATTGATGTTTGAGTTTTAAAGCATGCAAATCACGCGTTTAAATATCGAACGTGTACGTAATTTAAAGACGGTTGCACTCCATGAGTTGCAACCGTTTAATATTTTTTACGGCGCAAATGGTTCTGGAAAAACTTCAGTTCTAGAGTCGATTCATTTACTGGCAACAGGCCGTTCATTTCGCACCCATATACCAAAACATTACATTCAATATGAAGCAGGGGATGCGATTGTTTTTGCGCAATCGGCCAGTGAACGTATTGGTATGCAAAAGTTGGCTTCGGGCGAACAGGTGATTAAAGTCAATGGCGACACCATTGCAACCCAAGGTCAACTGGCAAAATTATTGCCGTTACAACATATCGATCCACAAAGCACCGATATTATTGATCATGGCGCAAAGCCAAGACGACAGTTATTAGACTGGTTAATGTTCCACGTGGAACCTGAATTCTATTTTGCATGGCAGTACTATTCTCGCGCACTCAAACAACGTAATAGTTTGCTCAAGACACGACGTAATCTAACTTTGGCTGATTTAGAGCCTTGGAATAAAATGCTGAGTGATTATGGCGAAATGCTGCACTCACAACGGGTCAGTATTGTTGAGCAATGGAACCAATTTTTCCATGAAGATTTAAAGCAACTTTTACCCAATCTTGAGATAGAACTGGAATACAATCCTGGCTTTCATACTGAGCAAGGCCTATTGCAGGACTTGATTCAGCAGCATCAAAAAGACCTTGATCGGCGCTATACCGAGTATGGTCCGCATCGTGCTGATTTACGTTTAAAAACGCCTTTTGGCAATGCCGATGATGTGTTATCTCGTGGGCAAAAAAAGTTGTTAATCATGGCATTAAAACTGTCACAAATTGCAATGCTACATGCGAGTAATAAGGAAACTGTGGTATTATTAGATGATCTGACAGCAGAGTTAGATGAGACTGCACAACAGCGTTTAATTGAGCGATTGAGTCAGTTAGGAAGTCAAGTTTTTATGACCACCTTAGACCATGCGTCGGTATTAAAACACTTACAGGATTTGTCGATTTCTTTTCAATTATTCCATGTTGTTCACGGTCAAGTCAGTCTTGCTGCACCATAATTTTATTTTTCATCTTTAAATAGATCAATATTACTAGGGAGTAACCATGAGTTCAGAGTCTCAATCAGTCTCTCAAACAGAACAAACAAATGAAAAGGCTTATGATTCCTCTAGTATTAAAGTATTACGTGGATTAGACGCGGTTCGTAAACGTCCTGGGATGTATATCGGTGACACCGATGACGGTACAGGTTTACACCATATGGTGTTTGAGGTGGTGGATAATGCCATCGATGAAGCTTTAGCTGGGCACTGTGATGAAATTTTAGTCACGATTCATGAAGATGAGTCGGTCAGCGTATCTGATAACGGCCGTGGTATTCCAACCGATATACACCCTGAAGAAGGGGTGTCGGCGGCAGAGGTGATTCTAACCATCCTGCATGCGGGTGGTAAGTTCGATGACAACAGCTATAAAGTGTCTGGTGGTTTGCATGGTGTCGGTGTATCGGTTGTAAATGCGCTGTCTAAAAAATTGCATTTAACCATCCATCGTGCAGGTCAAACCCATGAGCAAGAATATGCGCATGGCGATCCGCAATATCCATTAAAAGTTGTGGGTGAAACAGATAAGTCAGGTACAACGGTTCGTTTCTGGCCGAGTGAACTCACCTTTAGCCAAACGATTTTCAATGTCGATATTTTGGCTCGCCGTTTAAGAGAACTGTCTTTCCTAAACGCAGGTGTGCGAATTGTATTGCGCGATGAGCGTGTAAACTTCGAACATATCTATGCTTATGAAGGTGGTTTATCTGAGTTCGTTAAATATATTAACGAAGGTAAAACCCATTTAAATGAGATTTTCCATTTCACTAGTGACACCGATAGCGGCATTGCTGTTGAAGTTGCATTGCAGTGGAATGAAAGTTATCAAGAAAACGTTCGCTGTTTTACCAACAATATTCCACAAAAAGATGGTGGTACACACCTTGCAGGTTTCCGCGCGGCGTTAACCCGTGGTTTAAACCAGTATCTTGAAAGTGAAAATATTCTTAAGAAAGAAAAAGTTGCTGTCACAGGTGATGATGCGCGTGAAGGCTTAACTGCAATTATTTCAGTGAAAGTGCCAGATCCGAAATTCTCATCACAAACCAAAGAAAAATTGGTTTCAAGTGAAGTGAAACCTGCTGTAGAGCAGGCCATGAATAAAGAATTTTCAGCCTATTTGTTGGAAAATCCGCAAGCGGCTAAATCGATTGCTGGCAAGATTATTGATGCTGCGCGTGCGCGCGATGCGGCACGTAAAGCACGTGAAATGACACGCCGTAAGAGTGCATTAGACATCGCTGGTCTGCCTGGTAAATTGGCGGACTGTCAGGAAAAAGATCCAGCATTGTCTGAACTTTATCTGGTCGAGGGTGACTCTGCGGGCGGTAGTGCCAAGCAAGGTCGTAACCGTAAAATGCAGGCAATTTTACCGTTGAAAGGTAAGATACTGAATGTTGAACGTGCGCGCTTTGACAAGATGATTTCCAGTCAGGAAGTGGGAACTTTGATTACCGCTTTGGGCTGTGGGATTGGGCGTGAAGAATACAATCCAGACAAATTACGTTATCACAAAATCATTATCATGACCGATGCGGACGTGGATGGTTCACATATTCGTACCTTGTTATTGACCTTCTTCTTCCGTCAAATGCCAGAATTGGTTGAACGTGGATATATTTATATTGCACAGCCGCCATTGTATAAGTTGAAAAAAGGCAAGCAAGAGCAGTACATCAAAGATAATGATGCACTTGAAACCTTCCTGATTTCAAACGCGATTGATGAACTGGCTTTACATGTCAGTGCTGAAGCACCTGCGATTACTGGCACGGCAATCGCAAGTGTCATTGCTGATTATCAAGTGTCGCAAAAGAGCTTACAGCGTCTCACTCAACGTTATCCTGCAAGTTTGTTGGATGGTTTGCTTGAGCTTGATGCATTTAAAGCAGATCACAACCATGAACGTGACTATGTCGAATCATGGGCTGAGCAATTACGTGTTGCGATTGAAACGCTACAACCAAGTTTACGCCCTGAGATTACATTAGAATCGTTTGAGCGTGAAAATGCACAAGGTGAGAAATCAGCGCATTATTGGCCACGTGTTACGGTCTATGTGCATAACTTACCGCATTCTTATTTACTCGATGCGGGTCTGTTAAATTCTGCTGAGTACGCACGTTTACTGAAGAACTCTAAGAGCTGGTTCAAGCTGATTGAAGAAGGGGCTTATCTACAAAAAGGTGAGCGTCGCATCCAAGTCAGCAATTTCCATCAAGTGTGGCAGCACATTTTGCAAGACTCACGTCGCGGTATGATGATCCAACGCTATAAAGGTTTGGGTGAGATGAATGCTGAGCAACTGTGGGAAACCACGATGGATCCTGAAAACCGCAATATGTTGCAGGTGACCATTGATGATGCGATTGAAGCGGATCGTATGTTCTCATGCTTGATGGGTGATGATGTAGAACCACGTCGTGCCTTCATTGAAGAGAATGCATTAAATGCAGATATTGATGCTTAATTAATTTAGGCATCAATACCAAATAAAATGGCTTATCTTTTACCACGCTGTAAAAGATAAGCTCTCCATCCTGCAACCAACAGGGGCAGCAGGGTGATCATTAGAAAAATAACATCCGCAATACCATCCATCAGCAACATTCCAATAATTCCTAAAATACTGCACAAAGCCAGTAGCCATAAGAAACTTAACTTATTCCACAGTTGCATTATTGACTCCTTTTAGGCTTTTTTGCTGACGTTTTGCCCACCATAACCATGCACCATTTAGAGTGATAAATAAGGTGAGTAGGGTACATAGACTCCACAAAATCTTTAAAGGCATGCCGCCGTAATTGCCAAAATGCAAAGGTTGTGACAGTAAGATGGCTTTCAGATAGGTGGGCAATTCTTCAACCGTATCGACGTGTCCTGTCTCAGCATTGACTAAGGCGACTTTCAGCATTTTTTCCTGTAAGCCCTCATTGCCTTGCAGCAGAACCATGTAATGCCCCTGAGTTGAATATTCTGTTTTTGGGTAGAACACACTGGTGGGGTGCCAACCGACTTCACCTTTCTGTGCAGCCGCATAAACCTGATCAATGCTTAAGTTTGGATGAATCACACTGGCATGTTGATATTTGTCTTGGAGGGCTTTTAGTTCAGTGATTTGCCACACCCCAATCGCAACCGTACCAAAGCCGAGTAAAAAACCTGTCAAGGTCACCACCAAAGCCCAACCTAAAATCGCGGAACCGATTAAATTATGCAAATCGAGCTGTAACAAGCGTTGACCTTTGCCAATGCGGATAATGCCAAAAAAGAATTTTTTCACATAAGGGGCATAGACCACCAATCCTGAAACCAGTGATAAGAACACTAAAAATGCAATCAATGCACCAATCAATTGTCCAATAAAACCTAAAAACCAGTTGGCGTGCAGTTCCAGTAAGAAGCCCGTTAAGGTATCCCGTTCATTCGGTTGCTGAATCAATGTCGCAGAACCAATATCGGCAAATAACCAGCGTGCTTGTTCAAAGCTTTGCTCTGGTTTGGCCATACCAATCAATAACACACCTGGATGATGCTCAGGATCGTAGCCTGTACTGATAATATGCTCATTGGGATAAGTTTTCTGTGCTGTCGCAATTGAATCGGCTAACGGTCGTTGTTGCTGTATTGAGGAGTGTAGGGCTGTCGGTTCAACACCAAGCGCATGATCGATTTCCTCATGAAAAATCAGTATCACCCCAGTGATGGATAAAATCGCAAAGGGGATCACGATCACTAAGCTGACCCAACGATGAATCCATAAGTTGATACGAAACCAGCGCGAGTTGGTTTTTTTAATGGCAGTTGCTGTTTGCTTCATAACCGGCTTTCCAATGAAGGTGAGTACATTGGCTTCCTTAAGATTCGTGTTTTTATAAAGTGATTCTATTTTTATTGATAATTATTTTCATTACTATTTACGATTGTTTTTTACGTTCCACGTGAAACCTTACACGGAATAAAATGATTAAAAAAGGCAGCCGATGAAATCGACTACCTATCAATGGTCTATTTAAGTTTGAGCTGAATGAGTCAGGAAATGATGACTAGCCAAATAGTTGATCAGTTTTCAACAAAGTCACTGACTTGAATTAATGCGTGACCAAACAAATAGCCTGCCGTGACCAAAACACTAATCCAGAGCAAAGCGCCTAAAATGTTGTACACCACAAAGTGGCTATAATTCATGTTGCTTGAACCTGCAGCCAACGGCGCAAATGAACGAGCAAAAGGAATAAAGCGAGCCAGTAGAATGGTTTTCCCACCGTGCTTTAAGAAGAACACATTGGTTTTTTGCAGGTATTCTTGCTTGATAAAGCGTGATTTGACATTGAAAATACGATCGCCAAAATGACGGCCAATATGGTAATTCACCATATAACCCAATGCTGCGGCGAAAAACAGTAAGCTGATCATGTAGCCAAGATGCATGATTTCAACCACGGAGCATAATGCCCCCACTGTCAATAACAGACTGTCGCCCGGTAAAAAGAACATAAAAACAAAGGCGGTTTCTGAAAAAATAATCAGAAAAAGGATGAAATAAATCCATAGGCCATACTCTTGAACCAAGACAGGCAAAATATGTTCAAAATTAAAAATAAAATCTAAAGAATTCATTCAGTTTGTATAATCCAAAATAGAGTACTCACCAAATTAAAGTACAAAAAATGTGAAATGAATTTAACCCTCAGGATTCATTCGTTAGTGATAACTATACAACAGTGGGAGCCGAGTATATCGAGCCTGAAGCTAAAGCTCAATTTTCTGAGAAAATTCCAATTTTTACCTTATCTTAAATTATCGACAAATTCATGACACTTTTAATGATATTCATAGTGTTTTTAAGTATCTGCATCCCTTTTAGATCAAACTAATGAAGGATTATTTGAAGGTATACGCTTGATCCATACATGCTACAAATGAGCATGTATGGATCAATTCCGAACTTAGTCAGTAAAGGAACCTTCTAATTCTTCCAGTTCCATCATCAGCTCTAACAGCTGTTCTTCATACTGTTCCAACTTGGCCTTCAGTTCATTTTGTTCATTCATCAGCTTGATCAAATCATCTTTGCGATTGGCATCATACAGTGCACTGTCTGCCAACGCATGTTCAATTTCGGCTAAGCGAGGCTGAACCTTTTCAATTTGAGCTTCGACTTTTTCAATATTTTTACGAATTGGACGAGTCAATTCACGGCGGCGGGCAGTCTCTTTACGTTGCGCTTCTTTGTCAACTTTTCCAGCTGGGGTATTTACTGGTTGCTGCTGTGATGCATTCTGCGCATTGATTTGTTGCTGGCGTGCTTCACGTAACCATTTGGCGTAGTCTTGCAAATCACCCTCAAATTCAGTGCATTGACCGGCATGAACTAACAGCAGGTCATCACAAACACTAGCAATCAACTGACGTTCGTGCGAAACCAGAACTACAGCCCCTTCAAAATCTTGCAATGCCATTGTTAGGGCATGGCGCATATCCAAATCCAAATGGTTGGTTGGCTCATCTAGGATCAAAACATTCGGACGTAACCATACAATAAGGGCCAAAGCGAGACGCGCGCGTTCACCGCCAGAGAAGCTTTCACACGGTGTGTCCATACGTTCACCGCTAAAACCAAATCCACCTAGAAAGGCGCGTAATGCAGCTTCACTGATTTTTTTGTCGGCAATACGGGCCAGTTGCAGCATTGGACTGGCATTGGCATCTAATGCATCCATTTGATGCTGAGCAAAATAACCAATATTGAGCAGTTCAGAAGCCTTACGTTCACCAGCCAAAAGTGGCAAATCCCCGACCAAAGTTTTGATCAGCGTTGATTTACCTGCACCATTCATCCCTAATAAACCGATACGTGAACTTGGGGTGATTTGCAGACGAATCTTTTCGGCAATCATTTTATCGCCATAACCAATCGTGGCTGCATCTAAACTTAGCAATGGTGAACTCATTTTGGTCGGTTCACGGAAACTAAAGGTAAACGGTGTATCGACATGTGCGGGAGCAAGTTGTTGCATCCGCTCAAGTTGCTTGATACGGCTTTGTGCTTGGCGGGCCTTAGTCGCTTTTGCCTTAAAACGATCAATAAATTTCTGTAAATGTGCTCGCGTTTCTTGCTGTTTCTCAAACGCTTGTTGTTGTTGTGCTAAACGTTCGCTACGTGTGGTTTCAAAGGTTGAATAGTTGCCCGTATATAGCGTCAGTTCCTGATTTTCAATATGCAGAATATGGTCAGTAATGGCATCGAGGAAATCACGGTCATGTGAAATTAGAACCAGTGTGCCTTCATACGCTTTAAGCCAGTCTTCTAACCACAAGATTGCATCTAAGTCTAAGTGGTTGGTTGGCTCATCCAGTAATAAGAAGTCTGAACGGCTCATCAAGGTACGTGCAAGATTTAAACGCATACGCCAGCCGCCAGAGAAGCTCGCCACATTTAAACGGATTTGATTATCCAGAAAACCGAGTCCAGCCATAAGTTGTGCAGCTTTGGCAGGCGCAGCATAGCCATGAATTTCATCAAAACGGCCATGAAGTTGAGCCAACTCATCATTACTGAGTTGATCTGGATGCGCTAATTTTTCTTGAATGTCCCAATATTCTTCATCGCCAGACAAGACAAAATCAATCGCTGGCATTTCTAAGGCTTTAATTTCTTGCGCCATATGCGCAACAGTCCAGACTGCTGGGCGGGTCAGATTGCCCTCATCTGCGACCAAGTCACCCAGAAATGCAGCAAATAAAGTTGATTTACCTGCACCATTTACCCCTGTGAGACCAATTTTCCAACCTGGATGGAGCTGCATCGATGCTTTTTGGAACAGAACACGCCCACCGCGGCGTAATGAAACTTGGTCAAACTGGATCATGAGTATGCAAAATAGCGAATAGATAGCTGCATTTTAAGGTGATCGCCCATGAATGCAAATTTTTATATTGAAGATCAAGTTGTTTGGATTGAGCAGCTCAATTAATTACAAAATAGAGCAAAAGCTCTATTTTTGTGACGTGAATCAGATTATCATTTAAATTATATGAAAAAATAAGTAATTAGGCTAAAAGTACAGCAATAGGATTTAAGGATGAAGAAGGGAATTCTTGCATTGGGGGCAATGCTGTTTTTGGGCGCGCATACTGAAACACAGGCAGCGACCAAGATTTGTGTTTTTGATCTGCTTGGCAAATCAGGAGAGGCTTATAAGGCCATGGAGGAATGGGCTTTAGCAGCGAAAGCTTGGCGTGGTGATAGTTATTTGATCAGTTACCAGAATGAAGCACTGGCTGAAAATGATTTTGAACAAGGCAAATGCGATGGCGTGTATATGACCTCCATGCGTGCACGCCGTTATAACAAATTTGCAGGTTCAATTGATGCCATTGGTGCTGTTCCGAGTTATGCCATTGCACAGAAAGCGATTAGTTTTGCTTTGGATAAGCGCAATCAGCGCCGTTTAATCAGTACTGTGGATCATGAAAACTATGAAGTCGCTGGAATTTCGCAAATTGGTTTGGCTTATATTTTTGTCAAAGACAAGAAAATGAATACCATTGAGCAAATCAGAGGCAAGAAATTTGCTGTGCTTGGGTATGATGAAGCACAAAAAATTGTGGTCAAAAGTTTGGGAGGGCAAGCGGTCCTTGCCGATGTGTCTGATATCGCCAAAAGGTTTAATAATGGACAGGCCGATATTATGGCTGCACCCGCGTATGCCTATAAACCATTAGAGTTGCATAAAGGATTGGGCAATGATGGAGCGATTATTACCTTTCCCGCTGTGAATATGACCATGGATTTGATTATTCGCCCTGAAAAATTCTCCAGTAATTTTGGGCAAAACTCCCGTACATGGTTCTTAGGTCGTCTCAATACCAATTTTGCTCTGATCCAACGTCTTGAATCAGAATTGCCCACCAAATACAAAATGAATCTCAGCACTGAAGATAAAACCCGTTATCAGCAAATCCTGCGTGAAGCACGAATGGGATTGACCAAACGTGGTATTTACGATGCCACCATGATGAACGTACTCAAACGTGCGCGTTGCACCGTGGATCGGACCAATTTTGAATGTACCTTAGGTGGTGAATAAACTCAGATACAGAGGGGTAAGATGTTCACCATCTTCCTTTTGAGTCGATATTGGCCTAAAAAATTAAAATGTGATCAAGATTGTTAAAACCAATGAAAACCCGATGTATGTATATAAAAGCGCTATGCATTTAGGCAAAAGCTGACTATATTTATCGAGCACTGATGGAAAATTGTGCAAGATAGTAAAATAAGGGAAAACGAGATGAAAAAAGGACTTTGGGCATTGAGTGCTGCGGCTCTATTTGTCATGACTACTCCTGTACAGGCAAAACAACAAATTTGTGTTTTTGATTTATTGGGTAAGGCTGGGGAGTCTTATAAACTGATTGAAGAATGGAAGCTTGCCTCTAAAACATGGCAAGGTGATGTAGAATTAATTCCTTATCAAGATGAAGAAAAAGCGGAAAAAGATTTCGATGCAGGCAAATGTGATGGCGTGTATATGACCTCCATGCGTGCACGTAAATATAATAAATTTGCAGGTTCTGTCGATGCGGTTGGCGCAGTCACCAGTAATGCCATTGCACAAAAGGCGATTACTTATGTACTGGATAAACGCAATCAACATCGTCTAACCGCAACGGTCAATGGTGATAAATTTGAAGTCGCAGGGATTATCCAAGTGGGGTTGGCGTATATCTTTGTTCGCGACAAAAAGATCGATACCATTGAAAAAGCCAAAGGCCGAAAATTTGCGTATTTACATTATGATCAAGCACAAAAAACCATTGTTGAAAGCATAGATCTGGTCGCTGTCCCATCTGATATCTCTGATTTTGTGAAAAAATTTAATAGTGGTCAGGTGGATGTGATTGCAGCACCCGCATATGCCTATAAGCCGCTCGAAATTAGTAAAGGCTTAGCCAATGGCGCGCTGTTTAATTTTCCTGTGGTGAATATTACTGGTGACTTGATTATCCGTCCAAGCCAATTCCCGAATGGATTTGGTCCACAATCTCGACAATGGTTCGTCAATAAATTGCCAAGTAACTTTGCCATGGTGCAACGTTTAGAAGCAGGAATGAACGCGAAAAAAATTACCTTGTCGAACGAAGATAAAGTCCGTTATCAAAAAATGTTACGTGATGGTCGTATGAATTTAACCAAGCAAGGCGTGTACGATGCTAGTATGATGAATGTACTGAAGCGTGCCCGTTGTACGGTTGAACGGACAAACTTTGAGTGTACTTTGAGTGGTGAATAACAAGGAGAACAGCAGTACAAAAAAATAAATCTATAAACAAAGGTAGGCATATATAACAAATTTGCCTATGAAAATAATAGAAATAGATAAAACAGGGTAAAAAATATACAAACCAGATATAAAAATAGAGTATAAGCTCTATTTTTTTTCAGAAAACATGATTAATATTTGCTTCGAACAAGGAGACAAACATAAAGTTTGTGAAGGGATGAAAAATATGAAAAAAATTGCACTTGCTATTGCAGCAACTTCGATCTTAGGTGTATCTGCTTCTACTCAAGCAGCAATTGACGTGTGTGTATTCGACTTATTAGGAAAGTCAGGTGAATCATACAAAATGATGCAAGACTGGGCACTCGCAGCGAAAGGCTGGGGCGCTGAAGTCAATCTACTTGCAATCACGGATGAACAGGTTGCAGACAACAACTTTAAAGCGGGTAAATGTGCTGCTGTTGCAATGACCGCTATGCGTGCTCGTCCATATAACAAGTTTGCTGGTTCAGTGGATTCATTGGGCGGTGCACCAAGCAATGAAATCGCTCAACGTGCGATTACGTATGTATTAGATGCACGTAATGCAGCAAAAATGACCACCAACTTGGGTGGTAACAAGTATGAAATCGGTGGTATTGCGCCATTGGGTGCGGCATACATTTTCGTACGTGACAAGAGCATTAACTCAATTGAAAAAGCAGCGGGTAAAAAATTCGCAGTATTGGGTTATGACGATGCACAAAAAATCATGGTACAACGCGTAGGCGCGCAAGCCGTACTTTCTGATATCTCTAACTTCGCTGCTAAATTTAACAATGGTCAAGTGGATATGGTTGGTGCGCCTGCTTATGCCTACAAGCCATTAGAATTAAGCAAAGGTTTGGGTACTAACGGTGCGATGTTTAACTTCCCTGTACTCCAAGTAACAGCGGATCTGGTTTTACGTCCAGAAAAATTCCCAGCAGGTTTTGGTCAAAAATCGCGTGATTACTTTGTGAAGCAACTTCCAAAGAGCTTTGCAATGATCAAGCGTTATGAAGCTGAAATCCCAGCGAAATACAAAATGAATTTAACGCCTGAAGACAAATTGAAATATCAAAAATTAATGCGTGATGGCCGTTTAGAAATGACTAAACGTGGTATTTACGATGCTGGTATGATGTCTGTATTGAAAAAAGCGCGTTGTTCAGTCGATAAAGCAAACTTTGAATGTGCATTACCTGGTGAATAATCAGTAATTGCGATATATCACACTTAAAGCCTAGATTCATCTAGGCTTTTTGTTTTTTAGGCTTTGTCATTTGAGTCATTGTCTTTATTTTGAAAGATCGTAATCATATTCATATATAAAAAGCCAAATGAAATCTTGAAGATTTAAAATATGTTTTAATCGGGAAGATTGGACATGATTGAACAAAAACATATTTTCATTTGAAAACCCAGAGCAGGATGTAAGGTAATTCTTTAATTTTTGGGTGCGATGCAACAACAATCAGCATAGATGCAAAGGAAAAATAAAATGCAATGGTTTAAAACATTATTACTCGCAACAGGTATCGCTGCGGTATCTGTAGGCGCTCAGGCAAAACAAACAATTTGTGTATTCGATATCGTGGGTAAAAGTGGCGATGTCTATGCATTAATGAAGGATTATCAGCTTGCCGCAAAAACATGGGGTGCTGATATTGAACTAAAAGTCGCGACCAATGAAGCTGTAATCGCAGAAGACTTTAAAGCGGGTAAATGTGATGGCGTCAGTATCACAGGTATGCGTGGTCGCCAGTTCAACCCATTTACTGGATCATTGGATGCGATCGGTGCAATTACCGACCTTAAGCTTGCTGTGAAGGTGATGCAAGGTTTGGCGAGTCCAGCTTTTGCCAAAGCGATGGTGAATGGTAAATATGAAGTCGTTGGGGTTATTCCTGTTGGCGATGCCTATTTGCTGGTCAATGACCGTAATATCAATACGGTGGCTAAAGCTGCTGGCAAGAAAATCGCCGTTTTAGATTATGACGAAGCCCAAAAAATTATGGCTTCGCAAGTCGGTGCACAAGCGGTCAGTTCAGATATCACCAACTTTGGTGCAAAGTTTAACAATGGTCAGGTCGATATTATTGGCGCGCCAGCGGCAGCATTCAAACCTTTAGAATTGTATAAGGGCTTGGGGACCAAAGGTGCGATTGTGAATTACCCAATTCTACAAGTGACAGGTAATTTAATTATTCATCCAGATAAATTCCCTGCTGGTTTTGGTCAAAAATCAAGAGAATGGGTCAAAGCACAGTTACCACGTGCATTTACGATTCTTGGGAAAATGAAAGCAGATATTCCACAAAAATATTGGATGGAAGTACCAGCGTCTGACAAACCAGGCTATCAAAAGTTGATGCGCGAAGCTCGTATTAATCTGACTGCAAAAGGCATTTATGACAAGCGAATGATGAAATTGTTATGGCAATTCCGTTGCCGCGAAGATGCAAAGAACTTTGAATGTGGTCTACAAGATGAGAACTATAAATAATCTTGTAAAAAGTCATTAACAGGACTTTAAACTTCAAATACAGACCCGATATTGAGTATGCTATACTAAATATCAGGTCTTTTATTTATTAAAGACGTATTGAAGTCTGAGGAATGTGCATCATGAACGCCCAAGCTCTAGAATTGTCAGATAATGCTGCCAAAAAAGTTCGCCAACTGCGCGAAAGTGAAGGGAATAACGACCTTATGTTACGTGTCTATGTAACAGGTGGTGGATGTTCAGGATTCTCTTATGGCTTTAATTTCGCTGAAAGCGTCAATGAAGATGATGCTGAGTTCATGAATGGCGATGTAAAAATGTTGGTCGATTCTTTAAGCTACCAGTATTTGATCGGCTCAGTTGTTGATTACCTTGAAGGACTGGAAGGTTCACGCTTTGTGATCCAGAACCCAAATGCGACGACAACCTGTGGCTGTGGTTCATCGTTCTCGATCTAACAGATTCTAGATATAAAAAAAGCTTCTCCAATTGAGAAGCTTTTCTGCTTTATACCGTGGTTATTGTTCCAAGGATACGATCCCCAGCTGCCCCTGTCACAGCGGGTAAATTGCCACTCAGCTGTTGTACGAAGCGCATCGCCAGCCACGCAAAAGCAGTTGCCTCCACCCAAGTTGGTGCTAGGCCAAGCGCATCCGTTGTTTGCACGGACCAATTATGTTTACGTAGGCGCCAACGCAGTTGTTCAAGTAGATGCGAGTTATAGGCACCACCACCACAGACATAAATTTCACCTGTCGGCATCCATTCCTTGCTACGATAAATTGCTTTCTTAATCGCACGTGTGGTGAGTTTCATTAAAGTTGCTTGAATATTCTCTGGCGTATCTTCTAATTCTTCATACTCTAAACCACTGCGCCAATCACTCAGCTGTTCATCGAGCCATTCCAGATTAAAGTCTTCGCGTCCTGTGCTTTTAGGGGGTTCTTTGGCAAAAAACTCATGGGTCTGTAAACGATCTAATAATGAACGCACTGGATTACCGTACGCCGCCCAATCGCCATTTTCATCATAAGGATGTCCGGTGTGACGATGGCACCATGCATCCATCAAAATGTTGGCAGGGCCAGTATCAAAGCCGTATACACCGTTTAAATCATTTGCAGGCAGCATACTGACGTTTGCAATTCCACCTAGGTTTAAAATGACACGGTGGATACTGTCATGTAGGAATAAGGCTTGATGGAAGGCGGGCACCAAAGGCGCACCTTGGCCACCTGCTGCCATATCACGACGACGGAAATCAGACACAACGGGTAGTTGCGTGATTTCGGTAATGATATTGGGGTCACCAATTTGTAAGGTAAAACCGTGTTCAGGACGATGGCGAATGGTTTGTCCATGCGAACCAATGGCTTTAATTTGAGTACGATCTAAATTATTCTTTTCAATCAATTCATTGATGCCATGACCAATCATTTGCGCCAAAGCGACATCGGCTTTACCCATACGATCAATTTCATTGTCGTCTGGAAGCGTTAATGCCATCAATTCATCGCGTAATTCAGGCTCAAAAGGTACAGTCAGCGTAGCATGCAGTGTTAAAGGATCGAATGAAGTTGCAACAATATCAACACCATCCATGCTCGTGCCTGTCATTACACCAATATAGATTGCGCTCATATACAACTTATCCTGCAAGATGCTGAAAAAATGTTAGTATATCGCACAAATTGAATAACTGATGTGTTTAGGTTTTGTGATGTCAAATTTCTTGCCAGCCGAAGAACAGCTTGCTCTCATTCAACGAGGCACGCACGAGATTATCTCTGAAGAAGATTTACTTAAAAAACTGAAAGAGAATCGTCCACTCCGTGTAAAAGCAGGCTTTGACCCAACGGCTCCTGATTTACACTTAGGACATACGGTTCTAATTAATAAATTAAAAACCTTTCAAGATTTGGGACATGAAGTTACTTTCTTGATTGGTGACTATACCGCTATGATTGGTGACCCAACGGGTAAAAGCGCAACCCGTCCGCCGTTGTCACAAGAGCAAGTGATTGCCAATGCGAAAACCTATCAAGAACAAGTTTTTAAAATTTTAGATCCGAATAAAACCAAAGTTCGTTTTAACTCGGAATGGTTTAATCAAAAATCTGCGGCTGATCTCATTCAATTGGCAAGCCAGCAAACCGTATCACGTATGTTAGAACGTGATGACTTTACCAAGCGTTATAGCAACCATCAGCCGATTGCGATTCATGAATTTTTGTATCCATTGGTACAAGGCTACGATTCGATTGCACTTGAGGCAGACGTCGAATTAGGCGGAACAGACCAGACTTTTAACTTGTTGATGGGGCGTACTTTACAAGGTCGTTACGGTCAAGAATCACAAGTGTGTATCACTGTGCCGATTCTTGAAGGTTTAGATGGCGTCAATAAGATGTCTAAATCTTTAGGCAACTATATTGGTGTATTTGACACGCCAGGCGCGATGTACCAAAAAATTCTGTCAATGCCAGATAGCTTGATTGAGCGTTATTTTGATCTACTTAGCTTTAAATCGCTTGATGAAATCAAAGTCTTGCTTGATGAAATGGCTGCAGGTCGCAACCCGCAAGAAATCAAACGGATCTTGGCACTTGAGCTGGTTGAACGTTTCCATGATGCAGAAGCGGCTGAAAATGCACATAAGAGTGCAGGTAACCGTGTCACTGAAGGTGAAGTGCCAGAAGATACACCAGAAGTGACGATTTCTCGTGGTGAGTTTGGTGGCGAGTTATTTATTGCAACCATTCTGCGTGTAGCTGGTTTAAACCCGAATGCTGCTGCTGCAAAAGATGCAGTTGGTCGTGGTGCAGTAAAAGTCGATTGGAATGTGGTTGATATGAGCTTCTCTGTAAAAGAGAATGTCACTTTAATCATTCAGTCAGGCAAAAAAGCGATTGCACGAGTGACTTTCACTGATTAAATCGAAAAGAAAATAATAAAAAGCAGGCCATGAGCCTGCTTTTTATACGTAAATAGCTGATAAAAACAACGAAAACACTGGTTTTGTAGAAAAAAGAAACATGCAAAAGAAAATAATAAAAAATGGGGTTGTGTCTGGTTGGAAATGCTGTAGAATGCACATCCATCGGCGGTGATGCAGATAAAAACTTGTTGAGAAACAAGGATTTGGCTTAAGGGTTAAATTTTTGGGTTTGAGAATAAGTTTTGAAAATATCTAAATTACCTGTTGACTTTAAAGAAATTTAGAGTAATATAGCCGACCTAGCTTGATGATGACGAATCATCGAGAAGATCATTAAGAGAATAGAAGAACAACTTGTGTGGATTTTTACTGGTTGATCAATCGAAAATATTTCATTGATTGAATGGTAGAAATTTCTCG